>NZ_JBHTAF010000001.1:0-1766518 GCF_042663485.1 Saliphagus sp. GCM10025334 | reverse complement strand
CTTTCGGATCGGTGCTGCACAGAATGCAGCGGTTGTGACCCGGGAACGGGTCCAGTGGACGCCTGGACTACACGTACACACGGTCTCATCTGCCACCAGTAGACGGCTGGTGACATCGACCCTTCCCACCCACGCTTACGCGGGGTGGTGCATCGGTTCATTCGGGATCAGACGCCGTACTCGAAAGAGTACAACGATCGTCACCCGAGAGATGGACCCACAGGGATTCGAACCCTGGGCATCCTCCTTGCAAAGGAGGCACTCTACCACTGAGCTATGGGCCCACCCCCTCTCGGGGGCACAACGTTAGCCTTGGTAGTTCAAAGGTGCTCGCTCGGCCGATCGAGCGGTCGGTGAACGGACCGCGTGTGGGCTGGGGCGTCGCCCCAGTCCCGGTCTGTGGAGGTGATCCAGCCGCAGATTCCCCTACGGCTACCTTGTTACGACTTAAGCCCCCTTGCGAAGCCCAGATTCGACCGGCGTTACGCCGGCCTCATCCGGACCTCACTCGGGTGCTTTGACGGGCGGTGTGTGCAAGGAGCAGGGACGTATTCACCGCGCCCTTCTGAGGCGCGATTACTACCGAATCCAGCTTCATGCGGGTGAGTTTCAACCCGCAATCCGAACTACGATCGAGTTTAGGAGATTAGCGTCGCCTCTCGGCGTAGCATCCCACTGTCTCGACCATTGTAGCCCGCGTGTAGCCCAGCACATTCGGGGCATACTGACCTACCGTTGCCCGTTCCTTCCTCCAGTTTGGCACTGGCAGTCCTCCTAATGTACCCAACCACCACAAGGGTGTTGCTGGCAATTAGGAGTGCGGGTCTCGCTCGTTGCCTGACTTAACAGGACGCCTCACGGTACGAGCTGACGGCGGCCATGCACCTCCTCTCAGTAGCTCCACTAAGCTCATCACACTGAGCTTCACAGCATACTGTCGGTGCTGGTGAGATGTCCGGCGTTGAGTCCAATTAAACCGCAGGCTCCTCCGGTTGTAGTGCTCCCCCGCCAATTCCTTTAAGTTTCATCCTTGCGGACGTACTTCCCAGGCGGTCTGCTTCACGGCTTCCCTACGGCACAACGCTGGCTCGTAGCCAGCGTCACACCTAGCAGACATCGTTTACGGCTCGGACTACCCGGGTATCTAATCCGGTTCGTGACCCGAGCTTTCGTCCCTCACTGTCGGATCCGTCTTCCTGAGGCGCTTTCGCCACCGGTGGTCCGTCCAGGATTACGGGATTTCACTCCTACCCCAGACGTACCCCTCAGGTCTTCCGGTCCCTAGCCGAACAGTTTCCGCCGGACGTCTACTCGTTAAGCGAGTAGATTTCCCGACGGACTTGTACGGCCAGCTACGGACGCTTTAGGCCCAATAATAGCGGTCATCACTTGGGCTGCCGGTATTACCGCGGCGGCTGGCACCGGTCTTGCCCAGCCCTTATTCGTGTACCACCTTACGGTACACAAAAGCGAGGACTATATGCCCTCGCACTTGGAGTCCCCTTATCGCACTGTCGTGCAGTGTAAAGGTTTCGCGCCTGCTGCGCCCCGTAGGGCCCGGAATCTTGTCTCAGATTCCGTCTCCGGGCTCTTGCTCTCACAACCCGTACCGATTATCGGCACGGTGGGCCGTTACCCCACCGTCTACCTAATCGGCCGCAGCCACATCCTGTCGCGCCTGAGCATTTCGAGCTCGAGCCAGTTCCAGGCATCGAGCCGTATGGGCTATTAGCCTCAGTTTCCCGAGGTTATCGCCCTCAACAGGGTAGTTTGGCCACGTGTTACTGAGCTATCTGCCACGAGTCTGAACTCGTGCGACTAGCATGGCTAAATCGGACTCCAATAGCAATGACCTCCGGCAGGATCAACCGGAATGCTATCCCTCCAGCAGAGCTGGAGGAGTTGGCGGTGAATGTAGGTACACACTCACACTAAATGGGTCCGTTCGGTGACCAACCTCGATAAACCGATCGAGCGTCACCGAACTACCAAGGCTAACATCAGATCCCATCTGTACGGCGGACCGCAGGGGTGAGATCCTCATTTCCTTCGGACTACATTGTAGGTCGTCCGGGGTACATAACCCCTTCGAACCGAGCCCGAGATGATGGAGCGAGTTGAACGCCCCATCGATCACGCGTTCTTTGCGTTTGCATCCGAATGCCCTCGTTTACTTAAGGGCGTCGGATCGGATCGAAGCCGGCGAAGCCGACCTCGTTCACATCCAATCCGAGTCGCCTTACACACTTAAGGGCATCGGATCGCGGCCCGACCGGAAGTCGCATCCGGCGAGGCGTTCGCGTTCCAATCTGAACGCCCCTAAGTATATAAGGCCGTTGGATTGGTGTGGCCGGCGAGGCCGACCACGTTTGCGTCCAATCCGAGTTGGCTTACACACTTAAGGTCGTCGGATCGGTTCGACGCCCAGTGTAAGGGTGGAATGCAGTGCCAACCTCCGTGCCGGGAAACGGCCAGAGGGGACGTGGCCGCGTGGGCCACGTCGTTTGCATTCTATTCGAGGAGAGGGTTAGTATATAAGGCCATCGAACCGATAGCTCCGTGGGAGCCCGCTACCATGGCACGGTTTTTCACCGATCACGGGTGCTCGAGGAACGTCAAAATGATAATAAATGTATCCCCTGATTCGGGGGCAGGTCCGTCGAACGGCGCGGCTGCTCGTCGAGTGGTGTCCCGCGGGCGGAGGTCGATCGGTCATCCCTCCCTGGCAGGTGGGGTCGGATCGAGTGGTACCCGCGTACGGTGTAGGTCGTACGTGCACGCGTAAGAAGACGTTGACATACGTTGTACAGCGGGAGCGAGAGCGAGAGAGCTATGGCCACGAAGCCGAACGCCTAGGTATATGCGTAAGCGAGCGACCAGGCGGCGGGTTCTCGAGGGAATCGGACTCGTGGCGACCGCGGGACTATCGGGGTGTCTCTTCGGGGGCGGTGACGACGGCGACTACTACGAGGGCGAATCGTTCGTCGCCGAGGACGACGAGCCCCATTTCGATGGACACCTCGACGGGATCGATCATCCGGGAACCGTCGACTGGACGGAGGCCAGCGAGGAAGAGCTGGTCGTCGCGGTCGGCACCGGTCGCGAGGGGATGGGATACGCCCCACGGGCTGTTCGCGTCGAGGCTGGCTCGACGGTCACCTGGGAGTGGACGGGTGCGGGCGGTCGACACGACGTGGTCGACACCGACGGTGCGTTCGAGAGTGGCGAGCAGTACGGCGAGGGGGAAACGTTCTCGTTCACGTTCGACGAGCCGGGTGTCTACACCTACTACTGCACTCCCCACCGTCACCGTGGGATGAAGGGGGCGCTCGAGGTCGTCTGAGTGCAACGGCTTCTCGAGTTCCACGGCTGACGAAGCGAACGGTTGCTCGAGTGTGAGGGGAAGCAGAAAGGACGAGCGACGATGAACAACGGTGAGCAGCGACGAACAGCAACGAGCGATGTCGGTCGGTTAGCGGTCAGCGGTCATCTGATACCGGTCACCGGTTCAGCGTGTGAATCGCGTGTCCGAGCGCGTTTTCGGCGGCTTCCATCACGGCTTCCGAGAGCGTCGGGTGGGTGTGAATCGTGGCCGCGACGTCCTCGAGGGTGGCTCCGAGTTCGATGGCGAGACCGAGTTCGGCGATCAGTTCGGAGGCCTCGGGGCCGACGATCTGGGCGCCCAGAACGAACCCGGCGTCCTCGTCGGCGACGATCTTGACGAAGCCGTCGGTGTGGCCAGTGGTGAGCGCACGGCCGCTAGCCTGGAACGGGAACTTCCCGGAGACCGTCTCGAAACCTATCTCCTCGGCCTCCATCTCGGTCATGCCGACGGTACCGATTTCAGGATCCGTGAAGACGGCTGCGGGCATCGCCTGGTAGTCGAGCGCCGAGGGTTCGCCAGCGATGACCTCGGCGGCGACCTGGCCCTCCTTGCTGCCGGCGTGGGCGAGCATCGGTTCGCCAGCGACGTCGCCGACGGCGAAGATGTGCTCGACGTTCGTCCGTCCGCGGTCGTCGGTCGGGATGAAGCCCCGTTCGTCGGTTTCGATGCCGGCGGCCTCGAGTTCGAGCGTATCGGAGACGGGTGCGCGGCCGACGGCCACGAGGACCTTCTCGGCGTCGATCTCGAGCGTGTCCTCGCCCTCCTCGGAGGTGGCCTCGACGCGAATGCCGTTGCCGTGCTCGCTCCAGCGAGAGGCTCCGTACTCGAAGTGGAAGTCGATCCCGAGGTCTTTCGCGCGTTTTTTGACCGGACGGGCGAGGTCGGGGTCGAAGCCATTGAGCGCCTCGTCGAGCATCTCGACGACGGTTACGTCGGTGCCGAGTTTCGCGAAGACGGTCGCGAGTTCCATCCCGATGTAGCCGGCCCCGACGACGACCAGCGAGTCGGGGACCGAGTCGAGCGCGAGGGCCTGCCGCGAGTTGAGTACGGGCTCGTCGTCGTACGAGAAGTTCGGGATCTCGATCGGGCGAGAGCCGGTGGCGACGATCGCGTGTTCGAAGTCGATGGATTCGCTGCCCTGACCCTCGCCGCCGTGGGAGACGCGAACCGTGTTCTCGCCGTCGAAGTGGGCGATCCCCTCCATGAGGTTGACCCCGTTGGCCTTACAGAGCTTCTCGACGCCGCTGGTCAGTTGATCGACGACGCCGTCCTTCCAGGAGACCATTCCCTCGAGGTCGATGGCCGGGTCGGCGTGGATGCCCATCTCCTCGGCGTTGCCGGCCTCGTGGGCCAGGTCGCTGGCGGTGATGAGCGCCTTCGAAGGGATACAGCCGTGGTTGAGGCAGGTTCCCCCGTAGGCCTCTTTCTCGACGAGCGTGACGTCGAGGTCGAGTTGGCCGGCCCGAATCGCGGCCACGTAGCCTGCTGGGCCCGCACCGATGACGAGTACGTCCGTTCCAGTCGAAATGTCTCCGACGACCATTATACTAGAGCAAATCCAATCGAGATATAAAAACGGGCAGGTATTGCGCCGACCGACGGGGTGTGCGAGACCTCGAGCGAGGCGGCGTCAGTCCACGCGAGTGGCGTCGTACCCGCGCGATTCGATCGCGTCGAGGACCTCTTTAGCGTGCTCGCGGCCGCTGGTGACGACCTGGAAGACGAGGTAAGCCTCCCCCACCCGGAGGTCGCCGACGGCTCGGTCGTGGCGGACGGTCCGGATGTTCGCTCCAAGGCCCGAGATCACGCCCGAGATCTCCTCCATCTTGCCGGGCTGATCGGCGATGCGGACGCGCAGTCGCAACAGCTGGTCGCGGTCGGTCAGCGCGTGCTCGAGGACCGTCTGGAGCATGGAGATGTCGATGTTGCCGCCGCCGAGCACCGGAACGACGGTCTCGCCGCTGACGTCGAGGTCGGGCGAGAGCAGCGCTGCGACCGAGGCGGCGCCGGCCCCCTCGACGAGCTGTTTGGCTCGCTCTAAGAGCACGAGCGTGCTCTGGGCGATCTGGTCGTCGGTGACGGTGACGACCTCGTCGACGTGCTCGCGGATGATCTCGAAGGTGAGTTCCGAGATGCCGCCCGTGGCGATCCCGTCGGCGATGGTGTTCGGGTCGTCGATCCCCTGTGGAAAGCCCTTGTCGAGGCTGTCGGGCACCGTCGCGGCGGAATCCGCCTGCACGCCGACGACGCGGATTTCGGGGTCGAGGCCGGCGAGCGCGGTAGCGATGCCGCCGATCATGCCGCCGCCGCCGATCGGCACGATGACGGTATCGACCTCGGGGAGAGCCTCGTGGATCTCGAGTCCCAGCGTCCCCTGTCCGGCGACGATGTCGGGGTCGTCGTAGGCGTGGACGAAGCCGACGTTCTCGGCTTCGGTGAGCGTCTTCGCGTGGGCCATCGCCTCCTGGAAGTCGTTACCGTGGAGTTCGACGTCGCCGCCGTAGCTCCGGGTGGCGTTGACCTTCGCCTGCGGCGCGTTCTTCGGCATGACGATGGTCGACTCGAGGCCCGTCTTGGTCGCGGCGAGGGCCACACCCTGGGCGTGGTTGCCCGCACTGGCGGCGACGACGCGGTCGACGGTGCCCTCCTCGGCCACCTGAACGAGCTTGTTGTAGGCGCCTCGCGTCTTGAACGAGCCCGTTCGCTGGAGGTGTTCCATCTTCAGGAACACCGTCGCGTCGGCCATTCCGCTCAGCGATCGGTTGGACTCGAGCGGCGTCTCGCGAACGACCGACTCGTCGTCGAAGCGCTCCCGGGCCGCCAGCACGTCTTCGAAACGGACCTCGACCATGGCGGTACAATCAGGATGGCACAGTATTTCACCTTCGGTTTGTCGTGGTCTCAGAATTCAGAGCGCAAATCCCACGACCCAGAACCCAAATTCCACAACCACCTCGAGCGTCGAAAACCGGACCCGAGAGCGATCAAAGAAACCGCGGAATTGACCCCGTTATCTCGAGTCGCTCGCAGTAGTGAGCGAGCGGGTCGCCGGCGGGTGTCGGCACGTCCGCCGCCTCGAACAGGTCGTTCTCGTGGATCGTCACCTCCGCCGGGGCGAGCGACCAGGGTTCGTGGGCAATCTCGGCGACGAGCGTTCGATCGCCGTAGGGGACGAGCATCCGTCGGCGTTCGGTGAGCCAGTGGGTGAGCGAGTCGGGCCTCGCGCGAGTCGGGGGCGCAACCGGTCGGTACTCCGCGTCGAAGCGCGCGGGCCCCCCACTCGGGTCGTCGCGCTCGCTCGAGAACGTGACTCTGCCGTCGGTTCCGTCGACGCGCTGGCGGGCGTCGAAGCAGGGGACATCGAGTCCCCAGCGAGCGAGGAACGCCAGCCACGGGCCGTCGATGTCGATGCTGAAGAAGTACAGCCCGGAGACGTCCCGGTAGCGAACGTACGTCCGGAGGTTGAGTTCGGGACGCGTGACGCGCATCGCGCTCGGCGTGTCTCGAACGCCCGCCTGAGCGAGGACGAACGGGACGATCGAGAGCCAGGCCCGATCCTCGACAGTCTCGAGGTCGAACCGATCGGGAACGTGCGGCCGGAGACGGTCCGGGTCGACGGGCCAGTGGAGGAAGGCCCCGTCGCGCCACACCATCGAGAAGGGGTGTGGCAGCCACGGGAGGGACGCCGGTTCCGTCTCGGCGGTCGTCGACTCGGGGTGAAGGATTCGCTGTTCGGTCATGGTCGATGCGAGGGAGCGACCGCTCGTTCGAGGAACGGTCGAACGAGCACCCGGAGCGGGACGGACCGGAGCGCTTTCGTCGGCGCCGAGGGGTCGGTCGCAGCGGCGTTATTCATATGCGTCTCTACGTTACCTGCGGGGATAAATCACTCAGGAACCAATTAGTTCAGGTGAATGTATCGAAGCGTTATACGAACTCGATCGGGAGCCTGAATCGGGAGCGAGTGCGCGGAGTTCGGACCGGTAACGAGTGCACAGAGGCTGCGGCCTCGAACGAGTGTGCTCGAATGAAAAAGCGGACACGGGATCGAACGTAAAACGGCCTACTCGAGGTAGATCGCCGGGCGGAACGGTCGAGCCAAGCTCGCTTTGCCGGCGGGATCGATCGGATCGCCGTCCTCAGTGTCGATTCCGACGTCGGCGTCGAACTCGCTCTCGAGGAAGGCCGCGGACGCCTCGTAGACGGCTCGCTCGTCGATCCCGGCGAGCGTCTCGAGTGCTGCGTCCTCGCGCTCGCGGACGAACGAGACGAGGTCGCCCACGAGGCCGTTGACGGCGTCCCCTCGGTCCCGGTGGGCAGGATTTTGCATGACCTGCTCCATCACGGCCCCCTGGTCCGGGCCGGTTTCCACGACAGTGCCGAACACCTCGCGTTTCCAGTCGGCCGCGACGTAGACGCGAATCGTCTCGGGATCGGTGTCGGTCACGTCGACGATGTCGCGAACGTCCTCGAGCAGCGCTCTCACCAGTCGTTCCTCGGCAATCACGCTCGAGTCATCGAATTCGGGCACCGGCTCGGGCCACGGCACGTCCTCGGCTGGTTCGCCTGTCAGTCGCTCGTGGAGTTCGTTCGCCGCGAACGGGATGACGGGCGCGAGCAGGCGCAGTCGCGTCTCGAGGACAGTTCGCAGGGTCCATCGCGCGCCCGCACGCTCGAGGCCCGCCCGGCGGCGGTACCACTTCAGGTGCTCCTCGAAGCGGTAGAAGGCCGTCTGACTGGCGTTCCGGGTCTCGAATCGGTCCATCGCGTCGGTGACCTCGCGAACCGTCTCCTGGAGGTGGGCGAGGAGCCAGCGGTCGATCCGCTCGAGGTCCCGTTCGCCTGCCGGTCCGTCGATCAGGTCCACGGCGCGGTTCCAGAAGCGCTCGAGTTGATCGCGCGTCGCGGCGACGGCCTCGGCCCGCCAGTCGTAGTCCTGCCAGGGTTCGGCGCTGTTGAGCAGGAAGAAGCGCACGGTGTCGGCCCCGTAGCGCTCGATGGCCTCGCCGGGGAGGACGACGTGTCCCCGCGAGGAACTCATCGACTCACCCTCGAGCAGGCCCATGCCCATGACGGTGATTCCCCGCGGCCACTTCGCCTGCTCGAACAGCTCGGCGTGGTGGGAGAGGAAGAACGTCAGGTGGTTCGAGATCAGGTCGTTGCCCGAACACCGGTAGTCGACGGGGTACCAGTACTCGAACTCCTGGCGCAGGTCCAGGGCGCGCTCGTCGGGTTCGTCGACGGATTCGGGCCCCAGCAAGAGCGTATCGAAGAACTCGCGGGTCAGATCCTCGACCGGGACGTCACGAATCCGGTGGGCGATGGTGTAGTAAGCCGTGTAGATGGTCGAGTCCGACAGCGGTTCGATGACGAACGCGTCGTCCCACGGCAGTCTCGTCCCGAGTCCGTAGTTGCGGATGCAGGGCCACTCCTCGAGCCACTCGATCGTGTGGTCGTACTGCTCACGGGTGTTCTCGGGAATCGCGTCCAGGTTCGCGACGGCCCGGTGGGCCTTCTCGCGCCACCCCGCGTCGTCGTACCGCAGGAACCAGGTGTCCTGTTCGGCGACCTCGACGCGTCCGCCACAGCGACAGACGACCGTCTCGGCGAAGTCGTACATCGCGTCGAAAGCCCCCTGCTCTCGGTAGTGCGCGTCGAGTTCCTCACGGACGTCCTCGACCACCCTGCCGGCGAACTCGCCGTAGTCCTCGTTCAGTTCGCCCCGGTGGAACTCGCGGGTGTACAGTTCCTCGGTAGCCGCCTCGAGTTCGGGATCGTCCGGGGATTCGATGCCGTACTCGGCGACGGCGTCCGCTGCGGGGAACTCGCCGTAGCCCTCGAGGGTCAGGACGGCCCGCGGTTCGATAGCCCGCACCGCCTCGGGGTCGAGACCGTACGCTCTCAGGTCGTCGGTGCGGGCTTTCGACGCCTCGAGGGCGACCCAGTCGTCGGCCGAGTGGGCGGGGACGGACATGACAACGCCGGTGGCGCTGTCGGTGTCCACGAAATCGGCCGGGAGGACGACGATCTCCTCGTCGGTGACGGGGTTCCGGACGCGGGTGCCGACGACTTCGGTTCCTGGAACGGTCTCGAGCACCTCGACCTCGCGCGCCTGCAACGCGAGTTTCTCGGTCGCCTCGAGCGAGACGACCCACTCCTCGCCGTCCACGATCGCTCGAGCGTAGGTCGCGTCGGGGTCGACGAAGGCGTTCGTGACCCCGCGGACGGTCTCGGGGCGCAGGGTTGCCATCGGGTAGACGGTGCGTTCGCTCTCCGCTCCCAGTTCCGCCTCGCCGCCCGCTCCACTCGAGTCGTCGCTCGCGGCGCGGAACGCAATCAGCGTGTACTCCTGGAACTCGGCGTCCTCGCCCTCGTAGATGTCGTGTGTCGTGACCGGCTGTTCCTCGTTCGTACAGTAGTTCACCGGGTGCAGCCCCTTCTCGAGGAGGCCGCGCTCGTGCAAGGTCTCGTACTGCCAGGCGATAAATCGCGAATAGCGCTCGTCTTCGGTGGTGAACTCCCGGCGCCAGTCGATCGACAGCCCGAGGCGACGCATCCCAGCCTCGTAGTGGTTCTCGATGAAATATCGGGCAAATCCCATCGGCGTCTCGAGGTCCCGGAGGTCGGATTCAGGTACCCCGAAGGCGTTTCGCAGGCTGTCGAGCTGGTGGGCGTCGCCGCGCTTCAGTCGCTCGACGGCGCCGACAATGGGCGTGCCGGTGACGTGCCACGCAATGGGGAAGAGGACGTTGTCGCCCCGCTGACGCCGGTAGCGGGCGTACGCGTCGGGGACGGTGTACGTGCGCGCGTGGCCGATGTGCATGCCACCGTTCGGGTACGGGTAGGGGACGGTCACGAACGTCGCTTCCGACGGGTCTCGACCGTCCGGATCGGCCTCGTACCGACCCGACTCCACCCACCGCTCGCGCCAGCGGGCCTCGAGTTCCTGTGGCTCGTAGCCGTCACTCTCCTCGGCAGTGGCGTCACGAGAATCCCCTCCTCGAGCGTCCCGATTCACACCGATCCCTCGATAATCGACCCGTCGATGGCCCGGAAGGAGGTCGCGTTCGGCGGTCGGATTCGAGTTCGCTGGACGTCGCAGTCGCCGGCGAGCCGTCGTCTCATGCTCGATCCTACTCTCGAGAACGATAAAGTACTGGCGTGGTGACAGGCCGGACCTGTCATCAATTCCGGTATTTCAGAACCTCGAGCGCTACTCCTCGATTTCGATCGCCGGCCGGCCTGGCTCCGCGTTCGAGAGCACCGAATCGTCGGCGTCTTCGGCGCGAACCACGCTGACTGGCGCGTCGAACTCTCGTTCGATCAGCCAGGCCGCCGACTCGAGAGCCGCGTGTTCCTCGTCGGGGTCGAGCGTCGTCGAGAGCGCCTCCCGCTCTACTTGCAGGTCCTGACCGTAACTGGCCGCGGCGTCGCCCTGCTCGCGGATGTGCGATTCCTGCATGAGTTCGCCGATCAGGTTGTCCGCGTCGCTCTCGACCGCGATCTCGAGGGCGTCGTACTTCCAGTCGGGGGCGACGACGACGTCGATTTCTTGCGGGTCGTCGATACCGGCCACGTCGACGATCTGGCGAACGTCCTCGCGGGTGTTCTCGACGAGTTTGCGCCGTTTCTCGACGTGATCGCGGTCGACCGTCGCGGTCGGCCAGGCGGCCTCGACGACGAAGCCGCTGTCCTCGCCCTCGAGTTGCTCGTAGAGTTCCTCCGCGAGGTGGGGCGCGACCGGCGCAAGCAGACGAACGACGGCCGACAGCCCGCGCTCGTAGGTCTCGGCGTGCGGTTCGGCGTAGTCGGCGTACTGCCGGAGCGTTCGGACCAGGTCCTGGGTCTCGCGAAGCGCGCGGTTGAACGTCAGGTCGGCGTACTTCTCGGCGGCGATAGCGAGCGTCGCGTCGATTTCGCTCTCGACGTAGCTCGCGACGGCGTCGTCTTCGCCCGCGGGCGCGTCCGCGACGTAGTCCTGGACCATCCCCCGCAATCGCGTGAGGAACGCGTAGGTCGACCGGACGCCCTCCTCGCTCCAGTCGAAGTCGCGCTCGGGCTGGGCGGCCTGCATCATGAACAGGCGGGCGGTATCCGCGCCGTACTCCTCGACGATCCGCTGGGGCGAGACAGTGTTGCCCTTCGACTTGGACATCTTCTCGCCCTCGAGCTGGACCATCCCTTGGGCGAGCAGGTTCGTGAACGGCTCGCGGTGCTCGAGGCCCTCGTGGTCGGAGAGCACCTTCGTGAAGAACCGCGAGTACAGCAGGTGCATCACGGCGTGCTCGATGCCGCCGACGTACTGGTCGACCGGCATCCAGTCGTTGGCCCGTTCGAGGTCGAAGGGAGCGTCCTCGAGGTCGGGCGAGACGTACCGGAGGAAGTACCACGAGGAGTCGACGAAGGTGTCCATCGTGTCCGTCTCCCGTTCAGCGGAACCGCCGCAGTCCGGGCAAGTCGTTTCCTTCCACTCCTCGGCGGCGTCCAGCGGGTTCCCGGTGGTGTTGATGAACTCCGGTAACTCGACGGGCAGGTCCTCCTCGGGAACCATCACGGGGCCGCACTCCTCACAGTGGACGACCGGAATCGGCGTCCCCCAGTAGCGCTGTCTCGATATGCCCCAGTCTCTGAGTTGGTACTGGGTGGCGTGCTCGGCGCTCTCGATCTCTTCGGTCAGGCGCTCGCGTGCGGTTTCGCTGTCGAGACCCGAGTATTCGCCCGAGTTGACGAGGACGCCGTCGTCGGTGTAGGCTCCCTCACTCACGTCCGGTGCGTCGGGTACCGTCTCGCCGTCCCAGTTCTCTGGTTCGGGAGCGACGACGGGAACGATGTCCTCGCCCATCTTCGTCGCGAACGCGTGGTCGCGCTCGTCGTGGCCCGGCACGGCCATCAGCGCGCCGGTCCCGACGTCCGAGAGGACGAAGTCGGCGACGTAGACCGGAATCTCCTCGCCCGTGGCGGGGTTGGTGGCGGACAGGTCGGTGGCGACACCGTTCGGTTCGTCGCCCTCGGGATCGGCCTCGTGTTCGACGAAGTGGCGGACCTCCTCGTCCTCCTCGGCCAGTTTCTGGCTGATCGGGTGGTCCGGGGCGAGCGCGAAGTACGTCGCGCCAAAGAGCGTGTCGACGCGCGTGGTGAACGCCCGGACGTCCCCGTGGCCTTCGATTTCGAAATCGAGTTCCGTCCCGTGCTGGCGACCGATCCAGTTGCGCTGCATCTGGCGGACCGAGTTCGGCCACCCCTCCAGGTCGTCGATGGCCTCGAGCAACTCGTCGGCGTACTCCGTAATTCGGAGGAACCACTGCTCGAGTTCGCGGGTCTCGACAGGGGTGTCACAGCGCCAGCAGAGTTCCGCCTCGCCCTCGACTTGCTCGTCGGCCAGGACGGTCTCGCAGTGGGGACACCAGTTGACCTCGGCGTCCCGTTGCTCGACCAGGCCCTCCTCGTGGAAGCGGGTGAACAGCCACTGGTTCCAGCGGTAGTACTCGGGGGTGCAGGTGGCGATCTCGCGGTCCCAGTCGTAGCCAAATCCCATCGATTCCATCTGCCCGCGCATGGTGTCGATGCAGTCGAACGTCCAGTCGCGCGGGTTGGTGTCGCGCTCTTTGGCCGCGTTCTCGGCGGGGAGCCCGAAGGCGTCCCACCCCATCGGGTGGAGCACATCGTCGCCGCGCATCCGTCGGTAGCGGGCGTAGGCGTCGGTGATCGTGTAATTTCGAACGTGGCCCATGTGGAGTTTGCCCGAGGGGTAGGGGTACATCCCCAGGACGTACGTCGGATCCTCGATGTCGTCGGGCGTTCGGTACACGTTCGCGTCGTCCCACGCCTCCTGCCAGCGTCGTTCGACCGTCGCGTGGTCGTATCCCGAGTCGCTCATTTGCTTATATAGGATTGGCGGAGGCGAGGTTCTATACCTTTCCATTGGCGGACAAACAGACGATTCTCTCCCGCCTCGAGGCAGGCGTCCGAAGCAGGGAGTCCGTTCCGGTTCGGTTTCGAACCGACTCGAGGGGACGAAGTGGGACCGTTCTCAAGAGTGAAACCGCTAGACTGCGGCAGGGGAACGGGAACAAGATGGAACGATCAAAAACCGATGCAACCGTCGCCGCTTTATATACGTACGCCGTCGGAACTACGAACCACAATGGCACCACTCATCAGCGCACTGGTCGCGTTCATCGTCGCACTACTGGTTGGCGGCCTGGCAATCTACCTCGCCGCGAGCGTCGTCATCGACGCCCACAGTTACGAGCACGCAATCGTGACGGCTATCATCGGCGCCATCGCGTGGGCGCTCACGTCCTGGATTCCGCTCCTGGGGCCGATCATCGCCCTGATCGTCTGGATCGGCGTGATCAACTGGCGCTACCCCGGCGGCTGGGTGACTGCCGCAACCATCGGCGTGGTCGCCTGGCTGTCGGCACTGGTGATCCTGTTCGTGCTCAATGCGGTCCTGGGACTCAACGTCGGCGCGTTCGGCGTGCCGATCTGAGCCGTCCGGAGCGAGTCCCCGCCTCGTCGTCGCACCGCGTTGGTCGACTCGACTGAACGTGTCGGACAACCCGAACGTTTTTCTCGAGTACCGCAGAAACAGACGTCCATGCAGCGACGCCGCGTCCTCGGCGGAGTCCTCGTCTGTCTCTCGCTCGGATCCGGCTGTCTATCCAGCGCAGACGGGGCCGAGAACGGGCCGGCCACAGTCGAGGACCCACCCGAATGGCTTCGAGAGCGCGGACGCTGTGAAGACGAGGGATTGTGGGGAGCGTTGGAACTCTCGAGCACGGAGCCCGATTCCGGGTACGCTATCGCGGTCGTCCCGTACGACCGCCTCAGCGAGAAATCGAAGCGACTCGTTCGCTTCGCGGTCCACAACGACGGGGCCGAAGCGTGCACTCAAACCGGCGGGTCTACCTTTCAGACATTTCTGGGCGAGGTTCACGACCTCGCCTATCAGCCCTACCGAGAGGAACACGGTGAACGCCCTCGAGCGTTCGTCATTCGTACGACCAGAGCGACCTACCGGATCGAACGACTGGCGGCGTTCGACGAAATGCTCGTCTGAGTGCGAGCGAGGCCGACGGCTCGAGGGCGCATTTCTGGGAAAATCGTCGGAAACGGTAGCTGTCGCGATTCCCTAATCGATGTCGATTCGCTTCGAGTCGTCGCTCTGCTCGAGTTTCGGCAGCGTCACGGTGAGTACGCCGTTGTTGTAGTTGGCCGTTATGCCCTCTTCGTCGACCGGTTCGGGGAGGTGAAGCCGTCGACTGACGGACTGGCGCGAGCGCTCTCGGCGGAGGTAGCGATCGTGCTCGTCGGTGCGGTCGGTCTCCTGTTCGGCCTCGAGACGGAGCGTCCCCTCGACGAGCGTCAACTCGATGTCCTCAGTCTCGAAGCCAGGGAGGTCGGCCGTCACGACGTACTCGTCGCGGTGATCGGCCACGTCGACGGCGACCGAACCCGGAAACGAGAGGCCGCTACCGCCGACGCCCGTTTCGAATTGCTTGCTGACTCGGTCGAGCATCTCCTCGAGGTCGTCGAACGGATTGCGTCGCATGCGAGTCGATAGGCGCTCGAAGAGGATAAATTGTGCCCCGGCGAGGACGACAGAACTGGCAGGGTCGCGCGGGTTTCGTACACTCGACCGCGTGCTCGAGGTCGTACACTTTCACTCAACCACGTACAATCTCACTCGACGACGTGCTCGAGGTCGTACGAGCCCAGTCGGCGAACCCACCCCCTCTCGGCGAGGGCCTCCAGGTCGGCGAGGGCCGCCTGGGTGCGCTCCTCGTAGAGGCCGGCGTCGACGTCCATGTGGAAGACGTAGTCGCCGAGTCGCTCCCCGCTCGGACGTGATTCGACCCGACTCAGGTTGATGTCGCGGTCGGCGAACGGCTCGAGGAGTTCGAGGAGCAGTCCAGGATAGTTCGCGTTCGGGTAGACGACGAGCGAGGTCTTCCCGCCGGCCTCCGAGCGCTCGGAGGCGGGTGCGAGTGCGAAAAACCGCGTCGCGTTCGACGTCTGGTCCTGGATGTCGGCGGCGAGGACCTCGAGGTCGTCGCCCGCCGTGGCGGGGTGGGCGATGCCCGCGACCGAGGGATTTTCGCGAGCATATTCGACGCCCTGGGCCGTGCTCGAGACGGCCTCGAGGGTCGCGTCGGGGTACTCGGACTCGAGGTAGGAACGACACTGGGCGAGCGCCTGGGAGTGGCTGGCGATGGTGTCGAAGTTTGGTCCCTGGGCGAGCAGGGCGTGGCGGATCGGCGTGACGATCTCGCGGACGACGGCGACGTCGTACTCCGCGAGGGCGTCCTGGCTCTCGGTGACGCTCCCCTCGATGCTGTTC
Source organism: Saliphagus sp. GCM10025334 (assembly GCF_042663485.1). Taxonomy (NCBI): domain Archaea; kingdom Methanobacteriati; phylum Methanobacteriota; class Halobacteria; order Halobacteriales; family Natrialbaceae; genus Saliphagus; species Saliphagus sp. GCM10025334. Next base: position 1,750,790 of record NZ_JBHTAF010000001.1, on the reverse strand, counting down.
TCGATGGGGATCACCCCGCGGTCGAACTCGCCGGCGGCGACGGCGGCGACGATGTCGGTGACCGACTGGCGGAAGACGACGTCGTCGTCGAGCGCTCGCGTCGCGCGATGCGAATAGGTCCCTTCGGGGCCGAGCGTGACGGCTGTCATACCCGCTGGTGGGAGTCGAACCCCGAAAAACGTGCCGAAGGTGGTGATTTCTCGAGAAGTGCTGGGTCTTCGTCTCGAGAAGCGGTGTCTCGCGCCCAAATGCGTGGCGACGCCGTTCGTCCGTCGGTTCCTACAACGACCCGTAATCGTCGCTGAACACCTCGAGCGTGGCGACGAGCGCGCCGAGAACGATGGGGCCGTAGAACAGCCCCATGAACCCGAAAGCGGTGACCCCACCCAGGACGCCGACGATGATCACGGCCGGGTTGAGTTCAGCGTAACGATCGACGACGATCGGTCGCAGGTAGTCGTCCGAGAGACCGACGATGACCATACTGTAGATCGCCAGCCCAATCGCGAACGCCGGCTGGTTGATCAGGAGCAGGTAGATCACGGCGGGGCCCCAGACCAGGAACGAACCGACGATCGGAATCAGCGAGAGGACGATCATGATGACCGTCCAGAACAGCGAGTTCGGGATGCCGACGACGAACAGGCCGATTCCCGCCAGTCCGCCCTGGACCAGCGCGATGAGGACGTGACCGGCCAGCACCGCCCACGTCACGTTCTCGAGCGCCTCGAAGAGATTCGTCTGGACGGCGTCCGGGAGCGGCGTCACCTCGCGAAGCCATCTGAGCAGGGAGTCGCCATCCCGGAGGAGGTAGTAGAGCAAAAAGAGCGCCACGCCGATGCCGATGGCCGTGTGGGTGAGCCCCGCCAACAGTTCCGGACTCCGCTCGAGGAGCGTCTGCCCCGCGGACTGTGCCCAGTCCATCGCCGTCGACTCGAGGTCGACTCCAAATCGCTCGGCGACCGACTGGAGGGGCTCGAGCGGAAGCGAATCGGCGTCGGCGCCTTCGACGAGTGCCTGGGCGTCGCGAAAGACGTACGCCACGACGATCACGACGGGGACGATGGCGAGGAGTAGTGCTAGCAAGACGAGCGAAAACGCGGCGATCGCGGGCGATGTTCGTTGCTCGAGGCGGCGCTGGACCGGCGTCAGCACGAATGCGAGGAGAACGGCGGCCAGCACGTACTGGATGTACGGGAGGACGAGCTGGGCCGACACCAGAAGGAGGATGGCGATGAGAACGAGTAACGTTCCTCTCGATCGGTTCACACCTCGAACTCAACAGGGAGCGGGTTAAAAGCGGTGGCAGCAGGTACAGGCCGACGGCACACGGTCGAGGACGACGAACAAGACGCTGACGGATCGGCCGTAATACAAGCCGACCTCGACCAGCACGCCGAAGACGCCCGCGTGAAGGCCCGATTACCGCCGAGAAGATGGTATTTCTTCCGGGAAATCGGGGAAACACGGGATTGACTGGCGGAAACGGTTCGTCCGTGTCGACTGTCCGCTCGCTCGTCACACGGGTTCAAGAGCGTGGTTCGCCTAGTACCGGTTATGTCGACCCAGCTCGACCCGCTCTCGATCTCGGCCGACCTCCTCTACACGGTCAAGACGGACGGGGAGCGGGACGCCCTCCGCGACCATCTCGCCACGCTCGAGCGAACGCGACTCGACCGGGCGCTCGGCGGCCGCGCCGAGAAACTCGCCTTCTGGCTCAACTGCTACAACGCGTACGTGCAGATCCTCCTCGAGGACGATCCCTCGCTGCTCGAGGGCGGTGTGCTCGACCGCTGGAAGTTCTTCGCCAGGGATCGCGTTCCGATCGCCGGCGTCTGGCTGAGTCTCAACGACATCCAGCACGGACTCCTTCGCGGCTCGAGGCATCCCTGGGGGATGGGGTACCTGCCGCGACCGTTTCCGACGGCCTTCGAGCGCCAGTTTCGGCTCGAATCGGTCGATCCCCGGATCCACTTCGCGCTGAACTGCGGCACCGAAAGCTGTCCGCCGGTGGCCGTCTACAGCCCTGCCGACGTCGAGACGGAACTCGAGACCGCGACCGACTGGTTCCTCGAGGAGAACGTGAGCTACCAGCCACGAGAGCGCGTTGCCCGCGTGCCGCGCGTCTTCCTCTGGTACCGCGGTGATTTCGGCGGCTCGAGCGGGATTCGGTCGTTCCTCGAGCGCTACGACGTGATTCCGCCCGGCGTGACGCCGACGTTGCAGTACGACGAGTACGACTGGTCGATGGATCTGGGTGATTATCGCCGAAAGTAATTTGTCGGGGTCCTCGATGGCCGGAGAAGGCCGAAGCGGGCCGCCGGCGTCATTACCGGCCAGGGGATCTCAGCATCGTTGCCGCCTCGAGGACCTCAGCGCCCGTGCCCTCGACCCTCGAGGTACTCCTTCGTTCGCCCGAGCACGACGTACTCCGCCTCTCGGAGGTCCGCGACGGATTCCGACCCCGTGACGAACATCGCCGTCTCGAGTTCGACCCGGAGGGTCTCGAGGAGGTCGACGACCGCTTCGGTTCCCTGTCCCGCCGGCGAGAGAAACGGTTTGGCGAGGCCGCCAGCCTGCGCACCGAGGGCGATTGCCTTCGCCACGTCGAGGCCTGAGCGAACGCCGCCGCTGGCGATTACGGTGTCGTGGACGCTTGCGGCCTCGAGCGTGCTCACCGCCGTCGGGACGCCCCAGGCCCGGAAGCGTCGCCCGACGTGTTCCTGGCGGGTCGCGCCGACGGCGGCGGCCCGGTAGGACTCGATGCCCGACCACGTCGTCCCGCCCTTACCGGCGACGTCGATGGCGTCGACGCCCGCCGCCGTCAACCGCTCGGCGGTGTCCCGGGCGATGCCGTTGCCCGTCTCCTTGACGATCACCGGCACCGAAAGCTCGCTCGCGACCGTTTCGATCGCCTCGAGACAGCCGCGGGCGTCGACGTCGCCCTCGGGCTGGACCGCCTCCTGGAGGAAGTTGAGGTGGATCGCCATCGCGTCCGCCTCGATCATCTCTACGGCGCGCTCGACGTCTCCTACGTCGTACTCAAGCAACTGAGCGGCGCCGACGTTGCCGTAGAGGAACGCGTCGGGGGCTACGTCGCGGACCACGGTGTAGGACTCGAGGAGGTCCGGGTCGTCGAGTTCGAGCCCGGCGCGTTGGCTGCCGACGCCCATCGCGACGCCCATCTCCTGGGCTGCGGCGGCGAGCGATCGGTTGATCTTCGTGGTGTTGGGGTGGCCGCCGGTCATGCTCTCGATGACGATGGGGGCCGCGAGTTCGTGTCCGAACATGTCCACGCTCGTATCGATCTCGTCCCGGTGGATCTCCGGCAGCGCCTCGTGGACGAGTTCGACGTCCTCGAAGCCGGTCCCCGAGGTCTCGACGTCTTCTTCTTCGATAATGCGGATATGATCGTCTTTGCGGTCAGATGTCTCGGGCATCGCTTCGTCTCTGCTGTGTCGTTCGCCGGCGGTATTGAAAAGGTGTCCATTCGCGACGGTGGGTTCGCCCACCCGGTGCTATCGCGGTAGCTCAATCACCAGCGTCGCCGGACCAGTTGCATTCATATTCTGGGTCGTGTTATCATAGTACATGGTATCTGCACTCGAGGACGTCGAGTATCTCGCTCGTTCCTCCCACCGGGTGACGGTGCTCACGTCACTCACGGAAGAGCCGAAAACGCGGGCCGAGTTACGGGAGACGACAGGCGCATCGACGTCGACGATCAGTCGAACGCTCCGGGCACTCGAGGAACGGCGCTGGGTCGTCCGGAACGGCCACTGTTACGAGGCGACGCCACTCGGAACGTACGTCGCGGCGGGCGTCACCGACCTGCTCGAGCGACTCGAGACCGAACAGAACTTTCGCGATATCTGGGAGCGACTACCGGTTGGCGAGGTCGACGGCGGACTCGAGGAATTCGCCGATGCCGCCGTGACGCCGGCCACCGTAGAGGATCCGTACCGGCCCGTATCCCGCTTTCTCGCACTGCTCGGGGAGAGCGATACGTTCCGGTTCGTCGGCTTCGAACTGGGATTGATCGAGCCCTGTATAGACGAACTCTGCAGACAGATCATAGACGGGTTGGAAGCGACCATCATCGACCTTCCCGGCGTCGCGAACTACATTCGCTCGACCTATCCCGACCGCTCGACGAGGACGCTCCGAAGCGGAAACCTCACCGCCTTGCTCCACGACGACCCGCCCCCGCACGGTCTCAGCCTCTTCGACGAGCGGGTCGGTCTCTGCGTCTACGCGCCCAATACCGGCTCTCTGGAGGCAATGGTCGACACCGACTCGATGGCGGTTCGCACCTGGGCTGAACAGACGTTCGAACGGTATCGGCAGGGAGCGCGACCGCTGGCGCTCGAGGCCGAAACCGAGATCGGATGATCCCAATACGTTACTTTCGAGTGATATTTGATTGCACGACGTGACCGACGAGCACTCCCTGCCCCGCCGGCATCGGCTGCCTTCATCTCACTAGCTGCCTACATAATTTCCTCTCACGTAGAGAGGGCCGCAGAGGGAGAATTCCAATGACTGACAGCCACTTTACCGACCGTACAGCACCACACGTTACCGACCGAACAGTCCCCCGGGGCGGATCCCGATGAGCACCACGAACGGCGTCGACGTCGACGCGCTGGGCGAGGCGATCGACGCGATCAGCGACGATTCGGCCGTGGGCCAGTTTAACTTCCACGCGGAAACCGAGTGGACGGACGGGCTCCGGTGTGAGACGACCATCGACGAATTCGACCAGGCGGGCGAGCGCGTGCAGACGCGTGAGTTCACGATCGAGGGCGACGAACCCGAACAGATCCTCGGCCAGCGGACCGCGCCCAACGCGGTCGAACTCCTGCTCGCGGCTCTCGGTTCGTGCCTGAGCGTCGGCTACGCCGCGAACGCCGCCGCGATGGGCATCGACCTCGAGGACGTCCGTTTCGAGATGGACGGCGACGTCGACCTCCGGGGGTTCCTCGGCATCGACGAGACCGTGAGACCCGGCTACGAGGGTATCACCTGCACTGCGTACGTCGACGCCGACGCCTCGGAAGCCGAACTGGCCGAACTTCGCGAACGCGTGGAAGCGACCTCGCCGCTCATCGACAGCATCACGAACGAGGTTCCGGTGGAGACCGACCTGGTCGCCGACACGAAGCTATGAGCGAGACGAATGCGTCGAGGCTCGACACAGACGAACTCGAGCAGAAGGTCAAGACCGTCTACCAGGACGTCGCGAGGTCGCCGGAGGGGAACTTTCACTTCGAGATGGGGCGCGACCTGGCCGAGCGCCTCGGCTACGACCCTTCGGTGCTCGATCGGATTCCCTCCCGGGCCATCGACTCCTTCGCGGGCGTCGGGTACCACTTCGACCTCGCGGCCCTCGAGCCCGGCGAGCGCGTCCTGGACCTCGGGAGTGGCTCGGGGATGGACGTCTTCGTCGCTGCGATTCACGTCGGCGACGAGGGGAGGGTGGTCGGCATTGACATGACCGACGACCAGCTCGAGAACGGTCGGAGATACCGCGACGACGGCGGGTTCGACAACGTTAGCTTCGAAAAGGGGTACATCGAGGACCTGCCGTTCGACGACGAGTCGTTCGACGCGGTCATCTCCAACGGCGTGATCAACCTCTCGGCCGAGAAGGGTCGCGTCTTCGCAGAGGTGCGCCGCGTCCTCGCTCCGGGCGGCCGACTGGCGCTGTCGGACATCACCAGCGAGGAGCAGATGCCCGATTCCATCAAGACGAACGCGGACCTCTGGGCGGTCTGCATCGGCGGGGCGGTGCAAGTCGACGACTACGCAGACGCCATCGAGACGCCGGGGTTCGACGTAGTCGACCGCCGAGAGAACGATCGGTACGAATTTACCTCGGATCGAGCACAGAGCGCGTGCCAGACCTACGGGGTCAAGAGTATCTCGCTGGTTGCTCGCAAGCGTTGAACGGGCCAGTTGTGATCGAGACCCGCTCTCGAGGCAATTTCGAGCCGCTCGAAGCGGTTCGGATCCGCTCGGAACCGCTCACGGCATACTTGAGACCCACTCACAACCTACGAGCGGTGCCGATCGTACACGTCTGGCGCTCAGACGTTTCCATGGCTGGCGCTTCGGCTTTCAGGTATTTGTGCCTGCCCGTCGAACGCGTTACCATGTGGCGAGCAATCGTCCTCGTGTTCAGCGTCGTCGAAACCCTGTTTCCCGACCGGATCATCGCCTGGGGAGAACGAAAGGCGTTCGAGAACCCCAACGCCGGCGAGTTGCGCACGTGGACCATGCCGATGGCTCGCCTCGAGGGCGTGCTGTTCGCGTGGCTCGCCCTCGGTGGGCGTAGTCGAACCCCCACGGTCGCCAGGCTGGTCGCCATCCTCGGCGTACCAGCCCTCCTGGCCCCGGAGCGATTCGTTCGAACGGCGCTCGAACTCGCCTACCGGAATCCGGACGATCTCGAGTTGAAACCGTGGGTGGTTCCGGCGACGAGAGCGATCGGTCTCTGCTACGTCGTCCTCGGTACGGTCGCCGGGCGCGTGTCGGCACCCACTGAGAACCCGCGATCAGCGTCGAGTTCTCGCCTGGAATAGCGTCCGTTCTCGACGACGTACGTGGGACGCGATACATAGGACACGATACGCAGGACACGGTACGCAGGGCGCGCGTCTCGACGTACTCGGTTTCGAGTTAGTACGACCGAACCTCGACTCCGTCGTCGCTTCCGACGTACGTCGCGTCGGCGAAGTCGACGAACAGGCCGTGCTCGAGGACGCCGGGAATCGACGCGAGGTCGCGCCCAAGCGCGGCCGGGTCGTCGATCGAACCGAAGGCACAGTCGAGAACGAGGTTCCCGTTGTCGGTGACCACGGGGCCGTCCTTGTGCGTCGCCATGCGGAGGGTGGGTTCACCGCCGAGTTCCGCAACGCGATTCGCGACCACGGTGTGTGCCGCGGGGAGCACTTCGACTGGAACCGGCGCCTCGAGTGCGGGGACGAGTTTCGAGGAATCCGCGACGACGACGAACCGGTCGGCCGCGGTGGCGACGAGTTTTTCGCGGGCGTGGGCCGCGCCGCCACCCTTGATCAGCGCCCCGTAGGCGGAGGAGTCGGGGTCGTCGACGACCTGGTCGGCCCCGTCGATGGCCAGATCGATCCCGTCGACGGCGTCGAGGTCGGTCAGCGGGATACCGACGTCGAGGGCCAGTCGCCTGGACTGGAAAGAGGTCGCGACCCCCCGAATCTCGAGACTGTCCGCGACTCTGCGGCCGAGCGCCTCGATGGCGTAGGCCGTCGTCGACCCGGTGCCGAGGCCGACGACCATCCCGTCCTCGACCTCCTCAACTGCTCGTTCCCCCGCACGGCGCTTGTGGGCGTCGGCGCCGCCCGACGATTTCGCGCTCATACCGTCACGAGCGGGCGGCGGGGGGAAAAGCGTAGCCCTCGAGGCCGAGCGCAGCCGGCTGATCGAGACGAGTCGAGACTGAACTCGGTCGGGCGATCGTGGCGAGTCGACCCCACCCCGCCAAAGCTTTTGGCTCGAGCGAGCCTTGTAGAGGGACGATGGGACCGAGCGACGACGCGGTGACGATGACCGACGTGCGGAAGACGTACCGCGTCGGCGAACCGGTACACGCCCTCGACGGCGTCTCGCTGTCGATCCCGCGCGGGTCGTACACGGCCATCATGGGCCCGAGCGGATCGGGGAAGTCGACGCTGATGAACCTCGTCGGCTGTCTCGACACCCCGACGTCGGGCACCGTTGCCGTCGACGGGGAGGACATTTCGACGCTCTCGGAACGCGAACGGACCAGCCTTCGGGGGACCAGAGTCGGATTCGTCTTCCAGACGTTCAACCTGATGCCGCGGTTGGACGCCCTCGAGAACGTGGCCCTCCCCCAGTTGTTCCGCGGCGTCGGCCGGACGGAGCGCCACGACCGCGCACGGAGCCTGCTCGAGCGCGTCGGACTCGGCGACCGACTCGATCACCTCCCGAACGAGTTATCGGGCGGCCAGCGCCAGCGGGTTGCCCTGGCCCGCGCACTGGTGAACGATCCGGCGATCGTCCTCGCCGACGAGCCCTCCGGCAACCTGGACACCGAAACGGAAGCGGACGTGCTCGACCTCTTCGAGGAGTTCCACGACGCCGGAACGACGCTCGTCGTCGTCACGCACGAGCGCCACGTTGCCGAACGCGCCGAACGAATCGTCCACCTGCTGGACGGGAACGTCGAACGAATCGAGTCGCTTGAAGGTGAGGATTCCAAGGCGTCCCCTGGTGGCGATTCTCGAGTGGAAACGAAGGGGTCTGTCGAGGGTGTTCGAGGCGAAGTCACGGACGAACGTACTGCTGGTCAATCCTCGATTGACGGTGTGTCTTCGGGCAACAGTAAGTCTTCGAGTGATGGTGTGTCCTCGAATAATGACGACCCTACCGCGAGCCAAGACGACCCCACCGCGAGCGGGGAGGAACGCTGATGAACCCGCTCGAGTCGCTCCGACTCTCCTGGCGGTCGATTCGCGGCCACCGACTTCGGTCGGCGCTGACGACGCTCGGGGTGATCATCGGCGTCGCCGCCGTCATCGCCTTCGTCGCCCTCGGTGCGAGCCTACAGGCCGGCATCATCGGCGACATCAGTCCCGACGACCAGCGGAACCTCTACGGCTGGGCGGCCGACCCGGACACCGAGGGCGGCCCGCTCGCCGGCGCCCAGTTCGTCTTCAGCCAGGACGACCTCGAAACCGTCGAGGAACTCGAGGGCGTCGACGCCGCCTACGGGTACGCGACCATCGACGCCCAGTCGGTGACCCACGAGGGTGAGACCAGGTTACAGAGCAACGGTCTGATCGCCGCCGGCCCGTCCTACATTCGCGAATCCTCCCTACGCGAGGGACGCCAGTTCGAGATGGGCGAACGCGAGGCCGTCATCAACCCTGCGGCCGCCGAGCAGTTCGAGGAGAACGTCAGCGTCGGCGACGAACTCGAGGTTCGGATCGCCACCGGCGGAACCGAGACCGTCACCGTCGTCGGAATCACCGACACCTCGGAGGGGCTGAGCCCGTTCGAGGGGTTCGACGCGGCGCCACGGATGTACGTCCCGACGGATCCGTTCTATCTCGAGCAGGCGGTCGGTCCGGCGGGTGGAGGTGGCGATTCGGGTGAGGGCAGTGACGAGAGCAGCGACGATAACGCCGACGATACCGGATCGGAAACCGACGTCCGCTACCTCGCCATCGTGATCGAGGCTCCCAGCGCCGACGAAGACGACGTCGACGCCGCTCGAGAGGCCGCCACTGCGTACTTCGAGAGCGAGGAATCCGACGCGAGCGAGTTCCTCGGCGAGGACGTCGCCGTCACGCTCCAGACGAGCACCGAGTTACTCCAGCAACTCGAGGACATCCTCGACATCCTCCAGAGTTTCATCGTCGGCATCGCCGCTATCTCGCTCGTCGTCGGTTCGATCGGTATCGCGAACATCATGCTCGTGTCGGTCACCGAGCGAACCCGCGAAATCGGGATCATGAAAGCTGTTGGCGCGCAGAACCGGGACGTTCTCGGACTGTTCCTCACCGAGGCCGTGATCCTCGGCGTCATCGGAGCGGTTCTGGGAACCGTCCTCGGCCTCGTCGTCGCCGCACTCGCAGCCAGGTACATCGACATCCCGCTGGTGTACCCACTCGAGTACGTCGCTCTCGCGATCGTCGCCGGCATTCTGGTCGGCGTCGTGTCCGGGTTGTATCCGGCGTGGCGAGCCGCGAGGACGGATCCGATCGACGCGCTTCGATACGAGTGAGTGCCGGTCGCGGCCAATCGCGTCGGAACTATCAGCGGTTGCGGCCGATCGAACTGGAACTATCGGCGATCTCGCTCGTGTCGGCGTTCCGATTCTGGCTCGAGGTCCGTGCGTCGCCGTTCTGCATCAAATTCTGCATCGGGTTCTCGACGATCCGGTCTACGAGAGAGGTTGTCCGCGTCGCTTGCCGGCGTGAGCCCGATCGATCGCTGGAGTCGACGCCGCTCATCCGGATATTCGGCAGCGAGCATCGATCCGACGAAGCCGCCGACGGCCGCACCGCCAATGGTGTAGAGACAGGTGGCGACGCCGAACGCGAGGACGAAGAACAGTACCAGAGCGAACCCCTCAACGGGGAACCCACTAAGGGCGGCACCGAAGCCGAACAGTCCGAGGAACAAGAAGAGTGCGCCGGCGATCGGCACGGTCATGATCGCTCCCGCGAGTGCACCCGAAACGGTCCCCCCGCGAGCGTCGCCTCCCTCGAGGAAGCCGGACACTGCACCGCCCAGAACGGTCGAAAACGGGAGAAACGAGAGAACGACCCCGACGATCGCTCCAATGACCGCGTGAACTGGCGTCGACGAACGGACCATACCGAACGTAGGACGCCGAGTTGGAAAAACACCATGCCCCGCGAGCGCCGGACCCACCGTGGGTCCGTCGGTCATGGTGAATGTGAGTGTCGATCCTCGAAAACGATGCGGGCTCAAAGACTCAGTCTCGAGGTGTCGAGAAGCGACGCAATTTCGAGCGAAAAACCTTTGAACGCGCTGACATCGGACTTATGCACCAGCGCGTCGATATCTCGCACGATGGGACTGGATCGACGGTCGTACCTTCGCGTCGCAACCGGATCCACGACGCTCGGCCTGACGTCGCTCGCGGGCTGTGCCACCCGTGAATCGGAACCAGAGCCCCAGGAACCAAACGGCGACGACGAACCGGACGAACCCGAGGACGAAGGCGTCCTTCGAGTCGCGACAACGGACGCGTTCGCCCACGGCGAGAATCCCGCCTCGGCCTGGCTCAAAACTCAGTTCGAGGAGACGTTCGACAACGTCGAAGTCAACTGGGTGATTCCCGAATCCGGCATCGGTCACTACGTCGAACGCGAGCAGCGCGGATTTCTCCCGGACGTCGACGCCTACGTCGGCCTCTCGGCCGCCAACCTCGCGACCGTCGACCGCGATCTCGAGGAGGGTGGCCTGTTTCGAGAACTCAACCGGGATCGAATCGAGACGCTCGACGGCGTCGTCGACGAACTCGACCTCGAGGATCCCGCCGGGCGAATCGTCCCGGTCAGCACGCAGTACTCCTGTCTGATGGTCGATGAGACGCGTATCGACCCACCTACCCAACTCGAGGAACTCAGGGAACCGACCTACGCCGACTCGCTCCTCACGCCGACGCCGTCTCGCGGTCGCGGCAGCGCCTTTCTCGACTGGCTGTTCGAGTCCGCCGGTCCCGACGACGCGCTGACCGTCTGGGGCGAACTGGAGGACAACGGACTCGACGTCTACGACACCTGGGTCGAGACGCTGCTGGCGTACGCCGAGCGCACTCGACCGATGACCGTCGCCTACGCAGCGGATGCGCTCGCGGCGATCGACCGGGCAGTGACGTCAGATACCGACGAAACACGGGGAAGCGAGCAAAACGAAACTGACGGTTCGGACAATGCGACCGACGGAACCGAGGCCGACGGCGACGGTTCCACCGATTCGGGACCGGACGACGCCAACGAATCGGGTACCGACGACGAGTCGGATGCGGACGGCGGCGGTTCCAACGGCGACGACTCGAGCGCGGACGACCCGGACGACGAATCGACTGACGAAGCGGCCGACATCGGCGGCGACCCCGATCAGTACCAGGTCACGTACCTCGACGGCGAGGCCTACGCCGAACCCCTCCAGATGGCCATCTTCGAAAACGCGATCAACGTCGACCTGGCCTACACGTTCCTCGAGTTCGCGCTCTCGCCGGAGATTCAGGCCGGACTCGCTCCACGCCTCGGGCAGTACCCGGTGCGACCCATTGACGAACTCGAGTTCCCCGAGGAGTTCGACGTCTACGCCGACCACGCCGAGGACCCGCCATCCGTCGTGACGTTTTCGTACGAAACCCGCCGGGACGACCTTCCAGCGTGGCGCGGTGCCTGGGAGGAGGAATTTGGTTACTGAGAGCACTGCGAGAGGGTTAAAGCGTGTGTTACCAGGATTTCTGCAACGAGGAACAAGAATGTCTTGCGGAGAAGAGAAATTCAGCTTGCTGAAGAGTGGGACCCCCTACTGGCTCGACTCGAGCCGCTCGCGAAATCGCTCGAGGCCGAACTCGAGCATGTCGGGACTGACCGGCTGAAACTCGTCGTCGTCCGGAAGGAACTGACGGACCGAATCCCAGCTGTCGCGAGCGTACCGTTCGTCGAGCAGGATGCGGACGCCGACGTCCTCGGGCGAGCGGATCACCCGACCGATCGCCTGTCTGGCCTTCCGAACCGCCGGGACCGTCAGCGCGTAGGTGAACCCGTCGCCGAACGCGTCGTCGTAAGCTCGTCGAATCGCCTTCGTCCGCGGACTCGCCGTGTTGACGATCGGAACGCCGCAGATGACCGCCGCCGCAAGCCGATCCCCGCTGTAATCGACGCCCTCCGTCAGGGTCCCGCGGAGACTCGTGACGAGTACCTTCCCCCCGCCCGCGAAGAACTCGTCTTTCAACGATTCCGTGGCGTCGTCGCTGCTCGAGGCGTCGAGCAAGACGGGCTTGTCGAGTCCCGAATGCGCCTCGAGGACCGACGCGGCCCACTCGGCCTCGCCGTAGCTCGGCATTCCGACGAGGACGTTCCCCGGAACTCGGGCGACCTGCGCCAGTGCGTCCGCGTACGCGGTTCGCGTCGGCGACTCCTCGCCAGGCGGCCCCCGGTTGTCGTAGGTAAACTTCGGCACCGACACCGCGAAGCTCTCACGGTTCGCCTCGGGGAAGTGCAAGCCGTACTGCCGTTCGACGACCGGACGCCCCTCCTCACGCGCGAGGTATTCGAGGCCCGTGACCTCACGGAAGGCGTCCATCGGCTCGAGAGTCGCGCTCATCAAGATCCCGCCGCCGAACGCCGACAGTCGCGACCCGATGGCGTCGCTGGGAACGCAGCTGTGCAGCGCGAGTCGAGCCGTGTACGCTCGCCGCCAGGAGTCGGCCGGTTCCATCTCGTCCCAGGTTCGCTCGAGTTCGATCTCTCGGAAGTTCGTCGTGTGATCGCGACGGTACCACTCTCCGAGCAAGCGGCCGACGGCGGGCGAGGCCCGGGTCTTCTCCTCGTCTTCGGCCTCGTTGAGAATCCGCTCAACGACCGCCCCAACCGACTCGGCTCGCACCCAGATCGCGTCGCTGTACCCCGCCTCGGCCGACCACTCGGAAATCTCGTCCTCGGCCGGCATCGTCGGATCGCGAAGCGGGATTTCGTCGTCTCCGAGCGACGTCAGATCCGACTGCCAGCCCCGGTTGGTCCGCTCCAGGTGGGCACGAACTCGACGGTCGAGTTCCCCACGGAGGTCCTGGACGAACTCGAGGGTGCGCTCGAGTTCCTCGATCGAGACGTCGGTGTCGTTCAGTTCGGCGCGAACGAGGTCCGCGTCGGCGGTCTTCGAGCCACCCTGGGCCTGGCGACCCTCCTGGTCGAATCGAACCGGCTGGAGCACCCGGGAGAGCTCCGTTTCGGCGTCGCGAAGTGTGGTGTCCGCAACCCTGTCGCTGACCAGGTCGCGAACCCGGGGCTCGAGCATGTGCGCTTCGTCACAGACGACGAACGTCGACTCGTCGAGCAAGGCACCGGTGAACGTGGCGGTCGTCGTCGGGTCGAACGCGTGGTAGTAATTGCCGATGACGACCTCCACGTGGCCCAGCACGGCCCCCATCACCGAGTGCGGGCAAGTGCCGTGTCGAACCGACCCAGCGACGAGGTCTCCCGGCGTGAGGAGCCCGGTTTCGGTCACGTCGAAGGGAGCCGCTTCGACTGGATCGGCGTCGCTTCCCTCCTCCGGCAGGTCCTCGAGGTACTGCGCGTAGAACGGACAGTACTCGACCTCGCTTCCCGCGGGACCGCCGGTATTGTACTCCGGCATCTCCGGTGGGTACGGCGTCGGTTCGCCGGCGGTCTCGAGATAGCGCACGCCGGCGCGGCTGACGGTCGATCTGCCCGTTCCTGCGCTGCCGTCTCCGCCATCGACACCCCCTTCGGTTCCACTGGAACTGCTGCGCCCGTGCCGGCTCCCGCGACCGCTATCGGCCAGGCCGAGCTGCTGGCTGCGGGCCTGGGCAGCGAGCGCGCCGGCCGTCGTCGAACCGCCCTCGCCGGTGAGGTCACGCGTGCGATCGCGGAGGGTTTCGCATCGGTCGTAGACGGTGTCGTCGCTGATTCCGCCTGCGTTTTCGCGGTTGTACGGGCAGACGTCGGCCTTGCCGACGAGCGTGAGCCCTGAAATCGGGTTCCAGTCGGCGGGCAGGTTCTCGTTGATCGTCTCGAGGTCCGTCTCGAACTGGCGCAGTTGCTGTTTGACGCTCGTGAGGACGAACACCCGCTCGTACTGGCTTTCGGGGTCGCGAACGAGGTCGATGCCCGCGGTGAGCGCGATCATCGTCTTGCCGGTCCCACAGGCTCCTTCGATGACCGTGTACCCGCTCTCGGTAGCGGTTTCGATGGCCGTCTCGATCCCGTCGACTTGTTCGTCGTAGGGTTCGTCGTGGCCGAACACTGGGCGCCAGTCCGTCATCTCCTCCGTACTCATCGTCGGTCGTGCATAGGGTTGACGGACTGATCTGGCCGCGGTATCGTATATAAAGTATCGGCAGCGGCGTTTGCAGTCGAAAAACGAATCGTCGATCAGTAGCGACGAGATGAATCGTCGTTACTCGAGTTTGCAGTCGAATCGACTCGTCGGCCGAGCCCGGTGGACCGTCGTCTCGATTGGAACGCGAGGTGATGCTGGTGCGCGAAGCGACGTTGGAACGTGAGGCGGTGCTAGTGCGCAACGCAGCGCTGGAAAGCGAGACTGCGCTGAAACGCGAGGCTCGCTAGAACACCACCTGACGATTCGGAAACCCACCACTGTAACGCACCACAAAAGACACGGGCCGGCCATCGGAACGACCAGCCGCGACCCTGTATTCCCAGGTGGCCACCCCCCAGTGGCCACTCGAAGAGGCGATGGCTCGAAACGTAAACCTTTGGATAGCTTTCACACAGTGAAGCGACTGGTGTCCAGGTTCAAGAAAAAGACGACGGGCGGCCACGTTCACAGAGTAAAACGACGAGCAGCCAGTGACTCGAGGCGCGGGGGCGATCAGAGCGCGTGCTTGTACGCCTCGAGCGTCCGCTCGACGTCCTCCTCGGTGTGCCCGTAGCTGACGAACTGACTCTCGAACTGGTTCTGAGAGAGGAAGATGCCCTGTTCGCGCATCTGGCCCCAGAAGATCCGCCGCCAGCGTTCGGTTTCGGCTCGTTTGACGTCGGCCGCGTTCTTCGGACAGTACTCGTAGCGCGGACAGTCGGGATTCTGGCGACAGCCGGCTTCGCACTGGTCACCGGCCCCGAGTTCGTCTCGAGAGGGACCGTCGCGCGTAAAAATCACTTTGAACATGCTGTCGGTTCCGACCACGGTGTAGTTCGGTGCCTGATCCGCGAGAATGTCGGTGAGGCCAGCCCTGAGCGTCTCGCCGAGCCCGTTGACGTGGTCGTAGACGTCGTTTTCGGCCGCGAAGGTGAGCGTCTCGAGGCCGGCGGCCATCGTCACGGGGTGGCCGGAGAAGGTGCCGGCCTGGAAGACGTCACCGGTGGGTGCGAATCCCTCGATCAACTCGGCGCGGCCGCCGATGGCGCCGACGGGAAACCCACCGCCGATGATCTTGCCGAAGGTGGTGAGGTCGGGCGTGATGCCGAAGTGACTCTGCGCACAGCCCAGTCCGCCGACGCGAAAGCCGGTGATGACCTCGTCGAAGATCAGGAGCGAGTCGTGATCGTCGGTGAGCTCGCGGAGGGTCTCGAGGTAGCCGTCGACGGGGTGGACGATGCCGTAGTTGGCGAGGATCGGTTCGACGAGGACGCCCGCGATGTCGTCGCCGTGTTCCTGGAAGACCTCGCGGACGGCCGCTTCGTCGTTGAACGGGACGGGAAGGGTGTGCTCGGCGAACGCCTGCGGGATGCCGGCGGAGGAGGGAGCTGGATGGTCGGCGTCGCCCTCGACCAGCGTCGACTCCTGGGCGCCGTGGTAGCCGCCCTGCATGATGACGATCTTGTTTCGGCCGGTCGTTCCGCGGGCGAGGCGGACGGCCGAGACGGTCGCTTCGGTGCCGGAGTTGACGAACCGCATCTTCTCGACGCTCGGGACGTGCCGGACGACGAACTCGGCGAGGTCGACCTCGAGTTCGGTCGGCGTGCCGTACATCGGTCCTTCGCTGGCCGCTCGCTGGATCGCCGCCTGGACGGGTTCGGGGAGATCGTGCCCGAGGAGCAGGGGCCCGAGGCCCATGACCCAGTCGACGAGTCGATTGCCGTCGGCGTCGACGACGTGGCCGCCGTCGCCCTTCTGGACGAAAAACGGGTACGGCTCGATGGCTGCCCGGACGGCGGAGTTGACGCCGCCGGGCATGACTGAGAGCGCCCGGTCGTACAGCGCGCGTGAGCGTTCGTCGTTCATGGTATGGTCAGCGCTTTGGTTGCGGACGGCAAAGATGTACCGAGGTCTGGTTCCCTCGAGATCTGGGTTGGTGTGTTGGCGGTTGGACCGTGCCTGAAAACGTAGTGATTCTCGAGTTGAAACGAAGGGGTGATAGGTCATGTGGCAGCTGTTGTTAGATATTTGTTATTATTGCAGAGATGGAGAAAGTGAATTGTTCTGAGGGGTTTGCCGGGGATAGAACACCCCCACCCCTTCGTTTCAGGTGGAGATGGACGAAGGGGTGGTGGGTTTCGTGGGACCGGAGAGCCGAATCGGTGATTGAGTGGGAACGATTTCTACTCGAGACGGCAGGAGAAGCCGTGAAAGTCGTGAATTCGGAGGGTTCCGACGATCTAGTAACTCAAGCCGTCTAGAACGACGTTCCTAGTAGAGTCTAGTAACAAAAACCAACCCACCTAGTAAGATGCGTTATTTGCTAGTGCTGCGGACTAATTTCTCGGGAGGTATCTTAAACCTTCCTGTCCTAGAAACCCCTCCCACCCCCTACCCTTCTTTCCGGTCTCCACCTGAAACGAAGGGGTGGGGGGTTCCCTCCAAATCCTCTCCCGAGAGATCGTGTTATCGTACCTCATGGTTCGTGGCTTCCACTCACAACTCTCCAATCTCGTTGGGATTCCCGACGTCATCCGGTTCTCCCTCTACCAAATCTGTGTCCCCTACCACACTCCATTCTTTCCAATCCTTCTCTCACTCTTTGCCCTTGATTCGTCTCACCCTCCGCCTCTCGATTCCTCCTGCCCTCTACGTTCAAAATCGACCCCTTCACCAACCATTTCAAGCGACAGCCAGTCGTCACCACCCGCTCGAGGCGACGGCAGCTGGTCGCTCCGTGATCGGAATCCCCAACACAATTATACGGTTCTCGTCGTTCGTTTACGTGAAACTCCGGACGATTCCCATGACATCCGACTCCGACTCCGACTCAACGGACGCTCGAGACGATCACGCAACCGTCCTCTTCGACCTCCTCGAGGGGAACGAACGCCACGTCGATTCTCTCTCCGACGGCTACTTCGACGCCGTTCGAGACGAACAACACCCCGACGTCGTCACCATGTGTTGTTCGGATTCGCGGGTCTCACAGGAAGGGATGTGGTCAATCGACCGTCCCGGAGCCATCTTCACACCGAGTACGATCGGAAACCAGATCTGGGACGTCGACGACGGCGAGCGGTTCGTCGACGGGAGCGTTCTGTACCCGATTCACTACACCGATACGGAGGCAGTCGCCGTCGTCGGTCACACCGGTTGTGGTGCCGTTACGGCCGCCTACGAGGTCGCGTCGGGTGACGAGGAACCCCCGGGCCCGCGCGGGGTCACCAAGTGGGTCGAGGCGCTCGTTCCCGTCGTCGAGTCGGGTCTCGAGAGCGAACTGGTCGATACCGATATTGGATCCGACGATGACGTTGATGCCGACGCCGACACCGGGATTATCGACCAGCTCGTCGAGTACAACGTCCATCGACAGGTCTCCTATCTTCGAATGGCGGAATCGATTCCGTCCTCGGTCACTTGCTACGGCTTCGTCTACGATTTTCACGAAACCTACGGATCCGAACCGGGGCGAGCGTACCTGGTCAACCTCGACGGCGAAACCGACCCGCGGTCCATCGCGATGGACCTTCCCGATACGTACGCCGATAGCGTCTCGAGTCTGCTTTACTGACTACACCACCGTCGTAGCGAACGACGATTCTCCTCGCCCCACGTGCCGTTATCGAACGGTTCCGTCCTCGAATCGCAATGTGATGTAGTGGAATATGATGTGATCGCGCGTCAGCCCCCGTCTCGAGGTGAAGCGAACCGCGGACCGAACGTTATTCGTCCTCGCGTTCGAACACTCGAGCATGCCACAACCCCCGATCTGGGACTCGCTGTGGGGTTTCCTCGAGAACGACACCAACTTCTACTACGCCATCGGATTCCTGACGATTGCCGTCTTCGTCGTCGCGTTCGTCGCCGTCTCGCTAACCAGCTCGGTGGATCTCACCCAGGGCGGCTTCTTCGGAATCGTCATCGGGTTCTCACTGTTCATGCTGGTCTTTTTCGTCTCGATCTTCGCCCAGCGACTCGAGGACGAGGAGTAACTGCGATTCGAAACGGCGCCAAAACACGGCGGTAGAACGGTTTTCGAGGCCTGTCAGCCGTCTGTTCCGGCTGGAGGATACATCGGAACGGTTATCCGTCTTCCCCGACTCTCTTCAGAAGCAATGGCGAAAGGAACCGTTGATTTCTTCAACGACACTGGCGGCTACGGATTCATCGAGACTGAGGACGCGGACGACGACGTTTTCTTCCACATGGAAGACGTCGGCGGCCCTGACCTGGAAGAAGGCCAGGAAATCGAGTTCGACATCGAGCAGGCCCCCAAGGGCCCGCGCGCGACGAACGTCGAGCGCCTGTAAATCGGGAATTCACTGAGGTACCGTTTTTGAACTATATTTTTCGACCGCGAGTGACGACGCTTTCGCTCGCGTTTGCGGTTCGAACCACGAACCATCATCACTGCCCCGACTCGAGTCTCAGTTCCGGGTACGGTCCTCGAGTACGACGAATCTCGCTCGACACGAAATGGTGCCCTCGGCGACGCGGCCAAGCGTACCCCAAACCGATCCGGGTTGCGGAGTCCGAACCGTTTTGTCGCTCACGCGCTCACGACCATTATGGCCGACACCGAATCCGCTGGATCGAATCCGGACATTGAGGCGACGATTCGCCGTACCGACGACGTCGAGTACGAATCCGTCGACGCCGCGGACGGACTCGCGAAAGGCGTCCTCATCGCGGCCGAACACGGGGCACCGAACTTCGCGATTCGCCGGTTCACCCTCGAGCCAGGTGCCGAGGTTCCACCGCACACGAACGCCGTCGAGCACGAGCAGTACGTCCTCGAAGGCGAGTACGTCGTCGGGATCGGCGACGAGGAGTACGACGTCGAAGCGGGCGACTCCCTCCTGATCCCGGCTGGAACCGTCCACTGGTACCGCAACGAATCCGACGCCGAGAGCGCGTTCCTCTGTGCCGTTCCCAACGGCGACGACGAGATCGAACTCCTCGAGTAAGCGAACCGACTCGTTTCGGTCGGCCTAAATCAATGCACTTTTACGCTGTTAGGCTAGCCTAAAACGTATGACTTCGAATCGGACTCGGCGGGCGGTTCTGGCGACTGGAACGGCGGCACTCGCCGGCCTCGCGGGGTGCGTGAGCGGTACCGGTCGGGAGGAAGATCCTGATTCTAACGACGGAAACGGCAACGGCAACGAGACGGCGGGCGAGAACTCGAGCGACACTGGTGAAAACGAAGGCAACGGCTCCTATTCGGTCACGATGGAACCCGTTGGCACCCTCGAGTTCGACCAGCCACCCGAGCGGTGGGCGACGTACTTCCCCGGGTACGCCGACATGGGGGTTACCCTCGGTGTCGGCGATGGACTCCTCTCCGTCGGGAATCTCCCCCGGTATCACACCCAGCACTACGACGAACTCGACGGCGTCTCCGTCGAGAAGGACGACCTCGTCCAGCTAATCGGCGAGGGCGGCATCGACAAAGAGGTGTTCTACGAACTCGAGGCCGACCTTCACCTGATGGACCCGAACTGGTTGATCGAAAACGGCGCGTTCAACCTCGAACAGTCCGACGTGGACGAGATTTCGACGGAAATCGCGCCGTTCATGGGGAACGTCATCTTCCGACAGACCGACCCGTGGCACGACTACCGGTACTACTCGTTGTACGAGGCCTTCGAGATTGTCGCCCAGATCTTCCAGCGCGAGGAGCGCTACGAGGCGTTCAAATCGTTCCACGACGAGTTCATCGCGGACGTCCAGGCGGAGTTGCCGCCCGAATCCGAGCGGCCGAACGCCCTGCTCGTCTGGGGCGGCGAGGAGCCCGAAGCGTTCTCGCCGTACCGGCTCGGCGAGGGAACGAGCAAGAAACAGTGGCGTGACCTCGGCATCGGGGACGCTCTCGAGGGAACCGGCGTCGACGGACTGAGCACCGACGACCGCGGCCAGATCGACTACGAGACGATACTGGAGGTCGACCCTGACGTACTTCTCGTGCGCGGACACGAAGCCAAGTCGGCCGACGAGTTCGAGAACTCGGTGCTCGCGTTCATGCAGGATCACCCCATGGCGAGCGATCTCGCCGCCGTCCAGAACGAGCGCGTGTTCCGCGGTGGTCCGCTCTACCAGGGCCCCATCATCAACCTGTTTACGACGGAACGCGCCGCACTAGAACTGTTCCCCGACCGGTTCGAGGGCGATCTGTTCGACCGCGAGCGAGTCGCCGAAATCGTCACTGACGGGCCCTGAGATGGGTGACTCGAGGACGGCACAGGAACTGTCTGCGCGACTCGAGAGCTACGGGTGGATAGACGCTCGACTGGTCGGGGTTGCCATCGCGAGCGTCGTCGTCGTGCTCGTCTCGCTGTTCGTCCAGGTGAGCTTCGGCGTGTACTCGATGTCCATTGCGGAGGCGTGGTACGCCGTCCTCGACGCCGACGTCTGGTACGACGAGCGGGTATTGCTGTCGTTCCTCCTCGGTGAGGATCTGATGCGGACCGTGCTGTTCGTTCCCGAGAGTTACGAACTCCCCGACCTGGCGCGAAACACGACGATCGTCTGGAACGGCCGCTTGCCGCGGGTACTCGCCGCGGTTCTGGTCGGCTCGAATCTCGCAATTTCTGGTGCAATCTTTCAGGCGGTCACGCGCAACGAACTCGCAAGCCCGTACATCCTCGGGGTCTCCTCGGGCGCCGGGCTGGCGATCTTGCTCACGCTCGTGATCTTCTCGGGGATGACAGCGTTGCTCCCGATCAGCGCGGCTTTCGGCGGTGCGCTCGCGTTCGTCCTCGTCTACGCGATCGCCTGGAAGGGCGGAACCAACCCCGTTCGACTCGTGCTCGCGGGCGTGATCGTCGGTACCGTCTTCAACTCGCTCCAGACGGCCCTCCTCCTGTTCGCTCAGGACATGGCGACCGTACAGACGGCGATTTCCTGGACGACCGGGACGCTCACCGGCGCGGACTGGGACGAGGTTCGACTCGTCCTCCCCTGGACCATTATCACGTCGATTCTCGCCCTGGCGGGCGCGAGACAGTTGAACGTCCTCCTACTGGGAGAACGAACCGCTGGGGCGCTCGGGATGTCCGTCGAGCGCGTCCGGTTCGGCCTCTCGGGAATCGCGATCGTGGCAGCGTCGTCGTCGATCGCCGCGGCGGGCATCGTCGGCTTCGTCGGACTCATTGTCCCTCACGCCGTACGAACGCTCGTGGGCTCGGATTACAAGCGCCTCATCGTGGGCTGTCTGTTCGTCGGCCCGGCACTGCTGGTCGCCGCAGACGTGGGTGCGCGATTGGGCATGGCCGTCCTCTTCGGCAGCACGAACCAGCTTCCGGTCGGTATCCTGACCGGCCTGATCGGCGGGCCGTACTTCCTGTATCTGATGCGTAGACGCAAGCACCTGGGTGATCTCTAGTCATGAAACGCCTCCCAAACCTCCGCGGGAGCGCTCGAGAAGAGGAGACGGACACGACTGATTCGACTGATTCGACTGACTCGGAACCCGACACCCCGGAAACTGACGACGAAACGACCAGCTCGAACTCCGAACTGACCTCGAGCCCCGAATCCACCTCGACGACCGACAATATCGACTCGAAATCGGACGCCGCGGGTTCGAGCGGCTCGAGCGTCCCCGACGCAACGCGGGGGTCCTCGAACGCCGTCCGACCTGCGCGAACGGGAAGCGAACTCGTCGGCACAGAACTCGAGATCGGCTACCCTGACACCGACGAACCGGTCGTCGAGTGCGAGCGGATCGACCTCCCCGCAGGCGAGGTGACGGCGCTGGTCGGTCCGAACGGGAGCGGGAAATCGACGCTCCTGAAGTCGCTCGCCCGCCAGCTGGCACCCGACCGGGGCGCCGTCCTCCTCGACGGGGACGACACCGGCGAATTCGGGAAGAAGGCCTTCGCCCGGCAGGTCGGCCTCCTCTCCCAGGAACACGACTCGCCGGGGAGTATCACCGTCGAGGAACTGGTTTACCACGGCCGCTATCCCTACCGCGGGTTCTTCGACGCGGTCGACGAGGCGGACGCAGAAGCCGTCGACCGCGCTATCGACCTGGCCGGTGTCGACCACCTCCGCGAGGCCGATGTCGGGAGCCTCAGCGGCGGCCAGAAGCAACTGGTCTGGATCGCGATGAGCCTGGCGCAGGAGACCGACGTCCTCTTGCTCGACGAACCGACGACCTACCTCGACTTACACCACCAACTCCGGGTGCTCGAGGTGATCGACGCGTTGACGACCGAGCGAGACGTGACGGTCGGCATCGTCCTGCACGACATCGGTCAGGCGGCCCGGTACGCGGACAACCTGGTCGCGCTCAGAGACGGCAGCGTCTACGACTGGGGCCCGCCGGACGAGGTGGTCACGGACGTCCTGCTCGAGGAGGTCTTCGGCGTCGTCGCGACGGTCGGCTACGGCGAGGAGGGGCCGATCATCCAGCCTCATCATCCGGTCGAGCGGTGAACGCCGAGGACGCGCGAGCGCGTTCGAGGGTCGTCGGGACCGGCCCGGGCGTCGCTCGACGTCTCGGTTGCGAACCGCTCGCTCGAGCCGCGTTGAACGGGGGAAAACCGAGGAAAACGGCCGCCAAATGGCGTCAAAACCCGGAAATCCGATTCCACTGAGTTACTGCTTGAAGTGGGTCTGGCGAGCAGAGCCGAGTGCAGTCATGAACCGAACAACGCTGATCGCAGCCGTGCTGGCAGTACTCGTGATAATGACCGGCTTCGCCGCCGCAGTACCCGGAAACGCGCCCACGTCCGTGGGTGCGGACGACGACAGCTCCGACGTTTCGGCGGAAGATCGCGACGGTGCTGACGACCGTGCCGACGATCGAGCCGAGGACCGGGGCGAGAACGCAGATATCGCCGACGACCGACGTGGGAACGCCGCTGGCGCCGATCGCGGTGCGGACGCCCGCCAGGGACAGGGTCCGAACGTCGACCTGCCCGCGCAGGTCCCCGATCACGTCTCCGCGATCCACGACCGTATCGCGGCCTTCCTGGACGGCACCCTCGAGGGCACGCTCGGCGAGGCGATCCGTGACGTGACGCCAGGTGATGAGGAGGAGAACGACGAGCAGGAGTCCGACGAAAGCGACGACCGTAACGAGGCCGACGACGAGGAAACGGATGAAAGCGACGAGGGTGGCGACGACAGCGACGAAAGCGACGAGCAGAACGACGAAGGAGGCGAAGACACGGACGAAAGTGACGACGAGCAGGGGACCAACGACAGCGACGAAAACGGCGAAAACGACGAAGAAGGCGAAGACGCGGAAGACGCTGACGACGTCGAGGACTCGAACGCCAACGACGACTGAGACGAACCTTCGCCCCACGCGACGGAGTCACCGACACTCGAGATGGACGTGACAGCTCCAGAAATCTGTCCACCCTGATATGTTTGTCGTCTTCGAGGCTGTTCGATATCGTTCCGGCCGACCGTTTTGAACGATACGTACCCGAACCGATACCCGCTTTTTCTCACTTTCGTGTATTTTAAGCGACGTGGCAAGCATCGACTCGTATGAATCGTCGCGTCGGCGCAATTGTCCTGGTGGTCTTGCTCTGCTTCTCCGGCGTCGGACCGACAGCCGGCGTATTCGGGACGGCCGCGGCCGGAGCGACGCAACCCGAATCGAACGCGTTCCAGCAGGACCAGATCGACGCCGACGAGGTCCGGATGGACGTCGCTATTCAGTCCGACGGGACCGCCGAGTGGACGCTCGAGTTCTGGATTCGGCTCGACGACGACGAGAGCGAGGCGGCGTTCGAATCGTTGCGCCAGGAGATCCGCGATAATCCCGACAATTACACGCATTCGTTCGCCGACCGGATGACCGAGACGGCCGCGACGGCGAGTGAAGCGACGGGTCGGGAGATGGCCGTCGACGGGTTCGATGTGGAGACCCAGCGGCAGTCGCTCGCGCGCGAGTACGGTGTCGTCAGGTACACGTTCGACTGGCACGGCTTCGCCGCCGTCGAAGACGGCGAGATCCGCGTCGGCGACGCCATCGAAGGGATCTATCTCGACGAGGGGACGAGATTGCTCGTCGAGTGGCCGGAGGGATACGAACGCACCGCGGTCGCACCCGATCCCGACGACGAACGCGACCGCGCGGTGATCTGGCGCGGCGGCGAGACCGATTTCGTCTCCGGGGAGCCTCGAGTGGTCCTCGCCGCCGGTGGGGGCCCGAGCACGACGACCGTGGTCGCTGCTGCGCTCGCCGTCGTCGTACTCGCCGCCGGTGGGGCCTGGTGGTATCGAAATCGCGATCAGCCAGCCGGCCAGGACGGCGGCAGTGGGGATACGGTCACCCACTCCGGTGTACAGGCAGCGTCTCGAGTCGACGAAACCGGCGCCGACCTCGACGACTCCGGGGACGAACCGGGAACTCGAGACGGACCAGCGTCTGAACCGCCGGCCGATCGGTCGACGTCGCCGCCTGATCAGTCGGCATCATCGGCGAATCAGCCACCGTCGTCGGCCGAACAATCGGCGTCGCCCATCGCCGGGACTCCTGACGTGGAACTTCTGAGCAACGAAGAGCAGGTCATCCGTCTCCTCGAGTCCCGTGGCGGCCGGATGAAACAGCAATCGGTCGTCGAGGAACTCGATTGGACGGACGCGAAAACCAGTAAAGTCGTCACCGGCCTCCGCGAGGAGGGCAAACTCGAGTCGTTCCGACTGGGTCGGGAAAACGTGCTCTCGCTTCCGGAGGTGGAGGGCCCAGGAGGGGCGGATTCCGAGGGTGGCGACTCGTCGGCAACCGGCGGTGGCGGTGATGACGGAGGCGACGGAGGTGACGAACGACCGTGATCCGCTCGGCCGTCTGCCTCGAGTCTGCGGTGATGGCAATGCCGGAACCGCCAGAACCGCCAAAATCGACGAAATCGATAGATGGAACCGGATCGAAAACGGCGTTGAATCGCGTTGATGGTCGTTGATCCGGGGCCATCGACTCCAACGTATATCGTCGAACCAGTCCAATAGCCACCAATGAATCGACGCACATCGATGGCACTGACGGTTGTCCTCCTCGCAGTGGCGGTAGCGGTTCCGCTGGCCGCGGCGAGCGTCGTCCCCAACGGGGCCGTCCAGGAGGAATCCGACGCCGAGAACGAATCGATTGCCCCCGGCGAACAGCTCTCGGCCGCAGTCGGCGTCCAGAACGCCGAACTTGACGGTGACGTCTCCGAACGAACCTTCGGTCTCGAACTGGCGAACGCCGAGTCCGACGAGGCGAAGGCGGCGATCATCGCCGAGCGCCACGGAGAAGACGAAACCCGGCTCACGGACCTCGAGGGGAGACTCGAGGAACTCGATGAATCCCGGGAGACAGGCGAGATCAGCGAGGGACGTTATCGCGCCGATGTCGCGAAGGTCGTCGCCGAGATGGGAAGCGTCGAGCGACGTGCTGCCATCGGCGCGAACGCCGCCGGTGAGTTGCCAAGCGACGTTCTCTCGGCGCAGGGCGTCGACGTCGAGGAGATTCGGACGCTCCGGGAGCGTGCCGGCGAGCGTGGCGGACCGGACACTGCAGCGACGGCGCGGTCGATCGCCGGCGAGGGCGTCGGCCAGCCGATGGACGACCGGTCGCCCGACGGCGGGAATGAACCGGCTCGAGACGGCGGGAACGAGACGCCGGGAGACCACGGCAACGAGAGCGCTGGAGACGGCGGGAACGAGAGCGCCGACGCGGAATCGTCGCAGGGACGGTAATCTCGAGCAATCGCAGAACAGGCGGTACTCTCGAGCTATCGTCAACGACGAGATTTACCACCGCTACCGGCTCTCGAGCCCCGTCTCTCCCATTTCTGTCTCGACTCGAGGCTTTTGCACGCTGGCAGAACGGTCACTGTGTCGTCCGAATTAAAATATAGTTTTTATAGCGTAGATACACCGGCGATCGGCCGAGTCCGAACCGCTCAAGTACGCTACGCTGTTACTGACGGGCGTGTCAAAACAGGTCCCCGAGGTCGAGACGCTCTTTTGTCACGAGACCGGGAACGACTACCTCGTGGTGGTCACCCGGGACGGAAAGCGGCTGTTCCGGGCAAAACTCGGCGTCTCGGAGACCTCGGCAGGACCACGACCCGCGAAGTTTCGCGTCAAGCGCAACTCGAGCGAAGAGCCCCGTCAGCCGGACGAGTTCGTCGACCTCGCTCGTCGCGCCGGCCGCATCCGCATCTCCGAGCAGACCTCTCCCGAGGGCCGCCGGGAACTCGAGGAAATGTTCGCGGGCTACCAGCTCGAGGAAAAGACGAAGGTGGTCCGAACCTGTCGGTACTGCGCGTCCTCGGGCCGGTACTCCCCAATCACGACCGAAACGGCGATCAAGGACGACGAGGACTGGATCTGCACCGACTGCGCCGCTCGCGAACTCGAGCGTGAACTCTCCTACGTCGGGAACGTGACGGGGGCGGCGAAGGACCGCCTGGAGGACCTCATGCTCGAGGTACAGGACCTCCAGCGGATCACGAACCTGCTGAAGGGGCGACTGGATCCGGATCTCACGAAGTTCGACACCATCTCCGCGACGACCGACGAGGTTGATCCGGTGGGCGTCGACACCCTCAACCTGCATCCGGGCCTGCAGAATTTGCTCGAGGACCGGTTCGACACCCTGCTGCCGGTCCAGAGCCTCTCGGTCGAGAACGGCCTGTTCGACGGGGACGACCAGCTGGTCGTGAGCGCCACGGCGACGGGGAAGACGCTCGTGGGGGAACTCGCGGGGCTCAACCGCGTGCTCAACGGGAAGGGAAAACTGCTCTTTCTCGTGCCCCTCGTCGCGCTGGCCAATCAAAAGTACGAGGACTTCCAGGACGAGTACGGCCACCTCGTGGACGTCTCCATCCGCGTCGGCGCGAGCCGAATCGCCGACTCTGGCAACCAGTTCGACCCGAACGCGGACGTCATCGTCGGCACCTACGAGGGGATCGACCACGCGCTGCGGACGGGCAAGGACATGGGCGACATCGGCACCGTCGTCATCGACGAGGTTCACACGCTGAAGGAGGAAGAGCGAGGTCACCGCCTCGACGGCCTCATCTCGAGACTGAAGTACACGACCGAAAAGCGCGCGGCGGCCCGGGAGGAGTACGGCGGCGCCCAGTGGATCTACCTCTCTGCGACCGTCGGAAACGCCGAACAGCTAGGCCAAGCGCTCGAGGCCACCCTGATCGAGTTCGAGGAGCGCCCGGTTCCCATCGAGCGCCACGTCACGTTCGCCGACGGTCGCGAGAAGGTGAACGTCGAGAACAAACTCGTGAGACGGGAGTTCGACACCGAGTCCTCGAAGGGGTACCGCGGCCAGACGATAATCTTCACCAACTCCCGCAGGCGGTGTCACGAGATCTCGCGAAAGCTCGAGTACAACGCGGCGCCGTACCACGCGGGGCTCGATTATCGGCGACGCAAGCGCGTCGAGAAGATGTTCGCCGACCAGGACCTCGCGGCGGTCGTCACCACTGCAGCGCTCGCCGCGGGCGTCGACTTCCCGGCCTCGCAGGTGATCTTCGACTCGCTGGCGATGGGCATCGAGTGGCTCTCGGTCCAGGAGTTCCACCAGATGCTCGGGCGGGCGGGACGACCGGACTACCACGACCAGGGGACCGTCTACGTCCTGGTCGAACCCGACTGCAGCTACCACAACTCGATGGAGATGACCGAGGACGAAGTGGCCTTCAAGCTCCTCAAGGGGGAGATGGAGCCGGTGATGACCCACTACGACGAGGACGGCGCCATCGAGGAGACCCTGGCGAACATCACGGTCGGCGGGAAGGCGGCGAAGGCGCTCAACGACCGGATGCTCGGCGAGGTGCCGACGACCCACGCCATCGGCAAGTTACTCGAGTACGACTTCATCGACGGCTTCTCGCCGACACCGCTGGGGCGCGTGGTCACCGAACACTTCCTCTCGCCCGGGGAGGCGTTCGCGATCGTCGACGGCATCCGCAAGGACGCCCATCCCTACGACCTGATCGCTGACATCGAGTTGCGGGAATCCGATCTGTAGCGGTTTTCGGGTCTGTCGACGCCTGAGACGGTCCCGTGTGACTCTGTTGGGATTCTCGAGACGGCGTTTCAGTGAACACAACGTGCTGTGGCTCGATACTCCTCGAATTGTTCGAAAGGCTCGAAAGGCTCGAGATGGTCGTCTGGCGAGTGCTTCTCACTTTCTCCGTTTTACTGCTCCCGACTAACAGTCAGTGCAGGTGAGTATTGTACTGGTTCTCTGTCGACCGATCTATCAGACCAAAACAAACAGGAATACGATGACAATCGGCGGTGTCGCTACCAGCACGAAAATGTGGCGCCAGGTGCCATATGGCGGTTCCGCGATGTCTCTCGAGCGACGATTCCACTCGTAGGCAATCCACGAACCCAGAATAACCGCCAGTATCGCGATTAGTGCAATTGCGAACATCACGAAGCTCCACCCAACAAGAACGTCGAACAGTCCAAATCCAGCGACCGTTCCCAAAATACCTCCTCCCAGTAGTGAATCCGTCGGAAGTTGAAGATTGCGACCCAGGAACACTACCCCGAGTGTAACCAGGGCAAACCAGGCGGCTGGAAGCACAAACGAGAGAGACGGGTACACCGAGGTTACATCACTACTATTTGTTATCAGATAAAGAACTCCAGCCGGAACAACCAGACCGTAAACGAAGGCTATTCCGAAGAGAAATATATCTGGTTTATCGTTCATACTATCATACATTATCTACTCTCGTATATATGTTCACTATCTGTAGTTTATGTGGAACCCAACCATCATCCGTACGAGATAGGAGTCGAAATGGAGGACCGGGTTACACTTTTGAGGAGATTACACTGTGTGGCCCCTCGAGATACTGAAGCCGAAAAATCAGAGGGCTCGTTACTCGAGACCAGTTCGCCGCCTTCCACACGCTTATTCGCGTTCCTGTGTAATTTCAACCCATGACGGACGTACTGATCGTCGGCGGCGGTCCAGCCGGATTGAGCGCGGCCCTGTTCACCGGAAAGAACGGCCTCGAGACGACCGTCTACGACACGGACGCGACGTGGATGCACAAGGCTCACCTGTTCAACTACCCGGGCGTCCAGTCGATGGACGGTTCCCGGTACCTCGAGACCCTCCGCGAGCAGGTCGACGACTTCGGCGTCGATCGCCAGCAGGGCGTGGAAGTCACGGGCGTCGAGTCCACGGGCGACGGCTACCGCGTCGCGACCGAAGACGGCGAGGAGACGGCGCCCTATCTCGTGCTCGCGACGGGTGCCAACCGCGACCTCGCGGAGGACCTGGGCTGTGACTTCACGGACGATGACGTCGTCGACGTCGATATCACGATGGAGACCAGCCTCGAGAACGCCTACGCCACGGGGGCGATGGGACGCGCCGAGGAGTGGCAGGCGGTCATTTCGGCGGGTGACGGCGCGGCGGCGGCGCTCAACATCCTGACGAAGGAGAAGGGCGAGCACTACCACGACTTCGACGTGCCGGACGACGCGAAGGCGCTGTTCGGCTCGCTGGTGGACGAGGGCGACGAGTAACGTACTCTCGAAACGCTCGAGTTCCGGACTCGCGCTTCCGTATTCGGTTCTAGACTCGGGCAGACTGCACCCGTTCTATTCAGTTCTCGCCGTTGTCGATCGCCGTCTCGAACCCCTCGTCGGTTCGGACGACGCCAGCGGCACAGACGGCGTGTTCGAACTCGGCCTCGAGTACCTCGCTCGCCGCGTCAAGGGCGTCCGTTGGTTCGAACTCGAACGCTTCCGGCGTATTTTTCTCGTAGGTGGCCACGAGTGTCGGCTCCTCGACAGTTTCGACGAGCAGGGCGTCCCGACGGACGGTGGCGATCAGAGCCTCGCCGTCGGCGTCGATGGTCGCCACGATTCGGGGCGTGTCGTAGTCGTCTTTCTCGAAGTCTAGCGCGAGCAACGCGGTGGCGAGGGCGTCGCGAGCGGGGTAGCCAAGCTCGAGTTTCTCCGCGATGGGGTCGACGTGTGAGCCGTTGCCGAAGGCGACCGTTTCGCCGGTCGGCGTCTCCACCACGCGCAGGCAGTTGTAGGCGACGTAGGGGTTGTCCGTCTCGGGCGCGTCGGGAGTGGGGCCGACGGTGAGCGCCTCCTCGCGGGCGGTAATCTGGCGATTGGGAAACGAACGGGAGGAGACGCGGTAGGCGCCCGCGTCCGGACCGACGACGACGAATCGTCCGACGTACATACGCGTTCGTGTGCATCTAGAGGGAAAATAGGTGTCGATGTATGCACGACCGTCCCGCTTCGGCACCGCCATCCGTTATCAGTCGTCCCGACCTCGATTTTATCTTCCTGGAGCGAAACGCTCGCGTATGCAACCCGTCGAGATCGACGCCCTCGAGCCCGTCGAGTTCGCCGACGGTGGCCGACGGCGGGAACTCTCGGGCGCGCTGGAAACGTCGGATCTCGCGATCAACGAGTACCGGATCCCGCCGGGCGGGGAGTTTCCGGGTGGCTTGCACGCACACCGTGACCAGGAGGAGGTGTTCGTAATCCTGTCGGGCGTCGCGACGTTCGAGACGCTGTCGGGTACGGTTACCGTCGCAGAGAGCGAGGCGGTGCGATTCGGTCGCGGAACCTTTCAGTCCGGCAAAAACGGTGGTGACACGGAACTGGTGGTGCTGGCACTCGGCGCACCACGGAAAACCGAGGACGTCAGGGTACCAGCTTCCTGTCCGGATTGTGGGGACGAACCCCTGCGACTGCGAACCGACGAGGGGACGGTCACGTTTGAGTGTCCGAACTGCGACAGTACGTTCGAGGGCGACCGCTGCCCCGTCTGTGGGGGCGAGGACCTCGCGTTCGCTCGAGGAACAGGCGTCGACGGCAGCATCGAGTCGGCTATCGTTCGCTGTCACGGCTGCGAGGAGACGTTCGAGGAACCGCCAATTTCCGAGCGATGATCGTTCCGCCTGGTCCGATACGACAGTCATAAGTAGTGGCCGCGCGAATCTCGTTCTGCGCTCGCAGACCCATGGGGTAGCGGCCAATCCTGAAGCCTTCTGGGGGCTTCGACCCAGGTTCGAATCCTGGTGGGTCTACTTCTCAAACTTCGACTCGAGCCCGATCGTAGCCCTTGCTAGCGGTTTCCACTCGAAATGAAGGGGTTCTCTCATCGAAATTACCGGCGAGAAGCGGGGTTTACACCAGAAGGTTTAGACGGTGGCACGACCTGAAACCCGTATGCGACGACGTACGGTTCTCGGGGCGGTCGGGATCGCTTCGATATCGGGTCTATCGGGCTGTCTCGGATCGATCCTCGAGGACGAGGACTCGCCCGGTGGAGACGCGACGAACGACGAGGGATACGACACGGAATCGCAGGGCGGTCAGACTGTCCCCCTGGTCCCGCTCGAGGACGCCTACGAGTGGTACGAGGCCGACGAAGCGGAGTTCCTGGACACGCGCGGAGCGGGACAGTACGGCGCCTCGCACATCGAAGGGGCGCACCTGAGCACGGCGCCCGACGGCGTCGAGGGCGACCCGACGAAGGAGTGGAGCGAGGACACCCGGATCGTCACCTACTGTGGCTGTCCGCACTCGCTGGCCGTCCTCCGGGCGAGCGAACTGCTCGCGGACGGCTTCGAGAACGTCTACGCGCTCGACGAGGGGTACAACGGGTGGACCGACGCGGGCTATCCGACCGCGGGCGAGAGCGCCGAGTCCATCCCCACTTACGAGATCGTCGGTCGGTCCTCGCCGGACCACGAGGGCGAGTACGTCTGGCTCTCGACGCTCGACGAATCCCAGCAAGAGATCTCGCAGGTCGAGGCCGACGGTTCCTACGAACTCCTCGTTCGCTTCGCTGACGTCGACGAGGAGACCGTCCTGTCGCTCGAGGCACC
This sequence comes from Saliphagus sp. GCM10025334, assembly GCF_042663485.1. Lineage (NCBI taxonomy): Archaea > Methanobacteriati > Methanobacteriota > Halobacteria > Halobacteriales > Natrialbaceae > Saliphagus > Saliphagus sp. GCM10025334. Next base: position 1,718,325 of record NZ_JBHTAF010000001.1, on the reverse strand, counting down.
GGACTACGTGCTCGAGGCGACCCTCGGCGAGTTGACGACCGGCGTCGTGGACGCCTGACGGACGTTCGACGTTTCTCACCTCGGATTCTGTACCGGTTCGCATGCCCTCCGCTCGACTCACGCTCTCCGCGTTGGCGTCGAACCGAGACGGCCCGCGCACCGAATTGTCCTGAACAGTCAGTATCGGCTGACCGAGGGTTTAGGGTGCTCGAGCCCCTATTACTGTCGAATAGCCCGACGACCGAATCCACCACTATCGACGCATCCATGAACACAGTCGCGTCACCGAAAGCATCGCTCCCCCTCCCGCCCCGCCGACACCTCGACGACCGGTCGGTCCGGGCGAGAACCGATCGTATGTCCGTACTCCCGCTCGGCGACGGCCTCTACGAGGTCGAGGCCGGCAGCGGCGCAACCTACCTGGTCGACCTCGAGGCCGGCCGGTGTACCTGTCCCGACCACGTCTTCCGGGACGCCCGGTGTAAGCACGTCCGCCGAATCGCCATCGAGATTACCGAGGGGCGGACGCCGCCGCCGGGCCAGCTCGCCGTCCCCTGTTTCGACTGTGGCGACCCGACGTTCGTTGACGAGGACGGCCCGGAAGCCGACGGTCCGGCCTACTGCGACGAGCACGCCGTCTACCCCGGCGACCGCGTCCGCGACCGGGAAACCGGCGACCGCCTGACGGTCGTCGACGTCTCGGACCTTCGGGCGGACGCCGTCCACATCAGCGCCGCCGACACCTCAGTCGCCGACTACGTCACCAACAGGCGCTACGACTCCGACGTGCCGGTCGTCGGCGCCGTGTATCCCCACGCAACGGTCGCCCGAAATGGCCCCGTTCCCGAGTCGCTACGCGTGTACGTCTTCCCGCGGACGCGCCTCGAGAAGGTCTGAGCCTGAGCCACCTCTGAACTCGTTCTGAGGTCTGGTTGGGCGCCAGCGACTGCCGACAACCAGGCGCAACGCCCCATCCGTTGGTTTCGCCCCGTTTTATCGTCGTCCGAATCCGAGTACTCGGGTATGACGATCACGGACGACCGAATCGACTACGGCGCCCTCGAGGAGGGTCGCCACGTCAACTACTGGACCTTCGACCGGGCGCTCCAGCGCGAGGTTGCCCGCATTTACACCGAGGACGAACTCGAGTGGGCCAGCCCGCGCCTCGAGGCGTTCGGCGAGCTCGTCGGGCACACGGTGGCCGACAACGCGGACGTGATCGACGACCACGGGCCGGAACTCGAGCCCTACGACAAACACGGCGAGGTGCAGAACCGGGTTCGCTACCCGCCCGAACAGCTCGAGAACGAGCGCCTGGTCTACGAGACCGGAATCGTCGCCGACGCGTTCGAGGCGCCACCGGGTCGCGACGACCCGATGCCTCTGGTGCACAACCTCGTCATGCAGCACCTGCTCTGTTACGCCGACGTCGGCTTCGATTGCCCGGTCGCGATGACCGCGGGGGCCGCGCTGGTCCTCGAGAAGTTCGACGACGGGAGCCTCGAGTCCTACTACGACGGCCTGACGAGCCGCGCCTACGACGACCTGATCGAGGGGCGATGTTCCTCACCGAGAAGCAGGGCGGCAGCGACGTCGGCGCCACCGAAACCCGCGCCGAGTGGGACGAGGATGCCGGGTGCTACCGCCTCACCGGCGAAAAGTGGTTCTGCTCGAACGTCGACGCCCAGGGGACACTCGCTCTCGCTCGAATCGAAGGCGCACCCGACGGCACGAGCGGGCTCTCGCTGTTTCTCGTGCCGCACGAACTCGAGGGGAAGCTGAACGACCAGCTGTATCGCCGCCTGAAGGACAAGCTAGGGACCGTTGCGGTTCCAACGGGCGAAGTCGAGTTCCGGGGTGCGAAGGCGTTTCTCGTCGGCGAACCAGAGAACGGGTTCCGGCAGATGGCCGAGATGCTCAACCTCGAGCGCCTCTCGAACGCCGCCGCGTCGTGCGGACTCATCGGTCGGGCGCTGCTCGAGAGCAAAGTCAGGGCGGCCAATCGGGAAGCCTTCGGAAAACCGATCGACCAGCACCCGCTGGTGCGACGGGACCTGGTCGACATGGTCGTCGATCACGAGGCGGCGACGGCGTTCACGATGGAGGCCGCGCGGCTGTTCTCGATCCGGGAGCGGGCCGAGCGGGCGGCGCGTGGGGACCTCGAAATCCCGGACGGCCGCCTCGAGGAACTCGAGGCCGAAGGGGAACACGCCTACCGACTCATGCGACTGCTGATCCCTATCGCGAAAGCCCGGACGGGTCGGATGGCCGTCGACACCGCCTCCTACGCGATGGAGATCCAGGGCGGCAACGGCTACGTGAACGACTTCATCACCAACCGCCTGCTGCGCGATGCCCAGGTGCTCCCCATCTGGGAGGGGACCGAGAACATCCTCTCGCTCGACGTGCTCCGCGCGCTCGAGCGTGAAGACGCTCACGAGCCGTTCCTCGAGGTCGTGGAGGCGCGGCTCGAGGCCGTTTCGCACTCGCTCCTTGCGGATTCCGCCGAGGCGGTCGAGAGGGAGTTTCAGGATCTCGGGACCGCACTCGCCGAACTGGCGACGGAGGACGTCGAGTACGCTCAGCTCCAGGCCAAGGAGCTGACTCACTACGTCTTCGACGTCTTCACCGCGGCGCTGTTGCTCGAGGAGGCCCAGCGAGCGCTCGAGGGCCGGCGTGATGGCCACGACGGTGGCGATCCCGACGCCCGCCTCGCACTCGTCGCTCGGCGATTCATCGATCGGCAGTTCGACGCTCGGGCGGCCCGTGGGATCACGAGCGGCGACCGGTTCGCGCTCGAGCACTTCGATGCGGTCGTGGGTTACGGTGCGGTTGACCCGGCGACCCTCGATCGGCCGGAAACACAGTAATGACGGGCCAGAACCGCGGCTAGCATAGTGTGGTGGTAGCAGCCATAGTCGTATTCTCGAACCGGATCGACAGCCGCTCGAGAACGCGTCCCACTCGAGCAATCTCTCCTACTATCAACTGCTTCACGTATCGAAATCGTCACTTTGGAAGGCTCTCGAAACCGCTCGCGGCCTGAACGGCGCCCTCGAGTGTGTACGATCGAACGGTTGAGTGGTCGCGGTGCGTACCGGTAGATCCGTCGGTTTGTCCATGGCGAACTGTTTCATTAACAAATTATCTGGTGGGTATTGATATTTTAGTTTCCGCCCATTGCGAGTATGTCCGGTTACGACAGACGTGATTTCCTGAAACACAGCGCAGTAGCAGTGGTACTCGCGGGGAGCGCCTACTCAGCGAGTGCGGTAACGGACGGGGACTCCAACGTACTCGACTCGCTTCCCGACCCGGAAATCGGACCGAGCGGGGCGAACGACACGTGGTCGAATCGGGCGAACTCCGGGAACACGAAGTTCGTCGAGGGCGAGCGAACGTTCGACGAGAACGCTCTCGAGGTGGCGTGGACGGTCGACGCCGGCGCCGAAATCGCGCTCGACGACGAGCGAGTGTACTGTAGTGTGGACGACTCCATCGCCGCACTCGACCCCGAGGACGGGTCGGTACAGTGGCGAAACGACGACGTCCAGGCGAGTAATCCGACGGTCATCGACGATACCGTCTACGCGAGCGGAGACGAGGTCTACGCGTTCGATCGATCAGATGGGTCACTACGCTGGGAATCGTCCATCGGCTCTGAGGAGGCTGTTTCTTCGATGACGGTTGCCTACGGGGGCATTTACGTCGTCGCCGACGGTGTCGTGTACGGATTGGACGCCGAAGACGGCTCGGTACGCTGGCAGATTCAGACGATCACGGTCGACGGGTACGACGGTGAAGAGACCTACGAGAAGGAGTTCCGCGGCACGTGCGCGGCGAACGGGGTCGTCTACGCGTCGAACAAACACGTACTCTTCGCGCTCGAGCCCGAAACGGGCGAGGAGGTGTGGCGACACCACGATGCCGTCGCCCCAGATGAGTTCCACGAGAACGGTGCGATGATCGTCACCGATAGCGCTCTCCTCGCCAATAGCATCGAGAGAGGGGGCTGGGTAGGGCTCGATCCAATTACGGGAGAGCACCTGGAAAACAGCTCGTTCGTGTGGGGTAGATTCACACTGAAGGGGTCGCTGGCCGTTTCCAGCGTCCGAGAGAGTCCGGGGGACTCCAGTCTGACCGTGATGGATCTCGAGAGCGGAGCGGAACGCTGGCGGACGTCCGCTCCGGTGGTTGGCGATTCCGGCGTAGTTGCCGGAGACACACTCTACGCTTACTTCGGGTATGCAGAGAGTGACCAACAGGAGTACGAAAACGACCTGGTCGCCTTCGACCTCGACGACGGGACGGTGCAGTGGGTCCTCTCGCTCTCTGACGAGTTCGATCGCCACGAGATTACGGCAATCGGTGACGACGCGATCTATCTCTCTCGAGACCGTACCAATAACGACGGTATCGTCGCAATCCACGAACCTGACGACGACGGGTCGGGTGACGACGGAGACGACGAACAGGATGACGGCGACGAAAGCGACGGCGACGGAAGCGACGACGCCGACGGAGAGGATGACCAGGACGACGACGGAGATAACGAGGACGAGGAAACGAGTGGTGATGATGGAGACGACGATGACGACAGCGACGGCACAAACGACGGCGACACGTGCGGGTGTCCCAACGACGACGAAAACGACGATGGCGAGGATACGACCGGATCCGACGGAAACGTATCCGACGACGATGACGAGACCACGACCGACTCCGACGACGGAGCCGACGGGGCTAACGAGGCCGAAGAACGCACCTCCCAGACGGACGCAGACGAGTCACCCGGTTTCACGACCGGCGCAGGGATCTTCGGCGGGCTCCTCGGCCTCGAGTGGCTGCGCCGGCAGTCGAATACGGACGAACCGGAGGAGTAACAGGAGTTGTCGGGTGCAGGGAATCTCGACGAGAGTCGGCTGTACCCCCACTCCGTGGTCTCGCTCGACCTGATCGGGATCCGCTCCTCTCTCCTACTCGGATTCCCTCGAGTCTGCCACCGTCGATTCGGCGTTTCGAGACCGGGCTCGAGCGTCGCGTCCGCCGAGGCTCATCGCCTCGCGTTCGGCGCTCTCTCGATCGACGACCTCCGGGTTCGTGGTTTCGTCGCTGATCAGCACGTAGAGCGCAAGCGGCACCAGCAGCGAGAGGAGGAGCACGAAGGCGACGAATCCGGCGGTCATAGGTGCCAATTCGACGTTCAGCGACAATAAAGTATTCAAACATCCGTCACGAACGGCGCGTATGGTCTCCGATAGCGATCAGGGCTGTCCGAAGTGCGGCCACACCGAGACGGAAGTCGACGACATCGCCACCTCCGGCACCGGCCTCTCGAAGATCTTCGACATCCAGAACCGTCGCTTTCGCGTCGTCTCGTGTACCAACTGCGGCTACTCGGAACTGTACCGCGGCAACTCGAGTAACGACATGATCGACCTCTTCTTGGGGTGAATCGGCTCGAGGGTGCCGTTTCGACTCGAGACCTCAATCTCGACTCGACGCTACTCGAGTGTCAGCACACTATGGCGGTCTACTCGAACACCGACACCCACTGACGGCCTACTCGAGCGTCGCCGTCCCTGCCCTACTCGAGTATTGTCGCCGCCTCCTCGACGTCCATCACACCCTGCTCGACCGCCCGGAGGACGCGTACGATTTCGGGATCCGGCCCCGAGTCAGTGGCGTCTCCGACCTCCTCGAGGGTGACCTTCTGCGAGCGGCCGACGAACTCGTCGAAGTCGGTACCTTCGGCGACAGCGGTCTCCTTTTTCACGCGGTAGTTCCCGCCGTCGGTGACGTGGAGGTCGCCGGGGTGGAAGAAGTACCAGTCCTCGCGGTCGAACCGGACGCCGATGCGGGGTTTTGCGCCGAAGTTCTGCGCGAAGTAGATGAGCGCCTCGACCTCCTCGCCGGTGAGGTAGATGGGGTTGCCGGCGCTCGATTTGGCCTCGATCGCGTAGAAGGTCTCGCCGTCGCCGGCGAGTACGTCGGGCAGTTCGCGTTCGGTCGCAGAGCCGCTGGCGGGCGCTCGCATGACGGCGAACCCGGCCTCGTCGAGCAGGTTGACGAGTTCGCGTTCCCGGCGGTCGCCCTTCGCCTGAGACATGTCCCCCTCTCGCCACCGAATCGTTATAAACCGGCCGACTACGGCCGAGGCCGCCCTCCACCCGTCGAAGGCGCCGTCGGCTTACGCCAGCCAACCGTTTAACCGCCGGGTCGTGGAACGCGTCGGTATGTCGTCGCTCCTGCTGTACGGCTCGTACGGGTTCGTCGGGTCGCTCGTCGCCGAGGCGGCCGTCGATCGAGGCATCGACGTGATCCTCGCCGGTCGAGACGGCGATCGGGTAGCCGATCAGGTCGACGAACTCGGACGCCCTGGCCGACGGTTCGCTCTCGACGATCCGTCGACCGTGGCCGAAGCGCTCGAGGACGTCGCGTGCGTGTTGAACTGTGCGGGCCCGTTCTCGAACACCGCCGACCCGCTCGTCGAGGCCTGCATCCGAACCGGAACCGACTACGTCGACATCACCGGCGAGATTCCCGTCATCGAGTCGATTCACGACCGCGACGTGGACGCCTGCGAGGCCGGCGTGACGCTGCTCCCGGCCGCGGGGTTCTCCGTGATCGCGATGGACTGCCTCGCAGCCCACCTCGCGGAGCGGTTTCCCGGCGCCTCGGCGCTCGCACTGGGGGTCGACTCGATCCGGGTGCCGTCGGTCGGCACGCTCAGAACGGTCGTCGAGGGCGTCGACACCGGCGGTGCGATTCGCCGGAATGGCCACCTCGAGCGCGTCCCGGCCGGGTGGCGGACGCGGTGGATCGACTTCGGACGCGGCGAGCGACCGGCCGTCACCGTGCCCATGGGCGACGTGTCGGCGGCGTACTACACGACCGGGGTGCCGAACGTCGAAGTGTACGCGATGATGCCCCCGCCCGCCCGCCTCGGTCTCAAGTCACATCGGCTGCTCGCCCCGGTGCTCGCGAGAGATCCCGTGCAACGGGCGCTGAAGGCAGTCGCCGAACTCGTCCGCGAGGGACCGTCCGAGCGGGCGCGAGAGCGGGGGTCGGCCCTCGTCTGGGGCGAGGCGCGCGAGGGCGACGTGCGCGTCGTCTCGCGACTCGAGACGCCCGATCCGTACGTGGTGACCGTTGACGGCGCCGTCGCGGCGGCTCGACGGGTGCTCGCCGGCGACGCCGACGAGGGCTTTTGCACGCCGGCGGGCGCGTTCGGACCCGAGTTCGTCTTCGACCTCGAGCGGGTGTCGGGGTCGTTCGACGACGACGAGAAACAGATCGAGTCGGGCGCGATGCCCGCCGAGTGACCTTCGAAACCGTTACCTTTCGACGGCCGGCGTTCGACTTAGGTGCCCCGGCGTTGGACGTTCTCGCGTGCCGTCGAACACGCTCGACGATCGGGATCGAACGATCCTCGAGGCACTCGAGGACGGCCCCGCGGGAATCGAGGCGCTCTCGGACCGCCTCGATACGGGGCCCGACGGCGTCGCTGACAGCCTCGAGCACCTCGCGGACAACGGACTCGTGAGCCGCGGCGACGACCGGTACGAACTCACCGACAACGGCCGGCGCGTCCTCGAAGCGACCCCTGTCGGCGGGCGTGATTACCGGATCGACACCCCCGACGAGGTCGAACGGGTCCTCGAGTCGCGCGACCTGCGACCGGACGAGGCGTCGGCCGTCCGCGCAGCGTTCTCGTTCCTCCGGTACTGGGGCGAGGCCACAGCCGCGGAGGTAATCGACGCGACCTACAGCGAGGTCCCCGCGGGCTACGAGTCGGCCGAGCGGTGGTGGTCCGAGTGCGTTCACGATAGCCTCGAGGCCCTGCCAACCGTCGCGCGCTCGGGCGACGAGGACCTCGGCGAACGGTGGCGCTACGAGGGAACCCCGGCGATCGACCGTCCGGAAGACGGTGACGGACGGGACGTTCCGGACCCGCCCTCGGTTCGACACTCGATCGGAAGTGCCCGACACGCCCTCGAGAGCCTCGAACCTTCGCCAGCGGAGCGAGCGACCGCTCGGGCGGCGTTCGTCGTGCTCGCCGAGCGCGGACGGGCGACGGTCGACGACCTCCTCGAAGCGATCGAGGGCGGGCACTCGACGGAACACGAGTCGGGCGACGGCCCAGCCGAGGCGCTTTCGTCCCTCCTCCTCGAGATTCCCGGCGTCTCGCGGGTCGGCGAGACCGAGGACCCCGACTCCACTCCCGTCCTGCGGTACGAACCGGTGCCCGAGGACCTCGAATCGGACCGACGCGACTCGAGTTGAGGGACTTCGGCCCGCGGGTTGCGTGAGCAGCGATCACCTGTTTGTTGCCGATGCGTGTCGATCAACCCATGAGCGACACCGACCGAGTGCTCGAGCAGTCGTGAGGGACGCTGAAGGCGGTTCGTGAAGGGCGATTACAGCGCGAATCGAAAGGACTGGCCGAGGCAGGACCATGCAGGCACGAACCACTTCGAACGGGCTGTGTTAGATCGACTCGTATGAGTCCAGTATTCACCGCGGACGATGTCGGCAAGTCGGTCGAGACCGCGTCGGGAGACACGGTCGGTATCGTCACTGCCGTCGACCCCGGGACGGCCTACGTCGAACCGGACCCGGAGATGGCGGCCTCCACGAGGGCCGCGCTCGGGTGGGGCGGCCGGGAGGACGCCGTCCCCCTCGCGGACGACGCCGTCGACCGGGTTACGGAGGACGCGGTTCGGCTCGACCCGTCGTTCCCCGGGGAGGACCTGACGAGCGACGCGAGCCCGGCCGACTCGGAGTTGCCATCGTCGGAAGCCTCGGGGAAGAACACCCCCGCTCCCGACGAGGAGTACACACCAGGGGAACCGGTCACGAGCAACCAGGAGGAGCCGTCGGCGCCGCCCGGGGAGGACGATCCGGACCCAGGGGCGGACGCGGGGGAGCGAATCGACGGGGACGAAGAGCGTCGAGGAGAACCGGCCGGCAACCCGGCGGACGTCACGGATCCCGTCGGCGAAATCGACGCCGCAGACGAGACGGATCCGCTCGCGGACGGCGACTCGAGCGGGTCGGTCGACCCGGCCACAGACCTCGAGGAACTCGAGGAGATCGAGGAAGCCCAGCGCCGGGAACTCGAGGTGGATCCGACCGAACTCACGGACCGTGACCCGGAAGCCGAGGTTCGTCCGGGCGAGGACGTCGGCCAGCGGACTGACGCGGCGGTCGAACCGGACGCGGTTCGCGAGGGCCTCGAGGGCTCGAAGCGTTCGGACTCCGACGGCGACGAGGAAGAACGCCGAACGGAAAGCGGCGATGAGGCCGACGAGCGGGACGACGAATCGAACCGGTAAGGTTCTTGCCTCGTCGGACGTTGCCTTCGTTTTCTTTCCCTCCCGCTTCTTCTCCGAGCGTCGTTTGCGGCGAACGCTCTCTCTGCGCGACTCGTCTGTCGACTCCCTCGACTTCTCGAGGACGCGCCGAATCCATCCCCGATGCAGCGCGACGGGGAGCGTTTATCACCACCAACATTGTGCACGCAGTCATGAATCGACGAGCGGACGCGACGGATGGGGCGTTCTGGGCCGATTCCGACGCCGACGTGGCGCTCGAGCGATTCCGTACGCTCGTCAACGCCGTCAGCGACGGAATCTACCAGCTCGATCCCGCCGGCCGCTTCACTGCGGTCAACGACGTCATCGTCGAGATGACCGGGTACGAACGAGCCGAACTCCTCGGCGAACACGTCTCCTTCGTCCTCGAGGACGACGACGTCGAACGAATCCGACGGGCCATCGAGGAGCACCTTTCGGCCGACGGTCGACTGAACCGAACGTTCGAACTCGCCGTCAGAACCGCGGACGGAGAGGAAATTCCCTGTGAACTTCGACCGAACGTCCTTCTCGAAGATGGAATGTTCGAAGGGACCGTGGGGATCGTCCGCGACGTGTCCGACCGGAATCACGTGGAACGGCGACTCGTGGATCGCGAACAGCAACTCCGACTCGAGCGCGACCTGACCGACCAGATTCTCGAGACGAGTCCGATCGGCATTCAGGTGCTCGACTCGGACGGCGAGGTCACGCGAATGAACGACCGCCTCAGGGAGATGCTCGAGATCCCGGAGCGCGAGGTGCAGACGTACGACCCGTCGAACCGAGCGGTCTACGACGAGACCGGGGAGCGAATTTCGACCGCAGACCACCCTTTCGCGATCACGCTGGAGACGGGAGAACCGGTGTACGATCGGCACTTCCGGGTTGATCTCCCCAGCGGCGACCGTCGCTGGTTCTCGATCAACGCCGCGCCCCTCTTCGACGACGCGGGGACCATCGAACGCGTCGTGACGACCGGCGAAGACATCACCGACCTCAAAGAGCGCGAACGCGCGCTCGAGCGTCGACAACGCGAGCTCACGGCCGAACTGGACGAGATCTACGGCCGCATCACCGACGGCGTCATCGCGCTGAACGACGACTGGGAGTTCACCCATGTCAACGAGAGCGCTGAATCGATTCTCGACGCCGCCGAGGACGAACTCCTCGGACGGGTGATCTGGGACGCGTTCCCGGAGGTCGTCGACACTGAGTTCGAGCGGCGGTACCGCGAGGCGATGACGACGCAGGAGCCCGTCTCGATGGTGGATTACTTCGAGCCGTACGACGCCTGGTTCGAGGAACACGTCTACCCCTCCGAGACGGGCGTATCGGTCTACTTCCGGGACGTCACCGAGCACAGGGTGCGCGAACGAAAACTCGAGAAGTCCGAGCAGCGTCACCGGACGCTCGCGGAGTGCTTTCCGAACGGGTTGGTGACGCTCTTCGACGACGACCTCACGTACACGCTGGCGGCCGGGCAGGGTTTCGACCGCATTCCGGTGGACCCGGCCGATCTGGAGGGGAACCGGGCGTGTGACGTTTGGTCGGACGAAACGTGGAGCGCGCTCGAGCCCGCCTTCCGGGCCGCGCTCGAGGGGGAAGAGCGGTCGGTCGAACTCTCCTACGCCGACCGGGAGTGGGTGCTCCATGCGGTTCCGATCACTGACGAACGGGGCGACGTCTTCGCCGGAATGACGATGGCCCAGGACATCACGGAGCGCAAGGAGTACGAGCGGAAACTCGAAGAGACGGTCGAGCGACTCGAGGAGTCGAACGAACGCCTCGAGCAGTTCGCCTACGCCGCCTCCCACGACCTCCAGGAACCGCTGCGAATGGTCTCGAGTTACCTGCAACTGCTCGAGCAGCGCTACGAGGAGGTTCTCAACGAGGACGGCGAGGAGTTCCTGGAATTCGCCGTCGACGGCGCCGACCGCATGCGTGAGATGATCGACGGACTCCTCGCGTACTCCCGCGTCGACACGGAGAGCGGTTCGCTCGAGCCGGTCGACCTCGACGCCGTCCTCGACGATGCGCTCGATAACCTTCGAATCCAGATCGACGAAGCAGGCGCCGATATTACGAGGGACAACCTGCCACGGGTCGACGGGGACGCGACCCAGTTACAGCAGGTCTTCCAGAACCTCCTGGACAACGCGATCACGTACAGCGGGGACGACCCGCCTCAAATTCGGATTGAGTCCGGCCACCGGGGGACGAAGCCGGTGATTTCGATCCGGGATAACGGCATCGGCATCGCTCCCGAGGACCAGGATCGCATCTTCACGATCTTCAACCGGCTGCACAGTCGCGAGGAGCACGACGGAGCGGGCATCGGGCTCGCGCTCTGTCAGCGGATCGTCGACCGTCACGGCGGAGATATCTGGGTTCGATCGACACTCGGCGAGGGAACGACGTTCTCGTTCACGCTTTCGAGAGCGGAGGACTGGGGCGAGGACCAGCCGCAGCGATAGAGAGCAGCCGTCACGAAACCGGGGTGACTCACGAACTCGGGCAGAGTTGATCTACCATACGGCCCGCCACCCGATCACCCCGCCGAGAGCGCCTCCTCGAGCCGCTGCTCGAGGTCGCTGAGGTCGTCGTAGAGCGACTCGTCGATCTGGCCGGCGGTTTCCGCGTCGACGTCCTCGAGGCGCTCGGCCAGCCCCTGCAGCCGGGAGTACTTCTCGCCCTCGTCGACACCGGTCTTCTGGACGTACACCTGCTGCTCGACGTCGTAGACGGCGTCGGGCTCGAGGTCGGTTACCGCCAGGACGACGTCCAGCTTGTCGGAATCGACCCCGAGCACCCACTCGTGGGGGATGCCGTGCTCGTCGAGGGCGTCCAGGACGACGTCCTCGTCTTTCGGCTGGCGCCGGTCGCGGGTCGTTCGCCGGACCGTCCCGAAGCGACCGTGGAGCTGTTGATCGGGGCCGAGCCGCTCGAGGAGCGTCTCGCCGGCCGTTCGCCGCACCCGATCGGACCCCCGCTGGACGTCCGAGAGCAGGACGTACAGGTCGGTCAGAGTCTCCGTGTCGAGCGTCGACGGCTCGACGCGTCCGTCGCGTCCGAGGCGCTCGAGCTGATCGGCGAGCAGGGTGGCGTCGTCGTGCACCCGCTCGAGGCTCGTCCGGGCGTCCTCGGGCGAGACGAGGTGCGGGCTCTCACCCGCGACGGCCTCCTCCGGGGCACGCTCGAGGGTCTCGCCGTCGGAGACGTGTTCGTCCGAACAGCTCAGGACGCTCGCGTACGGTTCGACGCCCGGCGGGAGTTCCGCGAGCGGGATCGGGCCGCCCTCGAGTTGCTCGGCCAGCACGTCGAACTGTTCGCGGTGGAGCGGGCGTTCCTCGCCGCTGTCGACGAACTGGACCACGAGTCGGTCCTCGAGCGCGTCGGTAATTCGGAAGGCGCGCTCGGAGACCGGCGTCACGAGTTCGCTTCCAGACTCGAGGCCTCTACACGCGTCGCGAAGGGCATTCCAGTCCATAGGGAACGGTCCACGGCCACCTCGAAAAGCCATTGCCGCGTGTGTGCTGGGTGGTGGCTCGACTCCGACGATGGGATTCTGACGCCGCCGGCGATGGGACGGCGTCTACGCTCGAACGACCCTCCCGGACCTGCCAGCCGATGCAGGCACCACACTATTCGCTCGAGGCGGGGCTAGCCCAGTGTATGTGCGCCACCTTCACGGCTGACGACGTCGGAAAGACAGTCGAAAACGACGAGGGAGCGGCGGTCGGCGTCGTCGTTTCGGTCGAGGACGAAACCGCGTTCGTCGAACCGGAGCCGGGCGTCGTCGATTCGCTCAGGGCAGCCCTCGGCTGGTCGTCCGACCCTCAGGACGCCGTCCCGCTCCACGAGAGCGACGTTCGAACGGTCGACGAGGCGATCCGACTCGAGGCGTTTCCCTCGAGCGAGGGGCCGTCCTGGGACGAGCGGGAGGCGGGCGACGGCGAGAGCGAGGGCGGCGTCGATACGGCGAAAACCGAAGATTCGGGCGCGTCTCGTCCCGCGGACATCGAGGACGCCCCGCCGGAAGGCGACCAGACGGTCACGAAGGAACGGGAATTGAACGAGGAACACTGACGCTTCCGTCGCTTCGGCTCCATGGCTCGACGAAACTATATTTTCTATAGTAATAAGCCGAACCGATAGAATCCTCGAAGAGATCGTCTCGAGGATCTGGCAGATCAGTATCCCAGGCCGAGAGCCCGGTTCGTGACCAGCGCGAGGAGGACGACGACCAGGAGACCGGCAAGAATCGTGAAGGCGACGTTCCAGCCGAGGACGTCGGCGAAGAGGCCGGTCGCGACGGAGCCGAGTGAGCCGACGACGCCGTAGACGGTCCGGACGAGGCCGAAGCCGGCCCCGCGCTCTTCGTCGGTGAGGTTGTCCATGATCCGCGGGAGCAGGGCCGCACCCCAACCCAGGCCCGTCCCGACGAGCAGGACGGCGAGGATGATCGAGGGAAAGCCGGGGCCGAAGACGAACAGGAGGAGGCCGCTCGAGCCGAGCACCATGCAGCCGGCGGCGGCGAGGTCGCGGCCGTAGCGGTCGGAGACGGCGCCGACGGCGACCTGGGTGAGCGCCTGCACGACGAAGTACGCTGAGAAGACGATGCCTGCGAGGGTCTGGGAGTGGCCCCGGTGTTCGATCAGAAAGGTGGGCAGGAACGACGAGAGCGCCTGCCAGACGAACGCCGCCAGAATCGACAGGCACACGGTGAACGCGATGGGCGGACGCGAGAGCACCTCGAGCAGGGGCTCGAGTTCGAACCGGTCGCGCATCGGCTGGTCGGGGCGGCGCGGCTCGGTCGGTTCGACGTAGCGGGAGAATAGGACGAAGATCGGGACGGCGGCGACGACGCCGAGGGCGATGGCGTAGCGCCAGCCGAGGACGACGGCGATCCAGGCGGCCAGCGCCGGGGCGACGAGGCCGGCGAGCGGGCCGCCGCCGTTGTGGACGCCGATGGCGGAGCCGATGTTGTCGTAAGTTCGGGTCAGGAGCGTCGTCGCGACGCTGTAGTGGAGGCCCGCGACGGCGCCGAGTACGAGCGTCGCCAGCAGGAAGATCGGAAACGCCGGGGAGACGGCGATGAGGAGGCTCGTGACCGCCGTGCCACCGACGGCGACCAGGATGACGGGTCGCTCGCCGAAGCGGTCGGCCAGGATGCCGCTAGGGAACTGCGCGAGGAAGTAGGTCATCCAGAGGCCGGTGAGCGCGATGCCGACGACGAAGTTCGAGACGCCGAAGGCGTCGGTGACGTCGGTGACGACCGGGCTGATCACTAGTCGGGCGACCATCGTCGCGAAGAACGCGAGCGTACAGAGCGCGAGGACGGTCTCTCGGTAGCGCCATCGATTCAGCAGGTCCATCGTCGTCGGTTTCGTCGTTCGTCGTCAGTTTCGTCTCGAGGCTGCGGGCGGCTGGCTGCCGTTCTCTCCGTGGCAACCCGACACGCTCGAGTGTCGTGTTATTCTCGAGTCGGTGTCCCAAAGAACGCGTCGGTTGCGGCAGTCGAGCGACCGATCGTGCTCGACGACAAAAAGGTGTAAGTGCTACTCCTGGACCTGGAATCCGCGTTCGCGGAGGAGTGGCGGAAGTCGACTGCGGTGATCCCCCTGAAGCTCGATTCGACCCTCTTCGACGGTGCCACCGGTTCCGAGCGCCTGTTTGAGTTCGGACGCGGTCGATTTCAGGTCCGCCGTCGAGAGGTCGAACCCCTCGAGAATCGTGACGGGTTTTCCGTATCGGCGCTTCTCGAGGCGGATCGTGAGCACCTGTTCGGCGACGGTGAGGTCGTCGTGGGAGTCGAGTTCGTCGAGCAGGTCGTCGAGGTCGTCGTTTGACACGGTACGTGTGCTACGTTTTCGAGTACCAAAGCGTTGTCTCTCGACCGAATTGACTGTCACTCGAGGGAACGAGACGTCACTCGAGATCGAGTGTGTAGACGACCTCCTGGCGGGACTCGCCGCCGATATCGACCGTCCCCTCGCCGGTTTTCTCGAACCCCAGATCCTCGTAGAACGCCCGCCCGTCGGCGTTCGACGCGAGGTCGATCGCCCGCATGCGACGCATGTTGAAGTCCTCAAGGTTCTCGCGGAGGCGCTCGTGGAGGGCCGTGCCGATACCTTCGCGCTGGTGGTCGGGGTGGACGTACAGTCGGAGGACGTCGCCCTCGTCCTCCTGAACGACGCCGTGGGCGACACCCACGATTCCCACTTCTCTACCCGCTTCTTCACCCGCTTCGGCGACCAGCATCGTCGTGCCGGGCGTCGAGAGCGCGCGCTCGAGTTCCTCGTCGCTGTACCAGGCGTCGACGGTCTCGTCGATCACGTCGGGTTCGAGTTCCGCGTACGTGTCGTGCCAGGTTTCGCGAGCGAGTTCGCGGATGGCCTCGCGGTCGTCGGCCGTGGCCGGGCGAATGTCGGTGTCCATACGCGACCCACGTCATCGAGTACCAAAGAGGTGACCGGGACTCGAGGTCGAGACGTCCCTCGATCCGTATCCCTACGGCTCTACGAACCGTTCACAGCCGATCTCACCGGTTACGCTCACAGGCGCTCCTTCACCGTCTGCGCCGTTCGCTCGCCCACGCCAGGAACGCTCTGCAGGTCCTCGAGGCTCGCCGCCCGGACGTTCTCGACGCTGCCGAACCGTCCCAGCAGTCGCTTTCGCGTCTCCGGCCCGATTCCCGGGACGTCGTCGAGCACCGTCGAGACCTCGTCGCGTAGCGTCTGGTGATACTGGACGGCGAAGCGGTGGGCCTCGTCGCGCACGCGCTGGAGCAGGTGGAGGTGCGGAGCGTCCCGCGGCCAGTCGTACTCCCGGTCGGGCGTGACGACGCGCTCTTCGGCTTTCGCCAGTCCGATGGCGGGCACGTCCCAGCCTGTCTCCTCGAGGGCCTCGAGTGCCGCCTCCAGCTGTCCTCGACCCCCGTCGATCACCAGCAGGTCCGGGTCGGATCGGTCGTCCCGCCCGTCGAGCGCGCGCTCGGCCCGCCAGGTGACGAGTCGGCGCATGTTGGCGTAGTCGTCGTTCTCGTCGGTGAGCTTCTTCCGGCGGTAGCCCGACTTGTCGGCGCTCCCGTCGTCGAACGCAACGTTGCTGCCGACCGCAGAGGTCCCCTGGGCGTGGCTCACGTCGAACCCCTCGAGTCGCCTTGCCCGCTCGAGACCCAGCGCGTCGGCGAGCATGCCGCACTCGTCTCGTCGGCCGACGTTCTGGCGGGCGTTCTTCAGCGCCAATTCGACGAGTTTCGCCTCGCGGCCGGCGCCCGGCACGCGGACAGCCACGCCCTCGGCCTCGAGCCAGGCGGCAACCTCCGGATCGCCGTGGCGCTCGGGGAGCAACAGTGCGTCCGGTAGCTGTCGCTCGGCGTAGTACTGGACCAGGAACGCCGCGAGGACGGCGGGGACGGCGCTCTCGGCTCCCTCGTCGGTCGCGGGTGCCTCGAGCGTGTGGCGGTCGCGGTCGACCAATTTGCCGCGGTCGGAGCGCAGGCGGGCGACGGTCGCGTCCTCGCCGCGAATCGCGACGCCGACGACGTCGACGAGGTGTTCCTGGCTCTCGCCCATCGACTGGACGGCGTCGTCGGCGTCCCCGTGGAACGCCTCGACGGTCTCGAGGCGGTCCCGGAGGTGGGCCGCGCGCTCGAACTGCTGGCCCTCGGCGGCGGCCTCCATCCCCCGCCGGAGGGGGTCCGTGAGCACGCCCGTCTCGCCCTCGAAGAAGCGGACGGCCGACTGCACGTCCTCGCGGTAGCTCTCGAGGTCGATCTCGCGGGTGCAGGGGGCGGTGCAGAGCCCCATCTCGTAGTCGAGGCAGGGGCGGTCGCGGCCCGCGTACTTGTTGTCCGAGCAGCCGCGCAGACCGTAGGTCTCCCGCAGCGCTTTGACGACGGTCTCGAGCCGTCCCTTGTTCGTGAACGGGCCGAAGACGGTCGCGGCCTCGGCCGGGTCGCGGGTGATTTCGATCCGCGGGGCCTCGTGGGCCGTCAGCTGGACCATCGGGTAGGACTTGTCGTCCTTCAGCCGGACGTTGTACCGGGGCTGGTGGCGCTTGATCAGGTTCGCCTCGAGCAACAGCGCCTGGGTCTCGGTGTCGGTGACGGCGATCTCGAGGTCGTCGGCACGGTCGACCATCCGTCGGATACGGGCGCTCCGGGGGTCGGCGTACGAACGCACTCGTGAGCGGAGGTCGACGGCCTTGCCGACGTACAGCGTCGTTTCGTCGTCACGGTCGCGGAACTGGTAGACGCCGGGCTCTCGAGGGAGGTCGCTGGCTCGCTCGCGAAGCGTCTCGGCGTCCATCGCTATCGACGCCTCTAGCGGGGCGAGGGGTTTCAGTGTACCGTCCCCGGACGACGCCGCCGCGTTCGTCGGATGGTCCGGAGTCTTCGCTCCGAGTGACTGTCATTCTCGCCTCCGACAACCGTTATTGCGGTCGATGGTGTGGAAATCTCTGCCGGCGCGAGGCGAGTGATTCCTATGGTCAAAGAGGTACAATGCAAAGATGCAGGGTTCGAGGACTGTGACTTCGTCATCCGGGACGAAAACGAGGACGAGATGGTCGACCTCGTCCAGCAACACGCCGAACAGACGCACGACAAGTCCGTCTCTCGAGACGACGTCAAGGGCCTGATGCACGACGTATAGACGGACGACCGTCCTTTTATCGTCGGCTCGAGGCGGAAAGAGTCGACATTTCGTCATCCGGAACGCGAAACACGCTTCGTCTCGAGGCCCCTCCTCGAGCACATGTCCGACGCCGATTCCACGACGACGGTCGAGATCGTCCTCTTTCCCGGCTTCGACGAACTCGACGCCATCGGCCCCTTCGAGGTATTCCAGAACGGCGCCCGAGCCGGTGCGCCCCTCGAGACGAAACTCGTCACCCTCGAGTCCGTCGATCGGGTTCGAGCGAGCCACGGCCTGCGCGTCGAGCCCGACGACACTCTGGGCGATCCAGACGTACTCGTCGTCCCGGGCGGGGGCTGGACGAGCGACGACGGGGGCGTCAGTCGTATAATCGACGAGGGTCGCCTTCCGGAGGCCGTCGCCGACCGTCACGCCGATGGCGCCGTCGTCGCGTCGATCTGCACGGGCGCGATGGTACTCGCCGATGCGGGCCTGCTGGACGGTCGGCCCGCCGTCACGCACCGGGTTGCTCTCGAGGCCCTCGAGGCGGTCGCTGACGTGCGCTCGGCGCGTGTCGTCGACGACGGCGACGTGTTGACCGCGGGCGGCGTCACGTCGGGAATCGACCTGGCGCTGTGGTTCCTCGAGCGCGAGTTCGGCGAGGCGGTCGCGGCGGCGGTCACGGAGGAGATCGAACACGAGCGTCGAGGAGCGATCGTCACGCACTGAGGGGGTGGCCTCGTCTTCGAGGGACCGAGCGTCGAGGGAGCCAGAGAAATGAAAGCCGGTCAATCGGTACTCGAGGCCGCGACGTCGACCGCGCGCTGGTTCATCCCGGAGCCGGTCTCGTACCAGTAGTACAGTCCCAGTCCGACGGCCACGGCGACGTTCGAAATCGTCACGGCCCAGAAAGCGGCGACCGGTCCCATGCCGAGCACGTAGATCCCGAGGGCGGCGACCGGGAGGCGAACGGCCCAGTACTGACAGAGCGTGGCGACGAAACTGGTCCGCGTCCGTCGGGCGCCGTTGAACCCGGCCATCAGCAGGTAGTTCGCACCGATGGCCCAGTAACCGTAGGCGAGGATCTCGAGGTACGCGACGGTGTGGGCGACCTCGTCGGGCGTCGCGTCGGGCACGAAGACCGTCGTCAGTATCTCGGGAACGAGCCACTGGACTGCGCCGACGACGGTGAGGGCACCCGCGGCGATGGCGACGCCGACCCAGGTCGTCCTGGTCGCCCGTCCTGGATTCTCGGCACCGAGATTTTGTCCGATGACGCTCTGAGCGGCCTGCTGGAGGCCCTGGGCGGGGATGAAGGCGATGGAGGCGACTCGGGCGCCGATGGTGTAGGCGGCGACGGCGGCCGACCCGCCCGCGACGGCGACGATGGCGACCATCAACACGCGAACGGACTGGCTCGCGATGTACTGGCCGGCGTTCGGCCAGCCGACGTCGACGATCTCGCGGGCGTCCTCGAGGTCGAAGCCGATATCACGGAGCCCGATCCGGAAGTCGTCCCGGCCGTAGACGGCGAGGCCGACCGCGAAGAAGAAGCCCGCCGTGTAGCCGATGGCGGTCGCGGCGGCCGCTCCCTCGACGCCGAGTTCTGGGAACACCCACCAGCCGAAGATGAGGAACGGGTCGAGGGCGACGTTGACGACCACGGTGGCGACGTTGATGTAGAGCGCTGCACGGGCGTCGCCCCAGCCGACGAAGCCCGACTCGAGGGCGTCGCTGGCGGTCGCGAGCGGAATGCCGAGTGCAATGACTGCGAGGTAAGCGGCGGCGGCCTCGATGACCTGGGGTTCGGCCGCGAACAGCCCCATGACGTCACGCGCGAAGACGAACGCGACGATGCCGAGGATGGTTCCGCCGATCAGGCCGACGACGGTGCCGGTGACGGCGACGCGGCGGGCCCCCTCGAGGTTCTCGGCGCCGACGCGCTGGGCGACGACGACCTGCGTGCCCACGGAGATGCCGATGGCGACGGTGAACAGCAGGGCAATGATCGGGAAGTTCAACCCGACGGCTGCGATGGCGTCGCCGCCCAGTCGGCCGAGCCAGAAGACGTCGATCACCTGGTTGGCGACGTGGACGAGGTTCTGGACGAGCAGCGGCGCGGCGAGTACGAGGAGGACTTTCGGGAGGGAGCCGTTCGAAATTTCCTCACGCGAAGCGGATAGCATCGTCAGTGACCTGTTACATTGGCACACGGGACGTAATATAACTGTTCATTCACGTTGGTGCATTGTCTCAACGGAACGGCGGCCGAATTTCGACGAGAACCACCACGACTTTTCACCATCGCCGTCCAGGATCAGGTATGAGTCGCTCGCGAAAGCCCGACTGGCTGAAGATGCGGCCGCCGTCGGGCCGGGAGTTCACCGGGATCAAGGAGACGTTGCGCGAGCACGACCTCAACACCGTCTGTGAGGAGGCGAACTGCCCGAACCTGGGCGAGTGCTGGAGCGGCCGAAACGGAACGGGCGAATCGGACAGCGGCGGCACGGCGACGTTCATGCTGATGGGCCATCGCTGCTCGCGCGGGTGTAACTTTTGTGACGTCGAGACCGGCGGGATGGAACCGCTCGACCCGGACGAACCCGAGAACGTCGGGAAGGCCATCGCCGAGATCGGCCTCGACTACGTCGTCCTGACGAGCGTCGACCGCGACGACCTCCCCGACCAGGGCGCCGGCCACTTCGCGCGAACGATCCGCGAGATCAAGAAGCGACACCCGGGCATCCTCGTCGAGGTCCTCATTCCCGACTTCCAGGGTGAGGAACGCCTCGTCCGAAAGATCATCGACGCCCAGCCGGACGTCATCGCCCACAACGTCGAGACGGTCGAGCGTCTACAGTTCCCGGTCCGAGACCGTCGGGCCGGCTACGAACAGAGCCTGGGCGTGCTCGAGCAGGTCGAACGCGAGTCGGACATCTACACCAAGACGTCGATCATGCTCGGCCACGGCGAGTACGACCACGAGGTCTACCAGACGCTGGCCGACCTCCGCGAGCGCGGAGTCGACATCATCACGCTCGGTCAGTACCTCCAGCCGTCGCTGAGTCACCTCGAGGTCAAGCGCTACGATCACCCGGACAAGTACGAGACCTGGCGACGGGTCGCTGAGGAGGAACTCGGCTTCCTGTACTGTGCCAGCGGGCCGATGGTTCGCTCGTCGTACAAGGCCGGCGAACTGTTCGTCGACGCCGTGCTTCGGGAGGGCAAGAGCGTCGAGGACGCTCGAGCGAGCGCTCGTCGGAGCCCCGCGTCGAACTGAGCGGTCTCTCGCCCCGCGATTCCATCACCTTTCAGACGCGATTCGACATCGTACCGGGCCGCCGCACGGGCGGTTCGCTCCTGAAACCTGCTCGAGCGACGAACATCCGTCCAGTAACGTGGAGATAATCCGTGATACTCCAAACTATTCTCGCGATTCCTCGCGTTTATTTGGACGATCGGTCGCTCTCATCCGAAAACAACGGCGAACTTTGGTAATCAATGGCAAGAATCGTGCTGATAGTAAATTATTTACGAAACTCCTTTAACGTGAGCGATAGACCATTAGGGTATGCGAAGGTGGGTATACCCGTGAGCACGCTACAGCACGACCCCAGTGATCGAGTACAGGTACTCGACGACGACGGTCGCGTCCTCGAGGGCGTCGAGGTACCGGATCTCGACGAATCCGAGTTCCTCGAGCTCTACGAGCAGATGAAACTCGCCCGCCACTTCGACCAGCGGGCGGTGAGTCTCCAGCGACAGGGTCGCATGGGGACGTACCCGCCGCTGTCGGGCCAGGAGGGCGCCCAGATCGGAAGCGCCCACGCCCTGGACGACGAGGACTGGCTTTTCCCGAGTTACCGCGAGCACGGGGCGGCGCTCGTTCGCGGCCTCTCGTTGAAACAGACCCTGCTCTACTGGATGGGCCACGAGGAGGGCAACGCGGTTCCCGAAGAACAGAACATCTTCACGGTCGCCGTGCCCATCGCGACCCAGATTCCCCACGCCACCGGGGCCGCCTGGGCCTCCCGACTGCGAGGCGAGGAGAAGGCGTTCCTCTGTTACTTCGGCGACGGCGCCACGAGCGAGGGCGACTTCCACGAAGGGCTGAACTTCGCGGGGGTCTTCGACGCGCCGGCCGTCTTCTTCTGTAACAACAACCAGTGGGCCATCTCGGTGCCTCGAGAGCGCCAGACCGCGAGTGACACCATCGCCCAGAAGGCCAAAGCCTACGGGTTCGAGGGCGTCCAGGTCGACGGGATGGACCCGCTGGCCGTCTACAAGGTGACCCGCGATGCCATCCAGAAGGCCAAGAATCCGGGCGAGGGCGAACTTCGGCCGACGCTCATCGAGGCGGTCCAGTACCGCTTCGGGGCCCACACCACCGCCGACGACCCCTCGGTCTACCGCGACGACGAGGAGGTCGAACGCTGGAAACAGAAGGATCCGATCCCGCGCATGGAGACGTTCCTGCGCGAACACGGGATGCTCGACGACGAGCGCGCCGACGCGATCGAAGAGCGCGTCACCGACGCGGTCGCAGACGCGATCGACGCCGCCGAAGCCGTCGAGCGGCCGGACCCCGAGGAAATCTTCTCGCAGGTCTACGCCGAGATGCCGCGCCGACTCGCGGAACAACGCGAGTGGTTCGAACGGATTCGCGAACAGTACGGAGACGACGCGCTACTGGAGGACTAACATGGCAGCAGAATCTGAAAACCTCACGCTGGTACAGGCGGTCCGCGACGGACTGCGTCAGGAGATGGAACGGGACGAAGACGTCGTCGTCATGGGCGAGGACGTCGGGAAGAACGGCGGGGTCTTCCGGGCGACGGAAGGGCTCTACGACGAGTTCGGCGAGGACCGGGTCATCGACACGCCGCTTGCCGAATCGGGCATCGTCGGGACGGCTATCGGGATGGCCGCCTACGGGCTTCGCCCCGTCCCCGAGATGCAGTTCCTCGGCTTCATCTACCCCGCCTTCGACCAGATCGTCTCCCACGCCGCGCGCCTGCGAACCCGATCGCGCGGTCGCTTCACCTGCCCGATGGTCATCCGCGCGCCCTACGGCGGTGGAATCCGGGCGCCCGA
The DNA here is from genome assembly GCF_042663485.1 of Saliphagus sp. GCM10025334. NCBI lineage: Archaea > Methanobacteriati > Methanobacteriota > Halobacteria > Halobacteriales > Natrialbaceae > Saliphagus > Saliphagus sp. GCM10025334. The sequence continues at coordinate 1,695,233 of NZ_JBHTAF010000001.1, read as the reverse complement.
GCACCACTCCGAGTCGAGCGAAGCGATGTTCGTCCACCAGCCCGGCCTCAAGGTCGTCATCCCCTCGACGCCCTACGACACGAAGGGGCTGCTCACGAGCGCGATTCGGAGCCCCGATCCGGTCATCTTCCTCGAGCCCAAGCTCATCTACCGGGCGTTCCGCGAGGAGGTGCCCGACGAGCCCTACGAGGTGCCGATCGGCGAGGCGGCCGTCCGCCGCGAGGGGTCCGATATTTCGGTGTTCACCTACGGCGCGATGACCCGCCCGACGCTCGAGGCTGCAGAGAACCTCGAGGGCGAGATCGACGTCGAGGTCGTCGACCTCCGTACGGTCTCCCCGCTGGACATCGACACCATCGTCGAGTCGTTCAAGAAGACCGGCCGCGGCGCAGTCGTCCACGAGGCGCCGAAGACGAACGGCATGGGCGCCGAGATCGCGGCGACCATCCAGGAGGAGGCCCTGATGTACCAGGAGGCGCCGATCCAGCGCATCAGCGGGTTCGACACGCCGTTCCCGCTGTACGCGCTCGAGGACTACTACCTGCCCGAACCGGCCCGCATCGAGACGGGAATCCGGGACGCGATGGATTACTGACATGGCTCGAGAGTTCAAACTTCCCGACGTGGGCGAGGGCGTGGCCGAGGGCGAACTGGTCTCGTGGCTGGTCGAACCCGGGGACACGGTCAGCGAGGACCAGCCAGTCGCCGAGGTCGAGACCGACAAGGCGCTGGTCGAGGTTCCCTCGCCGTACAACGGCACGGTCGCGGAACTTCGCGCCGAGGAAGGTGAAATGGTCCCGGTCGGCGACGTGATCATCACGTTCAACGTCGAGGGCGAGGCGGACGAGGCGGAAGCCGAGACCGGAACTGAAACGGAAACCGAAGCAGACGCCGACCAGACGGAGACGGCCGACTCGAGGTCGACCGAATCCACGGACGCAGCGGCCGACACCGAATCCGTCGACGTCCCCGAGGGCCGCGTCTTCGCCCCGCCGCGAGTTCGAAAACTCGCCCGCGAACAGGGCGTCGACATCTCGACGGTCCAGGGTAGCGGTCCCGGTGGTCGGATCACCGAGGGCGACGTCGAGGCAGCTGCGGGTGTAGGTGGCTCGAGCGACAGTGGTGCCGAATCCGCCGAGACCGCTCCGGCGGAGCCGACCGAGGGAACCGGCGGCGTCGACGCTGCCGCGGGTGCCCACGGCGAGACCGAGTCGGGAGCAGGAACGGGCACGGGCACGGGAACTGGGGCGAGCGCCTCGAGCGCTCCGTCCGTCGAATCGGCCGACCGCGACCGCACGCTGGCCGCTCCCGCCACTCGCCGCGTCGCGGAGGAGCAGGGGGTCGATATCAATGCCGTCCCCGCCACGGAAGAGCGCGACGGGGAGGCGTTCGTCACACCGGAGGCCGTGATGGAGTACGCGGAGGCCCAGCAGCGCGCCCAGGAGGCCGACGCTGCCGCAGTCGCAACCGGCGAGACCGGTCCGCGAGAGACCCGAGAGCCGTTCAAGGGCGTTCGCAAGACCATCGCCGATGCGATGGAGCGCTCGAAGTACACGGCACCGCACGTCACCCACCACGACGAGGTCGACGTGACGAAACTCGTCGAGGCTCGCGAACGGCTCAAGCCGGTGGCCGAGGAACAGGGCATTCGGCTGACCTACATGCCGTTCATCATGAAGGCGGTCGTCGCGGCGCTCAAGGAGTTCCCGGAGATGAACGCCATGATCGACGACGAGAACCAGGAGATCGTCCACCGCAACTACTACAACATCGGCGTCGCGGCCGCGACCGACGCCGGGTTGATGGTTCCGGTCGTCGAGGACGCCGACCACAAGGGCATGCTCCAGCTCTCTTCGGAAACGGACGAACTGGTGACGAAGGCTCGAGAGCGCACCATCAGCCCGGACGAACTCCGTGGCTCGACGTTCACCATCACGAACATCGGTGGTATCGGCGGCGAGTACGCCACGCCGATTCTCAACTACCCCGAGGCGGGCATCCTCGCGGTCGGCGAGATCAAACGCAAGCCCCGCGTCGTCACCGACGACGAGGGCAACGAATCGATCGAACCCCGCTCGGTCATGACGCTCTCGCTGTCGTTCGACCACCGCCTCATCGACGGCGCCGAGGGCGCGGCGTTCACCAACGAGGTCATGCGGTACCTCGAGAACCCCGAACTCCTGTTGCTCGAGTAGCGCACTCGAGCGTTCTTCTCCGCGAAACTGGGCTGTTAGTCTGTCAGTGACTCGAAGATTGCGATTACGCATCGTTTAAATACCACTAGCGTGCTCCGTGTGTACATGGTACAACCACACCCATTCGGCGCGTGGTCGCTCCTGCCGCCGTTGCTGGCGATCATGCTCGCCATCCTCACCCGTCGGGCCATGCTCTCGCTGTTTCTGGGCGTCTGGTCCGGGGGCGTGCTCATCGCCTGGGACAACGCAGAGAGCGCCCTCGACATCGCCGCCGTCCCGTTCGTCGGCGTAATCGAAGCGTTCGGCTGGATCGTCGCCTCGTTCGGAGACGACACGTTCCACGCCGAGATCATCACGTTCACGTTCCTGCTGGGCGCCGGTATCGCCCTCACGTGGCGAATGGGCGGCTCGATCGCCATCGCCCGCGCCGCGACCGACCGGGTCGACTCCCATCGGCGGGTCGGCCTGGCCGCCTGGTTGCTCGGGTTGGTGTGGTTCTTTGACGACTACGCTAATACGGCCATAGTCGGCTCCGCGGTGAAGGACATCGCCGACGAGATGCGGATGTCCCGGGAGAAACTGGCCTACATCCTCGACTCGACGGCCGCGCCGGTGGCGACCTTCGGCATCTCGAGTTGGGTCGCCTTTCAGATTAGCCTCATCGAGAACGAGTATCAGAACATCGACGGCGAGACGCCCTCGGCCGTGGCGACGTTCCTCTGGTCGATCCCCTTCAACGTCTACTGTCTGCTGGCGCTCTTGATGGTTCTGATCGTCGTCCTCACCCGCCGGGACTTCGGGGAGATGCTCACCGCGGAAACGCGAGCCAGGGACACGGGGAACGTCACGCGCGAGGACGCCACCCCGCTCCAGAGCATGAAGGAGGACCTCGGCGAGCCGATCGTCGAGGATCCCCTGGTGCGAACGTTCGTCGTGCCGGTCGCCGTCCTCGTGACCGTCGTCATGGGCGGGGCGGCGATCACCGGCTTCCAGGCCGCCGGGGTCACGCCCGCCGAGGCCGCATCCGGCGGCGACGCGCTCATCACCCTCGTGGACAACGTGAACTTCACAGGCGCGCTCGTCTGGGGCTCGTTCGCCATGGTCGCGACCGCCGTCGCGATGGCGCTGTACTACGACGTAATGAGTCTAGAGGAGTCGATGGAGACCGTCCTCGACGGGTTCGGGATCATGCTCACCGCCGTCAGCATCCTCGTCCTGGCGTGGTCGATCGGGACCGTCGCGGAGGTGCTCGAGACCGGCCGGTACGTCACCGACATCGCCGCCGGCTTCATCACGCCGACGCTGCTCCCGGTCGTCGTGTTGCTGACGACGGCCGTGATCGCCTTCTCGATCGGCACCTCGTGGGGGACGATGGGAATCGTGACGCCGGTCGCCATCCCGCTGGCCTACGAGGTCGGTAACGGCTCGCCGGAAGTGCTGGCGCTCGCCGTCGGGACCGTGTTTTCGGGGGCCATCTTCGGCGACCACTGTTCGCCTATCTCGGACACGACGATCCTCTCCTCGACGTTCGCCGGTGCCGACCACATCGACCACGTTCGGACCCAGCTGTACTACGCGGTTACGGTGATCTTCGTCGCACTGATCGTCTACCTGGCGTACGGTCTGTTCGGCCTCTCGCCGTTCGTCCTGGTGCCCCTCGGCGCGATTCTGCTCGTCGGTCTCGTGTACGCCCTCTCGGAACTCGACGCCGGCCGTAAGAACATCTCTGCCAAGCCGTTCGCCGGAACCCAGCGTCGAGAAGCCCCTGGTGACGACTGACGGTTCCGGGCCGCTCGAGTGAACTGCCGCCACGACCACGGTTCGTCGCGCTCTTCTTATCGTGTGAACTCGTATCACGAGCATGGGCTTCAGGCCACCAGCGGTTTTCAGCACAGCCGTCGACGCCCTCCAGCCACCGCCGCGGCTCGTCGACTGGTCGATCTTCGCAATCGTCGTGCTCGAGGCTGTCTCGGGACTGCTCTCGTTCACCGTCGGCAAGCCGGAGGGGTGGCCGCTCTTCTGGCTCCACCGAATTCTCGGCCTGACGCTCGTCGCCTTGCTGGGATTCAAACTCGCCAGGGTTCGTCACCGACTGACGAACCGCCACCTGTGGCGTCGCTCTACCGCCCTGTCAGTGCTCACCCTGGTCGCGGCGACGGGCGCAGTCGGAACGGGCGTCGTCTGGGTGTTCGGTGTGGACGCTCGCATCGCGTACTGGACCCTGCTGAGCGTCCACGTTGGCTTCGGCCTCGCGCTCGTTCCCCTGATGGCGTGGCACCTCGTGACCCGGTTTCGACTCCCGCGCCGGCGCGACTTCGACCGTCGCCGGACGACGCTCGCCTACGGGACGTTGCTGCTCGGCGGGGCCGCCGCGTATCGGGTCCAGGAGGGCGCCAACCGACTCCTCGAGACCCGCGGCGCAGACCGGCGGTTCACGGGCTCACAGCCGCGACGCGGCGACGGGAACGCGAGTTTTCCGGTTACCTCGTGGGTCGCGGACGACCCCGATCCGATCGACCGGGCCGAGTGGACGCTGTCCGTTCAGGGTGAGGTCGAAACGCCCCTCGAGCTCGAGGACGGCGCGGACGAATTGGTCCCGAACAATTCCGACGAAGCGCTCCTCGACTGCACGAGCGGCTGGTACACCGTCCAGCGCTGGAGCGGCGTCCGTGTCGGCGACCTGCTCGAGGAAGCCGGTGCCCGGGCAGACGCCCGATACGTCCGGTTCATCTCGGTGACCGGCTACCGGTGGTCGCTCCCGATCGAGGAAGCCCGGGACGCGTTGCTCGCGACGCACGTCGGCGGCGAACCGTTGAGCCACGGTCACGGGGCGCCGATGCGACTCGTGGCGCCCGGTCGTCGCGGCTTCCAGTGGGTGAAGTGGGTCGAGCGAGTCGAGGTCCGTCGACGCGGCGATCCAGCCCAGTGGCTCGCGACGCTGGTGAGTGGGTTCGAGTGAGACGCGCTCGAGTGTCGAGTGAGGATAGTGGGACCGCCGACCCGCCAGTCTCGACGGTTCAGTGGCGGATTCCTGGCGACTCCTTTTACGGGTCGGACCCATCAGTCGCCGCATGAGCATCGTAACCGAGTTCACGCTCCCGGCCGAGGCGTTCGCCCTCGAGGAGGCACTCGAGACGGTCCCGGACCTCACAATCGAGGTCGAGCGCCTCGCCACCCACAGCCGCGAGTGGGTCATGCCGTTCCTGTGGGTGACTGCCGACGACCTCGACGCGGCGGAAGCGGCGATGCGGGCCGATTCCTCGGTTACAAAACTGAAGACGATCGATCGCACCGGTAACGTCGGCTACTTCAACGTCCACTGGACCGAACGCGTCCAGGAACTGATCGACCAGGTCGTCGACCAACACGGCATCGTCCAGGAAGCAGCAGCGACGAACGGGACCTGGTATCTCAAACTCCAGTTCGTCGGGCAGGGGCGACTCGAGTCGTTCCAGCACTACTTCGACGAACGGGGCTACTCCTTCGAACTCCAGCGGCTCTACGAGGTGACGGACCCGAAGGAACGCGAGTACGACCTGACGCCCCAGCAACGGGAGGCGATGATCACCGCGCTCGAGATGGGCTACTTCGCCGTCCCGCGCGAGACGCAGATCGCCGAACTGGCGGACGCCCTCGACATCTCGACGAACGCCGTCTCACAGCGGCTCCGTCGGGCGACGAACAACCTCACCAGAAATACGCTCACGGTATCCTCGGAGCGGGCGGAGGACCTCGAGCGATCATGACCCCATCCTCGGGTATATAAGTAGCTTCTAACTCAAAGCAGTTCGGCTTTCCTCGTTCCCGTGATGGAGTATACTATGGCCGAGCCGCCACGGTCGAAGACGAGCGTCGAGCCCTCCTCGCAGTCCGAACCGCGGCCGAATGGAGTCGACAGACCGGACGAGAGCGAAAGCGACGTCAAAGAAAACGGAAAACGAAAGGTCGCGGCCGCCTGCCAATCCTGTTCGAACGTCTACGCCGCTCAGTTGTGGCCCGACGGGACGGTACAGCCGATCGGCCGGCGAACGGGCTGTCGATGCGGGTGCAAAGAGTTCGACGTCATCGAGTGAGCAGCAGCGAGGGTGGAGCCGCTAGAACTCTTCGGCTGGCGGGGCGACACCCTCGTCCTTCCCCCCGAGGTCGAACTCTTCGCGAACCTCCCGCAACCGATCCCGGATGTCCGCCGCGAGCTCGAACTCGAGATTGCTCGCTGCCTCTTGCATGCGATCCTCGAGTTCGGCGACATAGCGGGCGGCGTCCTCTTCGTCCTCGAGGTCGGTCCCGGCGACGCTCGAGGTGTCAGTCTTGCTCCCGGGCAGGTTGGTCTCGCCGACTTCCTTCTCGATGGTCATCGGCTCGTGGCCGTGTTCTTCGTTGAACTCGCGTTGAATCTCGCGACGGCGCCGCGTCTCCTCGATGGCCGACTCCATCGCGTTCGAGACTTCGTCGGCGTACAGCACGACCTCGCCGTTGACGTTGCGGGCCGCCCGCCCCATCGTCTGGACGAGCGTGGTCTCGGATCGGAGGAACCCCTCCTGGTCGGCGTCCAGGATCGCCACGAGGGAGACCTCGGGAATGTCCAGGCCCTCCCGCAGGAGGTTGATGCCGACGAGGACGTCGATCTCCCCGAGGCGGAGGGAGCGAACGATCTCGTGCCGCTCGAGGGTATCCGTCTCGTCGTGCATGTAGGCGACGTCGACGCCCGCCTCTTCGAGGTACTCGGTCAGGTCCTCGGCCATTCGCTTGGTCAACGTCGTCACGAGGGTTCGCTCGTCGCGGTCGATGCGGGCGTCGATGCGGTCCATGAGGTCGTCGACCTGACCGGTCGCGGGGGCAACCTCGACCTCAGGATCGACGAGGTACGTGGGGCGAACGATCTGTTCGACGATCTGGTCGCTCTCCTCGCGCTCGTAGTCACCTGGCGTCGCGGAGACGTACAGCGTCTTGTCGGTTCGCTCCTCGAACTCCTCGAACGTAAGCGGGCGATTGTCGTAGGCGGTCGGGAGTCGAAAGCCGTTCTCGACCAGCGAGTCCTTCCGGGACTTGTCGCCGGCGTACTGGCCCCGAACCTGGGGCAGCGTGACGTGAGACTCGTCGACTACGGTGAGGAAGTCGTCCGGGAAGTAATCCAGCAGGGTGTAGGGCGTGTCGCCGGGGTCGCGGTCGTCGAGGTACACCGAGTAGTTCTCGATGCCCGAGCAATAGCCCGTCTCCTCCATCATCTCGAGGTCGAACGTGGTTCGTTCCTCGATTCGCTGGGCGGCGAGCAGGTCGCCCTTGCGCTCGAAGTACGAAATCCGCGAGTCGAGGTCGTCTCGAATCTCCTCGACGGCTTGCTCGAGACGAGTCTCGGGCATCGAGTAGTGCTCGGCGGGGTGGACGAGGACGGCGGGTTCGGTGCTCTTGACCTCGCCCTCGAGCGGGTCGACCTTGAGCATGCGGTCAATTTCGTCGCCCCAGAACTCGACACGGACGGCGTAGCGGCCGTACATCGGGAAGATCTCGATGGTGTCGCCGCGAACCCGGAACGTCCCCTGGGAGAAGTCGACGTCGTTGCGCTCGTAGTTCAGGTCGACCAGCCGCTTCAACAACTCGTCTCGGCCGATCTCCTCGCCCGTCTCGAGGCGCATCGCCATCTCGACGTAGTTTCGCGGGTCACCGAGTCCGTAGATAGCCGAGACCGAGGCGACGACGATCACGTCGTCTCGCGTGAGCAGAGAGCGCGTCGCTGAGTGACGGAGGCGGTCGATCTCGTCGTTGATCGAGGCGTCCTTGTCGATGTAGGTGTCGGTCTGCTCGACGTAGGCCTCGGGCTGGTAGTAGTCGTAGTAGGAGACGAAGTACTCGACGGCGTTGTCGGGGAACAGGTTCCGGAACTCTTCGTAGAGCTGGGCGGCCAGGGTCTTGTTGTGGGCGATGACAAGCGTCGGCTCCTGGACCTCCTCCATCACCCACGAGACGGTGTTGGTCTTGCCCGACCCCGTCACGCCGAGCAGCGTCTGGCGGTCCATGCCGTCGGCGAAGCCCGCTGCCAGCTGTTCGATCGCCTCGGGCTGGTCGCCCGCGGGCTCGAACGGGGCGTCGACCGCGAACGGTTTCGCGGCCTCGGGTCGATCCGGCTGGAGGGGGCCTCGAGTGTCGCTCATCGTATCCGTGACCAGGGGCTCGGGCTACGTAAGCCGCTCGTCTGACGGCCGCGGTTGGCGGGCCCGCCGACTGAGGCCGCCGTGCATATGCCGCCCCCACGTCTTTGACGCCGGTCGTCGTCGAGAACGTATGTCCAGTTCCAGCGGAGACGCCGACTTACAGCAGGCTCGAGCCGACCTCGAGCTGGCGACCGAGACCGCCGGCGACGACGTACGGGAGACGATCCGGGATACGGCGGCCGCCTTCGCCGAAATCGCCGCCAGCGAGGGAGAGGCCGATCATGCCGTCTTCGACGAACACCTCAACGCACTCAGACAGGCGCGACGTGAGTCCGACGCCGAGACGGCGGACCGACTCGAGGGCGCCATCGAACACGCCGAGAGCTATCGCCAGCGCCTCGAGCACGCGTGAACCCTCTCGAGGATCGCCCCTCCAGAATCGGTTTTTGTGCCGGTAGGGCAGCATTACGAGGGTAACGGACCCATAACAATACCCTCGTGGCCCTCTCGAGAACGTATGCAATCGGCTGCGCACGACCAACCACGCGGGGCGCGGGAACGCGTCATCGTTCCCGGTATCACGGCCCCCAGCACCGTCGCCTGTCTGCGGTCGCTCGGGCCGCGCGGGATCTACACCATCGTCGGCTCCGAGGACCGGACGACGCCCGGCTCCGTCTCGCGGTACTGCGATCGATTCGTCACGCTCCCCGACCCGCGGTCGGACCTCGAGGCGTACGGAGACGTCCTCCTCTCGCTGGCCGAACGTCCCGGCGTCGAGACGATTATTCCCGTCCGCGAGGAGGACGTCTACACGCTCGCGGCGAACAGGGACGCCTTCGCCGAGCACGTCGCGACGCCGTGGCCGGACTTCGAGACCCTGCGGCAGGTGCAAGACCGGGTCGAACTCTTCGCGGCCGCCGACCGTGCCGGCGTCGAGACGCCCGAGACGACCCTGCTCGACGAGTGGGACGACTGGTCGCGCGAGACGATCATCAAGCCCCGCTACACCGTCGCCGCCCCCGAGTACCTCGGTCACGACGCCGGACTCAGCGACATCGGGTCGACCGTCTACCACGAACCCGGCACCCCGCCCGCGGTCGAATCGTCGCTCAACGAGTGGGGCCACGTCCCCATCGTCCAGGAGTACGTCCCCGACTCCCGGGAGTACGGCTTCTTCGCGCTGTACGACGAGGGGGAGGCGGTCGCCACCTTCCAGCACTGCCAGAAACGGGGCTACAAGTACAGCGGCGGTCCCAGCGCCTACCGCGAGTCGACGGACATCCCCGAACTCGAGGCGGCCGGCCTCGCGCTGCTGGACGAACTCGAGTGGCACGGCCTGGCGATGGTCGAGTTCCTGCGCAACCCCGAGACGGGCTCGTTCGAACTGATGGAGATCAACCCGCGGTTCTGGTCGTCGCTCCCATTCTCCGTCCGTGCGGGGGCCGACTTCCCCTACTACTACTGGCAGCTGGCACGCGGCGAGCCGATCAGCCAGCCCGACTACGAGGTCGGCATCGGCGGCCACCTCCTCCGGGGCGAACTCTGTCACCTCCACAGCATCCTGGCCGAGGACTACCCGCTGGTCGAACGCCCCTCGTTTCTCTCCGCGGTCAGCGACGTCGCCACGTCGATTGTTCGAGAGCCCCGGTTCGATTACGCCGTCGCGGACGACCCCGTTCCGTTCGTCCAGGACGGCTGGAACTTCGTCCGTTCGGCCGCCGGCGAGCAACTTAGCGCCGTTCGAGCGGGCAGTAAAGCCGACGCGTCGTCGCCGGCCGTCGGATCGCCAGCGCTCGCCGAGAAAAAGCCCACGTCGACGCCGGCGACGGCCGACCTCGAGCCCCTCGAGGACCAGCGCGGACGGACGAACTGACGCCGAGTCGTCGCTACTCGGCGTTGGACGATAGATCGGCACCGAGCGGGTGCCTCACCTGTCGGGTGGCCGAGGCGGTGGGTAAGCGAAACGACGACCGGCGACCGGCGGCCAGCGACTCACTCGAGTCGCTCCCGAATCGCCTCGGGTTCGTACGAGAGCGTCAGCGACCGCGACCGTCCACGTCCGTCGATTTCGGCGTACTCAGCGTCGATGAGACCGAGCTGGTCGAGCTTGTTGACGATTTCCGAATAGCGAGTGTAACCGAGGTCAGTCTCCTCGCTGAACCGCTCGTACACCTCGCCGGCCTGCGCGCCGTCGTGGTCGACGAGTACCTCGAGGAGCGCCCGCTCGTTCTCGCTCAGGCTGTTGAGGCTCCTGGAGAGGTTGATGTACTTCGACGTCTCGTAGGCCTTCTCGACGTCCTCGAGTTCGACGGTTCGGCTCGCACGCATCTCGGCGTTGAGTCCGGCCCGCCTGAGGAGGTCGATGCCCACCCGGAGGTCGCCGCTCTTGGCCGTGAGCGAGCCGACCTGCTCCAGGACGTCCGTGGCGACGACGCCGTCGTGGAACCCGCGGGTGACGCGCTCGTGGAGGATGTCGACGATTTCCGGTTGATCGTACACCGGAAAGTAGACGTCCTCGGGCCGGAAGACGCTCTGGACGCGAGTGTCGAGGGCGTCGATCACCTCGAGCGCCGGGTCCGAGGAGACGACGATGACGCCGATCTTCGCCCCCGGGTGTTCCTCGTGGGCGCGAAGCAGCGAGTAGAGCGTATCAGACGCCTCGTTCTCGTAGAAGAGGTAGTTGACGTCGTCGAGCGCGACGACGAGCACGCGGTCGTCCTCGACGAGTTTCTCGGCGATCTGGCCGAAGAGCTTCTTGAAGGAGATGCCCGACGACGGGGGTTCGTAGTCGAAACAGCCCTCGAACAGCCGCGAGAAGACGGAGTACCGCGTCGAGTTGACCTGGCAGTTGACCCGGATCGTCTGGACGTCCCGGGTCTGGGCGCCGACCTCGTCGTACAGCTTCTGAATCGCCGTGGTCTTCCCCGTTCCCGGCGGTCCGCGGACCATCACGTTCAGCGGGCGCGAGCCCCGGACCGCGGGTCGCAGCGCGTACGTGAGACTCTGCATCTGCGAATCGCGGTGGCGGAACGTCTCGGGGACGTAATCGATCTCGAAGACGTGTTCGTTCCTGAACACGGATTCGTCCCACGACAACATCCCCTCCTCGGGGTCGCCAGTCATCACTTTCACCACGCCCTCGAAGCTACTTAGTTGTTTGCGGTCGTTTTCGGCGTGAAGCCGGGTTCTCACCGCTCGAGACCGTCGAAACGGGATATTGGTGCTCAATCACCGACACAGCGTCTACGACTTTATATACGAAGCCGGGGCCAGAACGGATCGATGATCGACGTACCTGCGGACGGAAACGAGCGTCTGGCCGCCCTCGGCGGCGTATGCCTCGTCGTCAGCGCGTTCCTCCCCTGGGCCAGCATCGACGTGTTCGACATATCGACGACGACGAACGGATTCACCGGCATGGGCTACGCCGTTCCAGTCGCCGGCTTCGTTGCCCTCGGACTGGTAACCCTGCGCGAGTGGACCGCGTTCGAGGCCAAGGTGACCGCGGCCGTGGGCGTCCTGACGCTCCTGTCGCTGGGCGTGATTTACACCTCCCTCGAGAACGTCTTCGCCGTCGGCTACCCCGCCCACTACGTCACCGTCTCGCCGGAACCCGGCCTCTACGTCGCCGCCCTCGCCAGCGCCCTCGTCGCCGTCGCGGGGTATCGGGGGATGCGGGCGGCCGCCACCGAGACCGCGGCTCGACCCTCGAACGAGCCTCGCGGATGACCCGACCTCGAGGTCGCTCTCCGACTGTGTTCACTCTCCGACTCCGTGGTCGCCCCCTGACCGCGGTCACTCGAACTTCTCGAGCAACCGGTCGTAGAACGCGGCGTTCCCCTCCTGGGCCAGCTTCTCGACGATCAACTCGGGTGTCGACCGCGCGAGGTGGTCCTTGACCGGCGACCGGTTGACCTCGAGTTCGCCATCGACCAGGCCGACGGCCTCGATGCCGTCGACGGCCACGTCGATGGCGGCCATCTCCCGGATTTCGCCGGCCAGGTGGGAGACGAAGACGGCCGTCGCGCCGTTCTCGGCGAGTGCCTCGAGGATGCCGGCGATAATCTTCGCGCTCGCCCCGGGTTCGGTGATGCTCTCGAGTTCGTCGACGAGGACGAGCGAGCCCTCGCCACCGGTGGCGAGATCCGCGAACTCCCGGACAGTGGACTCGAACGCTCCGGCGTCGAGAGTTCCCTGCGTCTTGGCGTGGTAGTGTACGTCGTCGAAGCGGCGCAGTCGGACGCCTTCGGCGGGAACTGGCAGACCCATGTGCGCGAGGACGACGACGCTCGCGACCAGGTCGAGCGTCGAGGTCTTCCCGCCGCTGTTGACTCCCGAGAGCAGGGTGGTGCCCGACACCGCGTAGTCGACGGGTTCGATCGCCTCGAGGGGCTCCTCGAGGACGGGCGAGCGACCGCCCTCGATGACGAATCCGGTTTCTCCGTAGCCGTCGTCGCCGTCCCAGACGAACTCGGGCATCGTACACTCGAAGTCCCGGGAGAAGCGGGCGACGGCGAGTTCGACGTCGAGCTCGAGCGCCGAGCGAACCAGGTCGTGGGCGCCTTCGCGCTGGGCGGCGAGGTCGGCTGCCAGGTCGCGTTTGAGCTGGGCCGCCCGCCGGTCCCGGGCGACGGTGAGTTCCTCGCGAAGCCGTGCCGTGGCATTTTCGTCGCGCTCGACGGGGAAGGTCGGCTCGTCGTCGAAGACGTGGCGGGCGAGTTCGGCCTCGCCGACGTCCAGGTCGAGGGCGTCGATCAGGTGCTCGCGGGCGGCCTCGACCGCCGCGGCGAACTCGTCGGCGAGTTCCCGGGAGAGCAGCGAGTCGACGCCGGCACCGCGTTCGACGAGCGAGAGCAGGTCGGCGCCCTCGATGGTCACGTCGCGTTCCTCGATGGCCTCGCGGAGTCGGTCGTTGGCGACGCTCTCGGCGACGCCTGCGACCGCGTCGAGGTCGTCGACGGCAACCGTCAGCCGATCGAGTTCGGGGTCGCCGGCGACGGTGCCATCGTCGTCGAGGCGCTCGAGGCCGTTCTCGAGGGCGTCGAGGTCGACCGTCGCGTCCAGTTGCGAATCGGTGTCACCACCGCCGACCGCACGATGAACCGCAACCGCTGCCCGCAGTCGCTCCCGGTTGCGGGCGAAGAACGCGAGCGGGCGCTCTGGAACCACGTCGGCGGGATCTGCGAGTGCATCCGGGCGAACCTGCACGTCGCCCTCGACCTCGACGCCGGCGAAGGACTCGTCGATCGCGACCACCGTCGAATAGCCTCTTGCCAGTTCGGCGAGTCCCTGGGCGTCCTCGACGATTTCGACGGAGATTTCGGGAATCGTCTCACGGGCTTCGGCGTAGCGCTCGGCATCGGTCGTCGCCAGACAGCGGTCCCGGACGCGAACGTCACCGGGCCGCTCGAGCGGTTCGACGCCCTCGAGGGCCTCGAGCACGGCCGGATCGGGGTCGCGTTCGATCGCCTGACGGGAGAAGTCCTGCACCTCCTCGATGCGCGAGCGCCTGGGGCTGGGGTACAGCGTCTCGAGGCGGTAGGCCGCGTAGTCGGTCACCGTCCGGTCTTGACACAGGGAGAGCACCTGTCGGTAGATCTCGCGTGCGCGGTCGGTCGCGAGGAAACCGCCGGGGTCGTCGTGTTCGCGGCGGATCGCACCGCGGGCGATGCGAGCGGCCCGGCCGACGGTGACGCCGGGCGCGCTGGCGAGTGTGGCCACGTCGCCGTTCTCGAGGGCCCGCTCGGGGTCGTCGAGTTCGTCCAGTGCACGGGCGGTCTTCGCGCCGACGCCCGGGATCGACTCGAGGTCCATTGCCATCGACCGCCACGTCCCGCCGAGACGAGAAAAAGGTCCCGCCCCGCTCTCGGCTCGAGTCTCAAGTCTCGAGTCTCGAGTCCCGGATCAGACTGGCAGCCGGCGAGCGCGCTACTCCCAGGGATGACGCCCGCTCGTGCTCGGCCACAGGGGATACCAGTACTCCTTGTCGGGTTCGATCTCGAGTTCGCCGCCCAGGACGGACTCGAGTTTGAACTCGGTGCCCGAATCGCGCTCGCGGCCGGCCCGCGGCGCGAAGGGGTAGTACGCGCCGCGCCGGAAGGAGTAGATCCAGTAGGCCGGTCCGCTGTGGTTTCGGTAGGCGAAGACGGCCGCGAGCAGCCGTGAGCCGTACCCCTCCTCGATGAACGTGTCCGCCGCGAAGTGGAGGCTGGTGATCAGATCCTCGGGGTCGGAGTCCTCGAGGACGACCCAGTGGTAGCCGTGGCCGTCCTCGGTGACGCGAAAGTCGGTGCCGGTGTCTTCGCTGCCGGCCTCGAGGATGGCTTCGACGTTCTCGACGGCGTCGCGAAAGCTGCTCGAGTCGACACCGGCGAAACAGAGCGCGCCCGCGTCGGCGGAGTCGTAGCCGAGGTCGGCTTCCATCGTCAGGTAGGCGGTGCTCATTCCGAAGAGGTCCTCGGGGTCGGCGTCTCGGCTGGCGTCAGACTCGGCGCGGATGCCGAGCACGGATCGCAGTCCGTCGAGCAGTCCCATACCCTTCGTTGGACGGCCAGGGTTTGAAAGCTCGCGTTTTCTCGCTCGAAGCGGTAGTTCCATCACCCGAGGACGGCTTCACTCGATGCCATCACTCGAGGAACAGTCGAACGTCCGCCGCCGGCCGCTCGGGCGTTTCGTCACAGCCGTCGGGGAACGAGGTGTACCACCCGGCGTCCCAGCCGCAGGTCGTCCTGGCGGTGAGATCGGCTGCCGTCGCCCCGTCCGCTTCCGGGGAGGCCTCGAACACGACGGTGTGACTCGAGGTGTGGGCCGTGTCGTCGCCCTCGACGACGTGTTCGACCGATCGAACGCGAACTGGACGGCCGACGTCGACGGGCTCGTCCGTGAGCCGTTTGACCGCTCGATCGGCGGCCGCGAGCCAGTCGTCGTCTTCGCCCTCGAGGCGAGCGTTCGGTAACAGGGCGACGGGCTCCTCGAGATGGGTAGCGATCAGAACCGAGCCGTCGGCGGCGGTGACGCCGACGACGGCCATCCCGCGACTGTGGGCGCGGCAGTGGTTCTCGTCGACGTGGATCTCGGTGCGTTCCGCGTAGCGAACGTCGTCGTGGTCTCGGAACCGAGCCGGGTCGGTGAGCGACTCGAGGTCGGTCAGGGAGTCGGTGCGCGTCGAGCTGGTCGCGGATCGTGGTGATTTCTCCGTCATTGGTTATTCGTCGCCGGTAATCGTTCGAACTGTCCACTCGCCGTCGGTGGGAATCGTCGCCCGCACTTCGAGTTCTACGAGGGCTCCGTCGACGTTGTGACTGGCAACCCCGACCATGCAACTAGCCGGGTAGTGAGGATAGTCGATGAAGTCCGATCGGACCTCGTGAATCGTTCCTCTGGTTTCGTCATCGAGGACATCCTCGCGAACGAACCATCGAAACTTCACGATGTCGTGCATCGACCCCTCGAGGTCCTCGAGTATCTTTTCAACGAGGCCCAGCATCTGTCGAGTCTGCTCACGAACGTTCCCCTCAGGGTAGACGAGGCCGTTGATCTCGACGTGCGTGTGCGTGTCGTGATGCGTTGCCACTGCGAGCGAAATTTGCGGTTCGTCGATGACGTCCGATTCAATCGTGCCCTGTCCGGGTGCGATGACGGTTTTCTTCATCTGTATCTCGTGTCTGCGTTTCGACTGGATTCGCCGCGTTCCTGGAATGGACTCATTTCGGCAACCAGACCAGTGGAACGTGATCCCAGGCCCAGCGCTCCTCGGGTTTCTCGGTGAATTCCCAGAACTGCCGCGGCGGAGTGCCGAGGGCGTCTTCGATTGCCGATTCGGAGAGCGTACTTTCCCCCTCGAGCACCAGCCGGAACCGCCTGGCGAACCCGTGGGGATCGAAGTCCGGGTCGTGCTCGCGCCACGCGTCGGGGTCCGCGAGACGACCGTCGTAGTGATCGCGCCCGGCCTCGGTGATGTAGCCGAGCACGAGGTGGCCTCCGGGGGTGACGGCATCGTACAGCGCGCGGAGCGCGCGTTCGGTGTCGTCGACGTAACACAGCGTCGCGTAACAGCACACGAGATCGAACTGCCGACCGGGATCGAACTCGGGGAGCACGGCGCGTTCGAAGCATACGTTCTCGACCCCGCTCGAGCACGCTCGGTCGCGGTTCGCCGCGAGAATCGAGTCGGCGGCGTCGTAGCCGACGACGCTGGTTTCCGGGTGGCGTTTCGCAACGGTGAAGGCGACCTCGCCGGGGCCACAGCCGACGTCCGCGACCGAATCGGGGACGCCTTTCGCGGCGACGAAGTCCTCGAGGAGGTCGGTCAGGTGGTGGGTACTGGGGGTCGCGCCGGCGCGGTCGTCCGCGTCGGCGGTCTCCCAGAAGCGGTTCCAGTCGATGGTCTGCTCGAAAGGGGTGTCTGTCATGCGTGAGGAGTTGCTATCCGTTCGATCGGGTGTCGGTCGGCGGGAGCGGTCGACTCTTGGAGAGAGCCGTCGCTGTGGGATCGAAGGCGAGTCGTCGTTTCACAGTGCGCCCGAAATCAGGACTCTCGAGCGCTGTAGCTACACGTATTGGTAGTGATAAAAGAAAGCACCGATTTTAATTCGTTTACTTTCTGTATGTAATAATTCGGTGCGGCGGGTTAAATAGTTTTCGGCGTTCGTCGCGGATTCTCACCGGATCCGGTGCTGTCGAAACTCGAGCGAGGATCTAGACTGTCTCCATCTCGCGCTCGAGTTGGCGGAGTTGATCCACGCGGCGCTCGGTCGATGGATGCGTCGAGAACAGTCTCCCGACGACGCCCGATTTCAGCGGAATGATGAAAAAGGCGTTCATCTCCGCCTCCTCGCGCATGTCCCTGTCGGGAACCTTGTCGATCTCGCCCGAAATCTTCAGCAACGCGGAGGCGAGCGCAGAGGGCTTGCCGGTAATCGTTGCAGCGCCTCGGTCGGCAGAGAACTCGCGGTACCGAGAGAGCGCCCGGATCAGGAGATAGCTCACGATCCAGACGACCAGCGAGACGACGATGGCGACGATCACGCCGCCACCGCCGCCGCGGCCGCGACCGTGGCCGCCGCCGAAGAAGGCGCCCCAGCGGACGATCATGAACGCGATCGTCGAGAGGAACGAGGCGATGGTCATCACCATCATGTCGCGGTTCTTGACGTGGGCGAGCTCGTGTGCGAGGACGCCGTCGAGTTCGTCGCGGTCGAGCGTCCGCATCAGTCCCGTGGTGACGGCGACGGCGGCGTTCTTCTGGTTTCGCCCCGTGGCGAATGCGTTCGGCACCTTCGAGTCGATGACGGCGACTTTCGGCTTCGGGAGGTCGGCCTGCTGGGAGAGGCGCTCGACGGCGCTGTGGAGCTGTGGGTACTCCTCGGCGGAGACCGTCTTCGCGCCCATCGTCTTGAGGGTGAGCGTGTCGCTGAAGTAGTACTGCACCAGCGACATTCCGCCGAAGAGCAAGCCGAAGATCAGCAGGTTCGCTCCGCCCGCGATGTACGCCGTCAGCACCCCTGCGAAGACGATGTACAGGGCGAACAGCAGGAACATCGTGAGGAACATCCGAAACCGCAATCCCCAGTCCGGTTTCCAGTCCATACGCGAACAATGGACCGAGGGCGGATAAATCCGCCGCGAACGCGCCTCGAGCGGGTGGCCGGACCGCTTCGCTCGCGTTCGTCCTCGAGTCGCGCCTCGTAATCGGTCCAATCGACCTCCAGCAGCGATGCGGATCGCCGACTATATCGCTCCCCCGACACGTTCTCGAACCATGGGCCGACTCGGATCGCTCGAGATTGCCGCCAACGATTCGTGAGTCGCCGTCGTGATCGCTACCGTGCTGGCCGTACTCGCCTTTCTCGACGCCACGCACTACGCGATTCTGTCCCGGGTGGCTGTCGCGACCCTGACCTGGATCGTCGGTGCGATCACGGTCGTGCTCGTCGCAGCCGACTGAGCCACCTGGCCACCCCAATACCCGTCTTTCAGCTGGGTCGGAAGTGCTCGAGCCGGTACGTCGAAGAACCGAGCGAGCGTTTCCACAACCCCTCTATTTCCCTTGGAAAGGCGAACACGTGGAGGCGACCGCCGGTGTCGACGCTCAAGCGTACGCCACGCGTCAGACGGCCGGGTTTCGAGTTCCACCGGAAACGTCAGACGGGCGTGAAATTTGTCGTTCTAGATGTTTGACGATCGATAACACCTCGATCGAAACCGACAGCAACGGGGGAGATTCGACGTATCGCTCGAAATACACGCTCACCGGAGACGAATTCCATGTGGCTTGATAGCACGATTCGCAACCCCCCGATTTCGGGTGGAGTTCCCACATGCTGTGACCGAACGGCCCGTCGAACCCCTCCATTTCCGGTGGAGACGTCCCGCTGGAACTGGTCGACACCGTCGACGAACGCGTCGTTTAACTCCCTCAGTCCCCAACCACGGGACATGACCGATTCGCGTGCGTTCTGTCCCCGCTGTGGCGATCCGGTGCCGGAGCGGAGCGAAGGCGACGCGACGGACCCCCTCCGACCGGGGACCGACGTCGACCTCTGTGACAGCTGTTACTTCGACGATTTCGAATTCATCGACGCGCCCGACCGGATCGACGTACGCGTCTGCGCCCAGTGCGGGGCTGTCCATCGGGGCCGTCGCTGGGTCGACGTCGGTGCGCAGGACTACACCGATCTCGCCATCCAGGAGGTGAGCGAGGCGCTGGCCGTCCACGTCGACGTCGAGGATGTCGCCTGGCAGGTCGAACCCGAGGAGGTCGGGCCGAACACGATCCGGATGCACTGCTACTTCACGGGAACGGTTCGCGGAACGCCCGTCGAAGAGCAGGTGATGATTCCCGTAAAGATCGCTCGCCAGACCTGTACCCGGTGTGGCCGCATTGCCGGGGACTACTACGCCAGCATCGTCCAGATCCGGGCCGAAGGCCGGACGCCTACGACGGAAGAACTCGAGCGGGCGAGAGAAATCGCCGAGACCATCGTCGCGGACATGGAAGCGACCGGGGACCGGAACGCCTTCATCACCGAAACCACGGAGACCGACGACGGCCTCAACATGCGGGTTTCGACTAACAAGATCGGCAAGAAGATCGCCAACAAGATGGTCGAGGAGTTCGGCGGCACCGTCAACGACGCTGAAACTCTGGTCACCGAGGACGAAGACGGCAACGGCGTCTACCGCGTAACTTTCGCCGTCCGCCTGCCGCCGTATGTCCCCGGCGACGTGATCGACCTCGCGGACGACGACGAGGGGCCGGTCCTGGTCAGTAGCGCCCACGGCAACCTCAAGGGGATCCGATTGCGGACGGGCGAGCGCTACGAGGCGAGTTACGAGGAGGGAAATTCCCCGGAGGCTCGCAAATTGGGTGAGCGCGAGGACGCCGTCGAGACGACCGTCGTCACGGTCGAGGACGAGCGCTCGATCCAGGTGCTCGACCCCGAGACCTACCAGGCGAAGACGATCTCTCGACCCGAGTACATCGACACCGACGCCGAGGAAGTACCGGCGCTGAAGAGTCGCGCTGGATTGCATATTTTGCCCGAGGACGATGCCTGAGGACTCCGGAGAGGACGCCCGGTCTCGAGGCGAAGGCGGGTCTCGAGACGAGGGTCGGCCTCGAGACGAATCCTCGAGTTCGGACGACGAGTCGAACCCGCGTAGCGACGTCAATACTACAAATTCTATAGCAAAGGACTCGACCGCGCTCGAGTTGCGAGACGATCCCCTCGCGGTCGTCGTCGAGAAACCGCGCTCGGAGACGGCGATCGAGTCCCTGCGAGCCGAGGGCGTCTACGACGACGACCGCCGGGTGCGGGAGTACGGCTCCGAGACGGTGGCGCTCCCGGTGCTCGAGCCACCCTCGGATACGGCCGTCCTCGAGGTCGTCCGTCAAATCGACCCCACCTACCGCACCCGTGACCTGGCCGACCACCTCCGCGAGCGGGGATGGAGCGACGCCGACCTCGAGACGGCCCCCGGTTCCTGGGCCATTATCGGTTCGGTGATCCTCGTTCGCGTTCCCGACGACTGCCACAACGAGGCCGAACTCGGGGAGGCCTTACTCGAACTCCACGGCGAGGCCGACAGCGTGCTCGCCGACGAGGGGATCTCGAACGGGGGCGACGGCGAGGGAGACGCCGGAACCTACCGCGAACCCCGGACGCGACTGCTCGCGGGCTCAAGCGACACCGAGACGGTCCACGTCGAGGACGGCACGCGGTACGGACTCGATCCCGCTCGCGTCATGTTCTCGCCGGGCAATCAGGCCGAGCGCCGGCGGATGGCCGAGGTCGTCGACCCGAACGAGCGCGTCTTCGACATGTTCGCCGGTATCGGCTACTTCACGCTCCCGATGGCGCGAGCGGGGGCGCGAGTGACCGCGACGGAGCTGAACCCGACGGCGTTTCGCTACCTGCTCGAGAACGCGATGGCCAACGACGTCTCGAGTCGGATCGACGCCTACCACAGCGACTGTCGTGACCTCGCGAGGGACGTTCGCGCGGACCGGGTCGTCATGGGGTACTACGGAGTTGCCGACGGCGAAGACGAGGAGGGATACGGCAGTCGCGTCGAGGAGACCGTCTCGTTCCTGCCGGCGGCCCTCGAGGCCCTCGAACCCGGTGGTATCGTCCACTACCACGAGGCGACACCCGAGCCGGAGCTGTGGGGGCGCCCTATCGGCCGGCTCGAGACTGCTGTTGAAAAGGCGGGGCGGACCCTCGAGGTGCTCGAGAAGCGGCGCGTGAAATCGCACAGCGCGGGCGTCGAGCACGTGGTCGTGGACGCCCGTGTGGTGTAACCGAACGACGTGATCGCTTTCGGGTCGACACGAGCGAATGCGGGCCGATGTGGCCACATTGGGCGTGACATTCATACCAGCGTGGTGAGAAGCGGTTATTATGAACAAAAACCAGATCATCGCGGCGCTGTTCGCCCTGTTGATGATCACGTCGATGGTCGCCTGGGGCGCGACGTTTATTTTCTAGCCGTCCGTATCCCAGACGTCCGCGAGCGGGCTTCGCTTCGAGGAGCGTCGGCCGCGTCGCGACCGCGACCGTGATTGGCCTCGAGCATCGCTCTCGTTCGCGCTCCCGCCTGAGTCCGTCCCCTCCTTTGGCCCGGAACTCGACATACTTCGCGAGGACGTTCTCGAGTACCCGCCGCCCCCGCCCCCACCCGTCGCCTCGAGCGCCGCTCGCGGCTCGAACTCGGGCAGTGCTGGTTCCGAGAGGCGGTCGACCTGTTCTTCGAACCAGTCGGGCATGTCCGTCCGGGCGCGTTCGAACAAGTCGAGCAGGCTCGAGTCCGCGACGTAGGTCGCCCCGTGGTCGTCGGGGGCGCGAATTACCCGACCGCAGGCCTGGATCACGGTCCTGAGCGCCGCCCGGTAGTACCACGCCCACTGCCCTTCCTCGAGTCGGTGAGCCACCCGCGAGTCGCTCGTGTTGAGGAAGGGCGCCTTACAGAGCACCTGCCAGCGACAGAGGTCGCCCTTCAGGTCGAGGGCCTCCTCCATCTTGACCGAGAGGAAGACGTCCGGGTCAGAGGAGGCCTTCCAGGCCTCGAGGTCGGCGTCCCGGTCGTCCCTGGAGTGGGCTCGAACGCGGTCGCCGACGCCGAAGTCAGTGAGGAGCGACTCGAGTTGCTCCTGGATCGCGTAGGAGTGGGCGTGGATCAGCCCCTTCTCGTCGGGGTGGGCCTGCATGATGCGGACGATGGTGCGAGCGATCTTCGGCAGGGTCTCCTCGCGGTGCTCGTAGGTCATTTTCCCCTGAGTGACGTCGTAGAGCGGGCGATTCTCGACGGGGAAGGTGTGGCCGACGTCGACGAGGGCGACGCGGGAGGGCTCGAGGCCGACGTGGCGACAGAAGGCGTCCTTGTTGAGGATGGTGGCCGAGAGGAGCGCGAACTTGTTGCCCCGGTCCCAGACGGTGTACCGGAGGTAACGCTCGGGGTCCATCGGTTTGATGGTGAGGGGCCCGCCCTGTGGATTCTCGGTTTCGTCCTCGTCGTTCGAGTCCGACCCTCCGTCGCGACTCGAGTTCGTTGCCTCGTCCTGGTCGACCAGCCACGTCGTCGGACTCTGCGGGTCGCGGTAGTCCTCGACGAAGAAGTCGAGTTCGCCGATGAGTTCCTGGAGGCGGTCCCGTTCTCGCACTTCGGCGGGCGAGAGGGATTCCTGGCCGAGCAACTCGTCCTTGCGACTGGTACACCGCCGACCGAGTGCCTCGGCGTAGCGGGCCGCCGATTCGACGGAGTCGACCTGTGGGACGCGAAGGTCGTCCCAGAAGGGCACCGTCCGGGGGCCGAGTTGGATCGTCGCGTACATCTCGGCCCACTCGGAGAGGCCGTGGGCCTCGTCGATCACGACGACGTCGCGCTTGCGGAACACCTCGCTGCCCGCGGTCTGCATGAAGTACGCGAGCGTCATCGCCGCGATGGACCGATTGGAGGCGATGGCCCGGTCGGAAAAGTACGGACAGCGGTGTTGCACCGAGCAGTCGTAGCCCCGCTCGCGGACGCAGGGGGCCTGGTTGACCGGCGTGTCGAGTTCGCCGGGGAGGATACAGGTGTAGTTCGATTTCCCGCGGATGATGTTGAGGTCCTGGAGCAGGTCGTCGCCGGCCACGTCGTCGAGCTGGGAGACCTGCGGAGTCGTGTAGTAGGCGCCGGTCGCCTCTACCGGCTCCGCTTCGTCGATCGTACGGGCACAGCCCGCGACCGCGCGAGCGAGGAGGGACTTGCCGCTGCCCGTCGGTGCACGGACGAGAACGACGTCGTTGCCCGCCTCGAAGGCGTCGCGGATGTCGCGGAGGGCCTGTTCCTGGTTGCCCCGGTAGCTCGGCGCGGGGAACGCCTCGAAGATCCGGTCGGGATTCACCACTCGAGTCACCGGCGGGCGTGGTCCTAAAGGCTGCGGAGTCTCGCGCGTCTCGAATCCACGCCGGTCGACTTCGAGGTGAGCTTCCGGCGAGAACGCCCGGCTTACGCGAGGGTAGGAACCCGATTACAATCAGAATCGTCGGCGTCGACCGACGTACGGAAGGGTCGCTCAGCGGAAGAGCACCGCGGCGTCTCCGACCCGCGGGGGCCGTCCGGCCTCGTGGCGTTCGAATCCCACCCCTTCCGCTCCCGCCTTTGCTATATTTTCTATAGCCATGCCGTGAGCCGAGCACCACGCTCTTTGTCACCGACTGCGAACGGATGCCATGGCACGCCTCGAGGACCCGCTCGAGATCGGCGGCGTCGAGATTCCGAACCGACTCTACCGTGCGCCGGTCCTCGAGTGCGCGGGCAACGGACCCGACGCCGTCGATGCGCTGATCGAGGACCTCGAGCCGGCCGCCGAGTCGGGTGTCGGATTGCTCTGTCAGGGGGCGACTATCGTCCGCGGAGAGGGCGGTTGCGCGGCCCCGGGGATGACCCGCGTCCACGACCCTACTTTCGTGTCCCATCTCTCGCGGCTCACCGATCGAATCCACGACCACGGGAGCCGAATCTTCGTGCAACTCGAGCACGGGGGTCTCCGGAGCATGGAGACCTGGCACGCTGGCTACCGACGCGAGCACCCGGACCTCGAGCAACTCGCCGCCTCGCCCCTCCCGGCACCGCTTCGTGCGCTCGACAGGGCGGGCTTTCTGGCCTACGACCCGCACGTCTTGACGACCGAGGAGGTGTACGAACTGGCCGCCGATTTCGGCCGTTCGGCGGCGTACTGCGTCGACGCGGGCTACGACGGCATCCACATCTCGGGGGCGAACATGGGCATCGTCCAGCAGTTCCTCTCGCCGTTTTACAACCGCCGAGACGACGAGTTCGGCGGCTCTCCCGAGAACCGACTCGCCTTCTTGGAGGTCGTCCACGACGAGATCCGCGACCGGGCTGGCGACGTCCCGCTGATCACCAAGGTTCCCGCCGAGACGCCGGCCCCGCCCTGGCCGGTCGTCCGCCGAAAGCTCTCCCTCGAGGACGGCGTCGAGATTGCCCGACGCCTCGAGCGAATCGGGTACGACGGCGTGGTTCCGGTCCAGACCTCGGTCGCCTGGGACATGAGCATCGTCCGCGGGCGGTATCCGAAACGGGCCTGGGAGAACGAGGCCCTTCGTGACGGATACGACGAGGCCTTCGGCGGGTCGTGGCGGCGTCGACTCATCGCCGCAGGGAATCGACTCGAGTCGCTGGTCTACGACTTCGAATCGGCCTGGAACGAGGACTTCTGTCGTGGCGTCCGTGAGCGGGTGTCGATTCCGGTCCTCGCCGAGGGCGGGATTCGAGAGCGGGGGCAGATGGACCGGTTGCTGGGCGCGGCTGGCGAAACCGACGATGGGGCGGCCAGGAACGCGGAACCCGCCTGCGACATGGTCGGCATGGCTCGTCCCTTCTACGCCGAACCGCGACTGGGGGCGCGATTGCTCGAGTCTCGGTCTCCGTCCCCGGGCGCGACCGACCGCGAACTCACCCCGGAGACGCGCGTCCTCTGTGAGAACTGCAACAACTGCACCGTCCCACAGGTGACGGGTGCGCCGGGAATCTGTCGCACGCCGTCGGTGCTCAGAAAGCGGGGCGAACTCGAGTGTGAGGGTGCGTACGACCGCGAGTAACGGGCGATCGACGGACTGTCGGTCGAGCCGGTGATGACCCGTCCGCTCGATCGGATGACGGACTGTCCGCTCGAGCCGCCGATGGCCTCGAGTGCCGGCCGAACGCCTATGCTTCGCCGCCCGAAACGTCGGGTCACATGCGCGCAGTGCTCTTCGACATGGACGGCGTCCTCGTCGACTCCGAGGACTACTGGGTCACCCTCGAGCGCGAGGAACTCCTGCCACAGGTCGTCCCCAACCAGGACGTCGCCGTCGCCGAAATCACCGGAATGAACTACCGCGAGATCTACGACTACCTCGATGCGGAGTACGAGACTGCGGTCTCCCGCGAGGAGTTTCTGGACCTGTTCGAGGACGCCGCCGAGACCCTCTACCGCGACCACGTCGCCCTCCTCGAGGGAACCTACGATCTGCTCGACGAACTCGAGGAACGGGACGTCCCGCGAGCGATCGTCTCCTCGTCGCCCCACGACTGGATCGACGTCGTCCTCGAGCGCTTCGACCTCGCGGGCCGGTTCGACGCGGTCGTCAGCGCCGAGGAGATCGATGGGCCGGGCAAACCGGAACCGGACGTCTTCGAGTACGCCGCGGCCGAACTCGGCGTCGATCCTGGGGAGTGCGTCGTCCTCGAGGACTCCGAGCACGGAATCCGTGCGGCGGCCCGTGCGGGGACGACCTGCATCGCCTACGAAATCGACGCTCACGACGACGTCGATTACTCGCCTGCCGACGCGGTCGTCGAGACACCGCGAGAACTGCGCGAAGCGGTCCTCGAGCGGGTCCGGACTGCCCCGCGCTAACCGACCCGCTGTGTTTCGTTGACGCGACCCGTTGTGTCCTCTGGTACTAACACTCTCAGTGCCCCCTGGTAACGACACCCTCTGTGGCCAGTACGTTCAAACGTCGTGAGCGTCACTAACGAATACATGAACAGACGTCGCTATCTCGAGACGCTCGCCGCCGGCCTCGCCGTGGGCGGTCTGGCCGGCTGTCTCGACGACCTCCAGGCGACATCCAGGAGCGACGCCGATCAGACGGTCGGGAACGGCGACGGGACGGAGGACGACGGCGACGGCGGTACCGACGGCACCGACGACTCCACGACCGACGGCAGCGCCGGCCGCGATGAAGCCGACCGCGAGATTCGAATGGCCGCCGGGCGACTGAACCGCGCCGGCGCCTCGCTTCGAGAATCGCGTGACTCCCTCGAGGATCCCGAATCGGCCGACTACGACTCCGAGGAACCCCAGGCGTTTCTCGACGAAGCCCTCGAATCGCTCGAGGCGGCCGAAGACGCCGACCCGACCGAGGCACAGCGCGCCGACATCGAGGAACTGAATGCCTACGCGGCCGTCCTCGGCCCCGCCATCGAGGTGACGGCCGTCGTCACCGACGACGGTCTCGAGGAGGAGGTCGACCGGGTCAACGACGCCATCGTCGACGAGGACCTCGTGACGGCCCGGTCGGTCGCCGAGTCGTTGGTCGACACCTTCGCCCCCGCACAGGAGACCCTCCAGCCCGCGCTCGAGGGCGTCGAATCTCTCGACGTCGAGCGACTCGCCGACCTCGCGATCACTGACCTCGAGGCCGTCGAGGACGGCGTCCGGACGCTCGCGTCCGTCGTCGACTCCCTGGTCGTCCTCTCGGCGTCGCTCGTGTCCCTCGTCGCTGGCCACGAAGCGCTCGAGGAAGGCGGTAACCTGGCCGACGAAGAAGCGTTCAACGAGGCGTGTACGGCGTTCGACGACGCGGCGACGATTTACGCAGATGCCGCAGCGTCGCTCGAGGACGGTCACGCGGACGCTCCCGAGGGGCTGGTGGCGTACTTCGAGACAGCGCTGTGTCAGGTCGGCCACCTCGAACGGGCGGCCGTCGCGTTCAACGAGGCAGCGAAGGCGGCCGACGACGGGGACCGAAGTACGGCCGAAGAACGCGAGGCCGACGCGGAGGAGCAACTCGAGCTGGCGGAAGCGTGCGGAACGTAAGGTGAGCGAACGTCGGAACGACCTCCGACGAGTTGTGAACGCCGGTATCGACTACGAAGAGTTGCGAACACCGGAACGAACGACGATTCGCGAATAGCGAAACCGACTACGACGAGTCGACCGGCCGCCCGTCCTCGGTTCGCGGGGCGACGTGATCGACGTAGGCCTCGAGCGACGGTTCCTCGACGCGGACGCGAACGGCGATCTCGCCGAGTTCGTCGGGCTCGCCAACCGAGAAGTTCACGCGTCCCTCGAACGCCGCCTGCTTCTTCAGCGCGAAGTGAAACGTGTCGCCCTCGTGGCTCGAGAAGAACTCGCCACGGGCCGTATCCAGAATCTCCTGGCGGTGTAGTTGTTCCGAGAAGTGCTCCATGGAGTGGACCGTCGCCGTCACCTCACCGAACTGTTCGTCGGGCTCGGCGTTCGGAAACAGGTTCCTGATGGCGTCTTCGACCCGGCTCGTGACCTCCGTGTCGTTGACGGGGGCAGTGATTTCGACGTCGACGCGGTAGAGCGTGGTCATGTCAGGGTTCGGATTCGAGGGTCGGTTCGCTATTTTTGGTATCTTCGACACTTTCGACATCGTCGGCGTTTTGAGGCTCTTCGGCGGCCTCGACGTCGGCACCCTCGGCCGCCGCCTCGAGCACCTCGCTGACCTGCGACCGAAACGCCTCGAGGCTCTCGGTGTTCTCGACGACGACGTCCGCACGTGCCATCGCGTCGTCCATGCCGAAGCCGCGCTCGCGCTCGTCGCGGGCCTCGAGGCCCTCGCCGCCGTCGTCCTCGTCGGCGTCTCGGCCGCGGTCGACGACGCGTTCTCGCCGGAGGTCGAACGGGGCCTCGATGCTCACGAGCGTGAAGTCCTCGCCGAAGCGCTCCTCGAAGACGTCGACTTCGGTGCCTGATCGAATACCGTCGACGAGGACGCCCTCGTGGTCCTCTAAGCGGTCCTCGAGCATCGGGAGCGACCGCTCGGCGATGGCGGCGGGGCCGTTTTCCTCCCGAAGCGCCTGAGCGACCGTCCCGTGGTCCTTGCTGGGGTCGAGTCCCCTGTCGGCGGTCTCCTGTCGAACCACGTCGCCCATCGTGACGACCGGGATTCCTCGCTCGCGGGCGACCGTCGCGGCCTCGCCCTTGCCGCTTCCCGGGAGTCCGACAGTTCCGATAACGTACATCGGATGCGAGTACAGGCGACGAGTGCATAAGGGCTGTGTCTCGGGCTCACGTTCCGTGGGGGTCGCTTTCCTCGACACTGTTCGCATCATTTTGTTGAAAATCCTATACTATCGGTGGGTATTTATCTCTGGATTCAGTAGCGGGCCGTATGAACGCAATCGAGGTCACGAACGTCACGAAGCGATTCGGTGACGTCACCGCCCTGAACGACCTCTCTCTGACCGTCGAAGACGGCGAAATCTTCGGCTTCCTGGGACCGAACGGGGCCGGCAAGTCGACGACGATCAACCTCCTCCTCGACTTCATCCGCCCAACCGACGGCACCGTCTCCGTACTCGGCATGGACGCCCAGGAGGACAGCAAGGCGATCAGACAGCGCCTCGGCGTCCTCCCCGAGGGGTTCACGACCTACGACCGCCTCACTGGTCGTCAGCACCTCGAGTTCGCCATCGAGTCCAAAGACGCGACCGAGGAGCCGGACCTGCTGTTCGAGCGGGTTGGCCTCACTCCGGAGGAAGGCGACCGCAAAGCCGGCGGCTACTCGAAGGGGATGTCCCAGCGGCTCCTGTTCGCGATGGCGCTCGTCGGCGACCCGGACATGCTGATCCTCGACGAACCCTCCACTGGGCTCGACCCCAACGGCGCCCGCGAGATGCGCCAGCTCATTCGCGAGGAGAACGACCGCGGGACGACCATCTTCTTCTCGAGTCACATCTTAGAGCAGGTCGAGGCGGTCTGTGACCGCGTCGGAATCATCCGGAACGGCGAGATGGTCGCCGTCGACAGCGTCGAAGGACTTCGCGATTCCGTCTCGACGGCCAGCCAGTTGCGCATCGAGGCCGACCGGATCACCGAACCCGCCATCGAGGCCGTCCGGGCCCTCGAAGGGGTCGAACGCGCCGAAGTTCTCGAATCCGGTTCGGACGGGGCGGTTGTCGCCGTCGAGACGACTGGCTCGAAGACGGCGGTGCTTGGCGCGCTCGAGGACGCCGGCATCGTCGTCGAGGACTTCTCGACGGCGGAGGCGTCGCTCGAGGACGTCTTCCAGCGGTACACGGAGGTGACGGCATGAGCGTCACCGCCATCGTCCGGAAGGACTTCCGGGACGGAATTCGCTCGCGTCTGCTGTGGGCACTGATGGCGCTGTTCTTGCTCTCGATGGGTGGATTCACCTATGTCGCCACTCGCGGGTTCGAGGGACAGTCTGGTGACTCGGGCGTCGCGCTGTTTGCGTTGCTCGGTCTCTCCGTGGTCGCTGCCATCATCTTTCTGGTGCCACTGACCGGGCTCGTGGTGAGCATCAAATCCATCGTCCGTGAACGGGAACTCGGGAGCATCCGCATCCTCCTCTCACTGCCTCACACCCGCCAGGAGGTCATCCTCGGCAAGTTTATCGGCCGTGCTGGCCTGCTGACTGCCGCGATTCTCGCCGGGTTCGTCCCCGCGGCGATCATCATGTTCGTTCAGACCGGCGAGTTGCCGTTCTTCGAGTACGTCGCACTCGTGTTCGTGACGATCTGCTTCGGCGTCGTCTTCGTCGCCATCGGCCTCAGCGTGTCGGCGTTTACAAGCACCGAGACCCGCGCCACAATCGGCGGCGTCGGCGCGTTCTTCCTACTGTACTTCTGGCAGAGTCTGTTCGGGTACGTCAACGGTCGACTCGAGCTGTTCTCGGGCGACCTGCTGCTCTTCATCGAGCGCTTCGACCTGTTCGTCGTCTTCCTGGACTCGCTGATGGCGCTGCTCTCGATTCGACACGACATCCCGAACACGTCGTTCGTCGGCGGACCGCTCTTCGTCGAGAATCCGGAAGCGGTCGATGCGATCTCTCAGCCGTTCTACCTCCAGCACTGGTTCGCGTTCGTGATCCTCGCGCTCTGGATCGCGGTTCCGCTCGCAATCGGGTACGCCCGGTTCGAAAAGATCGACCTGTAGCGCCGTTCCTGGCACCCGTCGAGCGTCTTTCACCCTCTCGAACCCTCGCCGCGAGTCCTCGACCGAATCAGTCGTCGATACCCCGTTCCTCGAGCAACGCCCGAAACGCGTCCTCCTCGAGTACGTCCACGCCCTCCTCCTCGGCGTCGGCGAGCTTCGTCGCCCCCGGGTTCTCGCCGATGACGAGGTAGTCGGTGTTGCCCGAGACGCTACCCGTCGCGTTCGCGCCATGGGCTTCGACCAGGTCCTGGGCGTCGCTCCGGGTCATTCCCTCGAGACTCCCCGTGAAGACGAACGTCAGGCCCTCGAGTTCGTCGCCACCGCCCTCTCGATCAGCTTCCTGCGGCGAGACGTGCTCGAGCACGGCGTCGACGACGGCCGCGTTCGCCTCGCTCGCGAAGAACTCGTAGATCGTCTCGGCGACGGTTTCGCCCACGTCGTCGACGCCCTCGAGTTTCGCGGGGTCGTCCTCGGCAGTCTCTCGGAACGCCGCGAAGGAGCCGAACTCGCCGGCTAGCTCGCGGGCGGTCGTCGGCCCCACGTGGGGGATGCCGAGTGCCGAGAGGAACTCCGCCAGCGGCGGCTCGCGACTCGCCTCGATTTCGGCTACCAGGTTCTCGACGCTCGTCTCGCCCCAGCCCTCGAGGTCTCGGAGTGCGTCTCGTTCTTCCGGTAACTCGTAGAGGTCGGCGACGCTCTCGAGCAACCCTGCATCGACCAGTTGACGGACCGTCTTCTCGCCCAGGCCCTCGAGGTCGAGGCCGTCGTCGCTCGCGTAGTACTCGATCGAGCGTCGGCGCTGGGCGTCGCAGGCCAGGCCGCCCGTACAGAACGCCAGCGGGCCGTCGCGTTCGATGGCGCTCCCGCAGACGGGGCAGGCGTCGGGCAGTACGTAGTGTCCCTCGCTCCCCTTCTCGACGACCTCCTCGACGTAGGGAATGACGTCGCCGGCGCGCTGGACCCGGACGGTGTCGCCGACGTTCACGTTCTTCGCGGCGATCTCCTCGGGGTTGTGCAGGCTCGCTCGCGAGACCGTGACGCCGCCGACGTCGACCGGCTCGAGCAGTGCAACCGGCGTGACCCGTCCTGTCCGCCCGACCTGGACGGCGACGTCGACGATGGGCGTCACCTCCGCGCGGGCGGGGAACTTGTAGGCGTAGGCCCAGCGGTCGTGGCGAGCCGTCTGCCCGAGTTCCTCGCGGGCCTCGCGGTCGTCGACCTTGATCACGACGCCGTCGATCTCGTAGGGGAGGTCGTCGCGTTCTTCGAGCAGGCGGTCGCGGTAGTCGATGGCTGCCTCGACATTGTCTACGATTTCGACGCGGTCGTTAGTCCGGAGACCATATCGGGGGAAGTCCTCGAGTTCCTCGCGGTGACTGTCCGCGAGGTCGCTCGCTGCGAGCACGTCGAAGTAGAACACCTCGAGCGGGCGTTCGGCGACGACGGACGGATCGAGCTGACGGATCGTCCCTGCGGTCGCGTTCCGGGGGTTGGCGAAGGGATCCTCGCCGCGCTCGATGCGCTCGCGGTTGTGCGCTTGGAAGGCGTCTTTGGGCATGTACACTTCCCCACGGACGGCGAAGTGTTCGGGCGGATTGTCGTGCAATCGCTGGGGGACGGAGCCGATCGTTCGGGCGTTTCGCGTCACGTCGTCTCCCTCGCGGCCGTCGCCGCGGGTGACCGCCCGCTCGAGCGAGCCGTCCTCGTAGACGAACTCTATGGAGACGCCGTCGAACTTGGGTTCACAGACGTAGGCGACCTCGTCGTCGCCCTCGTAACCCGCGTCGCGAAGCTCCCGGCGGACGCGTTCGTCGAACTCCCGGACGTCGTCGGCCTCGCCGCTGGCGTCGATAGAGAGCATCGGTGCGACGTGTTCGATCGTCTCGAAGGCCTCGAGCGGTTCGCCCCCCACCGCTCGGGTGGGGCTGTCGGGGTGAGCGAGGTCGAATTCGTCCTCGAGTTCCCTGAGTCGTGAGAAGAGGGCATCGTACGTTCGGTCGGCGATGATCGGGTCGTTCTCGACGTAGTACCGTCGGTCGTGTTCGCGGATAGCCTCCCGCAGGCGCTCAATTTGTTCTTCGGCCGACTCGAGATCGAGGTCCTCGACCGGATCGAACTCGACCGGCGGATCCCGGAGGTAGGGATTCTCCGTCGTCGGTGTGGACATTACTCGAGCGTTCGTCCCGATCCGATTAAAACGTAGGTTTGTGGATCACGGACCCAGTCACTTCGCAAAGACGCTGTCGGCCGTCGCCGCCCCGACGACGCTGAAGATCGAGCCGACGCTGATCGCCTTGACGGTGATCACCGCAACCCGGGTCGTGGTTTCGGCTTCTTCGATAAACGTATCGGGAGCGTCGAAGAGCAACGCCAGGATGGTGACCGATCCGAACGAGACGAGCATGAGGGAGATGAATCGCAGCGGGATGCCGCCGACTTCCTTCTCCACATCGGGATCGCGACTCGAATCTGCGGCGTACAGCGCCGCATACCCGATCGCGAAGACGAGACCGATCGTCGCGAACGCTTGCCCGAGATGCATATTCGACGCGAGGACCCACACCTCCTCGGTGACGACGAACGGCCCCGCCAGCAGGAATCCGCCGACGAGCTGCTGGGCGGAGTCGGCCACCCGGAACTGGGGCGGCCGACGAGGACGGCGAAGTTGCATACTCGAAATAACAGACGATTCGTCAAGTATCACCCGGTCTCGAGACGGCTACGGTTGTCGAGGGTCGGCCGTTTCAGCGCGACCATCCACCGGTTGGCCGTTTCGACCGGCTCGGCGGAAGTGTACCGCTGTCAGCCGGGTTGAGGGTGATACCGAACTGGAGCACTCGAACCTGGCCATCGTCGACACGCTGGCGGACGCGGGCGACGGCGCAACGAACGTAGTGCTCGTAACCTATTCAGTAACTGTGTACGACTTGAATAGATATTGTGGACAAATTATTAGTAGCTGTTTCACAACGAGTCACGTATGACGGCAGGACCGCCGATCGCCGACCTTCACTTCGACGATGCACCGGACGTTGATTCCGTTCCCGGGCCGATAACCCGGTCGCTGCTCGAGAAACAGCGGGAAATAGACAGCAGTGCGGTCGCGTACCCGAACGACATTCCGATCGCGTTCGAGGAAGGGAAGGGGGCGACGGTCCGCGACGCCGACGGCAACACGTACATCGACCTCTTCGCGGGGATCGGCGTGCTCAACGTCGGCCACGCCAATCCCCACGTGCTCGAGGCCGTCCACGAGCAGGCCGACAAGTTCGTCCACACAGTCGACTTTCCGACTGAGGCCCGACTCGAGTTGATCGAAAAGCTCGACGAGATCGCCCCGGACGGGCTGCAGGGCCAGAACAAGGTCGTCTTCGGCGGTCCGACCGGGAGCGACGCCATCGAGGCGTCGATCAAACTCTCGAAGTACAACACCGGTGGCGACGGCCTCATCGCTTTCCGTGGGGCGTACCACGGCGCGACGACCGGCGCGATGAGCGTCACCTCGAACAAGAAGTTCAAGGGCCACTACACGCCCTTGCTCGCAGACGTCGTTCACGCGCCGTATCCCCACCCGTTCCGTCAGGACAAGACGCCCGACGAGGCGGTCGACCACGCGCTCGAGGAGGTCCAGGCGATCGTCGAGGATCCCTACGGAGGACTGGCCAACCCGGCCGGAATCATCGTCGAGCCGATCCAGGGCGAGGGCGGCATCGTCACGCCGCCGGCTGGGTTCTTGCAGGGAGTACGCGACATCGCCGACGACAACGACGTCGTGCTGGTCTTCGACGAGATCCAGAGCGGGCTTGGCCGCACCGGGCAGTGGTGGGCCTGCGACTGGGAGGGCGTTACCCCGGACGCGATGACCTCCGCGAAGGCCCTCGGCGGGGCGGGCTTTCCGCTGTCGGCGACCATCTACCACGAGGACCTCGACACCTGGGGGTCGGGCGACCACGCTGGCACCTACCGCGGCCACGTCGTGGGAATGCGCGCCGGGACCCGCGCCATCGAGTACATCCAGGAACACGATCTCCTGACCCACGCTCGAGACCTCGGCGAGTACATCCAGGGTCGACTCCTGGAGGCAGCCGCGGAAACGGACCGACTGGCCGACGTCCGCGGGAAGGGACTGTTCATCGGCGCCGAATTCGTCGACGAGGACGGCGCCCCCGACGGCGACGCCGTCGATGCGATCCAGACCTACTGCTTCGAACACGGCGTCCTCGTCTGGACCGCGGGTCGCGACGGAAACGTCCTGCGTTTCCTCCCACCGCTCGTCCTCACCCACGACCTGGCCGAGACAGCACTCGATGTCGTCGTGGACGCGATCGAACACGTGACTGAGGAGGCGAAACGGACGGCCTGAGCCGACGCTCGAACGAACCATGTCCGACACCATCTCACTCGAGACCGACGGTGCACCGAGCAGCGACAACCCCTACTCGCAGGGCGTTCTGGCCGGCGATACGTGCTATATCTCCGGCTACGGCCCGGTCGACCCGGATACCGGCGAGGTCGTGGACGGCGACATCGAAGCGCAGACAGAGCGCGTGCTCGAGAACGTCGCCGCCGTGATCGAGGAGGCCGGCGGCGAGGGTCTCTCCGACGTCGTGAAGGTGACGGTTTACCTGACCGACCTCGAGGACTACGACCGGGTCAACGAGGCCTACGGCGCACGGTTCGGCGAAGAACCGCCAGCACGCGTTTGCGTCGAGGTCTCGAAACTACCCGACGACGTTCGAATCGAGATGGACGCGGTTGCGTACCTCGGCTGAGGTGGAAGGGCCGCCCCTTTTCCCCGGCCGCCGTCGATCGGCTACACCGATGCCGCGTAATCGATATACAATTATCGACCACGATTAAGTAGTTCCCGCGCTTACATCCGGCACGAATGTCCTACGACGTGCGACACAGGCTGGCCGACCTTCGGCAGGCGTTTCACCGTCACCCGGAGCCCGGCTGGCGCGAGTTCCGGACGACCGCGCGCGTCGTCGCCGAACTCGAGCGGATCGGCGTCGACGAACTCGCCGTCGGGCGCGAGGCGCTCTCGACCGCCGACCGGATGGCCGTGCCCGACGAGGCGGACCTCGAGCCCTGGCTCGAACGCGCTCGCGAGGCCGGCGTTCGCGAGGACCTCCTCGAGCGCACCGCGGGCGGGCACACCGGTGTCGTGGCGGTGCTCGAACGGGGCGAGGGGCCGACCGTCGGCCTGCGCGTCGACCTCGACGCCATCTCGATGGCGGAGTCGTCGGCCGAGGACCACCGTCCCGTTACGGATGGGTTCCGCTCGGAACACGAGGGGTACATGCACGCCTGCGGGCACGACGCCCACATCGCGATCGCGCTGGGGACCGTCGAAGCGGTGAAAGACAGCGACTTCTCGGGGACACTGAAGGTGTTCTTCCAGCCCGCCGAGGAGATCTCGGGCGGCGGCAAGGCGATGGCCGAGGGCGGCTACCTCGACGACGTCGACTACCTGCTGGCGATCCACGTCGGCCTCGACCACCCGACGGGGGAGGTCGTCGCCGGCGTCGAAAAGCCCCTGGCGATGGCCCACCTGACCGCGACGTTCGAGGGCGCCAGCGCCCACGCCGGGAAGGCGCCCAACGAGGGGGGCAACGCGATGCAGGCGGCGGCGACGGCGATCCAGAACGCGTACGCGATTCCCCGCCACAGCGACGGCATGACCCGCGTGAACGTCGGCCGCATCGAAGGCGGCACCGCGAGCAACGTCATCGCCGAGGAGATCACGATCGAGGCTGAGGTCCGCGGCGAGACGACGGGCCTGATGGAGTACATGCGGACGGAACTCGAGCGCGTCTGCTACGCCGCCGCGGAGATGCACGACTGCGACGTCACGCCGCGGGTCATCAGCGAGTCGCCGTGTGCGGACAGCCACCCGGCGTTGCGGGATCTCGTCGGGCGCATCGCTCGCGAAGTCGACGGCGTCGAGCGCGTCGTTCCCACGACTCAGTTCGGCGTCAGCGAGGACGTTACGTACCTGATGGAACGCGTCCAGAACGACGGCGGTCTCGCGTCGTACCTCATCGTCGGGACCGACCACCCCACCAGTCACCACACGCCCACGTTCGACGTCGACGATGCCTCCCTCGAGATTGGCGTCTCTGTGCTGACCGAGACGGCCGTCGAACTCTCGCAACGACCCGTCTAAGGTCGTCTCCCGTTGCCGGAGGTGTTCGAATACTGTCACGTTCTCGGGAACGGAAACGTTAATTCGCGGCCAGCCTGTGTGTCACGTATGAGCCAGGACGACGTGCCGGAGTCCCTCCGACCGGCGGCAGACGCGGATCGGCCACGCGGGATTCTCACACCTTCCGACC
The DNA here is from genome assembly GCF_042663485.1 of Saliphagus sp. GCM10025334. Lineage (NCBI taxonomy): Archaea > Methanobacteriati > Methanobacteriota > Halobacteria > Halobacteriales > Natrialbaceae > Saliphagus > Saliphagus sp. GCM10025334. The sequence goes on along the minus strand of NZ_JBHTAF010000001.1, from coordinate 1,658,851 downwards.
GCGACTTCCTGCTCGGTCGGAAGACCGACTACACCGACCACTCGAGGAAACAGAAGCGAAACCGGATCCGCCGTCGGGTTCGGAACGCGATTCTCGACTTCAGTATACTCTTTGCCTACATGGAAGAACGCGACCGGGAGACGGTGTTCGATCCCGACGACGAGGATCGGGACGCCTACACCCAGGGGATCACCGACATGCTCGCCTTTCTGCACCTGGGAACGATGGGCTATCACACGCCGTTCAAGGACATGCTCTCGGAGGGCGTCGGCAAGGCCGAACAGCGACTGGCTGGGTCGAACTACCGGATGGTCAACGTCGAGTTCAACGTCGAGCCGGTCGGGCAGATCGACGTCGACGCGGTTATCGAGAAACTCGAGGCCGAGGAGTTCGCTCAGCTCACCGACGAGGAACTTCGTGCGTTCGTCCGACTGTTGACGATGTCCGAGGGATTCTCGCCCGAGACGGCCCGCGAGGAGATCAAAGATCGCGTCGACGAGTTCGCCGAGCGAGTGGCAGAGAGCGCTGAGGCCCGAGAGCGGAATCTCGAAGAACTGACGAACTGACGGCCGTTGACGAACTGGCGAACTGACGACCGCTGGCATTCGCTGACGGTCGCTCGCCACCCGAATTTTGCTCAGCCCACAGCTCGACCGACGATCCGTCGCGTATTCAGATTACAGGTTCCCAGAACGCCGTTATCCGTGAACGTGGGTAATTCCTCGACCGAACGGTGTTTTCAGAACATCCGTAGCGAACATAGCCTCGAGTCGATGGTCGCTCGAGCCAACGTCAAATAAACGCAATCTGTAGATAGTCTACGAGAGTGAGAAACACTTATTGTATACGACGTAAATGGTAGCGGTATGCCAACACGAAGCATGGCAAATTGTGGGTGGAGGCTCAACCGACCAGTGAGCTGTCGCTCGGTTTGGGGGGTGAGTGGGGATGAGTGACGCCGAGCGGGGAGCGATCGCTCAGTTCCGGGAGGAGATCGATCCCATCGTCTTCGCGTTCGGGGCGTTGCTGACCGTCGGCGTGATCGCGGCGTTCTTCATCAGTCCCGACACCGTCGAGCAAGGGATCGGGTCGCTAAACGATTCGATGCTCGGCGCGTTCAACTGGGCATTGCTGGTGATCGTGTTCCTGATCGTGGTCTTCCTCCTGTTTCTAATCGTCGGACCGTGGGGGAGGATCAAACTCGGTGACGAGGACCCCGAGTACAGCTTCCTGTCGTTCTTCGCGATGTTGTACTCGGCCGGCTTCGCTGCGGGTGTCGTGTTCTGGGGGCCGACCGAGGGACTGTTCTATTATGATAGTCCCTCGCCGCTATTCAACGTCGAGGGTGGGACGGCCGAAGCGATCCCCATTGCGATCCAGCAGACGCTGTTCCACTGGGCGTTGCCCCAGCTAGCCGTATTTACGATCATGGGGATCGCGATCGGGTACTTCGCGTACAACTACGACTCGGTCCCGTTGCGCGTATCCTCGGCACTGACGCCGATTCTCGGGAAGGAGAACCTCGACGGACCGGCGGCCAAAGTCATCGACATCCTCGCCGTCTTCGCGACGATCGGCGGCGTGGCAACCTCGCTGGGATTCATCGGTAGCCAGTTCGTCACTGGCCTCGACTACCAGTGGGGGATCAGTATGGGGAATATCGGAATCCTCGCCGTCGTAACGATGATGACGTTGCTGTTTACGATCTCGATGGTTCTCGGTGTCGACAAGGGAATCCGACGCCTCTCGAACTTCAACATGGTCCTGTTCGTCGTGCTCATGCTCGCGACGTTCATCGTCGGACCGACGCTGTTCCTGGTATTGCTCGGTTCTCAGGCCCTCGGCGGCATGATTACCGACTTCATCTCGATGAGCCTCTTCACCGGCGCCGGTCCGATGGGCAACGGTGATCCGGCAGCCACTGAGTGGATGAACACCTGGACCGTCTTCTACTGGGCGTGGGCGCTGTCGTGGTCCCCGTTCGCGGGACTGTTCATCGCCCGCATCTCCAAGGGACGGACCGTCCGCGAGGTCGCCTTCACCGGCATCGTCGCGACGTCGGCGGCGACCATCCCGTGGTTCACGTTCGTCGGCGGTACTGCGGTGTGGGCCCAACATAATGGCGTCGCGGACTTCGGCGCGGTGCTCTCCGGTGATGCCGGCGCCGAGATTTCCGGCTTCATTCTCTTCGAGGCGTTGCAGTTCACAATCGATCTGAGCGCCGTCGGACTCGGCACGTACGCCATCCCGGTGGGCGGGGTCCTGATCTACATGTTCCTGATTCTCGTGACGACGTTCTTCGTCACGTCCGCGGACTCCTCGACGCTGGCCGTCTCGATGATGACGACCGGCGGGAAGGCCAGACCGTCGACCATCAACCGGGTCTTCTGGGGCGTCGTCCTCGGAATGACCGCCGCAATCTTGATGATCCTCGGCGGCAGCGGAAGCGCGAACACGCTCCAGCAGGCGGCGATCATCACCGGTACTCCCTTCGCGTTCGTCTGCTTCCTCGCGATGCTCGCACTGATCAAGGACTTCGGCTCGAACTACGGCCGCGTGTTGCTGCAGGACGAGACCGTCCTCATCGGCTCGAGCAGGAAAACGGAAGCGGATTCACCGCCGACCGGTCCCGGCGGACCCGTCGAATCCGACGACGACTGAGTTGCCTGCGGCTATTCGCCTCGCTGCCAGTCGCCCCTCTCCTTCCGTGTTTCGTCTCGTTTTTTCGTGCGACGGCTCGACTCGTTCCCTGCCCTATACCAAGATTTAATGTACGGCGTATACATAATCTGTGTATGGATAGGGACACCGCGGAACCCGATGCGGACGCGCTTCCGGGTCCGAACGCCCAGCGGTGGGTCGACTTCCATCAGGCGCACTCCGCGCCCAGCGAGTACTCCCACGACTTCGTCTGGGATATCACGCGCGAGGCCGACGGCCCGTTCGTCACGGACGTCGACGGGAACGTTCTGCTCGATTTCACCTGCCACATCGGTGCTGCACCACTCGGCTACAACAACGAGAAGATTCTCAACAAACTCGAGGCGTTCGACCTCGTCGAGCCGATGAAAATCGCCGGCCAGGACCTGTACTTCGGCGCCGGTCCTACACCCGAGGAGTCGGCAGTACCGGGCTCGAGTCACCTCATGGAGAAGTTAGTCGAGGTCTCGAGCCAGTACGGGATGGACACGGTGTTCCTCTCGAACTCCGGCGCGGAGGCGATGGAGAACGCGATGAAGATCACGAACGATCACCGCGCCCCGGCGAAGTACGGCGTCGCCTTCGCCGGCAGCTTTCACGGCCGGACGCTCGGCACGCTCTCGATCACGAAGTCCAAAGAGGTCTACACGCGCCACTACCCCCAGATCAGCGGGATCGAGACGGTACCGTTCTGTGCCGACCGCGGCTGTGACGCCGACAGTTGCGACTGCGGCTTCTTCGCCGGCGGCGACTCCCAGCTCCGCAGTATGCTCGCGCCCGAGGGCGGCCACATCGACCCCGACGAGATCGCCTTCCTCGCGCTCGAGCCCATTCAGGGCGTCGGCGGCTACCGATTCCCCAGCGAGGCGTTCATGCAGGAGGTGGCGGACGTCACCGACGAGTACGACATCCCGCTGGTCGTCGACGAGATCCAGGCCGGCGTCGGCCGCACCGGCGAGATCTGGGCCTCGGATCACTACCCGATCGAACCCGACGTCATCGCGAGCGCGAAGGGGCTTCGCGTAGGCGCGACGATCTCGCGTTCGGAGGTCTTCCCCGACGAGAAGAACCGGCTCGGCTCGACCTTCGGCGGTGGCGACCTGCTCGGCTCGATGATGGGCGCGCTCACCCTCGAGGCCATCCAGGAGTACGACCTGCTCGACAACGCCACCGAGTGCGGCGAGCAGGCGAAAGAACTCCTGCGCGACGAGGCCCCGGAGTACGTCGAGGACGTCCGCGGCAAGGGGCTAATGCTGGCCGTCGAGTTCGATACCCCCGAGCGCCGGAGCGCCGTGGTCGAGGCCGCCCTCGAGCGCGGTCTCCTGACCCTCGGCTGTGGCAAGAAGACGATCCGACTGCTCCCGCCGCTCGACTCGAGCGAGCGCGAGATCGAACTGGGTATCGGCATCTTCCTCGAGGCGATCGAGGCCGTTGGACCGAGCGCGAAAGTGGCGTGATCGTTTTCCGTTTTCGATTCTGACTCTACGACTCGAGACTTGGTATTCGAGCCGCTGCACGTACTGGTCGGATCGTCCACGTGCGATGGCGCGTCCCGAAACTGCGCGAGGGATGAGTGAGCGACTGTCAAAAGCGAACGAATCGGCTGGGGAGGTCGTGGAATCCCTCGTTGCCAATGTAAGAGGACCACTGCTCCGTCTCGACGGCCGTATCGTGCCGTTACCACAACTCGATCGTGGCCACTAGGATGTCCACACCCTCCCCAGCCGATTCGCTCACTCGCTTCGCTCGATCACTCATCCCTCGCGCCATTCGAACCGCGACGAAGTCGCGGTTCAGCGCGCCAACAGTGGGCCCGTGGGAGCGATTCGAGGGAGTTACTCGAGCGAGCGCTCGACGACGGAAATCCCATCGAGCACGTCCAGCGACTCGAGTACGCCCCCGAGGTGCTCCCGTCCGCTGCCCTCGAGACCAACGGTCACCGGAACCCGATTCGGCTCGTCGACGGGACCGCGTCGCGCGCGCTCGAGGACGTCCAGTTCGGCGCCCTCGGACTCGACGGTCTCCGCGACGTCTCCGACGACCGAGGGCCACCCGTCGACGGCCAACCTTGCCTCGACGTAGCGTCCGAGTTCGTGGAGGCCGGTTCGCGTCAGTTCCGCGTGTTCGGTGAGGCCGACGTTGCCTCCGGAGACGATCACGCCGACGTGTGCTCCCTCGAGGTCCACCGCCGTTTCCGTGGAAATGGCGGCCGCCAGCGGCGTCGCACCTGCGCCCTCGACCACCGTCTTCGCGCGTTCGGCCAGCAACGTCACCGCGGCGGCGATCTCCCGGTCGGTGACGCTGACTACGTCGTCGACGACCTCGCGGGCCATGGCGAAGGTGGTCTCCAGCATCCGGGTGTCTGCGATACCCTCCGCGACGGTGTCGACGGTCTCGAGTTCGCGAATCTCGCCTGCCTCGAGCGAGGGCTTCGCGTGAGCGGCCCCCTCCGGTTGAACCCCGATCACGCGGATCTCGGGATCGTGGGCCTTCAGCACCGTCCCGATGCCCGAAATCAGCCCGCCGCCGCCGATGGCGACGAGCACGGTGTCGATTTCGGGATACTGCTCGAGCAACTCGAGGCTGATCGTCCCCTGCCCGGCGACAATCTCCTCGTCGTCGAAGGGGTGGACGAACGTCTCGCCGGTCTCGTCGGCCCGTTCGAGGGCGTGCTCGTACGATCGTTCGTAGATGTCGCCCTCGACGACCACTTTGGCCCCGTAGCCGCGGGTGGCCTCGATCTTCGCCGCGGGGGTCACCTCGGGGACGACGATGGTCGTCTCGATCTCGAGCAGCTGCCCGGCCAGCGCCACGCCCTGTGCGTGATTTCCCGCACTCGAGGAGACGACCCCCGCTTCTCGCTCCGCCTCCGAGAGCTGGGCCAACCGGTTGTACGCCCCCCGAATCTTGAACGAGCCCGTTCGCTGGACGTTCTCGAGTTTGAGCCCGACCGATGCCGCGCCGCTCATCTCGGCGAAGGTGCGCGACGTATCCAGCGGCGTGCGATGGACGACGTCGTCGATGCGCTCCTGGGCCGCCTCGACGTCCGCGAGGGTAACGCGGCTGTCGCTCATGCCTCGCTCTCGTCGCGACGAGCCACCGGGTGCCGTCGCTCGAGTTCGCGAATCGTTTCGACGAGCACGTCGACGCCGTGTTCGAGACTCCGCTCATCGACGTCGAACGTGGGCGTGTGGTGGCTCGTCGGGTGATCGGTGCCGACGATGAGGTACGACGCGAGACCGCCGTCTGCCTGGACGCGTTCCATCAGGAAGGTCGCGTCCTCGCTCGCCCCGAAGTCGGCTGCGGGGAGCACGTGCTCGATTCCCACCACGTCGGCCGCGACCTCGCTCACGAGCGTCTGCAGTTCGGGATCGCTGTCGGCCCGCGGCGATTCGCTGACGATTTCGACGTCCGCCTGACAGCCGTGAAGCGTCGCAGCCGACTTGATCGTCCGCTCGAGTCGCTCCTTCACGTACTCCATCAGCGCCGTGGTCTCGCCGCGGGCTTCGGCGACGATGTGGGCCCGTTCGGCGATGACGTTGCTCGCGGTTCCCGCCTCCGCACGACCGACGTTCACGCGGGTCATCCCGTCGCCGTGGCGGGGGATGCCGTAGGCGTTCTCGATCGCCGTGGCCATGGCGTGCAAGGCGTTTTCTCCCTCGTTGGGTGCCTTTCCCGCGTGTGCAGAGGTTCCCTCTATCGTCGCGTCGACGTGGCACATGGCCAGGGGTTTCTCGATGCCCGCGACGACCTCCCCCGTTGGGTGGTCGAGGCCGACGTGGATCGCCAGCAGGTAGTCGAGATCCGCCGCGAACTCGCTCTTCGCCATCGGACACCCGCCGCCACCGGTTTCCTCGGCTGGCTGGAAGAAGACGACCAGTCGCCCGGCGAAGTCGCTCTCAACGATCGCCTCGAGCGTGGCCAGTCCCCAGGTCATGTGGGCGTCGTGCCCGCAGGCGTGCATCGTGCCGTCGAGTTCGGATCGAAAGCCCTCGGCGGCCGGTTCGTGATCCGCATCGGTCGATTCCTCGATGAACAGGCCGTCGATGTCGACGCGCAGCCCGATGGCCGGCCCGTCGCCTCGATCGAGGACCGCGACGGCACCGGTTGTTCCCTCAGCCATCCGCTCGAGGAGGTCCTCGCGAACGCCGGCCTCACGCGCCCCCTCGAGCCAGGGCTCCAGGTCCGCCTCGTCGGGCACGGCCATCCGGTCGGCGGGATCGTACGCGTCCGCCCCGACGGCGAGTTCGTCGACGTCGATCCGCTCGAGTTCGTCGACGAGTCGAGCGGTCGTCTGAAACTCACACCAGGCCGGTTCTGGGTGGCGGTGAAAACGGCGACGGAGGGGGACGAGCCGGTCCCGTATTGACTCGCTCATGCGAGACGCTGACGCGGCCCACGCACTTAATTATACACAATCAGTGTTAACGTCGGGTACACAAAAAGGATAAGGGAACGTGTGACAACCGTAGCGTACGAACGTTTCAGGGACGGTGGGCCGTCGCTGTGACGGAGATGATCCACATGAGCACGAATCCAGACGTCGTCGTTCTCCGGGAGGGAACGGAGGGCCTGTCGATGGAATCGTACGCCGAGGCGCTGCGCGAGCGCCTCCCCGATCGCACCGTCGCACTCGCTCGCACGCCAGCGGCCGAGCGCGAACTCGTTTCACAGGCTCGAGTGGTGACCGGAATCACCATCGAGGAGGCCATGCTTGAGTACGCCGACCGCCTCGAGTTGTTCGCGTGTACGTTCGCCGGGACCGACCACGTCCCAATGGATGCGCTGGCCGACCACGGCGTCGCCGTGACCAACGCGGGTGGCATCCACGCGCCCGGCATCGCCGAGCAGTCGATCGCCAACATGCTCGTCTTCGCGCGAAACCTCCACGAAGGGTGGCGCCGCAAGCAAAATGGCGAGTGGCGCCACTTCCAGTCCCACGAATTCACCGACAGCACCGTGACGGTCGTCGGCCTTGGCTCGATCGGCCAGCAGATCGTTACACGGCTCGAGGGCTTCGACGTCGAGACGATCGGCATCCGGTACACGCCGTCGAAGGGCGGCCCGACCGACGAGATCTTCGGATTCGAGGCGGACGACGTGCACGAGGCGTTCTCGCGCAGCGACTACGTCGTCCTGGCGTGCCCGCTCAACGATACGACCCGCGGCCTCGTCGGCGAGACGGAATTGGCGACGCTCCCGCCGAACGCCGTCGTCGTCAACGCCGCTCGAGGAGGGCTCATCGACACCGACGCGCTCGTTTCGGCGCTGCAGTTCAACGGCATCCGGGGGGCCGCCCTCGACGTCACCGATCCCGAACCGCTGCCCAACGACCACCCGCTGTGGGACCTCGAGAACTGCCTGATCACGCCCCACACGGGCGGCCACACGCCGAAACACTGGGATCGGCTGGCCGACATCGTCACCCACAACGTCCGCGCCCTCGAGTCGGGCGACGCTCTCGAGAACGCCGTCCTCGAGCCAACGTCGGGGTGACCGAGCGATGGCCACCGACGACGCCGCGTCCACGACCGATCGGCCCGACCCGGCGGGGGAACCGGACTCGAGCCGATCCGATTCGGCGGCGGACCGGGGAGCCGATCCCGCGGCGGATTCACGGGCGAACTACGACTACGTCGGCGGGACCGTCGATCGACCGGCTCTCGTCTCGGACCTGGACGCGCGAATCGACGGCGAGGTCCGATTCGACGAGTACACCCGTCAGCTGTACGCGACCGACGCGAGCGCGTACGAGCGGACGCCCGTCGGCGTCGTTCTGCCGCGATCGACGGCGGACGTCTCGAGCGTCGTCGACTACTGCGCCGACAACGGCATCCCCGTCTTGCCGCGCGGCGCCGGCACGAGCCTCGCCGGCCAGGCGGTCAACGAGGCGGTCGTCCTCGACTTCACGGCGCACATGGACGCGGTCGGCACCATCGATCCTGCCGAACGCCGGGCGACCGTCCAGGCAGGGGCCGTTCTCGCCGACCTGAACGCGGCGCTCGACCCCCACGAGTTGAAGTTCGCGCCCGACCCCGCCGCCGGCAACCGCAGCACGGTCGGCGGCGCCATCGGGAACAACTCGACGGGCGCCCACTCGCTGCAGTACGGCAAGACCGACGCCTACGTCGAGTCGTGCGAGGTCGTCCTCGCCGACGGCTCCGTCGAGCACATCGGCGAGGTGACCGTCGCCGACCTCCGGAGTACGGCCGATCAGGACGGCGACCTCCTCGAGCGCGTCTACGAGGCGTTGCGCCGCGTGATCGACGAGGAAGCAGGCGCTATCGGCGAGGCCTTCCCGCAACTGAAGCGCAACGTCTCGGGGTACAATCTGGACCGGCTGGTCGCGGAGGCCTACGGGCGGCCCGACGCGTTCGACGAGCGTGGCGACGGCCCGCTCGTGATCGACGGCGATCCCGACCCCGACGCGACGGTCAACCTCGCCCGGGTGCTCGCCGGCAGCGAAGGGACCCTCGGCGTCGTGACGGAAGCGACGGTCTCGCTCGAACCCGTGCCCGAGACCACGTCCGTAGCGTTGTTGACTTACCACGACCTGCTTGAGGCGATGGCCGACGTCGATACGATCGTCCGCAACCACGATCCGGCGGCGATCGAGGCGATCGACGACGTGCTGATCGACCTCGCCGAGCGAACCGAGGAGTTCGCGGCCGTCGCCGAACGACTCCCCGCGGGCACCGAGACCGCCTTGCTCGTCGAGTTCTACGCCGAGGACGACGAGCACGGCCACGAGCAGGTCGCGGCCCTGCTGGCCGATCGGTTGCCGGATGCGGACGTCCCGGATCCGGGGGCCGACGAAGCGGACTCGAACGTGGTTGCCGCCCCGGATCACGACCCCATCCGGGCCTTCGACGCCCTCGAGGCCCACGACCCGCAAGGCATCGCCGAACTCTGGAAGCTCCGCAAGAGCGCGGCCCCGATCCTCCTCTCGCGAACGTCCGACGCGAAGCACATCTCGTTCATCGAGGACACGGCCGTCCCGACCGAGAACCTGGCGGACTACGTTGCGGACTTCCAGACCGTCCTCGAGGAGTACGACACGTTCGCCAGCTTCTACGCCCACGCGGGGCCGGGCTGTATGCACATGCGGCCGCTCGTCGACACCAAGAGCCCGGCTGGACTCGAGGCGTTCGAGTCGCTCGCGGACGACGTCACCGACCTCGTCGTCGAGTACGGCGGCTCGGTGTCGGGAGAACACGGCGACGGCCGCGCCCGCACGCAGTGGAATCACAAGCTCTACGGCGACGACGTGTGGAACCTCTTTCGCGACCTGAAGACGGCCTTCGACCCCGACTGGCTGCTCAATCCCGGGACCGTCTGTGGCGACCACGACATGACCGAGCACCTCCGGTTCGACCCCGACTACGCGTTCGATCCGGGGCTCGAACCGGCCCTGAACTGGGACAACGAGAACGGGTTCCAGGGGATGGTCGACCTCTGTCACGGCTGTGCCGGCTGTCGGAGCGGCCAGGAGACGACCGGCGGCGTGATGTGCCCGACGTTCCGTGCGGCCGAGGAAGAGAGCCTCAGCACCCGCGGCCGGGCGAACGCGCTCCGGGGGGCGATGAGCGGCGAACTCGACGCCGACGCGGTCGACGAGGAGTTCCTGGCCGAAGTCGTGGACCTCTGTATCGGCTGCAAGGGCTGTAAGCGCGACTGCCCGAGCGAGGTGGACATGGCGAAGCTCAAAGCCGAGGTGGAACACGCCGCCCACCAGCGAAACGGGGCGTCCCTCCGGGACCGCCTCTTCGCGAACGTCGACCGCCTCAACGCCGTTGGCTCCGCGCTCGCGCCGCTGTCGAACTGGGCCGCGTCGCTACCGGGATCGGGGACGGTCGCCGAGAAAACGGCCGGAATCGCCCGCGAGCGCGATTTCCCGACGTTTGCGAGCGAAAGCTTCGAGGACTGGTTCGAGGCGCGCGGTTCCCGAGTCCCGCTCGAGGCGGCGGACCGGAAGGTGCTCCTCTTCCCGGATACGTACACGAACTACAACCACCCGCGGGCGGGCAAGGCGGCCGTCCAGGTCCTCGAGACGGCCGGCGTTCACGTTCGACTTCCCGACGGCGTGACCTCGACCGGACGGCCGGCGCACTCGAAGGGCTTCCTGGACCTCTCCCGCGAACGCGCCCGGACTAACGTCGACGCGCTGACGCCGTTCCTCGAGGACGGGTGGGAGGTCGTCCTGGTGGAACCCTCCGACGCGGTCATGTTCCAGTCGGATTACCCGGATCTGCTGTCGGGTCCCGATGTGGAACGACTCTCGAGGAACTCCTACGGCGTCTGTGAGTACCTTGACCGGTTCGACCTGGCCGGCGAACTGCCGGCCGACGGGGCCGGCCGTCGTCTGACCTACCACGGCCACTGTCACCAGAAGGCGACGAAGAAGGACGGCCACGCCGCGGCCGTCCTCGAGACCGTCGGCTACGAGGTCGACGCGCTCGATTCGGGCTGTTGCGGAATGGCCGGCTCATTCGGCTACGAGGCCGAGCACTACTCGCTCAGCCGGGCCATCGGGGATATCCTGTTCGACCAGGTCGACTCGAGCGACGGCGACCGGGTCGTGGCGCCGGGTGCGTCCTGTCGAACGCAGCTCTCTGCCCACGACGGCTGCGACGAGCCTCCCCACCCGATCGAAATGGTGGCAGCGGCGCTGCCGACCGAGTGACAGCCCGACCGCTCCGGCCTGGTTCGGTGAACTCTCTCCCTCGAGAGCGCCGAATCGGGCGCCAGTTCGCGACGAACTCCGCCGTTCGTTCCGTCGGCCGTCCAACCGTTGTGGCTACGCCGTGAACAACCGCCGTGGGAAGTCGGCCAGCGTCTCCGCGCCGGTTCCCGTCACGCGGAACGTCTCGCTGATCTCCATCCCAATTTCTTCCGTCCAGATGCCGGGGATCATGTGGAACGTCATGTCCTCCTCGAGGACGGTCTCGTCGCCCGGGCGAATGCTCGCGGTGTGTTCGCCCCAGTCCGGCGGGTAGCCGAGCCCCATCGAGTAGCCGATTCGGTCCTCCTTTTCGAGGCCGTACTGGGCGATCGTGTCGCGCCAGGCCTTCTCGACGGCCTCGCAGGTGACCCCCGGCTCGACAGCGTCGAGGGCCGCCTCGATCCCCTCGACCACAATGTCTGCGGTTCGCTCGAGTTCCGCGGGCGGGTCGCCGACGAACGTCGTCCGGGCCAGCGGTGAGTGATACCGGTGACGACACCCCGAAAGCTCGATGATGACGGGATCGCCGTCCTCGAACGGGCGGTCAGTCCACGTGAGGTGGGGCGTGTCGGTGTGATCGCCCGAGGGCATCAGCGGGACGATCGCCGGATAATCGCCGCCGTAGTCGTCGGTGCCGGTGATCAGTGCGTCGTAAATCGCGGCCGCGGCCTCGTACTCGGGGACGCCTTCCGCGATCGCGTCGAGACCCGCCTGCATCGCGTTCTCCGAGATGCGGGCCGCCTGGCGCATGTACTCGAGTTCCTGTTCGGACTTTTTGATCCGAACCCAGCCAACCAGCAGCGTCGCGTCCTCGAATTCGGCTTCTGGAAGGTTCCCCTGTAACCGGGTGTAAGACTTCGCGGTGAAGTAGGATGCGTCCATCTCGAGGCCGATTCGCCCGTCCGCGACCTCGAGGTCCTCGAGGACGCCCGCGACGTAGTCCATCGGATGGAGGTCGTACGGCGAGTGGACGTGGTCGTCGCTGTACGCCCGGATGCTCTCCTCGGAGAGAGCAGTCGTCGCCCGGGCGCCGTTAGCGTCCATCTCGCGGCCGACCCATACCGGTTCGTCGCGCTCGACCGTGACGACGACGGCCTGGTGGACGTAAAACGACCAGCCGTCGTAGCCGGTGAGGTAGTTCATGTTGGCCGGATCGGTGACGACGATGGCGTCGAGTTCCTCCTCGCGCAACTGAGTCTTCGCTCGCTCGACCCGACGTTCGTACTCGCGTTCGTCGAAGACGTCTCGAGACATGGTAACAGACCCTACAGTGGTGGTCCACCAGGAATACTAAAAGTTTTTCGTGTACAATGGCTACAGATACTGTTTACTTCTACTCCCGGTCACCCTGCCGTCGAATCCGACCAGTTGCTCATGCCTACCCTTTACCCGTTTCGCGCCCTACGTCACCCTAGATGACAGCCGCGTTCGAACTGGTCGACCTCGAGGAAGCGGACACCCCGGGTGATGAGTGGGAGGAGATCGACGTCACCGACACGGAAGCCGACCGTATCGCCCGCAAGCGCGACCGCGAGTTCGAACAGTTCGAGGAACGCATCAAGGACGCCGACCAGTTCAAGGTCGAACAGTCGGTGTTCGACGACGCCACCTTCGCCGCGCTGTACAAACTCGTCCAGGACGGCCACGTCGAGGCCTTCGGCGGCCCCATCTCGACCGGTAAGGAGGCCAACGTCTACCACGCCCTCGGTGACGACCGGGAGGTCGCCGTGAAGATTTACCGGATCAACGCCTCGAACTTCCGCCAGATGCGCGACTACCTCGAGGGCGACCCCCGGTTCGAGGGACTTGGTGGTAAGAAGAAGGACGTCGTCCTCGCCTGGGTCCGCAAGGAGCTGGCCAACCTCGAGCGCGCCCGCGCCGCCGGCGTTCGCGTCCCGGAACCAATCGCAGCCGAACGGAACGTCCTCGTGATGGAATACCTCGGAAACGACGCGGACGGTCGAGCGAAGCGCCTCGGCGAGGTTCACGTCGAGAATCCGCAGACCGCCTACGAGGTGATTCGGGAGTACATGCGTCGACTCTACTCGGCCGGCCTGATCCACGGCGACCTGAGCGAGTACAACGTCATCGTCCACGAGAATCAGCTCATCGTCATCGACCTCGGGCAAGCCGTCACCGTCCACCACCCCAACAGTCGGGGCTTCCTCGAGCGAGACTGCCACAACGTTGCCTCCTTCTTCCGGCGACAGGGGCTCGAGGTGACCGACGACGAGGTTCTCGAGTTCGTCACCCAGCCTGAACCGGACCCGTCTCGAGCCTGATACGGTGGAAATTAGGTGTTATGCCCAACCGTATTTTTAACTCCTACAGATAAAAATGAAGGTTGTATTTCAATAGTATAATTTAAATACTACCAATGTCCCAATGAATGTATGGTGGAACAAGGTGCACGTAAGGACCGGTGTCCCGAGTGCGAGGGGACCATCCGATCGACGGGGACGGAACAGATCTGTAGCCAGTGTGGACTCGTCTGTCGAGAGCACGCGATCGATCCTGGCCCGGAGTGGCGATCCTACGGCGACCAGGACCAGTCTCGGCGCCGAACTGGCGCGCCGCTCACGCGGTCGCGACACGACCGCGGTCTCTCGACCGAAATCGGCTACGGTTCGGGCACGCGTCTCACCGGCCGGAAACGTCGTCAGTTCGGCAGACTCAGGCGCGAGCACAACCGCGCTCGCATCGCGACGAAAGCGGACCGAAATCGCGTCTACGGATTTACCGAGATCCGTCGCATTCGAAGTCGCCTCTCACTTCCCGTATCCGTCCGTGAACAGTCGTGTACCCTCTTCAAATCGGCCCAGTCGGAGAACCTGCTACAGGGTCGGTCGCTCGAGGGCTTCGCCGCGGCCTCGGTCTACGCGACGTGTCGAACGCGGTCGATCGCCCGAACCATCGACGAAATCGTCGCCGTCTCCCGTGCCAGCGAAAACGAACTCAAGGCCGCCTACGACGCCCTCAACCGCGAACTCGGCTTGCCGACCGGTCCGATCGACCCGTCCCAGTACTTACCGCGGTTCGCCTCGAAACTCGACCTCGATACCGACGTCGAGCGCTACGCCCAGGAACGCGTCGACGCGCTCCTCGAACAGAGTCTGATCGGTGGCCGAAATCCAGGCGGCGTCGCCGCTGGCTGTCTGTATCACGCCTCGGTCGTTCTCGACTGCGAGGCCATCACCCAGCAGGCCGCCGCCGACGTCGCCGACGTCTCGCCGGTTACGATCCGATCGGCCGTCGAACTGGTCGACCAGGTGGAGTGAGGACTCGAGGCGATCCACTTTTTGGCGACGCCGAGCACGAGCGCGAGCGACGCCTACGTCGTCCGCAAGTTGTTCGTACTCGGCTCGTAAACCTCGCCTTTCTGCTTGAGCTTCTCGATCTCGTGTTCGGCTTTCGACTGGTCCATGCCGATCTCGTTCGCCCGCTCGAGGACGACGTCGATCGGCGCGCCCTCGTCGTACTCCTCCTCGACGTCGCTGATCAGTTGCTTGATGTTCTTGATCCGGTCGCGCTGAGACTTCGAGGTCCCTGCCTCGACGATGTCCGCGTCGAACTCGCCGGTCTCGGGATCGACGCCGATGTCCTGCAGACACGAGCGAACGATCTCGATCACGCGCGTGGCGTCTTCCTCCTCGACCGTATCGGAGAGGCGGATCCGCGCGCTGGCCTCCGACAACCGGACCAGGCCCTCGAGCTTTCGGGCCGTCACCGGCACTGCGGCGTCCTCGTCGGTCCCCTTCGAGCGGAGGTCGACGTAGAAGTCCCGGATGGCTTCCCGGGCCTCCTGAGTCATCCGCGGGTGGCAGTTCTGCTTGGAGTACGCGATGTACTTGCGCAGCAAGTCGGCGTCGATCACCGGGTCGACCTCCTCGGTCATCGACTCGATCTCCTCGGTGGAGACGTCGAGCTGGGGCATCTCCCGTTGCTGGGTCGTCAACTCGCCGGCGTAGTTCGTCGTCAAGATGTGTTCTGCCAGATTGCGGTCTTTCTCCTCGTCGGGCTGGTCCGTGACGGTGAAGATCAGATCGAACCGCGAGATGAGCGCCGGCTCGAGGTCGATCTGCTCGCTGATGGGCTCGTAGTGGTCGAAGCGGCCGTACTTAGGATTGGCCGCCCCGAGCAGCGAACAGCGGGATTTGAGGGTGGCGTTGATGCCGGCCTTCGAAACGGAGATCCGCTGTTGCTCGAGGGCCTCGTGCATGGCGCTTCGATCCTCCGGGCGCATCTTGTCGAGCTCGTCCACCGCCGCAATTCCCTGGTCGGCGAGGACGAGGGCTCCGGCCTCGAGGGTCCACTGTTGGCCGTCGCCGAAGTCGTCTCTCACCGCAGCAGCGGTAAGCCCTGCCGAGGACGACCCCTTGCCCGAGGTGTAGACCGAACGGGGTGCAATATTTTGAATATATCCTAGCATCTGAGAGTTGTGGGAGATGATCCCGTTCGAGATGTAGTTGTGTGTGCCTTCGATTTCGAGATCGTATACCCACTCCTCGTCGGGTTCAACTGCATCGATTACCTCTATACGATCCCAGCAAACGTCCCCCTCGATGAAGTGTTGGAGTCGTTGCACGGCTGTCTCGAGTGAACCCCCATCGGCGGATAGGGGGCTATCTACTTTCGATTTCTCAGCCGAGATCGATTGTTCGAACCTGGACACCACCTTTTTTAGACTCTCTCTACTAGGGTTACGAGAACCCCGTTCGTAGTGCTGATACGTACTCCGAGGAATTCCGCATTCGGCCTGTGTGAGGCCTAGCGACTCTCTGATACGCCGTAATTCTGTTCCAATTTTGGGAACTATGTCGGTATTCGTGTTCCCGGCCGTTCCAGTGTAACTGTCCGCAGCACTTTGCTTCCGATCTGTGACAAACCCGACTTTGGATACGTACGTTCCGAACTCTTTACCGCTAATTCGGAGTCGATGACTTCCATTGTGTCGCTCGTGCAGTTGGGAGCGAATCCCGAGGGATAGCAGAATCGATCTGACGCCCTCGAGCAATTCTTCACTCATCGAAGCCACTGTCAGTTCACGCTGAGTTTGAGAGACGTGGCCTTCTCCCTCAATCACCCCTTTTACAAATTCGGTCTGAATTCTTGTCGAAGCGCGTAATAGTTGCTCTGGAACCCGTTGTTCGTGCGATGACTGCAGTAATCGTGGATCGAGCGACTGGAGGAAACTTACGAACTCGCCAGATGAACACAGTATCTCACGAGCCTCTTTATCGGGATGTACCTCCCGAACCGTTGCGTTCAAATTGAGATCCGAAAGAGCACACTTGGCGTCTTCCAGGACTTCTTGATCGTTGTTTGTAATCGAGACGAAACCCGTGTTGTCAGGGCGTTTCTCGACGTATCCCTCTGCTACAATATACCCGACTAACCGGGCGAGAGAAGGGGTCCACTCGGTTGGTACGTCGAGGCGAACGGCATTCCTCGATTGGGAACGTCGGACATCTCCCTCAAGCGAGTCGTTTCCTTCCGTTGGGAGACGACGAGGAACGCTAATAAACGAACCTTCCTGTAGCTCACTCGCTCGTACTGGTGTGAAGTGACCGTCTTGCTGAACAAACAACGGATGCGACGGTGTTACTTCGATTTCGCGTCCGCTCGATGTCTGAATTCGATACAACTGGTCGGGTGCTTCACGCTTCCAGACTTTGGTAGCTCGTTGATTCGATATGGTGCCGTCCTGTTGAAGGGAGGGGACCTCGAGGTCGACTTCATCCCACCACCCGTCGTCGATGGGTTTCGGATTCTCGAGGTTCGATTCGACGAGTTCCCTGATACTGACTTCACGTCCATCTCCAAGTACGACTTCCGTGTCGCCTGAAACACATTTCCCCGTACCAGGATCTCCGATAAGTAGCATGTGCAGGTCTCCGCGAATCCTCGAGCCGTCGGGTAACTGCTTCGTCACGCCCGAGAACAGCTGGAGCATCATCGCGAGCTTCTCTTCCTCGTAGCCGTAGATGGCCGGCGCGATGGAGCCGACCATGTCCTCGTAGACGTCCTCGCGCTGGGAAATCTCGTAGATCTGTTTCTTGTCCTCGTCGGTGATGTCCATGTCCTCGAACTGCTCCTCGTCGACCTGGACGGACATTCCCTCCATGTAGAAGTCGAAGATGGGCGACTTCTCCTGCTGGTTGCCCTGTTGCTCGAGGCGCAGGACGCCCACCGCGGAGACGTGATCGCCGGGGGTGACCTCGCCGGTGATGTCGTCCTCGATGTTGACGTCGATGGCCTGGGGCGTCTCACCGCCGCGCAGTCCCTCGGGGCTCTCCTGGATGCGCAGTTTCTGGGAGTCGACGAACTCGGACTGGTCGAAGTTCACGCGGAAGGGGCCCTGTCGCTCACAGCCCTGGCACTCGTGGGGTTCCTGGAAGTCGCCGGTCGACTGGGGGATTCGCGAGAGAGTGCCACAGAGCTGGCACTCGAAGGCGGCCTCCTCGATCTTCGGGCGGACGTCGGTAGCCTTCCGGACGATGCCGCGCACCTGGACGAGGGTGTTCATGTGGCGGGCGCGAATCTCGCGGATCTCGGGGGATTCGGTGTCCGGGAGAGTGTGGATGCGGACGTGGGCCTGCCCGAGGCTGACGTCGATCGGCAGGTCGTAGAGTCGGAGGGCTTCCTCGGCGTAGCGCTGGAGCTGTTCTGGCTGGTTCAGGAAGTCGTCGGCCAGGTCCGGGTCGAACCGGTAGAGGTCCTGCCAGTCGACCGACAGCGAGCGCTGTTCGTTGGGGTAACGCTGGGCGAGCTGCTTGATCTCGTTGTCGTAGTAGTTACGGAAGAACTGCTCGAACGCGTCGACGAGTTCAGAGTTGCCCGCTTGCGCCATTGAAATCGTCTAGGGTCGGCATGGGGTATAAATGGTCGTATAGCCGGCTGAAAGTGGTCAGCCTGACTCTCTTATTCCCTGAGTAATTCGACCACCCGAGACGTTCGAGACTCGTTGTTCGGTAATAGTATAGATGTTATAGCGAGGATCAATATCGTTCGTACGAGGTGACGGCTGCTGTCACTGCTGTCTCGCCGGTGGGTCCCGGCTCGCAATTTTGCCGAACAGGACCCGGTTGTCCGCAACCGCGCGGTATCCCCACTCTCGCAATCGACCGTGTCCGGGGAGTCGCCGGAACGCTCGAGCCACGAACCGATCGGGCGTCTCGAGGCGGGCCACGGCCTCCTCGAGGGCTTCGCCGCAGGAGTAGACCCGGTCCCGGGTGAGGAGGTGGGCGCAGGTTTCGTAGTCGTCGGGCAGTCGGGCGAGTTGATCCGGCGAGAGGTCCTCGAAGCCGACGAGTTCGAACGCGCCGCGGGCACCGGCGTACTCGGCACACCAGGTACAGAAGCCACAGTCGTCGTCGTAGACGAGTCGCGGTGGCGGCGTTTTCGTCATGTCTCCATCGATGGTTGGGCGACCGAAAGGTCTGTCCCTCGGGCAGTCGCCGACCGCCTCGAGCGCTGGCGTGACCGTACCACTGTCCGTCCTCGAGCGCTGGCGTGACCGTCCCGTCGGTCATACTCGAGCGCTGGCACGATCATTCCACCGGTCATACGAGCACTGAGACGATCACCGCCGGTGCCGTGAGCGCGTCGATACCACCGACTCGTGATCACTGCAGGCCGAACGAATTTCATGGATCCGTACCGTATACGGACGTATGAACGCGCTGTCGTCGCGGCTGAGGCGGTGGTTCGTCAACGGGGTCGTGATCACGATCCCGATCATCGTCACGCTCATCGTCCTCCTCGTCGTCCTTGAGTTCGTCCTCGGGATCCTCACGCCGGTGATCGCCGGCATCGGCTACCTCTGGGACAACGAGCCGTCGACAGCGGTCATGCAAGTGCTGACCATCCTCGCGCTGCTCGCATTCTTCCTCCTCGTCGGACTCGCTGCGGATTACACCCCCGGTACGTACCTCTCTCGCTGGTTCCACCGCACCTTCGAGACGATTCCCGGCATTGGAACGATCTACACGAGCGTTCGCCAGGCGAGCAACGTCCTGATCGACGACGACGTCGACCAGTTCGAGGACGTGAAACTCGTCGAATTCCCCCACCGGGGCGCGCACGTCCTCGGCTTTCTGACCGCCGACACTCCGACGGCGATCGAGGAGAGTGCAGATGCGGGGGACATGCAGACGGTCATGATCCCGCTCGGCCCGAATCCGATGACGAACGGGTTCATCGTCCACGTCCCCGATGAAGCCGTCTCCGACGTCGACGTCAGCGTCGAGGAAGCCGTGCGAATGACCGCGACGCTCGGCGTCGCGTCCAACGGCGTGGACGAGGATCGCTGATTTGCTCGACGCCCTCGAAAAACGTCGTCCGCTGTGAGAACGTCAGTCCTTACTCCTCGAGCAGCCGCTCGACCATCTCGTCGGGGTCGAAGGGCTCGAGGTCCTCGTAGCCCTGGCCGATGCCCAGGAAGAGGATCGGCTTGCCGGTGACGTGGGCCACCGAAATGGCTGCCCCGCCGTTCGAGTCGGCGTCGGCTTTCGTGAGAATCGTGCCGTCGATCTCGGCGGCCGCGTTGAACTCCCGGGCTCGGTTGACGGCGTCCTGGCCGGCGACGGCCTCGTCAACGAACAGGGTCATGTCGGGGCCGACGACGCGACCGATCTTCTCGAGTTGGTCCATCAGCCCCTCGTTGGTGTGGAGCCGACCCGCGGTGTCTCCGAGGACGACGTCGACGTCGTTGGCCTCGGCGTACTCGACGGCGTCGTAGAGCACCGCTGCGGGGTCGCCGCCCTGGTCGTGGGCGATGAGTTTGGAGTCCCGGGCTCTGGCGTGCTCGGCGATCTGTTCGTTCGCGCCGGCGCGGTAGGTGTCGCCGTTGGCCATCACCGTCGAGTAGCCGCGTTCCTCGAAGTAGCGGTCCAGCTTCGCGATGGAGGTCGTCTTGCCGACGCCGTTGACGCCCGTGAAGACGATGACGACCGGCTTGTCCTCGATGGCGATCCGCTCGTCGAAGTCGAACTGGCCGACGCTGATCACGTCGTAGATTGCGTCTTTGAGGGCCTCTTCGACGACCGCGCCCGTCGAGGTGGTGAACGTGCGTGTCTCGCCGACGAGTTTCTCGCGGATGTTGTCGACGATCTCGTCGACGACGCCCATTTCGACGTCGCTCGAGAGCAGGGCCAGTTCGAGTTCCTGAAGCGGCCCCTCGAGGTCGTCTTCTTCGATGACGAACTTGCCGCGGACGAGTGATTTGGCCTTGCGGCCGAAGCCGATGCCGCTGGTGTCGTCTGCGTCGGTTTCGGCTTCAACTTCAGCTTCGACTTCAGCGTCGGCTTCGACCTCGAGGTCCTCTTCGGGTTCGTCTCCGTCTTCGCTTTCGCCCAGCAAACCGCCCCCGACAACCTCCTCGTCGGTCGTGGCATCCTCCTCGATCGCTCCGTCTTCGACGGGTGCGGCGTCGGTCTCTGCAACGGGAGCGTCGTCTCGAGTTCCGAACGCGCCAGCGTCGGTCGCGTCCGCGTCCGCAGACTCGCGTTCGGGTTCGGGTTCAGTACTTGCACCAGCAGCCGCTTCGTCCTCGAGTTCAGACTCGACACTCGACCGCGGGTCGGTCGCCGTGGCTGGGGCCGTCGCTGCTGGTTCGTTCTCGGCGTCCGGTTCAGGTTCCGGTTCCGGTTGCGCGGGTTCCGCCTCTGACGCGTCAACCGGTTCCTCGAGGTCGCCGTCCTCGAGTTCGTCCTCGTCGACGTCTTCGACGTTCGCCTCCGCGGCTTCTTCGGCGTCCTTGCGGAAACTGCCGAGTTTTTCCTTCAGGTTGTCGAACATAGGTGTCGCCTACTCGTTCCTCGTTCTCGTTGCTGGTTTCTCGTTCCTCGTTTCTCGGTCCTCGTTACTCGTCGAGGCCCTGATCCGATCCCGGACCCTGGCCCTGACCCTGCATCTGCTGCATCTGCTGTTGCATCGCCTGCTGTTGGAGCTGCTGGGCCTGCTGTTCGAGCTGGCCGCTTTCGCTCTCGAGATCCGTAATCTCCTCCTCGAGGTCGTCGATCCGGTCGCCGAGGCGGTCTTTCTTGTGCTCGAGCGTCTCGGCAGCGCCGTCCTGGTCCCGTTCGATGGCGTAGTCGGCACCGAGTTCGACGATGATCTCGTCGATGTCGTCGATCGTCGCCCGGACGTAGGCGCCGCCGCCCAGGGGAACCTGGACCGTCGAGCCGGTCTCGAGCTGATCGATGGCGTCGGTCGCCTCGTCGACGGCGTCCTGTTCGTCCCGGACTTGCTCGACTTCACTCCGGAGGACCTGGATCTGTTCTTCGATCTCCTGGAGCTGCTGGGAGAGTTCCTGCAGCTGTTGCTGACTGGCGCCCATCAGTGAGCCACCTCGGTTGCGGCGTCGGTTCGCGCGTGTGTCGCCTCGCGGCTATCGATTGTTCGCATGGCTATTGGTCCGTCAGGCAGTCGGAAGAATGTTCCCTTCCCTGCCGACCCGACTACTCGGGATCGATGAATCCGGGTTCCGAGACGCCAGCCATGCTCGAGACCATCCCCACCGTAGGCTCAAGCGTTTTTGCCCCACCGACCGAATGCCGGGTATGACCGAACTCGAGCCGGATACCCTGCTCCCCTCGCCTCGAATGCGATCACAGGCTTCCGACGGCGAAATCACCCAGATTCACCGCGGACGAGCCTACGCCGAAGCGGGCGATACGTTCGTCGTCGACGACGCGACGTTCGAAGTCGTCGACGTCACGGAGCGAACCCTCGGGGACCTGACGGACGCCGACACCAGAAGAGAGGGCGTCGAGGACCTCGAGGCGTACCGCGACCTGCTCGAGCGCGCTCACGAGAACTTCGAGTGGGACGACGGGAGCGAGGTCCTTTGCCATCGGTTCGAGCGTCGGGAGTAAGGGTAAAATCAGTGAAGCGTGGCTACGCTCGAGGCCGTACCATGATCGTCCGTAGAAACTGTTAGTCGATCTCCGGCCATCACAGGCAAGAAACGCGACTCGTCTGCCGTCAGTCGATGTACCCGAGCGCGTCCTCGATTCGGCCCAGTTCCGGCCCCGTCGTGTCTCTCCCGACGACGTATCCCTGGGCGTTGGCGAGCAGACCGGAGCCGACCAGCGGCGCACCGTAGTTGATCGTTCCCACGTCCGCGCGGACGTCGAGCGCGTCCTCGAGGGCGTCTAACTCCCCGTCGGTCGCCTTGGGATGACAGAGGACGCCATCGTTCGTCGCCACGGCCGCGGTTCCGACCGTCCTGACGCCGGCGAGGTCGCCGCGTTCGACGGGCACCTCGAGAGCGTCGCCGACGACCTGGACGGCCTCGCGGGGGAGATCGGGGTGGACGTACGCGCCGTAGTCGTTCGCGAGGACGACGTTTCCAGCGGCGTTGATCTGGCCGGGCAACTCGGTGACGGGCACGTCGAGGGTTTCCTCGAGGCGTTCGCGTTCGTACTCGAGGACGCGCGAACTGACGAGCAGGCCGTTCTCGTTACCCATCGCTAGGGCACCGACCGTCGAGGAGCCGCCGACGGTCGTCTGGACGGCCTCGACAGCGAGTTCCTCGGCGAGTGCTGTGACGAGGTCGTCGTCGGCGTCGGGGCGGACGAACAGGTGCGAGTCGGTCGCACGGGCGAAGACGCCGATGTACGACGACCCGCCGAACGCGGCGCGAAGCAAGTTACTCGGCGACCTCGGCCTCGACGATGGCCTCGCCGGCGTCCTCGAACCGGGCGGCGCGGACGCGGAGCTTCCGCGGCGGGTTCGCGCGGCCGTTAGCCCAGATCTCCTCGTTGATCGAGGGGTCGAGGCGGATGGCGTCCTCGTCGACGGCGAAGTGCTTCGCCAGGTGTTCGCGGACGACCGACATCGCGTAGTTGGCGGCCTCGTGGTTGGGGCCTTTCTTCACGTCACGCAGCGGGACGGTGACGACGCGTTCGTCGAAATCACTTGCACTCATGGTTACTCGTCAGTGTCGTTTCGACGCCAGTTGCGTCGTTTGGGGTTTCGCTGCACTTCCATGTCGGTCTTGAGCATGACCCACGCGGGGACGCGGCTGTTCTGGTTCTCGAGTTTGGCAAGCCGCTTCTTCTTGCCCTTGGATTTTTTGCCCATAGTGGACGCAGGTAACCGACGCTGGCTTAAAATCTTGTCCATCTGGCCGTCGAGGGTTCGACGCGCACTCGAGCAACGTGCCCGAGTCACCCGTCCTCGAGCAGATAGCGCTCGACGTAGGTCGTGACGGCCTCGAGGGTCGCCTCGCTGACGGTCGTCGTGTACTGCCAGTTCTCGACTCCGTCGTAGCCGTCGTGGCGGTAGAACGCGTCGTGATCGTAGCACGAGGTACCGTGGAATCGCGTCCCGCCGCCGACTCCCTCCGGTCCGGCGTAGGCGGTCGCCATCGGCGACACTTCGAGGGTGTCGTCGTCGACGCGGACGGCGGTCCCGAGGTCGTGTTCACACCGGCTGTCGATCACGGTTTCGACGACGTCGCCGGTGAGGAACGTGTGAAAGGCCTCGTGGATGGCGATGTTCTTCGTCACGTCGCGGGAGTCCCACGTCTCCGCAGCGCCGAGGTTGGCGACGACCTGTGCGTCCTCGCCCTCGACCGCACGGACGTGGTGGTTCGGACGCCGGGTGCCGCCGTACCCGACTGCGTAGTGAACCGGCCCCCACCAGCACAGGAGGTGGCTACACCGCCCCGTGACGGCCCCTCGCTCCTCGAGCACCTCGGCGAAGGCGTCGAGGACGCCCTGCTGGGTGGGCGCGACGGCGTCCCGCGGAGAAGAACCGGATGCGAGCGAGAGGTCGACCTGGCCGCCGCGTTCGACGATCACGTCGACGCCCTCGAGCCGTCCCTGCTCTGTGGCGTACGCAGTCACCTGGTTGAACGCATCCCTGATGGCCTCGAGGGCGTCCTCGTACGGCGGTGGCCAGCCACTCGAGACGCCCTGCCAGCCGTAGCGGGTCCACCCGGTCGTCGGGAGGGCGCCGGGGTAGACGCGGAGGTGGACCGGCCCTTCGGAGACCGACGTGGTCGTCGTCTCGGTGGTCGAAGAGAGGACGACTGCGCCGCCGAGGGCTGCCAGCACCTCTCGTCGGGTCGTGACGCCGTCGACGAACGCGTCGTCCGCCGTGCCGGCCGTAGCGCCGTCCGTCGTGTCGGTTGTCGCCCCGACTGTCGTTCCGTCGCCTCCAGAATCGCGGGACCCGTCGGTCTCGGTCATAGCATCGGCCGATCGGCACCCGTTTCGATCACCGCGGTGGCGGTCGCGCTCACGGACGCGTTTGGGTTCACGACAGTCAGGCTTCGACCGACATCGACCGTCCTCGATCCCTCGATCATACCTGTTCCGTTACAACAGAATCTGGTATTACTCTTCCCGCTGTATTTCGTCGATAACACGAGTTACAGGGCGTATAATAGTTGTTTGGTGACTCTACCCAAATCGAAAAATACACGTAAGTATCACAAAACAGTCTATTTTCGATGACGGTCTTTCAAGCGATACTGACGCGGGACTCGGACTGTCACGAACGACGGATAGTGAGCGGAGAGAACAGGTGGTTCGCCGATGGGAGACGGAACGTCGAAATCGACTCGAGCGAAAGCCTCGACGAACCGACTACTCGAGCGGGAAGCGCTCACGCGTCTCGTAGACGGGACCGTCGTCGGTGAGTCGACTCTCGGTGAGTCGAATCTCCTCGACGGTGGCCGTGCCGACGGTTGGCGAGCGCTCGCGGACGACCGACTGGACGCGCTCTTTCCCGCCGCCGTGGTCCATTCGCGCGATGGTGACGTGAGGCGTGAACTCGTGGTCGTCGGCCTCGAACCCCATCGCCGTCGTCCGATTCTCGACGGCCGCCTGGAGGCGCGTCAGTTCCTCGTGTCCGTTTTCGACGCCGAGCCAGACCACGCGGATGTACTCGAGGCTCGGAAAGACGCCCAGGCCGGCAAAGCGTGCCTCGAACGGGTCGACCCCGGCGTCGTCGACGGCGGCCTCGAGTTCCCGCTCGAGGTCGGGCACGCGATCGGGATCGACGTCACCGAGGAAGACGAGCGTGACGTGCGCCTGTGTCGGGTCGGTGAGCCGGATTCCGGCGGCATCGGAGAGCGGTTCCTGGGCCGCGGCGACGGCGTCGGCGAGCGATTCCGGGAGGTCGACGCTGACGAACAGTCGCATACCGGCGCTATGGCGCGTATGGGCTTGAATGCTGGTGGGGTCACGGCGATTCTAAAACTATGTATTATATACTTTTACACTATGAATAGTATACCATAACCACGACGACCCGATCACGCTCGGGCCGCGTCTATCACTGCCGCCGTCTCCGCGACCGTCGCGAACTCCCCCTCGAGGTGAGCCAGTGCGAGTCGGTGGCTCGTCTCGGCGTCGTAGGTCGTCCCGTCGTAGCCCTCGCGGTCGAACGTCGCCGTGGCGTCCGCGACGACGACCGGATCGAAGCCGCGGTTCTCGGCCATTCGGGTCGTCGTCGACACGCAGTGATCGGTGGTGAAGCCACAGAGGACGACCGTCTCTACGTCCCGTTTACGCAGGCGTTCCTCGAGGTCCGTGTCGACGAACGCGCCGTTGACTCGCTTCTCGAGGACGGGTTCGCCCTCGCGGGGTTCCCCGATGGATTTGAAGTCGTTTCCCGGTTGACCCGGTCGCAGCGGCGAGTCGGCCTCGCTCGAGCAGTGTTTCGCGTGGACGACCGGCCGGGCGGTCTCGCGCCAGGCCGCCAGCAAGTCCGCGATTCGCGCCTCGGCATCGGGATTGTTGCGCTCGCCCCAGACGGGGTCGTCGAAGCCTCGCTGGACGTCGATCGGGAGCAACGCCGCGTTCGCGGGAAGCGGGGTTTCGAGTCCGTTCATGCCGGTGGGTGGGGCTCGAGCGCGTTGAACGCTTCGACCAGCGTTCGAGGCAACTCCTGCGGTCGTTCGTTTCGCTCGAGCGCTTTGCCTGTCACCAGGCCTCGATCGCGACACGCCGTCTCGCTCGCAGAAGAGGGTCTCACACCGTCTCACCTTCGGAAGGGTATGCCACGTCCTCTCACTCCCAGAAGAGGGAAATACTGGGCAACCCAACGTCCCCACGATGCTGCTGGTCCTCTGTGTCGACCTCGACGACGACCTGGGTCGGAAGACCGGATTCTCGACGCCCGTCATCGGCCGCGAAGACGTCGAGGAGGCGGCCGTCGCCCTCGCGACCGCGGACCCGGAGGACTCCGACGTCAACGTCGTCTTCCAGGGGCTCCACATCTACGACGACCTCGACTCTCGCGACGAGAGCGTCGAGGTCGCCGTCGTCACCGGCCTTGAGGGATCCGACGTCAAAGCCAACCGCAAGGTCGGCGACGAGGTCGACACCGTGCTGGCCAGTCTGACGACGGGCGAGGACGTCACCGCGTTGCTCGTCACCGACGGCGCCCAGGACGAGTCGGTCGTCCCCATTATCCGCTCGCGGGTGCCCATCGACGGCGTCCGCCGGGTGGTCGTCCGCCAGGCCCAGAATCTCGAGTCGATGTACTACACGATGAAGCAGGTGCTGGCCGACCCCGAGACCCGGGGGACGGTCCTGATCCCGATCGGGATCTTGCTCCTGGTGTACCCCCTCGCGCTGCTCGGGAGCCTGTTCAACCTGCCCGGGCTGATGCTGGGGGTGACCTCGGCACTGCTCGGCCTGTACCTGATCTCGCGCGGCCTCGGCCTCGGCGAGCACCTCGACGAGAGCGTCGAGCGACTTCGGCTCTCGCTGTACGCCGGACGGATGACCCTCATCGCGTACGTCGTCGCCGCCACGCTGATGGTGCTCGGGGGCGTCAGCGGTCTCGACACGATCGAATCCGTCCAGGGAGAGACCGGCGGGGGCGTTCCGGTCGCGCTCGCGGCGTTCGTCTACGGCTCGATCCAGTGGATCGCCGCCGCCGGCATCACGACCAGTCTGGGCCAGATCACCGACGAGTACATCGCCGGGAGCCTCGAGCTACGCTACCTCAACGCCCCGTTCTACGTAATCGCGATGGCGATCGTCCTCCACGCCGTGAGCGCCTTCTTCCTCGATCGAGCCGGCATCCCGTATCTCGCGACAGCGTTGACGGGCGGGACGCTCCTGGGAATCGTGAGTACGCTCACGTTCGCGGTCGCAGAGTCGCGCCTGTCGGACGGCGCCCGTCGCGTCGAGGGTGCCTGAGACGGCCGCAGATGGGCGCTACCCACGCAAACGTCCGTACGAACTGGTACAGCGGTTGACATCCTCCACACGACTGAAGTCGTGGGCTTTCTCCTCGATGTTCTGTAACAGAGTATTTATGTGTCCGGTGATTGCCAAACGGGTATGGGTGAACGTCCGGAAACCGACGAGGCCGAGTCTTCTCCACCCGGCGCAGACGCCTCCTTCTCGGAACTCTATCGAACGCTCGTCGACGCCGTCCCCGGTGGGGTCTGTCAACTCGATGCGGACGGTTGCCTCGTCGCCGTCGACGACGCCCTCGTCGAACTGACGGGATACGATCGCGAGGAACTGGTGGGTGCATGCCCCTCCGCGTTCCTCACGGACGACGACGCGGAGCGACTGGAGGCCGAATTTCGATCGCGGTTGACGACCGACGCTTCGACGCTCGAGCTCGCGATCCGGACCGCATCCGGCGAATCGATTCCCTGCGAACTTCGACTCAACGTCGTGTCGGCCGGCGGGTCGTCTCGGGGGGCGGTCTGCATCGCCCGCGACGCGTCCGATCGGGTGCGACGAGAGGCCGAACTCGAGAGCGTTCAGGACGCGTTCGAGTCGATGGCTTCGGTCCTCGACGAGGCCGACGTCGGCGTCTTCCTCCTCGATTCGGACTTCGAGATCGTGTGGGCCGACCGGACGATCGAGCGGTTCTTCGACCTCGACCGGGAGAACGTCGTCGGCCGCGACAAGCGCAACGTGCTCGAGGAGACGATCGCTGACCGGGTAGCCGATCCGGAGTCATTCGTCGACGTCATCCGCTCGAGCTACGAGGACAACACCGCCGCCGAGCGATTCGAGTGTCGTCTCCAGTCGGTGGACGGAGCAGAGGAACGGTGGCTCGAGCATCGGAGCAATCCGATCACGGCCGGCCAGTACGCGGGCGGGCGAATCGAACTCTACTACGACGTCACGGATCGGAAGCGATCCGAGGTCGCGCTGTACGAACGTGAAGAGCAGTTGCGGACGCTGGTCGAGGCGGTCGACGAGTACGCGATCTTCATGCTCGACGCCGACGGGACGGTCGTCACGTGGAATACGGGTGCCCGGGAGATCAAGGGCTACACCACCGACGACGTCGTCGGCGACCACTTCTCGACCTTTTATCCGGAGGAGGATGCCGCGGACGGGAAACCGGAGCGGCTACTGGCGACGGCTCGCGAGGAGGGACAGGTCGAGGACGAGGGTTGGCGCGTCCGGAAGGACGGCTCGCGGTTCTGGGCGAACGTCGTCATCACCGCGATCAGGGACGACGGCGACCTGGTCGGGTACGCGAAGGTCACGCGAGACATGACCGAGCGACGGGAGTACGAGGAGCAACTCCGCCGTGAGCGCGACCTGACCGAACAACTCCTGCGGACCTCGCCGATCGCGATCTCGGTCCGGGACGCCGAGGGCTCGCTCCTCCTGGCGAACCACCGCGCGAGAGAGCTGTTCGGACTCACGGAGCCGGACCTCGCCGAGGGCTCCGAGAGCCTCGAGGAGTGGACGATTTCACACGCTGACGGTACGTCGTTTTCGCCGTCGGATCGGCCCGCGGTTCGCGTTCTCGAAACCGGAAATCAGGTTCTCGACCAGAAAGTCGTCGTCGAACGCCCTTCCGGCGACCGGATATGGCTCTCCGTGAGCGCCGCCCCCGTGTTCGACGACGGCGGCGACCTCCAGCGAATCATCACCACGGCCGAGGACATCACCGGGGTCAAAGAACGCGAACGACAACTCGAGTCCGAGCTCGGGGAACTGCTCGGACGGGTCTCAGACGCGTTCTACGCGCTGGACGACGAGTATCGATTCACGCACGTCAACGAACGCGCTGAGGAACTGCTCCAGGCCAACGAGGACGAACTCCTCGGCGAGTCGCTCTGGGAGATGTTTCCGGAGGCGGCCGAGGTCGACGAGGTCTGGGACGCGTTTCACACGGCGATGGAGACCCAGGAGCAGACCAGTTACGAACTCTACTTCGAGCCGCTCGACTTCTGGGTGGAGGCGAACCTCTATCCCTCCGAAACCGGGGTCTCCGTCTACTTCAGGGACGTCACCGAGCGAATCGAGCGCGAACAGGAGCTGGCGGAATCCGAGCGACGCTACCGCACCCTCGCCGAGCACTTCCCGAACGGGGTCGTCATGCTGTTCGACGAGGACCTCCGGTGTACGCTCGCGGCGGGACAGGCGTTCGAGAGGCTCCCCCTGTCTGTAGATGGCATAGAGGGGCGGACGCCGATAGAAGCGATCGGCGGCGAAGCTGGCGAGCTACTCGAGGAGACCTACGGCGACGCGCTCGAGGGTACCGAGCGATCGATCGAGATCGAGCACGCGGATCGCCAGTGGGCGGTCCACGTCGTCCCGATCACCACCGTCGAGGGCGAGTCCGTCGCCGGGTTGTCGATGTTCCAGGATATCACCGACCGCAACGAACGTATCCAGAAGCTCGAGCAGTTCGCGAGCGTCGTCTCCCACGGCCTGCGCAATCCACTGGGTATCGCCCAGATCTACACCGACATGGCGCGACGGGAGGGGAACCCGGAGGACTTCGACCAGATCGAGCAGTCCCTCGACCGCATGGAGACGATCATCGAGAACCTGTTGACCACCTCGCGCGAAGGCCGGAACGTCTCCGACCCGGATCCCGCTTCGCTCGCTGCGACCACGACGGCCGCCTGGCAGAACGTCGAGACGGCCGAGGCGACGCTCGAAGTGGGCGATGACCTCGGGCGGGTGCTCGTCGACGAAGACCAGCTCCACTCGCTCTTCGAGAACCTGTTTCGAAACGCCGTGCAGTACGGTGGCGAGGCGGTCACGGTTCGCGTCCGGTCGCTCGAGGACGAGCCCGGGTTCGCCGTCGAGGACACGGGGTCGGGAATCCCAGCAGAAAAACGGGACGAGGTGCTCCAGTACGGCTACACGTCGGGCAGCGGCACCGGCATCGGGCTCGCGGTCGTTCGTGACATCGCCCAGGCTCACGGCTGGGAGCTCTCGATCACGGAGGGCGAAGAGGGCGGTGCTCGCTTCGAATTCCGGGGCCTCGAGACGGCCTGACGATCGGTGTTAGCGTTCTCGCTCGACGACGAACTCCGCCAGCTCGAGCAGGTAGTCTCGCGCCTCGGCGTTCGCGACGTCGACGGTGCCGAGGGCGTCGATGGCCCGGTCGGCCTCCGCTCGGGCCCGGCCGTTCGCCTCGGCCGGCGTCATGTCCGTGATCTGCACGAGCGACGGACGCTCCATCACGGCGTCGTGTCCGGTCGGCTTGCCGAGCGCTTCGGGGTCGGCGACGGCGTCCAGAACGTCGTCACGGATCTGGAAGGCGACGCCGACCCGTTCGGCGTACTCGCCGAGGGCCTCGACCGTGAACGTGTCCGCGTCGGCCGCGATGGCGCCGAGTTCGGCGGCCGCCCGGAACAGCGCCCCGGTCTTGCGCCGGGCGAGGGTCATGTACTCGGCTTCCGTCTCGGGTTTCGCCTCGAGTTCGGTCGCCTCGCCGACGCCGAGTTCGACCATCGCCTCGGAGACGACCTGCATCGCGGCGGGGTCGCTCGAGAACAGCGCGAAGGCTTCCCCGAGGAGGCCGTCGCTGGTGATGATCGCGGGGCCGTACCCCAGCTCCGACCAAGCGCTGGTGGTGCCCCGCCGGAGGGCCGAGCGGTCGATGATGTCGTCGACGACGAGCGACGCCGTGTGGACGAGTTCGATGCCGACGCCGAAGTCGACGGCGTCGCTCGCCGCTCCGCCGACGGTTTCACAGGCGAGGACGGTCACCGTCGGGCGGACGCGTTTTCCCCCGGCGAGGGTCGCGTGACGGACGCCGTCGTTGAGCGCCTCCGGCTCGACGCCGTCGACGACCTCGATGAGTCGCTCCTCGAGGAGCGCTCGACGGTGCTCCAGCAGTTCCATTGACAGGGCTTAGGACGGCCCTCAAAAGTAGGTGACGGTTGCCAGCACCGCCTTCACAGCGCGCGCCGGTAGCCACACGCCGGACAGTACAGCGCGTCCGAACGAACGAGGAGGTAGCTCCGCTCACAACGACCGCACGACCCGGCGATGGAGGCGCCCAGCTCTCGAGCCAGGCCGCTCACGGTGCCCTCGAGCAATCGCTGGCGGCGCTCGGTCGCGTCGAGTCGAGCGAGTACGGTCTCGAGTCGCTGGTCCGTTCGTCGCGCGGCGCCCTGCCCCGCCGGTTTTCGGCCAGGGACTCCGCGTCGAGTGTGGCGTTGTCTGGTGTCCATACGCGTATCTACGCGTCTCGAGGAGAAAAGCACGTTTTCACGCCCGGTGGCACGTTCGCCGGCCGATTCCGGCTGACGGCCACAACGCTCAAGATAGCCGTTTCCCATGGTTCGGGTGGCGACGGTGGCCAGCAACAGCAGAGGTGGTGGAACGGCCATGGACGTCGCCAGGGGGTACGTCCCTGCTCCGACGGTGCCAGACTGTATCCAAGGTTGCTGGATGTCACGGACGTTTGCCGTTACTTCGTCGTTCGAGACGTCTTCTCGATGCGGTTCGACGTTCTCTTTGTACTCCGTGTTGCCGTGCTTCGTTGCTGCCGTGCTTCGTCGGTTGGCGCGCGCATGTCTACGACGACACTCGTGACTCGAGAGCGACGCCGACAACGATCGATTACGCTGCCTCCCCACGCAGGTAAGTGGCGGTTACACGCCCCCGGAGCGACGATCGGACGGATAACCGACGCCGACGGCCATCGCGACCGATAGGTGCGAACGATCCGAGGCCAGAAGGGTTATGACGGTAGTCGCATATTACTACTCGATTCATGACTGGCGACCCGTCGTTCGTCGACCGCTTCGACGATCCACGGATTACGACGCAGTTCTGCCGCCGACTCTCTGGCGAGACGGACGTAACGCTCCTCGGCGTCGTTCACGATCACCCTGCAAGCATCGCCCGCGTCGAAACCGTCCTCGAGTATCTGGAGCCAGATTCGCTGGCACTGGAACTCCCTGGTGCGGCCGTTCCGCTGTATCGAACTTACGCCCGCGACAGCGAGGGGACGCCCTCGCCCGAATTCGGCGGCGAGATGGCGGCCGCGATTCGCGCCGCGCCGGAAGCGGACGTCGTGGGTATCGACGCTCCCAACTGGTCGTTTCTCCGCCGCCTCTTCACTCGCTTGCTCGCCGACCGCGTCCCGGCGTCTACCGCTCGACGGGTCCTCTCGAGTCTCGGCGGGGCGACGCGGACGGCGCTGACCTGTCGCGTCGCCGCTACCGTCTCGAACGCGACGTCGGTGACCGTTGCCTGCGACGATCCGATCGAGTACGCCTGTTCGGCGGACGATCCGCCCGCAACGCAGGCCGAACACGAGCGCCGACACGTCTCCGGCGTCAGAACGCTCCTCCAGCTCCAGGGTGACGGGGCGGACGCGACGACGTATCGTGACGAGACGCGGGAATCGTGCATGACCGACCACCTCGAGTCGCTCCGGGCGGAGGGGTCGGTCGTCGCCGTCGTCGGCGTCGATCACCTGGAGGCGCTCGAGACGGCGCTGGCTGGTAGTGACGGTGATGGTGACGGTGACGATGGTTCACAGCGATGACGACTCGCTGTGACGACGACTCGCGGTGACGCGCCACCTTCTGGCACGGAAATGACGAACTCGACGAACCGACCAGCACCGAGAAAACGGATCCGTCGCGGCTACCGTCTGAGCGGCGAGACGCACACCCGGCAGTAGGTGAACGTCGGCTCTTGTTCGTTCGGCGCGCCGCAGTGCGGACAGGTCGTCGTCTCGCCGTCGACCTCGAGGTCGGCGTCGAGTGAGTCGGTGCCGTCGTGGTGAGTGCGGGCCCGATCCAATCGCGGCGACGACTGCAGGCCGGCGTGCTCGCCGTCGGTGACGGACGCGGGAAGGCTGGTCTCGCCGTCGCGGCGCACGTACGCGTAGTAGAGCACCAGGTGGAGTAAGGCGAACAACAGCACGTACCCGACGAGCCAGACCCAGAGGCTCATTAGTGTGCTATACGTTCTCAACCTACTTGGTTATTGCCCGAACTATCGCCGCTCGTGACAGTCTGAATTGGGAACGCTCGCCGTCAGTTCGTTCGGCGTCCGGGCGGCGTCAGGTCGCGCTGGAACTCGTCGAACTGCTCGTGGCCGTCGTCCAGGTCGTACTCGATCTCGCGTTCGGCCTGTCGGTTCTCGCCCGCGTCCTCGAGCGGGGTCGCGACGTCCTCCCAGCCGGGTTTGATCTTGATACTCTTTGCGGGCATACCGACGGCGATGTGGTGGGCCGGTACGTCGTTCTGGACGATGGCGCGGGCGCCGACGATGGCGTTCTCGCCGACTCTGTTCCCCGCTCGCACCATCGAGTCGTAGGTCAGGCGGACGTCGTCTTCGACGATGGTGTGGAAGTTTCGGACTTCGGTCTGGTCGACGACGTCGTGGTCGTGGCTGTAGAGGTGCGCGCCGTCGGAGATGGAGACCCGGTCACCGATCGTGAGCCTGCCGCGGTCGTCGAGGTGGACGTCGTCGTGGATGACCGTGTTGTCGCCGACCGTGATGTTGTGGCCGTACGTGAACGTGATCCCCTTGAAGAAGCGGCAGTTCTCCCCACAGTCCTCGAAGAGGTGATCGGCGAGCATTCGCCTGAACCGGAGGGCGAACTCGACGTTGTCGGCGAGTGGCAGGCTGTCGAACTGTCGCCAGAGCCACTGGAGGTGTTTCGAGCGCTCGAACTTCTCTTCGTCCTTCTCGGCGTAGTACTCGCTCTCGAGGGTCGTGTTACAGGGGTCGTAACTCTGGAGCCTGACGAGTTCGGCTGGCGAGACGTCGCCACCGGCTTGCCAGCGCTCGTAGGCGTCCCGGTCCCCAGAGAGATCGATCAGTACGTCCTCGACGACCGAACAGGTGCTCTCCTCGCTCGAGAGACGCTCGTCGACAGTCGTCACGAACTCCCGCATCCCCGCCTCCGCCTCGTCCGGCAGCGAGACGTACCGCTTGGTCATGTCGCGATGTACTGTGGCGAAGGTCATAGACGTTCGGTTCTCGATTTTCGCTCCCTCTCGAGAGCGTTCGGTATCAGAGTAGTCCGACGCTACCGATCGGTGCAGAGCCGGAGTTTCGCCGATAGTGATTCCCCACGCTCGAGAACGGGTTCCCACGCTCGAGAACGTGTTTCTCTCGCTCGCGAATCAGTATCTATCAGCCTCGCCTATCGGGATGCTCTTCGACGAAGGCGTACTTGGCGATCATCTGAACGGTCCTCGAGCGCGGCGAGAAGACGGAACGCGGCTGTCGTGACTCGGTGCCAGCGGACCGATCAGAGCGACGTTCCGGCGACGAGCGGACGCGAGGGCGTGTCGAAGTCGGTGTCGACGATCCCGTCCTCGAGGTGGTTGTCGGCGTACATGACGCCCTTCTCGCCGACAGTGACCAACCCGGACGCCTCGAGGGCGGGCAGGTGCTGGTGAGTGAGGGTGATCCGCACGTCCGTTTCATCGGCGCCGGTCTCGGCGGCGACTTCCGAGGCGAGGACGGCGACGGAGAGCGGCTCGGACGCCTCATCGAGTACGGCGAGGGCGACTCGACGCCGCTCGTTCGCGAGCGCCTCGAAGACGGCGTCCCAGTTCGTGTCGTTGCGCTCGGTCGTCTTTCGGATGGTCGCCCCGTCGAGGACGAGGTCGTCGGGCAGCGAGACGGCGTCCGCCTCGCGGTCCCAGGAGAGCAATCCGGCGTCCTCGAGCAGGGGCAACTCGACGTGAACGAGCGCCGTTCGGCGCTCCTCGTGCTCGTCCGTGGTGATCGACGCGACGGGCTTCCCACGCTCTTCGGCAGCGAGTTCACGGGCGACCTCGTCGACCGAGAGCCGGTCGATTCCGCCCTCGCGCCGTTCGCCGACGAACGCCAGAATACGCCGTCGCCGTCGACTGGTAATGGCGTTAAACGTCGAATCAATCGACAGATTACGTGCCGCAGAGTCCGTCTGGCTCATACAACCGGTGCTTACTACCATAGCCGGTTAAGCATCGTTCCAAAACAGATTGGTGGTCGGTCAACGTTCGTGAATGACTGCTATGGTACTGTTCAGCACCCGGACTGGACGCACGGTTTCAGCTTCGAACGACCGCCGGACGTTCCCCGCCGCGTCTGTGGTTCGCGACGAACGAGCGACGTTCCGCACGCCCTAAGTCCCCTCGCTCCTAAGCCCGAGATATGCAGTATCAGACGCTCGGAACCGCCGATGTCGAGGTCAGCGAAGTCGGCTTCGGTGCCTGGGTCGTCGGCACCGACTGGTGGGGCGACCGCTCGGAAGCCGACGCGATCGAGATGATCGACCACGCTCTCGATCGGGGGATCACCTACTTCGACACGGGCGACGTCTACGGCCACGGGCGAAGCGAGGAACTCGTCGGGGAGGCCCTCGCGGACGTGCGCGAAGACGTCACCATCGCCACGAAGGTCGGCTACGATTTCTACAACAACCCGCAGGCGGGTCACGGCGAGTTGCCGAAAGCGATGGACCCCGACTACCTCCGGGAGGCCGTCGAGCAGAGCCTCGAGCGACTCGACACCGACTACGTGGACGTTCTCCAGTTACACAACGCGAACGTCGACGAAATCACTCCGGACGTCCTCGAACTCCTCGACGAACTCGAGGAGGAGGGGCTGATTCGCGCCCGCGGCCT
This sequence comes from Saliphagus sp. GCM10025334, assembly GCF_042663485.1. Classification (NCBI taxonomy): domain Archaea; kingdom Methanobacteriati; phylum Methanobacteriota; class Halobacteria; order Halobacteriales; family Natrialbaceae; genus Saliphagus; species Saliphagus sp. GCM10025334. Next base: position 1,622,594 of record NZ_JBHTAF010000001.1, on the reverse strand, counting down.
CGCGCTGGGTCCCTCTATCGGCTGGCTGGCCGAGGGCGACCTCGCCATCGAGGAGGAGTTCGACTCCCTGCAATTGGTCTGGAACGTCCTAGAGCAGGAGGTCGGCAATCACTTCCTCGAGACCATCGAGCGCACCGGTTCCTCGACGAGCCTGATCCCCCGCGTGCCCCACTCCTCGGGTATCCTGAACGAGCAGGTGACCCCCGAGACGGAGCTCGACGCGGGCGACCACCGCGGCTTCCGCCCCGACGCCTGGTACGAGACGGGCTGGGAGAAACTTGAGGCCCTGCGCTTCCTGGAGCGCGCGGAACGTAGTTCCGCGGATACCTCGAGCGGGCGAAGCCCGGGAGAGAGAGACGGCGAGCGAACCATGGGCCAGGCCGCCATCGCCTGGCTCCTGAGCCACGAGTCGGTCGCCAGCGTCACGCCGACGTTCCGCACTGCCGACGACATCGACGAGTGGGCGGCCGCCAGCGACGTGCCGAAACTGAGCGACGAGGAACTGGCTCGCGTCGCCGACCTCTACGAGGACGACTTCGGCATCGACCGCGAGGACGGCATGGACTCGCTTCGGTCGTCGGTCGACGGCGAGGACATTCGATCGGCCGGCCTGGACAAATTGGCTGCCGACTGATCTCGTCGCCGCGCTGAGAAAGACGGTGGCGCTCGAGCGTTGGCGGTCCTGATCTGACGAATTTCTTCGACCACGGACTACACACGAATACGAACATTCTCGTCGGTCGGCCCGAGAGTGACGGTCATGTCGTCCCCCGAAACCTCTCCCCCGGACGGGCCGAAGGGAACGGACGGAACGGAACACGCGGTCGAACCGGTCGAATCAACCCCCTCGAGCGAACCGAACGTGCCGGACGCTCGACCAGCCACGATGAACGGCCTCCTCGGCGGCCTCGTCGCCGTCTTCACCTCCTTTCTCACGTTCTCGGTGCTCCTCGGCGGCCTCGTCGCCGGCTACCTCGAGGGGGCCGACAGGGAAGACGGGATCATGGCGGGTCTGTACGCGGGCTTCGTCTACGCCGCACTGATCCTCCTGCCGCTCGTGCTCGGACTGGGGCCGGTCGTCGGCGTCGGAGACCTGGTCGGTGGGCTCGAGTTCGTCGACGGCGGTCTTATCCTCTTTATGGTCTTTTACAGCACGTTCGCCGGGGGGTTCGGCGGCTGGGTCGGCGCGTACCTGAACGAGGAGTTCGGTGACGTGTTCGGTCGCCTCTAGTACGAATTAGTTCGCTGACCGCTCGTCACCGACGTCGACGATACTTTCTCTCGAAGCCCGTGTTCGGCTCCGACGCCGATTCCGACGCCGAATCACGGAACGACGCCCGGAATTCTGAGCAGAGACACCCCCCGAATGCTTCCATTGCTACCGCCGAGAGGAAGACCGGTTTCGTTCCTGAATCCCGCCGTCGCGCCGCGATCAGCCGCGCCGCGGCGACTCGAGTTCGATGTCCGCCGCCTCGAGCAGGTCGGCGACCTCCTCGCGTTTTTCCTGGTGGTCTCGCAAAAACTCCTTCATGAGGTGGGCGGCCTGTTCCTTGCAGTCCCCACAGAGGCGCTCGCCGCCGACGCACTCGTCGTAGACCCGTTTCGCGAACTCGTCGTCGTCGCCAGCGAGCAGGTAGGCGTAGAGTTCGTAGACGGGACACTCGTCGGCTCGTCCGCCGAGTTCGCGCTGTTTCTCCGCGGTTTCCCGTCCACCCGTGGTCGCCGCCTTCACCTTGTCGTAACCGTCTTCGGGGTCGTCCAGCAGCGAGATGTGGCTGGCCGGAATCGAGGAGGACATCTTCCCGCCGGTGAGCCCGGTCATGAACCGGTGGTAGATGGACGACGGTGGCTGGAAGCCGTAGCCGTCGTGAGCGAGTTCGATCGTGCGGGCGATTTCGGCGGCCTCGTCGTGATCGAGGTCGAAGGCGTCGACGTGTTCGTCGAAGACCCGTTTCTCGCCCTCGACGGTGTCGATCAGCGCCTCGAAGGCCTCGTCGGTCGCCCGACGGTTCAGGAACCGCGTTCGAGGACGGAGGGGTTCCATGCCGGCGTTCTCGAGTTTCGATGTGGTGCGCTCGAGGGCGTCGTCCGTGACAGTCTCGAGATCGAGTTCTGGGCCGACCTCACTGTCGGCGGACGAGAGCCACTCGGCAGCCTCCACACACCGCGGCTGGTCGGGATCGTCCGCGTACGACTCCCGGGCGTCGTAGGCCGCGCCGATCGCCACGAGTTCGTCCTCGGTCGCCTCGAAACTCGCATACGCCGTCGTTATCCCGAAGTAACGCATCCTGGAGGCGAGGTCGCGCGCCAGCCTGACGTGTGGGTCCTGGTCGGGGCCGACGGGGATCACCGTGGGCTTCGGTCCCTCGAGCTGGGGGTAGAGGATGTCGGCCATCTGCGTGACGACCGACTGCATGTGCGAGACGTCGGTTTCGCCGTCGAAGCCGTAGATCGCACCCAGTTCCGAGAAGTTGGCCTCGATGCCCAGTTCGAAGGCCAGGTCCTGCACCTCGCGCTCGGTCGACTGGCGGTAGATCGTTCCGTCCTCGAGATCGAACCCGAGCGCCAGCAGCGAGAGCAGGTAGTCCCGGGCGTGTTCGTCGATCTCGTCCCAGGTGAGCCCGCGCGCGGAGTGCGCCTCGAGGTCGGCGATTAACGCGTAGGCGTCCCCGCCCTGCTGTTGGTGCCAGATGATCTCGTCGAAAACGAGCTTGTGTCCGATGTGGGGGTCGCCGGTCGGCATGAACCCCGAGAGGACGGCGAAGGGGTCGCCCGCGCGCATGGCCTCGAGGACCGGCCGGTAGTCGCGGTGACCGAAGATGACGCCCCGGCGCATCAGGTAGTGAGGATGGGGCAGGTCCGCGAGGAGTTCGTCGAACTCCTCGATGCCGAACTCCTCGAAGAGTTTGCGGTAGTCGGAGACGCTCGAGGAGCCCCAGGGGTCGAGGGCGACTTCGTCAGCGCCAGCGGCCCCTCCGTCAGTCAGCGGTTCCTCGGTGGCCTCGTCGGCCTCGGCGTCTTCGATGGTATTCGTGACCGTACCGGTCATTGTCCCGGATTCGCCGCCCGGTGCGCAAAAACCTTCGCTTCCGCGACGTCCGTCCCGTCCCGACTCGAGGCCGTCGCTCGCCGATCAGGACGCCTCGTTCAGTTCGTCCACGTCGTCCGCCGTCGACCCCGTCCGAACCTCCAGGCGAAAGCCGCTCTCGGCGTGCTGGCTCGTGCCCGCCTCGACCGTCCAGCCGTGGGCCTCCGCGATTCGGCGGACGATCGACAGGCCGAGTCCCGTCCCCTTCTGGGTGCCCGAGTGACCGTACTCGAAGAGCACCGCGAGGTCGGCCTCGCCGCTGACGCCGACCCCGTCGTCTTCGACGTAAAACCCGCCGTCGGGGAGCGATCCGAGCCGTACCCTCACGCCATCGCCGCCGTGGGTGACGGCGTTGCCGAAGACGTTCTCGAACAGCTCTCGAAGCGCTCCCGGCGTCGCCTCGACCGGTTCCAGGTCGGCTGCCGGATCGAGTTCGAGGGTCGCCTGCCCGGTGTCGACGGTCTCCCAGGCACGCCCGGCGACGACGCCGACGGACACCCACTCGAGGTCGCCCTCGTCGATGTCCGAGCGGACGAGCGTCAGGACGTCGTCGATCAGGTCGTCCATTCGCTCGAGCGATTCGGCGATCGGTTCGACGTGGTCGCTCGAGCAGTCCTCGTCGAGGAGTTCGAGGTAGCCGGTCGCGACGGTCAGCGGATTCCGCAGGTCGTGAGAGACGATGGCAGCGAACGCCTCGAGGCGATCGTTGGCGCGCTCGAGGTCGCGCTCGCGCTCGGTTCGCCGAAACGCCGCAGCGGCGTGTTCGGCCAGAAACTCGACGAACTGGCAGTCGTCGACGGAGAGGGTCCCCGACTCCGGCGTCACGACGCTCATCACGCCGTACGAACCGAGCGGGACGATTATCCCCGCGGTCATCGGGTGTGCGGGGTCGCCGAGGACGTCGCTCTCGTCGATCAACCGAAACCTCGCGTTCTCGACGTGGGCCAGCGGGTCGTCTTCGGTTTCGGCGAACACGGTGGTTCGCCCTTCCCGAAAGGCCACGCCGGCGAGCGAATTCTCGAACGGGAGGTGTTCTGGGACCGCACCGTGGCCCTTCCGTTCGTCCGTCGTGGCCACGAGGTCGAACCGGCCAGTCCCATCGTCGGCGGCGAAGACGGCGGTCAGTGGCTGCTCGAGAACGGTACTCGCCGTTTCGACGGTCGTTTCAGCGATTTCGTCGGCGGTCGACGCTCGAAAGAGTCTCGGCGTCGCCGTCTGCAGGGCGCTCAAGATTCGCATCTTGCGGTGTCGGTCGAGCCGTTCGCCGACGTAATCGATCAGCGTCTCGGTCGCGTCAATCGGGATGGCTGCGGGCTGGTAGGGCCCGTCCTCGAGCCACGAATCCGAATCGCCGTCGACACAGCGGACGACCGAACACGTCGCTTGTGCTCGAACTCGCTCGAGGAGATCACGTCGACGACGCTCGTCGTCGCCGACGTCTCCGACGACGACGCACCCGACGGTCCCGGACTCGAGGCGGTCGAACGCAGCCGAGAGGTGACGTTCGTGGACGACCGGCGTGGATAGCCGGGACTCGAGCGTCGTCGTGACCGCCTCGAGACCGGTGCCGACGACGAGGACGTTCGGCGTGTGTCCACGGTCCACTGTCATAGATTCACGAGGTAACGAGGCTGCAAATACGTTGGCGTGGAATCGACCGTTGAAACGGGTCTCGAAACCGAATTCGAACTCGGCTTGGTCAGGGGGTCAGCCGCTCGAGCGACCGCCACTCGACGTCGGCGTCGGCGTCGGCGTCGGCGTTGGCGTCACCTCCCGGACCCACCTCGCCGACCAGCGCGAACACCATCGTCTTCCGGACGCCGTGGGCCAGCCGTACGTCGAGCGAGATGTCTCGCGGCTCGAAGACGTGCTCTGCCGGCAGCACCCGGATCAGGAGTTCGGAGTGGCCGAGGTCGTCGACCGACTCGACGTTCGCGTACGTCCGGAAGTCCGCGCCAAACTTGTAGCCCGTCTTCGGGACGACGCCGGCCTCACGGAGCGCGGTGTAGACGGCCAGTCGCCGGTCGAATCGCTCGCCTTCGACGTCGCGACCGCGCTCGAGCACCGCCGCCGGGTCGAGGTCGATCGCGCCCGCCGACGCGAGGTGGGCGGCCTCGAGCAACGAACACTGCAGGGTCGGTCGGTCGTACTCCCGGCCCTCGAGCGGCTGGCCGTAGAACGTGCGTTCGTACAGCTCGAGTGGGGGGTTCCAGATGACGACCCGATCCGCGAGCAGGTCGGCGTCCACGTCCTCGGGCAGGGCCGTCTCGCTCGTTCCCGAAATCTCTGGCCGGCCGACGTCGAAGTAGGTGATCTCGCTCTCCTCGTCGACGACGGCGAGGGCGCCGCTCTCGAGGTCGCCCGCGGCCACGTCGGTTCGCTCGCCGACCACGCTCAGCGCGTACTCGATCTCCCCGTCTCCCGGCCCCTTCCCGCGGGGGAAGACGGCGAACTCGGCTCGAGGCGGGTCCGACACCCACGGTTCGCGAGCGGGGGCGAGGTAGAACCCGCGCGAGCGGAGGTCGGCGTAGACGAGGAACCGAACGCCGAAGTCGGGTTCCGGTCCCGGTTCGCGGGCGAGGAACGAGCGAAACGACAGTCGCTCGTCGCCGTCGCGGACGGCAGCCAGGTCGCCCCGGTACAGCAGGTGGGCGGCCTCGACCGGCGCGAGGGCGATCTCGTTGCCCTCGAGCGGGTAGCCGTAGCCGCGTGAGTCGTGAAACCGCTGGCGGGCGTCGTTGCCGACCCGGACGACGTCGCCGTCGAACCGTCCCTCGAGTTCCATACCCGGAGGTGTCGGGCGGGCCACAAAGCCCCTGCGGATCCCGTCGTCGGTGCTGGTGGCTCACGTCGCCGGGCAGGCGTCTGTGCGGCGAGTCGTCAGTGCTCGGCCGTCACCGATCCCTCTTCGGCTGTCGCCTCGGACTCGAGCGCTCCCACCGGGGCGCGGTCGCAGGTCGCGTCTAGACAGCGGGTGCCGGTCGCAGTGTCGAACGTGGGGAGGCCACAGGCGCACTCGCCGTCGACGACGCCCGTGGGGACGACGAACCCGGTGTCGCAGTCGGGGTAGTGCTCACAGCCGGCGATCAGGCCGCCCCGTCGAAGGATCAGCAGGTCCCCTTCGCAGTTCGGACAGTCCCACTCGCGGTCGAACGCCTCGCGGACGGCGTCGTCGAGCGATTCACAGCCGCGGTCGAGACAGACGTGGAACGCGAGCCCGCGCTCGACGCGCATGCGAGGGAGACCACAGTCACAGCGGTCGTCGCGGAGAGTCGCATCCAGCGGGATGCCGTAGCGGTCGCCACAGCCGACGCAGTGGACGCCGTTCGACCGGACGAGGACGCCGGTGCAGCCATCGTTCGGACACTCGCCCACGGGGGTACCGGCGCTCGAGGCCGGATAGGTGGCGAAGCCGTCCTCGACGTGGGCGGCGACCCGGAGCGTCTGGGTGTCCTTCTTCGCGACGAGGGTGAACCCGTCCTCGCGGTCGCTCGAGACGCTGTCGGCGCGGGTGAGCCAGGCGACGGGCTGGTAGCCGTCGACGTCGTGGACGAGGACGGTGTTGTCGGGCTTGACCATGGTCGTGACGCGGCCGCGGTACTCCTCGCGGTCGGTTCCGTCGGTGATCACGGTGCAGTCACCGGCGAGGACGCGAATGCTGTCGTCGGGCATGGGTGGTCTGGCCGCGCGATGGTATATAAACTCTCGAGCCGGTGTGTCCCGGTCCTGGCGCCTCTCCTCGACGCCTGGCGAACGGCCCGCTTCGATTCGCGTTCACGTTCTCGTTCACGTCCATGTCCCGTGCTCACGTTCGTCTTCGCGTTCGATGTGAGCGAGACGAGACTTTTTGACCCCGGTCGTGATACCGGTTGGTATGGGGGAGACGTACGAGGCGGACTGGCTCCACCTCGCCGACGGGGAGGCCGTCGTCTGGGAGAGCCGGCCGCATCCGATCGACATGGGGTGGAAACTGCCGATGGGCCTCGGGTTGATGCTCTTCGGAATCGTCGTCCTCGGCCTGTCGGCCGGGACCGAGTCCGGCCTCGCGAGGGCGATTGGACTGGGCGTCGGGGCCGTCGGCCTCGTCGTCGTCACCGCGACCTACCTCCGCTGGACGAGCACGCGCTACGTCCTCACCACGAGCCAACTGTACCGGAAACGTGGCATCCTCTCCCGGGACGTCACCCAGTTTCGTCTCGACCGCGTCCAGAACACGACCCTCGAGCAGGGCGTCCTCGAGCGATTGCTCGGGTACGGGCAGTTGACGGTCTACACGGCGGGCTCGGCCGACCCTGAACTCACGTTTACGCACGTACCGAATCCCGAGCGCGCGGCGGGCCGGTTGAGCGCCGAACTCGAGGGCGATACGGGTATCCAGCCGACGTGAGCGGGATTCGGTACGAGACGCCTCGTGCCCCCGTCGCTGGCCGGGACAGAAACGCCTTTCACCGGGCACACCCCGTGTCCGAGTGATGGAGGTCGCCGAGGTTCTACCCGACTTTGCCGACGCCTTCGCGTTCGAGGCGTTCAACGAGATGCAACGCGAGGCCCTGCCCGCGTTACTCGAGCGCGAGGAGAACGTGGTCGCGAGCGCGCCGACGGCGTCGGGGAAGACGGCCCTGGCCGAACTCGCGATCTGTAACGCACTGGCCGACGGTGGTACTGCCCTCTTTATCGCGCCGTTGCGAGCGCTGACAAACGAGAAGGAAGCCGACTGGGACCGATTCGACTCGCTCGGCTACTCGGTGTACGTCGTCACCGGCGAACGCGACCTGAATCCGCGCCGGGCGAAGCGCGCGGACATCCTCGTGATGACGCCCGAGAAGCTCGATTCCGCGACTCGAAAACACGACTCGCCGCGGTACGACTTCGTGACGGACGTCGACGTCTGCGTGATCGACGAGGTCCACCTGCTCGACGCCGACCGGCGCGGCTCGGTCCTCGAGGTGACCGTCTCCCGACTCCGCCGGCTCTGTGATCCCCGCGTCGTCGCGCTCTCGGCGACGATGCCGAACGTCGACGACGTGGCGGCCTGGCTCGACGCCCCGCCGGCGTGCACGTTCGAGTTCGGCGACGAGTACCGGCCGGTCGACCTCAACGCGGGCGTCAAGACCTACACGCACGGCGAGAATTCTTTCGCCGACAAGTACCGTCGCCTCTACCGGGCGCTCGACCTCGCCGAACCCCACCTCCGGGAGGACGGCCAGGCACTCGTGTTCGTCGCCTCCCGACAGGACACCGTCCAGGCGGCGAAGAAGGCCCGAGACGAGATCGGCGAGCGCGATATCCCGATGGGCGCCCGCGGCGACTACGACTTTCACACCGAGACCAAGCGCCTCGAGAACGATACCCTGCGAAACTCGGCGCTCGACGGCGTGGGCTTTCACCACGCGGGCCTCTCGAAGAACGACAAAGATCTGGTCGAAGAGTGGTTCAAACAGGGCAAGATCGAACTGCTGTTCTCGACATCGACGCTCGCTTGGGGGGTCAACCTCCCCGCCCGCTGCGTCGTCATCCGGGACACGAAGTACCACGACCCGCTCGAGGGCGAGGTGGACATGAGCCCGCTCGACATCCTCCAGATGCTCGGGCGCGCGGGCCGACCCGGTTACGACGACGTCGGCTACGGCTGGGTCGTCTGTGACGGCGCCGAGGCGGACGACTACCGCCGACTCCTTCGAGAGGGAAAGGAGATCGAGTCCCGGCTGGCCGAGAGCCTCCAGACCCACCTCAACGCCGAGATCGCGATGGGAACCATCGCCGACCTCGAGGACGTAATGGATTGGCTCGAGACCACCTTCTACTACGTTCGCGGCCAGTCGCGCCCGGAGTCCTACGACTTCCAGAACCTCCGACGGCGCGTTCGAGACTGCCTCGAGGAACTGGTCGAGCAGGGCTTCGTCGAGACCGGCGAGGACCTCTCGGTCGAGGCAACGCCCCGGGGCGTGCTCGCCTCCACGTACTATCTGCGCCTCGAGACGGCCGTCGGTTTTGCAGCGCTGTGTGACCGGGCGATGGGCGCCGGGGGAGACGACTCCACCACCGCATCGGTGCCGGGAACGACCCTCGAGGCCGACGACGTCCTCGAAGCCGTCGCCACGGCTGGCGAGTTCGACTCCGTCTCCGCCCGCCAGTCCGAGCGCGATGCGATCAACGCTGCGCTCGTCGGCCAGGACACTGGCGACCTCGACGCCGGTCAGCGAAAGGTGCTCGCCATCCTGCGAAGCGCCGCCGACACCGGCAACACCCCGCAGGACCTCCGGAGCGACGCCTGGGTGATTCGACAGAACGCGCTTCGCCTGCTCGCCGCCCTTCGCGCGTTCCTCGACCGGTTCGCGACGCCGCACGATGCCAACCTCGCTCGGCGACTCGAGGCCCGGATCGAGAACGGCGTTACCGACGACGCGGTCGGCCTGACGGCCATCGACGGCGTCGCCGCCGGTCGGGCGAGCAAACTTTCGACGGAGGGACTCTCGACGCCCGGTGACGTTGTCGCGGCCGGCGTCTCGGGACTCGAGGACGCGGGGCTGGGCGAGAGCATCGCCGAGCGCGTCTACGAGGGCGCACAGACGCTCCCCGCGGTCGAACTCGAGTGGGGAGACTTTCCCGAGACCATCGGTGCAGGCGAGAACGCCGTCCAGGAGGTCCGGATTCAAAACGTGGGGGAACCGGCCAGGGCCGGCATTCGCGTCACCGTTAACGGCGTCGAGATGACCAGTACCAGCACGTACCTCCGCGACTCGGAGACCGTCCCCGTCGGCGTCTTCGGTGCGAACGCCGACGCACTCGAGTACACCGTCAGCGTTGCCTTCCCCGACGAGCCGCTGTGTCCGCTCGAGGAGCAGCGGACGGTCGAGGTTCGTCGATAGCGTCGGTCTCGAGGACTGTCCGCGATCAGGCGCTCGAGGCTCGAGCGGTGCTTCTCACGTAGATCGTTCTAACGGGAGGGAGCAGTATGTTCTCCAGTAGACGTCGATACGAGCCATCACCGTCGAAACACCTATATTAGATCATGCTAATATTAGGGATAGCTAAAATGACTGCGCACCACCCGGCGAACGAATCCACTCGGTCGAATCGAGACGCGGACTGCTGTCCCACGGCCGAACACGCCCTGAGCGAACGGGAACTGGCCGCCGACGTCCGAACGCTGTCGGCCGTCGGAAGCGACACCCGGTACGAGGCACTACGTCTCATCGCCGACCGCGACGAGGACGTCTGCGTCTGCGAACTGGAACCTGCCCTCGGCGTGAGCCAGGGTGCGGTCAGCCAGGCGCTCTCGCGACTGTACGCCGCCGGCCTCGTGACGCGGCGCAAGGACGGCCGGTGGCGGTACTACGACACGACGTCGCGAGCCGACAGACTGCTCGCGGTCCTCGACGAAACCCGGAGGCTCGAGGATGAGTGAGGATCGATCGGCCACGGAAACGGAAAGCGACGGACTCAGCGCCGCCGAACAGCGAAAGGCGGTGCGAGCGCGGTACGCCGATATCGCTACCGATTCAGCAGCTTGCTGTGGCGACACTGGCGAGTCGTCGTGTGGGAGCGACACCGACGATGCGGAGACGTACGACGACCGGTCGCGGTCGATGGGCTACGCCGAGGATGCCCTCGAGAGCGTCGCGTCGGGCGCGAACCTGGGACTCGGCTGTGGAAACCCGACCGCAATCGCGAGTCTGGAGTCGGGCGAGACCGTCCTCGATCTCGGCTCTGGGGCGGGCTTCGACTGTTTCCTCGCCGGACAGGAAGTCGGGCCAGATGGCCACGTCGTCGGCGTCGACATGACGCCGGAGATGGTCGAGAAGGCTCGTGAGAACGCGCGAGAAAACGACGCGACGAACGTAGAATTCCGCCTCGGCGAGATCGAGCACCTTCCGGTCGCCAACGGGTCGATCGACGTGATAATCTCGAACTGCGTCGTGAACCTCTCGTCGGACAAACCGCAGGTGTTCGCCGACGCGTTTCGCGTGCTTCGACCAGGTGGACGCCTCGCCATCTCGGACGTGGTAACCACTGCTCCGCTTCCAGATCAGGTGCGAGCAGATCCGTCCTCGGTCGCCGCCTGCGTCGCCGGCGCGTCTTCGATCTCGGCCCTCGAGTCGATGCTTGTCGAGGCAGGGTTCGAGGATGTCTCCATCGAACCGAAGGCGGACAGCGAGTCGTTCATTCGCGAGTGGGACGACGACCGCGATCTGAGCGAGTACGTCGTTTCCGCGACCATCGAAGCTCGGAAGCCGGTCCGGTGAGTCATCGGCTACCGAATCGACGCGAAGAAATCGGAAACGAAGGCGACGGCATCCTACGATTCCTCCTCGAGCCGATCGTGTCGCTCGTCGATCTCGTCCAGGATGTCGAGCGTCTTGCGGATCGAGGCGCGAATCGCGTCGCTTCGGTTGACGAACTTTCCCTCGTCGCCGACGTGTTCGTCGAGGTCCTCGAGGAGTTCCTGGGGGATCTCGACGCTGATCTTCGGCATGTGCTCCACTTTGGAGGCGGAGTCCTTAAGCGGTTTGTCGGGATCGCGTGGCAGAATCGCTGAGCGATCGAGCGGTAGAGAAACTGAGCGGCCGAGAAACGGAAAACGAACTGAACGGTACTACCCGGTTTCGTGCTCGGCGGGTTCGGGCGCCGATGTCGATCCACCGCCGCCGAATAATCGCCCGCCGCCGGTGAGCACGTAGAGGACGGCCAGTCCCAGCATGTAGGTCACCGCGAGCGGGATCGCCATCAGGAACATGGTCAGTATCCCTTTCGGACTCGCGAACGCGGCGACGGTGAAGATGCCGACGACGACCGGTCGCCAGCGCCGGAGCATCGTCCGATAGCTGACGATACCGCCGACGTGGAACAGCGCCATCGTGACGATGATGTTGAACAGGAACCCGATGCCGACGGTCGTGTAGATCACGAGCCAGAAGAAGCTCTTGATCCGGTAGGAGACCTCCATCCCGTTGGCGAGCGCGTCCGCGACGAGATAGGAGATCACGGAGGGGGCGATCCAGAAGAACCCGAGGTAGGTCCCGGCGGCGAACCCGAGCGCGATCGTCCCGCCCCAGACGAGGAACACGCGTCGGTCGCCCCGGACCAGGCCGCGCTCCCTGGCTGGGGGCCAGGCGTAGTAGAGCAAGAGGGGAAGCACGGCCACGAAGCCCGCGATGACGCTCACCTTCACGGCGAAGATCAGCACCTCGACGGGGTGGATCGCGACCACGAGGTCGGTCTGTTCGAGGAACGTCTGTAAATCCATCCCGCTCGGATCGACGTCGCTCTCGACGGCGACCTCCTCGAGGACGGACTCGGGCATCCGGCTCAAGAACAACTCGAGGACGTCGCCGACGCCGCCCTGATAAAGCCAGAAGAACGTCCCGGCCATGACGAGCATGAACAGGCCGACCAGCCGGAACATCTTCGAGGTCAGGCTGTTGAGGATGAACGCGAAGTCGTACGCGTAGCCGCCGATGTCCTCCTCGGTCGTCTCGTCTTCGGTGAACGGGTCGAGCATGCCGGCGGCCGTGCTCGAGAGGATGCCGCCGCTTTCGTCGGCGTCGCCGGTGTCGCCGCCTTCGGTTCCGGCGGATTCACCGGGTGCCGTCGCTGGCGCGCTGGCGTCGGCGTCGGCGTCGACGTCGACGTCGGCGTCAGCGGCCGCGTTCAGCGAATCGTACCGGTCGAGGATCGCCTGCGCCTTCGCCTTGTCGTCGTCGTACATCGCCTCGCGGGCCTCCTCCATGGCCTCCTCCTCGGTCATCTTGAGGAAGACCTGCGGCGGCGCGCGCTCGATGGCGTCGGCCTCGAGCACCTGCAGGTCGATCTCGGAGGGGTCCGTCGCGGTTCGAAGCGCGGATTCGCGGGGGTAGATCGGCCGCTGGAGGACCACGATCGTGTAGCCGATCAGCGCGACGAGCGCGACGCCGAGGCCCACGATCAGTCCCGCGGTGATCGTTCCCGTGAGGCCGTGTTCGGCCGGCAGGGTCTCGAGGATCGAGCCGCCGCCGGGTCGAATCCAGGCGGGGAGGGCGGGGTAGACCTCCTCCTCGAGGTACTCGAACGCGCCGTAGCTGATGGCGAGGCTCGAGAGGCCAGCGATCGTGAGAATGCCGAGGCCGAACTGGAGGACCCGGCGTTTGACGAGGCCGGTACCGCTCTCGAGTTCGGCTTCGCCCTTCCGGCGGACGTTGGCGACGAGTTTCGCGAGGCCGAGACTGAACACGTAGAGGATGACCATCGGTGCCGCCCACATGACGAGGGTGAACGGGTCGGGCGGCGAGAAGAGCGCGCCGAAGACCGTGATGGCGACGATGGCGTGGCGCCACTTGTCCCGGAACGTCTCGTAGGGGACGATTTCGGTGTACGAGAGGGCGCTCATGAACAGCGGTAACTGCGCGGCCAGACCGAACGACACCGTGAGGAGGGCGATGAATTCGGTAAACTCGGTAATCCCGAAACTGGGGTTGACGCCCATCGCAACGGCGTTCCCGGCGAGGAAGCCGAAGGCGTAGGGGAAGAAGACCCCGTAGGCGTAGATCAGTCCGACGACGAAGAGGACGAGCGAGAGGAGGACGAAGGTGGCGAGGTAAGCCGCCGAAATCGGGACGGCGCTCTCGATGCCGCGTTCTCGAAGCTTGTCGCGCGAGAAGTAAAGCAGCGCCGGAATCGCGACGATGACGCCGACGATCATGCCGATTTTCGCCTGGAGCAGTATCACCTCGAACGGCGTCCGCGTGATGACCGTGGCCTGGTCGGCGACGTTTGGCGCCATCTCGGCTTTCGCCGTCGCCTTGAGGAAGTCCCAGATGTACAGTCGGAGCGCGTAGAACGATCCGATGAAGCCGATCACGAAGATGATAAAGACCTTCTGGAGATTCGCCTGGGCACTCGAGAGCATCGCCCCGAGCGTGTCCCGTCCGGCATTTATCGTCCGGACGGTGTCCTCGTCGATAGCGCTCATTCGGTGTCCCACGATAGCTTATTTACAGTTATCAACTTTTCGAGTCAACACTCGTGATGGACGTCCGTTTTCGGTCTCTCGGAGGCCGTTTCGGGTCGATGCTCTTCGACCGAATTCGCCCTTCTGGGGGGTCGGTGCCGTGGACCAGGCCGGTTGGGACGATGGCGACCGAAGGGTCGTTTCGGCGCCCGATTGTGTCACCTTCCTCGACTCTCAATCCCGTGGCGTAAGAAAAAGGCCTATAACCGGGCGCCTATCTATATCCCGATAGATGTCGGACGAGTCGGATGCTGGGTCGGACACCGATGAGGCCGAGGAGCCGCGGGACTCGAGCGCCGAGGCCGCTACCGATCCCCGATCCGAAAACGACGTCGCCACGGCCGCGAGTGATCGCGATGGGGACGCAAACGACGGTGAGGACACCACCGCCGATGGCACCAATGGTGACGATACCTCCGGCGATGCCGACGGCGAGGCCAACGAACCCTCGAGCGACGACGACACTGATGCGTTGAGCGACGACGACACTGATACTCCGGACGCGGCCGACGACGAATCGACCGGACTCACGGCTCGCGGAGGGACAACCGACGGCGACGCGCCCAGCGGGTTCGAAGACGTTCCGCTCGACGAACGCCCACAACTCGGTCCGAAGGGGAGGGGCCGTTCGAACGACGAGGATTCGAGTATCGGTGGCGATGACGAGGCCACGTACGAAGCCAAAACCGATACCGAATTCGAATTCAACCCCAGTCTCGAATCGTCCGAAGAGGACGAGGGAGACGAGGAGTCTGAGGACGATACAGACCCCGATGACGTTGATCTCGAAGGCGAAGATGAAGACGAAGACGAGGTCGACGATTTCGAAGACGAAGACGACCCCGCCGGTGTCGGCACCAGCCCCGACCTCAGCCACCTTGAGGAACCCGCCCCCGAACCGCCGGGCGAGACCGACACCGACGCCGATGCGACCGCCAGCCCAGAAGCGAAGACCGACGGCCACGGCCACCACGACGGGGCGCGAGACCGCCAGGAGCCGAGCTATCCGGACCCCGACGACGACATCGGCGGCATCTCGACCCCACCGGACGACGAGGAGATGCCCCTGGCCGACCACATCGAGGAGATGGTTCTCCGGCTGGCCGTCGTCTTCCTCGTCGGCGCGGCCGCGACGTCCATCGCCCTGCTGTGGTCCTCACAGGCCATCGGACTCATCTGGGAGAACGTCTTCCCCGGACCGGCCGCCGAGGTGCCGCCGCCGCACGTCTACGCCCCGCTCGAACTCTGGCTGACCCGGATCAAAGTCGCCGCACTGGCGGGGATTATGGTCGCGATTCCGATGCTCGTCTACCAGGGCTACCTGTTCATGCGCCCGGGGCTGTACCCCAACGAGCGCAAGTACTACCTCGCGGCGGTGCCGACCAGCGTCGTCCTCGCCGGGATCGGGATGTTCGTCTCGTTCATCGTCGTGTTACCGATTCTGTTCGAGTACTTCACGTTCTACTCGGAGGGGAGCGCGGACATCGCGTATGCCCTCGGCGAGACGTTCGGCCTCATAATCACGCTGACGGGCTTCCTCGCGATCGTCTTCCAGATCCCGCTGCTCGTCATCCTCGCGGTCCTGATGGGCGTGACGACCCGTCGATGGCTGGCCGACAAACGGCTGTACTTCTGGGCGGCGTTCGCCGGCCTGTCGTTCATGTTCACGATCGACCCGACGCTGATGGCGCCGATCATCGTCGCGATCATCATGATCATCCTCTTCGAGGGGACGTTGCTCCTGCTCAAGTGGACCGGGCGGGAGTGATCTGAATCGGGGCTGAAGTGTCGTTTTTCGCTCGAGTCAAGCCGCCTCGAGTTCCGAGAGCGAATCGGTCGCCGTCGCCGTTTCGAGTCCGGCGTCCGATCGAACCGTCTCGACGCTGATCTGGCTAAACTCCGCTCGTCGGTGACACGGCAGACAGAGCGAGACGACGTTCTCGAGACGTGAGCATCAGACCAATATATTCTCCTCTAAGGGACCAAAAATATAAAGAAGTTGATACAGTCCGGGTGCGAGAATCGAACCCGCGTCTCAGCCTCCACAAGGCTGAAGGATAACCACTACCCCAACCCGGACGCGCTTGCAAGCACTCTTAGCCTGGTCAACTTCAAATACGTTACGACTCTCGAGACGGGATGGGAGTGGCTAGCGTGTGCTGACGGCCGCCCGGTCCATCGACCTCGTACCTAACTACTCATCTTCTCTCATAGCTCGAGCCCGTAATCCGCACCACAACTATCCGAGCCGTTTTTGCCCGTGCCGCGAGTACTCCCACCAACGCGTGGCCATCACCGACAAGATCTACGTCAAGAACCACCGCCAGGTCAGCTCCCAGCTCGAGACGAACATTCCGAAGGGGGCGTTCAAGGGAGCGACGTTGGACGTGCTCTTTCAGGGCCAGGGCCTCGAGAAACTCGATGACGCTACCCGCGATCGGGTGCTCGACTTCGCGACGGACTTTCTGGACTGCGACTGCGACAACAATCCCTACTGCGGCTGTCCCGAGCGGAAGTTCGTCCGCTACCTCCTCGAGTTACGCGCTCAGGGGCTCGGTCCGGACGCCATCGTGGACGTGATGAGCGACGACTACATGGTCTACGCCTACTCCGGGGACGTCCTCTCGTTTCTTGACAGCGGGGTTCGCACGCTCGAGGCCGCGGAGGGGCTGGCTCGCGTCGAGGGCGACGACGAAGCCGAAGAAGAGATTCGGCGCGTGAAGCGGGAGTTGTCACGGTAACTGCACGAGCCCGTTCGCCGGGTTCGACGCTGGCTTCGGTGCTCGTCCGACGAGCTATCGAACCGTCGGCGAGTCGCTCGAGTCGTCGAGGTCGTCCAGCAGGAGGACCTCGTCTTCCTCGTCCTCGAGGCGATCGCGCAGGTCGGTGACGTAGGACTTGTGCTCTTCGAGCTGTTCACGCAGGTGCTCGGCCTCGAGTTCGAGTCGCTCGTGCTCGCGAACGAAGCTCTTTGGCACCTCGACGGTGGGCGGGAACGACTGTTCGTTCTCACTTCGGGCCTCGAGTTCGTCCTCGGGGACGACGGCAACCTGTCCGTCGTGGTCGACCAGGAGATCGACGTAGTCCCGGAAGACGGCGGACAACGAAATGTCGCGCTCCTCGGCGATCTCCTGGAGGGCCGCGAAGGCGTCCTCGTTCACCCGGAACGAGATGGTCTTGTTCTTGTTGCCCATGTCGGTATCGATGACCTATCGTCGCGCGAGGCACTTAACCGTTTGTCAGACGACCGGTTACGGCCCGTCATCGCCGCCTCCAGTCCGCTTCGTCGGCGATGGGGTGACGATTTCCAGCGTAGGCTCTCGCTCGAGGCGCTGTCAGCAGACCGATCTTCGTCCACAAAAAGGGAATACGACAGGGTGGTGCGATTCGGTCTCGATTCAGGCCGAGGCCTCGACCTCTTCGAGGCTCTCCAGCGCTTGAATCACGTCGCGACGGTAGTTCTCGACGGGCGAGTCGTACTGCTCGCGGGCCATCTGGGCGTACTCGTTGGTGGGAACCGTCGAGCCGCTCTCGGGAGCCTCCTGCTCGGCTTCCCACGTCTGGAACGCCTCGACGCGGTCGAGGGTCCGTTCGGCGGTCTCGACGACCCAGCGGTCGCGGGTGGCCTCGTCGACGACCGCGATGGACTCGGGTCGGACGGAGACGTTGACGGTGCCGTCGTCGGTCTCGTAGGTGCGTGGCTTGCCGACGATAGCCACGTACGCCGGCGGCTCCGTGTCCCGGAGGACCGCGGCGGCCTCGGGCTGGTACTGGCCGGCGTAGACGAAGAACGTCCCGGTCGGATCGACGACGCGCCCCCGCCAGTACTCGCTCTCGTCGCCCACGTCCTCGGTCTCGGTGAGCGTGCCGACGAAGAACACGCGGTTTGCGCGGTCGCCGGTCGGCAACAGGGCGTAGTTCGGCGCGCGCTCGTCGTCGGACTCCTTGAACGCGTACGTCGAGTCGTTGAATTCGGAGGCGAAGACGCGCTTTGCGACCTCGCGGGTGAGTTGTGTCTGAGACATTTACATCGACCTCGCTTTGATCAGCAGTTCCTCGGCATCGACTGGCCCATCGAGTTCCTCGACCTCGTCGGCCAGCACGTAGCGGCCGAAGGTCGGCCCCTCGATGCGGTAGTAGGTGCCGACGATCCGATCACGGATCTCGTCGGCGACGACGGTCGTGTCGAGGGCGTCCATCGCCATGTCTTTGGCCTCCTCGAGGCTGATCCCCGTCAGCCCCTCGGTGGCCTCGGCGTCGAAGATGACCTCGTGGGCGTCGAGGCCGTCGTCGACGACCCCCTTGATGCGCAGGTCGAAGTCACCCTCGACCTCGCCGTGGTCGGGACAGCGCCCGTTCTGGAGCACGTAGGTACAGTCGTCCTCAGGGCAGCGCTTGATGAGGCCGCTGCCGCTCTGCATGTCCACCAGCGCCCCCTCGATTTCGCTGGTATCGTCGCCGACCTCGAGGTCCTCCTCGAGTTCTTCGACGACCGTCGTCGAGTTGAGTTTGACCGAGTACCGGCCCTGGTACTCGTCGGTGACGACGTTACGGAGGTCGTAGACGCCGCCCTCCTCGAGGCTCGGGAGGTCGGATTTGGCCCACTTGGTGAACTTGATGGTACCCGTCGGGTCGCCCAGGAGGCCGACCTGCGCGACGGAGTCGCTGCGGGGCTCCCAGAGTTCGATGACCTTGGCGGTGAGGTCGATCCACTCTTCGGGTTCGTCGACGTCCTCGATCTGGGCGCGCTCGCTGCCGCCGCTCGAGATGTCCTCGCGTTCGAGGCCGGCCTCGTCGAGGTAGTGCGTCGTCACGGATCGGCGAGCCTCGTCCATCGGGACTTTGTACTCGTCGACCAGCGTGGTGAGTCGCTTCTCGACGTCCTCGACCTCGAGGTCGATGTGTTCTGAAAACTGCTCGTGTATGTCTTCTGCGTGTTGGCGTACGTCGCTCATCGGATCACGCCTCCTCTTGTGTATCCATGGGAGGCATACCGGTGTTCGCGCCCGATCGTATTTAAACTGCCGCCACCGGAGTGAAAGTGGTCCTCGAGCGGGTTCGATGCGTCGCGTCGATCGTCTTCGTCCCTTCCCGGTCGATAACGAGGCGCGAGCAGCTGCCTCTGGCCAACAGTATATGTGTCCGGCCCACGAACACTACCCACAATGGCAGATCGGCGTCGACTCGAGCGATTTTTGCGCTCGAAACTCGAGCAGGCGGGAACCCAGTACGCGGAGGTTCGCCGGTCGGCGGACGGGCAGCTCGAGGAGGCACGGGAGGCCTACCGCGTGGCGCGAAACGCCCGGAGCCTGCCGACGGACGATGCGGGGCGGGCGAAGATCGTCTGCCGCCGATTTGCGGAGAAGCGAGCTGCGAAACTGGACGAGGAGTTCCGGCCGGCGTGTTACGAGGCGGACCACCCTGACTGCGAGGGGTGTGTCGAGGACGTTCACGAGGGGCGCATCGAGACGTGGTGACTACTCGAAATCCAACTTTTAGTCGCCCTCGAGCCGCCCATACACCCACTCGCCCAGCCGCGGGAACGCGAGGGCGGCGAGGGCGCTCGAGCCGACGGCCACGACGAGCGATGCGGGCGGAAACCCGACCGCGTCCCCGGCGGCAGGGCTCCCGAACGCAATCGCGCCGAGCACGAGGTTGTAGTAGGCGATTCGGAGCACGACGAGCCACGGGGTGAGCGAGAGCCAGCCCCGAACGTCGGTTCCCAGTGGCCGGATCCACCCGCCGCGAACCCCGGCGGCGACCGCCGTCATCGTCAACCAAGCGACGAGCATCGCGCTCGAGACGCCGTAGACGGTCGGGTCGGGCGAGAGGAAGGCCAGGGTTATCGCCGGCAGTCCCAACACGGCGAGTTCCGCGAAGACGGTGGTCACGTCGTGGAGGTAGCGCCGAAGCGGCGGCTTTTCGGCTCGAGCCAGCGTGCCGTGACCGTACCAGGTGCGACGCTGGCTCGAGTAGGCGGGGCGGGTGGCCCGTCCAGGAGCTTGCTCTCGTTGCGGGATCCGGTCGCGTCCTGGAGTCCGATCGCTATCCGATCCTTGGTCCCGTCTCGGCTCGCGCGTCATTCTC
The DNA here is from genome assembly GCF_042663485.1 of Saliphagus sp. GCM10025334. Lineage (NCBI taxonomy): Archaea > Methanobacteriati > Methanobacteriota > Halobacteria > Halobacteriales > Natrialbaceae > Saliphagus > Saliphagus sp. GCM10025334. The sequence goes on along the minus strand of NZ_JBHTAF010000001.1, from coordinate 1,602,432 downwards.
GGCGGCTACCACGACGAGATACAAATGCTGGTGGGGGCGTCCTCACGAATCGCGAGCGGTGGGTGATTGTCGCTGGTCGTCGCTGGTCGTCGGACGCTCCCGGTCGTCGAACGTCGAACCCGAACGTTCCTCGATCGGCTACTAGCTCCGCAACAGCCCGCCGTCGATCGGCACCTCCACCCCGGTAACGAAACTCGCGTGGGGGCTCGAGAGGAAGGCCACCACTTCACCCAACTCCTCCGGATCGCCGATTCGTCCCATCGGGATGTCGTTGGCCATCGCCTCGAGTCCCGACTCGTAGTCCTCGTAGGTGCCGTTCTCGACGCGAGCATCGATCAGTTCCTCGATGCGGGGCGTCTCGATGGTTCCCGGCAGAACCGCGTTCGCCCGGATCTCGGGCGCGAACTCCCGGGAGACGGTCTTGACGAGACCGATGACCGCCCGGCGGACCGCGTTCGAGAGCAGGAGGCCGTCGGCGACCTCCTGGACTGTCCGGGAGGTGATGCAGACGATCGACCCCTCGTCGGACTCGAGCAGGTGCGGGTGGGCCTCCTCGATCGTCCAGACGACGCTCATCACCAGCAAGTCGTAGGCCTGGTACCACTCGCGCTCGCTCGTCTCGAGGAAGGTCGTGCTCGGCGGGCCGCCCGCGGAGGTGACGAGGTGGTCGATGCCGCCGAAGGCCTCCGCGGTGGTCGCGACCAGGTCCGACACCTGGTCGGGATCCGTGAGGTCGGTCTGCTTCGCGAGCACCTCGCCGTCTCCCTGCGAATCGACGTGCTCGCGCGCCGTCTCGAGCCGTTCCTCGTCGCGCCCGCAGATGGCGACGTCCGCGCCCTGGCGGGCGAGCACCGCCGCGCTCGCCAGGCCGAGGCCGCTCGAGGATGCCGTTACCAGTGCCGCGTTGTCGTCGACGTCGAGGTCCATGGGTCTACTACGGTGGCCGAGGACAAATCTCTCGGGGCCGTGGCAACCCGCTTTCCTTTCCTCTTCACTCGGACTGGCGAACCCGGACCGATCCGTCGCTCGTGACTCCGACGACGAGATCCGTCGCCACCCGTCGACCGGTCACCGCGTCGCCCGCGGCGTCCGAAACCACCTTCATCAGGTCCGGCGCGGTGTACTCGACCTTGACGCCCGCCTCGTCGCAGGCCGCGTACACCGCCTCGGGGACATCGTAGAGGTCCGTTCCCGCCTCGACCTGCACGCGAACCGGGGCTCGCAGCGCCTCGGCGAACGCGATAGTCTCGCGTGCGCGCTCGAGGTTGTCGCGGGCGCTCCCCTCGACCGAGGAGACGTTGGCGCGGGAGGTCCCGAGCGCGTCGGCGATCGACGCCTGGGAGAACCCGCGTTCGCGGAGTGCCAGCACCTGCGCCTGGCGGTGGGTGAGGACGCTCGCCTCGGGGTCGAAGCCGACCTCCTCGAGGATTTCCTCGGCGTCCTCGATCACGGTCGATACCCCCTCGACTCGACGGCGGCCGTCGCGGCCGTGATCGCGTCCATACCCGACCTAGGTGAGGGGATCCCCAAAGCATCTCCGGTCGTTGGGCGGTCTGTGGCGTCCCGTCGCCGTACTCGTCACTTCAAGTCCCACTGCCGCACTCGCAACCTTCAACCTCCGTCTCCACCACGACTCGAGGTAAGGATGAATCGCCCGCTCGGCTTCGACCCGTTCGCTACCCAGTCACGACGCGTACACGCGCTGACCGTTCTTGGCGGGATCGCGGTCTGTCTCCTCGCGTACTTCGGGGCCGTCGCCGCCGTCTACGGCGACCTCACGGTGCTCGCGCTCGAGTCGAATATCGGCGCACAACGGGTGGGCTGCGCGGCCGCGGGCGTCGCCGTCTGGACGTACTTCTCGCTCGCGTTCGTCCGCGGCTACGGCGGGCCGGTGTTAAACGTGCTCCCGTACCCGATCGCCATCGTCGTCCTCGCGCCGTTTCCGGCGCGGTGGCTCCTGTTCGGCCCGGACGTCTCCGGCCTCCGATCCAGGTTCGTCGGCTTCTTCGTATTCGAGCCACTGATCACGACCGCGGTCGCGGTTCTCCCGGGACTGGCCGCCTGTACCGTCGTTCTGACGGTCTGGGCGTCGCTGATTGGGGACGAGACTCGAGAACGGTGGGAACGGCGCCACCTCACGAGCGAGTTCTACGATGCGTTCGTCGATGTCGAGGAGTGAGGGTAAGGGGAACGGTTCGACTCGAGACGAGCCTCGAGATGCGAATCGTGAGGAACCGTGGCCCGAGGTGGGACACTCGCGGCAAAGAAGTCGCGGAACGTCCCTCAAGGCGAGAACCGACCAGTTCGGGCTCAGGGCCGCGTCGTCGCCCACACCGCCGTCAGCGCGAGCATTGTCGCCGGCAAGAGCGGGAGGATCAACAGCGCGAACCAGTAGTCCATATCCGGCGGCGTCAGCAGGATGAGTCCGGGAGCGACGATGAACGCGAGGACGATCATCCCGACGAGCACCCAGCCGCGACGACCGAACTCTCGGTCGCCCGCCTCGGGGTGGATCGGTCGCTCGAGCCAGGCGTCGTCGTTCGAGTCGTCCTCGGTGTTCGCGCTCGCCTTCCGGTCGTCCGCGGCTCGGCGACCCTCCTGGTCGAACGCGTTCGGGTCGTGGACGTAGCCGCCGTCGTCGCTCGAGGTCACGTGTGAACGTTTCGAGCGCGTCTGCATAGCCCTCACGGTTCTCGTTCGCACGTCAGGGCCGATATTCGACTTTCCCGTCCGTCCATCACGGCCCGTCTTCGACTACTCGAGTTCGCTATCCGGTCGAACGACGACCTTCCCGAATCCCTCGCGATTCTCGAGGAGGGCGTGGGCGCGGTCGGTCTCGCTCATCGGGAGCACCTCGCGGACGGCGGGTTCGAATGTGCCGTCCCAGACGAGTTCCATCACGTCGTCGACCTGACCCGGGGTAGCCATCGTCGAGCCCAGGATCGTGAGCTGGTTCCAGAAGATGCGGGGGATGTCGGTCTCGGGATTCGGCCCAGCGGTGCCCCCGCAGGTGACGAGGCGGCCACCCTTCGCGAGGCTCCGGATGGAATCGCGCCAGGTGCCGGCGCCGATGTAGTCGACGACGACGTCGACGCCGCGCTTGCCGGTCTCGGCGCGCACCCAGTCGGCGAAGTTCTCCTCCTCGTAGTCGACGACGTGGTCGGCGCCGTGGGCCTCGGCGTATCGCAGTTTCTCCTCGCTACTGCCCGTGGCATACACCTCCGCGCCCGCGTGGGCGGCGATCTGGAGGGCCGCGTGGCCGACGCCGCCGCTGGCTCCCAGGACGAGGATGGACTCGCCCGCCGAGATATCGGCTCTGTCGATCAGCATGCGCCACGCGGTCTGGAAGACGAGGGTGGTCGACCCCGCGGTCACCCAGTCGACGCCCTCGGGAACGGGGATCAGGTTGTCCTGGGGGACGGCGGCGTACTCGGCGTGGACGCCGGGGACGTGCTCGCCGATGACGTGGTAGGAGACGCAGAGCGGGTACTCCCCGCGGCGGCAGAACTCGCACTCGCCACAGGAGACGCCCGCGGAGAGGGCGACCCGGTCGCCCTCCTCGAATCGGGTGACGGCCTCGCCGGTGTCGACGACGACGCCCGCCGCGTCGCTGCCGGGGACGTGTGGCATCTCGAGGTCGAGTCCGGGTAGCCCGCGTCGCGTCCAGACGTCGAGGTGGTTGAGCGCGCCCGTCTTCACGTCGACGAGCACGTCCTCGGGGCCGACGTCGGGGTCGGGAACCTCGGCGTACTCGATCACGTCGGTGTCTCCGTGGCCGGTGAAGGTGACAGCCTGCATACCGGGGCCAACGCGGGAGTTCGTGAAAAGTCGTTCGTCACCGACGGCGCTCGTTTTCCCTCTCAACGGCCGCCGCCGGGATGCTCCGTTCCACGATGTGAGACGAACAGCGTCTCTCGAGGCAGCGACACTCGCTCGACGGGCACCAGCGGCGGATCGCCACCCAGCGTCGTGAACAGGAAGTCGGCGTCGAACGCGCGAGCGACCTCGAGCGCCGGCCGATGCAGTTCTGGTGGGAGGTTCAGCGCGTAGATGGCGTCGGCGTCGGCGTACAACTCGAGGTCGGGGTCGGTGACGTCGTCGATCACGAACCGCACTCCCTCTGGGGTCTCGCGCGGGTGAACGTCCGTCGCAACGACCGCACACCCGGCCTCGACGAGCGCCTCGGCGACCGCCGTGCGCCGTCCGATGCCGACCTCGAGCAGGCGCTCGTAGGCTGCGAGCTTTCCCACGAGCGCGTCCAGATTCTGGGACCGGTCTCCGTCTCGATCCCGGTGAAAGCGTACCACGGCGGGACGTTTATGCTGGGGGGCGCCATAGACGTTGCCATGCTCGTCGACATCGTGCCGGTCGGGTCCGTTCCCGCGAACGTCAAGCGGGAGGCCTCCGCGGCGCTCCGGTCGGTCTACGACTGCGACGTCACGGTCAACGATGCCCAGTCGATCCCGAACGGCGCGTACGACTCCGGGCGCAACCAGTACTGCGCCGAGACGTTCATCCAGCTGGCCGAGCGCGTCGGCCGAGGCGACAAGAACATCGCCGTCACCCCCCACGACCTCTTCTACCGCCGACGCAACTACGTCTTCGGCCTCGCCTACCTCGACGGGAGCGGCAGCGTCGTCTCGACCTATCGCCTGCAGACCTCGAGCGACGGCGGGTTCTCGAACAAGAGCGCGAGCGACATCTTCCAGGACCGCATCCGTAAAGAGATCGTTCACGAGATCGGCCACACCTACGGGCTCGAGCACTGCGACAACCAGCGGTGTGTGATGAACTTCTCGCCCACGGTGCGGGAAGTCGACATCAAGGAAGAACACCTCTGTGGGAGCTGTCAGCGGCTGATCGGCTGATTCCGTCTCGCCCACGAGTGTGCCTTCAGCATAACCGGTGAATCCCCGGCGTAACCAGTGAATCAGTACACCCGCAGGGCAACAGCCAGGAACAGGCTTATCTTTCTCTCGACCGTACACTCACGCATGGTGAAAGATAGACTCGTCCGTGCCATGAGCCGCGCACGCTACGCCGCGATGGGCGCCGCCGTCGGCGCCTTCCTGGGTGGACTACTGGGCAAACAGACCGCGAGCACCGGGGCCGCCCTCGGTGCGCTCGTCGGCGCGACCTTCGGCGAACACCGCCCGACCGTCCAGTCGCGCTTCGACGACCTGAAATCCGGCAGTGGGCCCAACGTTAGCGGACTGCGGTCTCGAGGCAGCGACGTCGAAGAGTAGCGAGACGAACGAGAGACGGACGTACGATCGGAGACGGCTTTTTTTGGTTGACCCTCGACGCGAGCCAACGCAATAGCGACTGCTGAGTGCCTCGACCTCGAGCGTGAAATTCGAATCGCGAAGAAATCAGACGGCACCGATCAGGGTGCGTAGTAGTACTCGCCCTCGCGCTTCTGTTGCCTGTCGAGCTGGGAGTCCGGCTTGTTGATCCGCGGGCGCGAGGTCCGCTCGTCCCGGCGGAACGTCACCTCGAGGTTCGCCAGGAATTCGTTCATGCCGCCGCGCATCGACTGGGGCGTCCCCGCGCGGCCGTGAACGGCCGGTTCGCCGTCGAAGACCATCAGGCGGTCGGCCAGCAGGTCGATCATGTAGATGTCGTGGTCGATGACCAGGACGGTGGCGTCCTGCTGTTCGGCGTAGCGCCGGATCGCTCGCGTGGCCTGGACCCGCTGTTCGACGTCGAGATGGGCCGAGGGCTCGTCGAGCAGGTACAGATCCGCGGTATCGGAGAGGCAGGCCGCGATGGCTACCCGCTGGCGCTCCCCGCCCGAGAGGTCCGAGAGGCTCTGTTCCATAATTCGCTCGAGCTGGAGTGGGCCCGCGATTTCGGTGTTCCAGTACGAGGAGCCGAACTGGTCGGTAATCGAAGCGAGGAACGCGTCGACGCGCATCGGCTGGTCGATGGTGACGTACTGCGGTTTGTACGAGATGTCGAGATCCAATTCGGCCTCGCCTTCGTCGGGCTCGAGCGCCCCGGTCAACAGCTTCGCGAAGGTCGACTTCCCGATGCCGTTCGGCCCGACGACGCCGAGCACCTCGTTCTTCCGAATTTCGCCGCCCTCGACCTCGAGGGAGAACTCGCCGTCGCCGTAGGACTTGACGAGGTCGGGGTACTCGACGAGGGTATCCCCGCGGGTGGCGCTCCGGGGGGCGTGTTCCTCGAACTCGATCGGGTTCGGCCGAATCCGCATGTTCTCGTTCTCGAGGTAGCCCGCGAGGTACTCGTTGATGCCGTTGCGGACCGACTTGGGCGTCGTGATGACACCGTAGGCGCCGGGCTCACCGTAGGCGACGTGGAGGGTGTCGGCGAGCAAGTCGAGGACGGCGAGGTCGTGTTCGACCACGAGCATCGACTTTCCTTCCTCCTCCGCGAGTTCGCGGATCAGACGGGCCGCGGTGACCCGCTGACCGATGTCGAGATACGGCGTAATCTCGTCGAGGAAGTAGAAGTCCGTGTCGCGAGCCAGTGTCGCCGCAAGCGCTACGCGTTGGAGTTCTCCACCCGACAGATCGTCGATCGACTGGTCCATCACCGGGCCGATCGAGAGTCGCTCGACGAGGTACTCGAGGGCGTCGCGCTCGTTCGTCCGCTCGAGCAGTTCGCGGGTGTTGCCGTCGAACTGGTTCGGGATCTGGTCGACGTACTGTGGTTTCCGCGCGACCGAGAGGTCGCCGTCGCGGACGGCCTCGAGATAGTCCTGAATCTCGGTGCCGCGGTAGGCCTCGAGCACGTCGTCCCAGCCCGGTGGATCGTCGAAGCGCCCTAGGTTGGGCTCGAGTTCGCCGGCCAGAATGCGGACGGCGGTGGTCTTCCCGATGCCGTTCGGTCCGAGGATGCCCGTTACCCTCCCCTCTTGTGGCGCTGGGAGGCCGTACAGCGAGAAGGCGTTCTCGCCGTAGCGGTGGGCGGGGTCGTCCTGGAGTTCCTGTGGCAGGTTGATGATCTCGATGGCGTCGAAGGGGCACTTCTCGACGCAGATGCCGCAGGTTTCGCCCAGACATATCTCCTCGGAGATACGGATCTGCTCGGGCTGGCCTTCGTCGGCCTCTTCGCCCCGAAGCGTGATGCACTCCTTGCCGGTGCGGTTGGGTGGGCAGTAGTTCTTGCACTCGTAGTTGCACCGGTCGGGCTGGCACCGATCGAGGTCGACGACGGCGATGCTGTCTTTGGCCATGTTAGAAGCTCGCGCCGGTGCTCAGCATGATTCCCCAGGTGATGAACCAGAACGAGAAGGTCATCAGCCCGATGAACAGGACGTGTTTGGGTCCGAACTCCTCGCTATCGTAGAGGCCGATGGCCGGCAGGCCGATGACCTGCAGGGCGATCAGCCCGAAGACGAGGAGGTAGGTGAGCGGTTCGGTCGCCGCGGCGTCGACGGCTTCCCCGGCGGTGAGTATCGAGGAGCCGATGGCGGCGCCAACCCCGGCGAGACAGGCGAACGCTGTCACGCCGATCGAGCGAATGTGCTCGCGTCGATCGCTCATCGTTGCGGTTGACATACTACTGAGTCTGTTTTGGGCGTTCAAAAGCCGTTCGCATTGTCCGGAAAGCCCTAGCATGGGCGAGCGCAACCGTACACCCGATATAATTCTATTTCCACAGTGACGGTCAGTCCGGATTACGGCTCGCAGTTCGTCGATCCATCGTCACAGGAGATGGTGACGGTTACGCTATCGGACTCGCCGTTCTTGCCGTAGAACGTCATATCAATCTCTGCGTCGTCCATCGAAACCTCCTCGCCGCTCTCGTCGACGAATGCGTCGATCGTCACGGTGGCGAGATCCCCCGTCTCGAGAGTAACTCGTTTCCCGTTTCCGTTGCCAAACTCGACGGTCTCCTCTCCGATCTCCCAGGGGCTAGCGGATGCCGTTTCGGTATTACCGGTTCCGCCATTGACGATTACTTCTCCGGCTTGATTCCCTCGCGAAATCTCGGTCGCCGCCGTCGATGTCCTCGTAACCGAGACTTCCGTGATGTCGATTTTACCGCCGGTGTTGTTGATCGTAAACTCGACAACGCCCCCCTGCACGGAATCGACGCTGGTGACCTCAAGCCCCGGCGGATCGTTATTTCCGCCACCACCGCGACAGTTCACGTCGATTTCCGCGCCAGTAGTCCGCTCGAGTTCGACGGTCACGCTGCTGGAGGCCGTCAGTTGCACGGTGAGCGTTCCCTGATCCTTGAGATTTGACGTTCCACACGTCACGACGACGACGTAGTCACCGCTGGTGCCGTCGGTCTCGACCTGCGCCTCGAGGTTCGTATCCTGACCTTTGAAGCCGACGACGTCGGCGTCGACGTCGCTCACGCCGAACACGCCAGTGTTGTCGTCAAGGTAAAAGACTTCGCCGCGCTGATTAGTAGAGGGGTTGACGTTCGCGCTTTTGTTTCCCGAGTTATCGATGACGCCGAGCAATCCGTCGGGATCCGAAGCCGTACCCACGGAGACCCCGCGGTCGGCATTGATCGTCGTAAACCCGAAGACTGGTCCGGCCAGTAATACTGCGCCGACGACCACGAGCATAACCGCGAGTTTTCCGATCCCGTTCATGGCTGTGGCGGGCGTTTCCCCTCGCCCAAGCGATTGCGCCGATTCTCGAGCACGTGCACCACCGCCGACACCGCAAACAGACTGACGACGGCCGTCGCCCACCCTAGTGTCGGAACCGTGTCGGTGGGGATAATCTCGAGCCAGAGGCCGGCCATCACCGCGGCGGCGACCGCCGAGAGGCCAAGGTAGTAGACGCCCCAGGGAATCGAATCACCGGGGACGATGTCCAGGTACACCTCGAGTTGCTCGGCTTCCTCGGTGAGTTCTATCGCTCGAGCATCGAACTCGACCATTCCCGCGCGCTTGAGCGCCGGCAAGTGCGTCTGTTGAAGCGACGTGTACACACGCTTGCGCTCGGCCGAGGTGAGTCCCTGCACATCTTTCTCAAGTTCCCAGGCGGCGACGCGTTCGGCTAGCTCGCCGAGTTCGACGGGATCGTCGGTCTGCTTGAGGTGGTGGATGGCGTACCGTCGGCGGTGGTTGCTCAGGAGGTCGAAAATCTCGCCACGGGTGGGGCCGGCGGCGTTCCCGCCGCTCTCAGTCGTTTCAGCGTCGTTCTCGCCTACCTGTTCGGTAATCGTCGACATTAGCCCCCGAAATCTATCTAGAATTACTGAACTATGGCTACATAACGTTTGTTGCCGTCGCGTGTAGATCTAACACAAGCGTGTCTTTGACTCACATACCACTCTCTCAAACTGCCGATTTCGCCCGATCAAGCCCGTCTTGAAGCCTCGATTGGTGGCCCAGAACCGCTTCTGGCGACCTAATACAAAGGGGGTGGCCTCGAGTGGGAGGTGTAATGATCACGTCGGTACCCGGTGCCTACGGTGCCGGCGCGGATCGAACGGAGACGATACCATGAGACTCAACAGACGCAATGTGCTTGTCGGACTGGGTGCAATCGTAGCTGGCGGCGGCGGCGCACTCGCGACGGGTGCGTTCAGTACAGTGGAAGCGACGCGTGACGTGACTATTCAGACTGAAGGTGACGGTGCTGCTCTGCTCAATCTCAGCATTGACGATAGTTATAGCGCCGTTGCCACCCCCTCCGGCACTACCATCAGTTTCGATGTCTCGGGGCTTAACGAAAACGCGATCACGAGCTTCGACGAGGTTCTAACAATAAGCCACTCCGAAACGCCGTCGTACGAAATCACGGTCAATGCTGACGCCGGTTCGGGGCTGATCTTTTACGAAGGGACGGGAGGTCCGTCGGATACGGATAGCAACTCCCTCACTACCGGTCCGATTGATGACCAAACGGCGGCTAAAATCGGTATTGCCGTCGATACGGGCGAAAACACGGCTGATACGACAATTACAATTGAAGCAATACAACAGTAAGGACCTCATCAAATACGGAGTTACCCTCCGGCTGCTACTCGCAGACGAGTGGATTCGAGTACGGCATTGGGGTTGCCCAAAACGCGTAGGCTCAGACGGCCTGTTCAAAACGTCGAAATAGACACTCTACCACACCTGGCTACTACCCTTCAGATGGACCGAAAGCTCCTCCTCATCTTTATTGTGGCTCCCCTTCTTTCGGCTGTTCCAACAGCCGCCGTCTCCCTCGAGCCAGCCGACACAACCTCTTCCATCGAATTCGAGGCTTCGAGCCCCTACGCCTCGACCGAAAACGGCCAACTCGAGCTCGACTTCGAGCGGCTCAATGCCGACGCGGTGACGACGGTCGATGAAGCCTTCACCGTACGCGCGACTGACGAGAACATCGACCGCATCTGGCTCTCGGGCACCGACGGCGTCACCTTCTACCGAAACGGCGATCCTGGAGATGAGATAACCGCGAGATCCCCGCTCGAGCCCGCCACCGGCCAGACGGTTGCCGTCGGCGTCTCCATCGACACGCACCAGGCGGGGGAAGGAACGGAGTCGTTCACGATCCACGTGCGGTACAACGATGACGATGACGACGAAACCGACCCCGACCCGCCGACGCTCGAGCGCGTCATCGTCTCGGACACCGAGGTGACCGTCGGCGAGACGATCACGGTCACGGGTATCTACCGGGGCGGGTCCCAGTCGATGGCGACGATGGTCGGGCTAACCGTCGACGATATCGTCGTCAGCCAGAAACGGGTGTTCGTCTTCGGCGGCGAGAATCGATCCGTCTCCTTCGAGCGGACGATGGACGCACCCGGGACGTACGAGGTTGGCATCGACGGCCGGACGCACACGGTGACGGTCACCGAACCCGAACCCAAACCGGGCGAACCGGCGCCGAATATGACGGTGACGGGGGTCGACCTCGACCGGACCGAGGTCGCAATCGGGGAGTCCGTGTCGGTCACGGCGACCGTCGAGAACACGGGCAACGCGACGGGGGTACGAACCCTCGAGTTCGCCGTCGGTGGGTTCGTCGTCGAGACGGAGCGGGTAGAACTCGCACCCGGCGAGACGCGACAGGTCGAGTTCGAGCGATCGTTCGCCAACCCCGGACGCTACGCGCTGGCGCTCGAGGGGGAGGATGTGGGTACCGTCACGGTCGCCGGCGTGCCGGCGATTGCGGCCGTCACGGCCGTGCTCCCCTCGCGGTCGACGGCGGCGCTCGCGCTCCCGATCGCGCTGGGCGTCGGGTTCGTCGTCCGGCGGCGGCGAACGTGAGATGAGTACCGACCGGAGACGAGCAGTTAAGACGATTCGAATGCGAGACAGGGAAAACACGACCGTGCCAGGAGCGAACTCGAGGGAGCGACGACGATGAACGGGACATCGATAGCCAAACAGGTCACGATGGGGCTGGTGGGCCTCGTCGTGGTGCTGCTGGTACTCGGTCAGGTGCTGGGCCAGCCGATACTACTCGGCTACGTCGCGACGGGGAGCATGGAGCCGACGCTCTCTGCTGGCGACGGGTTCGTCGCGGTCCCGAGCGCGGTGACCGATGCGCCCGAACCCGGCGACGTCGTCGTCTTCGAGGCCGAGACGTTACACGGAGGTGGGCTCACCACCCATCGAATCGTCGCCGAGACCGACGAGGGGTACGTGACGCGGGGCGACGCCAACCCGTTCACCGACCAGGACGGGGGCGAGCCACCGGTCACCGAGGGGAAGATCGTCGCCGAAGCCTGGCAGATCGGGGGGTCGGTCGTCCGGGTCCCGCATCTAGGAACCGTTATCATGAGCGTCCAGGGACTCGTCGGGGCCGTCTTCGGTCTCCTGGCGGCGCCGCTCGGGATCACGGCCGCCTTCGACGCCGAGGGGACCGGCGCCCTGCTGGTGGCCCTCGGGGTCGGCCTGCTCGGGGTCGGCTTGCTACTCGAGCGCGTTGGCGTGGCCGAACGGCGGACGGCGCGACGAACCAGCCGCGAGAACGTGATCGGCCTCTGGTCGGCGCTGTCGGCCGTCGTCGTCGTGCTCGCCCTGTTCGCGACCGCGGCGATGGTGATCCCGGCAGGCGGAACCGCGTACGAACTCGTGAGCACCGACTCGCCGACCGACGACCCACAGATCGTCGCCCCCGGGGAGACGACGACGCTCACGCGAACGATCGACAACAGTGGCTACGTTCCGGTCGTCGTCGTGCTCGACGCGCCACACCCCGCCGTCGACGCCGAGCCGCGGGCAGCGACGGTCAGCAGTCGCGACACCGCCGAGGTCGCGCTCTCGATGACGGCGCCGGAGACGACGGGGAGCTACACCCGCGACGTCGTCGAGAGCCGGTACCTTCTCGTCTTGCCACCGACGCTGCTCGTCTGGCTCCACGATCTCCATCCGTTCGTGGCCATCGGCGCGGTCAACGTCGTGATCGTCGCCGTCGCCGTCGGTCTCGTGTTCGCCCTCTTCGGCACCGGCGACCTCCGGATTCGGACGCCCGGCTCGCATCTCCCGCTCTCGAGGCGACTCGAGCGCCTGCTCGAGAAGTGGCTGTGACCGTTATCACCTTCTCCGACCGGTCGATCGACGGCCACTACTGTTATAGTCGATGAACGACGACCTATCGTATCGCGTGACTTTCGCCACTGTGCTAGATGGGGGGTTGGCCGACGGCGAGTCACAGCCAGCGGTGGGGTCCGACAGGACCGACGGAAGCGACGGAAGCGACGGGAAGGAGGGGGCACCGTGACGAACACGCCGCGCCTCGACCTGCTGATCGCCAGATCCGGCCGGCCGATCCTCATCACGTTGCTCGTGATCGGCACGATCGCCCTGCTCGCGACCGGCTGGGTCGTCGCGAACCCGTCGACGACGACGACCACCCAGGAAGTCGATCGCCAGACGGTCTCGACGCAGGTCGGCACGGAAGCCGTGGTCGTCCAGGACGGTCTCTGGGAGGCGGGCACCGTGCTCGAGGACAACCCCGCGTACGTGATCAACGCCTCGCCGGAACTCGAGATCGTCGCCGAGACGGCGGTTCCGGGCGACGAGACGAGCCTCGAGCACGAGATCGTCCTCAGGTACGCGGCCTCGCGCAACGACGAGGTGTTCTGGGAGTCAGAACGCGTGCTGGCGGCCGAGGAACCGACGATTACGGACGGGCAGGGCGTCACCAGAGCGTCGGTCGACGTCCGGGAGGTCCAGGACCGGCGTGAGGAACTCAGGACTCGCCTCGACGGGGTCGGTACGGTCGACCTCTCGCTGATCGTCCGTACGAGCTACGATACGGGAACACACGTCGGCGAGCACGCCCCCTCGACCCCGTTCGTCGTCACCGAGCGAAGTTACTATCTCGAGGACCATCCCGAAGAGTCGGACCCGAATCCGGTCACCCAGACCGTCGAGACGACGGACCCACCCAGTTCCGCGCTGATCGGCGCCCTCCTGATCCTCACGGTGGGTTCGTTCGGCGGGGCCGCGTTCGTCAACTCCCGCTCCGACGTCGACGTCGACCGAGCACGGCAGGCGATTCACGAGAATCGCTACGCGGAGTGGATCTCGCGGGGCTCGCTGCCGATGTGGATCGGCGACGAACACGTCTCGCTCGACACGCTCGAGGACGTCGTCGACGTCGCCATCGACACGAACGAGCGCGTGATCCACGACCGGAATCGCGGCCTGTTCGCGGTCGTCAGCGACGGCGTCGTCTACTACTACAGCGACCGCGGGCTCTGGGAGGAGACGGCGTGGCCGGACTTCGACCTCGAGGAGCGGCCGACTCCGGGCGACGTGGTCTCGCCCGGTGACGGCGACGGACCGGCGGCTCGACCGGGCGATAGCGGACCGAAGCCGCCGTTCGAGGACTTGCCGGACCCCGAGGACGACGACGCCTGGAACAATCTGTGATCGGTCGCGCACACGGGTGATCGGTCGCGCATATCTGTACTCTGTCGAGTACTTTCGTGTGTGCTCGTTTATGTTCTCACCCGAGTCTGTCACGCCGACTGACTGACCGGTCAAATTGTCGCGAATGTCCCGTTTCTCGAGGTTCTATATCCAATATTCATAAATATATCCGTGAATCAATCGTCCGTTCTGTCATCGGGAAAGGCTCAACTTTATACTCCTGGAGCATTTCGATTCGTAATATGAGTGAGACTGACGGGGAGGACATCACGGATTTGCCACCGAGTGCGAAGCTGGTCTACAAAGTCCTCGAGTACGACGGTCCGTTGACCCAGAAACAGATCGTCGAGGAGTCGATGCTGTCGGCGCGCACGGTCAGGTACGCCCTCGAGCGCCTCAGCGACATCGGCACCGTCGACGAGAACATCTACTTCGCGGACGCGCGCCAGAGTCTCTACCGGATCACGGAGGCCGAACCAGTCGCGGCCGACGGCGGGAGCGGCGAGCCAGCCAGCAAGGATGCCTGCTGTGCGGAGTGACCTGTCGCGAGTCGATAGAATATTCGTCCTCGAGTGACCGACTCGAGACATGGACAAGGAGACGCTGCCGGAGTGGGCGTGGCTGTTTCTCGGGTTGATGGTCGCTGCGGTCGTCGCCAACGGGATCAGCATCGCCCTGCAAATCTCGACCGACTGGCGGATGGCCATTATCGTCACCGTGATGGCGCCGGTCCTGGTCTACGTGGGCGTCTGGTACGACCCGGACAGGCAGTACTACTGGGAGCAGTCACGAGCGAAGATCTTCGGCGACGTCGGCTTCCTGGTCGTGGGAACGGCCGTAGGCGCCGGCATCGCCATCGCGCTGACGATCGACCTGATCGGCTCGCAGTTCCTGCGGGACCTGCTCGCCATGCTCGTGGGCTTTCTCACCGGCTGGGCTCTCTTCTGGTGGCGTAACCCAGACCTCTACCGTCCCGACGACGCCAGCTCGAGGTAACGCCATGGACGCCGAGGCCTACCGAACCGTCGCCGAGGCCGCGACCGCGAGCTTCGTCGTCCGGGGCTCGGAGTTCGTCGGGCACGTTCGCCCCGTCGACGACCTCGAGTCGGCCGAGGCGTTCATCGAGAACGTACGTGAGGAGTACGCCGACGCGACCCACAACGTCCCGGCCTACCGGGTCAGAGTCGACGCTGATAGCCGGCTCCGGGAGTACGCGAGCGACGACGGCGAGCCGAGCGGCTCCGCCGGAAAACCCGCGCTGAACGTGCTCACCCAGCGTGACTTCGAGAACGTTGCGGTCGTCGTCACGCGCTACTACGGCGGGACGAACCTCGGCGTCGGCGGCCTGGTTCGGGCGTACTCCAGAGCGGTCAAGGAGGCAGTCGACGCCGCGGGCGTGATCGAGGAGCGGCCCCACGAAACCATTTCGATCACCCTCGAGTACGACGATTCGGGCACCGTTCGTGGCATCCTCGAGAGCGAGGGGCTCGAGTTCGAGGCGGAGTACGAAGCGGACGTACGCTTCGAGGTCCGAGTGCCGATCGCCGACGCCGACGCTCTCCGTGACCGAATTCGCAGTGCAACGAGCGGGCGGGCGCGTCTCGAGTGAGGTGTTCGGTGGTCGCCAGCGCGGTTATCGTTCCGTCCGAAGACCCTCGAGCGTCGCGGCGACCGATTCGGAATCGTCGATCGCGTCCCGACGACAGCGGAGCGAGCGCCAGTCCCGTTCGATCACAAGTTCGTCCGCGGTAATCTCGACGCCGGTGATCGCCTCCCAGGGAAGCAGCCGTTTCGTGAGGCCGCGGTCGACGACGAGCCCGGCCTCGTGGGCCGCGAGGGTGGGCGTCGACACCGAATCGGCGTCGAAGAGCGATCTCGAGTAGCCGGCGACGAGCCAGAACAGGCCGTAGCCGCCCCAGAGGACGGCGAAGGTGCGGTCGCCGCTGTAGAACGAGCCGAGGCCGACGAGCAGGAAGCCGACGCCGATGACCAGTTCCCGCCGGAGCACGCCGGCTTTGGCCCACGTCCAGGCGACGGCGGGTTCGTCGCTCGTGACCGCGTCGACGTAGCGATTGGTGGCCATCGCGGCGACGAGAAGGCCCGCCAGGACGATTCCCATCGCGCCGATAATGGCGACGGCGGCGACGCTCGTTCCGACGTCGATCGCGAACGGGGCGAGCGCCAGTCCGACGAACAGGAGGGTGGGAAGCGAACACTGCACGCCGGGCAGGCGTCGGCGACCGAGTCGTTCGGCCAGCCCACGATATCGGCCGGCGAGAATGCCACCGCCGATCACACCGACGGTAACCGTTCCAGGAGCGAGCGCGAGAACGGTTGTGCCGGTGACGCCGGCGAGGACGGCGGCCGCCGTCACCGTGGCGGTGAGTATCGCGGCGACGTACGCACCGAAACCGAACCGGAAACCGATATCGGGGACCTCGAGGCCGGCGCGCTCGAGGCGGGGCGCGGACTGTTGTCGATCCGATAACACGTTATTCGATTCTCCGAAGAGGGATATGAATGCAACGGCGGCCCGACGTTCGGCGATCAGGCCGTCTTCGCCGTCTCCGTCGCCTCCGTCGTCCGTCCGCGGGTTCGGTTTCGAGTCGAGAGTACCACGAGTGTGACGAGGCCGATGAGTCGCAGGGAGGCGGTCAACTCGAAGATGGCGAGGTACGCCGGAATGCCGACCGCCTCGAGGGTGCCCTCGAGAACCAGGAGCGGAATCTCGGGGACCATCAGGAAGATGGAGGCGATGGCGTACAGCGCTCGCTTGACCCGGCCGACGCCGGTGTACTGGTAGCCGATGATCGTGACCCCGAGGGCGTAGACGCCGAGGAACATGCCGAGGATGGGGATGACGACATCGGGGACGAAGAAGCCGAGGTCGGCTACATCGGCGGCGGTGAGAATCGTCCACTCGTCGCCGCGTTCTCGCAGGAGCAGGATGCCCGGCGAGAAGACGAACGCGAATGGGACGAGGATCTTGTTGAGCGAGAGCAGGAAGGCGATCAACGCCGTCCCGAGTTCGTCGGCCTTCGCGACGCCGGCCCCGGCGAAGGCGGCGACGGCGACCGGGGGCGTCACGTCGGCCATCAGGCCGAAGTAGAGCACGAACAGGTGGGCAGCCAGCAGGGCGGTCCCCGCTTGTTCCATCGGCCCGCCGAGCATCGCGATCAGGATGATGTACATTGCCGTCGTCGGCATTCCCATCCCGAAGATGATGGAGGCGATGCCCGTCAGGACGAGCAAGATCAACAGCGAGCCGCCGCTGACGGCGTCGATCAGCGCGGCCAGGTTCGGGCCGAGGCCGGAGACGCTGATGACCCCCGGGATGACACCCGCAGCCGCGACCGCGATCACGACCGTCGTCGCCGTTCGCGCCCCCGAGTCCATCGACTTGAGGACGAACGCACCGAACCGGTAGGCCCGGTTCCGGGCGAGTTGCGGTCGACGGATCTTCGACGCCACTCGCTCCGCCGACTCGTCGACGGCGTCGTCGAGTTCGAGCAGCGTCGGGATCGTTCCCGGCCTGGCGAGCATGACGGCGGCGCTCACGAGGATCACGATGGTTCCCAGTCCGCTCGCCGCGCCGTTCGCGGCCGCCTCGAGCCCCAGCCCCGTCCCGGCGGCCTCGAGTCCCGCCAGCACCTGCACGGCGTCGACGAAGTTCCCGCCGACGGTGGCGTAGCTGAGCAGTTGCAGGGTGAAGAGGGCGGCGATGGTGCCGACCAGGGGAACGCGCGAGCGCTCGTCGTAGGCCGCGACGAACGCGATGAGGGCGATCACCGAGACGATGGTGAACCAGCCCGCGCGGTTGATCGAGAGTTCGAGTCCGATGAGGAAGTAGAGCAGGAGGACGATTGGGACCAGGTAGAACCAGCCGGAACGCAGGCGCGAGCGGACGTCCGGCAACTCTTCTCGAGGTAGCCCGCCGATGTGGTGCTGGACGGCCTCGAAGTGCACCATGACCCACATGCCGAAGAAGAAGGCGAGGGCAGGTAAGGTCGCGGCGATGATCACGGTCGCGTAGGGGATGCCGGTGTACTCGACGATGAGGAACGCCGCGGCCCCCATCACGGGCGGGAGGATCTGGCCGCCAGAGGACGAGGAGGACTCGACGGCCCCCGAGAACTCGGGGGAGTAGCCCGACCGTTTCATCAGCGGAATCGTGAACGCACCCGTCGTGACCGTGTTCGCGATGGACGACCCCGATAGCATCCCCATGAAGCCGCTCGAGACGACGCTCGCCTTCGCGGGACCACCCCGTCGGGTGCCGGTGAGGGCGTAGGCGAGGTCGATGAACCACTTGCCGGCGCCGCTCATCTCGAGGAATGCGCCGAAGAGGATGAAGATGTAGATGTACCGGACGCTTACGATGACGGGCGTGCTGAAGACGCCCGCCTGGACGGTGTACCACAGGTTGTAGACGATATTTGCCCAGTTCTCGGGCTGGATGGCGAGAGCTCCGATAACGGAATCTCGCGGGACGAGGTAGCCCCAGCGCGCGTAGACGATGAACGATCCGACGAGGCTCATCAGGATGAAGCCGAGCGTCCGTCGGGTCGCCTCGAGCACGAGCAGGAGTCCGAGAACCCCCATCCAGAACGCGTAGGAGGCCTCATCGATGGGTATTCCGAGCGCCGCTATTCCGGTGACGACCGGCTCGAGGAACCAGAGCACGTCCCCGACGCCCTGCGTATTGTCGAATCGCCTGATGGCGATCGATTGAATCTCGTCGTAGTTGGTGACGGTATAGTGTACGGGGAGCAACGAGAGGACGATCATGAGCCCGTCGAGCGGGGTCACCCGGTTCATCTGCGGATCGATGGCGGCCCAGCGGACGAAATCGCCCGCCCGGGAGACCCCTCGAGTGACCGGGTGCTCGTCGCCGAATTGTCCTCTCGCGGCCGGCTCGAGACGACCGAGACGCCGGGCGACGAAACCGTCGCCCCGGCTGGCCGGAAAGAGCAAGAACGCGAGCACCAGCGCGAACGTGACGTGGATCGCACCGACCTGCAGAAGTTGCAGGGAGCCGATATCGATCGTACCGTAGAGCGGCAGGGTAATCTCGAAGATGTAGGATCTCGCGGCGATCCACATCTGGAAGGCCGAGAAGGTGATCCCGATTAGCGAGACGAGAACGGCGGCTCCGCCCTGGAGCGTCCGGCGTCGTTCGACCTCCTGGAGAATCTGTTCCTGTTCGGCTTCGGACAATTCATCCGACCCGCCGGTGTCGACGCTCATTGGTACGGTATCAGTGGGTGAGTTCCATAGGTATGTGGGTCTCGACAGTACCGCTCGAGCGGTGTTCACCGCCGAATATTCTGTCCTGTGACATCTCTGACGCCGACAGCGCCAGCAGTCCCTCGAGCGCTCCCGGTTCGTCCTCGTCGACGATGATGACGACCGGCCCGTCCGACATCGTCACGAGGTCGTACCGATCCTCGCCGACGAGTAGTTCGTGACCGGCGATGGAGCCGGGGGCGACCCGCAGCTGACTGTACGTCGAGGTTCGCTCGACGACGAACCAGCCGTCGATTCGTTCCATCGACTCGTCTGCGGGGAGTCCGGCCCCGTGGGACTTGAATCGCATCTCCGTCATCCGCAACTGATCGCCGTCGACGACGTAGACGTCCTCGACCGGCGTCTTCTCGACGCTGTGGGTGTACGCCAGCGTTACCCGCTTGCCGTCTTCGACCGGTCGCTCGAGGAGCGTCTCGCCCGAGTCGGCGTCCCGAACGACGAGGGTTCGTTCGGGGTCCGAATCGAGACTCGAGGCGGCCGCGACGCTCCCGACGACGAGGGCGACGACGACGGCGATACCGACGAGCGTTCGGCGACGGCGGTGACCAGTGAACACGGTGAGAGGCGTCGTGGACGCGTTACTCGCCGAAGTACGCGGACGCGCCGGGATGGAGGTCGATCGGCATCCCGTCCTGGGCGGTGTCGGCGCTGATGAAGTCGGCCTTGATCGTAAAGGAGTCCGTATTGTCGAAGATGGCGGTCGTTACCTCCTCGACGATGCCCTCGTCAACGCCTTCGTGAGTGGCGATCATCGCCTGGACCGAGACGGTCTCGGTGTCCTCGTCGACGCCGTCGTAGGTGCCACCGGGGATGGTGTCGTCGGCCATCCACTCCGCGTCTTCCTTGACCTGTTCGCGCACGTCGCCGTCGACGGACACGAGCGAGATGTCGCTCGAGGAGGCGAGTTCCTCGACCGAGCCGACGGGCCACCCGCCGACGATGACGGCCGCGTCGACGTCGCCGTCACGGATCTGGTCGGTCGCCGTCGCGAAGTCGGTGTTCTGCTCGCTGAAGTCAGAGATGCCCGCCGACTCGAGGATCTGGTTCGCGTTGACCTGCGTCCCACTGCCGGCGTCGCCGGTGTTGATCGTCGCCCCCTCGAGGTCCTCGACGGACTCGATCCCCGAGTCGGCCTGGGTGAGGATGTGGATCGTTTCGGGGTAGAGCGTCGCGACCCCGCGAATGCTCTCGACGGGTTCGCCCTCGAACTCCTCGATGCCAGTCCCGTTGAACGCGAAGTAGGCGACGTCGTTCTGGATCAGCGCGAACTCGGCCTCCTCGCGGGCGAGGCTGCCGACGTTCTCGACGCTGGCGCCGGTCGACTGGACCTGGAGGCCGTGGGGCGTGTTCTCCTCGACGATGGACTTGACCTCGCCGGAGAGCGGGTAGTACGTGCCGCCGGTGCCGCCGGCGTGCCAGGAGAGGACCTCGCCGCCTTCGTCGGGGTCGGCCTCGCCGATGTCTTCTTCGTCCTCGCCGTTTCCATTCCCGTTGCCGTTCCCGTCTTCCGTTTCGTTGTCGTCGCCGTTGCCGTTCCCATCTTCCGTTTCGTTGTCGTCGCCGTTGCCGTTCCCATTGCCGTTCCCGGGGTCTTCGGCGTCCTCACCGATGCACCCGGCGATACCTGCAATTCCTGTTGCACCAGTCACTGCGATGAAGTCGCGTCGATTGAACTTTCGCGCCATGCTGGCCGTCTATGCGTTTTCGGCTGATTACTATGCCGAGCATAACCGATTGCGTCTACTGAAAGTACTGATTGTTGGACACTCACGACGTGCTGAACGCCCAGTAATGTGCTGGTGACAGCGTCATTGACGCCCGCGTTTCCTACGAACCGAAACGTATACTCGCGACCGCCCGGAGTGAGGACTATGCACACGGTCAACCCCGCCGACTACCACGACCTCGTCCAGGTAGCCGACCCCCAGCTCTCGCCCGACGGCGAGCGCGTCGCGTTCGTCCGGAAGGCACCGAAGGACGACGAGTCCTACGAGGCGACCATCTACGTCGTTCCACTGGGAGGCGAGGAGCCGACCCAGTTCACCGTCAGCGAGGGCGTCGACAGTCAGCCGCGCTGGAGCCCCGACGGGTCACACCTCGCGTTCGTCAGCACTCGCGGCGCCGACGACGACCGGCCACAGCTCTGGCTCCTCCCGACCGACGGCGGCGAGGCTCGTCAGGTCACGAGCGTCGTCGGTGGTGTCTCCGGCCTCGAGTGGAATCCCGACGGCTCTCGGGTTCTCTTTACGCAGGCCTCGACGGCCGACGACCGCGCGGAGGGGCGCGACTTCGCCGTCGATCCGGACTACGAACCGGAGACGCCCGACCCGCGGGTGATCGACCGACTCGTCTACCGGGCCCACCAGCGCTACGCTGACGGCCGCCGCAACCACGTCTACACGCTCGACGTCGAGTCTGCGCTCGAGCAAGGGGCCGTTACCGAGACGGCAGGCGACAACGACGCCCTCGAGCGACTCACCGACGGCGACGTCGACCACACGGGGGCGACCTGGGGCGACGACGAAACGGTCTACTACGCGCGAAAGCTCGGCGAGGAACCCGACGACTCCATCGAGTCCGAAATCCTCGCACACGACCTCGAGACGGGCGAGGTCGAGCAGGTAACCGAAACGATCGGCTGGGCGACGATGCTCGCGGCGACGACCGACGGCCGGGTCGCCTACCCGTGGGTGCCGAAAGACGGGTTTACCCTTCGTCAGACCGAACTGAAGGTGTACGACCGGACGGCCGGAACGGAGACGACCGTGACCGACTCCATCGATCGCACCCTGAGCTTCGACGGCGGGATCGAGTGGGGGCCCGACCAGGAGACCCTCTACTTCGCCACGCCGGACGAGGGGGCAAGCGCGCTCTGGTCGGCCCCCGGCGACGGGAGCGAGGACCCGGTAAAAGTCTACGGCGATGGCGTCACACTCGAGGGCTTCTCGGTAGGTGAAAACGCCATCGCCTACGTCCAGAGCGAGTGGGACCACCCGGGGGACGTCTTCGCGTCCACGCGCGGGGGTAACGAGATCACCCGGCTGACCCGCGTCAACGCCGATTACCTCGAGAATCGAGCCGTCGCTCAACCCGAGGAATTGCGTTACGAGAGCGACCAGGGGCCGGTGCAGGGGTGGCTCCTGACGCCGCCGGATTTTGATCCTGACGAAACGTACCCGCTCGTCGTCGAGATCCACGGCGGCCCCCACGCCCGGTGGACCACCAGCGGGACGATGTGGCACGAGTTCCAGAGCCTCGCCGCCGCTGGCTACGTCGTCTTCTGGTCGAACCCCCGAGGATCGACCGGGTACGGGGAGGCCCACGCCGCCGCCATCGAACGCGACTGGGGCGACGTGACGCTCACCGACGTGCTGGCCGGGGCCGACCTCGCCTGTGAGCGCGAGTACGTCGACGCCGACGAACAGTACGTCACCGGCGGTAGCTTCGGCGGGTTCATGACCGCCTGGACGGTCGGACAGACCGACCGCTTCCGGGCCGCCGTCAGCCAGCGCGGCGTCTACGACTTCACGAGTTTCTACGGTTCGACGGACGCGTTCAAGCTCGTCGAGGGTGACTACGGCGTCACGCCCTGGGAGGACCCCGAGCACCTCTGGGCGCACTCCCCGGTCGCTCACGTCCCGGACGTGACCACGCCGACGCTCCTGATCCACGCCGACCAGGACTACCGCACGCCAGCGAACACGGCCGAGCTGTTCTACCTCGGCCTGAAGAAACACGGCGTCGACACCCGGATGGTTCGGTACCCCCGCGAAGGCCACGAACTCTCCCGCTCGGGCGAGCCGGCCCATGTCGTCGACCGCCTCGAGCGGATCGTCCGCTGGTTCGACGGCTACAGCGACTACACCGACGCGTCGCCGGCGCTCGAGCGCGGCCCAAACGAGGGGCTCACGGCGAGCAAGGAGGGCGACGCGAACGAGGGTGAGGGCGACGCGAACGAAAACGGAGGCGACACGCCAGCCGAGAACGACGAGGAGACGAGCGCCTGATATCGAATCGCTACGGATTTGTCGCCCTCAAGCCGCCTGTCACCGCCGTCACGGCACCTCGAGCCGTCTGTCACTGCCGTCGAGACTCCCTCGAGCTACCTGGTTCCTGCGTCGCGGCACCTACTTCCGACTACCGAGAGTACGCGAGTCGCTTAAGACGACGCGTTCCCTATCCGATATATCGTGTTCGTCGGTCACGCGCTCCTCGCGTTCGCCGTCGCGGCGCTCGTCGCCGAGTGGCGGGGCTGGGAGCCACGTCGCGCGCTGGCGATCGGGGTCGTCGCCGGCCTCTTCGCCACGATCCCCGACGTCGACGTCGCCTACGCGCTCGTCGGCCTCGCCGAGTGGAACCTCGGCGACGGCGCCCTGGGCGCCTCGACGGCGTTCTGGGACGCCAGCCGAAGCGTCCACCGCTCGGCCACCCACTCGCTGGTCGTCGGCGTCGTCGCCGCGCCTGCGTTCGGGTTGCTCGCGATTCGTCGCACGCGCTCGAGGTCGAGTACGACGGGGGCTCGACTTGCACACACCGCCGCCGCTGGGTTGCTCGCCGCGCTCGTTGTCGTCGCATTCGCCGCGTCCGGTCCGGTCGCGGCGTTCGTAATGGCCCTCTTCGCGATCACCGGCGCCGTCGTCGCGCTCGGAACCGCTCGAGCGACCACCTTCTCGCCGGCGACGATCGCGCTCGCGGCGCTCTGGGGCCTGTGCTCGCATCCGTGGGGCGACCTGTTCACCGGCGAACCGCCCGAGTGGCTGTTCCCGTTCGCCGCCCCCGCTCTCGAGTCTCGCGTCGTCCTCCACCCGGACCCGACGCTGAACCTGCTCGGCGCGTTCGCGATCGAACTCGGCGTCATCTGGCTCGCCCTGCTCACCTACGCGCGCCTGGCCGATCGAGACCCTCTCGCGGCGCTGGACCGTCGCGCCGCCGCCGGGGCCGCCTACGGCGTCGTCGCCCTGGTCAGTACGCCCCCGACGCTCGACATGTCCTACCACTTCGTCTTCTCCATCCTGGGCGCCGGCCTGCTCTGTGGCGTCGTCCGAGAGGGAACCGTGCCAGGGGTTCACGGAGTCGTTCCGCAGCGCTGGCGCACCTCGAGGGGCGTGTTCGATATTGTAGTGACAGCGCTGACCGGCGTGACCGTCGCGCTCCTGGCCTACGTGGCAGTGTACGCGCTCGTGGGCCCGCTGTAGATCTATCTCGACGAAATCGAATCGAACTCCCTCCGGAGAGCCCTCTCCTTTTTAACGATTCCATCGGTATCAATGACCGTGTCTCAAACGCGACTCGAGCAACTGATCGGCGACGACCGGACGAACGCCGTCGCCGGCTGGGCGATCGTGGTCGCCCTCGCGGGAATCGGGGTCGGCGGGCTGGCGACCCGTGAACTCCTGTGGGCGACGTTCGCGCTGGTCCTGGTCGGGCTCGCCATCCTTCCGCCGATTGCCTTCCGATCACCGCTGGTCATGCTCCCCTGGGAGGTGCTGTTGCTCGCCGCGACTCCGGCACTCGGCATCGTGCTGGGGGCCGACCTCCTGACGGGCCACGTCGCCTCCTACCTCTCGGTAGCCGCGGTCGCGCTCGTGCTGGCCGTCGAGCTCCAGACGTTCACCGCTGTGCGGATGACCGCCTCCTTCGCCGTCGTCTTCGTCGTCGTCACGACGATGGCCGCCGCCGCCCTCTGGACGGTGTTCCGCTGGGGGATCGCCACCGTCTTCGGCATCCCGTTCGAGGCCGACCACGACGCCGTCATGTGGGAGTTCGTCTTCTCCGCGCTCGCCGGACTTGGCGCGGGCGTCGTCTTCGAACTGTACTTCAGGCGCCTCGGCCGCATCGACCCGCTCCCCGACCTCGAGGACCTCCTTCCGGGGGTAGACGATGATTGACCTCGCCGCGTTCACACTCTCGACCGAGCGCCAGCGACAGCTCTCGTACCTGATGGAACTGTCGCTCGTCGGCATGCTCTTCGTGGGCGTCGACCGCGGCAACGGCGGCATCGTCGTCAATACCGCGGTGGCCCTCGCCGTGACCCAGCTGCCGCCGATCCTCGAGCGCGACTACGGAATCCCGATGGATCCGCGGCTCACGCTGTGGATCACGACCGCCGTCTTCCTCCACGCCTTCGGCACTGTCGGCCTGCCAGGTGCCACGAGCACGCTCTACAGTCAGGTTTGGTGGTGGGACCACATGACCCACGCGCTCTCGGCGTCGGTCGTCGCCGCCGCGGGCTACGCCACCGTCCGTGCCCTCGACGAGCACGCCGAGGGGATCCACTTCCCCGGCCGGTTCATCGCGCTGTTCATCCTGCTGTTCGTCCTCGCGTTCGGTGTCCTCTGGGAGATCCTCGAGTTCGCCATCGCTCTCACCGCCGAGGCCCTGGGGCTGCCACGCGTGCTCACCCAGTACGGCCTCGAGGATACGATGCTCGACTTCGTCTTCAACTCGATCGGGGCGCTCGTCGTCGCCACCTGGGGTGGGGCCTACCTCGGCGACGTGAGCGGGGCGATCCGTGAGCGACTCGAGGCTCGATCAGCCGGGGGACTCGAGCACCTCGAGCGGGGGGAAACGGAAGAACAGAAGGAGTGAACGGTGTCGACTCGAGTCGATCAGTCGATCAGTCGATTAGTCGCTCTGGATTCGCGGCGCCAGCATGTACGTGACCTGGCCCTGTCCCTCCGCGAATCCGAAGTAACATTTGATGGGGAACTCCTCGCCGAGGTCCAGCGTGACCTCGGTGTCTCTCGGAATTGCCTTGTTCATGTCCTTCAGGTAATCCAGCGAGAACAGCGAGTGCGCCGGCCCGACCTGCAGGTCGATGAGGTCGTCCTGGGTCAACTCGAGGTGGACATCGTCGGTGTCGCCCTCGGCGTTGACGTAGAAGAACTCCTCGGCGTCGTCGACGCCCAGCGCGATGTGATCGGAGACCATGTCCGCCGCCTTGACCGATCGGTTGACGTCCTTGCCCTCGAGGACGACCCGGGCGGGCAGGTCAAGATCCGGAATGTCCGGCTCCTGGCGGATTGAGTCGGGGTCGATCAGCGCGAGGGTGTACTCTAAGCCGTCGATCTGGATGTGGAGTTTGCGAGTCTCTTCGTCGAGTTCGAGCTGGATCAACTGGCCGGATTCGGCCATGCCGGCGATGTCCTCGAGTCGGGAGAGGTCGACGCCGATTAGGCCGCCATCGGCCTCGTAGGATTCGAACGCGGCCGCCTCGAGCGAGAGGTCGACCATGCCGACGTTGGCGGGGTCGACGGCCCGGATTGAGAGCCCCTCTTCCTCGAGGTGGATCTTGCACTCGTCGACCAGTACGCTCACCGAATCGAGCGCGCTGGTGAGCGTTTCCGCGCTCACGATGGCCTTGAACATATGGATCGGGCTACGGACGGTCGGTACAAAAAGGCACCCTTTGGCGCTGACCCCGTTCGCGTCCACCGCCTGGCGTCCATTGCTCGTGGCCGTCGACGGTGTTCCGATAGGCAGCACTTCGAGTCGCATGGCGGATCCCGAGTCGCACGTCGATCGCGTCTCTACGAGTTCGCGTCCTCGAGAAACGAATCGGTGAACCCTGCGAATCGAGGAGACCCGAGGGAGTGGGGGGGGGGGGGGGGCGATCCCGTGAACTGTCGTCGAACGCCCGGTCGTGATGCACCGTCTAGACGGGAAAGTCGTGACGCCTCGTCGAGACGGCAACGGTGAACGTTTATCTGATAGAACTCTCAATAACGAACGAATGGGTGAGCGTGGGTTGACAACGGAAAATTCCTTTCTCGACTCTACAGACGTCGACACGTCACTGCGACGGTATCGAACGATCCTGGACGCGATCGACGACGGACTGTTTCACCTCGACGCCGAGGGCCACGTCGTCGGCGGCGACGACGACTTCCTCGAGACGATCGGTTGCGACCGTGCCGACATCCGCGACGAGCACGTCTCGACGCTCTTCGACGAGGGCGCGTCGACGCTCGAACGAGAAATCGAACGGCTCCGGATAGCGGCGCCATCTGTCCCACGGAGCGACCTTCTCGAGTGTACCGTCGAGACCGATTCCGGAAACCAGCTGTTGTGTGAAGTGCGAGTCAACCCGATCGTCGAGGACGACACCGTAGAGGGCATCGTCGGAATCGTTCGCGACGTGACCGAACAGCGAGAACGCGAGCGCTTCCTCGACGACGCGAAATCGCAACTCGAGGCCGCGACCGAGGCCGGGGCCGTCGGCACGTGGGAGTGGAACATCCCCGAAGACGAGTTCACCACGAGTTCCTGGTTCGCTGAGAAGTTTGGCGCCGACCCCGACGCCGTCCAGGAGGGAGTCTCCCTCGACGACATCGTTGCGGGGATCCACGAGGACGATCGCGAGCGAGTCGAGAACGCGATCGAAGCGGCTATCGAGGACCGTGGCGAGTACGAAGAAGAGTACCGCGTCTGGAACGCCGACGGCGAACTCCGGTGGGTCGTCGCTCGCGGACACGTCGAATCCGACGAGGAGGGCAATCCCACGACATTTCCTGGTGCTCTCATCGACATCACCGAGCGTCGAGCGGCCCAGCGTGAACTCCGCGAGAGCGAGGCGAAACTCAGAGTCCTCGCGGAGAACGTCGACGAGGTCGTCTGGATGGCCAGCGCGGACGGCTCCGAGTTCGTCTACATCAACCCAGCCTACGAGGACGTGTGGGGGCGCGATCGGGAGTCGCTGTACGACGATCCTATGTCGTTCCTCGAGGCAATTCATCCCGACGACCGCGAGCGCGTCCGCGAGGCGTTCGCGGCCCTCCCGGAGGAAGCGTACGACGAGGAGTACCGGGTCGTACAGCCGGACGGCGAGGTTCGGTGGGTTCACGCACAGGGCGGCAGCGTCCGCACCGCCGACGACGACCTGAACAGGATCGTCGGCACTGCCAAAGACGTCACCGCCCTCAAAGAACGCGAACGTAAGCTCGAGGAGACGATCGAAAAGCTCGAGCAATCCAACGATCGCCTCGAGAGTCTGGCCAGCATGATCGCCCACGAACTGCGCAATCCGGTCGCGATCGGCCAGATCTACGCGAACCAGTTGCCGGCCGAAGCGGACTCGGACGCGGTGGAGTACGTAGACGAGGCGTTCGACCGCATCGAAACCATGATCGACGTTCTGCTGGTCCTGACCCACGGACGAACGTCGGTCGGCGACCGGGACCCGGTCTCGCTCGCGACCGCAGCACGAGACGCCTGGGGCGAGGTGGACGCTCCAGACGCGACGGCCCACATCTCTCTCGAAGGCGAGATCAGGGGCGACGAGACGTACATCCAACACCTGTTCAGAAACCTCTTCGAAAACGCTGTCCTTCACGGTGGCCCGGACGTCACCGTCCAGGTCGATCGAACGCCGGAGGGCTTTTTCGTCGCCGACGACGGATCGGGGTTTTCGGTGGACGATCCGGAGACTGCGTTCGAGGCCGGCTTTACGACCGCCGAGGAACACGGCGGAACCGGACTAGGATTGGCGTTCGTTCGGGAACTGGCGGAAGTGTACGGGTGGACGTGTGCGATCGACGAGAGCGACGAAGGCGGCGCGCGGATCGACTTTCTGGACGTCGAGTTCTCGAGTTCAGAATCTGACCCGTAATTCTGCGTGCTGTGTTCGGATGCCGATCCGTAAGCGCCGTCCGTCACGCTCCAGACCCTCGGCGTCTACGTCGCCGTCGTCGGGGTCTTCGTCCACGTCCTCCACTGTAATCCGCCGCGGGCCTCGATGAGTTGCTCACTACGCAGGGCTGGACCGGCCAGAGACACCGACACTTTTGTCGACAACCGATCCACATTCGGATAGATGACCGCCGATACGCACGCGAGCGGTGCCTCGAGTGACGACGTTTCGGATCCGGATCTCGAGGATCTGCTGGACAAACTGGATGAGTTGAAAGACGCCGCTGACGATCCTGAAGAACGTCGGCGAGTCGAAGAGACGATCAGGCTCGTCAATCGAATGCCGGGAAGCGAGGCGTTTACGAAGCGGATCACAAAGTACACGACGAAGGACATCGCTCAGGCGTTCGTGGGGTCCGTCATCTTCGCGCTCCCACTACTCGTCGAAGACGGCGTTTTCACCATCGCGGAGTGGTTCCTGACAGTCACCCTCGGCGGCGTTCCCGTGTTTTTTGTCGCCAATCTCGGCTTTCTCCTGGCGATGACCGCGGGATTGCTCTACTACGCCGACTTCAGGCAGGTCGAGGTTCGAAAGCCAATCCTCGGCGTGATCCCGCGACGGTACGCGGGAGTCCTCCTCGTTTCGCTTCTGGCGTCCACTGGGATGCTGTTCATGTGGGGGCAACTCACCGCGGGGAATCCGACGACGATGGAGCAGGTGAGTCGCGTGACGGTGATCTGGACGGTCGCCGCGTTCGGCGCCGCACTGGGTGACATCCTTCCGGGGGAATCGACGGACGAGGACATCAACGACCGCCTCTGATCGACGTCTCCTCCGTTCCGTGGCTCTCACTCGATCACAACCCGCGTTCCTTCGAGACCTGGATTTCGCCCCCCCGTGGCTCACCGTCGCCGTGAAGAGGCACCCGTCTCCCGCCGGCCTGCAGTTTCGCCGTGGTTGCCGTCGACGAGATGACGACGTGGCTCGAGGAGCGAAACTGCCGCAGCGCAGACGGTGTTCGTGCCGGTCACCTCGAGCGAAACGGCTTGTCCCGTTCGGACCTTCTGGAAGCAAACCGAGGTCGAGGGGACCGGCAGATTTATTTGACGTATCGCCGATATGTATGACGAACCGTTCTATGACTCGTCGGCTCACGTGCCGTCCGGTGTTTGATCCCCTTTCGCCGCCCGCCGCGATCCGGGCCCGATAGCTACAGCATTCGGGTTCGTTTCGCTACGTCCTGTAGCCGCAGTGCACTGACCGAACATACGCACGTATATGCAGTCATCCGTCGAGCCGGCCGCGTACGGTCCAGGCTCATCCGATCACGCATCGCTTCGCAACCAACAGACGTATCGCCAACGGTCTCGCCGACCGCTCTCAGCTCGTTCGACAACCCTCGGAGGGGGTCGCTAATGGCCGTCGCTACCGAGGCCAGAGAGGCATCGTCGCTATGGCAGAACGTCAACTTTCGACGGTTCTTCGCCGGACAGTTCGTGACGAACGCTGGCGATAGCCTCTACACCGTGGCCGTCCTGTGGCTCGTCTTCGAACTCAGCGGCTCGACGTTCCTCACGGGAGTCGCGAACTCGATCCTGTTGCTCCCCTGGCTTCTTCAGATACTCGCCGGGCCGATCGTGGATCGGCTTCCGCTCAGGGCCGTGCTCGTAGGGTCGCAGGTCCTGCAGGGCGTCGTCGTGCTCGCCCTCCCGTTAGCCGCGGCGATGGGACGCCTGAGCGTCGGTGTCCTGCTCGCGGTGGTCCCGGTACTGACGCTCGCGACGCTGCTAATGGCCCCGATGCAGGCTGCGCTTCTCCCTCGAATCGTGACCGATACGCGGCTCTCCCGGGCCAATTCGGCGCTCGCAACGGTCACGCTCGGACTCGACATGGTGTTCGACGCGCTCGGCGGCCTGTTCATCGCCGTCTTCGGCGCGACGACCCTTTTCCTGTTCGACTCGGTCACGTTCGCCGTCGCCGGGCTCCTGTTCGCGGGAATCGCCGTACCAACGCCCGGTACTGCAGACGAACCGACGGCGGAAAACGGCGAGCCCGAGTCGGTGCTGGGCTCGTACGTCGACGACCTGCGGGAAGGGATCGACGTGCTCCGCGGGACCGTCTTCGTCGAACTGGTGTTCCTGACGGCGGTGGCGAACTTCGCGACCGGTGTGACGCTCGCGATCCTCCCGGCGGTCGGCGACGGTCTCGGGGGTCCCGCCGTCTACGGCCTGTTACTCGGCGCGCTCGGCATCGGTCGGCTCGTCGGCTCGCTCGTCGCCCCGTCCCTTGAGCGCGTCGGGTACGGACGACTGCTGCTCGTCGGCCACTCGCTGGGCGCGTGTTGCTGGCTCGCCGCGGTGTACGCGCCGTCGCCAGCGCCCACGGTCGTCCTGTTCGGTCTCGCGTGGGTCCCCGCGGGCGTCAGCGGCGTGCTCACGTCGACCCTGAACCAGACCGTGTTCCCGGCTGACCTCCTCGCCCGCGTGTCGTCGACCAAGGGAACTGCCTCGGGTGCCAGGCTGCCGCTCGGATCGCTGGTCGGCGGACTCATCGCGACGGTGGTCGGCCCAACGACGACGATGGGGCTGGCCGCGTTCGGCTTCGGCTTCACCGGCTTGTACGTCCTCATGCGCCCGCGGCTTCGGCGACTTCCCGCGGTTGTGAACGCGGATCCGGCGGCCTTCGACGTGACGACACCCTCGAGCCCCAACGAAGAATAGCGGGCTGACCGCGGTTCCCACCTTTTTCCGCGTCGGGTTCGCTGCGCTCACCCTCGCGCAAAAACCTGGACGAAAAAGCCGCGACTCGCTTCGCTCGCCGCGGTACAGTACCGGTGCCAGCTACGACGGGACGACCGTAATCGGCCGCTTGCGATCGATCGCATCCTCGAGGTCGTCCGCAATTGCGCTCCCCCGCGAAACTTGAATCTCGCCCCCGCGGCTCACCGTCGCCGTGAAGAGGTACTCGCCGCCAGCTTGCACCTCGACCGTTTCGCCGTGGTTGCCGTCGACGGGGACGATGACGTGTCTCGATGTGATCTCGGGGGTAACGATCTGGCCGGCCGGCTGTGCGTTGCCGCTGTTTCCGCCTGCGCTGCCGTGGCCGCTGCGGCCACCACCGCCACCGCGACCGCCTCCGCTACCCCCGCTCGAGCCCGACCCGTGGGGATTCTCGTCGTGCGTTCGCACGTCGATGTCGATCCCAAGCCGGTTCTCGACGTCGGTGATCCGCCCGCCGCCCTTCCCGATCACCGTCGAGATGTCGTCCTCCTCGACGTAGACGACGGCACGGTTCTGGCTCTTCAGCTGGACGTCGACGTAGCCACGGGCGATCGAGCGAATCTCGCGTTCGATCTCGGACTTGGCGATTCGATCGACGCCACTCTCCGCGGTTTCGCCGCCGTCCTCGAGCGGGACGGTGACGACCTGGCGGTTGAACGTGTAGATCTCGTAGGCGGGTTTGCCCGTTTGGAAGTCCGTTACCTGGATCACGGGCCGCGCGAGGTCTTCCTCGGTGAGCCCCGCGGGGACCTTGACCTCCGTCTTGACGTCGTAGACGGTCGAGACCTCGCCGGCGTCGATGTAGACGACGGTGTCGACGACCTGCGGGATCATGCCGAGTTCCACCCGACCAACCAGCCGCTGGAGGGCGTCGATCGGACGGGTCGCGTGGACGACGCCGATCATGCCGACGCCAGCCAGGCGCATGTCCGCGAAGACCTCGAAGTCGTCGGTCTTCCGGACCTCGTCGTAGATGGTGTAGTCGGGCCGGACCATCAGCAGTGCGTCCGCAGTCTTGTCCATCCGCCCGCCGAGTTCGGTGTACTGGGTGATCTCGGGGCCGACCTGGAGGTCCCGTGGCTTCTCCATCGTCTTGACCGCGTAGTCGTGGTCGTTCAGGTAGCGGGCGACCGACTGGGCGAACGTCGACTTCCCGGCCCCGGGCGATCCGGAGATGAGGACGCCGCGCTGGCGCTCGAGCAATCGGTCCTTCAGTTCGTCGGCGTGCTCGTAGTCCTCGATGTCGGTCTGGACGATCGGCCTGACGGCGGTAATCTCGATGCCGTCGGCGAAGGGGGGTCGGGCGATGGCGATCCGGTAGTCTCGGAACTGAACGATCTTCATTCCCGGCTCCGACAGCTCGATGAAGCCGCCGGTGGCCTCGCGGGCGCCGTCGACGACTTCGCGGGCGTACTCGTCCATCGTGTCCTCGTCGAGGGGCTCGTCGGCGATATCCTGGTAGTGCATGTCGCCGATCTCCCCGCGTTTGGCCTTCGGCCGCGTGTCCGTCTTGAGGTGGACGCTCATCGTCTGGTCGTCGAAGTACTCCTCGATGGCCAGGGTGCCGACTCGCCGCACTTCGGGGGAGAGATAATCGACCTCGAGGCCCTTCGCCTGGGCCACCTCGGCCTGAACGATGTCGCTCGTGACGAAGGTGGCCTCGAGGTCCTCGGCCAGGTCGCGGATGACGGCGTCGATCTCGCCCTCGGCGGCGTGGCCGCGCTCGATGGCGGAGGGACGCTCGCCGACGTACTCGAGGTCGATGCGGCCCTCGTCGGCGAACTCGGCTAGTCGCTTGAGTTCGCCGAGGCCGTCCCAGCCGCTGTCGAGGCCGTCGTTGGCCTGCGCTTCGAGTTCGGCGACGACGGCTTCCGGTACCGAGACCGTCGCTCCCTCGAACTGCCCGTCTTCGATCGCAGCGGAGACGCGGCCGTCGATGACCACGCTCGTGTCCGGCACGACGTTCATACGATAATTGCTCGACGGAGGCGTATAAGCGTGTCCACCGGCGATACCAGGTGTGCGGCTGCCGGACGCGTGCTGGTTGCCGGACGGGCGAGTACGCGGAAATCGTCCAGTCGCGTACAGTCAGCGAGACAGAACGCGTCGGGAGTGTGGTCGTTCGACCCGTACTTGGCAGATTGTCGATTGGAACAGCTATTTATCACTCGTCGTGATTGCCACGACTGTGGCTACGATCGACCAGCGACCGGCGTCGCCGCTCGTCTTCGACCGGAGCGACGGCTGGCTCGTGACGGGCGCGACCGGCCTCCTGTTCGCGTGCTACCTGGGACTGGTCGTCGTCGCAAACGCGACCGACTCGGTACATGCGTGGCACCTCGCCGCCGTCGCGATCGTCCCCGGGGCAGTCCTCGGCTGTCGACTCGCCGTGGCCTCGTCTCGAGAGGCCGTCCGCCGTGGACTCGGTCTCGTCATCATTCTCGCCGCGGCCGCCGCCGTCCTCGCCGTCGTCTACCGCAGCCGCTCGCCGGGATTCGGACTCGGATCGATCCGACCGCTCTCGGTCGTCGTCGTCTTCGTCGCCATCGTCTCGTTCTTCCTCCTCGTGACTGACGCGAGGCAGTACTCGGCCGGCGAGTGGGTCGCGGTGGGTTGTTTCGTAGCACTCGCCGCCGTCTCGCTCGCACACACGCTGGCGTTCGTCCCCTCGAGTTCGCAGTCGCGCTGGCCCGTGTGGGCCCTGGTCGTGATGGGGAGCAGCCTCGTCGTGATTCCGCGCCTCGTTCCCGAGCGGGTGTTCCTCTGGATCCTCGCTCGCCTGGCCGCGGCCGTCGTCCTGCTGGGGCTGGTCACGTACGCCGTCGGCGATTACACGCTGTGGATCTTCGAGGTTCGCCAGTGGTCCGGCTCCCCGTCGCTCCCGGGAATCGAGACCGACGTCACGATACTTCGATCGATCTTCCGGAACCCGAACTCCCTCGGCGTGGTCACCTTCGCCGGGTTCGTCGCCGCCGCGGTGGAGTTCCATCGGGCGGCCGCCACCAGGCGCCCCCTCGGTGGGGCCGTCACCGCCGCCCTCGCTGGAATCTGCGGCCTCGGGTTGTTTCTGTCGAACGCTCGAGCGTCGATGCTCGCCGCGGCGACCGCCGTCGTGATCTACGCCGGGTACGTCGTCTTCGGTCGACGCGCCGTTCCAGCGGTACTCGTCGCGACCGCCCTCACGATTACCGGATTTCTCCTCGGTATGTACGTCGACGTCGTCGACATCTCCGACTCGAACCGCTTCGACCTCTGGGCCGGAAGCCTGGCGGCGATCCGGGACGGGCCGCTCCTGTTCGGGTACGGCGCTCCGGCGGGACACGTCATCGAACCCTACCTCGACGGTGGGCTGTCCGCGTCGCCGCACAACTCGTACCTCTCGGTGTTCGTCCGGTTTGGACTGGTCGGCGGCCTCGCGTACCTCGGCCTCGTCGTCGGCAGCGTCGTCGCCGGGGCGATCGAGTACCGCGAGGTCGACGTCGCGATGCTCGCGTTCGCCGCCGGCTGGGCCGTCCACCAGCTGTTCGAGTCCTACACCCTGTTCTGGTGGTCGCCCGGTGCGGTGATCGGGTCGCTCGTCATCGGGTACCTCCTGTTCGGGGACTGAGCGCTCGAGCCTGCGGCGGTCAGACCCACGTTCGATTCGGAGGTGATCGGTTCCACGCTCGATCTGGATGTGGTCAGATCCACGCTCGAGAACCGAACCCGGTGGACCCAACACCTCCGCCGTCGTACTCGCCGCCATGTACGTTCGCGAACTGACCCGCGACCTCGTCTCGATTCCCAGCCACGAGGACGAGACGGCCGCGGGCGACTACGTCGAGGACTGGCTGCGACGCGAAACCGATGCCGACGTCACGCGAGACGAGGTGGGGAACGTGATCGCCCGACGAGGGGCGGGCGGTGCGTCGCTGGCGCTCGTCGGTCACCACGACGTCGTCGCCCCGGCCCCCTCACAGCTCGAGGACGACGGCGGGTACGTCGTCGACGAACGAGCGGGGCGCCTCTACGGTCGCGGCGCGGCCGACATGAAGGGGGCCGTCGCGGCGGCGATGCTCGCGTTTCGAGACGCCGACCCCGCTGGCGAACTCGTCTTCGCGAGCTTCGTCGGCGAGGAAGTCGGCGGCGTCGGCGCCCGCCACGCCATCGAGCACGGCTTCGCCCCCGACTACGCGGTCGTCGGGGAGGGGTCGACGAACTACTCCGGCCCGGGCGTGACTGACGTCGCCGTCGCCCACCGGGGTCGCCGCGGGAGCACGATCACCGCCCGTGGGACGGCGGCTCACGCCAGCGAACCTGACGTCGGCGAGAACGCCATCTATCGCGCGGCCGACGCCGTCGAGGCGATTCGCGACCTCGAGGCGCCCCGAGTAACGGTCGCGGGCGAACCACTCGAGGGCCACGTCACCGTCACCGAAATCGACGGCGGGTCAGGGATCAACGTCGTGCCCGACTCGTGTACCCTGACGGTCGACGAGCGAACCGTCCCCGGCGAGCGGGTCGACCTCGAGTCCGTCGCAGCCCTGCCGGGGATCGAGTGGACGGTCGACCAGGACCTGCCGCCGATGCGCTGTGGGGACGACGGATTCGCCGAACGGATGCTCGAGGTGGCTCGAGCAGTCCAGTCGGACGCGTCGAACTCGCCGGAACTCGTGACGAAACCCCACGCGACCGACGCCGGCTGGCTCGCCCAGGCCGGCACCGAGTGCGTCGTCTACGGCCCGTCCGAACCCGGTGAGGCCCACACCGCCACAGAGAGCGTCTCGATCCGGGTACTCGAGCGCTGCCTCGAGACGTACCGACGACTCGCGTCTACGGGCTGGAAGCGGGACGGGTAAATCACTGGCCGACACGACTCCTGATCGGAGAAAATGTCTCGAGAGCGACCGCCTACCCGAGGAAGTACCGCGTCCACGGATAGCGCTCGACGAGCGGCTGACCGCCGACCTCGTACTGCTCGATGTAGGCGTCGAGACCGAGGATGCGGCCGGCACCGAAGGCGGCGACCGACAGGAAGACGAGCATGTACGCGAAGTCGCCGTTGATGTAGCCGTGGGAGATGTCCCAGTTGCCCAGGTAGAACATGAGCATCATGAACGCGCCCCAGAAGGCCGCCAGGCGCGTCAGGACGCCGAAGATGAGCCCGAGACCGATGAGGACCTCGCCCCATGGGACGGCAATGTTCACGAAGTCGACGAACCAGCCGGTCTCGCCCATCGCGACGAACAGGTCTGCGGCGGGGCTCCCGTTGCTCGGTGCCGCCCCCGTGAGATAGCCCGCCGCGCTGAACTCTCCGGAGAGGACCTTGTCGAACCCGCTCTGGAAGAAGGCGAGTCCCATCATCAGTCGCAGCGCGAGGATGAACCAGACGCTGAGTGTGTGAAGCTTTCCGGTCGCCGTATATCCGGCAACTGTGCTTTGCAGTTGTACTTCTTCTGTTGCCATAGTTGAACGGTCGTCTGCTGATCCATTAAACGAGGGGACCAATTCCCAATACGTGGTATTCGTCTCGTAGGCTCGTTTCCCCTGCTCGAGACGTCGCCAGCACCGCCTCGAGGCTGGTACCGAAACCACGAGGTTGATAGCCCGCCGCAAGTATTGCAGTGACATGGCGACTGTCTCGGATTCGGAGACGGAAACAGACGCGTACGACGAACTTCTCACGCGTATCGAACGCATCACGAACGTCGGCAACGCCGCCGGCGTCCTCCGGTGGGACCAGGAGGTCGTGATGCCCGAAGGCGGCACGCCCGCCCGGGCGAAACAGCTCTCGACGCTCTCGGCGCTCGGCCACGAACTGCTGACCGACGACCGAACTGGCGAGTTGCTCGAGGCACTCGAGGATACCGAACTCGACGAGGAGGAGGCCGTCGTCCGCGAAATCCGACGACGGTACGATCGGGCGACGAGCGTTCCCCAGGACCTCGTCGAGGAGATCTCGGAGACGACATCGAACGCTCACCCGACGTGGGTCGAGGCCAAGGCGGAGGACGACTTCTCGATCTTCGAACCGACGCTCGAGAAACTGGTCGACCTGCAAAAGGAGTACGCGAACCACATCGACCCGGATGCCGATCCCTACGCGGTGCTGTTCGCGGAGTACGAGCCCTACCTCGACCTCGAAACCGCCGAGCGCGTCCTCGAACGCCTGCGCGACGAACTGGTCTCCCTGCTCGAGGCCATCGACGACTCCGAGGCCGACGTCGAAACCGACGCCTTTGCGGGCACCTTCGACGACGACGATCAGGAAGCACTCGCTCGAGACGTCCTCGATTCGCTGGGCTACGACTGGGATCGCGGTCGCCTCGACACCGCCCCGCACCCGTTCTCGACGGGGACGCAGTTCGACGCGCGCGTGACGACTCGCTTCGACGAGAACGACCTGCTGGGGTCGATCACGTCGACCATCCACGAGTTCGGCCACGCCAACTACACCCTCGGGCTTCCCGACGAGGGGTACGGCACCCCGCTCGGTGAAGCGCGGGACCTGACCGTCCACGAGTCCCAGTCCCGACTCTGGGAGAATCACGTCGGTCGCTCTCGTCCCTTCTGGGAGCACTTCCTGCCCATTGCCCGTGAGCGCTTCCCCGAACTCGAGGACGTCTCCCCGGAGGCGGCCTACGAGGCGGCCAACCAGGTCTACGACGACAACCTCATTCGGGTCGAGGCGGACGAACTCACCTACCACCTCCACATCATCGTCCGATTCGAGATCGAACGGGACCTGATCTCGGGGGACCTCGCGGTGTCAGACGTCCCCGAGGCCTGGAACGACAAGTACGAGGAGTACCTCGGCGTCCGCCCCGAAACGGACGCCGAGGGCTGTCTGCAGGACATCCACTGGAGCCACGGCTCGTTCGGGTACTTCCCGACGTACTCGCTGGGGTCGGTGCTCGCGGCCCAGCTGTACGCCGCCGCCGAAGCCGAACTGGGTGACCTCGACGACCGCGTCCGCGAGGGCGATTTCGCCGACCTCAACGGCTGGCTCCGCGAGGAAATCCACGCCCACGGCAAGCGCTACACCACGCCCGACCTCGTCGAGGAAGCCACCGGCGAGACCTACTCGGCGGATTACTTCCTCGAGTACGTGAAAGACAAGTACGGCGACCTGTACGATCTCGAGGACTACTGAGGCTGAACTGCCCCGGGGCCGGTCGAACGGACGCCAGTAATCCCGTATTGTGCCCGACGCAAGGCGATTTTTCGTCCTCGTAAGCCGAGGCTACTATACCCCTTTTCCAATAGAAGCGCTTTAGGGGACGTAACTCCTTGTACGTCTGTATGTCCCAGCGACAGGGCGCAGACCTCTCCTACGAGGACGGGGCGCGTGCGGTCGAACTCGCACGCGAATCCGTCGAATCCTACGTACGGCACGGCCAACGAGAACACCCGGGAAGCATGCGCGAGACCTTTTACGAGCGCACCGGTGCGTTCGTCCGGCTCGAATCCACCCGCGGTCGGGGCAGCCTTCGCGGCTGTGCCGGCGGCTATCGTTCGGGCGAACAGCTCGGTCACGTCATCGTCGACGCAGCGATCGAAGCCGCGAGCGGCGACTCCTGTGGCTCGGAGGTGACGCCCTCGGAACTCTCGAACCTGACCGTCTCCGTCTGTACGGTTCGAAACATCCTGCTCACCGACGACCCGCTCGAGGACCTCGAACTCGGTACCCACGGCGTCGCCATCGACGGCGGCGGCAACGCGGGGTGGCTCTACCCGACGATTCCGGTCGAGAACGGCTGGAGTGCCCGCGAGTACCTCGACCGAACGTGCCGCAAGGCCGGACTCCCCCCGACGGCCTGGCAGGACGACGACGTCGTCGTCACCCTCTTCGAGGGACAGGTCTTCCGCGAGCGCTCGAGCGACGGGAGCATCGAGGAACTGTAACGTCTTCCGTCGCGTCCGTTCTGGCTCGATGTGGCCCGCGCTCGGTGCCCACTCGCCGGACGGACGCACGTCGGAGGTGGCGCCTTCGGGGGCGTCCACCAGGGGAGGGGGACACTACACTTTTTATAGCGAGCGGCGCATCGACGAACAGCATTTGGCGCGTTGCCTGGCGCGTCGAATCGGCCCGAGGATTTACTATCACTCACTCGAACCTTTCGAGACGAAATATGGCAACTGTTGACGAGACTGTCATCGACCCGTCGGACGCCTACGATCGGCTTCTCGAGCGATCCGAGAAGCTGACGAACGTCCGGATGGCGTCGATGGCGCTGGGGTGGGATCAACGGGTGATGATGCCCGAAGGGGGAACGCCGGCGCGGGCGGGGCAACTGTCGACGCTCTCGTCGCTGGGACACGAACTACTGACCGCTGACGAGGTGTCGACGTGGCTCGAGGCACTCGAGTCCGATGGGGTGCCGCGGGATACGGGTAACGCTGAATCTGCGGACGGCCTCACCGACGAAGAGGCGGCGGTCGTCCGCGAACTCCGCCGGGAGCACGACCGGGCGGCCGACGTCCCGGTCGACCTGGTCGAGCGGCTGACGGCCCACCAGGCTGAAACGCAGCAGGTCTGGCAGGAGGCGAAGGCGGCCGACGACTTCGAGCGGTTCGCGCCGGCGCTCGAGGAACTCATCGCCCTCCACCGCGAGCGCGCGGCGGCGATCGACCCCGCGGAGAACCCCTATCGGGTGCTCTACGAGGATAGTTTGCCGTACCTGCCGCTCGAGACGGTCGAGCGCATCTTCGACGAGTTGCGCGCCCATCTCGTTCCGCTGATCGACGAGATTCAAGAGCGGGGCCGCGAGTTGCCGACGCCGTTCGCGGGCCACACCTACGACGAGGAGACCCAGATGGCGCTCTCGGAGGCCGTTCTGGACGTGCTGGGCTACGACCGAACCCACGGTCGTCTCGACACGGCTCCGCACCCGTTCATGTCCGGCAATCAGTTCGACGCCCGGATCACGACTCGCTTCCGGGAGGACGACCCGCTCGACGCGCTGACGGCGACGATTCACGAGTTCGGTCACGCGACCTACCAGCTCGGGCTGCCGAAAGACCAGTACGGGAACCCGCTCGGCTCCTCGCTCTCCTCGGGCGTCCACGAGTCCCAGTCTCGCTTCTGGGAAAATCACGTGGGCCGGACGAAGGCGTTCTGGGAGCTGATTCTCCCAACCGTCAAAGAGCACTTTCCCCACCTCGAGGACGTGACCGTCGACGTGGCCTACGCGGCGGTCAACCGGATCTACCCCGAGAACCTGATCCGGGTCGAGGCGGACGAACTCACCTACCACCTGCACGTCATCCTCCGGTGTGAGATCGATCGGG
Organism: Saliphagus sp. GCM10025334; assembly: GCF_042663485.1. Taxonomy (NCBI): domain Archaea; kingdom Methanobacteriati; phylum Methanobacteriota; class Halobacteria; order Halobacteriales; family Natrialbaceae; genus Saliphagus; species Saliphagus sp. GCM10025334. The sequence goes on along the minus strand of NZ_JBHTAF010000001.1, from coordinate 1,561,628 downwards.
CGTTCGTCGAGGGGGACCTCGAGGTCGCCGACGTCCCGCAGGTCTGGAACGACAAGATGGACGACTACCTCGGGGTCCGACCCGAGACCGACGCCGAGGGCTGTCTCCAGGACACCCACTGGTCGTATGGCTTCGCCGGCTTCCAGGGGTACACGATCGGGAGCGTGCTCGCGGCCCAGCTCGACGCCGCGATGCGCGAGGACCTCGAGGTAGACGCGCTCGTTCGGGAGGGGGAGTTCGACCCCCTCCGCGAATGGATGACCGAGCACGTCCATCGTCACGGCCAGCGCTACCCGACCGAGGAGTTGATCGAGGTGGCGACGGGCGAACCGCTCACCGCCGAGTACTTCCTCGAGTACGTCGACGAGAAGTTCCGGACGCTGTACGACCTCTAGTGGCGTTCCAGGCCTGAATTGATGGGCGAACCGGTGGCGTTCGTCCGGTTTTCACTCGTCGGTCGACGCCTGAAAGGGTGCTAACGACCGACCAACCTCGAGGAGGGAGGCGACCCTGTGTATGCCGGGCGAGTACTTCTTTCTCCAGGCGCCCCTGACTCGAGTATGCGTGTCTCGATACCGGGGATGCCGGGCATCTACTACGACACCGACGCCGAATCGACGGCGGTCACCCTCGCGCTCACCGCGGCGGGTCGCCGAGCACCGAAACCACACGGGTACGCCGTGCAGGCGCTTCCGTACCTCTGGGGCTTCGATGTCGACCTCAACGACGTGCCGCCGGATCATCCGCTGCAGTATCTCCACCCGGATGGCGCCCGGAGCATCCAGGAGTTCGCGCCCGACGAGAACCTCGAGCGGCTGGCGGGCGACGCCGACCGACTCGGGCGAGTGCTGTGGGCGATCAACGAGGAGACGGAGCGGGGCATCGAGCAGTTGATCGGCAAACGGCGCGAGGAGGAGACTCGAGGGACGACGATCGAAATCGAGTCCGGTGAGTCCGGGGACCGCGATCGGGACCAGAATCGAGGTCAAGACCGGGGCCAGGATCAGCGTACGAAACGACCTCGCGCCGACGAGTTCGGAGAAGACGTCATCGAACCCGGACCCGACCCCGACGCCGACGCCGACCCCGACGTCGATCCCGACTCCAGCCACGAACCGGACTCCGACCCTCGAGCGTAGTCATTGTTCGCAGCCACTGTTCGTAGTCACTGTTCGGATGACTTCGCCAGAGAGAATCCACGAGTATCGGCTGCTGTCGAACGTTCTGCCGAGAAAATCGCCTACACCTACAGCCGCGGCAAGAACGCGTACAACAGCAACCCGAACGCGAGGTGCTGGAGCATCGTTTGCTCGACGGTCGTTCGGACGTAGTCCTCGTCGGCGATGGCGTACTCCTTCGTGCGGACCTTCGCGTGCATCGAGAGCACACCCTCGTCCTCCAGCTCGTGGAGGCTCGGGTAGACCGTCCCGGGGCTGAGTTGGGCACCGAAGAGGTGCGTCAGGTCCGAGAGGAGTTCTTTGCCGTGGGTTTCGCCGTGGAGCGAGATGAGCATGAGGAGGATCTCGTCGAGATTCTCCTTGATGATGGCGTCGTCGAACTGGACATCGTCGGTCGGGAGCGCACTCGTGACCTCCGCCATGAGTTCGTCGAGTTCGCGCTCGACGGCCCGGCTGTCTTCTTTGGTCGTCCCGATCGTGATATCGTACTGTGCTGACTGCCCTGCCGCAGTCGCCGCGCTCGAGAACTGCTCGAGGACGGACTTCGTATTGGGGGGTTGCTCACGCATTTTCGAACACCTGGGGGGTTCACGACCGAACGCACCACCCTTCCCCACGCACGGGAGAACGGTTGGATTGATTCCATTTCCGATCGTGAATTACTCAAGAGGATGAACTACCACGTAATAAAGAACGTGGCCGATTCTTGCCGGTATGAAAACCGATTGTCCGAGATAGAACGTTGCGTTAGAAGCACTCAGATTCCGGTTGAGGGGGGTTTACGGGCGAATCTTAAACTCATATACGAAATAGCATATGTCGTCCATCTCGACGGCCGAATCTGGACGGCCGGCGTCGTCGAGAAGATGGCGGTTCGCCGTCAGGAAAGGCTCGTCGCCTCGTCCCGGATGATGCTCACCATCTCGCTCGGCTGACTCGAGTCCTCCTCCTCCTCGTCCAGTCGGCGCTCGACGCGACGTTCGGCCATCCGCGCGATCATCACGTGTTCCTCGAGGTCGTCCCCGCTGATCTTCGAGATGTACTCGAGGCTCTGGGCGTGGGCGCCAAAGAGCGTCCCCGACAGCGACTCGAGGGGGTACTCGAGGCTCGCGGGTTCGTCGTAGCGGCGGTTGTGGATCTCGCCGAGCGAGAGGCCGCGCAGGTAGGAGGTCATTTGCTTGCGGACGAGCGGGCTGATCCACCCGAGGGTTTCGTAGTACCGCAGGCAGTTGAGCGCGCCGGTGGTGCCGAAGGTCTCGCCGAGGTAGCGGGCCCACTTGATCGTCGCGTCGGCGTGGGCCGAGGACTGTTCGAGCGATTCGAGGTACGGGGTGGGGGTGGGGGATGACATGATGGGGGTGTGGGGTGCCTGGCCGCCTGGCTGCGTGTCTGTTGGGTTCTTCGCCGGAGCAGGCATGAACATTCCCGTCATTTCGAGCGGTGAGTCGAGCGATGAGTCGCGGACGGCGGTGCTCGCCTTCGCGTCTCGGGTGTGAGCCTCGCTCACACGACGTCCCAACATCTGCAGGGTTCGGAAGGGTTTACCCGTTGCACGCGATTGACTCGCGCATGAAGATTCTGGTCACAGACCCCATCGACGACGCGGGTCTGGACGTACTTCGCGACGCCGGCCACGAGGTCGAGACGGCCTACGAACTCGAGGGCGAGGCGCTCCTCGAGGCGGTTTCGACGGCACACGGATTGATCGTGCGCTCCGGGACGGAGGTCACACGCGGGGTCCTGGAAGCGGGCGAGAACCTCGTGATCGTCGGGCGGGCGGGTATTGGGGTCGACAACATCGACATCGAGGCAGCCACTGACGAGGGGGTCATCGTCGCCAACGCGCCGGAGGGGAACGTCCGCGCGGCCGCCGAGCACACGGTCGCGATGACGTTCGCCGCCGCCCGCTCGATTCCGCAGGCCCACGCCCGCCTGAAGGACGGCGAGTGGGCCAAGAGCGAGTTTCTCGGGACCGAACTCAACGGTAAGACCCTCGGCATCGTCGGCCTTGGCCGGGTCGGCCAGGAGGTCGCGAAGAAACTCGACGCCCTCGGCATGGACCTCGTCGCCTACGATCCCTACATCTCTGAGGAGCGCGCCGACCGCCTCGGCGCCGAACTCGTCGACCTCGAGACCTGCCTCGAGCGCGGCGACTTCCTGACGATACACACCCCGCTGACCCCGGAGACGGAAGGGTTGATCGGCGACGCCGAACTCGAGCGTTTCGGCCACGGCTACCTCGTGAACGTCGGTCGCGGGGGCATCGTCGACGAGGACGCGCTCGCGGCGAAGGTCGAGCAGGGAGTGGTGGCGGGTGCGGCGCTCGACGTCTTCCGCGAGGAACCGCTTCCCGAAGACTCGCCGCTGCTGTTCGTCGAGGACGTCATCGTCACGCCCCACCTCGGCGCGTCGACCGAGGCCGCCCAGGAGAACGTCGCGACCTCGACGGCCGAACAGGTCGTTGCCGCCCTCGCGGAGGAACCCGTCGCGAACGCGCTCAACGCCCCCTCGATCGACGAGAGCGCGTTCCCGCGCCTCGAGCCTTACATCAACATCGCCGAGACGGCGGGCAAGATCGCCGCCCAGGTGCTCGACGCTCGCATCGAATCCATCGAGGTGCGCTACGAGGGCGACATCGCCGAGGAGGACGTCGAGTTCATCACCGCCTCGGCGCTGAAGGGCGTCTTCGAACCACTCGAGTGGCAGGTCAACGCCGTGAACGCCCCCCAGATCGCCGAGGACCGCGGTGTCGACGTGACCGAGTCGAAGAGTCGCCAGAGCGCGGACTTCCAGAGCCTGATCTCGGTCACGGTCTCGAGCGGCGACGACGCGATCACGGTCGACGGCACCCTGTTCGCGGGCGACGATCCGCGGATCGTTCGCATCGACGACTACCGCGTCGACGCTATCCCCCACGGGAAGATGGTCGTCACCCGGAACACGGACGAACCCGGCGTCATCGGCCTCATCGGGACCGTGATGGGTGCCCACGGCGTCAACATCGCAGGGATGTTCAACGCTCGCGAGGCCCACGGCGGGGAGGCGCTGACCGTCTACAACGTCGACGGCGAGGTGCCCGACGAGGCGAGGGAGGAACTCGAGGCCGACGAACGGATCATCAGAGTTCGGTACATCACGCTGAACGGGTAGTAGCCCGTTTGGGTGATTCGGATTCGTTTTCGGTCGTCGTCGCTCGAGTTGTCAGAAACGCTCATTTATCCCGCGCTTGGTGGTGTATACAGTGCAACACCAGTTGAGTCACGCCGTGCTCGTCGGCGACCCCGTGATCGGTACCGACGCGCACGTTCGACTCCTGGTCGACGCCATCGTCGCGACAGCGGCGGTCTCGAGCGGACACACTTCGAAGACGACTACGCTGACGTAATTTCGCTGCTCGAGGATCGATTCGACGCACGACCTGACGAGAGCGACGTCGTCTATGAGGGGAACGCCGCCGAGGATGTCGGCGACGTACTGAACGCGTTGCTCACGATCGACTCCTGGCAGCGAGTGCACGCGCTCAGGTCGATTCGGCTCTTCCACGACGGTCGGTGCTGTCTCGAGTACGTCCCGGAACATACGTCGTTCACCCTCGACGAGGACGCGAATCCCGCCGTTATTTCGGCCGTTCGCACGGTACTCGAGGCCCATCCGGCGGGCGTGTTCTCGACGGAACCGTTCGTCGAGTGGAAGGACGGCGAGACGTCGTACCCCATCGCACCACCATCGCTCTGTGTGGGAAATACGTGCTCCGGCGTGCAGATGTTGGCCGGAATCGAACCCGATCGCGATCGTCGCGTGATCGCGCTCTCCTGGTACGAGCCGTCAGCGGGCGTTCTCGGGAGCATGGTCGGTGGAATTCTCGGACTCGGTGCGGACATCGTCGTCGGTGCTGGGGTGAGTGCAGTGTGGGCGTACGAGACCGACCGACGAAATGTACGGGAAACGTAGCAAGAGGGCGTAGTACGATCTCTCTATCGACCAATCATGTTCTGGATGCCTCCCGAAGAGTCATGGTTTTTGCATACGACATATCCTCAATGAACCGAAGGCGCGTACTCACTCTCGCCGGAGCGAGCGCCAGTGTTCCAGGCGGATACGTCGCGTGGAACTGGTATCGATCCCCCTCCCTGCCGGACGGAATGGACGTCGAAACGTTGTACGTTAGCGGAGACGTGTTCGGCGAGCCAGCGCCGCCCGATCGCGATCTGGGCTCGAGAGAGGAGCGACACAGGGTTATCGAAGACGAGGAGACGGGAGCGGACGAGATCACGTTCGACGATTCTGCGATCACGTTCGTCGAAGAGACCGATTTCGACGCCTCGTCTCTCGTGGTCGTCCAGACGGGAATGCAAACCGAACCCAATCTCGCACTCGAGGCGGTCTCTCGCACCGACGACGGACTTCACCTCGACGTAACCGTCGAACACCCGTGGTGGCGCGGCGTGAACGACGATCTGGGAATCCACTCGCTGCTCGTCAGGGTCACTGACGAGAGAGCCGAGGCCCTCGAGTCGGTTTCGGTGGCTATCGAGGGATACGTCTAATGCCGATCACTGACGCGGACGAAGAGTGACGCACCTACGCGAACTTCTGCACGGTGACCTCGAGCGTGTCGAGATCCACGATGGGCGCGTAGCCGGAGTCGGGGTCGATGTTGACGCTCTTCTGGAAGTCCGTCTGGGCCTGCCAGCACCCGGAGTTGATCGCGAGCACGTTGTGGTACTTCCCGAACCCGAGTTTGTGGACGTGGCCGGTGTGGAAGATGTCGGGCACCTCGTCGATGATCAGGTGGTCCTTCTCCTCGGGGGCGAGGCGGGTGTGGCCGCCGAACTGGGGCGCGACGTGGCGCTTCTTGAGGAGGTGGTACATCGCCTTGTGCGGGTCGTCGTAGCTCGCCTTCTCGGCTGGCAACTCGGCGATCACCTCGTCCAGGCTGACGCCGTGGTACATCAGGACGGAGACGCCCTCGACGGTGACCATCGCGGGGTTGCTCACGATCTGTGCGTCGTGGGCGGTCATAATCTCGCGCAGGTTCTCGTCGAACCCGGGCTGGGGTTCGGCCAGGCGAACCGCGTCGTGATTGCCCGGGATCATCACGATCTCGAGGTCGCCCGGAACCTGCTTGAGGTACTCGCTGAAGCGTTCGTACTGGTCGTAGATGTCGATAATGTCGAGTTCCTCGTCCTGGTTCGGGTAGATCCCGACGCCCTCGACCATGTCGCCGGCGATGAGCAGGTACTCGACGTGCTGGGCGTCCTCGGTGTGGAGCCAGTCGGTAAAGCGGTTCCAGGCGTCGTGCATGAACTCCTGGCTGCCGACGTGGACGTCGCTGATGAGCGCCGCCTGGACGTGGCGGTCGGCCGTCGAGGGCTGGTGGGTCCGGGGGACGTCCGGAAAGTACATGGAGTCGACGAAGGCGATGCCCGCGTCGTCCGAGAGCGTTCCCTCCATCGCGAGCACCTCATCACAGAGCAACTCGTCGACCAGGTCGGCGTAGTCGCGGTCCTTCATCACCAGCCACGGGAAGGTCCCGGTGGCGTCCTCGAGTTCGATCAGCCAGTGGCCGCTGGCCGTCGAGCGAATGTCGTTGACCAACCCGACCATCCCGACCTCGCCGCCGCCGGGCATCGCCTGGATGGCGGTCGCCGGACGGTGGTTGACCCGGCCCCGGAGTTTACCGCCGAGGCGCTCGAGGCGGTCGCGAAAGACCGCCACGAAGTCTTCGTACTCGCCGGTGCCGGTACTCTGGCCGGTCATGTCGTTGGCGACGTCGATCGACTGCCGATTCGGGTCGAGCGGTGTTCTCGGAGCGGAACTCCCCTTCGTTTCGACTGGAGCGCTCCCCTCGCCTTGTGGCGATACGTCGGCGGTGGTTCCAGTCGAAACAGAGGGGTCCTGGCGAGCGGACGTCGGCTCGCTCGAGGCCGGCTGATCGATTGCGCCGTCGAGCGCCGTCCTGACGTCCTCGGTCCGGAGGACGAGCGCATTCTCGGGGGCGGCGTCGATAGCGCGTTCGAGGACGCTGGCGGGGTCGTCCGCGGTGGCGATAAGCGTCACCGCCTCGCGGTCGGCGTTGTAGCCGCGACTCGTGAGTTCGCTGACGATCCGGGCTGGCCCCTCGAGTGGCACGTCCTGCGTATTCGTGAGTGACGATAAAAGGATGGCGGATACGACTGTCCGTTCGAGCGACGACCTGTCGGCGTGAGAACGCGAGTCACCCTCGAACAGAAAATTGATTGCCGCGTCCCCCAAACCGGGAGTCGATGAGCGGTGACGGCGGCGACGACCGACAGGCGGACTCGAGTGAGCGCGCCGACGGCACCGGGCCGGAACGTCCGAGCGACCGGGCGGACGGCGATCAGTCGAGGGACGATGGTACCGAACGGGCCGACTCGAGTCGACCACCTGCGGAAGACGACTCGAGTGCGGGCCGAAGCGACTCATCGTCGCCGGCGGGGGCGTCCGGCGATGGTGGCGATAGAGACGGTGTCGGTAGCGGTGGCGACAACGTTGGTAGCAGCGGTAGCAGCGGTAGCGGCGGCAGCGGTGGCGGTGACGTCGGTAACGCAAGCGGTGACAGCGATGGCAGTGTCGGTATGTCCGAAGGCCAGTCGACGCTCGCCAGCGAGACCGCCCGGGAGCGCGACCGAACACCGCCACCGCCACGACGGGCGCGGCCGGACGACGACCGGGTGACGATCGAAGACGACGGCCCGATTCGCTGGTTCCTCCGGACCAACAACGGCACCGTCGTCGCCGTCCGCGACGTGCTGAGCAGCGTCGCGCTCGTAGCCGTCATCGGCCTGGTTCTCTTCGGCGTCAGCGGCATCTGGCCGCCGCTGGTCGCCGTCGAGAGCGGGAGCATGGAACCCAACATGGAGCGCGGGGACATGATCTTCGTCGTCGCCGAGGATCGGTTCGTCGGCGACGGTTCGATCGACGGAACCGGAATCGTCACCCGCGAATTGGGCCTCGAGAACGGCCACGAGAAGTTCGGCGGTGCCGGCGACGTGATCATCTTCCGACCGGACGGCAACGCACGCGAGACGCCGGTGATCCACCGCGCCCACTTCTGGGTCGAGGCCGACGAGAACTGGGTCGACGGGCAGGCGAACCCGGAGTTCGTCAACGGCGCCAGCTGCGATCGGGTTCGGGCCTGCCCGGCCCCCCACGACGGGTTCATCACGAAAGGCGACGCCAACAGCGGCTACGACCAGACGGCGAACGTCGGCGCCGACACGTCGGTCGTCAAACCCGAGTGGACCACCGGCAAGGGCATGTTCCGGATCCCGTGGCTCGGGCACGTTCGGCTGGGCTTCGAGAAACTCTTCCCGTTCGCGGTGATTCCGGCCGTCTCGAGCAGCCTCTCCCTCCTGTCACCGACGCTTCTCGGGATGGTCGGCGCAATTGGATTCGCGTATCCACCGTGCTCGAGACGGCGCTGATCGTCCCGGCGCTGACCAGCCGACTCGCGTGAGTCTCGATTCGTGTGGTCGCGTCGTATCGCCTTCAGACTCAAACTCGCCCGAACGTCTCGTTCGAGATGCGCACCGGCGACGGCGTCGGCCCCGAGAGCGTGAGGTTGGACTCGGTTCGGACCCGAAGCCGTCTCCCGGTTCGCCGCTGTCGGCGTTCGGTTCGGCCGTCGCTCCGATCGGACTCGCGGCCGAAGGCCGCCTGCCAGGACGACGGCAGTTCGCGCACGCGTTTTTCGACGGTCGTTTTCCCGACGTCGTCGGCTTCTTCGTAGCCCAGTTGCGTTCGTTCGGTCGTGCGTTCAGTCGTGAGCTCCGATGTGAGCGTCCCCTCGGGTTCGCGTTCGACCGTATCGGTCGCCTCGAGTTCGCGGGCGACGCGCCCGAGTTCGTCGAAGAGTTCGCTCGCGATGGTGTCGTCGGCGTCGATGGCGTCGTCGGTCGTGGGGTCGTGAGCGCCGTCACCGATGGCGGCGTCGGCGAGCAGGTCGTCGGGCGAGTCGACGTCGAAGGCGTCGAGTACGGCGTCCGGATCGGGTGTGACGTCGTCGAAGACGTCCGAGGCGTCAGAGGCATCCGGTTCGTCCCTGGGGTAGTCGCTCATAGCTACTCGAGCGCTCCACCCCGTCCCTATTGGTTAGTCTCCTGTTAACCACTGTTTCGACGCGGCTGCGGGCACTCTCCGTCTCGTTTGTCAGCGCCTACCGTGGTGGCGCCCAGGCCGATTTCACCCACCGATCACTCGAGTCCGTCGCCGTCCAGGCGAAACACAGCCCGCGTCTCCGCGTCGGTCCGCTCCGTCTCGACGCGGGTTACCGTCACGTCCGCCTCGAACTCGCGGGCCAGTCCCTCGAGGATGCCGTGGGCCATTGCCGGGTGATCGCGGTGTGAGCGGTAAGTGACCTGGAGACCCGATTCGGTCGACTCGCAGGTTACCGTCGGCGGTCGGTTCTCGGCCGACTTGGCTGCGAGCGCAGCGGCGATCTCTTCGAGCGCCTCGAGGAGGTCGACGAGCGACCAGTCCTCTCGCCAGTGCGCGCGGAAGTTCTGGAGCAACGCGGGAGCGAGCGTCCGGCCGAAGTCGCGCTCGACGGCCGCCACCTCGTGACCCGACAGCTCGGCGACGGTCTCGAGAATCGTCGCGATCTCCTCGTCGGGGTAGTGCGATACCGGCAGGTAGAGCCGGGGATCGATCCCCGAGCGCTCGAGGACGACCGCCCAGCTCGCTTCGTCGGTCTTCTCGACGACGTAGGTCTTCAGCGTCTGGTGGACGAGTCCGTGCATCTGGGACGAGTGTGGGTCGCGTAGTCGATGATTCGTCGGTACCCCCGGCGAGTCTCCCGTGAACTTCCGCCGAATCTCCCGTTCGAATCGATGATTCGACCCAACCGTAATATGTCGTTCGACTCATGGGTCTTCGGCCGTCCGTTCGCGGCAATTTTCCCGGTGATCCGAGATCAGTCGAGGTGGCCCGCGCTCTCGAGCGCCTCGGCGACGACTGGCGCGACGGAGACGGCGCTCGCCGGTCGCTCGAGGGTATCGGTGCCGTAGACGGCCTCGACCCCGGCGTTCGAGAGGCGCGTGTAGGCGTTCCGAACGAGAAGCGGGTGGACACAGGTGACGAAGACGCGCCCGACGCCGCGCTCGCCGAGGACGCCGACGGCCTCGCTCATCGTGCCGCCGGTGGCGATGATGTCGTCGACGACGACGACGTCTCGATTCGCGACGTCGACATCGCTCGGGGAGATCTCCACGTCGGTGCCGGAGCGACGAACCTTCTCGAAGTAGTCTGTCTCCCCGCGACCGTAGGCGTCGCGAACGGTTTCGGCCAGTTCGATTGCGCCCGAATCCGGGGAGAGGAAGACCGGCTCCTCGAGGTCGGCTGGCAGGGGCTCGGCGAGAACGCTCGCGGCGTCGACCGGGGTCGCCGCCGGGTCGAAGAAGTCACAGACCGACGTCTCGTGGGGCGTGACGACGAACGTCGCGTCGGCGCCGGTCGAGATCGACCGGGCGACGGCGCGCGCCGAGATCGGCTGGCCGGGCTCGAACGCCCTATCCTGGCGGCCGTAGCCCATGTACGGGACGACGGTGACGACCTCGGATGCACCGGCCTCCCGGGCGGCGTCTTGCAGACAGAGCAGTTCGACGTGGGCGTCGCTCGAGGCTGTCGCGGCGACGACGACGACGCGTTCGCCCTCGAGGTCAGCCGACTCACCCTCGAGGCTGACGAACAGTTCGCCGTCTGGGAAGCGGTCGTAGGCGACGCTGGCGAGCGTCGCGTCGCGTTCGCGGGCCAGGGCGGCCGCAAGCGCCTGGGAACTCGAGGCGCTGACGATGGTGGTCATACGCGTGGAAAGCGTGCCCGTGGTAAAACCCGTTTTCGTTCGTCGCTCGCGTCGTCCTCGCCTCCGCTTCACCGCTCCCGCCGCCTACGTCTCCGCTTCGCCGCGCTCGTCGTCCTCGCCGCTACTTCGTCCGGCGGTCGTCGACTCGAGTCCCTACTCGTCGCTCTCGTTCGCTTCTTCGGCGTCCTGGGCGTCCTCGATGTCCACGTCGCCGGAGCCGCAGGGACCGCCCTCGGTGACGCCGGCGATGCGGACCGTCCCGTCCCGGCGGACCAGGACGATGAGGTTGAGACAGTCGGGCTCGCTCCAGTTCGCCGGCGTCACCTGCGTGAAGTCCCCGCCGTCGATGCGAGCGGTCACCCGGAAGTCGCCCCGTTCGTCGGGCCAGTCGGCCTCGAGCGTGGCGCCGCCGGTCTCGTCGTCGAACTCGTGCGTCGACCAGTGGGCGATTTCGCCGTCGTATTCGACGAGGACGTCGACCGTGTGGTTTGCGTCGTCGAGGTTCTCGACGGTGATTTCGCCGAGGCGAGTTCCGGCCGGTACGGGGTCCTCGTCGTCCGATCCGTCCCCATTTCCGTTCTCGTTCCCGTCACCTTCGTCGGCCGATCCCAGACAGCCAGCGGTCGCCATTGCACCGGCGATCCCCGTCGCTGCGAGCACCCGTCTGCGTGTCAATTCGGTCATATTCGAGCGAATGGGGTGCCCTACTGATAACTCCCCGTCAGACGCTCGTCTGACGCATTCGGGCCGGCTCAGGCGCGCTCGAGCGGAACGACCATCGCGGCGACGCCGCGGACACCAATCGCGTGGGGCCGCCAGCGGGACTCGGTTCCCGGTCCCCGATCTGGGTCGGCCACCAGGACGGTTCCGTCCTCGGTAACCGCGTAGACGCCCTCGCCGTAGGCGACGTCTACGAGGTCGGGGTTCGGCGCTTCGAGGCGCCGCCAGCCGTTTTCGCTCGCCGTTTCGGGGTCCGCTCCGTCCGTGCCGTGTTCGTACACTGCGTCGCCCAGCGCGTGGGCGCGAGCGAGCGATCCGGGGTCGCTCAGCGGATCCGCCGCGACCCGATCGAACGCTCCCTCGAGGTCGCGCATCCAGCCGTTACCGAGGCGGTACAGTCCGTCGGCGGTCGCTGCCAGGGGGACGCCGGCGGCTGAGACGTCGCGGACGGACGAGAGACCGGCGTGTGCGAGTCGGGTTCCCGAACGCCGGTAGACGCCTGCATCGGTCGCGAGGAGGTCGCCGTCGGCGGCTCTAACGGTCGGTTCCTCGGGCGACTTCGCGTCGGCAAACGTGAGGTCGCGCCAGTCGCTCGCCGCGAGCGCCTCGAGGGCCAGACTACCCGCCCGGCCGTTCGCGTCCGCGGCCAGCAGCGTCCCGTCGCGTATTCCGACGGCGACGGCGGGACCGAAGTCGGTTCGAGCGAACGCTGGCTCCTCGGACTCGCTCGACAGGTCACAGACCAGCACGTCCTCGTCGGTCGCGACGGCCAGCCAGCCGACGCCCGTCGCGAGGTCGCGGGCGGTACAGCGCTCGAGCAGCGAGAACTCGCCGACAGCGTCCCCCGAAATCAGCACGCGGACGACGCCCATCTCGGCCACGACGTAGGCCGCCGTCGCCCCCTCGCGAGCACCGTAGACGCGTTTTTCGTCGATCGAGACCATACCTCGAGTCGAGCGGCGCAGGCCGAAAGGTTTGCTGTCTGTCGTTGGTCTCCGAGAACGCTCCAGAAAACACTATAGAAATTATAGTAAAATCGGAGCGCTCGAGCGTGCTCGAAGCCGACCAGACCGCTTCGGAACCACTTTGACCTCGCCCGCTAGAGTTCCCGGCAATGAAGGTATTCGGATCGAGCGGGACCCGCGGCGTCGCCAACGAGGAACTGACGCCGGCGTTCGTACTCCGGGTCGCCAAAGCGGCGGGGACCGCCTGGGGGGTCGACCGGGTCGCAGTCGCTCGAGACACCCGGTACACGGGTCGAATGATGGCCGACGCGGCCACGAGCGGACTGGCGAGTACGGGAACGGACGTCGACCGCCTCGGGATCGTCCCCACGCCCGGTGCGCAGTTCTACGCCGAGCGTGAGGGAGTGCCGACCATCGTCATCACGGCCTCGCACAACCCGCCCCAGTACAACGGCGTCAAACTCGTGGGAAGCGACGGGGTCGAACTCGCGGTGTCCGATCTCGAGGAGATCGAACAGACCCTGCTCGGAGAGACGTTCTCGGTCGCATCGTGGGACGAGACGGGCCGCGTTCGTGAGGTCGACGGCGTGCGTGAGGACTACGTCGACGAGTTGCTGGCGAACGTCGACCGCGAGAAGATCGCCGACGCCGGGCTAACGGTCGCGCTCGATCCCGGTCACGGCGCCGGCTCGCTCACGAGTCCCGGCTTCTTCCGGGCGCTCGGCTGCCGCGTCGTCACGGTCAACGCCCAGCCCGACGGCCACTTCCCCGGCCGGGACCCGGAGCCGGTCAGCCAGAACCTCACCGATCTCGGTCGACTCGTCCGGGCGACCGACGCGGACCTCGGAGTAGCCCACGACGGGGACGCCGACCGGGCCATCTTCTTCGACGAGACCGGCACCTACGTGGAGGGCGACGCCACCCTGGCCGCCCTCGCCGCCGCGGAACTCGAGCCCGACGACGTCACCGTCTCCGCGGTCAACGTCTCCCAGCGGCTGGTCGACGTGGCCAACGACGTCGGCGCCGATCTCGAGTTGACGCCGATCGGCTCGACGAACATCATCACCCGAATCGAGGAACTCGAGTTGAACGACCGCCACGTCCCGATCGCGGGTGAGGGCAACGGCGGGATCTTCTTCCCCGACTTCCGGCTCGCCCGGGACGGCGGCTACACGGCCGCGCGATTCCTCGAACTCGTCGCCGACCGCCCGGTGAGCGAGATCGTCGCGCCCTACGACGGCTACGCGAACGTTCGCCGAAACGTTGCCTACGAGTCGACCGCCGAGCGCGACGCGATGCTCGACGCGGCGGCCAACCAGGCCCAGTCGTCCGACGCCGAACTCAACACGCGCGACGGCTATCGCCTGGATCACGGCGACGCGTGGGTGCTCGCGCGGCCCTCGGGCACCGAGCCGCTCGTCCGGATCTACGCCGAGGCGCGCGAGCGAGAGCGGGCCGAGGCGCTCGTCACCGAGATGCACGAGGCGCTGATCGAGGCGAAAGAGCAAGCCTGATCTGTTGTCGATTACGAAGGCGGCCCCCGGAGCGACGCATTCGAGTAGGCTCCCGCCACACTACGAACTATGCGCGAGTTACTCGAGGCCGTGGCCGCGGGGGAGTGTTCGCCCGCCGAGGCCGAGGCCCAACTCAGCGGATACGTCACGGGCGAAGCGGGCCGCTTCGATGCCGCGAGAGACACCCGTCGAGGGATCCCCGAGGCGATCCTCGCGGAGGGAAAGACACCGGAACAGGTCGTGAGTCTGGCAACGACCGCCCTCGAGACGACGGGCCGGGCGCTCGTGACCCGGCTCGAGGACGCTCACGTCGACGCACTCGAGGAACGTCTGGAGGAGCCCGTCCCGGACGCCACGGTCGACCGCCGAGGAACGACCCTCCTCGCGACCGCGGCGGACCACGACCGACCGGCCCTCGAGGCGACCGTGGCCATCGTCACCGCGGGCACGGTCGACGGCCCGGTCGCCGACGAGGCCGCCCTGGTCTGTGCCGACGCCGGCCTCGAGGTCGACCGGCTCGACGACGTCGGCGTCGCCGCGCTCACCCGACTGATCGACCAGGTCGACCGAGTGCGCGCGGCCGACGTGGCGATCGTCGCGGCCGGCCGCGAGGGGGCGCTCCCGACCGTCGTCGCGGGTCTCGTCGACACCCCCGTTATCGGCGTGCCGGTCTCGAGTGGCTACGGCCACGGCGGCGACGGCGAAGCCGCCCTGGCGGGGATGCTTCAGTCGTGTACCGTCCTTTCGGTTGTGAACATCGACGCCGGCTTCGTCGCCGGTGCCCAGGCGACGCTGATCGCTCGAGCGATCGACGAGGCCCGAACCGGCGAGTCGTAAGTCGCAGTAACGAAAGATAATGTTTCTTTCTGTAAAAACTTGGCAGCGTTTGGCAAAGGCTATTTATCGATCGGGCACTAATTCGAGATGCCGGCGTCGTCCCGGCATACCATGCCAACGTGTACCCACTGCGGCGCGCACGTCTCCGAGCGCTTCGCACGCGTCTTCGCCGACGAAGACGGGAAGATCCACGCGTGTATCAGCTGTTCGGCCAACGCTGGAATCGCGGAAGCGGCGAGAGAGCGCGCCACCAGTTCCTGAGCGGCCAGCCCAGACGAACACCGGCGGACCCCACGCCGTAGCGAGGCTTTTTGATATCGCCCACCTTACTGATCGGCGAGTTCGATGACCGAGCGACACACGGTGTACGTCCTCGAGTGCGCCGACGGCAGCCTCTACACCGGCTACACGACCGACCTCGAGCGACGCGTCGACGAGCACAACGCGGGAACGGGGGCGAAGTACACCCGCGGTCGTGGTCCCGTCGAGGTCGTCCACGTCGAACGCTACGCCTCGAAGTCGACAGCGATGAGCAGGGAGTACGAGATCAAGCAGTTCGCCCGCTCGCGGAAGGAGCGGTTGGTCGGCCTCGAGGGTGAGCAAGTCGAGTAGGGTCAGTATATCGAGTAGGGCAAGTAGGGCGGGAATAACGCCGAAAACCAATCCGTTTCTGACCGAACGACTGGATTCCGTTCTGGACGCTCCGGTGTGCGTGTATAGACTTTCCGTCGAAAACCGTTAACTCACTCGCGGGGGTACGAACAGTGGTGTTTGGTAACACTCAACATGATGCCGAACGCCGGTTACCGCTCGAACCACACCGAGCGGGAGGGGGACCATGGCAACAGAAACACACGCACACGACGACACGAGGGGCGACATCGAGGAAACGCTCGGCATCGTTCCGGGTTTTCTCGATACGCTCCCGGAGGAGGCCCTCGAGAACGAGTGGCCTACCATGAAGCGCTTCCTCTTCGGCGAGACGGCACTCGATCCGAAGACGCGCGAACTGGTCGGCCTCGCGGTGGCGGCCGCGATCGGCTGTGAGTACTGTCGACACTTCCACCGGGGGGTGGCACAGCTCCACGGCGCGACCGAGGCGGAACTCGCGGAACTGTCGTTCCTCGCGAGCTACACGCCGCGATACAGCGCGATGATCCAGGCACAGGACTACGATCTCGAGACCTTCTACGAGGAGGCCGAGCAAATCGCCGCCCACGTCCAGGAAGGGGCGGCTGGCGACGACTGAGGGAGGCGACTAACGGAGACAACCACATGACGACAGCACACAAACTCGACTGCGAATCGGCGGCAAACGATTGCCGATTCGTCGTCCAGTCCGAAGACGAGGGAGAGGCGATCGAACTGGCGAGAAATCACATGAAGGAGGTCCACGGGAAGGACTATACGGACGAGGAACTGCAGACTGAATACCTGCAATCGGTCTGAGTGCCGTCCGGCGATTCGGTTTTTTGGTCAGTCGCTGGGGCTCGAGCCCGAGCCCGAGCCCGAACTCGACTCTGCACCTGCACCCGAACCCGAACTCGAATCCGACGCTCGCGGCGTCGTCACCTCGGGGGAGATGAACGCGTACTCGACCAGCAGACGGCCGAGTTTCTCGACGCGCTCCTCGAGATTTGGGTCGACGAACGCCCGGCCGTCGATGGCGTTCGGGTCGGCCTCGAACTGACTGGACGCGTTCCGGATGCCGACCTGGTGCGGGAGGACCCAGCCGTGAACGCCCCGGACGGTGATCCGGAGGTGGTCCAGGGTCGACCCGTAGGTTCCGCCGCCGGCGGTCGCCAGCAGGCCGACAGTGGTGTCCTCGTACTCGTCCCAGCCGCAGTAGTCGTGGAAGTTCTTCAGGGCCCCGGAGTACGATCCGTGGTAGACGGGCGTTCCGAGGACGACCGCGTCGGCGTCTCGGACGATCCGTTTCGCGGCGTCTCCGTCTCCCTGGCCGTCGACGTCGGGGTCGTAGACGGGGAGGTCGTACTCGCGGAGGTCGAGTAGCGTCGTTTCGGCGCCGGCGTCCGCTGCAGCCTCGAGAACGTACTGGAGGGCCGTTCGGGTCGTACTCTCCTCGCGGAGGCTCCCCGAGACGGCGACGACGTGTGGAGCGGCTTCCATACGCGCTCTACCGGGTCGCGCGGTAAAACGGACTCGATACGGCCAGCCGTTACTTCTTCCGGCCGCGTCTCGGATCGACCGTGGTTCGACTGCGTTCTGGAATGACCGTGATTCAACGGTGTCTCAGAACGACCGCGTATCGATGCTCGAGGCTGTCGGCCCTGGACCACCTAGTGGCCGCGGCGTCACCCTCGTGTGCGTGCGTCGGTTTTTTCGACCGGGGCGACGACGGTTCGCGTATGGATCCGGAGACGGAAACGGACGCGACGGCGGCCGACGACAGGGCAGCGATTTCCTTCGGCACCGACGGCTGGCGAGCCACGCTCGAGGAGTTCACCGCACCGCGCGTGCGGATGGTCGCCCAGGCTATCGCGACGACGCTCCGCGAGGAGGGGAAGACGGCACCGGTCGTCGTCGGCTACGACGCCCGCGAGACCTCCCGCGGGTTCGCCGAGGAGGTCAGCCGCGTCCTGTGTGCCAACGGTTTCGACGTCCTGTTGAGCGACCGCGACCGGCCGACGCCGCTGTGCGCGCACGCGGTCGTCGACCGGAACCTCTCGGCGGCGGTCGTGATCACGGCCTCGCACAACCCGCCGTCGTACAACGGCATCAAGTTCATCCCCGACGACGGCGCTCCGGCGCTCCCCCCGGTCATGGACGCCATCGCGGACTCGCTCGCCGTCCCCGATCCGCTGCCTGAGGCGGAGCACGGTTCGGTTCGCGAGGTCGACCTCGTCGACGCACACGCCGAGGCCTGTCTCGAAGTCGTTCGCTCGGTTTCCGGGGATATCGACCCCGAAGACGCACTCGAGGGACTGCCCATCGCCTACGACGCGATGCACGGCAGCGGCCGGGGGACGACTGACGCCCTCCTCAAGCGCGTCGGGGCGAGCGTCGAGCGCCTCCGGTGCACTCGCGATCCGGAGTTCGGCGGGGGATCGCCCGAACCCGCCGCCGAGAACCTCGAAGAACTGGTCGAGGCGGTCACCGAAGGGGACGCAGCGCTCGGGATCGCCAACGACGGTGACGCCGACCGCGTGGCGGTCGTCACGCCCGACCGCGGCCTCCTCGACGAGAACCTCTTCTTCGCCGCGCTCTACGACTTCCTGCTCGAGTCGAACGACGGGCCGGCGATTCGGACGGTGTCGACGACCTTCCTGATCGACCGGATCGCCGAGGCCCACGGCGAGTCAGTCCACGAGGTTCCCGTCGGCTTCAAGTGGGTCGCCCAGGCGATGGCCGACCACGACGCCCTCGTCGGCGGCGAGGAGTCAGGCGGGTTCACCGTCCGCGGCCACGTCCGCGAGAAAGACGGCGTGCTGATGGGCCTGCTCGCGGCCGTCGTACACGCCGCGGAACCGATTGACGACCGGGTCGACCGCCTGCTCGAGACCCACGGCGACGTCACCCAGGGAAAGACCAGCGTCGCCTGCCCCGACGACGAGAAGGCTGCCGTACTGGCGGCGCTCGAGGACGAAATCCCCGACGCGGTCGCGGGGACACCGGTCGCGACCGTCAACACGGCCGACGGGTTCAAACTGACCCTCGAGGACGGCTCCTGGGTGCTCGTCCGCCCGAGCGGAACCGAACCCGTCCTGCGCGTCTACGCCGAGGCCGAACGCGCTCGTCGCGTCCAGGACCTGCTCGAGGCGGGCGAGGGGTTGCTCGAGCCGCTCGTCTGACGAACACGCTCTACTGGTGCGATGATCGTCACCCGGTAATCACTCCCTTCGTTCCGGAAACCGCACCCATCACCGCGATTTGGGGCCAAGGTTTTTGCGAACGCCCGTGGGCGGTTGCCTATGGCGGATACGACGAACTACAGCGACGAACTCACGAGAGATGAAGTGGCCGATATGCTCCAGGAAATGGCGCGCGAGATCCGCGGCCAGGGCGATGCCAACATCGCAGTCGGTAATAAGATGGTGACGCTTTCACCCGATGCGCAAATCAAGTACGATATCGAGATCGAGGAGCGCTCCCCGATGCTCGGCAGTCGGCGCGAGGAGATCGATTTGACGCTCAGGTGGGGAGTGAAGAATCAGAAGGGGAGCTCAGGTGGGGAGTGAAGAATCAGAAGGGGAGACGCACGCCCCTCGAGAGCGGCCTGAGGGTTGGGTGCTCGAGTGGGCCTACCGGACTCGTCACCGTCGGGACTCGGCGAAGGTTGCTCTCGCCGGGCCGACGATTATCCCTCGAGAACCCGTTCATCCGCTATGACGAAACGCGACACCGAGGACGCGGCCTACATGCAACTGACGCCCGATAGCTGGCACCAGCACGACGGCAGCTACGCGATCGACTGCCCGGAGTGTGGGTCGATGGCGTCGCTCTCGAACGTCATCGAGCACAACCGGTGTAACGGGTTCCTCGCTCGCCACTCCGAGGGCGATTCGGAGGGGACGGACTGTACGGCGAAGCTGTGGTTCGAACTGGGATACTCCGAGGAACCGCCGTCCTCGGACGAGAGCGCGACTGAGTCGACCGCGACGACGACTGCGGAGGACGACGATGTCGAGGACAAACACGACAGTCCGGCGGGTACCGACGGGACGGTCGACGAGTCCCAGCGCGGGTGAGCGACGAGCCGTCGTCGCTGGAGGGGCCAGGGCTCGCCTCGAGTTAGCCGGATTGGCCGATTACCTCGAGTCAGCGCAAACGGTCGATCCCCTCGAGCCAGACGGACCGACCTCTTCCCTCGAGCGACCTCTACCGCACTGTTCGCGCACCGTTCGCGCTCAGTTCACGCTGAGTTCCCTCACTCGCCTCGAGCCAATCGCGTCCCGATCTTTTCGGGGAGCCCCACCTCGGCCACGGCCTGCTGGACGCGCTCGACGTCGTAGGCGACGCGACGCGTTTCTACCTCGAGCGCGTCGAGATCGAGGACGGCGTAGGCTGCCCGGGGGTCGCCGTCTCGCGGCTGACCGACGCTGCCCGGATTCACAATGATCCCCTCAGCGTAGCGTTCGACGTGCTGAACGTGGGTGTGGCCGAGCACCAGTACCGACTCGTCCTCGAGCAGTCGCGGCGAGAAGTCCCGCGGGTACGTGTACCGGTCGGGATCCGCGGGGTGGCCGTGGGCGATTTTCACCTGGCCGTCGAACGCGAGGCGCTCGTCGGGCAGCGAGGCGAGCCACTCCCGCTGGTCGTCAGTCAGGCGTTCGCGGGCGAGTTCGACCCCCGCCGCGGCCATCGCGTTGAACCGAAACGTCGTCTCTCGAGCGACCGCCCGGTCGTGATTCCCCATCACCGTCGGCACCTCGAGGTCCCGCAGCCGTTCGACGCACTCGGCCGGCCAGGGATTGTAGCCCACGACGTCACCCGCACAGACCAGCGCGTCGACGTCGGGGAGGTCCGCGAGGACGGCCTCGAGCGCGGGGAGGTTCCCGTGCACGTCAGAGCAGAGTCCGATCCGCATGGCTGTCACTACTGACGTGAGATACATGTATGTGCGGGCGTGCGAACGCTCCGAGCGAAACCGGCCACAACGGTTATGTCGCGGGTGTCAGCGGCCAGAACAGTAATGAGCGGGGCCCGTGACCCTTCGCCTAACGTCGACTCGACGTCGCCACCATGGAACCGAGTATCCCCGAATCGATCGAGGCACCGTCGAACGTGCTCCTCGTTCACGAAACGAACCAGCCAGTAGACGCCTGCCACGACCTCTGCCAGTCGTGCTCGGAGGTCGCCGAGTTGCGCGTCTCGTTCGCCGGGGCCCAGACGGACTGTCGGCCGACGGCTAGCGACGGTCCCGCGAAACTCGGCATCATCTCCGTCGGCGACGTCCTCCGTGCGGCCGAGGCTACCATGGGGCCGGATTACTCCGCCCCGTTCGTCGTCGATGCGATCGACGACCCGACCGACCTGTCGGCCCTCGGCGTCACGATCAGCGAGTTCTGCGAACAGTGGGGCGAGCAGTACCACGTCCGGATCTGCTTTCACTCCCTGGACATGCTCCTGCGCTACGCCCCGCCGAAGCAGGTGTTTCACTTCGCGTACGTCCTTACCAAACGGCTCTCGAGCGTCGGCGCCATCGCTCACTTCCACCTCGACCCGACGGCGCACGAGGATCGCATCGTCGCGACGTTTGGCTCGATGTTCGACGAGGTAGTCGTCGACGAGAGCGTCCAGGACGACCTGCCGGAGGCGACCGACGACGACGTTGCGGCGTTGCTGTCGAACTGGGACGCCGAAGACGAGTACGAGTCCTGGCCCACGATCGACCTGGCCGACTTCGACGAAGCGACCGACGACGACGTCGCTCGCGTGCTCGAGAACTGATTTTGCCATCCGGTTCGTCGCTCGAAGCAACACTCGAGCGACGGCTCCGCCGTCTCGAGGCACCCTATACGAAGGCGACGCCGGTGATCGACAGCAATACGATTAGCAGTGCTCCGGGAACGCCGCCGAGGGCGACGATCACAAGCACGATCGGGGTGATGGTGATCTCGAAGACAAACAGCCACTGCACGGCCAGGAGGACGAGCAACCCGGCGACCGCGTTGGCGAAGAACGGTCGAACGGTGTCGATGAGCCGCGATGCGCCGAATACGAACGCGAGGGCGAGAACCAGGATCAGGATCTCGAGGCCGGTGACCATGTCGGCTGACACACCACCGGAGATGAAAAGCGCGTCCATTCACAAACGAAAGCCTTTACGCACCGCGCCCAGAAGTACGGACACGGGACCGTGGGTTAGCCTGGTATACTTCGGGCCTTGGGTGCCCGTGACCCCGGTTCAAATCCGGGCGGTCCCATGATTTTTGTCGCGAACATCGCCGTGAGCGACGGAAACGAGATGAGCGACCGAATTTGAACCGTACCAGTCGCGCACAACGAAGTGAGCCCGTCTGGTCTTGGTTCAAATCCGGGCGGTCCCACTTCTGTCGTTGCGAGCAATCTCGCGAGCGACGCCAACGTGAAAAGCCGGATTTGAACCAGGGAGGTGCTCCGCTCCGACCGTGGTTCACAATCCGGGCGGTCCCATCCTCTTAATTCAGATCGAGCTATCACACTCTCACCTTCACCTCCACCAGCGTCGGCCCTCAACCGACCGGGCGGTATTGGTGACCCTTACCGTCAAACTCGTGGCGCCCAGCGAGCCCAGTGGATGCTTCGCCAGACTAACCCGGAGATGGCCTCGAAGCTGTACTCTCTACCACTAGCACTTATAACGCGAGCTATCGTGTTATGCGTTACCATGGGCGACGGACTTGAGTCAGCGTTCGCAGATGCAATACTCAGCGTGTGTCGGACGGCAGTCGGGGATGAATTACGAAGCATCACGTATTTCACCGAGGATCAGGTTGAGCAAATCTACCTCCGGTCTGATCTCGATCGAACGGCTGATCTCATCGGGTTCGCCGAGTTGGAACGGAACGGCTTTCGAGCGGACGAGCTATACCGAGATACGCAGTTGGGTGAGTACCAGGCCACTATTCGAATGTTCGAATACGGGTATCTGACACGCGTTATTCACGACCGCTATGGTGCCTGGGTGACGACTGACTCGATGTCGATGGAGCGGTTCGAAGAACTCACCACTGCTCTCAAATCGGTCCTGGTAACGAATACGGGTGACACTACTGAGGAGTGAGTGAACCTCCTTATTTGGTCTCGTCGCGAACAAACCCGCGAGCGACGCGGCGTGATGAGTCCGAATTTGAATGAAGGAGAACGTCCGATCCGGCCATAATTCACGATTGGTGGTCCTGTCCTCAACCCGCTAGTGTGAGTTCTCCCTTCGCCGGACTACAACGCAATCGATCGGGGACTAATGCGACGATCATCACGAGGTGGTGCCCCCTGCGCAACTCCTGTGCCGAGTACGAGTCGCGTCACTCCGTTCGCTCCGCCTCGAGCGAGAGCCACCAGAGGTGCCACCGCCCCTTCACGTGCAGGTGCTCGAGCGTTCCGTCCTCGACCATGGCCGACAGCTGTTCGTGCATCTCTTCGACCGGAACCGAGTACTGGTCGGCCAAGTACTGCGTATTGACGACGGGCACGGGTGCGGCCCGAATCGAATCGACGATCGCCTGTGGGGTGACCGGACTGTCGTCACTGTCGACGGAATCTGAACCCCCGTCCTCCCGCAGTCGATGTTCGCTATCGATTGGCATAGACGAACTACTCCCCCGGACGTGTTGAACCCTCCACCTGGCCGTCACCGTCGTGTCGTCTACAGCCCGCGCCGTCACGTTCCGCAGACGAGTCACCTGGCGTGAACGTCATCGCGAGAGCGAGTAGGCATTATCAGTGCGACGGTGGTACGACGGGTGCCATGACGGCAGTCAAAGTCATCCGCGTGATGGGTACGTCAGAGGAGTCCTGGGAAGAAGCCGCTCGAGAAGCGTTCCGCGAGGCGAGCCAGACGGTCGACGACATCTCGGGAATCAACGTCGAACGGTGGACGGCCGACGTCGAGGACGGCGAAATCGTGGAGTACAAGGCGACGACGGAGATCGCGTTCCCGGTCGAGCACTCGTAGTCGCACTCGAGGGCTGCGTCGTCCGCCGACGCCTCGAGACGGGACGGCCGGGTGGCAGCCAGACGAACCGAACGCCGACGAGAGCCGACCGGCCGCCGTGACGCGACACGTTTTTCTCGCCACCGGTCCGTCTTCGATTATATGTTCCGTTCTGGCGCGTTCGTCGCCGAGCACGTCTCGCCGGCGATCGACGAACAGGTACAGCCCAACGGCGTCGACCTCACCGTCGACGTCGTCTTCGACCAGCTCGAGCCGGGCCGGATAACCCGCGACGGCAAGGAGATCGGCGACCGGGTCGCCCGCCCGCTCGAGGAACTCGAGCGCAAGGACCCCGATAAGTACTACCTGCCGGTCGGTTCCTACATCGTGCGGTACGGCGAGCAGATTCGGGTACCTGAAGGCCACGTCGGCTTCGTCTATCCGCGCTCGTCGCTCATGCGAAACTCGTGTATGCTCAACACGGCCGTCTGGGACGCGGGCTACGAGGGTCGCGGCGAGGGCCTGTTGCAGGTCCACCACGACGTCGAACTCGAGCGCGGGGCGCGGATCGCCCAGCTCGTCTTCGCACAGGCTGATCACGACGAGACCTACGACGGGAGCTACCAGGGCGAGAATCTCTGATTGAGAGCGTCTTCGGCACCGATCACCGTTTCCTGGTCGTCATTCCGAGCGCGTTTCTCGACATCGCCACCGGCCGACTCATCGCTCGAACCGCTTCGTCGGCGGCCGAGCGTACGCGTCCCTGCGCCCGGTGGAGCGGCACCACGGCTCGTTTTCCGGCCTCGGCGGCGACGTCCCAGCTCACTCGCTCGACGAACTCGCCGCGCGAGCGCGCCCACCGGCTCGGGTGCGCGAGGACGTACAGCCGCGGACAGGCGCCCGACTCGAGCAGTTCGACGAGGTCCTCGGTGGTGTCGATGCGGCCGATAGTCGGGTCGACGACGCCCCAGTGGCGACCGGTGTCCGAGACGTACGTCGGCTTCCGCGGATCCGCATCGTCCGTTTCGATCGATCCGTAGGCAGTCCCGGCGAGTCCGTACCGTTCGGGCGGCCGCGCGTCGTCCCACAGGTCGGTGTTGAGGTGGGGCGAGAGCGGACTGCCGTGTGAACATGCCGTCGTCACGTCGACGTGGGCGCGAAACCGCTCGAGGTTCCGCTCGAACGCTTCGTAAGCGAGCTCCCGATTTCCCCCCGCCCGTGCGAGGTCCTCGTAGTGGTAGCCGACTTCGTGACCGAGGTCGACGAGGGTGCGAGCGAACTCGGGACTGAACGTCGACGTGCGGAGGTAGTAGGTCGCCTCGACGCCGTACTCGGCCTCGAGGTGAGCCATCGAGCACGCGATGCTCGGCCGCCGGTCGACGTCGTGGCGAACGATTGCGTACCGTTCGGGGACCGTCTCCGTCTCGAGGAACGACGCCACGGAGTACGTCTCGTACCCCCGTTCGTTCAGGGTCTGGAGTAGCCGTTCGTACGCATCGAACGTAAAGTCCCGAACGACGAACTGTCGGTCTCCAAGGAGGGTCATGTACTACCGATACTTTCTTCCCAGTGATAATTATCGAGTTGCTACCGATGGGCTGGATGACGGTACGGTCCCCGTTCCGGAGATGCAACCGAATCGACGGTGGCCGGTCTTTTTACCTCCTGGTCTCCTCGATTCGAGCATGATGGCCACGACCCACGTCTTCGTTGGGCTCGCCCTCGTGGCCCCTGCTGCCGTCGTCGTTCCGGAACTCGCGACGCCACTCGCCGTCGGCGCCGTCGTCGGTGGCCTCCTACCGGACGTCGACCTCGTGTTGAGCCACCGGAAGACGTTTCACTTCCCCGTCTTCGGATTCCTCGCCGCCGGTTTGGCCGTTGGACTCGCGGCGGTCGCGCCTTCCGCAATTACGGCGGGTATCGCTGCCTGTATCGTCAGCGCCTGGGTCCACGCCGTGACCGACGCCCTGGGTGGGGGCCCGGAGATGGATCCCTGGCGAAACCCGAGCGAGCGCGCCGTCTACGACCACGCTCGAGGGACGTGGATCCGGCCACGACGGTTGAATCGGTACGACGGTGCCCCGGAGGATGCCATCCTCGCGACGGTGCTGGCCGTTCCCGCGCTCGTCGTCTTCTCGGATCCGCTTCGATGGCTGATCGTCGCCGGCGTGCTCGTCTCCCTCGCGTACACGCTCTGCAGACGCCGACTGGTCGAGTGGGTCCCGGACTGGATCGAGTGACTGTCCGCGGCACCGACGAGTCGCAACGCTGATACGCTCGGTCGCCGACCGAGCGAACATGCTCGTGGACATCGCCTCCCGGATCGCCCACCTGCTGTTCGCCGCAATCTGGGCCGGGAGCGTCTTCTACGTCGCGTTCGTGGTGTTGCCGCTGGCTCGAGACGGCGCGTTCAACACGACGAAGCCCCTCGAGGGAATCACGACTCGACTCACGACGATCTCGCGCGTGAGCGCGCTCGCACTCTTGCTCACTGGCGGGCACCTCGCCGGGACCGGCTACTCGTTCGATGGCGTCGGTAAACCGAGTCTGTTCTCCTCGCCGAACGGGCGACTCGTCGTGCTCATGGTCGTCTGCTGGTTGCTCCTCGCCGCGCTGGTCGAGGTGGGTGCGAAGCGCCTCGAATCGGGACTCAACGGCAAGAAGCTTCGCGAACCGGCCCAACGCGCGCTTCCGCTGTTCCGGGCCGGAGCGGTCGTGGGACTGCTCTTGCTCGTCATCGGCGGCCTCATCACCTCGGGCGCTGTCTACGTCCTGTAACGACGTCTACCGCCGTCTATCCCTGAAACGGCTTCTTCTAAATGTGTCAGACACGTGAGCTCTTGCCGAAAGATACTTAGTCGGTTACTGTTAGGTAGCTTCATAATGATTAGAGGAAAGGACGTGGCCGTGTCGCTTCTCTTCGTTGGCTCCGCGGCCGCCGCTGGCTATCTCCTTCGGTCCGTCGGGAGACGCGACCCCGACGCCCAGTCGAAGGCCGACGTCGGAGCGCGAATCGTCGACGACGTTCCCCGCAACGCGACCGTTGTCGATAGCTCGAGCCGCCAACTCCGTCGCCTGCCCGGTGTCTCGCGAGCGATTCGTCGCGCGGTTCGTAACGACGCCCGCGAGGAGTGGGAACACGTCACGCTCGAGCGCGACGGCTCCTGGGAGATCGTCGACGCGATTCGCCGTTCGTTCCCGTACTACGACGGGCGCGATGGCGAGTACAACGGCGTCTACGTCAGACACGGCGACCACGTGATCGTCCTCGACGCGATCGGCTGGGCGCGTATCGAAGGGCAAGAACCGGTACAGTAGCGTGAGCCAGTACTAGTTTTCGAAGCGCGCCTGCACGAACGGCTGGACGTCGTCTATGTCGGAGAGTCGAGAGTCCGAAATGAGGACCGCCTCGGTCTCCTCGAGCGGGACCGAGAGGCTAATTTCTTTGGTGCGGCCGTACCGCCCCTTGGAGACGACGACGGCGTTGACGATGCCGAGCATGTCGAGTTCGCTGATGAGGTCGGTGACCCGTCGCTGAGTCAGGATGTCGGCGTCGATCTCGTCGCACAGGCGCTTGTAGATGTTGAACACCTCGCCGGTGTTGATGCTGTGGACGCCGTTTTTCTCGAGGGAGATGATCGCGAAGAGGACGAGTTTGCTCTGAGTCGGGAGGGTGCGGACGACCTCGACCACGCGGTCGAGTTCGATCTTGTCCTGGGCCTGGCGGACGTGTTCCTCGACGATGGTCTCGGCCTGGGAGCGCTCGGCGAGTTCGCCCGCGGTCCGGAGCAAGTCGAGCGCGCGTCGGGCGTCGCCGTGTTCCTGGGCGGCGAAGGCCGCACACAGCGGGATGACGTCCGCCGAAAGGGCGTCTCCCTTGAACGCGACCTCCGAACGGTGCTGGAGGATGTCCCGGAGCTGGTTGGCGTCGTAGGGCGGGAAGACGATTTCCTCCTCGCCGAGACTGGACTTGACGCGGGGATCGAGGAAGTCCGTGAACTTCAGGTCGTTCGAGATGCCGATGATCGACACCCGCGAGTTGGTGAGTTCGGAATTCATCCGCGAGAGGTTGTAGAGCGTGTCGTCGCCCGACTTCTCGACCAGTTTGTCGATTTCGTCGAGCATGATGACGACGACGCGCTCGGAGTAGTCGACGGCGTCGAAGAAGACGCTGTAGACGCGGTCGGTCGGCCAGCCGGTCATCGGCACTTCCTCGAACTCTTCGCGGTCGGTCTCGAGCGAGTCGATCTCCTCGTCTACGTCTTCGATGGAGTCGAACGGTTCGTCCTCGAGGACGTCGCCCTCCGTGTGTGCCAGGGCGTCGGCTTCGTCTATCGGTTCCGCGCCGGCTTCATCGTCCGTCGCTTCGTCGGCGTCTTCGCGGTCCACTCCTTCGTCGGCCTCCT
Organism: Saliphagus sp. GCM10025334; assembly: GCF_042663485.1. Classification (NCBI taxonomy): domain Archaea; kingdom Methanobacteriati; phylum Methanobacteriota; class Halobacteria; order Halobacteriales; family Natrialbaceae; genus Saliphagus; species Saliphagus sp. GCM10025334. Next base: position 1,533,589 of record NZ_JBHTAF010000001.1, on the reverse strand, counting down.
CGAGCGCCGCCCGCATCGACTCCAGTTCATCGATTCGCTCGTCGATTCGCGCCTCGTTCTCCTCGATGAACTTGTTGGCGAGCTGGGCGAGCACGCGGTACTGCGTGTCGGTGACCTCGCAGTTAATGTACTCGACGTCACACGGGACGCTGTACTTCTGGGAGGTGCTCTCGAGTTCCTTGCTGACGAACTTCGCGCTCGCGGTCTTACCGGTCCCGGTCTTGCCGTAGATCAGGATGTTCGACGGGGTCTCCCCGCGAAGGGCCGCGACGAGAATCGTCGCCATCTTGTTGATCTGGTCGCTTCGATGGGGCAGTTCGTGGGGCGTGTACGACGGTCGCAGCACTTCCTTGTTCTCGAAAATCGGTTCGCCGCTGAGCAGATCGTCGAACAGCCCCTGATTCGACTCCTCGCCCTCGGTGGCGCTCTCGAGGTCTGCCATGAAGCCAGCCGGCAACTCTCGATCGCCCGAACGGCCCGAATCCGTGGTATCTGATTTCTCGTCTGACATTCGTCGTACGCATACCCCCTCATTTCGTGTGGAGCGCTCGACCCAAAACGGCCTGTAGATGGCATAAATCCCCGATCAAGTGGCGATTTGAGTACAGCGCGTATTCTCCGGCGTCCAGTTGATGCAAACGAACCAAAGGAACACATACCTAATAAACGCTTCCCTTCAATCCAGGTGACGTTTCTCGGCGTGGCACTTTCTGTCTCGCCGACCGACACGTGACTAAAATCTCTTCCTGCTCTTGTCAGCACATACAGGGCTATTCGGGCCGGTTTTGTCTCGACCGGCGCTTCGAGATCTCGATATCGCTCGATCTCAGGCGACCAGTTCGGATCGATTTTTCGTCCAAATCGATCGCCGATACCCCTTCTTCGCGTGGAACCGGCGTTCGCTCCCGGGACGATCCCTGGTGAGCCGTTCGACCGGGGCGCGTCTCGAGCGGCATCGCTCGGACGAACGACGTTCAGTCCCGTCGAGACGTCAGCTCGTGTGCCGACAGTCGGACCGTTTTTCTCGTCGCCGCCTGTTCGTGCCTCCATGGAGCTTCCGGACGGCTGGTCGACGGGAACCGTTCGAACGAACGGTGTCGACCTCCAGTACTATCGAACCGGCGAGGGCGAGCCGATAGTGCTGGCGCACGGCTTCTACGACACCGGCCGCTGCTGGGAACGGCTTGCGATGGGGCTCGTCGCGGATGGCTACGAGGTACTCACGTACGACGCGCGCGGTCACGGCCGATCCGACGCGCCCGAAACCGGGTACGGGATCGAGGACCGGGTGGCCGACCTTCGCGGCCTCGTTGATGAACTCGTCCTCGAGCGCCCACTCTTGCTCGGACACTCCATGGGCGGCTCGACCGTCGCGTGGACGGCCGCGACCCACCCCGACCTGGCGCGAGCGATTGTCCTGGAGGACCCGGCCGGGATGTACGGCGACCCCGATCTCGGACCGGACGAACGGGCCACAGTCGTCGAGGAGCGGTGTGCCGAGTGGGCGGGCCAGTCCCTCGAGGAACGTATGTCGGCGTTCGACAATCGCGACGAATGGCTCGACCGGCGCCTCGCCGTCGCTCGCGAGGAGGTTCACCCTCACAGCGCCGAAATCGCCCGTGCCGGGTACCCGCTCCTCGAGGAGGCGTTCGCGGAGATCACCTGTCCGACGCTGGTGCTGAAGGCCGACGCCGGGACGCCCCGTCGGGTGCGGGACCTCGAGGCGGCCGCGGCGCTGTCGAACGGGCGACTGGTCCACGTTCCCGACGCCGGCCACTGCGTCTTTCGCGACGAGTACGAGGCGGCATTCGCGGAGCTACGGGCGTTTTGCTCCCAGCACAGTTGATCGTCAGTCGTCCTGTTTCGCCGTTCCGCCTCCCCACCTTGCCTCGCTGTCCGCCCTCGCTCCCCTGTTTCGTCGTCCGACCCGCCCATCTACGACCGGCCCCAATCCAGGGCCGCTTGCGCGCCATCGACCCACCAACGAAGGTCCCGGTACTCGGTCGGCCAGCTGGTGAGGAGTTCGTCTCGAGCAGCCTCGAGTTCGGCCGGCGTCCAGAACCGGGCGGCGGCCACCTCGTCGTCGGCTCGTGGCGTCCCGTGAACGTCCGCGACGTCGACCGCGTAGACGAGGTACGTCTTGTGGACCGTCTCGAACTTCGCGAACGTCCGAACGTCGAACAACACGAGGTCGTTCGGATCGACGGTGAGTGTCGTCTCCTCCGCCAGTTCTCGAGCCCCCGCTTCGTCCGGATCCTCGCCCGCCTCGACCATGCCACCCGGGGTCCCCCACATGTCGCGCTCCGGGAGGTCGACTTTCACGAGTAGGATCGATTCACCGTCGACGACCGCGACCCGCGAACAGGGGCTGGGGTTGTAGAAGACGTGCTCCCCGCAGGCGGCACAGCGATGGACCGTCGGCGGGTCGATGGGGGTCAGCTCTCCACCGCAGTAGTGACAGAACGTCGGCGGTTCGTTGCCCATACGAACGCGAATGATGGGGTGACGACAAGAGTGTTTGCCGGACGACGAGCACTTCACGAAGGCGGTCGTCTCGAGCGCCATACACCGGCGAGAGCGAAAGCGGGAGACGTGAGCGCTCTCGTCTCAACTGTGTATCTGTGGTGCCCGATCACGCGACACGGTGGGTCTCACTGGTCGATGGCGTTCCCACCGTCGACGTCGGTCGCCTCCGTGTACCGCTCCACGTTCGCGGCCGTCTGCCGCTGGGCGCCGTCGTAGGACGCCCCGAGCGCGATGAGGAAGCCGATGATCGCGGTCACGAGCGCGACCCCGCCGAGGGCGACGACGGCGATCGAGAGCACCGTTCCTGAGAGGGCCTGCGCCGACGTCAGCAAAGAGACGGCCGTCACCACCGCGATCAGTCCGAGTAGCCGACCGAATCGGCCGATGTTGAATCCATGGCCGGCGTCGCCGTCGCCGACGTCGAAGAGTTCGTTCAGAACGCCGCTGTACTCGCCGTCGGCTGCGACGTTGCCGAGCGAGTGAATCGAGTGGGCGACCCACAACCCGGCGGTGACGTTGAGGAGCGCGACGAACGAGACGAGCCCCACCTGTCCCTCGACGAACAGGCCGGCCAAGATCGCGTTGACGAACGCGACGACCATGAGCCCGTGAATCGTGACCGAGCGGGTGCCGAAGTCCTCGAAGAGCGTGACGTGTGCGAGCTTCATGCTCCCTATTGGGGCTCGAGACGGATGGCGGGAGACCCTTACAGTGACAATTTTGACTCCGGAGGGTGTCGAGGTGTCCCGTCGGGACGTGGGTGCGAGGATGCCGTCTTTCGCCGGGGTGTGCGCCGCTCGAGGGATCGCTCGGAGTTACTCAACCGAGGCGCTCTATCGACAGTGTCCCTCGAGCGGTCGTACGCCGATCCCCTGCACTCAGAGGAACGACGACGCCAGCGTGTCCGGCGATGTCGGTACACCGAACCGATCCGGTACAAACAGCGTAGGCGTACCGAGTCGCCAGACGACCACGCATACTATTCCGGATGCGACGTTTTGTCGGTCGGTCACGTACGGAGTGCTATGCAGGAGAATCGATCCGGCGACCCCTCCGAGGCCTCTCGTCGAAACGCAGCGATCGGCTGGCTCGTCGTCGGCCTCCTCACCGTGCTCGCCACCGTTCACGTCCTCGAGTCGTCGTACCGGTGGTTCGTCTTCACGGGACTCGCAATCGTGATCGTCCTCCTGCCCGCCGCGGCGCGCCGGAACCCGTTCGCGATGCCGTCCTGGGAACTGCTGGTGCTCGTCGCGATTCCCGTCGTCGACGCCACGGTTCTCGAGGAGACGTTTCTGACGTCGATCGCCACGTACGTCGCTGTCGCCGCCGTCGCGCTCGTGGCCGTCGCCGAAATCGACCGATTCACGGCCGTTCGGATGACTCACACGTTCGCGATTGCACTGGTCGTCCTCACGACGCTCGCGGTCGCCGCGACCTGGAACGTCGTGCTCTGGCTCTCCGACGTTATGCTCGAGACGTCGTACATTCTCACCGGACGCTCCGAGGACGCGGCCAACCACGCGATGATGATGGACTTCGTCTACGCCGCGGTCGCCGGATTGCTCGCCGGCGTCCTCTTCAAACGATACCCGGTGCAGGCGTCGCCGCTGTCGGGCGACGAGGAATCTTCCGAAGCGCCTGACGACCGCTCGAGCCCCGGTCGCGACGAGGAATCCGACAGCACGCCGTCGCTGATTCGAGGGCAATTCGACGTTCCCGAACGAACGGTCAGGAGCGTGGCCTGGCTCCTCCAGGCGGCCCTGGTCGCCGTTCTCCTCTACGGTCTCTTCGCGCGCGACGTGACGACCATCGCCAACGCGAGTATCGCGCTCGCGATCACCACCCTTCCGGCGATCCTCGAGCGAAACTACCGCACGCCGCTCGAGCCGGAACTCGTGGTCTGGATCACGGGAGCGGTCTTGCTCCACGCACTCGGATCGGCGGGGCTCTACGGGCTTCTCGGGCAGTGGGACAGCCTGACACACGCCCTCTCGGCGTCTATCGTCGCCGGCGCGGGTTACGCCGTCGTTCGAGCGATCGACCTCCACACGGACTCGGTCTACCTGCCCAACCGGATGCTGTTCGTCTTCATCCTCATCTTCGTCCTCGCGTTCGGCGTCGTCTGGGAGCTCATGGAGTTCGCTCTCGGGCTGATCGGTCGGTGGTCGGGGTACACGATGGTGCTCGCCCAGCACGGGATCACCGACACGGTCGGGGACCTGTTCTACGACCTCGTCGGCGCCGTCCTCGTCGCCGCCTGGGGATGGGTGTACCTCACCGACGTCTCGTATCGGCTCGCCGACCGCCTCGAGCCAGGGGACGCGGGCCAGGAATCGGAACGCTGATCGGACCGACCGGAACGGCCCGGTTGTCTCGCTCTGCCCCATTAATCGAAGCCGAACCCGTCGTATTTCCTAACAGTCAGGTAAGTGTCTAGTTCATCGTCCCCCGAATAGGCGTATTTCCCCCTCGAAACCGTACGAACGTCCTATGAGTTTTCTCACTGCCAGACGCGAATTCCTCGCAGGCGCGGCCCTCTGTGCGACCGGGATCGCCGGATGTGCGTCACCGTCTGCCACCGAACCGTCCGAATTGAGCGAGACACTCGACCCGACCGATCAGTTACCGGAAGCGGTCAGTCTCGAGACGACGATAGGCGGACTGGACGCGCCTCTCGCCGTCGCGTTCGTCCCCGACACCGACCAGCGGTACGTTGCCGAGCGCGACGGCCGCGTTCTGTTTCACGGGCCGAACGGCGTGCAGGACGACCCCGTTCTCGACCTTCGTGACACGGTCGAGACCGAGGGAGAGAAAGGGTTGCTCGGGATTGCGCTACACCCGGACTTCCCGGCCGATCGTCGGCTGTTCGTCCGGTACAGCGCGCCGCTCCGAGAGGGGATGCCCGAGAACTACAGTCACACGTTCGTCCTGGCCGCGTTCGAAGTGGCCGAGGACGGGGCGCGAGCACGACGTGACTCAGAACGGTCGATCCTCGAGATTCCGCAGCCGCGAGACCTTCACAACGGCGGCGACCTCGCGTTCGGCCCCGACGGGTACCTCTACGTCTCGGTCGGTGACAGCGGCGAATCCCCCGAGGGGGTCTGGTACGACGGTCCAGGCGGCGGGAACGGACAGGACGTGACTGAGAACCTGCTGGGGAGCGTTCTGCGTCTCGACGTCGATACCCGGACAGACGATCAGGGTTACGTCGTCCCGGAAGACAACCCGCTCGTCGGACGAGATGGACTCGACGAGCACTACGCGTGGGGGTTCCGGAACCCCTGGCGCCTGTCGTTCGACGGGGAGGACCTCTACGTCGCGGACGTCGGCCAGAACCGGTTCGAGGAGGTGAACCTCGTCGAGAAGGGAGGCAACTACGGCTGGAACGTCAAAGAGGGGACCCACTGCTACAAAGCAGACGACTGTCCGGACCGAACGCCCGATCACGTCCGGGGCGGCGAACCGCTTCGTGACCCCATCGTCGAGTACCCGCACGAAGGCGACCCGATCAGCGGCGTCTCGGTCGTCGGCGGCTACGTCTACCGCGGGTCCACGCTGTCGGAACTGGATGGGCGCTACGTCTTCGGCGATTTCATCCCCGAGGGGCGGTTGTTCGTCGCCGCCCCTCCCGACGACGTCGACACTGATGTCGACGCCGACGCCGACGGACTGTGGCGGACCGCCGCCCTCGAGCTCGCCGACGCGGAGAAACTCACGCGAGCGCTCTCGTTCGGCCGCGACGAGGATGGCGAGGTCTACGTACTGGGAACGGGATCCGAAGGCGGTGGACTCTTTCAGATCGTCCCGGCCGCGTGATCCGGCTCCCCGCCAGTTTTCTCGGCTCGCTTCGTCTCGAGCCTTCGTCTGAACCCTCTCACGGCGGTCAACCACGTCTCGAATCGCGTGTGCACTGACATCTCAGTCGGGTAGCGTCTCCGACTCCGAGGCCGCAGTGTCGCGACGCCGACGAATCGCCCACAGGAGCGCCGCACACGACCCGGACGCGAGCATCGGCCACCGGTCGGTACTCCGATAGAGATCCCCGGACGGAACCCGGTACTCGAGGATCGGCCAGAAGACGGCGTAGGACTGGCCCGTCGGGGTGATCAACAGAAGGTCGAGCACGTGGTGGGAGACGACGCCGACGGCCACCAGCGCGAGGACCCGTTTGCGCTGCTCCGGCGTCACTAGCCCGACGAGAAGGCCGGTCACGAGCACGGATCCGACGAGGGTGTGCAACGGCTCCCACGAAAAGGGGAGACCGAGCACGCCCGCGACGAACCCGTCCGAAACGACCAGTTCGATTCGGTTCAGATCCGGACTCGCGGCGCCGACCATGACGAGCGAGACGTGTGCCGGACGGAGTGGCTCGTATCGAAACGAGAGGAGCGTTCCGATGCTGTACCCGACCAGGAGGTGCGTGAGCAGATCAGCCACGGTGATCACCGTCATCCCCAGTGTTGTGGGCGTGATGGACGTCTGACGAGCGGCCATCGGACGGACGGCTGTCGGACGCACTTCTTCGCGGTACGAACGCGACCGTCGTCGGGTCGAAACGCCACTGCTGAACGAGTCGGCCGACGATCCAGAGTCCGCCCACCATCGAAACGCCGTACAGGTAGCCGGCATCGGCGGATTCGCGCGTCACCGCCCGTTCGACCACGAGGGTCGATTCGTCCTCGAGGCGTCCGAACGCGTTCACGCGGTCGTTCACCTCGAGCGGTTCGTCGCCGTCTATCATCCGGTCGTCGACGTCCACGAGCGTGAAGCGACCGTGACCGCTGGCGAGCGTCGCGACGACGACGGGGTCGGTTTCGACGACGAAGCCGCCGATGACGACCTGCTCGCCGACGTAGGCTGCCCGGTCTTGCCGCACGTCCATCTGGTTTGGATGCTCGCTTTCCAGGAGTTCGTCGGACATCGAACCCGCTACGAGCAAACAGCCGACCAGGAGGGCGAGGAGAACGAGCCCGGCGAGAACGCGACCGAGCTGGCCGTGTAGCTCTGCCATGGTACCCGTTTCGCTCGAGCGTCGATACGTGTTTTCTTCCCTCGCCACTCTTGCCACTCTCGACGCTTTCGACCCGATTCAATGTGAGAGACGACGGTGGACCGAGACGAAAGGCAAACGGTAGAAACGGCGTGACCTCGTCGAGGATACGGATCGATTAGTGCACTCAGAAGCTACCGGCGTAAACCGTATACCGCACGGGTGTGAGATCGGGTGCGGCATCGTCCTCGGATTCGAGTGACGCTGGTCGAGCACACTCAGCACCAGCCTATCCAGCTTCTTGAAATTGAACACTATCATAATATTTAAATTACACACATGAGATCGGCATGTCATGGATCGATATCCAGCGCCCGATATGGGCGAACGAGTTGGTGTGTTAGACAGACGGTTCGAAGCGCTTCTCATCGATGGAATTCTGGTGGCGGTAATCTTCGGAATCCTCGGCTACGTTGCCGGAACGGTATTCTTCGACGGGCCGTTCGGCGGCTTCGGCGGCCTTCTAGTCTCCTTGCAGTTTGGCGCCCCGGTCGGACTGGTGCTCTATCAAACCTCGTTCGAAGGGTACTTTGGACAGACGGTCGGCAAGCGCGCTCGGGGTATCGTCGTCGTCAGAAAAGACGGTTCGCGGTGCACGTGGACGGCGGCAGTACTCCGAAATCTTCTGCGAATTATCGACGTCCTTCCAGCGTTTTACGTCGTCGGCGTGATTTCGGCGTACGCAACGGGCGATCACCAGCGTATCGGCGATCTCGCAGCCAAGACGGTCGTCGTCGGGGCCGACTGACCGCGAGTACCGGCGTGAACGCACGTCGAACGTCGTCACCTACACCAAGTGTCGAGAACCCTCTCGGTGATCGTTTCTTCTCGACGCGAAACGGAGTTGCCTCCTCCACGCCCTGACGGACGAGGGCTCCCGAGCGCTGGGAGGCCACGAGGTCTCTCGAACCGTGGATGGCGTTTGGCTCGAGCCCGCACGTCCGTCGAAATGCGGGTGAGCAGCGCCAACCACCGCTCGATTTCGGACGGTTTCGGATTCGTCCCTCCGTCATCGGTAGCGGCGACGGCGCGCGGTCCTCGATTATCGACGATCGGTTACCGTCCGATTTCCGTCCGCTCGAGTCGTGCTGGATTAGTCGCTATCGTTGTCGTCGCCGTCGTCGTCATCGTCATCGTCGTCCTCGTCTACTTCCTCGCCGTCTTCGATCGTCTCGCCGTCTTCGTCGTAGTCTTCGTTGGCGTCGTCGCTGTCGTCGCTGTCGTCGCTGTCATCGTCGTCGCTATCGTCGCTGTCGTCGCTGTCGTCGCTGTCGTCGCTGTCATCGTCGTCGCTGTCGTCGCTGTCGCCACCGGAATCTCCCTCGTCGCCGTCAGGACACTCGTCGCCGATCGTAACCGACACCGAGTACGTCTCGGCCGCACTCTGGCTGTTCACGATGACAGACGCCTCGTAGGTCCCCTCCTCGTCGGGATTCACGACGCACTCGACCGTGACGCAGATCCGGTCGCCCGCCTCGAGCGAGTAGCTGCCGCCGAAGTTGAGCGCGATCGTCTTGCTGTCGTCGGCGGCGATCTCGTCCAGATCGTCGACGACGCTGTCGCCGTTGTGTGTGACGTCTACCTTCGCGTCGTCGACGTTGAACAACCCGATGTCGGTTCCTTCCAGGTCACAGACCAGGTCGTTCAGGGAATCCCCGTCGGTATCGTCGCCGACCGTCACGCGGAACGTGTACGTCGTCGTCGCACCCGGCTTCGAGGAGTCGACGGACAGCGTCGCGCCGCCAGTCGTCGTGTCGTCAGTCGTTTCTTCGTCTCCGTCGTCACCGTCGCCAGTATCGTCGCTATCGCTATCGCTTTCCTCTTCGTCGACCTCTTCGCCGTCTTCGATCGTCTCGCCGTCCTCGTCGTAGTCTTCGTCGGTCTCGTTCTCGTCGTCGCCGTCGATCTGTGCGTTCGTTACGCCGCCAATGGCAGCGATCGTTCCCGATGCTGCGAGTGCTTTCAGGACCGTTCGACGTTGCTTGGGTTCGTCAGACATGGTTAGTGGTGAAGGTGTGGAATCGTCTTCGATTTTGTATCCGTCGACACGCTTCGTCCCCATCCCCTTGCGGGGAGGTGTCTACGGATTCTGGGACTCGAGTGTTTACTATCGGACGATTAAGCAATTCGCGTACTGTTTCACTTCTATAATTTCACGAATTCCCACTCGTTTGACGATCTATCAACTGGCCAAATTCGCCACAGAGAGACACTCTCCGTGCCGTTTTTAACGATTGCCTCTCACGAAACGATTCATTCACGAAACTGTCCGTCTCTCCGTCTCTCCGTTTCGAGAGACGAGGACGCTCGTCGACAGGCTCCCCGCCAGCACTCGTCGAGACGCCTAGTCGGCCGCCTCGGTCAGCCGCCGTACGTCGTCGTCCGCGAGCGAGAGCCGCGAGGCCGCGACGTTCGACTCGACGTGATCCGGGTCCGACGTGCCGGGAATCGGCAGGACGACGTCGGCTCGCTCGAGCAACCACGCCAGCGCGACCTGGCGCCGTGTGGCGTCGTGCTCGGTCGCGATTTCATCGAGGAGGTCGCGGTGGGCCTCGAGGTCGTCGCCGTCGATCGGTGCCCACGGGATGAACCCGATGTCGTTCTCGGCACAGACCTCGAGGACGTCCGCCGACGAGCGGTCGTTCACGTTGTACCGGTTCTGGACGGTGGCGACCTCGATCTGTTCGCGGGCCTGGTCGAGCTGTTCCGTGGAGACGTTACTGAGGCCGACCTCGCGAACGAGCCCCTCGTCTTTGAGTTCGGCGAAGGCCGCCACGGAGTCTTCGAACGGCGTGTCGTCGTCCGGTCGGTGGAACTGGTAGAGGTCGATGGCGTCGGTCCCGAGCCGATCGAGCGACGTGAGGACCTGGTTGCGAATGTAATCCGGATCACCGTGGGCGATCCAGTCACCCTCGCGGTTGCGGAGTAACCCTGCTTTGGTCGCGACTAGTACGTCGTCGCGGTCGCCGAGTACCTCACCGACGAGTCGCTCGCTGACGCCTGGACCGTAGGAGTCCGCCGTGTCGACGAAGTCGACGCCGCAGTCGACGGCGCGCCGGACGATCTCGCAGGCGGCCTCCTCGTCCGCCGGCGTGCCAATGATGTCGTCGCCGCAGAGACGCATCGCTCCGAACCCGAGGCGGTGGACGGTCGTGTCGCCGATCTCGAACGTATCGCTCTCGTTTGCGGTCGAGTCACTACTCACGTCGACGTCTCTGGTCTACGGTGGGATAACCGTTGGGCGGTCATTTGCCGTGTTCTCGGTGCCGGGATTGTGTCATGAACTGCCGACCTCGGGGGCTACTCGAGCGAGAATCGCTTCTGCTACGAGTGAAAAAGCCATATTACCTCCCGGATTTGAACCGAAGGAAGACGGTCACTCTCGCTTCGATCGAGCGCTGCGACTTCCAGGGTTCAAATCCAGTCGGTCACACTTTTGCTCCGTACGGACGGCTCGCTACGCTCGCCGTCTTGTGCGTCGCAAAAGTGCCGCCTCCCGGATTTGAACCGGGGACAGCTCGATCTTCAGTCGAGTGCTCTCCCAGTCTGAGCTAAGGCGGCTCACTCCTACCTCCGGCGATGATATAAAAAAGGATTTCGAATGCCGCTCGAGCGACGGGGGAGGAGAGTTGGATAGCCGTTACGAACGACAACATCTTTCACCGAGGTATCCTTTCGAAACGCAATGGCGATTCCAGACTCGCCCGATGGGGCACCGGCCTCTCCCAGAGAAGCGGGCAAGTCCCTCTACGAAGGAACGCTCGACGTGTTGATGACCGGTATCGCGATCATCGTTCCGCTCGTCATCACCCTTTACGTTCTGCAGATCGTCCTCGAGTTCATTACCAACGCGTTAGTGCCGTTCATCGAACTCCTGCAGTGGTTCGGGATCATCGACTGGTTCCGACGCACGGAACTCGTCGGTGCGCTCGTCCAGATGGGGCTCTACCCCTACATTATCGGCTTTCTCACGGAACTCATTACCCTCGCGCTCTTGCTGGGGATCGTCGTCGTCGTCGGCTCGATCGGTCGCCACCGCTACGGCGAGCGGGCCATCGAGATAGTCGACCTCGCAATCGCCGCTATTCCCGGGTTCGGAACCGTCTACAAGAGCTTCCGTCGCATGGGTGACGTCATGCTCGACAACGAGGCGGAGAACTTCCAGGAGATCAAACTCGTCCAGTGTTTCGACGACGACATCTACGTGATCGGTTTCGAGACGAGCACCTCGCCGGAGACGATTGCGGACGTAACCGGCCACGACGAGATGGTCACGCTGTTCATCCCGCTCGCGCCGAATCCAGTAACTGGTGGCTTCCTGACGCACGTCCCGCGAAGCCGCGTCATGGACGTCGACATGACGATCGAGGAGGGCGTCCGGAGCATCCTCACGAGCGGCGTCGCCAGCGGCGAATCCGCCAGCGACCCGACCCCGGTCACCATGGGCGACCTCGAGAAGGTCACGGACATCGATCGGCTCCAAGATGCGATTACCGCCGACGCCGACGCCGACTCCGTCGCCGACGACGACGAATCGCGGTAACTGACGGCAAAATCGGTGCCACTGCGCTGGTGGTCATCCCCGTATTCGACGACAATGGCAATGGATCGTCGACGTTCGCCCCCCTGAGAATCGACGACGTGAGGACGCCGGAGGGACCTGAACACCTTGCACACACAACCCTCGTTCGTAGGTCGAGGGCCGTGGTACGCGCAATTGCAATGCTTGGCACCCTTCGGTCGTTCGTCCGGGAAGCGATTAGCCTCGTCATCGCAGTTATCACGTTTCCGCTGCGGTTACTCCGGTCGCTCGTGTAGCGACCGGATCGCTGATGGGCGAACCGGCCAATTTCGTCACCCCACCGCTCGATCGTTCGATCCCTCGAGTGTCGGTAGACTCATCGATTCCGATAGTCGACCATTACGCCGGCGTATGTTGGAATTTCGGATATTCAAGACACCCTTTTCAGCGCCGCTCGCCTATGATAAGCTATGGAAGCGCTTCCCTCGAGTGAGGCAGACGAGCAACTCACAGCGGACGTGATTCTCGAGTTGCTCGCCAACCGCCGTCGTCGATACCTCCTCTACGCGCTTCGCGGCCGCACGGAGCCCATCGAGTTATCGAAACTGGCCGAAGAAGTCGCTGGCTGGGAGCACGACGTGCATCCCGACGACGTCGCGAAGAACGAGTACAAGAGCGTGTACGTCTCTTCGGTTCAGTGCCACGTTCCGAAACTTGCCGACGCTGGCGTGGTCGACCACGACGACGACAATCACACGGTCATTCTTGCCGAGAATTTCGAACAACTCGAGCCGTATCTCAGGGTGGTGATCAAGGACGAACCCGAGAACTCGCGGCTCCACGACGCGCTCGAGGTCGAACGCGGCGACGGGTTGCTCGGGTCGCTTCGTCAGCGGCTCAAGTCCTGACTGTTGTGGGGTTTCGGCATCCAGATCGTCGTCTCGAGAGGAGTTCTGTAGTGGGAAGTTATTTCTCGCGTCGCTTCGGTGATTCTCCTGGACTTGGAGACGAATCGATCGAACTCGAGTCGCTTCGGTCCGTTCGTCGCCTTTCTCGTGCGTGGTCTTGACGTCCATCCTCTACTCGAGCGACTCCTGGACGGTAACGGAGATCGTTCACATGTTGGCTTTTGCCGTTGCTCGAGGTGTGCGTCCTCACGGTATTTTTCGTGTCGTTTGTACCGCCGCTCGGGACGGATTCCTGTGGTTGCGAACTTACCTTCTCAAGGGCATATGGGCTCGGGAGGGTTCGAACAACGCGAAGACGGTCGCTCTTGCTTCGCTCGAGCGCTGCGACTTCTCTCGTTCGAACCGCCCTCCCGTTACAATCCTGCTGCTCACGGATTGTTCGCAGCAGGAGTAGTGGGCTCGGGCGGGTTCGAACCACCGACCTCGGCCTTGTAAAGGCCGCGTCATAACCAGCTAGACCACGAGCCCGTATCCGACCAGAGCGGGCCCGTGCGAATAACCTTTACTTTCTCGAGTCGAAGACGAGCCTGGATGCGACAGTCCTACAGGCGCGTCTGGTCTGCGCTCGTCGTCGTGGTCGTCGTGCTCGCGGTCGGCTACGGGCTCGTCCAGCTCTCGATTCTCCCCGCGCCGTGGACACACGATAGCGGCGACGTGCGCGTCGTGGACGGGGACGGGATCACTAAACTCGCCGTCGACGTCGAGGTGGCCGACACCTACGAACAGCGCTACACCGGTCTCAGCGACCACGACTCCCTCGAGAACGGCACGGGAATGCTGTTCGTCTACAGCGACGAGGACGACCGCACCTTCGTCATGCGCGAGATGGACTTCGACATCGACATCATCTTCATCGGGGCCGACCGCGAGATTACCCAAATCCACCACGCGCGGGCGCCAGAGTCCGGCGAGGACGGCGAGGACCTCCGGTACTCCGGCGAGGCGAAGTGGGTCCTCGAGGTTCCACGAGGAACGGCCAACGAGTCGAATCTCGAGGTCGGTGACGAGGTCGAAATCGATCTCGAGGACTGACGCGCCCGCGTTTTCGACGACGGAAAATCGGCGGTATCGAACGATTGTCGCGAGTGCGAACGGTGACTTCCGGCAACACGTTCCGGAGCTAACGGGTTGCGATCTGGATATATTTCGATTCGTAGGCAACGTTTATTGCTGACCGTCCACTCAGCCAGTGCAATGAGTAGTGCTGACTGGGATGAAGACGACCCGTTCGAGGAACAACGGGAGAATATCGAGAATCCCATGCAACGCCTGGTGTTCGAGTATGGCCGGCCGTACTGGTTCTCAGTTACGTCCGGGATTACCGCGAGCGTTTTCGCCCGGTTGCTCGATTTGATTCCGCCGATTTTACTCGGACTGGCGATCGACGCGATATTTCTGCAGGACCGCCCCTTCGACCTACGTTTCGTTCCGAGCGAGTGGTTGCCGACCGAGCAGGCCGATCAGTTCACCCTGACGGTCGTCATCATCGCGCTCTCGTTTACGATCGGCGCGGCGTTTCACTGGCTTCGCAACTGGGGGTTCAACGCGTTCGCACAGGACATCCAGCACGACGTGCGGACGGACACCTACGACAAGATGCAGCGCCTCGATATGGAGTTCTTCGCCGATAAGCAGACCGGGGAGATGATGTCGATTCTCTCGAACGACGTCAACCAGCTCGAGCGATTTCTCAACGACGGACTCAACTCGGCGTTCCGACTCGGGGTTATGGTCCTCGGGATCGCTGCGGTGCTGCTGACGATCAATCCACAACTGGCCCTCGTCTCGATGGCCCCTGTGCCCCTGATCGCGGTCTTCACCTACATCTTCGTCAAGAAGATCCAGCCGAAGTACGCTGCGGTGCGCTCGAGCGTCGGAGAGGTCAACTCCCGTCTCGAGAACAATCTCGGCGGCATTCAGGTCATCAAGGCCGACAACACCGAGAACTACGAGTCGGGGCGCGTCGAGGACGTCTCTCGGAAGTACTACGACACGAACTGGGGGGCGATTACCATCCGGATCAAGTTCTTCCCCGGTCTCCAGATCATCTCGGGAATCGGGTTCGTCCTGACGTTCCTCGTCGGCGGATATTGGGTGTTCAATGGCGCGCCGGGCCCCTTCTCCGGCGAGCTGGGTGTCGGGGAGTTCGCGACGTTCATCCTGCTCACCCAGCAACTCGTCTGGCCGATGGCGCAATTCGGACAGATCATCAACATGTACCAGCGAGCGGAGGCGTCCGCCGAACGCATCTTCGGCCTGATGGACGAACAGGGACGCATCGAGACCGACGTCGACGCTCCCGACCTCGAGATCAACGAGGGTCGCGTCGAGTACGACGACGTGACGTTCAGCTACGACGAGGAGGAGGTCATCGTCGACGACATCTCCTTCGACGTCCCTGGCGGCGAGACGATCGCTCTCGTCGGTCCAACTGGTGCCGGGAAGTCGACCGTCCTCAAGCTCCTGTTGCGCCTCCACGACGTCGACGACGGAGCCATCCGGATCGACGACCAGGATATCCGTGAGGTCTCCCTTCCGAGTCTGCGCCAGTCGATGGGCTACGTCGGTCAGCAGTCGTACCTCTTCTACGGGACTGTCAAGGAGAACGTCACCTACGGGACCTTCGACGCCAGCGAGGAGGAGATCGTCGAGGCCGCCAAAGCCGCCGAGGCACACGACTTCATCCAGAACCTGCCCGACGGCTACGACACGATGGTCGGCGAGCGCGGCGTCAAACTCTCCGGCGGCCAGCGCCAGCGGCTGTGTATCGCGCGAGCGATCCTCAAGGACCCGGAGATCCTCATCCTGGACGAGGCGACGAGCGACGTCGACACCGAGACCGAGATGCTCATCCAGCGGTCGATCGACCACCTCACGGAAGAGCGGACGACGTTCGCCATCGCTCACCGCCTCTCGACGATCAAGGACGCCGACCAGATCGTCGTCCTCGAGGGCGGCGAGATCGTCGAGCGTGGCACTCACGGCGAGTTGATCGAAAACGACGGACTGTACGCCCACCTCTGGGGTGTGCAGGCGGGCGAGATCGACGAACTTCCCCAGGAGTTCATCGAACGTGCCCAGAAGCGAACGGCGCGGACGCAGGCGCGTCGGGGCGGCGATTGAGCGTTAGAAGGATTCGTCTTCGGACTGGACGTCCTCGCCCGAGGGATTGTCCTTCTGTCGCTCTTCGCCGGGTGCCGGCGGCGTCCGGTCGCTGTAATTTTTCCGTCCGATGGCCTCGTCGCCGACCATGTTCATGACGGCCTGTTCGACCTCCTCGTAGGACTGGTACCCGTCCTCGTTCAGCGGCCCGATGAGTTCCTCGAGCGTCGCGGTCTCCTCGCCCATCTCGAGTTCGACGTCGCCGTGATTCTCGAGCAGTTCGTCCTGTGAAACGGGGTAGTCGTGGTCTTTCAGTTCGTCCTGGAGCGCCCCCAGTTCGATGCCGAGTTCGCGGGAATCTTCGCTCATGGGTGCCTGTCCATCACCGTGCGGGAAACCAGTTTTCCCTGCCATCGCGTGCTCCACTGGGCCAGCGAAATCTCTGGAGCGGGCGTTGCGGTGGCTACAAGGCCCGACCGCTCCTCGTGGCGACCATGCACCTCGAGGAGGCCACCTGGACCGACGTCGCCGACTGCGAGACCAACCTCGTCGTCCTCCCGGTCGGAAGCACCGAACAGCACGGCCCCCACGCGCCGCTCGGGACGGACGTCTTCACCGCCGAGGCCGTCGCGGACGCCGCCCTCGGGCGAATCGACCGCGAGGTGATTCGCGCGCCGGCGGTCCCGGTCGGCGTTGCGGAGGAGCACCGTCACTTTCCCGGGACGATGTGGGTCTCACCGGACACCTTCCGGGCGTACGTTCGCGAGTCCGTCGCCAGCCTCTCCCACCACGGGTTTGACCGCGTCGTGATCGTGAACGGCCACGGCGGGAACGTCGACGCCCTGCGGGAGGTCGCCGCGACGATCACCCGCCACGACGACGCGTACGCGGTCCCGTTCACCTGGTTCGAGGCCGTGGGCGAGCACGCGAGCGAGATGGGCCACGGCGGGCCCCTGGAGACGGCGCTCCTGCGCCGGTGTCGCCCCGGCCTCGTTCGAGAGGACCGACTCGAGGACGCGAAGGCGGGCGCCGCCGAGCGCTGGGGCGAGTGGGTCAGTTACGCGAACCTGGCGGTCGATTCGGCGGAGTTCTCCGAAAACGGGGTCGTCGGTGATCCGACAGCGGGCGACGAGAAACTGGGCGCGGAACTGCTCGAGTTAGCCGCAGCGGCTCTCGAGCGGTTGCTCGAGGCGGTTGCGGAGCGGGACGTCTCGGGTCCCGAGCGACGCTAGTCGGTGGTGGCTGTCGAGTTTCGAGGTTCGGGTTTCGGACGTGGGCTGGTGTCGGGTTATTCGTCGTCTTCTTCCGCTTCTGCTTCGTCCTCGTCCTCGTCTTCGTCTTCGTCGTCAGCCTCCTCGCTCCCCGCATCCTCGAGCGTTCCCCGAAGCGCCGGAATCGTCGCCGTGAGTTCGCCGACCTGCTCGCCTGCATCGGTGATGTTCTCGAGGGCCTCCTCCAGGTCGGCGATCTCTTCCTCGAGGTCGTCGGCGTCCTCGAAGGCGTCGGCGCGTTCGCCCATCGTGTACCACTTCTTGGCGTCGCGGAGGTGGTCCTCGGCGTCGCCGACGTCGAGGGCGGACTTGAGGCCGTTGAGCACGCCGAGGACGTTCTCTGCGTCGGTCTCCCAGATGTCGTCGGCGTCTGGGAGGGCGTCCCAGGCGTCCCCGAGGGAGGATTCGACGTCCGAGCGCATCTCGGAGGCGGCTTCCCCGAACAGTTCGTCGTCGTCCAGTGAGGCTTGACTCATGGCGCCCACTTCACGGGCACCGGGGTTAAAAGATAGCCCGAAAGTGAAAGTGAACATGCGGTGAACGAGGGCTCTCGAGGGAAAATGGCGTCCCGGTTTCGAAACGGTTGACACCGGTGTCGATGCCGGGGATGGTCCGTGCGGTTGACCGGGGTGATTTGTGCGATCAGCCGTGGTCGCTCGTGCGGTTGGCCGGGGTGGCTCGTGCAATTGGTCGGTATGGCTCTGCGGTCGGCCGTTCTGGCAATGGGAATCGGCTCGAGACGTTACGACGACTCGAGACCCGACCGCCCGTCGCGCGAACCAACCAGCTTCGTCGCGAAGAGGTCGGCCGTCGGCTCGAGCGAACCGTAGAGGACGACCGCGAGGGCGACGAGCAGCGGCAGCGCTAGGAGGAGGAATACCACGTCGTACAGCCACTCGAACCCGCCCAGCAGCGGCGTGATCGCCGCGGCCAGTCCTCGATGGGCGACGAGGACGGCTGCGAGGACGGTCGCGACCCGGGTCACGGACGCGATGCGCTCGGCGACCTCGGGAGCGTCCCGCAGTCCCGTCTTCACGAGGTCGGCCAGCGCCGGGGCGAGCAACAGGAGGAGGCCGACGACGGTGAGCGTCGCGACGGCGCTCAGGAGGGCGGCGACGGTGAGGGGAGTCCCGGGGACGAGCCAGCCCGCACCTGGCAATTGCGTCGCCACCCACAGCACGACGAGTACCGCGGCCGACGCGAGTCCCAACTTCGTCACTCGCTGCACCATTCGCGGGTCGAGCGTCGAACGACCGGATTCGTCTGAGTACATGGCTGTAGTCGATGGCGACCACGGAGGGGGTAAAAAACGCCGACCATCGTCCGCGGGGTTCGTGACTGTTCTCCTCCATTTGGGACCGTTCACGGGATTTAACGGGTCTATAGCGATCGGACGCGTTATCGGTTCATCGACTCGAGACTCACCGACGCACCGACTCGAGGCGCATTAGCGGGTAGCCGTTCTCCATCGCCATTCTCGTGACGACCTCGACGTCCTCGTAGGTGACGTCGATCTCGACCTCGAGGAACTGACCCGTGAGTTCCGTGTACTCGGCGGCTCCCTCCTCGAGCGCGGCCTCGAGGGCGTCCCTCTGCACGTCGACGGTCACGTCGGTGCAGTGGGGCTGGTTCTCGATCGCTTCCTCCATCGCTCGCGCGAGGCTGTCGGCGCTCTCGAGGCTGATGGGCGTGCCGGCGAACTGGTGGTAGAGCGAGCCGAACTTGATGCCGGCCTCGAAGCAGGCCTGCTGGGCGTCCGTTGGAGCGGCGCTCGAGTCGTCGGCGTCGTCGGTAGGCATACGTTCACTTTCGCATCGGGGCCTGTGGTCGTTGCGGTCCGCGGTGACGACGACGAGCGAATCGCGCGAACGGCCGTCTGCTCTCGGGCTCGCACGAAGAGTAGTTGATGTGAAGTTTTTAAGAGTCGGGAGCGACACGTAGTACGTATGGGTATCCTCTCTCGGACGTCGTACATCATCCGGTCGAAGCTCAACGCGATCCTCGACCGCTCGGAGGATCCGACGCAGACGCTCGATTACTCCTACGAGCAGATGCGCGACCAGCTCCAGCAGGTCAAACGCGGCATCGCCGACCTGACGACGCAGAAAAAGCGCCTCGAGATGCAGAAACGCCGCCTCGAGGAGAACGTCGAGAAGCACAACGGGCAGGCCCGAACGGCGGTCCAGCAGGGACGGGAAGACCTCGCCCGGAAGGCCCTCGAGAAGAAGAAGGCCAAGATGAACCAGATCGAGGAGCTCGAGCGCCAGATCTCGGACCTGCAGAACCAGCAGGATCGGCTGATCGAGCAGAAAGACGAGCTCCAGGGTCGCATCGAGGAGTTCCGCACGAAGAAGGAGACGATGAAGGCCCGGTACGAGGCCGCCGAGGCGAGTTCCACGGTCTCGGAGGCGATGACCGCCACGGGAGAGGAGTTCGAGGACGTCGGCCGGGCGATCGAGCGCGCCGAGGAGAAGACCGAGGACATGGAGGCTCGTGCCGCCGCGATGGACGAACTCCACGAGTCGGGCGCGTTCGAGGACGTCCTCTCGGACAAGGACAGCATCGACCGCGAACTCGAGTCCCTGTCGACCGACAGCGGCGTCGACGCCGAACTCGAGACGCTCAAGGCCGAGATGGGCGGCGAGGGGGCGACTGAGTCCGAGGCTGACACAGAGGACCTCGAGGCGGAAGTCGAAACCGAACCCGAGGCCGACGCCGACGTGAGCGACGCCGAGGTCGAATCCGAACTGGCCGAACTCAAAGAAGAAGAGGAAAACTGATCGCGAGCGCCGTTCCTCGAGTCGTCCGGTCGCGGTGACTGGCTCCGATCGAGTTGCTTCGAGTCCGCCCGGATACAACTGCGGTTTCGGGGTCGAGAGACCGGGCGCCGGTATTGCTACATAGTCGCCGCGTTCGCCTCGACCGAGGGTCACAACCCTCGAGCGGGGGATGTAGATAGACGCTTTCGCGGCGAGCGAGGAAGCATTCTCAGCCGGGGCAGTCTGGAACGTGCCGAAAGTGAAGCGGCGGGCGACAGACCGTACGGCCGCTCCCCTCGTCAGGTGGGCGTCCCGAGTGCGGCAATGTCGTACGCCGCGATGTCGGCCGGCGACGCGAGGACGTACGCGGTAAACGCCCACGTATCGCCGGCATCGAGGTCGCTCGTGTGCTTGAAGTAGGTGCCGAGCAGGTTGTCGGCGTCGTCGTAGACCCGGACGCGGATCTCGACGAGTGCCAGCCGATCGTTACCCGCGTTCTCGAGGGTTCCCTGGACGGTCGAGCCCTGGTAATCGTCTTCCAGGACGAACTCGTGATCGACGAGGGTGATCGCGTCGAGTGGCGAGACGCCGTCGGCGGGGCCGTCGTCGGCGAGCGCCGCGGCGGCGGTCATCTCCTCGGCCGTTCGCCCCTCGCCGTCGACGTCGACGGGGACACGCTCCGTCTCCGCTCCCTGCTCGTCGTCTGTCCCACCGTAGGACGGAGTCGTTCCCGTTCCGAGGCAGCCGGCGATCGCCAGTCCGGCGACCGATCCGACGGCAGCGAGGGCCCCGCGTCGTGACGTCGAGGGTCCGGGGCGCTCGTTTCGGTTGGTCGGTGGGTCCTGCCAGTCCGGATGCTGGCGGTGCGATCGCTCGTCGCCTGTGCTGTCCGTGCTATACGTGCTCCTCGCCGACGTCGAGTTCGTTCGCTCTCCGTCCTGGTCGCTAGTCGCCATCGCACGTTTCACGTCTATGCCAACCGGGTTTAGTCTGTGGCATGCACCTGAACGGGTGCCAGGGAGTGGCGGCCCCGCTGGTCGTCTCAGAGTGGGTCCTGAATGGGTGGCGTCAGTCTCTGGAACCGCGTTTGCGGGCGTCGATCGATCACGACATCCGTTTGCAACGACGACGCTTTTGCTCGTGGCCGGTGAACGCCGACTATGGTCGGTGACGAGACGAGCACAGCCGACGAGGCATCGGCCTCGAGACGACGACCAACCGTTCTCGCCCGCTTCCAGCGATGGGTGCTCGTCGACGGCGATCGGCTGTTCATCGCCGCGTGGATTTCGGTCGGTGCGTTCCTGTTCTTTCTGGGACTGGACTGGCTCGGCGTCATCTCGTTCGCCAACGCCAACTCGATAACTCGGCTGGCGAGCGGGATGGTCGCCGGAACGTTCTCGCTGGTCACGCTCGTCGTCTCGATCAACCAGCTCATCCTCTCACAGGAGTTCACGTCCGCCGGAGCGGCGGAGGATAGACTCGAGGGCGTCGAATCCTTCAGATCCGAGGTCGCAGAGACGATCGGCGACCCGGTCGCCCCGGCGTCGCCGGCTCGCGTTCTCGAGGAACTGTTCGCGTCCATCCACGAGGGAGCGACCACCCTCGAGGATGAGGCGGACACCCTCGAGGGCGACGCCCGGGAGGACGTTCGGCGGTACGTCCGCACCGTCGAATCGAGGACGGATCGCGCCCAGACGATCCTCTCGGAATCGAGTACCGAAACGTTCGATGCGGTGTCGGTCGCCGTAAAGTACGACGTTTCGAGGCACCTCTACACCGCCAAGCGACTCGGACAATATCACGAGGGAGCCCTCTCGCGACCGGCCCGGGAGGCTCTCGACCGGATCGTCGCGGATCTCGAGTTGTTCACGGTCGCCCGCGAACACATCAAAACGACGTACCTCCAGCGGGAGCTGACTCGCTTCTCCCAGCTCACGATCCTGACCGGGGTTCCGGCAATCACGTCGGCGTTGCTAATCGGGTTTCTGTACGCCGGTCGGACGGGGGCGGTCATCGCGTTGCCGGCGCTTCCGTGGGTAGTGAGCGCCCTACTCGCCGTGGTCTTCGTCCCGCTCGCGCTGCTCACGGCGTACATTCTACGGACGGCGACGATCACGCGGCGGACGGTCTCTATCGGACCGCTGGTTCTCGAGTCCGAGTCGGGATCGATGTCGGATCGGCGTGCATCCGACCCGGACTCCAGGTGAGGGCGTTATCGGTCGACTGGAGCGCGTTCGTATTTGAGTCGGTCACCGTCCCTGTCTTCGCCTCCGTCCCCGACGAGCTGCTCGGGGAAGGTGGGAGCAGCCGTCTCGATCGCTTCGATTACGGCCGCGAGTTCGTCGAAGTTGTTGCCGCGGCTCGCACAGAACGGCTCGCGACTCCAGTCGACGTAGTTCCCGTCGGCGAGTAACGGCAAGTCCCGGTGGTGGAGCCGGATCGTGACGGCGCGCTGGTCGTCTACATCCCCGTGACACTGGGCGGCCTCCGGAAGGGGCACGGATTCGGTCGGTCCGGCCTCGAGCAGCGACGCCACGAGCCGACGCCTCGATTCCGCCGAAAGCGCCTCGAATACCCGATTCCACTGCTCGACGACTCGTGTTTCGGTGCGAGGCCGCTCGGATGCCATGGTCTCGTTGTTTCTACCTGCTGGCATAAATAGTTTGTGGATTGTTGACACACAACGTGATTTGTCGGTTTGCCTCGATCGCATTCGAGAATGTCGCCGGTAGCGGACTCCGGGAACGGACGATACTCGTACCGAATCTCAGGGACGGACGACCCGGCACCGGACTTCAGGGCCGAACGACGCCGATACCAGACCGCTCGAGACCCTCGAGGTCGATGCGACCGCCGGGCATCGACACGCCGTCGTAGGGGTCGTCCGCGAGCAAGAGCGACCCATCGAGGTCGGCGTAGTCGAGTAGCGGCGCGAGGTGACACGCCGCGGCGATGGAGGCGTTGGACTCGGTCATGCAGCCGCACATCACCTGGAGGCCGTGTGCGCGGGCGGCGTGTACGATCCGGCGCGCCTCGCGAAGGCTCCCGCACTTCATCAGTTTCAGGTTGGCCACGTCACATCGCTCGGCGATCTGCGGCACGTCGGCCGCGGTGAGACAGGATTCGTCGGCGGCGATCGGCAGCGCCGCTCGCTCGTAGACGTACCGAAGCCCCTCTAGGTTCGTCGCCGAGACGGGCTGTTCGACGAACTCGAGGTCGTAATCCGCCAGCGCTTCAATCCGCGAGACCGCCTCGCGGGGCGTCCAGGCTTCGTTCGCGTCGACGTAGAGGCGCACGTCGGGGGCGACGTCGCGAATCGTCTCGACGATCTCGAGGTCGCGGTCGGTGCCGAGTTTGACCTTCAGCGTCCCGAAGCCGCGATCCAGGGCTGTCTCGGTCTTCTCGCGCATCCGTTCGGTGTCGTCGATGCCGATGGTGTAGGAACTCTCGACCGTCTCGGTCGGATCGAGCCCCCAGTAGCGATAGAGCGGGACGTCGAGACGCTTCGTCACGAGGTCGTGGAGAGCGATGCTGACGGCACACCGGGCGGCGGGATTGCGTTCGATCGTCTCGCGCATCCGGCGTTCGATTCGCTCGAGTTGGTGGGGGTCGCCGACGTCCTCGACGACCGCCAGCAGGTCTGGCAGGACCGCCTCGACCGTCGCCGCCGTCTCGCCGTAGTGCGACGAGGGCGCCGCCCCGCCGATACCGACGGTTCCGTCCTCGTCCTCGATCCGGACGATTACGTTCTCCGCAGTCGTCTGCGTCCCGCGGGCGATCGTGAACGGGAACTCGAGCGGCATCGTCACCCGCTCGAACCCGGTCTCGAGGCTCACAGCAGCACCTCCAGCAGGCCGTCGGTCCCGTACCGGATGACGTCCGTGGCGGGTTTCCCCAGGTCGGCCTCGAAGGCGTCGACGGCCTCGCGGGCTGCGTCGGCCTCGAGGCCGTAGGTGTTGAGCGCGCCGGCGACGACCGAGGTCGGATGAACCGGCTCGGCGAGGCTCTCGTAGAGATCGACGTAGGTTTGCATGGAGGGGACCGTCACGCCGTAGTCGTACGCGAGCATCTCCCGTTCGGCCGCGTGACAGAGGACCAGTTTGTCGGCCATCGCGCCGTGGAGGATGCCACAGGTCACGGCGGAGTAGGCGGGATGGATGATGCTCCCCTGTCCTTCGACGAACAGGTAGTCGTGGTCGTCGCCCTTCTCGAGGATCATCTCTTCGACCGATCCGGCCGTGAAGTCGCTGACGACCCGGTCGACGGGGTTGCCCCACCCCTCGATCATAATCCCCGTCTGGCCGGTTGGAATTACCCCGGCGTCGTGGCCCGCATCGCGAGCGTCGCGGGCGAGTTCCATCGTCGCCGTCATCTTGCCGACCGAGCAGTCGGTGCCGACGGTCAAGATTACCTCCGCGTCGACCTCGTCGGCGACGCCTTCGGCGACCGTTAGTTCGTCGTGAGGCTTTCGTACGTCCCAGACGTCGGCGTCGTACTCGTCGGCGAGCGTGGCGAACTCCTCGTCGTCCTCGAGGAAGTAGTGCAGCCCCGAGATGAGATCGCAGCCGTACTCGAGGGCCGTCCGCACGTCCTCGCGCCAGCTGGGGTCGAACCCGCCGCCGACCGGCGCGATGCCGATGAGCAAGGCGTCGACGCCCTCGGCCTCGAGGTCAGCCATGCTCGAGACGATGGGAGCGTCCTGGACGTCCGGGACGAAGTCGGCGACGCGGCCGCCGGCCGTCTCGCGGTCGAGGACGCCGACGACGTCGTAGTCCGCGTAGCGGAGCACGCCGAGGGCCGTCTTGGCGTGGTCGGGAAACTTTTCGTGAGCGAGGATAGCGACGCGCATGCGGGAGTAGACGGTGAGGGGGAACCTTATTCTGTCGTCACCGGCGACCCGGCCAGCGTCGGTACGCGAGTGCTCGATGACGGTCTGGACGCGCGCTTGAGGTGACTCGAATGTGCGCCCGCCTGAGGTGACCCAGACACGCGTCCGCTCGATTCGGACGGAGGCACGATCTCGAGTTCGCTACCGATTTTGCGTCTCGAAACCGTTCTACCCGCCCGATAATTTCGTTTTTCACCTGCTCGAGCAAGACTATACTAATGATAGTTATAGGATGACCAATTCCGTCGTGAAGAACGACCGAAATGCATCCTCGAGCGCCGCCTTCGGCTTCCCCGTTGCGTCGACGGTGGCCGTCGCCGTCGGTTCGAGTCCGTGTTCGACCAGCCGCGAGACGACCTCGTCCTGGCCGACGAGGTACAGTGGACCGTCCGGTCGGTCGGCGATCGCCTCCCGACAGCGCTCGAGGTGGTCGGCGATCTGGCCGTCGCGGATGCGCTCGAAGCGTCCCTGCGAGAAGCCACCCTTCGAGTGGCTTCCCTTGACGTCGCTCTCGAACCCGCGATAGTCGAGGCGGTCGTCGCCGTCGTAGACGCCGAGGGCGAACAGATCCGCGCGGACGAGTGCGAGCGTGAACCGTCCGTGCGGGAGAAACCACGAGCGTTCGAATCGGAATCGGTCGTCCCACTCGAGGTGTGGACCAGCGACGGCGCCGTCGCTCGAGCGCCCCGCGTCGAGCTCGGCGTTCCGGGGATCGACGGGCGGCGAGAAGGCAACCGCGACCAGTTCGGCGTCGTCGACGCACACGACGGCGGGATCGAGCGTTTCGAGCAGCGCGACCCGCTCGCCGAGCACCTCCGTCAGGACATCGGGTGCGGAATCGAGCCCGTCGTTTGTCGGCACCACCGCCGTCAGCGCCCCCTCTGGCCCCGTTCGAAACGACTCGAGGCGTTCGAGGATCGACGACAATTCCGCGCCGCGGATGCGATCTCGTCGTCGTGGGTCGATTCCGTCGCCGCCGTCCGCGTCCGTCTGGTCGGCCCGAAGCCGCTCGAGTTCGCCCTCGAGTTGGGCGATCCGATCCTCGAGCTGGTTCTGTTCGCGTTCGGCCGTCTGCCGTGCCGTGGCGGCATCCGACCGGCGATCGGACTCGGCCTCGTACCGACGACGCAGTCGCTCGTTCTCCTCCTCGAGGTCGGCGATGCGGTTCTTGAGCGTCGCCCGCCCGAGCAACTCGTCGATCATCGACCGGATAGGCGAACGGGGGTTACTTTTAGGTCCCGGTTCCTGGTCCCGACCCGTGCCCCGGACCCGAACTCGGACCTGGTCCGCGTCCAGTATCGGACCCATCGGTGCCGTCGGTTCCGTCGGTGCTGTCGGCGCCATCGACGCCCTCGCCCATCGACGGGTAGCTATCCTGGTAGCCGCCCAGGCCGAGTCCGAGCAACTGCTCGGCCCGGTCGCGTCGCGCCAGGAACACCTCCCGGAGACTCGGCGGGTTTCGAATCTGGGATCCCTCGAGCATCGATTCGGGAACGGCGAGGGTGTTCGTCGGGACTGAATCGTCGCCGTGGACGGCAAAGTGGCCCGACTCGAGTTTCATCACGAGCGGGGCGTCGAGCGGTTCGACTCCCTCGCCGGTCGTGTAGACGGCCTCGTTGATCCGTTCGTGTTGCGTTCGTTCCATAATGGCCTGGTCGCCGTTCGCGGGCGTCACGTAGAGTCGGCCGAGGTAGTAGCTTCGAGAGAAGATTTCGAACATGCTACCTGATACCATGGCACGGTGTCGTATAACTATTGTGCGAATACCTTATCAATGAGCGCTTTCAGCGTCCTTTCGAATGGCCCGACGCCGTTCGAGCACGCGAACGACAGGCGACTGGTCTGGTAGCGACGCTCGAATTACTAGTCGGCGGACGACGGCGCCCACGGGCGATTTGAACGCTCGAAACGGTTCGAACGATTCTGGTGAACGCAAAAACGGTCCGAACGAAACTCCGTCTTTTTAGTCGTGTTTGGGGAAGCCCCGAGTAATGACTGCGACCCGTACCGTGGTGTGTCTCGTCGCTGTGGCCGTCGTCGGCGTCCTCGTCGCCCCAGCCGTGGCCGCCACCGGGGGGCTCGGTTCGTTCGCCAGCCAGAGCGAGTCGACCACGGCCGAGAATAGCTCGACGATGGGGGAGGAAGTGTCGACGTTCATGCAAGCCAGCTCGGTGAGTACCACCCACGCTGTCGACGATGGCATGTTCGAGGCAGCCTTCCAGAACGCCAGCGAGGAGCGACGAGCCGCACTGATCGCCGAACGAACCGACGAGCACAACTCGACAATCGCCGACCTGAAGGAGGAGTATCGGGCCCTTCAGGAGCAGAAAGACGAACTCCACCCGGGTGAGTACAACGTTCGGATGGCGCGTCTGACCGTCGAACTCGCGAGTGTCGACGACTCGATCAACCGCACCGAACGGCGAGCGGCGGACGCTGGCGTCAATACGACGTCCATTCAGACGTTACGGGCGAACGCGTCCGAACTGGCCGGCCCCGAAGTCGCCGAGCGAGCGAAGCAGATTGCCGGTATCGACCCGCCGCGGGGACCGCCCGACCACGCTGGCGGACAGAACGGTTCGCCGGGAAACGGTCAGGAGAAGGGGAGTGATGCCGGTCAGGGAACTGGGCCAGGTGAAGACGAGAACGAAGGCAACGGCGAGGAGAAAGGACAGGGTAACGGCGCTCCAGACGATCCAGGCGCCGGTTCCGGTGACGAGTCACCGCCCGATACGCCCGACAAACGCGCCGACGACGAGGAATCGGCGTCCGATGAGGACGTGACGACTGACGACTCTGACGAGGAATCGACGACCGACGACGAGAGCCAGGACACCAACAACACCGACGACTGATCGACCTGTTCGCCGCGGATTCCTGCTCACACACCACTTACTGTCTCGAATTCTCGTCGCTCGAGTGAAGCCGCTCTCGGGTCTCATGCCGAAACGCTCGAAAACGCTCGAAAACGCTACAAAACGAGAGACACGCTTTTCAGTACCCATCGCCAACACCGGATAGATGGACTCTGCTGCGTTGCTGGATCTGCTCGGGAACGAGAACCGGCGACGGATTCTGCGACTCCTCTCGCGAAAACCCTGCTACGTGACCGAGATCTCCGAGTACCTCGGCGTCAGTCCGAAGGCCGTCATCGACCACCTCAGAAAACTCGAGGAGGCCGGCCTCGTCGAGAGCCGCGTCGACGACCAGCGACGGAAGTACTTCCACATCGCCCGCAACGTCCGCCTCGAGGTGAACGTCTCGCCGTACGGCTTCGCCAGCAAGAGCGCCTATCCCGAGAACAACACCTTCGACATCACGACTTGTCGACACCTCTCTCTCGACGTCTCCGGGGCGTCGTCTGACGGCCTCGACGACCTCCTCTCGACGCTCGAGGACCTCGAGGTCCTGGAAAACGAACTCTCACTCGCCCAGCGGTGGGTGCAGGGACGACTCAGCGAGACGCTCGACCGTCTCTCGGAGGAGGTCGGCGTCGGCCAGGATAGTCGCATCCACGCCGACGTGCTCTCGAGCGTTCGCCAGGAACCCAAAGGGATCGACGAACTCGGCCACGAGGTTGGCGCGCCGCGGGAGGTTATCGCCGAGTTACTCGAGCGGTTGGCCGACGAGGGCGTCGTCCAGCGAACCGAGCGCGGGTGGGAACTCAAGACGGAGACGTGAGTGGCGCCGAGCGGAACCTCGACTGAGGCTGGGAATGAGACAGTGATCGGAACTGAGGCTGGACCCTAAATGGGACTCCGATCGAACCGGATCACTTTCACTCGTCATCGCCTCGGATACTGACCCCACATCTATCCGTAGACTGCACGACGAGCCATCTCCGCGGCGTTTTAATCGCGGTAATCCACTTTTACTTTCACTGTGGGGCCAAGGCGACGATACTTTTCACGTCGTCCGGTAGCTATGAGTGCGTCCGTTCGGCGAGCACCGGCGGGCGCTCCACCCCCATGACTCGAGACTGCCCATCCCCCCGTCTGCAGCGGTATCGCTTCTACCAGTACCTGCTACTGGCCGAACTGGTGTTGACGATCGTCGTCCTCGCGTTGTCGATCGGTGCCGCGGTCGGCCTCCTCTGAGGCCGGTTCGCGAGGTGAGTACGTCGAGCGACTGATCAAATACGAGGGCGGAGATAGGTCGACCACGAGACCGAGCGCTATGTCGACGCCGCATCGGTCCGCGCCCCGCGCCGCCCCATCAGGGCGAGATAGACTCCCGACAGGACGAGCAACGCCAGACCGATGCCGACCTCTGCGGCGCTCGAGCCGAGCAAGACGGCTCCCCAGCCGAAGGCGCCGCCGGCGTGACCCAGCGCGAAGCCGTACTGGCCGATCCAGGCGTGAACGATCGAACTGACGGCGAACGTTCCGGCCAGGACCCACATCGCGGCCGTCGTTGCGTCGACGCCGAGCACGGTTTCGGAGACGACCGCACCGTACCCGATCACGAGCACCGCCAGAAGGAGCCCGAGCCCGATGATCGTCCGCTGGACCTCGAGCGATTCGCTCATAGCGATCGATATCGCCCGCGGCTCTCGCTGACCTCGCCGGCCCGAACGAGTTTCTCGAGGGCCTTTCGGACGTATCCCGCATCGACCCCCTGGTCGCCCGCGTAGGCGATCACCTCGTCTTCGGTCGGCTCCTCGAGATCCGACAGCGCCTGCTCGACGACGTCCTTCTTGCTCCCGCTTCTCGTCGGCTGGCGCGGGTCCCGTTCACCCGCGGCGGCGACCTCCTCGACGTCGAGACCCGACTCCTCGAGGTAGTCCTCGTCGCTGACGACGCCATCCGCGACTCGGCTCTCGAGGTCGGCGAAGGAGTCGACGCGAGCGAAGGCCTCGCCCTGGCCCTGCCGGTTGGCGAGCATCGAAGCGCGCACCTCGCGAGCGTGGTCGGGGTCGTCGGTCTCGACGAACTTCTTGCGGCGCTCGTAGGGCTTGCGAGAGCCACAGCGTGGGCACTGTGTGGTCTCGGATCGCCCCTCGAACAACCAGAGGTGCGAACACTCGCTGCACCCGACGACGGCGTACATACGCTCTCGTCCGGGGCGGGTCCAGTTGAACGTTCGGGAACCGTGGCGAAAGTGAACGCGCCTGCCGCGGCGCAAATCGTTACGGTGGTGGCCGTCCATTCGGACGCATGGATCACGTATCGCTGCCCGACATCGAGACCACCGAAGCCGCCGACGGCGTCCACCTCGCGATCATGGCCGGGACCGACTCGATGAACGTCCAGCACTTCGAAATCGAACCCGGCGCGGCCGTCGAGGAGCACAGCCACCCCCACGAGCAGACGGGGTTCATCTACGAGGGCGAGTTGACGTTCTTGACCGACGGCGAGGAGATCGTCTGCGGGCCGGGCGACGCCTACGGTATCCCCGGCGACCAGCCCCACGCTGCCGAGAATCGCGGCGAGGAGACGGTTCGCGGCGTGGACATCTTCGACCCGCCGCGAGAGAATCCGACCTGGCAGGAGTAGTGGGCCCAGCCGTCGCTCGAGTCGTGATTGGGCCGCTCTCGTCCCGCCATGCGAACGTCGCCTCCCTACCGGCGGAGAGCCCATCGCTGTCGCGAGTGTCGACGATCGTCACTCGAGACTCGACAGCGACCCGGTCGCTTCCCGAGCGATGACGTTTCCGACGAACTCCTTCGTCCGGAAGACGAGTTCGTCCGCGTCCTCGTAGTCGTAGACTGTCGCGTCCCAGCGACGGGTGACCCCGCCGAGCATGGCGCTCCGGACGTCCGCCTCGTGAACAACCAGCGTTCGCTCCGCTCGTTCCGGGTCGTCCGACTGGTAGACGTCCTCGAGCACCGACCCAACCTCGATGCCGACTCCGAGATTCTCCCCGGAGAACGGGAGGACGAAGACGACGGCGTTGCTCGCCCGGGCGAACGCGATGCTCTGGGTCGCCGCGTCGACCTCCTCGAGCGGGATCTCCGGGTCGACAGCCAGAAACGCGTTCACGCCGGACTCGGTCCGGAGCCGATCGCGAAGCGTGACGAGCAGGTCGAAGAGTTCGTCGTCGCCGTTGGCTCCGGAGCCAGGACCAGAATCGGGATCGATCGACTTGTACGGTCCCATCAGGTAGACGAGAAAGCGTTCGCGGGGAATCGGATCGAGAGCGTCGCGGAGGCGATCGCGCATCGAACCGACCGACGAACGGGCACTATTTAAATATGCGCGTTATCAGCACCTCTCGACTCGAGAACTGTTAAGACGGTGGCGAGACTACGTTCCGGTAATGGCAGGCGCACCCCGCGGCGACGTCGGACATTCGGACGACGAGGGGCTCCTTCCCGAACACAGCGTCCTCCCGCTCGAGGCGTACCTCGACATGCAGCGGGCGATCGGGAACGAGCACCGATTTCGCATCCTCAACACCCTCGTCGAGGACGGTGCCATGAGCGCGACCGAGCTCCGGGAGGCCCTCGACCTGCGCGGGAACACCTTGCACTACCACCTCGACGAACTGGTCGACGTGGGGCTAGTCGAGAACCGGAAGCGGAAGACGCCCGACAGCCGCGGCCTCCACTCCTATTACCGGGCGAGCGGGATGGGCGAGGCGATTCTCGAACACGGCATCCGCGAACTGCTTCGGCTGGAGTGGGAATCCCTCGAGACGTACGACGCCACCGATTCTTGAGCGTCGCGCTCGAGACGTACCAGAGATTCGCGTCGGTGAGACGAGGAATTTCGCCACGGGGACTCGCTGGGCCGGATTGAGAGTGGGTGACCGCTCGAGCGATAGCCGCCGAGGATCGAACGTGGTACTCGAATCCGATGAACGAAAAATCGATAGATTGGAACGGGCGTTGCGCCCGAAAAATGTCTACGACAGTTTCTCGATGTTCTCGCGGCAGAGCCGCCAGAGCTCGAAAACCTCTCTATGAGAGCTTTTCGATGTTCTCGACGACGGCGTCGGCGAACTCGCTCGTGGCGACCTTGGTGCCACCGTCGATCTGGCGGTGGAGGTCGTAGGTCACGGTTCCGGAGGAGATGGTCTCCTCGACGGCGTCACGCACGAGGTCGGCGGCGTCTTTCCAGCCGAGGTAGTCGAGCATCTCCCGTCCCGAGAGGATCATCGCGGTCGGGTTGACCTTGTCCTCGCCGGCGTACTTCGGCGCGGAGCCGTGGACGGGTTCAGCGAGACAGCGGCCGTGACCGAAATTGGTGCCGGGAGCGATGCCGAGACCGCCGATCTGGGCGCCGGCGGCGTCGGACATGTAGTCGCCGTTGAGGTTCATCGTCGCGATGACAGAGTACTCGTCGGTACGGGTCAGCAGCTGCTGGAGCATGTTGTCGGCGATGCGATCCTTGACGACCACGGTGCCCTCAGGCTGGTCGCCGTCGTGCTCGTCCCAGAGTTCGTCCTCGGTGATGACGTCGTCGCCGTACTCCTCCTCGGCGAGTTCGTAGCCCCAGTCACGGAAGGCGCCCTCGGTGAACTTCATGATGTTGCCCTTGTGGACCAGCGTCACGGAATCGCGCTCGTTGGCGATGGCGTAGTCGATGGCCTCGCGGATCAGGCGCTTCGAGCCGAACTCCGAGATGGGCTTGACGCCGATGCCGACCGGGCCGTCGTGGATGACGTCCGCGATGTCCATGTCCTCCTCGAGGAACGTGCGAACCTGCTCGACCTCGTCGGTGCCGGCTTCCCACTCGACGCCAGCGTAGACGTCTTCGGTGTTCTCCCGGAAGGTGATCATGTCCATCTTCTCGGGCTCTTTGACGGGCGAGGGGACGCCGTCGATGTGGTAGGTCGGACGGACGTTCGCGTACATGTCGAGCGTCTGTCGCAGGGCGACGTTGAGCGAGCGGAAGCCGGCCCCCACGGGAGTCGTCAGCGGGCCCTTGATCGCGACGCGGTGTTCGCGGATCGCGCTGACGGTGTCCTCGGGGAGGTTCTCGTCGTAGCGCTCGCGGGCGCTCTCGCCGGCATAGACGCGCATCCAGGAGATCGATCGGCCGGTCGCTTCCGCGGCGGCGTCGAGTACTTTCTGGGCGGCGGGGCCGACGTCGGTGCCGATGCCGTCGCCGTGAATAATCGGGATAATCGGGTTTGCCGGTACGTCGAGTTCGCCGGTCTCCTCGTCGGCGAGCGTAATTTTCTCCCCGTCCTCGGGGACCTCGACTTGCTCGTAGCTCATGATCGTTCGTAGGTGGTTTGCTCGGGGGTAAAAGACCTCCCATTTGGGCTGGCTGGCGCTCACTTCTCGAGCGCGTTCGCGTCCTGGGCGTCGTCCGCGTTCGAGTCGCCGGCCAGTACGACCAGCCCAAGGACGACGGCGACCGCCCCGAGGAGTGCGAGCGCGAGCGAGAGCCACCTCGAGGAGAGCCATCCCTCCGCGAGGCCGAACCAGCGGATGGCGAGGATCGTAAACCCGAGGACGACGCCGGCCGTTCCCTCCGGTTCGCCGAACTCGTCGCTGGCGGTCCAGTCGATACGACTGGCGGCAATGGCGGTCATCGTCGCACAGAAGATGACCAGAAACGCGACCGGGCTCATCGCCGGTCCGTACAAGCGGCGCCCTCCTAAGTGTGTGGGATTGTCTCAGGTTAGAGGTTCGTCGCTACTGGACCGCCGGCGGGATGGCAAGAATCATTTGGGTTCCGGAACCGCCTCACAGTATGTCCTCACGGTCACAGCTGCAGGTCATCGTCCACGGTGGCGCCGGAACCGCTCCCGAAGCGCCCGAACCCAGGCAAACTGTCCTCGAGACGGCCGCGAACAAGGGCGCCGAGAGTGAGACGCCGGTCGACGCCGTCGAGAGCGCGATTCACGTCCTCGAGTCCTCGCCCCGGTTCAACGCAGGCGTCGGCGGAGCCATCCAGAGCGACGGCGTCGTCCGAACGGACGCGGGGATTATGACCGACGATCGGGATGTCGGTGCAGCCTGTTCGATGCCCGGCGTCGAGCACGCCGTCAGCGTCGCCCGCCTGGTCATGGACGAGACGCCCCACGGATTCGTCTCGGGCGAGCACGCGGTCGCGCTCGCCGCGGAGTATGGAATCGAGACGGGCGTGGACCTCCGCTCGGAACGTACCCGGGAGAAGTGGGCCGACCTCGAGGCGCCCGAGGGCGGCCCGAAAGCCCAGCTCGAGTGGATTCGCGACCAGTACGGGCAATCCGACCCTGACGGCCGGGACGACCCGAAGGATCACGACACCGTCGGTGCGGTCGCCTTCGACGGCAACCGAATCGCGGCGGCCACCTCCACGGGCGGGCGGTGGCTCGCCCTCGCTGGTCGCGTCGGTGATGTCCCACAGGTCGGCTCGGGCTTTTACGCCTGCCCCGCCGCCGGCGTGAGCGCGACGGGTGCCGGCGAGGACATCGCCCGGGTCACCCTCTCGCGGCGCGTCGCCCGCCACGTCGAGCGCGGTCTCGACGCGCAGGCAGCTACGGACCTCGCCATCGAGGAGTTCGGCGAACTGACGGGCTCGAGCGCCGGCGTGATCGCCATCGACTCCCGCGGAGGGATCGGCGCGGCGTACAACAGCGACGCCATGCAGACGGCCCGCGTCTCGCGTCGCTCGCTCGAGGAGTAGGTTAGTCCAGACTCGGCACGCCCGCCGCCTCGAGCGCCGTCCGTCGCTCCTCCTCTGTCAATCGGTACGGCGCGAGTTCGTCCTCGAGGTTGCCGAGAGCTGCCCGGCGATGCTGGTGGTCGGTCAGGAATTCCGAAATTCGTTCGGCGGCGAGTTCCTTGAGTTCGCCGCTGAGGAGGCGCCCGTCGCGGTAGTCGGCCGCGACCGTCGCGAGGTGGTCGTCGTCCGGTTCGAACCCGTAGCGCAGGTACTGGAAGGCCACGTCGACCGTCGGGTCGCCACCGTGTTCGCGATGGGCTGCGAGGCTCGAGCGGCCGCCGCTGTAGGCGTGTTCGCGAATCGTGTCGGCGACGGCTTCCGGGCCATCGGTCAGCTCGATCGACGGTGCCGCGCCCGAGGAACTCATCTTCCCGGGCCCCTCGAGGCCGGGGAGGAATCGACCGAGCAGGGCGCCCGGCTTCTCGACCGGGAGCGCTTCTCTGGCGGCGACGTCACGGCAGACCCGGACGTGGGGATCCTGGTCGACGGCGATGGGGACGAGCGTCGGCTGGCGACCCGAGACGAGTTGCGGGAGCAGGAGGTGCGTCGCCTGGACGGCGGGGTAGAACTGCAGGCCGACGGTGTCTTGCTCCCCGTAGACGGCCTCGACGGTCGCCGGGGTGAGGTGCTTCGCCAGTCGGACGGCGACCGGGTAGACTACGTCCGCGTCGGCCGTATCGATCACGATTCGAGTTCGCTGGGGATCGAAGCCCACCGCCAGCAGGTCGCGCAGGTTCTCGCGCGTAGCCTGGCCGATGGACGCGAAGGACTGGTTCTTCGCGAGGAACTTCTCGTCGTCGGAGACCGGCAGGTACACCGTGGCGCCGGTCTCGCGCTGGATCGTCCGCGCGAGGTAAAAGGGGAGGACGTGACCCAGATGCATCGGACCGGACGGACCGCGACCGGTGACGATGGCGTGCGGGTCGCCCGCCTCGGCGGCCTCGAGGAAGGCGTCGACGTCTCGGCCGGCGTAGAACGTCTCTCGCCGGATCGTCGGGTGATCGGGAAAGCGCTCCCGCTGCGCGTCGGTGAGGCGGTCGGCGCCGAATTGCTCGAGCAGGCGGTCGTAGTCGACCTCGCCGCGGACGGCGTATGGGGTGACGATGGCGTGGTCGGTTCCGGATTCGCTTGTCGCATCGGTGTCGACGCGATCGTCGTCGCGGTCGGTCCGCGTCTTATTGTCCGGTGTCTGATTGTCCGATGTCGATTCGTCGGTGGGTGACGATGGTGTCGGTGTCATCTCGGAACTGAAACTGAATCGCAGTGCTATCGAAAACGATACCGCGGCGGCCTGAAGCCGCCAGAAGCGAGGAGCGAAGGGAGCACCGACGACCGCCGCGACCGGGGAGCCGGGTCAATCGACGCGACCGACGACGACACTGTCCGCTCTCGAGAACCGCACGCGCCACCGCCACTCGAGAGCGAACGCCATACTCACTCTCCGGACGAACCGACAAAGAGCGTTTCGGTGGTCTGGTAGCCGGCGGTGAAATCTGAACGGGCCAATAGGGTTTTGACTGTCGCCGAGTGATGAACGTACAATCTAGTTATACCACGAGCGACAGACCAGTATGGAACGAACGCGATCCCACATCGACGTCACCCTCGTGAGCCCGAACGGCTCGCTCGAGGCGCTCGCGAAAACGCTGCGGAGAGACTGTTCCACCATCGACGTAACCGTCGTCGACCGGCCCGAGGACCTCGCGGGTGCGGACATGGACCTGGACACGAACACGAACACTGACAGGGAGCCAGCCGACTGCATCGTCGTCTGTCACGCCAGCGACGTCGACGGCCTCACCCAGCTCGAGGCGGTACTCGACCGGGTCGGGGGGTCAACCCCGGTCGTCGTCTACTCGCTCGTCCACGAACTCGAGCCCGTGACGGCCACGCTCACCGCCGGTGCGGCCGACGTCATCTGTCCGGGCGCCGACAGCTCTCCCCTGCTCGAGCGACGACTCCGCGCTGCGGCGGGCGGCGGACCGCCGGCGCAATCGCCTGCCCGCCGACTCGAGTCCCTGCTCGAGTACCTCCCTCACCAGGTCTTCCTCAAGGACGACCACCACCGAATCGTCGACGCGAGTCGCGTCGCCGCCGACGAGTACGGACTCACGCGCGAACAGATGATTGGTCTGACCGACTTCGAACTCCTCCAGCCCGAGGTGGCTGAGGAGCTCTTCGCTGAGGAGCGCCGGATCATAGAAACCGGCGAGCCGATCATCAACAAGATCGAACACTACGTCGATCGGCAGGGGCGCGATCGCTGGGTGAGCACGAGCAAGGCCGCCAGGTACGACGGCGGCGAAGCCATCGGCGTCCTGGGGAGCACTCGGGACGTCACCGAACAACAGCGACAGGAACAGCTGCTCGACGTCCTCCACGAGGCGAGTCGCGACCTCGTCTCGGCCTCGAACCGCGCCGACGTCGCCCACGTCGCCGTCGCCATCGCCGAGGACATTCCCGACTTGCCGCGGATCTGTATCGCGCTCCTCGAGGACGGTCACCTCGAACCGGCCTGTGACGACCGGGCGGTCTTCGACCGCTACGGCGACGCGTTCGATCGATCCGTGCTCGAGGGCGGGGCGCGGTACCTCGACGCCGACGGAATCGAAACCACCCTCGAGGACGGCGCCGTCGTCGCGGTACTCCCGCTCGGTTCTCACGGCGTGCTGGGCTTCGAGACGACCAGCGGGCCGCTCGAACCGTTCAGCGTCGACCTCGCCCAGATTCTCGCGGCCAACGTCGAGGTCGCCCTCGATCGAGCCGAACGCGAGGCCCGACTGCAGTCCCAGAACGAACACCTCGAGCAGTTCGCGAGCATCGTCAGCCACGACCTTCGGAACCCGATGAGCACCGCGCGAGGCTACCTCGAGGCCTATCGCGACAGCGGCAACCCCGATCACGCCGACGAGATCGAACACGCCCTCGATCGAATGGAACGGCTCACGGGCGAGATGCTCGAACTCGCTCGTCACGGACGGATCGTCGACTCGGTCGAACCGGTCGAGCTCGCCGCCGTCGTGGATCGAGCCTGGCGAAACGTCCCGACCGACGACGCCGTCCTCGAGAACGAGCTCGAGGGCGTGACGTACGGCGATTCGGTGCGCGTCCAGGAAGCCCTCGAGAATCTGTTTCGAAATTCCGTGGAACACGGTCTCGAGCGAACGGCGGGTGAGGGTCGAATCAGGGTCGAGCGAATCCCCCGCGGCTTCGCCGTCGAGGACGACGGGCCAGGGATTCCAGACAGCCGAAAGGACGAGGTGTTCGACCTCGGGTACACCGGATCGGTCGACGGCACCGGATACGGTCTCTACATCGTCGAACAGATCGTCACTGGCCACGACTGGTCGATCCGGGTTACCGACGGCGAGGACGGCGGCGCCCGGTTCGAAATCACGGGACTCGAGTTCGACTCGTAGCGGTGCCGGCCGCTGTCGCTGCCTCTCGAACTGTCGTTTTCACCCGAGCCTCGAGAGCACGCGCTCGAGTAGAGACTTCGTCTCCATTTCAGACTCCTGGCCCGCTCGCTCACCGTCCGTTTCCCGCTCCTCGAGCACCCGCTCGTAGTGGTCGATCACGGCCTGGTTTCGCCGTCGTTCGGCGCGCACCAGACGCTCGAGAACTGCGACCTGCTGTCGGAGGGTGCGTTCGTCGAGTTTTTCCCGGTCGGAGGCCTGATCGGCCGACGCGTCGCCGTCGATACACTGGCGCATGTACGCCGCGTCGATGTCGACGCTGACTTCGCTTTCACTTTCAGTTCTGGTCTCGGTCCCTCTCGCCGGCTCCTCGTCACCTGCTTTCGACCCGTCCGCTTCGAGCTCACGGAACGTGACAGCCATTGGGTCTCCTGCTACCACACACCCCGCCAAAAAGGTCAGTCAGTCGCCCGTCAGACGCGTCCGACGAGTGGCGGTCGCTCGGCCTCCGGTAGAGCATTGACCCCGATCGATACGCGAGAGAACCGATCGGTGAACATCCTCGAGCACGGACGAAATTCGTCCATTCACCCCCTCGAGGCCAGGAGTCGAATCACGAGCTGGAGCACGTGGACGAAGACCCCGGCCACGGCGATGTAGACGCCGATGGTCTGGAGGGCGACCGAGGCGTTGCGTTTGTCCCGGACCTGCCAGATTTCGTAGCCGAGCCGGAGCAGGAAGCCGAGGAAGATCAGGACGAAGCCGGCCAGCAGGACGGGGGTGACGAACGTCCCGATCAGGATGGCCACCACGCCCCCGATGAAGGCGTACGTGGCGAAGCGACCCCAGGACTCGAACGTCTTCGAGCGGGCGTAGACGTAGGTGGCGATCACGGCGGTCACGACGGCGACGACGACCGCCGTGACGGCGAGGATCTGCGGTTGCTGGGCGCGCGGAACGAACCCGAGCACGCCAGCGCCGAAGACCCCGAAAGCGAACTGGAGGATCACCATGCCGACGAAGGCGATGCCGAGGTTCCCTCCCGTGACGCCGCGCTCGGCGACGATCTCACCGCCCGTGATCGCGGCCCCGTAGACGAGCACGCCAACGATGGGGAACTGGAAGAGGTACGCGTTGGCCTCCTGGAGCGGGGTGAGGACGACGGCGTACATCAGCGCGACGTTGATCGCCATCAGGATGGTGGCGCCACCGATGACCTGCAGTTCTCTGCTCGAGAAGCCGGTTCCGGTGTCGGTTTCGTACGGCGAATCGACGCTCATGGGTTGCGCCTACGTCGGCCGGACGGAAAACGTTGCGTCCAGAACCTCGAGCGGTGAGCGCGTCCGGCCCCTCGAGCGGTGGGCGAGAACTCGGGCGTCCCTCGCGGTTCTGACCTCAAACGTCGACGACGTCAGCCCTGGACCGCCCAGCGATCGGAGTAGGCCGTCCCGCAGGTACACTGGGCGTAGGCGTGGACGACGTCGCCCTCGGCGTAGATGCCGCCGACCTCCTCGTTCTGTTCCTCGGCGAACGCGAAGACGAACTGGGCGCCGTGGTCGCCCTCCTCGCCCTCGGGTTTGTCCGGGCAGGTGCCGCCAGCTAAGTCGTCGTCGATGATCCCCTCGTGTTCCATCGCCAGCCTGGC
This sequence comes from Saliphagus sp. GCM10025334, assembly GCF_042663485.1. Classification (NCBI taxonomy): domain Archaea; kingdom Methanobacteriati; phylum Methanobacteriota; class Halobacteria; order Halobacteriales; family Natrialbaceae; genus Saliphagus; species Saliphagus sp. GCM10025334. The sequence continues at coordinate 1,493,840 of NZ_JBHTAF010000001.1, read as the reverse complement.
GAACTCCATCGCGCCGGTGCCGGTCGCCGCTTTGAACGCGTTTCGGCCACGTTCGCCGTCGATGACGATCAGGACGCCACCCTCGACGGGATCGCCGTACTCGGCGAGTCGGTCGTCGGAGACGTAGGAGTCGGCAAGAAAGAGCGCTACGTCCTCCGGTCGTTCGCCGGCGAGAAATGCCTCGCGTGCCTCGGTCATACCACGTTCGAGGAGGTCACGGGTGAAAAATGGCGCGCACTCGAGCCAGGGTCGGTGAACTCGAGCCGGGTGCGGTAAAAAGGAAAACCGGTCGTTCGTTGTCGATCAGTCGCCGTGTTGCGGTTCGTGTTCGAACGAACGCGCGCTCGAGCCGGCGTCGAGTCGCTCGGCCCACGTCGGGGAGACGGTCGGGGCCAGCGCGAAGAACGTGACGATGGACACGAGCAAGACGAGGGCGATGCTCGCGACGATGGCGATTGCGGTCGTCGGATCGGCGGACAGGAAGGCCAACATGGTGATCAGGTATCGATCGATCGTACGGAATCGGCCCATATGAGCGTTACTTTGTCCGGAAATCTTCGTTAATAATTGTGATTGTGGGATGGTGCCAAAGAGCGTGGGAGATCGACTCGAGGGGCCCCGCCTCCAGTCCGATTGGGGCCTCCGACTGCTGGACGGCATCGGTCCGGCCGACGCTACAGGAGGGTGTCGACCGTGACGCACAGCCGCTGGACGGCCCAACCAGGCCTACAGCCGCTGGACGGCCCCAATCGCGGCCGACAGCGACGGCGCCTCGAAGATTTCTCGGCCGACGTAGGCGTTCGTCCCAGCGCAGTAAATCGCTCGAGCGATGTCGATCACGTCTTCGTCGAGTGGCTGGGGCTCCCGATCGCAGAGGGACTTCCAGTCGGCGACGTCTTCGGCCCTGGCGCGTTCTTTCGCGTCGGTGACGGCGTCGACCCAGTCCGGCTGGGTTCGCTTGTGGTGCTGGCGGATGACCTCCTTCGAGAGTTGCACCCCCTCGTAGCTGAAGCGGTTCTCGTCGAACGTGCCGACGACGTCCGCGACGCGAATCTCGCCCCGGTAGTAGAGACACTCGATCTTGCCGTCCTGGTGGACGAGTCCGGCCGTCTCGGCCTGTTCGGTGATGGCGTGATTGACCTCGCGGGCGACCGCCTCGAGCACCTCGATGTTGGCTTTCCCGGCGATGGCGTCGGCCTCCTCCCGGGAGAGGTAGCGGTCACCTTCCTCGTACTTCGTGGAGAACTCGACGATCGGCGTCTCGAGGTCGACCGCCCCCTCGGGCCAGTCCTCGAATTCGAGGCCGTGGTCTTCGGGATCGGTTCGTCGGCGAAGGCTCGAGCCGATCGGGACCTCGTTTCGGAAGACGATCTCGAGGGGGATCAGGTAGTTCTCGCCGGCCGCGGCGTGGTAGGCGTCGTAGTCGTAGGTGCGCCCCTCGTGGGGCAGATCGGGGACCTGGGTGAGGTCGATCGCCATCTCGAACGGCGGGCGAGTGGCCTCTTCGAGTGGGACCACCGACCCATCCTCGACGACGCCCTGGTAGTGCGTCGGGACGCCGGCGTCCTGGAGCAGTTCGAAGTTGTACGCGCCCATCGTACAGAGGCTCGCACCCTTGTCGGGGATCTGGTTGGGCATCTTTCCCCAGTCGAACACCGAATAATCGTCCGTGAAGACGAATGCGCCCGAGCCCAGTTCGTCGGCGGTCGCTTCCTCGTCGATGCGAAACTCCTTGACGCTCGTCACGCGAGCCACCCCCGAACCGTGGACCGGTTCGTCGGGCTGGATTTCCGGGTGCTCGTCGGTGCCGTCGTCGCGAACGTGGATGTGGATCCGGAGGGAGCCACTGGGCCGCCGTGCATACTCGAGATGCCAGTACGGGCGCCTAAAAGGTTTCAGTATCGATTCGAGTTCCGTCGTCTCGGCTATCTTCGACCCCGCTCCCCCGACTCCGTTTACTTCCCGTCGACCGACTTGCCGTCGAGGGCGTCGCGTTCGCGCGCACTCGAATCGCGCTCGCCCGGGTCGCCGTACCCGCCACCGCCGGGCGTCTCGACGGTGACGGTGGTGCCGGCCTCGACGTCGACCGTCGTCTTTGCGGGGACGGCCGTCCCGTCGATCCGATTTTCGCCCGTGGTACCGTCCTCGCCGCCGCTCGCGCCGCGTGGGGCGAGTCGTCGACGCTCGGTGAGCAGGGAGACCGTCGCGTCAGCCTCGACGGTGACCGAGCGCTCGAGGCCGAGGCCGCCGCGATAGCGTCCGTCGCCGCCGCTTCCTTCCCGGAGCGCGTAGCGCTCGACGCGCATCGGGTAGGCCGCCTCGAGAGCTTCGATCGGCGTGTTCAGTGTGTTGGTCATCCCGACCTGGACACCGTCGACGCCGTCGCGGTCGGGCCGGGCGCCGAACCCGCCGCCGATGGTTTCGTAGTAGGTGAAGCCCTCGGCGTCCCTGCTTCCGATAATCAGGTTGTTCATCGTGCCCTGGCTCTGGGCGGGCACGCGTTCGGGGACAGCCTCTGCGAACGCCGAGAGCACCACGTCCGTCACTCGCTGGCTCGTCTCGACGTTGCCGCCGACGACGGCCGCTGGCCGGTTGGGGTTCAGAACGGATCCCGCTGGCGCACGCACGGTCACCGGCTGGTAACAGCCGTCGTTCGGCGGAATGTCCGGGTCCGTCACGGCTCTGAGGACGAAGTACACCGCGCTCCTGGCGACCGCCAGCGGCGCGTTCATGTTGCCGGCCACCTGGTCGGCCGTCCCCGCGAAGTCGACGTCCACCGTCGTCCCGTCGATCGTGACCGCCACCTCGAGCGGAATCGTCGACTCCTCGACGCCGTCGCCCTCGAGCCAGTCGCGTCCCCGATAGGTACCATCGGGAATCGTCTCGAGTTCGGCCTCGATCCGCTCTCGAGAGTACTCGATGACGCCGTCGAAGGCCGCCTCGAGGGTCGCCCGCCCGCGTTCGGCGACGAGTTCGCGCACCCGGTCGCGGGCTCGGTCGGTCGCGGCGAGCTGGGCCCGGAGGTCCGCCCGGCGCTCCGCGGGGTTGCGGACGTTCGCGAGCACGAGTTCCAGCACGTTCGAATCGATCTCGCCGTCGACGACGAGCCGTGTCGGCGGCAGTCGCAGCCCCTCCTGGTAGATCTCGGTCGCCCCCGCGGGCATGCTCCCCGGGGTCATCCCGCCGACGTCGCCGTGGTGGGCTCGCGTGACTCCGTAGCCAACGATATCGCCGCCGACGTCGATCGGTGCGACGACCGTCACGTCCGGGAGGTGCGTTCCCCCGGTGAACGGATCGTTCAGGACGTACGCCTCGTCGGGTTCGGGGTCGCGCTTTCGAACCGCCCGCACCGCCTCCGGCATCGCCCCGAGGTGGACCGGGATGTGCTCGGCCTGAGCGACCAGCCTACCCTCGGCGTCGAACAGCGCCGTCGAGCAGTCTCGCCGCTCCTTGATGTTCGGAGAGTAGGCCCCGTGGATCAACACGTGACCCATCTCCTCGGCGATGCCCTCGAGCCGGTTCCGGAGCACCTCGAGGGTGACGGCGTCGAGGGTCACGGGCGCTCACCTCCGTTGGTCTCGGCTTTCTGACCGGGGCCGTGGTCACGCTCGAGGATGAGTTCGCCGTCTTCGCCCACCGAACCGGACCACCCCGGCGGGACGACCGTCGTGCTCTCCTCGCCCTCGAGGATCGACGGCCCCTCGACCGTCGCCCCCGGAGCGACGGTGGTTCTGGCCAGAATCGTCGTCTTGTGGGGCTCCCCATCGAAGAAGACCGGTCGCGAATCGAGTGCGTCCTCGTCGTCTCTCTCGTCCCGTCCCTCGCCCCGTGCCTCGTATCGAATCGACGGCGCCTCGCGGGTCGCGCGGACCGTCACCCCGAGCGCGACCAGTTCGATCGGTTCGTCCATCCGGTAGCCGTAGGCGCGCTCGTGGGCCGCGTCGAAGCGCTCGCGGACGGTCGCGAGGTCGACCGAGTCGTCGACCCGCACCTCGAGTTCGAAGCTCTGGCCGGCGTACCGGAGGTCGGCGCGTCGTTCGACGACGGGGTTGCCGCCGGAGTCGACGTCCTCGAGCGCGTCGGCCGTCAGCTCGGCGTAGGTTTCCTCCAGGACATCGCGGTCGGCCGCCTCGAGCGGCGTCCGGTGGGTTCGAACCCGATCGTGTTTCTCGTCGGCGTCGAGCAGGCCGTACGCCGAGAGCACCCCGCCGGCGAGGGGGATCACGACGCGGTCCATCCCGAGCTGGTCTGCCACGGCGGCGGCGTGCATCGGTCCGGCGCCGCCGAAGGCCACGAGCCCGAACTCGCGAGGGTCGTGGCCGCGTTCGACGGTCACCGATCGGATGGCGCGAGTCATCGTCGCGTTCGCGACGCGGTAGACCCCGGCGGCGGCTTCGCGGGCAGACTCGAGCCCCGCCGCTCCCGCCAGTTCCGCGAGCGCCTCCCGGGCGGCGCCGACGTCGAGGGAGACCTCGCCGCCGAGGGTCGCGTCCGGGCCGAGGTAGCCGAGGACGACGGCGGCGTCGGTGACGGTCGGCTCGATCCCCCCGCGACCGTAACACGCGGGACCGGGGTCGGCGCCCGCCGACGCGGGACCCACCCGAAGGGCGCCCCCGGCGTCGACCCACGCGATCGAGCCGCCGCCGGAGCCGACGGTCGTCACGTCGACCATCGGCGTCGCGATGGGGTGACCGGCGATTTCGGCCGACGTGGTTCGGGCGACCTCGCCGTCGCGGACGAGGCTCACGTCGCTCGAGGTGCCGCCCATGTCGAAGGTGACGAGTCCCTCGAGACCCGCGTCCGCGATTGCGGCCTCGGCGGTCGCGGCCGCCCCGACGACGCCCGCCGCCGGCCCCGAGAGTACCGTCGTCACCGCCCGTTCGCGGACGGCGTCGAGGTCCGCGATGCCGCCGTTTGACTGCATCACCTGCGGTTCCGGGAGACCGGAGGCTCGAGCCCGTTCGACGAGCCGTCCGAGGTAGGCGTCGATCGCCGGGCGGACGTAGGCGTTTGCGACCGTCGTCGAGGTCCGCTCGTACTCCCGGAACGCGGGAAGCACCTCGTGGGAGGCCGAGACGGGCACCTCGAGTCGCTCCCGCAGTCGGTCCGCGACGGCGGCCTCGTTCGCGGGATCCGCGTACGCGTGGAGGAACGAGACGGCCACGCTCTCGATCTCGCTCCCGGCCTCGGCGAGGCGGTCGACCAGGTCGACCACGTCCTCGAGGGCGACCGGATCGACGACGCCCTCGGTCGTCGCCCGTTCCGCGAGTTCGAACCGACGGCGGCGAGGGACGAGCGGGTCGACCCGCTCGACCGAGAGGTCGTACAGCGACGGGCGGTCCTGGCGACCAATCTCGAGGACGTCGCGAAAGCCCTCCGTCGTGACCAGCGCGGTCGTCGCGCCGTCGCCCTCGAGGAGCGCGTTCACCGAGACCGTCATCGCGTGGGTGAACGTCTCGACGGAGTCGGGCGGGACCGCCGCCTTCTCACAGGCCTTCTCGATTCCCTCGAGGACGCCCTCGCTCTGGTCGGCCGTCGAGGGGACCTTCGCGGTCGTCAGGCCGTCCTCGGTCGCCAGGACGACGTCGGTGAACGTGCCGCCGACGTCGACGCCGACCTGTGTCGTCGCGTTCATCACCCCGCCCCCGTCGTCTCCGCTGATCCTGCGAGGGGCTCGTTCGGACTCATATCCCGTCTATATGCGACGGTCCCAAAAAGCGTTGGCAGGCCCCTCGAGTCGTGTCGATGCTGGCAACCGAAGTGAAAGTCAGTGGACAGCGGAATCGGCCACTTTCACCACGTTTTTCCTGCTCTGTGTCCATCGTACCGACGATGGAACCCCCCGTGACTGACGCCGACCTCGCCTTCGAGTACGTTCCCGAGACCGACCAGTCGTTCGAGAACGCCCTCGAGAAGGCACGGAACGGGACACGGCTCACGGTCGACGACGCCGTCGAGTTGCTCACGACGGGGACCGACCGCGAGGGGATCGACCGCCAGCGCAAGGAACGGGTGCTCGAGGCGGCCGACCACCGCCGCCAGGACGTCGTCGGCGACGAGGTCACGTTCATCGCCAACCTCAACAACAACGTCACGACCGCGTGCAACGTCGGCTGTCTCTTCTGTAACTTCAAGGACGCCGCCCACACCTTCGAGCGCGACTACGACGGCCTCGAGACGGCTGGCTTCACGAAGACACCTGCCGAATCGCGCGAAATCGTCGCCGACGCCGTCGAGCGAGGAATCTACGAGGTGACCTCGGTCTCCGGCCTCCACCCTGCGTTCGCCCTCGACGACGAGCACCTCGAGATCCTCGAGGCCCACCCCGATCCGAAGGCGGTCAACTACAAACCGCCCGCCACGTACGAAACGGATCCCGGCACCTACGCCGACCAGCTCGAGGCGATGAGCGTCGACGGCGTCCACGTCCACTCGATGACCCCCGAGGAGGGATACCACGCCCGGCGGGGAACCGACTGGTCCTACGATGAGGTGTACGGACGACTGCAGGACGCTGGGCTAGACACGGTTCCAGGAACGGCCGCCGAAATCCTCGTCGACGAGGTTCGCGACGTCATCTGCCCCGGGAAGATCCGAACCGGCGACTGGCTCGAGGCCATGGAGGCCGCCGCGAACGTCGGTCTCGGCCTGACCGCGACGATCATGTACGGCCACGTAGAGAACGAGGCCCACCGCGCGATGCACCTGAAGGAAGTTCGCGACCTCCAGGAGCGCGTCGACGGTGCCATCACCGAGTTCGTTCCCCTCTCCTTTGTCCACCAGAACACGCCGCTGTACGAACACGGCGTCGTTTCGGGCGGGGCCAGCCAGGACGAGGACGAACTGCTGATCGCCGTCTCGCGGCTCTTTCTCGACAACATCGACCACGTCCAGTCGTCGTGGGTCAAGTACGGCGACGAGGGCGGCCTGAAGATGCTCGCCTGCGGGGCCGACGACTTCATGGGAACGATCCTCTCCGAGGAGATCACGACCCGCGCCGGCGGCGAGCACGGCGAGTTCCGATCCTTCGAGGACTACGTCGACCTCGTCACTTCGATCGGTCGCGTGCCGGTCGAGCGCTCGACGGACTACGAAACGCGGCGCGTGATCGACCCCGACGACCCGCCGTTCGGGCCGCGACTGGGACCGAAGGCCGACGGAACGCCGCTGCTCGAGGACGAGCGGGCCACAGCCGGCGTGGAATCGGTTCCTGAGTAATCGATTTTGGAGTCGGCCACAGCGATCGAGAGCCAGGTGCGACGCTCGTACAGAATAATACTCGCTCGACTATACTATACAAACTATAGTAGGACTGGTTCGACGCTCGAGCGCCAATCGACCGCGAGCGACACTCGGGTTCGTGTGCGAGTCCCACGTCGAGCGAACGTCGGGAAGTCTATCACGGGCGCGCGAAAAGTGGTCGCGTATGAACCACCTCGTACCCGCCAGCGACGCCGAGAACCGCTGGCACCTGCCGAACCACGCTCACCTCGTCGTCTACGAGCGGGGCTCCGGCGAACGCGGCTTGCTCACGATTTACGACTGCGGAGCGGCACAGAAACCGCCCTCGGCCCAGTTGCTCGGAACGCTCGAGGCCGTCGACGTGCGCGCCGAAACCGAGGCGACGCCGACGGGTCGAGTCGTCAGTCTGCGAGAGCCTGGCGTGCTCGAGGCCCTCGACGGTGACCGGTTTCGCATTCGGCGGTCATAAGCGAACGATCTAGGGCGACCTCGAGTCGGCAGCGAGGCCAGCCAGAAATCATAAATCCCGAATAACGAACCCGAATCACGAACCGCACGTTTCTTATCACCCCTTCACCACCACCCGAACGAATGGAACAGTCAGTCCTGCTCACGGGGGCTGGAGGCCGCGTCGGGACCGCGATCCTCGACGACCTCGCCGACGACTACGATTGGCGGCTGCTCGACCGCGAGCCGCTGACCGGGGAGTACGCCGAAACCCACGACTGCGTCGTCGCCGACATCGTCGACGAGACGGCCGTCCGCGAGGCCATGGAGGGCGTCGACGTCGTCATCCACCTCGCGGGCGACCCGCGTCCGGAGGCACCGTGGGACAGCGTGTTGCGAAACAACATCGACGGCACCCAGACGGTCCTCGAGGCCGCCGTCGACGCCGGCGTCGAGAAGGTCGTCTTCGCCTCCTCGAACCACGCCGTCGGCGCCTTCGAGACCGACGAGCGGACCCCGGACCTCTACCGCGTCCACGACGAGTTCCGCCTCGACGGGACGGAACTCCCCCGCCCTGGTAACCTCTACGGCGTCTCGAAGGCCGCCGGAGAGACCCTCGGCCGGTACTACCACGACGAATACGGCCTCTCGGTGTGTTGCGTCCGGATCGGGAACCTCACGAAGGACCACCCGCCCGTCGACTACGAGCGCGGGCAGGCGATGTGGCTCTCTTACCGGGACTGCGCCCACCTCTTCGACCGGGCGATCGAGGCCGACTACGGCTACGAGATCGTCTACGGCATCTCCGACAACGACCGCAAGTACTACTCGCTCGAGCGCGCTCGCGAGGTGCTGGGGTACGAACCGCGGGACAACTCGGCGGCTCACGAGTAAGGCGGCGATTGCGAGACGTCAGCTTCTGCAGCGCTCACATCCGCATTCTGCAGCACTTACATCCGCAAGAACTGGGCGTGTCGCGTCCCCTCGAGCTCGAGGACGTGCTCGGCTTCGACGAATCCGGCACCGATCGCCACCGACACGGATTCCTCGCCGACCAGGTTGGCGACGCTCGCCCGCGAGAGGCTGTCGACGACGGCTTCCTCGCCGACGGCGTCGGCCCCCTCGCCGTAGAAGTCCTCGGTGACGGTCAGCGAGGCACGACCGTCCGGGGCCTCGAAGGACTCCCCGAGGACGTTCCGATCACAGACCGAGACGAGCAGGCCTTTGGGCGTCTGGCGCTCGACGAGTAACATCGGGCCATCGTCGGTGTGCTCGCTGGCCTCGGTGTCGGCATCTGCGTTCACCTCGTTGTCTCCGCCTGTCACGGCCTCGGCGTTCTCACTCGAGTCGACGCTCCCCTCGAGCGCGTCCTCGCCCGATTCGAAGTCATCGTCCGCGTCGGCGTTCGTCGACGTCACGGTCACTCACGCATCTGCTCGCGCTCCTCGACCAGTTGCTGTTCGGCCTGCTCGCGCAGTTCGTTCGCCTCCTCGGCGAGGGCCTCGGCCTGCTCGTCCTCGCCCAGTTCCTCGAGAATCCGGGCTTTTTCCTCGAGGACCGGCGCGTTACGGAGCCCCAGCCTGATCGCGTTGTCGATCGAGTGGAGCGCATCCTCGGTGAGGCCCCGGTCGGCCAGGAAGAACGCCCGGTTGTACCAGCCCTCGGCGAAGCGGTCGTCGACCTCGACGGCGCGTTCGGCGTGGTCGAGGGCTTCGGCCGTCTCGCCGAACTCCCACAGGGCGTAGGCGAGATTGGTGTGGGCGGTCGCGGTGTGCTCGGGCGAGGAGCGATCGTACTCGCCGGCGTCTTCCTCCGCTTCGCGGGCGATGCGGAGGGCTTCGCGGTGGGCGCCGATGGCCTCGTCGTACTCCTCGAGTTCGGCGTGGGCGACCCCCTTGTTGACCCAGGCCTCCTGTTCCGTGGCGGGGTCGTCGGTGAACCGGGCGGCGCGCTCGAAGGCCTCGGTGGCCTGCTCGTAGCGGTTGATCTGCGTGTAGCTGAGGCCGACGTCGATCAGTTCCTGGGCGTCGACGTCCTCGCTCCCGATCTGGCGCTCGTCGAGCATGTCGGCGAGTGCCCGCGAATCGATGGGGTCGACCCGCGAGGGATCGACGTCGAGTTCGGGCGGATCGAGGTCGAACTCCTCGTAGGACTCGTCGAAGCCGGCTCCCTCCGAGAAGCGGTGCCTGCGGTCTGAATCCTCCTGGCGGTCGGTCATGTCCTCGAGTTGGGTAGCTGGCGGGTTAAGGCCTGCGTTCGGATTGCTGTCGAATCGAGGACTGCGGCCTCGAGCGGAGGCGAGAAAGCGAGAGGGCGAGGGGCCAAGAGACGAGGAGACGAAGACGCGAGGAATTCTCATGTATTAAGTACGGGCCCGCAATATTCGCGGGTATGCAAACGCTCCTGCTGGACAGCGAGGACGTCGACCAGAACGCGATGATGGCGGACGTCATCGGCGCGGTCGAGGACGCCTTCGCCGCCTACGAGCGCGGGGACGCACAGATGCCGGCGAAGTCCTACATCGACCTCCCCCAGTACAACGGGGACTTCCGGTCGATGCCCGCCTACCTCGACGCTGGGGACTGGGACGCCGCTGGGCTGAAGTGGGTCAACGTCCACCCCGACAATCCCGTCGACCACGACCTGCCGACCGTGATGGGGACGATGATCTACTCCGATCCCGAGACTGCGTTCCCGCTCGCGGTGATGGACGGCACCGAACTCACGATGAAGCGCACCGGCGCGGCGGCCGCCGTCGCCACGGACTACCTGGCCGTCGAGGACGCCACGAGCCTCGGCATCGTCGGCGCCGGCGTCCAGTCGTACACCCAGCTCGACGCCATCGCCCAGATTCGACCCATCGAGGAGGTCGTCGTGAGCGACCTAGACGACGAGCGCGTCCGGCGATTTATCGACGCCTACGGCGACGAGTTCGACGTTCGCGAGGGATCGATCAGCGAGGCTGGCCACTGCGACGTGCTCTCGACGGTGACGCCCGTCGAGACGCCCATCGTCGGTCCCGACGACGTCGGCGAGCATACCCACATCAACGCGATGGGGGCCGACGCCGAGGGCAAGCACGAATTGGCCGACGACCTCCTCCGGGGTGCCCGCATCGTCATCGACGACCACAAGCAGTGCACCCACTCCGGCGAGATCAACGTCCCCTACAACGAGGGCGTCCTCACCGACGACGACATCTACGGCGAGATCGGCCAGCTCGTCGTCGGCGAGAAGACGGGGCGGGACGCCGACACCGGCGTCACCGTCTTCGACTCGACCGGTCTCGCGATCCAGGATGTCGCGGCCGCTCACGTCGTCTACGAACAGGCCGCGAGCAACGAGAACGGCTCGCCGTTTGACCTCGTCGGCGTCCAGAAGTAGGCTCGAGTCTGGTGATTTACCACTTCTGGAGTACAGTCACTCGAGCAGTTCCGCGAACCCGAAGTTCGGTTTGACGTCCTCGACGCGAACCCGGACCGTCTCTCCCTCCTCGGTCCCGGCGACGAACAGCCGGTACCCCTCCACCGACGCGATACCGTCGCCCTCCGATCCCGTGTCGATAATCTCGACCTCGAGTTCCTCACCCACCTCGACCGGGGCGGTCAGGCGCCCCTTGGCGAGGAGGTAAATCTCGGAGGAGGACTGCCGGGAGGCGTCCGGGCTGGTCGCTCTGACGTACTGGAACTCGTCCTCGATATCCGCCCGGAGGGCGTCCACGTCCGGCCCCTCGAACACCTTCACCGCGAAGTTGCCCCCCGTGTCCAGCAACTCGAGGGCCGTCTCGAAGGCCATTCGGGCGAGGTGAAGCGAGCGCGCCTGGTCTAGCGAGTACTCCCCGGACATGTTCGGCGCCATGTCCGAGACGACGCAGTCAACGGGGCCGTCCGCGGCATCGAGGACCCGCTTCAGGGTCTTCTCCTGGGTCATGTCCCCTCGGAGCGTCTCCGTGCGATCGGCGAGTTCGGGATCCTCGAGATCCTTGATTCGCTGGAGGTCGACGCCGATGACTCGCCCGCGGGGACCGACCTTCTCGGCGGCGACCTGGAGCCAGCCACCGGGGGCCGCCCCGAGGTCGACCACGGTGTCGCCGCCCTCGATGAGCGACTCGAGGTCGTCGAGTTGCTTGAGTTTGTAGGCCGCTCTCGAGCGATAGCCCTGCTGTTTCGCGCGGTTGTAGTAGTCGTCTTTCCCTCGTCCCATCAGTCCCCACCTCGAGTCTCTACTCCTCGGTTCGCCGCACGTCCGAACGCCGGACGGTGGGCGCGACAGTCGGTCATGTTCTGGCAGACGCGCTCGAGGCGGTAAGGCTTGACGCAATCGATCCTGTAGCAGGTGTTCACTATTATTGCCGATCGGTAGCAACTGGTCGGTCGGAATTGCTGGTTCCAGCCGGCTGCCTGCAACCACTGGGTAACTCGTTTCGATGACTACGATACCTCGAGCGGTGGAGGACGAAGAGTCAACCCGTTGTACGTTTACTTGCGACAATCGAGCCAGGACAGGGATTTGAACTACGCAAAGACGGTCCTGCTCGCTCGCTTCGCTCGCTGTGCGGGCTGCGACTTCCCTCGTTATATCCCTTCGTTCGCGTTTCTCGCGTCACGATCGCTCGCGTCGCTACGCGCCGCTCGCGGGGTTGTGACGCGAGAAACGCCAGGACAGGGATTTGAACCCTGAATCCCGAAAGGGAACACGCTTTCCAGGCGTGCGCCTTACCGTTCGGCCATCCTGGCTCACTCGAGCATAGCCGGGTGGGTCGTTTAACTGTTACGTAAGGAGTCGACGGGCGTCACTTCCGTTCCCCGTCCACGTCTCGCTCACCGGTCCGCCCCGCTGCCCACCGCGCCACCCGGGGCTCGAGTCGGTACGCCGCCGCCGCAGTTCCGAGGCCAACCACCAGCGCGACCAGTCCCGCTCGAGTCAGCGACACCAGTGGCTCGATGGCGAGTGCGTACCCCTGGACGAGCACGAGGAACGTCATCGTGCCGACGGCACCCCAGAGGACGGCGGATTTCAGGCGAGCGTCCACGTTTACGGTTTCGACCACGCCTCGACTACTCGAGGCTGGCGATCGCTTCAATTTCGATTCCGACGCCCTTCGGCAGGTTCGCGACCTCGAAGGCGCTCCGGGCCGGCGGCTCGTCGTCGAAGTAGCTCGCGTAGACCTCGTTCATCGCCTCGAACTCGTCGATGTCGTCCAGGAGGACGGTCATCTTGAGCACGTCGCTCATGGCCGCGCCCGCTTCCTCGAGGACGGCCTCGACGTTGTCGAGGGCCTGCTCGGTCTGGACGTCGATCGGCTCGTCGTCGAGCAATTCGCCGTCGGGCGTGAGCGGGATCTGGCCCGCAGTGAAAACGATCGAGTCGTCGGTCGTTCCCTGGCTGTAGGCGCCGACGGCCGCCGGTGCGTCGTCCGTGCTGATGATGCGCTTCATGTACGAGGCAACTCGACAGGGTGACTTAAAAACCGGCGAAACGGCCGGGCGGAGTTCGCGAACGAGGCCGACAGTATAAGCCGCCCGCGACCCGATGGCTCACCGATGGGACCATGGAGGTGGCGTCGCGGAGGTGCTCGCTCACGATTCCAATCCCGAGCACGCTGGCTCCTCGTCGTCGCGTTCACGGCCGTCGCGCTCGTCGGCTGCTGGCGTGCCATTCGAACCCGTTTCGTCGCCGACCGGCCGTTCTCGCCGCTGTTCGGTGGCCGCTACGTCGGCCCCGACTGGGCGGCCCGGAACGGACTCGAGGTCGACCCGGTCGCGGGCGAACTCGAGGACTTCGACGTCTACGAACGCCAGGAAATCGACCTCGAGTCCGGTCCGGTCGATGCGTTCGACCCCGGCGACGTCCACCCCGCAGTCCGCCGCTTTTACGAACGGACGAGCGACTACGACCTCACCTACGAAACGCGCTGGCACCGCGGCTTTCGACTCGGGGCATGGCTCGCCTCGTTCGCGACCGCTCGCCTCGAGCAGCTCAACCTCCCCGGACGGAGCGACGGACGGACGCGCCGCCTCGAGAGTCGGCTGGCGCGGGTTCCGACGTCGGCAGACCCGCGCGGCGCTCGCGTCTGGACGCGAACCGATCCCGATTCCGGCGAGGCGGTGTTCGTCGCGGTCTACACGACCCACGAGCGAGCAGGCGTCACGTACGCGAACGTCGCCGTTCCCCTGCCGGCGAGCAACCTCTCGACGGTGCTCCGGCCGGAGCAGTTCGCGCTCGAGTCCGACGAGGACGGGGTGACTTTCACCACCCGGGGCCCGGGCGACGGCGGTCTCTATCTCGTGACGCCCCTGGGGCCGGTTCGCCTGCCGATGGAGCAGCGGTTTCGCGTCTGGCGGGTCGCGAGCGACGGCCAGGACCTGCACGCCAGCCACGAGATGTGGCTCGTCGGTCGACAGTTTTTGACGATCGAGTACACAATCGAGGCGAGAGACGGCGATTCGAGGTAATTTCGAGGCGCTATTCGTCGACTTCGAGTTCGAACTGTTCGTTCTCGGAGACTGCGTTGAGGACGACGCTCGTGTTCGACTCCTTGATGTCGGGGTCGGTGAGGAGGGCCTTGATCTGGTCGTTCATCCCGTCGGTGTCGGTGAACTTTCCGACCGCGATGACGTCGTAGTCGCCGGTGACCTCGTAGACGGAGATCATCTGCTTGTGCTCTTTGAGCGTCTCGGTGATGTCCGGGAGGGCGTTCCCCTCGACTTTCAGTTGGATGACGGCCGTAACGTCGTAATCGAGGGCATCGTAGTCGATCTTCGGGGTGTAGCCGTGGATCACGCCCTCGCCCTCGAGCGCAGAGAGGTGGTTCGAGATGGTGGTCACGGAGACGTCGAGGTCCTCGGCGAGGCTGCGGAGGCTCGCCCGGCCGTCGCCCAGAAGTGCATTCACTAACTTTGCGTCGAGATTTTCGTACGTCATCACGTCTACCAACTCACTCCCACCATTAGAACTTTACGAATATCCACTTTCGATCGAGAGACGGGAGATTTGCTCACAACAGCAGGATTTTAGTAGTGGACATCGTTGAGGAGAACGACGAGAAGATGACAAGCGGAAACATCACCCCGACCGAACAGGCGGTGCTGGACGAAATCGAGGAGAAAGGCGTCGATTTCCTCCGGCTCCAGTTCACCGATATCCTCGGCGTCGTCAAGAACGTCGCCGTTCCGTCCCGCCAGGCCGAGAAGGCGTTTACCGAGGGAATCTACTTCGACGGCTCCTCGATCGAAGGCTTCGTGCGAATCCAGGAGTCGGACATGCGTCTGGTGCCCGATCCGGACACGTTCGCCATCCTCCCGTGGAGACAGAGCGGCGAGAGCGCCTCGGCCCGGATGATCTGTGACGTCTACAACACCTCCACCGGCGAGCCCTTCGAGGGCGACCCGCGCTACATTCTGAAGCGGGCGATCGATCGCGCTCAGGACCTCGGCTACTCGATCAACGCCGCGCCCGAACCCGAGTTCTTCCTGTTCGAGGAGGACGAAGAGGGCGGCGCGACGACCGAGACGAACGACGCCGGCGGGTACTTCGATCTCGCGCCGAAGGACCTCGCGAGTGACGTCCGCCGGGACATCATCTACGGCCTCGAGAGCATGGGCTTCGAGGTCGAGGCGAGCCACCACGAGGTCGCCGAGGGCCAACACGAGATCAACTTCGAGTACGACGACGCGCTCACCACGGCCGACAACGTCGGCACCTTCCGGACGGTCGTGCGCGCCATCGCGGCCCAGCACGGCTACCACGCGACGTTCATGCCGAAGCCGATCCCGCGGATCAACGGCTCCGGGATGCACACCCACATCTCGCTGTTCACCGAGGACGGCGAGAACGCGTTCCACGACGGCGACGACGAGTTCAACCTCTCGAGTACGGCGAAGTCGTTCCTCGCGGGCGTCCTCGAGCACGCCCCGGCGATCACCGCGATCGCGAACCCGATCGTCAACAGCTACAAACGCCTGGTGCCCGGCTACGAGGCGCCGGTCTACGTGGCGTGGTCCGACCGCAACCGCTCGGCGCTCATCCGCAAGCCGGCCGCTCGCGTGCCAGCGGCCTCTCGCATCGAACTGCGCTCGCCCGACCCCTCGTGTAATCCCTACCTCGCGCTGGCGGTCATGATCCACGCGGGTCTCGACGGCATCGAGAAGGACCTCGAGGCGCCAGACCCTGTCCGGGAGAACATCTACGAGTTCGACGGGAAGAAACGTGAAGAGTACGGCATCGAGACCCTACCGACGAACCTCGGTGAGGCAGTCGACGCCCTCGAAGCGGACGAGGTCATCTACGACGCCCTCGGCGAGCACGTCGGGCCGAAGTTCGTCGAGGCGAAGCGCCAGGAGTTCGAGGAGTACCTGGTCGACGTCTCCGAGTGGGAACTCGATCGGTACCTCGAGACGTTCTAGCGCTTCACTGGATCACCGACCGCGCCGCTCGCTGTTTGCGTTCTTCTTCGTGCTGTCGGATGGTGCCGACGAGAGGAGCGCACGGTCGTCCATCGATTCCTCCTCGAGCGGTCGACCCCGCTCAGGACCGCCATTCCGAGATTCGGTTACGGAGCCGTCCCGGAAGACCGAGCGCGGAGATGCCGGCGCCGAACAGCACCATCAGCACGTAGACGCCGAGCGTCGACGTCCAGACGACGAGCATCGCCAGCACGGCCCACGGGCCCTCGAGGAAGTAGAACGCGCCCAGGGTCATCGCGGTGCCGTACAGCAAGACGAGGTACGGTCCCCAGCCGTGGGCGTGCCCCCGGCGAACGCGGCGACGGACGTACCGCTTGAGGTCGGCCTCGAGGGACTGGCGTCTGACGGTTCGGTCCTCGACGGAGCTCTCGAAGGACTCGAGCCGATCCTCGAGCTGGCGGAGTTCCTCGCGAAGGGCGGCGGGATCGTCCGCTCGGTCGCGGGTTCTGGATCCCTCGCGCTGTTGTGAGCGTGATCGTGACTGCGGCTCGCTTGCCCCCCGTGCTGGCCCGTCTTGCTCGTCGGTTCCAGTGGCGTCCTCGGACATCGCTTCTGTGGATACCTGTCGTGGCCCGTGACTTTGTAGCTGCCGATCCACGTCAATTCCGGCGAGGACGGCGTTGACCACGACGCCAAAGACGACGATGGCGGCACCAATGTAGAGCCAGATGAGCACGAGCAAGACGGCGCCGAGGACGCCGTAGACGCTGAACCCGCCCACAAATGCGGTGTAGAGTGAGAACACCTGCCCGAGCGCGAACCAGCCGACCGTGGCGATGATCGCCCCCGGTGCAGCTTCCCGGAGGCCCACCGGGACGTCCGGGAAGACGACGTACATCGGGAAGAACGCGGCGAGGAGGCTGATCAGGACGAACACCGGGCCGAGGAGGCCGACGGAGAACCCGGGAACGAACTCGACGGCGAACTCGAGGACGGTGACCGCGCTGAAGCCGAGCGTGGCGGCCACCAGGACGATCATCGAGTCCCAGAGGGTGTCCAGCAGCGAGGACGACCGCACGGTACCGTAGACGGCCGAGAACATCTGGTCGAGGCCGTGAAGGACGCGGCTGGCGCCCCAGATGAGGCCGACGGCGCCGATGGCCGTCGCCCCCTGTCGGCCGGTTTCGTCGAGGAGCGTCTCCGCGAGGATCTGCCGGGCCGTGGGCGTCAGTACGTCTTCGGAGACTGCGGCCACCCGAGCCGCCAGCGGCTCGCCGCCGATCGACGCCGCCACGCCGAGTGATAGCAGCGACAGCGGCACGAGGGAGAGGAAGGCGTAGAACGCGACGGCTGCCGACAGCAGTGTCAGTTGTTCGGCCCGGGCGAGCGAGAGGATGCGATAGGTGAGCTGAATCGTGCGGCGACGGTCGATCACGGGTAGGTCTTCCTCGGGGAGGGTAATAGCCCTGCGGACGAGTGCGTCCCGTAACCCGCCGCTCCGTTGAGTGGTCGATTCACAGTGGCATCCGCCAGATCTATTGTTCGAACTCTAAAAGAAAGCGACATGATCCAGCGTCGATGTCCCGATTGTGCCGTGACGATGGAGGAGACGACGGTCCGGACCGGAAGCGGCTACGGGCTCCGAATCGACGGCGCCAAGCACGACGGCGTGCTCGGGAAACTCGGCCTCGAGACGACGACGAAACTCGAGGCGGTGTGCTGTCCGGAGTGTGGTCTCGTTCGGCTGTACGCGGATGGGGATGCAGACGGAGACGCGAACGCAAATGGGGACGCAGACGAGAATCTCGAGCCCTGACTCACTCCAGACTCGCCCTCGTCGCCTCGAGAATCTCGCCCACGTGGGCATCTGTCTTGAACGTCGTCCCGCCGTAGTGGGTCTTCGACGTCGCGTACCCCGCCGTCTCGAGGTCGGCCAGGAAGTCGGCCATCGCGTTGGCGGGTAGCCCCCAGTTCTTGCAGAGCTTGTGCTGGTCGTAGTAGGTCGGTTCGTCGAGTTCGGACTCGAGCGTCTCGAGGAGCGCCCGTCCCGTCCCGGCGGTCCCGAACTCGTCCGGGATTCGTTCGCGAACGTCGACGACGAACTCGCGATCCCGCATCGGACCTAGCCAGAGCGGGCCGGCCGCCAGCAGCCGGGCGCCGTCACAGTTGGGGCACGTCCGAAGTGGGAGATCCGCGGCGGGCGCCAGCCCGAACGCGTATTCGCGATACAGGCAGTCCTCGCAGTGAACCAGGAAGCCCAGTTCCTCGAGGCTGGCGTCCGCGGCGGTCGGCTTCCGGTCGAGTTCGAGGAACGTGCGGACGTAGTGACTGGTCGCGTGCGTCAGAAGCGGGGTGACGCCGACGTCGAACCGGGCGGCGCTCCGGGCGAGTCCCGAGAGCAGGGTCCGGACGCCCATCTCGGTGTGGTACTCGGTGTTCCGGGGCACGGCGCCGTAGGAGCGGATCCCACTCCTGAAGTGGGCGCCACACAGCGGCGCGGTGTCGGTCGCGGTGACGCAGACGAGGTGGCGACACCGGGCGAACGCCGCGTCGGCGAACGGCATCGGCGTCCCGTAGGGGTCGAGGTCGATCACGTCGAAGACGGCGTCGTGCATCAGGGCGTTGACGTTCCGGTGGACGACCTCGGCGTCGACCCCGAGTTCGAAGCCGGCGCGCTCGAGGTTCTCGCTCGCGAGGTCCACGGCTTCCGGCTCGCGGTCACAGCAGGTGACGTCCCAGCCGTCGACGGCCGCCCGGAGGCCGCGGACGCCGCTGGCGGTCATCGCGTCCAGGTAGCGACGGGCCCTGGACTGGCGTTCGCGGAACGCTCGCAGCGTCGCTATCGTCAGGTCCCGATTCAACTCCTGGCGGGGGTTGTAGAACACCGACTCCTCGACGCCTTCGGTCTGTTCGCCGGGAACCTCGAACTCGACGCCACCCTCCGTCACGCGCATACCCGTTCTCGACGGCGGGGGGCGAAAAGCGGTGTGATTTCCACGTTCCCGCCCGGACACCCAAACCGATATGACGGTCCGACAGAGAGTACCGGACGTGCCCGAGTCGAACGCCGATCCCGTCGAGCGCTGGCAGGCCGACCTCGAGGAGGCCGGCGAACTCTCCCCCTCGATCGTCGAGCGCATCTCTCGCCTGCACGGCGACCGCGGGGTGCGCGCCATCGAGGCCGTCGCGGAGGGGCGGGTCAAGGTCTACCGGGATTTCACCGTCGTCGTGGGTTACGAGGACGAGTACGTCGTCGAGGACGGCGGCTGTACCTGCAAGGACAGTGAGTTCAACCTCGATCCCGAGGATCCCACGGCGCTGTGCTGGCACGTCCTGGCCGTCTCGATCGGCCGTCGCGTCGGTCACGTCGACTACCACGACATGTGGTACTCCGACGTGCGCGAGTTTCTCTAGCCCTCCATATCCTCGTCGGGCCCCGTCACCGCAATCGTGTGCTCGATCAGCGACTCGTAGCCACGTCGCAACCGATTCGAGAGCGCCTGTGGCGTGATGTCCATCTCGCTCGCGACGTCCTCGAGCGTGACCTCTGGCGAGGAGAAGTACCCGCGTTTCCACGCCGTCAGCAGCGCCTCGTGTTGCTTTTCCGTTACGCCGAACTTGGCCCTCGACTGGGGGTTGGCCCGGTCGTACAGTCGCGTGAGTTCGAACGGAATCTCTCGATCCTCACAGTAGGTGCTGAACTGTGAGAGGGCGTCGCCGTCGGGAAACCGCATCCGAAGCTCCCAGCGGTCGTGCTGGGCCGAGTCCTCGAGAATCGTCGCGTCTGTCGACGTGTACGCGTAGACAATTGCGTCGACGTCCCGGACCAGGTCGGCACGGTACAGGGTCGCTTCCCGGAACCGATCGATTCGCGTGAGTCCCCGGACCGACGGGTCGTCCGCGGCGGCGGCCTCGAAGGCACCAAGATCGACGCCGCTGACCCGGAAGTACGGCGTGATGAGTTCCTCGGTGGCGGCGACGCGCTCGATTTCGACGACGGCGTCAGGCTCGGCCTCGAGCGTCTCGTGGAGGGCGAACGCCTCTGTTGGAACGGAAAACTCCGCGAATAGCGCCATCGTCGTCGGTCATGGGACGAGCGGCGTCAAAAAACCTGGCCTCTCACGGGCACTGGTGTTGCCGTCGGTCGAGTGAGCCCCCGGACGGCGAGCGCGTCTCAGGCGTCCAGTACCTGCCGAAGCACGTCGGGCGCGTCCTCGAGCGCCTCGTCGAGCGCATCGACGTTCGGCCCGCCACCCTGGGCGAAGTCGGCCGGACCGCCGCCGCCGCCGCCGACTCGCGAGGCGAGTTCGCCGACGACCTCGCCGGCGTTGACGTCGGCGCCGTCGGGGACGGCGACGACGAACTGCGCGCCGCTCTCGCCTGAGCCGATGACGGCGATCTTGCCCTCCGCGGCGAGAGCGTTGGCCGTCGCCCGGAGTTCGTCCATGTCGGCGTCGATCCGCTGGACGACGGCGGTCGTCTCGCCGACTGCGACCTCCTCACCGCCGCCACCGCCGCTGGCGCGGGCGGTCGCGAGCTGCTCTTTTAGATCCTCGATCTCCTTGCCACGCGCTTTCCACTCCTCGAAGAAGCGTTCGGCGGTCTCCGGGACGTTCTCGGGGGAGACGTCGAGGGCCTCGGCGGCCCCGTAGAGGGCGTCCTCGGTGCGCTGGGTGGACTCGATGGCCGCGTCGCCAGCGGCGAAGACGAGTCGCTCGACGCCGTCCTGGACGCGCTCGGTGGTCAGGATCTTGATCGCGCCGACGTCGCCGGTACGGGCGACGTGGGTGCCGCCGCAGGCCTGGACGTCCTCGGCGACGTGGATGAGTCGGATGTTCGTTCCCGGTGGGATTCCGCCCTGGTAGAGGTCGAAGCCGTGTTCGGCCTCGGCCTCGTGTCGGTGGGGCCACTCCTGGTCGACGGAGACGTTGTCCATCACCATGCCGTTGGCGACGCGCTCGATTTGCTTGACGGCCTCCCGGGAGATCCGGTTGTAGTGACGGATGTCTACGCGCGAGGACTCGACGCCCTTCTGAGCACCCGCCTGGCGGACGTGCTCGCCGAGCACCTGCCGGGCGGCGTGCATGACGATGTGGGTCGCCGTGTGGTGGCGCATCAACTGGCGACGACGAGGGGCGTCGAGTTGCCCCTTGACGAACTCGCCCTTCCCCGGATCCTCGTCGGTTCGATGGGTGACGACGCCGTCTTCGATCTGGACATCGAGCACGTCGACGGTCTTCTCTTCGCTCGAGAGCGTGCCCCGATCGGCTGGCTGGCCACCACCCTCGGGGTAGAACATCGTCTGGTCGAGCACGACGTCGTAGCCCTCCTCGCGGTCGAACACGTCGAGGACGACTGCCTCGAACTGGGTTCGCTGCTGGTCGTCGTAGTACAGTTTCTCCGTCTCGGGGAGGTCGGCGAACCGCTCGTCGCCCTCCTCGGTGGCTTCCTCGACCGTCGTCGTGTCGTGGCGGTCGGCGACGAGGCTGTAAAAGTCGTCGGGGACGTCCACGTCGGCGCCGGCTTCGGCGGCGATCTCCTCGACCATGTCGGGCTGGATGCCGTGGCTGTCGTAGAGCTCGATCAGTTCCTCGAGGGGGATCGACTCGCCTTTCTTCGCGTACTCCGCTGCGAGGGCTTCGACCCGTCGGCCGCCGCGCTCGAGCGTCTCGCGGTACTTCTCGACCTCGGTGCGGACGATGTCGCGGACGGTGTCGCGGTTCTCGTAGCCTAGGCGCTCGGCCTGCATGTCGACGAGTTCGTCGAGGGGGGCGTCGACGCCGACCGTGTCGCACAGCCGCTTCGTTCGGCGGAGCACCATCCGCGCGAGGTAACCTGTGCCGACGTTCGAGGGGACGATGCCGTCGCCGAACATGTACGCGAGGGTCCGGCAGTGGTCGGCGATGGCGTAGATCCGCTCGAGCGGCTCCACGAGGTCGCGGAGGTCGCCGACGTCGACGCCGAGTTCGTCAGCGATTTCCCCGCGGGCGGCCTCGACGTCGTCGACGTCGTCGATGTCGAGTTGGCCCGAGAGCCGTGCTGCCCGGGCGACGATGTCGGCTTCGTCGTCGGTGTACTCCAGCCCCGCGTTGTCTTTGAGGAAGTCGATCATCTCGGGGTAGATCGCCTCGTAGACCGTCGCCGTCCCCTGGCTCATCCAGGTCCAGCGCTCGAGGCCGTAGCCCGTGTCGACGATGTACGTGTCCATGAACGAGTAGGTGTTCCCGTCCTTGAGTTCGTACTCGCCGTCGGGGTCTTGCTCCATGCACATGAAGACCAGCGTGGCCAGCTCGAGGCCCTTGTAGATGACCTCGATGGCGGGCCCGGCGTTGCCGCCGCCGACCCACGGGTCCTCGATGTAGGTGACGTCGGTGATGTCCGCGCCCAGGGAGTCGAGCAGTTCGTCACAGAGTTCGACGGTGCGGTCCTTCCAGTAGACCTCGCCCTCGTAGGCGTACTCCTCCTCGGCGTCCTCGCGGACGTTGAACGCGTGGTGGGCCATCATCTCGAAGGCCATCGTGTGCCGGCCCGTCTTGCCCACGTTGTCGATGTCCTGCATCCGGATGCAGGGCTGGCTGACGGTCAGCGGGTTCGCTGGCGGGGGCGTCTTCCCCGAGGTAACCAGCGGTTGGAAGTCGTAGATCGACGCCTGGGTCAACAGGACGTCGTCGCGCCAGCGGTTGGCCGCTACCGGGTACGGATCGATGCGCTCGTGGTCGTGGTCCTCGAAGAACGAGAGGAACGCCTCGCGCATCTCCTCGAGGGTGTACTCCTCGGCGAATCCCGGTTCGTCGATGAAGTCGTATTGCTCGCAGGGCGGTTCCCCGCAGGTCTCGCGGTCGTGATCGCGCGTCCAGAAATGTGCCCCACAGGAGGGACACTCCTTGCGCACGAACCCCTCCTCCTCGAAATACTCGAGTCGGTACTCCTCCTCCAGTTCACTCATTCGTACCTCGTATTGGCCCTGCAGGCGGTAAAACAGTTGCGCAACGGGTGTCACGGCTCATTCTCTGGGCGCCTGGAACGCCCATCTGTCCGACCCGCGTGTCACTCGAATCGACTATTGCGGGACGAATAGATCACGAAATAAATAAGTACTCTCAGTTGGACTTTCCGATATGATGTTAGCGATCGAATATGTGTCTCGACTCGGGCGACGGCCCTCTCGAGGCCGCGACGGGCCGCCCCCCCCTCCGTCCGTCGACGACGGTCGCGGCCACGGCTGTGGCTACGGTCGCAGTCTCAGCCACGGCTACGGCTGCGATAGTAAACGAGGTCGAGTGTCGGCAATGACGACGCGACGGTCCCTGCTGCGGAAAATCGGCCTGACCGGTATCGGCACGGCTACTGGTATCGCCCTCCTCCCGACACCCCCGCACTCGACCACACTTCACGGCACGGTCGAGGGCGCCGAACCGTCCGCGGCTGCCGCTGACTGGATCGGCACGGAAATCACCACCGAGGATGAGGCGCCCGTCGGCCGCCACCACTACGCGCCGACGCGCGACGGGTTCGTCCCCACGGCGCCGTTCAACGTTGTGCTGATACCCGCTGCGGACGGCGAGGCGGGCCTCGAGCGCGTCATGACCGTCCTGGACGAGGAGGGGTGGGTCCGCAACCCGGTGGAATACACGCGATTCGCCTGGGATCGAACGACCGACTCGTACGTCCGCCAGCAGACGACGGCTGCCCAGACCTACTGGGGGGCCAGCGGGCGACGCCACGTCCGGTGCTGGTCGTTCGAAGACGTCGTCTCGATGCAGGCTCACGAGGACACCGGCGCCCGTCCGAAACACGGCATCGCTTCCTACCGGCGGGGACGAGAGACCGTCGAGGCCATCTTCGACGCCGCGGGCTGGCGGGTCTCCCCGGGGGCGATCGATATGACCAACGAGTCCGGTCCGGATCACGACGGAC
The DNA here is from genome assembly GCF_042663485.1 of Saliphagus sp. GCM10025334. Taxonomy (NCBI): domain Archaea; kingdom Methanobacteriati; phylum Methanobacteriota; class Halobacteria; order Halobacteriales; family Natrialbaceae; genus Saliphagus; species Saliphagus sp. GCM10025334. Next base: position 1,469,829 of record NZ_JBHTAF010000001.1, on the reverse strand, counting down.
GCGCGACGCTCATCGTGGAGGACCCGTGAGCACCGACATCCCTTCCCTCCCCGAGCGAGCGACGCCTGGCCCCGTCCTCGAGCTCCTGGACCACCCCTGGCTCGGCCTCGAGCGCCGACGAACGGTCGCCGTCGGCGGCTACCTGTGTGGGCTCATCGCGCTGTTCCTGATCAGCCACGTCGGCACACGCGTCACGATCGACGACGTCGTCCTCGACTCGCTGACGGTGGGATTCGACACCGTCAGAACGATCGCTATCGCGCTCGTCACCCCAACGATCCTGCTGATTCCGCTCTGTTACGCGGCCTGGAACGGCGGTCCGGCGCTATCGTTCACGCTGCCGCTCGTGCCGGTGACCATCGGCGACCTCCTCGCCGGCGGGTACGTCCTCGACCTGGACGTCGCGCTCGCGTTGACCGTCGGCGCGAGCGCGGCCGCCGTCGCACTCGTATCCGCCGACGTTCGGCGACTCGGCTCGGTTCGGGTGTGGCGCTCGAGCGAGGTCGACGCCGATCGACTCCTGTTCGTCACGGCGCTCGTGGTTGTGGCGGCCGTGGGCGTCGGTCGGTTCGTCGCCGCCGCGCCGGCGTACGTGCTCGAGTGGTACGCCCCGTTTGGCGGCCTCTGGTTCGTCGTCGCCGCAATCCTCGGATTCTACTGGGTGCGGTGGGCGTGGTCGCTGTCGGCGGACCGCGCTCGCTCGAGCGAGTCGGTCTGACGGCGAGCGGGGTCTCGACTGATCTCACCTGGATGGCTCCGAAGAATTCCGGCACTGAACAACCCACAGATATATGTTAGATATCGCCCATTCTACGGTAACTCGAGCGTCGTTTCCAGCGTTCCGCCTCACCAGCCATGACCGATACCGTCCTCTACGTAACTGCTCCCAATGCCGGGCCGTCGGCCGATACGACCTGGTCCGAAGGCGTTCTCGAACTCGAACGCCAACTCGAGCGGGTGGCGCCGCGGTCGTCCGTCGAGTGCGTCGACTCGATCGAAGCCCTCGACGAGCGCGTCGCCGCTGCCGACTGCGTCGTCTTCGCGGAGGACGCGACCGGTGACGCGCCGCCGATCGAAGCCGTCGCCGCTGCCTGTAGCGGAACGCCGCTCATCTATTACGGCAATCCCGACCGTGTCTCTGCTGCCGATCCCGACAACGGTCCCGACACCGATCCTACCCACGACCTCACCGCCGACTCACGCGTCGATTCCACATCGATCCACGCCCTCGAGGGCGTTGACGGGTTCGTTCGTCGGACCGACGACTCGGTGGTTCACCTGGCCGACGAGATCGACTGGCAGTGCAGACGGCAGTCGGGACAATCGACAGCGACCGCTACAGTGGACGAAAGTGGCGACCGCCCGAAGGTCGCTCGCCTTCACCGGATGACCACTCGTCTCGTCGCGTGTCGCTCTGAGGAACGCCTCCTCGACCTCGCCATCGAGTCGGCCGAAGCCATCCTCGGATTCGACGCATCGTCGATCTCGCTCGCCGAAGAGCGAGACGGCGAGACGAAGCTGGTGATTCGCGCCGGCTCGGACGAATTCGACGACATCTCGCGAGCACACGATCTCTCGGAGGGGATCCTCGGCAAGACCTACCGGGAACAACGCTCGTTCCTGCTCGAGGAGGTGGCGGATCACCCCGACGCCCGCCCGCACGAGGACGGCTACGGATCGGCAATTAGCGTCCCGATCGAAGAGTTCGGCGTCTTTCAGGCGATCTCGACCGACGAACGCGCCTACGACGAATCGGACCTCGAGTTCGCCGAGTTGCTCGTGACGTACGTCGCCCAGACGCTCAGTCGCCTCCGCGTTGCAGAGACGTTGCGCGAACGGCGGGAGCGCCTGACCAGGCTCCACGAGGGGACGACTAAAATCGTCGGTTCGACAGACGAGGCGGCGGTCTACGAGCGCGCTCTCGAGACGACGGAGACGGTGCTCGAACTCGACATCTGCGTCTTCCTCTCGGCGGACCTCGAGACCGAGGAACTCGTCCCCGAAGCCTACTCGGACACGATGGACGAGCGATTGGCCAGGCGCGTCCCCCTCGACCACGGAATCGTCGGCGAGACCTACCAACGGGGCGAGCCGTCGGTCATCGACGAAGTCATGATCGAGGACCCGGAAATCGAGGGCCTGGAACGATTCAAGTCGGCTATGACCGTGCCCCTCGGGGAGTACGGCGTCTTCCAGGCAGTCTCCGAGCAATCACACGCCTTCGACGACATCGACCTCGAGCTGGCGGAGCTCCTGTGTGCCCACGTGACCGAAGCCATCGGCAGGGCGCGGGCCGAAGCCAGCCTCGTCGAGGAACGGGATCGGCTCTCGGCGCTGTTCGACAACGTTCCCGACCCTGCCGTCCAGTACCACCTCTCGGACGGCGAACCGACCGTCCAGGCGGTCAACGACCGATTCGAGGAGGTCTTCGGCTTCGACACCGATACCGTTCTGCACGAGGACGTCGACGACTACATCATCCCGTCGGGGTACGAGGACGAAGCGCGCCGGCTCAACGAGGCGCTGTTCGCCGGCGAAACCCTGCGCGTGGTCACGCGGCGGCGAACCGCGACCGACGTTCGGGACTTCCTGGTCAACGTCGTCCCGCTCACCGCCGGCGAACGAAGCGTCGAGGGGTACGCCATCTATACCGACATCACCGACCAGAAGCGCCACGAACGCGCGCTTACGGCGAAGAACGAGCGCTTAGACGAGTTCGCCAGCATCGTCAGCCACGACCTCCGGAACCCGCTCAACGTCGCCCAGGGCTACCTCGAGTTGCTCGGCGAGACTGGCGATCAGTCCCATCTCGAGGAGATCGACAACGCACTCGATCGGATGGACGAACTCATCGAACGACTGCTCACGCTCTCGCGACGCGGCGACGTGATCGACGACACCGAACCCCTCGAGGTCCACGCGGTGGCGACGAAGGCCTGGTCGGCAGTCGACACCGACGGGGCGACGCTGCAACTCGGTGAGAACCAGTCGCTCGAGGCCGACCGGGCGCGACTTCGGGAAGCGCTCGAGAACCTGTTTCGAAATTCGGTGGAACACGGCTCGAGCGAATCCAGCGGGGAACGAAACGGCGACGCGAGCGACCTGACCATTACCGTCGGTGCCCTCGAGGACGGCTTCTTCGTCGCCGACGACGGCGTCGGAATTCCATCGGATGCGCGCCAGTCGGTGTTCGAAACGGGGTACACGACCGCCAGCGGCGGGACCGGCTTCGGACTGAACATCGTCGACCAGATCGCTCGCGCTCACGGCTGGATCGTCGAGATTACCGACAGCGACGCGGGCGGTGCGCGGTTCGAGTTCCGGGAGGGGTCGCCCGAAGATGAGGAGCACGGTTCGGACGGAGGGTCCGTTGCCGATTCTGCCGATCCCGCCGTCGACCACCGCCATCGTCGCCCACGCTCCGACCTCGAGTCACCAGCCGAGGGCAGCGACCCGTCGCCCTGACGGGCTACCGGTAGGCGATCCCGATCGCCAGCAACGACGCGAGACTCGAGCCGGCAGCCAGCAGAACCACGAGTCCGGCGTCGACCTCGATCCAGACGGCCCCCGCGAGCGGGAGGACCAACACGCCACAGAGCATCACGGCGGTTCCGAGTCGCTTTCCGGTTTCGCGGTCGACGTTCGGCGTCGTCAGCAGGTCCCGGCGGTCGTAGCGTCGGACCGCCCAGCCAAGTCCAAAACAGAGCGCGCTCGTTCCGAGGATCGCGGCGGTTCCGACGGCGCGTTCGGGGAGCTCGAGGTCGACCGCGAGCGCGAGCGCGAGCATCGAGGCTCCAACAGCACTCATCACGAGCGCGTTCGCTCGAGCGTCGGTATCGTCGGCGGGATCCGTTCTGTACGCGAGACGGATCCAGCTGCCGTGGCGCAGGGTCGCCAGGGCGAGGGCGGGACAGCCGACGCCGACGAGGCCGACGATTGCGGCGCCGGGGTCGACTACCATGTTCGATGATAGAACTGTCGTCGACTAAATCGTTCCGAGGCGTTCCCTCGTTCTCGTTCGCTCTCCCCGCGAACGTTTCCTCGAGCGCCAGCGACGCCAGCACTGGCCGCTCCGATATTCGGGATTCCGGGAACGGACCTAATCGTCGACCCCGTACCCGAACACGAGTAGCTGACCTTCGTGCTCGACGTACCTTCCCAACGGGTGTTCTGTCGAATCCTCGTCGTACGTGGGAAGTCTCTCGAGAGAGACAGCGGCGTCGTACAGTTTCTCTCGGTCCATCTCATTGGTATCGATCGTCACGACTTCGTACTCCCCGCTCGCTCGCTTTTCGGTTGGAAAGTCCCTCCCCGACTCCACTGACCGTGAGAGGATCTCGTCCAACACCGAATTGTCTGCGATTGCTTCGTGCGTCGATCGTGTAACGTCTGCTTCAGATGGGGCCTCAGTAACGAGAAGCGCGTACACTGCTCTCATCTGGTCGCTCTCGAGAGCACCCACTGTGTTAGTATCCGTCTCTCGAGGATCGTCGCTGGCGGTACTGGTATCCCGATCAAGACAACCGACGACCGGCGTTAATGCGCCGCTGCAACAGACCGCCAGTACCTGTCTACGATCCATACGCTCACTCGAAATGGCATCTTTAAGTACTTTCTCCTCACCCACGCATAAAATGGCGGGGTAGCACCTCTCGTGAATTCATCCACGAATCGAATTCGCCGTCGGTCTCCTGCATCCGACCAGCGACCGAGTCCGACAGTCGATACGGCGTCCACCCACGGATCGTCCTTAACTTCCCTCCGCTGAGCAGGTCGATTCCGACGAAGGTGTTCCAGGGAACGGTAATCACTCCTCGAGCGCCAGCGACGCCAGCATCGCCTCGAGTTGCAACCGTTCGTTCGCCCCCTCCGTGATGCGGTAGTCCACTTCGCCGAGGCGTTCGAGCAGGCGCACCGTGGCGAGTTCCTCCAGGTCGAACTCCCAGGCCGATCGATGGAGCTGATCGATCACGTCGCCGCCGGCCAGGCCGCGGTCGGTGAGCAGCGAGTCGAGGGTCGCCCTGGCCGCCGTGAAGTCGCCGGCGATGGCCTTCTCGACCATCTCCTCGACCTCCTCGGGGCGGGCGGTCGCGGTGATCGCGAAGACGCCCTCCTCGTCGACGGTGTCGCCCATGACGGCGGCGGCCTGCAGGCCGTTGATCGCCTTGCGCATGTCGCCCGCGGCGGCGTAGACGAGCGCGTCGACGCCGTCGTCGGTCACCTCGATGCCCTCCGCGTCGGCGATTTCGCGCACCTGTGTCTCGACGGCGTCATCGGAGAGTTCCGTGAAGCGGAAGACGGCGCAGCGAGACTGGATCGGGTCGATGATCTGGCTCGAGTAGTTACACGAGAGGATGAAGCGGGTGTTGTGGGAGAACTGCTCCATCGTCCGGCGAAGGGCGGACTGGGCGTCGCTCGTCAGCGCGTCGGCCTCGTCCAGGAAGATGATGCGGTAGTTGTAGCCGCCGAAACTCGAGCGCGCGAAGTTCTTGATTCGATCCCTGACGACGTCGATCCCGCGCTCGTCGGAGGCGTTCAACTCGAGGAAGTTCTCCCGCCAGTCCTCGCCGTAGAGTTCGCGGGCGACAGCCTGGGCTGCGGTGGTCTTGCCGGTGCCGGCCGGCCCCGAGAACATGAGATTGGGGAGATCGTTTTGCTCGACGTAGCTTACCAGTCGGGGCACGATGTTCTGGTGGCCTTTAATCTCGTCTAGCGTCTCTGGCCGGTACTTCTCGATCCAGACCTCGGTTCGCCCGGCGACGGACTCCGCCTGGCCTGCCGTCTGGCCGGTCGACTCGGCGTCGCCAGACGACGACTCGGACTCGTCTTCACTCATGTCCCCGACGAGGGGAGCGCCGGCAATAAAACGACCGAAGCGGTGTTTGCGCTGGCGACGCGATCGCGCCACTCGGGAGGAGAGACGGCGACCTCAATCGGCTCCGCCAACGGGACCTGCAGTGGTGTTTTATCGTCGAGCATGGCGTACTAGCTACTGGTAATATGTCAACTAAATCTCAATTGTCGACTCGTATCGTCGTTGTCGCCATCGCGACGCTGCTCGTCCTCGCGCTCGTACCCGGCGTGGCGCTGGCGCAGTCCGAAAACGGGGTCGGCGGCAACGTCGTCGTCGCCGAGGACGAAACTGTCGACGAGGTCAACGCCATCTCGGGGAACGTGGTCGTCGAAGGGACCGTCACGGGCGACGTGAACGCGGTCTCCGGAAACGTGATCGTCGCCGAGCGCGGCGAGGTTCGCGGGGACGTCAATGCGGTCGGCGGGACGGTCCAGATAGACGGGCACGTCGGTGGCAGCATCGCCGGCGCCGCGGGTACCCTCGAGATCGGCGAGAGCGGCATCGTGGATGGCTCCCTCGAGGTCGGCGCTGGGACGGTGACCATCGACGGGACGATTGCGGGCGACGCGACGATCGGCGCCGAAACGATCACCCTCGGGGAGTCGGCGGCCGTCGAGGGCGATCTCCGGTACGACGGCGACCTACAGGGCAACACTGGCGCCGTCGCGGGCGAGATTACCCGGGACTCGAGCCTCGGCGTCGATCTCGCACCCGTGGTCCTCCCCCTGGCCTCGTGGATCGCAGCCGCCTACGCGCTGGCGGCGAACTTGCTGCTGGGGGCGGTCCTGCTGTCGCTCTTCCCTCGGTTTTCGGACGGAGTCGCCGCTCGAGTCGCGGCTGAGCCAGTGCGAACGGGGTTGATCGGACTCGCGGTGCTGATCGGCGTCCCGATTCTCCTGATCGCCGTCGCGCTGACCGTGATCGGCATTCCGCTCTCGCTCGTGGGAGCGCTGGCGTTCGCTTTCCTCGTCTGGATCGGGGTTGTCTACGGCCGATTCGCCGTCGCCGCGTGGGCGCTCTCGTTCGCGGACGTCCACAACCGCTGGCTCGCGCTGGTGGTCGGCCTGGTCGCCGGCGCCCTCGTCGGGCTGGTACCGTTCGTCGGCTGGTTCCTGAACCTGCTGATCACGCTCCTCGGCCTTGGGGCGCTCGTCGGTGGGCTGCTCGCTCACCGCCGTCGGGTCAGACAATCGACCACCGACACCGGTCACCCGGAGCCCGGCGACGCCACCGCGTGAGAACGCGAGCGACGCGCTCAAGTGCTCGCACCGGCAACCTCGAGCCGAACACGAATGCCTGACCGCGTAACTGTCGACGTCAAAGGCGAGGGGACGAGAGAACTCGAGTTCGCGGCCCTCGAGTACGACGGCGACGTCCCCACCTACGCCGACGCTCTCGCCGCCGTGGACCTCAGCCCCCACGAGGTGAGCGTCCTCGTCGACGGTCGCCCGGTACCCGAAGATCAGCCGATCGACGCCGAGACGATGACCGTCCTGCGGTTGATCAAGGGCGGGTAGTTTGGATCACTGGCTCGAGAGTTCGCTCTCTCGAAGTATTACTATACTTTCTATAGTATTTCTTGCGAGGGTCAGGCGACCGATCGAACCGCCTAGCGACGTCCCTCACCGTCGCTCGAGTAGCCGCTCGCCAGCGACTCGAGCGCGTCGGGTTCAGGCGTCCGGTGGTCGACGAACAGCGGCGTGATCGACACTTCGCCGTCGGCGACGGCCCGGCGATCGGTGCCGACGGGATCGGTCAGATCGACGTCCACGCTCGGGTCCAGCGGGTCGTAGAAGTGATCCCAGGCGCGGTAGGTGCCGTCCGGCCGCTCGTCGATCCGCACGTCGAAGTGGTAGGTCGGCTCCGTGATCCTGATCCGCGGGTCGGACTCGCCGGCGGGCACGTTGACGTTGAGGTAGTCGAACGGCCGTCGGTCGCCGAGTTCGAGAGTTTCCCGGACCAGGTATCGGGTGATCCGCTCGGCGTCGGCGTACTCGTCGCGGACGAACTCGCGGCTCCCCGTCACGGAGTCGTACAGCGAGAGGGCGATTCCCGGCAGGCCGAGGAAGCCGGCCTCGATGGCCGCACAGACCGTCCCCGAGCGCTCGATCTTGTGCGCGCCGAGGTTCGGGCTGTCGTTACAGCCGGAGACGACGACGTCGAACTCCCGCTCGAGTTTGCCCCGGGCGAAGTGGACGCAGTCGACCGGGGTGCCGTCGACGGCGTAGCCCTCCGCTCGCTCCTCGACGGTGAACGCCCTGGAGTCGCTCCGGGACATGCCGCTCCGGTCGGTGGCGGGTGCGACCATCGTCACGTCCGCGACGGGCTCGAGGGCGTCGTAGAGCGCCCGGATTCCCGTCGCCTCGATCCCGTCGTCGTTCGTCAGCAACACGGCCGGTCGGGCGGACATGAACGATCCTTCGCTCGCCACGACTATCAGCTTTCGTTAGCCGTCGGATACGACCGGCGATAGTAGGCCTCGAGTCGCTCAGTTCGACGCTTCCGCGGCCGCCACTGGCTCGAGCGCCAGATCCATCGTCGACACCCACCTTTTTCCACTCGGGTTCAAACGTGGTGCGTTCTCACCACTCGCGCAAAAATCTGGCCCAAAAAGGCGGAACGCTCGCTTCCGCTCGCGTTCCGTGTCCGAGATCGCTCCCGAGCTGCTCAGTCCGACGCTTCCGCCGCCGCAACCGGCTCGAGCGCCAACTCCATCCTCACACCCTCGACGTCCCACGTCTTCTGGTAGGCGTCGGGGCCGTCCGCCTCGACCGCTCGAAGCGCCTCGGCGCGGACCTCCTCGCGGATCAGGTCCTCGCGCTGGCGGACGAGGTCGGACACGCGGTCGTCCTCGATCTCGATCTCGAGCGCGATGCGCTCCTCGACGTCCAGGTCGAGTTCTTTGCGCATTTCCTGGACGCGTCGGATGACCTCACGGGCGTAGCCCTCGCTCTCGATGTCGTCGGTGAGCGAGGCGTCGACGTAGACGACGCCCTTGTCGTCGCCGTCGAGGCCGAACGCGGTACCGGCCACGTCGTCGGGCGTCTGGGTGACGAACGAGACCATCTCCTCGGTCAGTTCCTCGCCCTCCAGTGCGTCCGAGACGGCCGCCTCGAGCGCCTCGAGGCTCGGCTCTTCGATCCGGGCTTCGTTGAGCGCGTTCATGACTTCGCCGGCGCGGCCGCCGAAGGCGGGGCCGAGTTCGCTCATGTCCGCCTCGGCGCTGTAGGCGAGTTCGCCCCACTGCTGGCCGGGGCCGACGAGCTCAACCGCGCGGGCGTTGAGCCGATCGGCCACGAGGGACTCGTGGCGCTCGACGGCCTCGACGGCGCGTTCGTCGTCTGCGGCGACGACCACGCGCGGGACGGGCCAGCGGAGCTTTCGCCCGGCCTGCTGGCGGGCGTTCGCCCCCGCCTCCTCGATGGCGCGGACGTAGGCCACGTCGGTCTCGAGTTCGGGATCGGCCCAGTACTCCTCGACCGCGGGCCAGTCCTCCATGTGGACCGTCGGGTGGCCGTCGTCGCCCGTGAGGGTGCCGTAGATCTCCTCGGTGACGAACGGCGCGTAGGGTGCGAGCAGCACCACGACCTCGCGGAGAACGCGGTAGATCGTCGCGTACGCGGCCGCCTTCGAGGGGCTGTCCGATTCGTCCCACATGCGCTCGCGGACCGCCTGAACGTAGAACCGGGAGACGTCCTCGACGAGGAACTCGAGCAGCGTCTCGAGTGCCCGGTCCTGGCGGAACTGCTCGAGGTGCTCGGTCATCTCGTCCTTCGTGGACTGGAGGCGGGCGAGGACCCACTCGTCGACCAGCTCGAGGTCCGAATCGACCTCGTCCAGCCCCGTCTCGCTCGGATCGAACCCGTCCAGTCGCATGTACGGCAGCGGGAACCGGAACACGTTCCAGAGCGTCCGGAGGTGGTTCGCCATCGTCCGCATGCCGTCCCACGAGAAGCGCATGTCCTCGCCCTGCGGGTTCGCCGAGAGCAGGAACATCCGCATCGCGTCGGAGCCGTGGCGCTCGATCGCTTCCTGGGGTTCGACGACGTTCCCGACCGATTTGGACATCTTCCGGCCGTCCTCGTCCAGCGCGTGGCCGTGCATCAGCACCTTGTCGTAGGGAATTTCGCCCATCGCGGCGGTGCCCATCCCCAGTTGGGACCAGAACCAGCCCCGCGTCTGGTCGTGGGCCTCGAGGATGAAGTCGGCGGGCCAGAGTTCGTCGAATTCCTCCTGCTCACCGGGGAAGTTGAGGGTACCCCACGACGCCACTGAGGAGTCGAGCCAGACGTCGAAGACGTCGGGCACGCGGGTGTAAGTCGTCCCGTCCTCGGTGATCGTGAGGTCGTCGACGACGTCCTTGTGGAGGTCTACTGTTTCGGGATCGACATCCTGGTCGACGCGCTCGGCGAGTTCCTCGCGGGTGCTGACGACGATCATGTCCTCGCCGTCGTCCCGTCCCTCAGGCGTCCAGATCGGGATCGGGATGCCCCAGTAGCGCTGGCGGGAGACGTTCCAGTCGGGGGCGTCCTCGACGAAGTCACGGAACCGGTTGTCGCGGGCCCAGTCCGGGAACCACTCGCTGTCCTCGATGTTCTCGAGGAGTTCGTCCTTGACGTCCGTGATCGTGATGAACCACTGGTCGGTGACGATCTGGATGATGCCGGTGTCACAGCGCCAGCAGTGGCCGTAGCTGTGGGTGACCGTCTCCGAGGCGAGGAGGGCGCCGTTTGCCTCGAGGTCGGCGGTGATCTCCTCGTCGGCCTCCTTGACGAACTGGCCCGCGTACTTCCCGCCTTCCTCGGTGTAGACGCCGTCGCTGCCGACGGGACAGAAGATCGGGAAGCCGAGTTCCCGTCCTCGGGTAAAGTCCTCCTCACCGTGGCCGGGCGCGGAGTGGACGAGTCCCGTGCGGTCGGCCTCGACGTAGTCCGCGGCGTACACCTGGTGGGCGCCCTCGTGGCTCGCGTGGTCGGGCACCTCCTCGGCGAGGGGGTGTTCGTACTCCCAGCCGATCATCTCCTCGCCGGTGAGTTCCTCGAGGATCTCGTAGTCCTCGTAGCGCCCCTTCTTCAGGACGCCCTCGAGGCAGGCCTCGGCGACGTAGAGAACCTCGCTCTCGCCCTCTCGTTCGGCGCGAACGCCCACGTACTCGAGGTCCGGATCGACCGCAGTGAAGGCGTTCGCGGGGATGGTCCACGGGGTGGTCGTCCAGATGACGATCGATCCCTCGCGATCGGCGAGATCGAATTTCACGTAGATCGAGGGATCCTCGACGTCTTCGTACTCAACCTCGTTGTTCGCGAGGCCGGTTTCACACCGGGGACACTGCGAGATGGAGCGCTGACCCTGCTCGACCAGCCCGCGCTCGGCGGCCTTCGAAAAGCCCCACCAGGCGGCCTCCATGTACTCGGGATTCACCGTCTTGTAGGGATCGTCCCAGTCCATCCAGACGCCGAAGGACTTGAAGTCCGACTGCAGGCCCTCGAGTTGCTCGTCGGCGTACTCCTTGCACGCCTCGATGAAGTTCTCCTCGCCGTAGGCCTCGATGTCCTTCTTGTTCTCGAAGCCGAGTTCCTCCTCGACTTTCGTCTCGATGGGCAGGCCGTGCATGTCGTAGCCCGGCCGGTCGGTGACGTCGTACCCCTGCATCCGCTTGAAGCGGATGTAGAGATCTTTGAGACTCTTGTTCCAGGTCGTGCCCATGTGGGCCGCCCCGGAGGTGTACGGCGGGCCGTCGACGAAGAAGAACGACTCGCCGTCGGCGCGATGCTGCTTCGTTCGCTCGTAGGCGTCGACCTCGTCCCAGTAGTCGAACACGCGCTCCTCGAGTGCGTGGGGATCGTACTGGTCGTCCACCTCCTCGAACCGGCTCATACCCGTGGTGAATCACTCCGGGAGTAAAGAGGAATCGGTTGGGCAGACTGATCTGCCGGATCGGAACCGTGAGGGACGCTCGGGCGAGGAGCGGACAGTACACCTTTGCTGTCGGAGAGCGCACACGTAACCGATGCACGCACGCCAACGCACGTTCGTTCGCGACGCCGTCGTCCCGACGGTCGTCTTCGGCGGTCTGTACGCCCTCGCCCTCTCGACGTCGTTTCAGCCCCTGCAGATCCCAGGCTACCTCATCCTGGTGGGGTTCGGCGTCCTCGAGGAGGCCGTCGCCGTCGAGTTCGCGGACGCCACTTCCTCGATCCTGTTTGTCGCCTACGTTCTCGTGCTCGGACTCACGGGGGCGGCGGTCGCGTCTCTCGTTCGTGGTCGCGCTTGGGTTCCCGATTCCGGCCTCGCGTGGGTGCGCCCCGGCGTCGCCGGCGCTCTCGGCGTCGTGGGCGCGCTCTCTACGCTCCTCGCCGTTTCGATTCTCCTGACGACGTCGCAACGCGAACCCGTCGTCGTCACCGGCCTCGCCGGCCTGCTTCTACTGGGGCTGGCGGGCCTGATCGCCGGCGTCTTCGAGGTTTCCCTGGCCTCGAGTGGAACCGGTGACCGATGACCACGGACGGGCAGGGACCTGCTCGGCTCGCCGCTGGCACAGCTACACCGGTTGGTCCGGCGCTCTCGGTGGCCGCCGACCGACGGATTGAGGTCTCTGGCCTCTCGAGAGAGCGATGATGACCGTCGACAGACTGGTGACCGACCGACTCGAGCCACCCCGTCGGGTGAGAGGCGTATGAACACCGATCGGCTGGGACCGGTCTACCTCTTCGGCATCGCGCTCAACGCGGGGGCGCTCGTCTACGCGATTACGACCGGCGAGTACCTCTTCGCGAGCGCGTTCGTCTTCGTGATCGTCTACCTCTCGTTCCGGTATCGAATGCTCTGATCGCTCGAGGGCTGATCGGTGATCGACGAAGGAAGCCGATGACAGGGCCCTCGACTCGTCGAGTCTGCCCTCGAGGCGCGTTGCGTCGGATGTGAGTCGCCTCAGAACAGGCCGGTCAGCACGTCTCGGAAGAGGATCAGGACGATACCGGCGGCGACGACGGCGACGATCCACAGGAGCATGACGAACATGATCTCGCGGGTGAACGTTCGATCCTCGCCAGCCATTGACGATCCATCGGATTTCATTGGTTGATATTCAGACGGCGGGCACATAAAGGACTCGCACGCGCTCCTGTCGTCTCCGCCATACCTCGCCCACCGTTCTGCCGTACCGCCGTCTCCGCCGTTTCACCGTTGTGCCGTCGTCCCACTATACCGTCGTCCCGACGTAACTGCACTCCGTTCGACGACCGGGCGCTCGATTCGAGCGAGCAGTCGACGGGTTCGGACACCGAAGGGACGGACCGCTATCGTTTTGCACCCCGTCTTCGTGGTCGGTAGCGATGACAGCACACACGCGAGTGGCCGACCGCCAGCCGCTCCCGCGATACCTGGCGCCGGTGCCGACGGCGCTCGAGGACCTGGGGCTCCGGTTCGCGTGGCTCGTGGTCGCGATCAACCTCGCGGGGACGGTCTTCGGGTTCTGGTACTATCAGGCCCAGCTCCTGTCGACGTCGCCCGTTATGTGGCCGTTCGTTCCCGATAGCCCACTGGCAACGCTGGCCATCGCACTGGCTATCGGCGCCTGGAAACTCGGTTACGAACAGCCCTGGCTCACCGCCATCGCCTTCTTCGGAAACATCATCCTCGGACTCTGGACGCCCTACACGCTGCTCGCCTTCTGGGACGCTTACAGCTACCTCGACCCGTTGATGTTCCACTTCCTCTTCTGGAGCCACCTCGCGATGGTCGTCCAGGCGTTCGTCCTCCACCGAATTACTGACTTTCCCGTCTGGGCCATCGCCGTCGCGCTCGCGTACTACGGCGTCAACCTCGTCCTGGATTACTTCGTCCCCGTCGTTGGCGACCTCCACCACACGGCGATCCCGCTCGAGCGAACGGAACCGATGTACCTCGGGGCTGACGCGCTGGGCATCATCGGCGCTGGTGAGGTAACTGTCACGCTGCTGGCGCTGTTTCTGGCGCTGGCGACGCGTGCGAAACTGTGCGAAACGGCGCGGCAGGCCGCGGCCCAGTGAACGGAAAAACGGCAGTCAGCTAGTACTCGTCGTCGACCAACTCGAGGAACGGGTCGAGCTGTGCGGCGGCCGGCAGTCGTTCCACGCGGCTGATTTCGCGGTCGTAGGTGACGACGTTGGCGTCGGCCAGTTTCGGCAGGTGGGCGTGGTGTAACGCGGTGGCGACGCGCTCGAGTCGATCCGGCGATCGACCGCCCTCGTGGACGGCGACGGCGTCGGCGAGCTGCTCGAGCGGCGCAGTGTGTGCACCCGTCGCTCTCGTCGTTCTTACCAGTGAACGTATATAGCCAACGTGCTCGATTTCCACGACCGTCTGGGAGTCCTGGGCGTCGAACGACTCGCGGGACCTCGGACGGAGCGCGAGAAATCCGACGGACTCAGTCCGCCCGCTCGTCGTCGACGATGACGACCGCCGACTCCGTCTCGATCATCTCACCGTCGCCCGAGTAGGTTCGCTCGAGGTCGACCTCGAACAGGTCGGCCTCGAGTTCCTCGCCGGCGACGGCGAGCGTCTCGTCTTCGATCTCGTACTCGCCCGCGTCGATGGCCGCGTCGATCTCGCCGACTTTCGCGCCGTACTTCGGGCCGAGGGTTGCGTAGTCGAGGTCGATCGACGCCACCTCGGTGGTGATCTCCGGCGGTTGCTCGAGGGACTCGAGCGACCGGACGTGGCTCACGTCCTGGATCGCGTCCGCGAAGCCCTCGATGGGGCCGTAGACGGCCACGCTGTCGAGGCTGGCGTTCAGGGGTAGTTGGCGCTCGGACTTGTACCGCCGGAGTGCGGAGATGACCTCCATCGCGGTCTCGCCGGCCTCGAGGTCGGCCTCGTGGCCCTGTGAGACGGGCCAGTCCTCGGTGTGGACGCTGTCGAGGTCGTCCTCGTCCGTCGCCTCGTCGCTCGAGGCATACACCGCCTGCCAGATCTCCTCGGTAGCGTGGGGGAGGATGGGCGCCCAGAGCAGGAGGAAGGTTCGGTGAGCCGTTCGCAGCGCGTACTGCGTCGAGGCGCTGTCCGCCCGCGTTTTGGCGATCTCGAGGTAGTCGTCGCAGAACGTGTTCCAGAAGAACGTCCGCAGGTGGTTGCGGGCTTTGGCGAACTCGTAGTTCTCGAAGTGCTCGGTGAGCATCTCGACGGTGGCGTCGAGTTCCGCCAGCAGCCAGCGGTCGATCGCCTCGAGTTCCGCGGGCTCTTCGGGTTCGGCAGGCGCGAGGGAGTCGACGAGTTTCGAGGCGTTCCAGAGTTTGCGCAGGAGCTTCTCGCCGGCGACGATATCCTGGTCCTGGTAGGGGAAGTCGTCGCCGACGGCGGCGCTGGCCGCCCAGAAGCGGACCGCATCGACGGGGTACTCCGCGAGGACTTCGGCGGGTTCGACGACGTTGCCCCGCGATTTGGACATCTTCTCGCGGTTCTCGTCGAGGACGTGGCCGTTGATCAGCGTCGCATCGAATGGCACCTCGCCGGTGTGCTCGTAGCACTTGACGATGGTGTGGAACAGCCAGAACGAGATGATGTCGTGGCCCTGCGGGCGCAGGTCGAAGGGGTAGAGTTCCGGGTTCGCCATCGTAAAGGCCTCAGCTTCGGCGTCCCAGTCCCAACCGGCGTTGATCAGCGGGGTCAGCGAGGAGGTCGCCCACGTGTCGAAGACGTCCTCTTCGGCCTCGAATCCCTCACCACCGCACTCGGGACAGCGCTCGACCGGCGGGTCGTCGCTCAGGGGATCGACCGGTAGATCCTCCTTCTCCGCGATGATCGGGTGATCGCACTCGCTGCAGTACCAGACGGGGAACGGGATGCCCGAGTCGCGCTGGCGCGAGATCAGCCAGTCCCACTCGAGGCCCTCGATCCAGTGACGGTACCTGGTAAACATCTTTTCGGGGTACCAGTCCATGGCCTCGCCGGCCTCGAGGTACTCCTCTTTGTGGTCGAGGATTTCGACGTACCACTGCTTGGAGACGCGGTACTCGACGGGGGTGTCACAGCGCTCGTGGACGCCGACGTCGTGGACGATTTCGCGGCGATCACGGAGGTATCCCTCGTCCTCGAGGTCCTCGACGATGGCTTCTCGAGCGTCCTCGGTACCCATCCCCTCGTAGTCGCCCGCGAGGTCGGTCATCGTCGCGGTCTCGTCGATGGCCACCCGTAGTGGGAGGTCGTGGGCCTGGTACCACTCGATGTCGTTCTGGTCGCCGAACGTACAGCACATGACGACGCCGCTGCCCTTCTCCATGTCGACGCGGTCGTCTTCGATGATCGGCACTTCGTGGCCGAAGATGGGGATCCTGGCCGACTCACCCACGAGATCCCGGTTCTCCTCGTCGTCGGGGTGGATGAAGACGGAGACACAGGCCGGCAGGAGTTCGGGGCGCGTCGTCGAGATGACGAACTCTTCTCGAGGCGGATTATCGCCGGCCATCTCGAACGCGATGTCGTTGAAGTGCGAGTTCCGCTCGTCGTCCTCGGTCTCGACCTGCGAGATGGCCGTCTCGCACTCGGGACACCAGATCGCGGGCGCCTTCTTGCGGTACTCGCGTCCCTTCTCGTAGAGGTCGATAAAGGAGAGCTGGGAGATCCGCTGGACGCGGGGCTCGATCGTCTTGTAGGTGTGATCCCAGTCGATCGAACAACCCGCCGATTGAATCTTCTTAGTGAACTGTTCTTCGTATTCAGCACAGACTTCCCGGCAGAGCTGCTGGAACTCTTGACGGTTGTAGTCCTGGTGACGGATGTCGAGTTCGTCTTCGGTCAGCCGCTCGCTCGCGATTCCGTTGTCGTCGTAGCCGAACGGGAATAATACCTCACCGTTTGCCATTCTATTGAATCGCGCCGCGAAGTCCTGCAGAAGATGCCCGTAGAGGGTCCCCATGTGCATATCTCCAGAGACCGTCGGCGGGGGCGTATCGATGCCGTACGCCGTGTTCGGATCGGTCGACTCGTTCTCGTAGGCGTAGGTTTTGGCCTCGACCCAGGCGTCTTGCCATCGGGATTCGATGGCTTCGGGGTCGTAGGTACCCTCGAGTCCCTGGTCATCATCCTGGTCCTGCTCCTCGAGGTCGCCTTCGCCCTCTGAGTCGGCGTCGGCACTCATGCTCTCACCGCCCGCGCGGGGCGTCGTCGGTACTCCTGGGCCGTTCGCATCCGGTAATCGGTGTCGTGATCGTACATCGGTGATACTGGTCGTTGGTCACTGTATTCCAGTCCGGAACAATACATCCGTCGAAACGAGGAAAGGAGATGGGCCTAGGCGGCCCTACAAAAACGGCGGCTCGAGGACCGTCGTCGCCGAACCTGACGGACTCGTCCATACGTCGACTGGTCGCCACAGCGTGTTAGCCTTTTCGCGTTTCGCCGGGGCGGAGAACGGCCCGGGCCTCCCCCTCGAAGTCGAGGTCGGCCTCGTGACGCTCGCGCCCGTCGTCGTCGCGCTGGCGTGGCTGCTCGGCGCGATGGCGCTCCTCGAGATTCCGTTCAACAGCGAGACGGCCGTCATCACGAGCCTCGCGATCGGTCTCGGGGTCGACTACAGCATCCACCTCGGGGAGCGCTTCGTCGCCGAACGCCGCGAGCGCCCGACCCTCGAGAGCGCTCTCTCGGCGACGGTGACGGGAATGGGCGGTGCCTTGCTCGGCAGTGCGGCGACGACCGCCGCCGGATTCGGAGTGCTCGCGCTCGCACTCGCGCCGCGGCTCCAGCGATTCGGGCTGGTGACCGGGCTGGCGATCGTGTTCACGTTCGTCGCCTGCCTGACGGTCCTCCCGTCGCTGCTCGTCGTTCGGGAACGGGTGCTCGAGCGCTTCGCCTAAAACCCTGCGCCAGTTCGGTGTGCGTAACGAAGGTCGTTCGCCGCCTCTCGACGATCACTGATGCCCGACGACCGCCCGGAACGTGACGGCGAATTCTCGACGTCGCCGCTCGGTCTCGTCGCCCCGATCGTACTCGCCGCCGTCACCTTCGTCGGACTCGCCCTCCTGCTCGTCCCGGCCCTCGAGCCGGACGTGATCGACTCGAGCGACGACGTTGCCGACGACAGTCCCACCCCGGACCCGTTTTCGTGGACGACGTCGCCGCTGGTCGACGATGGTACCGACGCGGGACCTGGTTCGAACGGTAGTTCGGGCGACCCGGACGAACCTGACGATCCAACTGGACGCGAACGTGGAACCGACGATGCCTCCCCCTCGAGCGACGACGAACGCTATGGATCCGAAGCTGCGGACGACGAACGCCGCGAGATCGACCGTGGTGAGCGTCGGTCAGCCGCGAACTCGGACCGGGGCGAACGCGCTCGATCGGACGAGGGACGGAGCGGCGGGGAAGGTCGACGAGGTACTGGGGACACGTCCGGGAACGGCCCGCCGCCGCACGCAGGAACGCCCAGCAGTGGCGGCCCGCCGGACCACGCAGGCCCCGGTGAGTCGTCCTCCAGTGGCGACGACGAGGGCGACCGGGAACAGGGCGGCCGGGGACGTTGACCGTCTCCCTCGAGTCCGTCTCCTTCGATAGTCGGATAGCTCGAAGGGGAATTTATTTGTTGTTTATCTAATTATTCGGGAACGCAATGATCCCTGCCCTCCGCCCGCTCGCACAGCTCCTCCTGTCGCCGGCTGCGTTCTTCGACGAACGACCGCCGAAGACGACCCTCCCGATCGCGGTTGGAATCGTGGTTCTGTACACGATCGCGCTCGTCCTCGCCGTCTCACTCGTCGGATCGATGCTCGCCGGCGCAATCGACGCCACCGTCACGATGGACAATCCGGATCGACCGCCCGAAATGGTCTGTGAGACGTACGAAGACGACGCCGATTCGCTCGTTACCGAGGGCTGTAGCGAACCCGAAACGATCGAGCGCGACGCAGGCGAACTCGTCCAGGAGGCGGTCCACGACTCCCTCGGCTTCGCCGTCTTCGCTCCGCTCCTCCTCTGGGCGCTCGGGACGGGAACTCTCTACGCCGTCGGACGCCTCGCGGGCGGGACGCCGTCGTTCACCGGTGTACTGTCGCTCGCAGGGTGGGCCGCACTACCGGAGTTCGTTCGACTCGCAATCGGTCTCGTTGGACTCCGAGTCGCGCTCTCGGACGTGACCATCACCGACGTCGACCGAAGCGTCGACGCGCTGGAGGCGGCGATGGCGCCGCTCGATCCGTTGTTACTGGTCGCCTCCCTGGTGACGATCGGCTGGCAGTGGTACCTGCTTACCGGTGGACTCGCCAGCGAAGCCGACATTCCGAACGGGGCGGCAGCGCTCGGCGTGGGCATCCCCCTGGGTCTCTTTTCGCTCGTGACGCTCTTCTGAGTCGTTCACCGTTCGGACATCGCGGCCGAATCGGAGTGCGCGCGGACCCACAGCTCGCCGATCCGCGACAGCCGCGTCCGGTAAGACTTCCCGTGCTCCTCGCGCTCGATGTAGCCCTTTCCGCCCGGCCCCAGTCGGTCGACGTTGTAGATCACCTTCGAGCGGAAGCTGTCGGTGTACTCCTCGTTGAGTTCGCGCGAGAGGGCCTCCGCGAGCTCCGAAACGGACTCGAACTCGCCGTCCTCGCCGAGTTTGTAGAGGATGAGTTCCTCGAACGGCTTGACGTTCGAGAAGGAGGCCACGGGTAGCTCCACGATGTGCTCGCCGTCGATCTCTTTCGCGCCGATGGTCGTCCCGCGCTCGTCGAACTCCGCGAGGAGTTGTTGGGCGCTCTCGAGGCGGGTGGACACGCGTTCCGTCTCGACGACGTCCGCGGATTCGCCTCCGTCGGGCTCCCCTCCCCCTGCAAGCAGATCCTCGAGCAAGGCCGACTGCTCGCGTAACTCCTCGGCCAGTTCGGTCTCGAGGTACTTCTCCGGGGCCGTGTAGTAGGTGTGGATGTGCTCGCGGTCGTCCTGGCGCTCGACCATCAGGGAGTGGGCAGCGGTCGCAAAGGCGAAGCTCACCGTCCGGGGCATGGCAGCGATGTTGACCCAGACTTCGTTGCCCTCGTCGAGTTCGTCGTTGATCAGGTCGTAGGCCTGCTCGAACGCCTCGTCGTAGTCGTAGACGTCCTCGAGGACGAACCGCTCGGTGGTCGCCCCCAGCAGGTTCTGGAAGTCGGTCTCGAGTTTCTGGGAGAGATGCCGGGAGTACTCGACGTTGGCCTCGCTCCCGACGGCCCCCTCGAGGAGGATGACGCGGTCGACGCCGTACTGATCGCGCACCAGTGGGGCGATCAGCCGGTCGTAGTCGAAGCCGACCGGGACGATGTGGGTTTGCATACGCGGTAGAGGTGGCCGGATAGTATAAAAACCATCAGACTCTCGACCGCTGCGACGCGGTGGTCAGTCGCTGTCGCTCCAGCTGCCGTCAGCGTCTGTAACACTAATCGGCCGTCCGTTCCGAACGACTGGTAGTCTCACAGCTCGCCGATCAGGCGAGCCTGGGCGAGAGACAGATTCGCCTCTTCCTCGGTGAGTTCGCGCCCGCGTCGCTGTTCGACCCATGCCACCAGTTCAGCTTCGTCCGTGGTGTTCTCGTCCGCTTCGTCGCCCTCTTCGTCCATGCTCCGTTATTCGCCTTTCGTGCCCAAGTAGCTTGTCCGGAGACGACGTCTTCGACTCGTGGTGCCAGACCTCTCGAACGGCGAGAAGTTATTTATCGACTGACTGTCTCTCCAAACGACGTGAATCGACGTCATTTCCTCGCGGCAACTGGAATCGGGAGCGGTGTTCCGCTTCCGCTGACTGGTTACCGCGGGGGTAGGCTGGACTCGACGGCGTTCGATCCGCACCCGCCTGCGACGGTCGATCCGCCCGCACTCCCGCCAGGTCCGGAAGAATCACCCGAACGACCTGCCGAGATGACGGCCGAGCACGTCTCTGCGTACGTCTCCGGATACGAACACGCGTTCACGTACAACACGCTCGAGTGCCGCGACCTGCGGGAAATCGACGTCGCGTCCGACGCCGTCCTCGAGGCCGAAACCGATCACGGCGTCTACGCGTTCGCCGTGGCGACCGGCTACTCGCGATGTGGGGCGGGTGCGGAACCCGAACACCGCGACTACGGACCGCCACCCATCGAGTGGTCCGTCGGCGAGGAGTACGCCGTTCGGATCGGCGACGACGCCACCGAGTACCGGACTGCCGACCGAACGTTCGGGGCCGACCACGCGGACAGACCCGCGTCGGGATTCGCCGTCACCAACTTCGACCACCTCGCCCACGACGTCACCGTCACCGTGACCCACGAGGGCGACACGGCGTACGAAGAAACCGTCGCCCTAGAGCCTCGATCGGCCGTCCACGTTCGAAACGTGAGCGCCGCTCGTGGGGATCACGGGATTTCGATCGAGACGGCCGAAGGGGCGACGGCCTCCGGCACGTGGACTGTCGATCCGAACCGGACCACGAGCGGATTGGTTCGCGTCCTGGCCACCGGCGAGGTGTCGATCGAACGGCGCGATCCGTACGGCGAGTTCTGAGCACGACTGGAACCGGCCCGTGACGAACGTCGAAGGCTGTCGGACGTGGGGGTTGGACTCGAGATCGGGGCGCTGCGGCCTCGACGCCGCGTCGGGGGTTCTGTCCTCGTGACGATGCCTTCACCGGGAGCGCCTCGTCAACAGCGTTTTGCCCTACGGCCAGGCCTTTTCCTCTCGACAGCGCCCTCAGCGCCAGCGTCCACCTTCGATCCGAACACTCGTACTCACAACTACTTCAAAATCTGTAGTTTTACACTCGAGTCAGTCTGGCAGGTACCTGACGCTCAACACGCCGGTCTCGTCGTCCACCGCTCGACGAACCTCGACGCGCACGGCCTCGAGGCGGGCCGCCCGTGCGATGGTCTCTTCGTCCTCGAGGACGTCGCGGGCTGCCTCCTCGACGCGCGCGGCGGGAACGCGAAAGACGTGGATCTCGCCCGTTCCGGCCCGTTCGTGCTGTTCGAGGTCGCCGACGTCGGCCTCGGCAGCCAACTCCTTCGAGTGGGTCGTCGGCTCGAGGTCGCTGTCGACGAGTTCGACCCGGCGTCGGTCCTCGACGTCGATCAGCGTCCAGGCGACCTCGAGGGGCGGTTCGGGGGCGATCGTCGCCTCGAGTACGTCGTGTGTCTCGAGGCCGTCGTTCGCGGCGAGCGTGTGCACCTGCGCGGAGTCGACGTCCCGGAGGACGACCGACTCGTCCTCGGCGTGGGTGACGACGAAGGTGCCCGTCTTCTCGGTCATAGTGGATGAGAGGAGCGCGACGGCTTTCGGGGTTTCGACTCGTCGCGGGTATGCGCTCGCGAGCCGACTCGAGTGCGCTGCTCTGCTCTTGGCTACCGGGAGAGCCGGTGGACCACGTAGATCCCAGCCCCGGCGAGCGCTGGGATGGCGAGTCCGACGGCGAGCGGGAGGCCGTACAGAAAGCCCACTATAGGACCGCCCTCGGTCTGAAACTCCGCGGGAACCGTCGGGATCAGGCCGACGTACAGCGCAGCCAGGAAGAGGTAGCCGCTCGCAGCGAGTCGCCGGTCGTACCGCACGTCGTCGCCGACCTGTCGCCGGTGGCGCCGGGCGACGAGCAAGACGGGCGCGAGGATCGGCGCGACGACGGCCATGCCGACGACGATGACGAACGATCGGGAGAACGACAGCGTCGCCGTCGTGCCGACCGTCTCCCCGATCACGCGAACCAGGGAGAGGGCGAACGCGAACACGAGAATTGCCGCAATGGCCCCGCCGACGAGGACGTAGCTCCTGAACAGCCGCGAGTTGCTCTGGCGAATCGCGTACGGGAACGCCCCGAGCACTCCGCCGTACGTCTTCGAGTCGCTCGTCTCGTTGCCGGTTGCGGCTCCGGAGTCGACTGACTCGTCGCCAGGTACAGCCCTCGAGTCGGGCGACTCGTCAGACGCGCTCATTGACCGCGATTGGCAGTCGGAGCGAATAAGGGATGCGATGCTCGAGCGTCCAGTCTCCGCTCGGAGCGAACGCCGCTTCGAGGCGTGACGGAACGCCTTTACCGGTCGCTATCGCCTCTCCGATATGGACGTCGACATCGGCAACGCGCTCGCGTCGGTCGCTTCTCCCGGCATCTCGCGAGAGAGTCTCGAGCGTCTGGACGAACGGGTCGCGACGGCGCACGAGCGAATCGAGGCGGGACGGGCGAACGACGAACACGGCTACGCCGCCCTGAATCTCCCCGAGCGAACGGATCCAGACGAAATTCGAGCCGCCGTCCAGCCCGTGGCCGACGCCGACGCGCTCGTCACGATCGGCATCGGCGGGAGCGCGCTCGGCGCGGCGACGATTACGGACGCGCTCGCCGACGCGGGCGACGGCACCGAGGCGATCTATCTCGACAACGTTGACCCCGCCTGGATCACCCGACGCCTCGAGGCTCTGCCCCTCGAGTCGACCGCGATCAACGTCGTCTCCCGATCGGGGACGACTGCTGAGACGCTCGCGAACTTCCTGGTCGTCCGCGAGGCTTTCGAGGACGCCGGCGTCGACTGGACCGAGCGGACGGTCGTCACGACTGGCGAGTCCGGCCCCCTGCGGTCACTCGCCGATCGCCACGGCCTCGCCGCCGTCTCCGTGCCCGACGGCGTCCCCGGTCGCTTCTCGGCGCTCTCGGCGGTCGGCCTGGTCGCCGCGGCCATTTGCGGGCACGACCTGGAGGCCATCCTCGAGGGGGCGGCGGCGGAAGCCGACACCTTGTCTGGGTCGCTGTTCGAGTGCCCGGCCTACGCCTACGGCGCGACGGCCTACGCGCTCGACGCCCGGGGCGCCTCGATGAACGCGATGGTCCCCTACGCGGAGTCGCTCGAGACCTATGCCGAGTGGTTCGCCCAGCTGTGGGCCGAGAGCCTCGGCAAGGACGACCTGGGCCAGACGCCCGTCCGCGCGCTGGGCGTCACCGACCAGCACTCACAGCTTCAGCTCTATCGGGCCGGCCCCCGCGACAAGCTGGTGACGTTCGTCACACCGCGCGAGACCGCCGACCGCGAGATTCCCGCGACCGACGTCGACGAACTCGCCTACCTCGGGGACGCCACCCTCGGCGAGTTGCTCGAGGCGGAGTTCGAGGCCACCGAGGCGAGCCTCGCTGCGGCCGGCCGCCCCAACGTCCGCGTCGAACTCGAGTCGGTCGACGCCTTCGAACTCGGCGGCCTCCTCTACGGTATGGAAGCCGCCTGCGTCCTCGCGGGCGAACTCTACGAGGTGAGCACGTTCACCCAACCGGCCGTCGAGTGGGCCAAAAAGGCCACTCGCGGACTGCTCGGTGGTGGCGAGTTCGAGGAAGCCGAGGCGGTCGCGGAGAAGACGACGCTGCGCGTCGAGCGGTAATTCGAGAACGAACGGTTCTCCGGGAACGAGCGGTACTCCGGGAATGGTTCGACGTCGGGATGGCAGTAACCAGGCGACGACCTCACCGACCATTGGTCCACACCCTCGACCACCCTCGACGGACCCGACCAGGTGCCGATTGCAGAGCGCCTATTATCGTTCGGGCGAACGAAGAGATATGAACGAGACCGCGCGGGATGACCGCGCTCGATCGAGCGACGAAACCGGGGCAGTCGCCGGCATTGGCCTCGTCGTCGCGGCGTTCGCGACGACCGGACTCGCCATCCCCGTTCGCGAGGGCGTCGACCACCTCGCCGTCCTGTTTGGACTTCTGTTCGCCGTCGGCACCCTCGCCGTCTTCGCTGGCCGCCGATACGACCTCCTCGAGCGTCGCTACAGCCTGGTCGGTGCGCTGGGTAGCCTGCTCGTCGTTTTGCTGACCGGTTACGCCCTCACGCAAGGTCTCTCCGGCGGGACCGATATTCCGGGCTTCGGCGTACGGATCTCGACCGTCTTCGTGTCGTTTCTCGCGGCCGGAACGGCTATCGGCATCGCACTCGCCGAGTACGGATCGGTTCCCACTGCCGGCCTGCTACGGCGAACCGTCGTAACCGCACGGCTCGCGGCGCTCGCGCTGGTCGCCTGGATAGTGAGCCCGTTGATCGGCCTCCTCCTCGAGATTCCCGCCGCGCTCGTCGTCGGCGGGTTGTCTGAACTGCAGCGACAGGCGGTCATGCAGATTGGCGTCGCCATCGGCACGGCGGTGATCGCCGTCGCCTTCGTCTACACCACGGGGCGTGATCGCTCGTATTTCGACCTCGAGACACCGAGTCTCCGCGCCGTCGCCTGGATCGCCGGGGGCGTGGCGCTCATCTTTCTCGTCAATATCGCCATCTCGGTACTGTTCTCCTCGGGCGGCATCGAAGGGGCCGAGCACTCGGCGACGCAGGCCGCACAACGAAACCCCGAACTGCTCTACGTAATGGTTCCAGCCTCGATTCTCATCACTGGCCCGTTCGAGGAACTGATGTACCGGAACGTCATCCAGAAGTCGATGTACGACGTGTTCTCCCCACTCGGTGCCCTCCTAGTCTCGAGCGTCCTCTTCACGGTGGTCCACACTGCTGCGTACGCAACGGCGGGCCCAGAGGCGCTCATCGCCAGCCTCGCCATCGTCTTCGGCCTCTCGCTCGTGCTCGGCACGGTGTATCTCGTGACGAGCAACCTCGTCGTCCCGGCGATCATCCACGGCATCTACAACGCCGTCATCTTCGCGTCGATTGCTCTGTGACTCGAATCCGAACGCGCCCCACCCCGTCTCTCTCGAGTCTCGGGCAGGCCCCGTCGGTTCAGTAGGAGGTCGCCCAGTACCAGTAGACCGTTACCGCGATCAGGACGACCAGTCCGCCGAGGAAGAAGAGTGCGCCGGGCGGAATCGTCGCGAAGATGGCGTCGGCAGCCTCCGCAGCGCCGTCCGTGACGCCGTCGACGCTGCCGTTGCCGTCACCCGACGGGACGACCGACTCGTTGCCGCCGTCGGTGGCGACGTCGCCGTCGGTGCCGTCGGTGCTGTTGTCGCTATAGTTGGCGCCGTCCGCGTCGGCAGCGTCGTCCCCCTCGACCGAGTCGTCACCGCCGCCGTCGCTCGAGGCATCGTCGCTCGAGGCGTCGTCGCCGGTTTCTGTGTCCTCGTCGGATTCGTCCACGTCGGTAGTACCCATATCGCCATCGTCGCTACCGTCACTGCCGTCAGGTCCACCGTCTTCGCTCTCGGCTCCATCACCCCCATCGCCGTCGGCCGTATCCTCCTCGGCCATCTCGCTATCTTCGGATTCGGGGGCGTCGGCGCTGTCTGCGCTGTCGTCGGTAGCCGCTCCGTTACCGTTGCCGGCTTCGTCGCCTGCCCCGTTCCCGTCTCCGTCTCCGTTCCCGTTCCCAGCAGCTCCACCATCAGTCGTCCCGCCCGTCCCCGCCGTCCCTTCCGTTCCCGCCTGCGGACCGACGTACCTCGAGAGGCCGTACTGGACGAGCAAACTCCCGCCAGCGAGGGCCGCGACGCCCCCGATGAATCGCGAGAGGGCCGTCTTCAGCCGCTCGGCCGTCGAGCGGTCGCTCGTGACGATCAGCGGCCCGTCCGCCGTCGCGTAGACGCTCATCTCGTTACCCCGCGAGGAGTACCAGGTGTCGACGACCTCGACCAGTCCCGCGTCCTCGAGTTTCTCGAGGTGGTAGCGGACGTTCTGGATCGAGGAGTCGATGGCATCGGCGACGTCGCTCGGCGTCCCGGGTTCGTCGTTTAAGTGACTGTAGATCCGGCGGGCCGTCGTCGACGACAGCGCACCGAACACCGCGTCGGCGTCCTCGTCCTCGAGGTCGACCACTCGAGGCTGGCCCTCCTGGGCGGGCGTCTCCGAACGAAGGGGAAAGAGGCGGGCCATCAGTGTCTATTCAGGTATTCTCACCGACACATATACTCCTTTCCCTACCTGAAAGAGGCGTTTTACCTTTCGGAGAGTCGGTTGAAACCGCCCAAAACGCCATTGATGAACGATCGTCTTCAAAGGCCGAAGTCGAATAGAAACAATTACCCAGGGCGAGTAACGACGGGGCGTATGAAGCGATTCGAACGAATCGGCTGGGTCCTCGTGGCGGTGCTCGTCTGCCTCCTCGGGATCCCGTGGTTCCTCTGGGGGGACGCGACGACCGCGTTCGGCCTGCCGCTGTGGCTCTGGTGGCACGTCGGCTGGTTGGCGCTGTGTTCCGCGCTCTTCTGGACGTTCGCCCAGCGCGCCTGGGGCGTCGGGATCGAGCCGAACCGACCGCAGTCACAGTCACAGTCACGGTCACCACGGTCGGACGGCCGAGCAGACGGTGGGGGTGATCGCCGGTGACCCTCGCGCTCCAGCTCGGGATCGTCGTCGGCTACCTCCTGCTCGCGCTCGCCGTCGGCCTCGTCGCCTACCGGCTCACCGAGCGGACGGCCGAGGACTTCTACCTCGCCAGCCGAACGCTCGGAACGATCGTCCTGTTGTTTACCACCTTCGCGACCCTGCTCTCGGCGTTCACCTTCTTCGCCGGACCAAACCTGGCCTTCCTCTACGGCCCCGAGTGGATCCTCGTTATGGGCGTGATGGACGGCCTCATCTTCGCCGTCCTCTGGTACGTCGTCGGTTACAAACAGTGGTTGCTGGGCCAGCAACGCGGCTACGTCACCCTCGGGGAGATGCTCGGGGACCGCTTCGGCTCGAGACGCCTCCGCGGCCTCGTCGCCGGGGTGAGCCTCGTGTGGCTCTTCCCGTACGTGATGCTCCAGCAGGTCGGCGCGGGGACCGCCCTCGAGGCGCTGACCGACGGCGCGATTCCCTACGCCGCTGGGGCCGGCCTCATTACCCTCTTCATGATCCTCTACGTCGTCCTCGCCGGCTTCCGGGGCATCGCCTGGACCGACACGCTCCAGGGCGCGTTCATGCTCGTCACGACCTGGGCCGCCCTGCTCTGGATGCTCGCCGCCGTCGGCGGGCCGACCGCAGCGACGGCCGAACTCGAGGCGACCGCGAGCGAACACCTCGCGCTGGGCGGGGCCTACTACTCCCCGCAGTTTATGCTCTCGACGGCGATCACGATCGGCTTCGGCGTCGCCATGTTCCCGCAGGTCAACCAGCGGTTCTTCGCCGCAGGCTCGAAGGCGGTACTCAAGCGGTCGTTCGCCCTCTGGCCCGTCCTCTGTCTGCTCCTCTTCGTCCCCGCGTTCCTGCTCGGCGCCTGGGCTCGTGGGCTCGACACCGGCATCGCGGTCGCCGAAATCGAGGCCGGCGGCAACGTCCTTCCGCTGATCCTCGCCGAGTTCACTCCGACGTGGTTCGCCGCGCTCGTCATAGCGGGCGCGATGGCCGCGATGATGTCCTCCTCGGATTCTATGTTGCTGTCGGGGTCGTCGTACTTCACGCGCGACCTCTATCGTCCGTTCGTCGACGCGACGCTTTCGGACCGGCGCGAGGACACGATCGCTCGCCTCGGCGTCGTCGTCTTCGCCGTCTCGACCTTCCTCGCGAGCCTCTCGAACCAGGCCACGCTGTTCGAACTCGGCGACGCCGCATTCAGTGGGTTCGCCCAGCTCGCCTTGCCCGTGATGATCGCGCTCTACTGGCGCGGGACGACTCGAGCCGGCATTACCGCAGGAATCTTCGGGAGCCAGGCGTTCTACCTCGCGAGCGTCTTCCTCCCGTTCGTCCCCGGTAGCTACGGCGGCTGGTCAGCCGGTCTCGTCGGAATGGGCCTCGGTCTCGCGCTCACGATAGGTATCTCGTGGCTCACCACCCCCGCGTCTGCCGAACAACGGGCGATCTACTTCGAGGCGCTCGAGGCCGACTGAGTGCTTTTCCAAGCCTGAACTGATGGGTGGAACCGACGGCGTTCATCCGGTGTCACTCATCAGTCGATGCTTGGGAGCGTACTAAGCCGGGAGACCGCCACGGCAAAAAGGACGGCCGTCGAAGCGGAGGTATGACCGCCGAGTTGCCGCCGTCGCTTCACGAGACGTGGGTGCCCGTCGGCTCGAGAACCGAGGACGTTTCGATCTCGCTGCTGTCGATCACGGCCGAGACGACGGTCTACGAGCACGCCGAGACGCCGAAAATCGGCGACTGTGATATTCAGCCCCGGTCGCTACTCGGAATCGACGTCGACCTCTCGCCGTCGCTGTCGGCCGTTGGAAAATCCGTCGAGGACGTGATGTCGCTGGCCGCAGACCCGGCCAAAGAACGGTTCGTCTCCCTGCTCGACGAAGAGGGGATCACCGTCCGGGACGAACGCTCGGTCACCGAGTTCGACCGCGGCGACGGCACCGCCGGCCGGTGGTACGTCTTCGAGACGACCCATCCCGCCGGCGACGCCCGGATCGACACCGAAACGCACCTCGCCGTCTGGCCCGCGGGCGACCAGTTCGCGATGGCGGGCGGCACGATTCCGCTCGAGACACCGCCTGAGGACGCCCTCGAGGGAGAGGCAGAGGCAGCGGACGAGGTCGAGACCGAGGCAGAAGTCGAGGTCCATCCGCAGGCCGACCGCGAGACGATCGCCGCGTTCGTCCGCGCTCGCGTCCGCGAAACGGTCGACTCGACCGAGCGTTCGGAGGGAATCGACGCGGGAGCGAAACCGGACGAGTCCACCCTCGACTGACGAATGACGAATCGCGAGGCCCAACAGACACGCGTAAGTGCAGGGCTTCCGAACGCTCGTTCATGCCCGAGCCAACCGATCTCGAGGAGCTTCGACGCGGCACCGATCTCGTCAAGCGCGGCTTCGCCCGTATGCAGAAAGGCGGCGTCATCATGGACGTCGTGAACCCCGAGCAAGCACGGATTGCAGAGGACGCCGGCGCCGTCGCCGTGATGGCGCTCGAGGCCGTCCCCGCCGACATCAGAAAGCGCGGCGGCGTCGCTCGAATGGCCGACCCCGCTGACGTCGAGGAGATCGTCGACTCCGTCTCGATCCCCGTCATGGGCAAGGCCCGTATCGGCCACCGCACCGAAGCACAGATCCTCGAGGCCGTCGGCGTCGACATGATCGACGAGAGCGAGGTGCTCACGCCCGCGGACAACGACTACCACATCGACAAGCGCGCGTTCACCGCGCCGTTCGTCTGCGGCGCGCGCAACCTCGGGGAGGCCCTGCGCCGGATCGACGAGGGCGCGGCCATGATCCGCACCAAGGGCGAGGCCGGCACCGGCGACGTCAACCAGGCGGTCTACCACCAGCGCACGATCAAGGGCGAGATCCGCAAACTCGAGGGGATGAGCCACGAGGAGCGCGAGGCCTACGCCCGCGAGATCGAGGCGAACGCGGACCTGGTCCACGAGGCCGCGGAGATGGGGCGGCTCCCGGTCGTGAACTTCGCCGCGGGCGGCATCGCCACCCCGGCAGACGCCGCGCTCATGATGACTCACGACTGCGACGGCATCTTCGTCGGCAGCGGTATCTTCGGCGCGGAGAACCCGCCGGAAATGGCCGAGGCGATCGTCGAGGCGGTCAACCACTGGGACGACCCCGAGTCACTCGCCGAAATCTCGAAGAACCTGGGCAAGAGCATGAAGGGCGACGCGAACGTCGACCTGCCCGAAGAGGAGCGGATGCAGGGCCGAGGCGTTTGAACGGGGACTCGAACCCGTCTTCGTCACCGAATCAGCGGCCCGAACGCGATTCCTGCCTCGCGACCTTTCCCTGGTAAGGCGCCCCGTTTTCTCCGTTCGGCGCCTCCGTACGGTATGAACAGTACGACGACCGAGACGAACGACCTCGAGCAGCTCTCGGAACGCGTCCTCGGGGGAACGACCGGGTTGTTTCAGGCGATCGAACGGGACGCGTCCGACGAGCGAGTGTCGAGCCTGGCGAAGGAACTGTGGGAGATCACCGACGCGGCCGAAGGCCTCCTCGAGACGGTGGACCTCGAGCGGCTGCCCGACGCCGTCGACGCCGACGACCTCCCCGACCTGATCGACGTCGAGAACCTCCCGAAAGCGATCCGGGATCGCGACGCGAGCGAAGGGATCGATCTCAGCGAGCTCCACCACGCGATCAAGTTGCGGGAACTCTGGAATACGGTCGACCTCGTGGACTTCCGGCAGGCGAGCCGCCGACTCAGGGCAGAAATCGAGGACGTGGTCGGTCCCGATCGATTGTCCGCCGCTTCGAACGGCGACTCGAGAGCCGCGGCCGACCTCGAGGCGTTCGGCGACGAGATCCGGGCCGAGGCGCCGAACGTGGCGCTCCAGCAGCAGGCCAAGAAACGGATGAAGCAAGCTCGACGCGGCGTGGTCGAGGGACACGCGGCCCTCGAGGAGGTGTACACCAGGAATCGATCGAAGCCCTCCAGGAAGCGGCGAGAAGGGCCGCGAAACCCGACGGCCGTCTCGCTACTCCCGGGCGGTCCGCTGCCGGACAGCGCCTCCGTGCGGTACTCGTCGGTTCCGCCCGCCGTTCGGGGTGCAGCGATCGACCCGCTTCCGCGGATCTACGGTCGTCGTTGGCAGCAGCGACGCGGTTTGCCTCGAAACGGACGTTCGTAGCCGAAGGCGCCTCCGAGCCAGGTTACTGTAGACGCAACAGGCGAGTGAGCGTCTGCTGAGACACATTGTCAACAAATATCATCCCGACCAGATAAATCGGCAGTGCGAAGAACAGGAACAGCGGTGGGAGGACGACGAAATTCCCCGGCATCCCGGCAGTCGTCAGCACGATCGCCGCCAGTTCCCACGCGATCACGACGAGGAACACTTCGATTCTGTCCATACGGCGTGAAATAACGCTGCCGTATTAAGTGTTGCATCGCTGTCTCGAGTCCGAGTCTCTCGAGCCGGCTACACCGTCCATCGTAACTCGACTCGACCACACCAGCCAGTACAACTCGAGCCAGGCAGCGCCACCGCTCGAGCACACGAGGTCGAAGAAATCGTCGAATCGAACCGATCAGTCGGCCTGAACGGCTTCCGCGGACTCCTCGGACTCGCGGTAGTGCTCCGCGATGAGGTCCTCGTCGATCCGGTTGAGTTCCTCTTTGGGCAGCATCGAGAGGAGATCCCAGCCGATCTCGAGGGTATCCTCGATCGACCGGTCGGTGTCGTACCCCTGCTGGACGAACTCGTTTTCGAACCGGTCGGCGAAGTCGAGGAATTTGTTGTCCCGTTCGGTCAGTGCCTCGCGACCGACGATGTTCACGAGGTCGCGCAGGTCCTCACCCTCCGCGTACGCGGCGTAGAGCTGGTCGGAAACGTCCGCGTGATCGCCGCGGGTCAGTCCCTCGCCGATCCCGTCGTCCATCAGCCGCGACAGGCTGGGCAGGACGTTGATCGGCGGCTCGATCCCTTGACTGTTCAGGGACCGGTCGACGATGATCTGACCCTCCGTGATGTAGCCCGTCAGGTCCGGAATCGGGTGGGTGATGTCGTCGGAGGGCATCGTCAGGATCGGAATCTGGGTGACCGAGCCCTCGCGGCCCTGGATTCGACCCGCCCGCTCGTAGAGCTGGGCCAGGTCGGTGTACATGTATCCGGGGTAGCCACGTCGGCCCGGCACCTCCTCGCGGGCCGCGCCGATCTCGCGCAGCGCCTCACAGTAGTTCGTGATGTCCGTGAGGATGACGAGGACGTGGTAGTCCTTCTCGAAGGCGAGGTACTCGGCGGTGGTCAGGGCCAGTCGCGGCGTGACCGTCCGCTCGACGGCGGGGTCGTCCGCGAGGTTCATGAAGACGACCGAGCGCTCGAGCGCGCCGGTGCGCTCGAAGTCCTGCATGAATTCGTTGGCCTCCTCCTGGGTGATCCCCATCGCGCCGAAGATGACGGCGAACTCCGAGCCCTCCTCGTCGCTTTCTCCTTCCTCCTCCGGCACCGTCGCCTGCCGGGCAATCTGGAGCGCCAGATCGTTGTGCGGCAGTCCGGAACCGGAGAAGATCGGCAGTTTCTGCCCGCGAACGAGCGTGTTCATGCCGTCGATAGAACTGACACCCGTCTGGATGAACTCCTCGGGGTACTCCCGGGAGTAGGGGTTGATCGCCGCGCCGACGATGTCGAGTCGCTCGTCGGGAACGATCTCGGGACCGCCGTCGATGGGGTTCCCGGACCCGTCGAGGACGCGCCCGAGCAGGTCCTCCGTGACGGGCATCTTCATGGTCTCGCCCAGGAAGCGAACGGAGGCGTTGCGGTCGATGCCGCCCGTCCCCTCGAACACCTGGATCGAGACGAGTCCTTCGCTCGATTCGAGTACCTGTCCGCGCAGGGTCTTGCCGTCTTTCGTTTCGATCTCGACGATCTCGTCGTAGCCAACGGGTTCGTCGACCTCGGCAAACACCAGCGGACCGCTGATTTCCGTGATCGTTTGATATTCTTTCATGATTGGCTAGTAGAGGGCCCTGATCTGGGACTCGATATCCGACTCGAGTTCATCGATGAATTCGTGCCAGTCCTCGGCGGTGCCCATCCGGTTGAGCCGGGGGGTCGCCTCGACGTCCTGGATCTCGTCGACCGGGACGCCGGCGTCGAGCGCCTCGAAGGCCTCGTCGTTGAACGTCTTGATCGCCTGGAGCATCCGGTAGGTCTTCTCGGGCTCGCAGTAGGTGTCCACGTCGTGGAACGCGTTCTGCTGGAGCCACGCCTCCCGAAGGTAGCGCGCGACCTCGAGGGTCAGCTGCTGGTCCTCCGGCAGGGCGTCCTTGCCGACGAGCTGGACGATCTCCTGGAGTTCGTCCTCCTCGTCGAGCACGTCGACGGCCCACTGGCGGACCTCCGGGTAGTCTTCCGCGACGTTCTCCCGGTACCAGGGATCGAGTTGCTGTCGGTACAACGAGTACGACTCGTTCCAGTTGATCGACGGGAAGTGCCGGCGCTCGGCGAGGTCAGCGTCTAGTGCCCAGAACGTCTTGACGATGCGCAGGGTGTTCTGGGTGACGGGCTCGGAGAAGTCACCGCCCGGAGGCGAGACTGCGCCGATGGCCGACACCGATCCCTGGGTACCGTTGATGTTCTGGAACAGGCCGGCGCGCTCGTAGAACTCCGAGAGCGACGCGGCGAGGTAGGCGGGGTAGCCCTCCTCACCGGGCATCTCCTCGAGTCGGCTCGAAATCTCGCGCATGGCCTCTGCCCACCGCGAGGTGGAGTCGGCCATCAGCGCGACGTCGTAGCCCATGTCGCGGAAGTACTCCGCGATGGTGATCCCCGTGTAGATGCAGGATTCACGAGCCGCGACGGGCATGTTCGAGGTGTTCGCGATGAGGCAGGTCCGGCTCATCAGCGGCTTCCCGGTCTTGGGGTCTTCCAGTTCCGGGAAGTCCTCGATGACCTCGGTCATCTCGTTGCCGCGCTCGCCACAGCCGACGTAGACGACGATGTCCGCGTCGGCCCACTTCGCGAGCTGGTGCTGGGTGACCGTCTTCCCGGAGCCGAAGGGGCCCGGAATCGCCGCGGTACCGCCCTTGGCGATCGGGAACAGACCGTCGAGGATGCGCTGTCCGCTGACGAGTGGGATCGTCGGCGTCCGCTTCTCCTTGGCGGGGCGGGCCGACCGAACCGGCCACTCCTGGTGCATCGTAACCTCCTCGCCGGAATCGAGTTCGGCGACGACCTCGTCGACCGCGAACGTGCCGCTCTCGATCGAGGTAATCTCGCCACCCTCGTAATCCGGCGGGACCATCACCTTGTGGGTGATGCTCTCGGTTTCGGGGACTTCACCGATGACGTCCCCGGGTTCGACCGCGTCTCCCTCGTCGACGGTGGGCGTAAACTCCCACGTCGCCTCGAGGTCGATCCCCGGCGCGTCGACCCCGCGGTCGAGGAACGCCGAGTTCATCTTCTCCTCGAGTTCGTCGAGCGGTCGCTGGACGCCGTCGTAGATGGTGTCCAGCAGGCCGGGTCCGAGGTCGACCGAAAGCGGCTCGCCCGTGTTCTCGACGGGTTCGCCGGGGCCGACGCCGGAGGTCTCCTCGTAGACCTGAATCGTGGTCAGGTTCCCTTCGATTTCGATGACCTCGCCCATCAGCCCTTCGTCGCCGACGTAGACGACGTCGTTCATTCGGGCGTCGAGGTCCGCGGCGGTCACGACGGGACCGCTCACGCTTTCTATCACACCGTCTTCGTCGACGGATTCTAGTGCCTGGCTCATAGCTTACTGACTGTCTTGGTCTTCGTCCTCGTCCATCAGGTCGATTCCGATGGCGCGTTTGATCTGCTCGCGAAGGCCACCGCCACCGCCGGCACCGCCGCCGATGGTGATGACGACCGGCTCGACGCTCGTTTCGACGTCAGAGCGGACGTTTCGCGAGAGATACTCGAGGTCGTCCTCGTGCATGATGACGATGCCGACGTCACCGTCCTGGAGGACGGCCGTAGCGGCGTCGTCGAGGGTGTCGGCCTTTTCGTCGTCAGGGACGTTCTCGAACCGTCTGACGCCGGCGAGCCGAAAGCCCGTGGTGAACTCCGGACTGCCGACGACTGCGATCTCCTGGCTCATAGGATCACCAGCTCCTCTTCGATTTCGTTCTCCGAGAGGCCGACCTCTCGACCGCGAGCGATGGCGCGGATGTTCTCGATCTCGCGTTCTTTCGCGAGAATGTACGAGAGCACGGCCGACACCGACACCGGGTAGATGCTCGAGAGCGTGTCCGCGTACTCGAGCAACGCGGCGTCGACGGCGTGTTCGAACTGGATCAGGCTGTCGGCGTCGCGCAGTCGGTCGAGCGCGCCCGAGAGCCGGTCACCGTAGCGGCGGTTGGCGGCGATGTGATCGACCAGATCGTCGTAGCGGTTGACCAGCTGGCGGAGTTCGCTCTCGGTGAAGAGCACGCCGCCGTCGATGTAGTACGCCGCGGGGTCGAGGTCGGCGCCGCTGCGAGCGAGTCGCAGAGCGTTCCGTGCGTTCCGGAAGTCGATCTCGGCCTGGAGGAACTCGATGTAGAGCGCTCGCGGTCCCTCCTGTGGACCGGCCGACCCGGGCGTGTCGAGGCCGCGGATGTCGGCCAGCAGCCGTTCGTAGAACGCCCGATCGAGCGCGTTCTCGAGGGGGACCAGCGCGTGGCTCTCCTCGTACTCCTCGTAGGCGACCTCGAGGGGGTCGTGGTAGATCGTCCGGTCGAGCACCTCGATCGCGTCCTCGATGGTGTCGACCTCGAGCAGGCGGTCGATGGTTCGCTCGTCGAGTTCGCCGGCACGGATCAGGTCCGTCCGAACCTCCTCGGCGTTGGAGTCGGTGTAGATGCCCCGGAGGATCGTCTTCAGGTTCCAGACGTCGAACTTCCGGAGGTACCGGGCGATGAGGTCGTAGAGACGACCGTCGGCCCAGTCGAGCAGGTCGTGGAAGTGCCTGGCGAGATTCTGGTTCAGCGCGTACTCGATCAGGTCGACGCCGGAAAAGCGGGTACCGAGGGCGTTGATCTCGCGTTCGTACTCCGTCTCCTCCATGAACCGTGCGATCTCGCTCGGCCCCATCCGGACCAGTTTCCGATAGTCTTCGTCCGCGAACAGCGAGGCTCGACGCGACCGCACGCGAGCGTTCACGTATTCCGGATTCGAGGCGCCCGTACTCACGCGAACCACCTCGTGTGGTGAGCCGAGTGTCGTGAGGCGATCCTCGTCGGACGAGTCCGACGTAGGTGAGTGTGAGCAGAGAGTGGGATGCGAGCCGTGCGAGTGGGAACGACCGTGCTCATTGCTCGAAGAGTCGGTTACTGATCTCCCGGAGGTTCTCTTCCCAGACGTCCTCGAGCACCGAGTCGAAGGTGTTGTTCACCCGGACGCGGGACTGGTCGCTCTCGACGACGACGCCGCCGAGGCAGTCGCGCTCGCCGGCGTACGCGTAGCCGTCGTAGTCCGCGAGGATCGACTCGATCTGTGCTTGGTCCTCGGCGCGACCGTAGACGCGAACGTCGTCGCCCTCGTCGAACTCCTCGCCGGCCGCGTCGATGAGCGTCCGCGTCAGGTCCTCGCGGGTCTCGCCCTCGAGGTCGGCCAGTTCGGTTTCGACCTGCTCGCGAACCTCGCCGAGGACGTTGCGTCGGGCCTCCAGGCGCTCCTGTTTCGCCTCCAGTTTCGCACTGGAGAGTCGCTGTTCGCGCAGCTGCTCGATCTCGCGTTCGACCTCGGTCTCGGCACGCTCGAGGGTTTCCTCGGCGTCGTCCTCGGCCGCCGACTCGATCTCCTCGGCGCGAGCCTCGCCTTCCGCGCGGATGTCCTCCGCACGCGCGTGGGCCTCTTCTCGAATGTCTTCTACGACTGTATCCAAACTCATTGTGGAAAAGCGAACGGGGGTGCTTAGGCGATGAAGACGACGACCAGTGCCAGGATCACGAGCGTCTCTGGGAGGACGGTCATGATCAGGCCTGGCACGAACATGTCGTCGTCCTCGGCCATCGCGCCGACGGCAGCCGCACCGATACCTCGCTCGGCGTATCCGGAGGCGAGTGCCGCGAGACCGACCGCGATCGCGGCGGCCGCGCCGGGGTCGTTCAGGGTCTGCAGTGCAACGTTCGAGGCTTCGAGGGATTCCATCATTTTTGATTACTCCTGGCTGTAGGTTCGATCGTGTCCGAACGGTTCGTAGTTGGCTCCACCGCCTTCATAAAACTTGTTAAAGAATTCGACGTACTCCAGTCGAACGCCCTGTAAGCCGGCGCTTGTCACGCCAAGGATTAACACGACGATGTGTCCGACGACTAGAATGACGAAGCCGCCGATGAGTCCGGCGATGCCACCCATGTGCATGAGGCCGTCGAAGATGACTGTGGCCCCACTGCCGTAGTGTTCGGCGACGTAGCTGGGGTCGTGTCCGGCCGAGCCGAGGAAGTGGAACGCTCCATCGGGATCCTCGTAGGCGCCGAAGAACAGCAGGTTGACCACGAAAGCCATGCCGGCCTTCGCGAGCAACACCGCGCCCATCCGGGTGTACGAGAAGACGTTCACGACGACGTCGAGCGCTTCGACGACCTCGACGGTGTCACCGATCGCGAGCATGACCAGTCCGACGAAGAACACGAGCAGCGGCACCGTCAGCAGGGAACCGCCGATGCCCGGTATCGCTTCCGGGAACGTGAACAGGCCCCACTCGGGGAACCCGGTGAACCCGATCGGGAAGGGTCCATCGCTGGCGAACGTCGTGTAGAGGAACTCCGGCTTCTCGCCCGCGGCGTGAGCCGAGAAGATCCAGATCCAGATCCCGTTGAGCATCAGGATCCACGACCCGCTGTGGAAGAGCGCGTCCTTGACGCCGTGGCTGAGGTTCTCGTAGAAGTCGATCAGGTAGCCGATGTTCAGGTGCACGATGCCGGCGAGCACGCTCACGACCATCCAGCCGATGGCGAACTCGGCGGCACCGGGCTCGAGGCCCTTGTTCAACGGCAACAGCTCGACGTCGAACAGGTCGCCCCAGACGATGTCGCCGAGAGCGTGCAAGCCGAAAATTTCGCCGTAGATGAACCCGAAGATGATCGTGAACGCGCCGGCCCAGATGGCCACGCCGCCCAGACTCGAGATGCCGTCGCTCTCGAAGTTAGTCGCCATGTAGTAGCCGATGGCGACGTACAGGATCCCGTAGCCGACGTCGCCGATCATGAAGCCGAAGAAGACCGGGAACGTCAGGAACAGGAAGATCGTCGGGTCGAGTTCACTGTATTTGGGTTTGTTGACCGCGTTGACCAGGGCCTCGAACGGCTTCGCGGCCGAGGGGTTGTCCTGGATGACCGGCGGTTCGTCGTCCATCGTGACGGCCGAGCCGCCGTCGGTAACGGCTTTCTGCTCGGCCCGCTCTTCTTCGTCCTCACTGGCGGTCGGCCCGTCCTCGTCCTGTGCGGCGGGCGTCCCTTTCTGGACGTCTTCGGTGTGCGTGTGAGCGCCGTGACGGTCGTAGTCGGCGCGTTCGAGTTCTTCGATCTCGACGCTATCGCCGACGGCGTCGTTCAGCGCGGCGACGAGGCGGTCGTACTCGGTCGTCGGGATCCAGCCCTCGGCGATGAACGCTCGGTCGCTCGTCGCGAACTGCAGCGGCGCCTCGGCGCGCTGGACCTCGATCGTGAGTTTCTCCTCGGCGAGCAACAGGAACGCGCCCTCCTCGGTCTTGATCGTCTCGAGGTCGGCGTCGATCTCCTCGAGTTTGCCCTCGAGGTCGCGTTCTTCGCGCTCGAGATCAGAGACGTAGGACTCGGGGTCCTTCTCCGTCTCGGGCACCTGGTAGCGGCTGAAGTCGACGCCGACGAGGGCGTCGTCGACGAACCCTTCGTCGGCTCCGGCGGCGGGTGCTGCGACGATGGCGACGACTCCGTCGCCGGTGCCGGTGAACGTCTCGTAGGCGCGAACGTCGTCGGACGCGTCGAGGACCGTCTCGACCTCCGTCAGCGAGCCGTCGCCGACGACGACCTCGACGGAATCGTACCCCGACAGCAAGTCGAGGTCGATCCCGAGGTCCGCGAAGGGTTCGATCCGGTCGAGTCGCTCCCTGACGCGGCGCAGCTGGTCGCGAACCTCGGTGCGTCGGTCGTCGAGGTCGTTGACCCGCGTCCGGATGGACTCGAGGCGGGGCTCCCAGTCGTCGCCGAGCCGGCCGGTGGCGACGTCCACGTCCTCGTCCTCGAGGTCGAGCGTACTCTCGAGGGCTCGAACCGTGACGAGCTTCTCGGAGGCTTCGTCGGCGCCCACGATGGGGTTGCCGTTGTCGAAGCCCGCCCAGGAGCCGTCGTAGTCCGAGAGGTGCACCAGGTTCAGGTCGTAAACTGCCTCGATGACCGTGGGCATGACGCCCTTCGAGCCGGTCACCGAGACCTTGCTCATCCGTTCAGGTCTGAGCATTGACGTCCTCCTGGAACAGGTCGACGACGTGGGATGCCACCTCGTCGACCCGTGTCATGGCGCGTTTCTCGAGCGCCTCGCGGTCTTCGGTCCCCTCCCGGAGCACGCGTTCACACTCGGCGTCGATTTCCTCACGAGCGTCCTCGAGTCGGCGCTCCTTGAGGTCTCGAGCCTCCGCTTCTGCTTCCGAGCGAATCTCCTCGGCGCGTTTCCGGGCCTCGGCGATGCGCTCGTCGCGGTCGTTCTCCGCCAATGCGACGATTTCGTCGGCCTCCTCTTCGGCCGACTTGATCTCTTGTAGAACCTGTGGCCTCGGCATACTCTAAGCACCCGACGTTTGCTTGAGCGCGTATAAGGTAGTTGCGAAAGTGGCTGGCGTGCGGCCTCGCGTTTCGCTCCGGTCCCCGAAGGGAACGCCGAACGAGGGCCTCTCTCGAGTCGCCACTGCGGCGTCACCAGGCGCCGAATCGACGGACGGGGGCGCTCGAGTCGCGCTGGATGGACAGACCTATCACGACAGCCGGTCAATCGGCACCAAATGGGAATCCTCGAGAACAAGGCGCGGGCGCGGCTGTTCTACAAGTACCTCTCGACGATTTACGACCGGATCAACCCCTTCATCTGGAACGAGGAGATGCGAACCGAGGCGCTCTCGCTGCTCGACTTCGAGGACGCTGAAATGGTGCTCGACGTGGGCTGTGGCACCGGCTTCGCGACCGAGGGTCTGCTCGAGCACGTCGACACCGTCTACGCGCTCGACCAGAGCGAACACCAGCTCGAGAAGGCCTACGCCAAGTTCGGCAAGACGGGCGGCCCGGTCCACTTCCACCGGGGCGACGCGGAGCGACTCCCGTTTAAGACCGACACGTTCGATATCATCTGGTCGTCGGGATCGATCGAGTACTGGCCCGAACCCGTCCTCGCCTTGCGGGAGTTCAACCGCGTGCTGAAACCGGGGGGCCAGGTGCTCGTCGTCGGGCCAAACTACCCGGACAACCGGATCGCCCAGGTGCTGGCCGACGCGATGATGCTCTTCTACGACGAGTACGAGGCCGACCGCATGTTCAAGGAGGCGGGCTTCGAGGAAGTCAAGCACCTGTTCCAGGGACCCAGCTACGAACCCGAGGTGGCGATCACGACGATCGCTCGAGCGCCTGAAGAGTAACCCAGAGGGGGTTTGACGCCGATTCTTTGGCTGGCCCATATCGAGCCGGCTTCACTCCACCCGCCGCTCGAGGAAGTCAGCCAGCAGTTCGAACATCCGCAGCTTCTGTGCCTGATCCG
The DNA here is from genome assembly GCF_042663485.1 of Saliphagus sp. GCM10025334. Classification (NCBI taxonomy): domain Archaea; kingdom Methanobacteriati; phylum Methanobacteriota; class Halobacteria; order Halobacteriales; family Natrialbaceae; genus Saliphagus; species Saliphagus sp. GCM10025334. The sequence continues at coordinate 1,429,057 of NZ_JBHTAF010000001.1, read as the reverse complement.
ACGACGCGTGGCCCTCTTCGCCGAGTTCCTCGTATTCGAAGTCCTCGCCCTCCTCGTAGCCGGCCTCGAGCAGGGCGTCCCGGAAGATCCTGGCCTGCGAAACGGGGACGCGGCGGTCGTTGACGCCGTGAACGAGGAAAATTGGCGCGTCGACGTTCTCGACGTGGGTGACGGGGCTGCGCTCCCGGTAGAGGTCGGGGTTCTCCTCGGGCGTCCCGAGGTAGGTCTCCATCAACTCCGTCCGGAAGTGGGGCATCGTGTTCTCGAACATGTCCGTGAGGTCGGTGAGGCCGATCCAGGCGACGCCCGCGGTGTACAGGTCCGGATACTGGACCATCTGCCAGTAGGCGGAGTAGCCGCCGTAGGAGCCGCCGAAGACGACGACGCGGTCCGAATCGAGGAAGTCGTAGGTCTCGAGGACGTGCTCGGCCGCGGTAGCGACGTCACCCTGTTCGGCGCCCGCCCAGTCGTCGTAGAGTTCGCGGACGAACGTCCGGCCCCGTCCCGTGGACCCACGGTAGTTGATCTGGAGCACCGAGAAGCCCTGGGAGACCAGTACCTGGGTGTAGAGGTCGAACGACTTCGTGTCTCGAGCGCGGGGGCCACCGTGGGGGTTGACGATCAGCGGCGACGGTCGCTCGCCCGAATCGTAGAAGAGCGCGCCGATCTCGAGTTCGTCGTAGGGCTCGTGCTCGACGGCGCGCTGGGGCGTCTCCGGAATCCCGTCGGAGTCCACGCGGAGGTACTCTGCGTCCGCGAAGTCCTCGGGATCGAACGGCCCGTATTCGGCCTCGAGCAGCGTCTCGTAGCTGTCATCGGACAGGTCGTAGACCAGCAGTTCGGGGCGCCGGGTGGGCGTCGTGTGCTGGACGAGCACCCGATCGTCGTCGATGACGACGCTGCCGGGACCGTAGCCGCCCAGGGAGGCGACGCCCTCGGGGACGTCGAACTCGCGGCCCTCGCCGGTCTCGAGGTCGTAGACGACGGGGACGGCGACGGCGTCGCGGCTCCGCATCGCGAGCACGCGCTCGCCGTCGGGGAGGAAGGCGGTCCCGTGTTCCTCGTACTCGTCCTCGCCGTACCACTCGACCGACTCCGACTCGAGGTCGTAGACGCCGATCCGCCCCAGGTCAGCGGAGTTGTCGCTGACGAGCAAGCGCTCGCCCTCGGGGCTCCAGTCGTTGGGCATCGACTCCGCGCCGTCCTCGCCCAGTTCGATATTTCGGGGGTTCGAGCCGTCGACGTCCATCACGTAGACGTCCTTGTTGTTGTGGTCGTCCGATTCGTTCGTCGAGAACGCCACCCGCTGGCCGTCCGGCGAGAGTTTCGCTCCACCGGCCGCTCGCTCGTAGTCGGTGATCTTGGTCGTCTCACCGCTCGAGCGGTCGTGGCGATAGAGGTTCATCTGGCCGTCTCGTGTGGAGCCAACGACCAGCGTCTCGCCGTCGTCGCTCACGTCCTGGACCGTGACCTGGCCGTCCATCTCGAGGACGGTCTCGACCTCGCCGTCGCGGGTGAGCGCGTAGACGTCGTTCTGCTCGTTGCCGTCGTCGTCGAGGTGGAAGAACACCCGGTCGCCGTCACCCCAGGTGACGTACCAGCGGGCGTTTCGGGGTACCTCGCCGTCGGACCACTGCTCGAGGTCGCCGCTCTCGACGTCGAGGACGTGGAGTTCGTTTCGCCCCGTCACGTCGTAGTAGAGCGCCACTTCGTCGCCGTCCGGGCTCATCGTCGGGTGGGCCATCGTCGGCAGACTCGCCAGCTCCTCGAGAACGTCGGCGTCGGTAGATTGTGCCATACGTCACCGTGACTCGGGGGGCTCTTCAATACTTGGAAATGCGTCACGTCTCTCCGCCTTCCGCACCATCGCCAGCGGGCGATATGGTGGCTTCAAGCCTCTCGAGCCCGAACCGCCGGCCGTGTCACAGCCGATCGTCGTCCCCGGAGCGCGAGACGTCCGGGCCACGCTCGAGGAACCGTCGTCGGAGCCGACTGCCATCGTCGTCGCCTGTCCGCCTCACCCCCAGCACGGGGGAAATCGAAGTGATCGGCGCCTGGTCGCCGTCAGCGACGCCCTCGTCGAGCGGGGAATTGCCTGCCTGCGGATCGACTACGGGGAGTGGAACGAGGGCCACGGCGAGCGAGAAGACGTCCGGAACGCGATCCGCTGGGCGAGCCCACGATACGACCGCGTCGGCGTCTTCGGCTTCAGTTTCGGCTCCGGCCTGGCCCTGCTCGCGAGCGCCGACGACCCCGCCGTCGACGCGGTCTCGGCACTGGCGCCGCCCTCGAGCCTCGGCCAGGATCTCGAGGTGGTGCCGGCGCTCGCGTCGCTCGATATTCCGGTCCAGATCGGCTACGGCGTCCGGGATACGACCGTCGACTGGGAACCGGTCGTCGAGGCGGCGACGGAGCGGGGCGACCGCGTGCTCGAGTTCTCGGCGGATCACTTCTTCGTCGGCCAGCACGAGTCGGTCGCGACGGAGATTGGCGATTTTTTCGCCGAGACGCTCGAGTGAGGCGTCGCTCTTTCGTTCTCTCTCTGAGTCGCCGGTTCGGTCACTGACTCTCGCTCGAGCGACACCCTGTCGTGGAAACACGCCCACAGAAAGACGGCCCGTCGACCGCTCAGGTCGTCCGGAACGCCCGGTCGCCGGCGTCACCCAGGCCGGGGACGATGAAGCCGTTCTCGTCGAGGTGGTCGTCGATGGCCACCGTCAGGAGGTCGGCCTCGGGGACGGCCTCGCTCACGCGAAGCAGGCCCTCGGGCGCCGAAACCGCCGAGAGGACGATCAGGTGCTCCGGATCGGTCGAGTTCGCGACCACGTGCTCGAGGACGGCGTTCATCGTGCTGCCGGTCGCGAGCATCGGATCCGCGACGATCACGGTGTCGTCCTCGGTGATCTCGGGGAGCTTGACGTAGTCGATGGTGATCGGGAAGGTGCCGTTCTCGTCGCGCCCGGCCTCCTCGTCGCGACTGGCGCTGATGACGCCCTGGCGGGCGCGCGGGAAGGCCTTGAGCAATCCCTCGACGAACGGCGTCGCGGCCCGGAGGACGTTGATGATGACCACGTCGTCGAGCCCCTTGACCCGCTCGCCCATCGTGGGCTCGAGGGGTGTCTCGATCTCGACGTACTCGGTCTCCATGCGCCCGTCGATGATCTCGTAGCCACAGATCCGTCCGAGTTTCACGAGTCCCTTGCGGAAGCTCACCTGTTCGGTTTCGACGTCCCGCAGGCGCGAGAGCGTGTCCTTCGCCAGCGCGTGGGTGACGAGGTAGGCGTCACCGCGGTCTTCGATCGGCATACCGGCATTCCGCAGGCGGTGACATTTATTGTACCGATTGCTCGAGACGACCTTCCCTCCGAGCGCCGCTCTCGTCACCACTCGAGCCTCGAACCTCGAACGGCTCGCGGACGGTGCCTCGAGTCGGTCCGAAGGGGGCGCTTCAGCCGCAGGTACAGGTGCAGGTGGCGCCCGACGGCTCGCCGGTCGTCCGGCATCGGTTGGTCCGTTCAGTGCCCAGCGTCGTGCGGGTTCAGCTTCGTGCCGTAGTGTTCCGCGTGGTCGGCGTAGTCGATGAACCGCGGCGCGTCGGGGTCGAACGGCCGCTCGAGGCTCTCGAAGGCCTTCTTCTTGTCCCAGCTCTGAAGGCCGCCGATGGCCGACCGGTCCTCGAGGTCGTGGTACTCGAGAACGGGTTCGGTGAGTTCCCACGCCTGCAGCCCCTGCTCGGTGCGGACGATGACGCTCGAGAACTCGTCGGCGGAGCCGACGGAGCCGACGGTGATGTCGGCGGCATAGCCGGTGAAGTCGGCGCACTCGTCGCAGCCCTTGAGCGCGGCGTCGTGGAAGTTCTCGATGTCCTCCTCCAGCACCATCCGGCCGTCGTGGCCGTAGACCATCAACTTCCCGTGGAGGACGTCCATCTTGCCGATCTCGTCGGGCGAGATGCCCCGCTGTTCCTCGAGGTGCTCGCCCATGAGGCTGTAGTAGTTGAAGTTCTTGGTGCACATCAGCGCGATGGTGTAGTCCACCGCGCGGATGCCCTCCTCCTGGGCGCCGTATTCCCAGCCGAAGTCCTGCAGGGCGCGGATGCCCTCGATCTCGCAGGGAGTGCCCACGAGCGCCAGCGAGATGTCCTCCCAGGGCTCGTCGGGAAGCTTGTGCTCCCACTGACCGAGATCGAGGTTGCCGAGCGCGAGCGTCTGGTTGTAGATGGTGCCCGCGTTCTCGATCAGGTCCTCGCGGCTGGTGGCGAGGTAGCTCTCGGCCTTCCAGGGCTCCTCCTCGCTCTCGGTAGCGATGAGCGCGCCGTCGATCTCGCCGGCCTCGAGCAGAGTGGCGAGGATGCCGGTGACGACGCCGCCGTCCTGGGCCCCGCCGGTCCAGTCGTCGTCGACCTTCGCGGAGAACTCCGTGATCGGGTCGCCTGCGCCCGAGACGTTGTCGTCGCCGCCGGTGATCTTCCACTGGCGCTCGTAGCGCAGGCCGCCGCGGGGACAGAAGTCCCAGCAGAGCGAACAGCCGGTGCACATCTTGACCAGTTTCGGCAGGTCGTCGTCACCGACGCCGATGGAGTCCGACGGACAGGCCGAAACGCAGGTTCCACACTGGATACAGCGGCCGTCGTCGATGACGGCCTCGTCCAGTTCCATGAACCAGGTCTTCTCGTCGGGCGTCTCGATGTCGTTCATCTCCGAGCGGATCTCGTAGCCCGGCGTCTCGAGGTCGACGCCCTCGGGAACGCCGACGCGCTCGTCGGGCGCACCGCTGTCGACGTCCTGGCTGACCCCTTCGGCGGGTTCGGTGAACTCCACGTCGCCGAGGGTTCCGTCGGCGTCGACGTTTGCCGGTCGAGCGCCACCGTCAGGGCGAAGCCCTGACCTGCCCTCGTTCGTTTCACTCACGGGAACGCCGTCGGAATGGATCTCCGACGAGCCCTCGTTGGCGGTTTCCGCCGTAGCCGCCGTGGCCGACTCGGATTCCTCGCCGCCGGGACCGACGCCGTCGGCGGGAATCGTGCCGTGTTCGCTGTCGGGGCGGTGGATCCGCGCGCCGGAGGCAATTGGGACCGACTCCTCGTCATCGTCGGCGTCCGTCTCGGGGACTGCCGGGAACGCGGGGGTATCGTCGACGTCGCTGTCCCGTTCCTCGGTCGTCCGCTCGTCGTGTTCCTCAGTCATCGACAGCCACCCCCTCGGTGACGGGTGCGTCTGCCTGCTTCATGATCGAGCGCAGTCGCCCGTTGTCGACCCGGCGACACCACTCGTAGAACCGCTCGCCGTCGGCCCGGCCCTCGGCGTAGGCCTCGAACAGCCGCTCGAGGGCGGGGATGACCGCCTCGGCGGGGACCGCATTCTCGACCCAGTCGAGGAACTCGTTGTCGGACCCGAGCGAGCCGCCGAGGCCGAAGTCCATGCCCTCGACGATGTCGTCAGCGTCTCGCGGGTTTTGCCCGCTCGAATCGTCCGCGGAGCGAGGCTCCGCGCTCTCACCGCCAGTATCGACCTGGACGGTCTCACCACGGAAGCCGATGTCCGCGATCTGGGGCTGGGCGCACGATGCGGAACAGCCCGACATGTGCATCCGGACGACCTCGAGGTCGTCTGGCGTGTCGATGCGGTCGTCGAGTTCGCGGGCCCAGCGCCTGACGCGCTTTTTCGTCTCGATGATGCCGTAGTTGCAGAACTCCGAACCGGTGCAGCCGACGGCGCCGCGCGAGAACGGCCCTGGATCAGGCTGGTAGTCCTGGGCGAACGGCTCCGCGAGCAGGTCCTCGACGTTCTCCACCGGAACGTGGGTGATGAGGAAGTTCTGGTCGGTCGCCAGCCGGATCGAGGCGTCCTCGGCGCCGTACGTCCTGGCCGCGCGGGCCGCCTCGGCGAACTCGTCGCCGCCCATCCGCCCGGCGATCACGTTGAAGCCGACGTACGTCAGGCCCTCCTGTTTCTGGTCGTGGACGCCGACGTGGTCGCCGGCGTACCCCTCGGTGAGGTCGATGCCCCTGGTGGGCAAGTCGACGGTGCAGCGGTCGCGAATCGCCTCCTCGAACGTCTCGGGGCCGAGCTGCTCGACGAGGTAGCGCATCCGGCAGACGCCGCGGTTGTTGCGGTCGCCGAGCTCCTTGAACGTCTGGGCGACCGCCCGGCAGAACTCGACGGCATCTTCAGGCAAGACGAACACGTCGAGGTTCGAGGCCATCCGCGGGCCGTCCGAGAGGCCGCCGCCAACGCGGACGTGGAAGCCGTAGTACTCCTGTCCGTCGAGTTCCTTGCGTGCGGGAACCAGCCCGAGGTCGTTGATCTGGGACTGGCCGCAGTCGTGTTTGCACCCCGTGATCGTCATCTTGAACTTCCGGGGGAGGTTCGCGTACTCGCGGTTGCCGGTGAAGTACTCGGAGACGGCGTCGACGACCGGCTGGGCGTCGAAGCACTCGTGATCGTCGAGCCCCGCCGCGGGACAGCCGAGCACGTTCCGCGCGCCGTCACCGCACCCCTGGATCGTCGTCAGGCCGACCTCGTCGTAGCGCTCCCAGACGTCGGGGACGTCCTCGATCTCCACCCAGTGTTTCTGGACGTCCTGACGCGTGGTGATGTCGAGGTAGGCGTCGCCCCAGCATTCGTTCTGGTTCTCGCCGCCGTACGCCTCGGGTGCCCTGGCGTACTCCTCGACGACCTCGCCGATCACCTCGGCCTGATCGGGTGTAAGGTACCCGCCCGGAACCTTCGTCCGCATCATGAAGTAGCCGTCCTGGACGCCGTGGCTGTACATACCGGCCCACTTGAGCCGTTCCCACTCGCCGCCGCCGCCGCGTTCTTCAATCTCGTCGAAGGACAACCCCTCCTCGGCGTATCGCCTGACGTCATCGATGACGTCCAGCGGGTGCTTCTCTCGTTTCCACTCCTCGACCGCGTTCATCGTGTCGTCCTCCGGTTCTGGTCCGGGGGACCGTCTGTACCGTGCATGGTGAATCACCGACGCGACTTGCGTGCGAATATCTTACAGAGTCCTTATCAATGCCTCTTGGTATCACGGTCAACGCTGCTTGCGCTGCGCGAAACGTTCACATTCTTGCCGGTACCCGTGACGCGCCCATCAGCGAGATCAGTAGCGAAGGTCGATCCTATCCGGGCGTCCGCCGGCCTCGCCGGGGTCGGCCCCGGCATGCCCGACCGACGTTCCTGCCGCTCGCCGTGAGCACTCCGAACCAGTACGCTATCGGTCCAGGCGGTTGGAGATCGGGTGCTCGTCGCTCGCTACGATGCGGAGGAAATTGCCGGTTTCGGGCAGCGGCGGCGACAGCCGGGCCCGGCCGTCTTCAGGTTGATTTGCAACGCCGGCGAGCACTCGATTCGATTACTTCCTCGAGCCAAGACCTTCTCGGCCGGTCACCCTGCCAACAGCTGCGGCCCGAAGAGCATGAACAGGAAGCTCACGAGCATCGTGACGCCGACGAGCGTCGTCACGACCCGGACCATCCCCCGGGTCGCCTCGAGCGGGAGCCGCGAGAGGACGGACTCCGTGCTCGTCCGGAGGATGTGCCCGCCGTCGAGCGGGAACGCCGGAATGCAGTTGAAGAAGCCGAGCTGGACGTTGATCCAGCCGGTCCAGAACAGCGCGTTAGCGAGGGCGAACACGGTCCAGTCGCCCAGGCCGGCGAGCAACCCCTGGGCCTGATAGAAGTTCTCGATACCGCCGGCGAAGCCGGCGAAGTTGTACGGCAGGAGGCCGACGACGGAGACGATCGGCAAGAAGAGCACGAACGCGACCTTCCCGAGGAAGCTGTCGGTGATGTGGCCGTAACTGCCCTGAGCGTCGCCGCCGAGGACCGCCAGGTACTCCTCGACCGGGTACAGCTCCAGGCCGGCGTCGCTCACCTGGACGCCGGAGATGCCGCCGACGCTGAAGAAGCCGACGGTTCCGCCCTTGGTGAGCTGACTGCGTTCGCCGAGGGTGACGTCGTAGCTGACGCGCTCGCCGCCGAGGTAGCCCGCGACGGTCACCTCGTCGCCGGGATCGGTGTCGCCGAGCAGGGACTCGAGGTCGGCGTACGACTGCGTGCGCTCGCCGTCGAACTCGGTGATGACGAATCGCTCACCGGCGGGTGCTCCTGCCTCGGTGAGCGGGCCGTCGTCGGCGACCTGGACGACGCTCCCGATGGGGACGGCCTCGAGCGTTCGCTCCTCGCCGTCGCGCTGGATCGTCAGGTCGACCGTTTCGCTGTCGCCGACGGCCTCGAGGAAGCCCGCCTCGGTGACGACTGGCTCGCCGTCGACAGCCAGGATGAGGTCGCCGGGCTCGATGTCGATCGGCGAGTCCTCGAGCGCGGCGGTCACCGGCAGGGACTGGTCCATCTCCTCGGTCCGATCGCCGTTGAGTTCGACGGTAACGGTGCCGCTACCCGCGGCCTCGAGCGTCTCCGAGAGGTCGTCGTTAGACTCGACCGGTTGCCCCTCGACGGCGGTGATGCGGTCGTTGGGCTGGATGCCCGCGGCTTCGGCGGGCGAACCGGGGGCGACGCCGCCGACGGCGGCGCCCGGGGCGGCGCCGATCGATCCGACGACCGGGCCGAAGAGCAGGGCGAACGCGAGGATCGTCACCGCGAAGTTGAACGTGACGCCCGCGGCGAACATTCGCGTTTGCGCCCCCCGGGAGGCCGCTCGGCTGCTCTCCTGGTCGGGTTCGACGAACGCGCCGATCGGCAGAACGGCGAGCATGGCGACGCCCATCGAGTCGATGTCGATGTCCTCGACGCGACAGAGCAGGCCGTGGCCACCCTCGTGGACGACGAGGCCGACCAGGAGGCCGACGACGATGCCCGGGGTAGCCGACAGCGGCAGGAACTCGTTGACGCCCGGAATCACGAGGACGTTCGAGGGTTGCTGGACGCTCGAGGGTTGTGGCGAGTTCGCGGCGGCGAACGCGGCGGTGAGCAAGAAGACGAACATCGCGCCCATGACGACGATGGCGATGCCGACGCCGAAATTCGCCCAGGCGCGCCAGAACCGTTTCGGTCCGGCGAGCCAGTCGAGGAAGGCCCGCCCGCGTTTCGTGTGGATAGTCAGGATCGGCCCCTGGGTCTTGACGTAGTTGGGGAGGAGACCGCGCTGGCGGAGGGCGACGACGGCCAGCCAGTAGGCGGCGATCCCGGCGAGAATCCACGTGAGAGTGTCCGAGATGGGGAGGAACGCGACGACCGTGGAAGTCTGCATTGGTACGTTGTGGGAGCGGCGTAGCCAAAGGCGTTTTGTCTGGAACCGTGCCGGAGGGTGTTCTCCTCGAGGGGACGAGTAGTCGCGGAGAGACGGAGTACCAGCAGGGGCCCGCTCCGAAACGTAGACCGAAGGCTATCGCTCCCGTCGAAGCCGGTCAACGACGAACGCCCGATCCACTTTTGCGAGGAACGGGCCGAGCTTCGGCCCCTGCTCCTCGTCGAAGAAGAGGCGGTAGCCGGCCGCGAAGAAGTCGCCGACGCCGACGTCGTGACGCTTCGCGGTCTCGTAGATCTCGCCCTGGATCTCGTCGGGGGTGTGGCCTTCCTCGATGAAGTCGGCAAGTTCCTCGAGCGCCGCCTCCGTCGTTGTGTCGAAGTCGTGGTCCGGGATTTCCTCGCGCTTGAGTTCGTAGTCGAACTCGTTTTCGGTGCGCCGGGCCCAGTTCCGGGCGCGCTCGACGCGGTCGAGGGCGTCCTCGACGGCCCACTCGGGGGCGTCGTCGGGGATGTGACCCTCGCGGCGGGCGATTTCCTCGCGCAGGTCGGGATCCTCGGTCATGCCGAGGACGGCGGCGAAGGTGTAGGGGAGGCGAATTCGATCTTCTCGAGCCTCGAGTTCGTCGACGCCGGTCGCGTCGCCTTCGTCACCGTCGCTGGTAACGCCGCCGACCACCAGCGGATAGACTCGCTCGGCGAACGCCCGCTCGTCCTCGCTGGCCTCCACTTCGCCGAAGTAGATCGCCTCGAAGCGATCGAACTCGTCGACCAGGAGGTCGAGGCGCTCGACGCTGAAGTCCCGGGCTTTCGCCGGATCCTTCGCGAAGAAGTAGCGGAGCACTTCGGGTTCGAGCACCTCGAGGACGTCTGAAACCAGAATCACGTACCCCTGCGAGGACGAGAAGGGCTCGCCGTCGAGGGTGAACCACTCGTAGACCATCGGGACGGGCGGTTCGATCTCGAAGAAGTTTCGAGAGATATCCTCCCCGCTGGGCCAGGAGCCCTCGGCGTGATCCTTTCCGAAGGGCTCGAAGTCGACGCCCAGGACCTGCCACTGGCCGGGCCACTCGAAGCGCCAGGGCATCTTGCCCTCGCTAAATTCGGCGGTTCCCTCGTGGCCACAGCCCGAAATCGTCCGGTCGCCGGCCTCCATGTCGGTGCACTCGTAGGCGACGGTGCCGGCCTCGAGGTCGACGCCGGTGACGGTTTCGGTCACCTTGCCGCACTCCTCACAGATCGGATTGAACGGGACGTAGTCACCGTCGCTGTCGACCTTGTCCTGGTACTGTGAGAGCACTTCGGCCGCGCGGTCGCGGTTCTCGAGGACGTACGCGACGACGTCGTCGAACGCGCCCTCGAGGTAGAGGTCGGTCGTCGAGACGAGGTCGATGGGAACCTCGAGGGCGTCCGCGCTGTCCTGGATGATGGTCGAGAAGTGGTCGCCGTAGGAGTCACAGCAGCCGAATGGATCCGGGATGTCGGTGTAGGGCGCGCCCAGGTTCCGACCGAGCGCACCCGCGTCGACGTCCCCGAGGTCGACGAGGTTCCCCTCGAGGTCACAGAGCGTGCGCGGGAGCTTGCGAAGGGGATCGCGGTCGTCGCTGGTGAACACCTGGCGGACCTCGTGGCCGCGCTCGCGGAGGACCTCGGCGACGTAGTACCCGCGCATGATCTCGTTCATGTTGCCGAGGTGGGGGACGCCAGAGGGGGAGATGCCGCCCTTGACGACGATCGGCTCCTCGGGCTCTCGAGCCTCGATGCGATCCGCCACCTCGTCGGCCCAGAACGCGTGATACTCGTCGCCGCCTTCCTCGCGCTCGCGCTGGAGCGTGTACGGACTCTCTGTCTCACTCGCTGGGGAGCCATTGGCCCCGCCGGAGTCGTCGTCGTCGCTCGAGGCCGTCTTCTCAGTGCTCATCGGTCTCGCCCGCCCAGTAGGTCGGTTCCTCGCCCGCTCTTTCCGGGATAACGTCCGTGCCGTCGTGGTCGCCGTAGCGAACGGCTCGGGCGATCCGATCGGGGTCCGTCCCGTCGAGGACGATGGTTCGCATGCCCGAGCGCTGGATGATTTTGGCGGCGAGCAGGTCGACAGGTGCCGAGGAGCCGGCGTTCATCTCGAGGCCGGCGATGACGTCGACCAGTTCCGTGGCCGACAGTTCACCGTACTTCGTCGCCCCATCGTTCTCGTTCGGGTCGTCGGAGTAGACGCCGGGGACGCTCGTGGCGTAGACGAGCAGGTCGGCGTCGACGTACTCCGCCAGCGCTGCCCCTACGGCGTCGGTCGTCTGGGCCGGAGCGACGCCACCCATCACGCAGACCTCCCCGCGACGGAGGGCGTCGCCGGCGGTCTCGTAGTCTCGAGCCGGCGCCGTCACGGCATCTTCGCCGAGCGCGGCGATGAGCAGGCGCGCGTTGAGCCGGGTGACGTCGATACCCAGCTGGTCGAGTTCGATCTCGTTGGCACCCAGGTCCCGGGCGGCGCTAATGTACTCACGAGCGACGCCGCCGCCCCCGACGACGGCCCCGACTCGACACCCGTCCGCGACGAGGTCTTCGACGACGGCGGCGTGTGCCTGCACCCGATCCGCGCCGGGCTCGGGCACGAGCACGCTCCCGCCGATTGAGACGACCACTTTCATACTACCGCGGTCTAACCGGGTTGCCATCTTAAGGGTTGTCAACCCCGTTCGGCGGCCGCTCCGCGCGCGGACGACAGCTACAAAACGCTCCACGCCGAGTATCGTGTATGCACGTCCTCGGCATCATCGGCGACGAGCCCGCCGACGTCCTCGAGCGAACGGCCGACCTGGCCGTGGACAGGCTCTCGCAGGCAGGCCGAGTCGGCGTCGTCCGCTACGACGCGACGATCGCGGACGGACTGGCGGACGCCCACGGTTCGGGACTCACCCCCGGCGGCGACGTCACCTACACCCTCGGCGCCGACGGCGACTGGACGGCCACGGGAACTGGCCTCTCGGTGACCGACGCCCTCGACACCCTCGCGACCGACTGCGCGTTCGCGGTCGTCATCGGCCTCGAGATCCCCGGCCACCCGTCGGTCGTGGTCGGCAGCGACGCCGCGATCGCTCGTTCGCCGGTTCTCGCGACCGTCGACGAGCCCGGCGACCTCGATCTCGAGTCCCTCGTCGCAGAACTCGAGGCTCACAAGCCCTACGAGACGCTCGAGTCCCTCGTGGACCGCCTCAGGGATCGTCCGGCAGCGGATCGGGCGGGGGCGATTGCGACGTTCACCGGGCGCGTCCGCGCGAAAGACACGCCGGACGACGAGCGGACGGAGTACCTCGAGTTCGAGACCTACGAGGGAGTCGCCGAGCAGCGCATGGCGACGATCAAGGCGGAACTCGAGGCGCGCGAGGGCGTCTTCGGCGTCGAGTTGCACCACCGGACGGGCGTCGTTCGCGACGGCGAGGACATCGTGTACGTCGTCGTCCTCGCAGGCCACCGCAAGGAGGCGTTTCGGACGGTCGAAGACGGGATCAATCGACTCAAAGACGAGGTGCCGCTATTCAAGAAGGAAGTGACGGTCGAGGACGAATTCTGGGTTCACGAACGCTCGTGAGACGATCAAAGTGACATTGAAACACTATTTCCACGACCGTTCGCGACCATCGATGAGATTCGGCCAATAATACGTTAGCAGCTGTTTTAAAACGTCTAAGCGGGTCTGGTGGCGCCTTTAACGGTTCGTAAAACACGGGTAAAACGAAGATTACCCCTCGTTTGCCTGAAGCGATTTGAAACGGTTCTAAGTAACTGACCTTTATAACAGTATCCGGTCTGTAGGGGTAGTTGTCGATGAGCACGACAGCCCAACCCTCCACCGACCGCAAAGAACTCCGCCTGAAGCAGTACCTGCGCGACCGTGCCGCAGACGGCGAGATGTACTTCAAAGGGAAGTTCATCGCCGACGACGTCGGCCTCTCTCCCAAGGAAATCGGCGCGCTAATGGTCAAGCTCTCCGACTCGGCGACCGATCTCGAGATCGAGAAGTGGTCGTACACGAGCGCGACGACCTGGCGCGTCGCCCCCGCCTGATCGCGTCGTGCCATTGACGCCCTGAACGGCCCCGACGCGTGTGCGTTCCTCCAAGGCGCACACGGCGATCATTGCCGGACCCGGGCGATCTTACGTCGTCCACCCCCCAAGAACCGCCGCCCTCGCCAACCGAACGGGGGCGTGATCGAACGCACAGCGGACACCCAACACGCACACACGTTCCGGCGCCGACCCTGTCGTACCCGTCGGTGCCGGGCGTTCCCCTTCCATTGTCGCCAGCTCTCGAGTGGCGACTGGTGTTCAATCGCCTCCACGCCTGAAGTGACGACTGGGTCAGAAACGACCCTAATAGTCGCCTCCCACTCACCCGGTTCCCACCAGCGCTCGCCGCCGACAGTCGATTTATACGCACAGGCGGTCAACGAACCAGCAATGGATCCGGCGGACCCGACCGATCCCGTCGACGGCCCGCCCCTCGAGTCGATCGAACCGGCGTTTTCGGTCTACGAGATCGCCGTCGACGACGAGGAGATTCGCTACTACGGAACGCCACAGATGGCTCCCGAACGGATGATGCGCGAACTCTGGCGGGACTTTCGAGACGCCGGCTACGACGTGCAACTCACGGTTCGTCGCGGCGAGTACGTACTTGTCGCAGAACCGCTCTCGCTCGGCCCGGACGGCGTCCCCTGGACGAACGTCTTTCTCCTGCTCGCCACGGTGGTCTCGACACTGTTCGCCGGGACGATGTGGTACGGCATCGACCCGATCGCCAACCCGGCCGAGATGTGGCGCGCCTGGCCGTTCACCGTCGCTATCCTCGGCGTCCTCGGCGTCCACGAGATGGGTCACTACGTGCTGAGTCGCTACCACCGGGTCGACGCCTCCCTGCCGTATTTCCTGCCGGTGCCGACGCTCATCGGGACGATGGGCGCCGTGATCAAGATGAAAGGGCAGATGCCCGACCGCAAGGCGCTGTTCGATATCGGCGTCGCGGGTCCGATCGCCGGGCTCGTCGCGACGGTCGTCGTCACCGTCGTCGGCCTCCACCTCCCGCCGGTGCCCGTCCCCGAGGGGGCGACCGACCCGAACGCGACCCAGATTCGACTGGGGTTCCCGCCGATGCTCGAGTTGATCGCGGGTGCCGTCGATCAGCCGCTGTACGCCGACGATCAGACGCGAAACGTCAACCCGGTCGTCATCGGCGGTTGGGTCGGGATGTTCATCACGTTCCTGAACCTGATTCCGGTGGGCCAGCTCGATGGCGGCCACATCCTCCGGGCGATGGCCGGCGACCTCCAGGAGACCATCGCGGCGCTGGTGCCCGGGGTCCTGTTCGCGCTCGCGGGCTACCTCTACTACGTAGGCGATTACAGCGGAAACTCGGTGTTCATCTGGGTGTTCTGGGGGCTGTTCACCGGGTTGCTCGCGGCGGTGGGTCCAGCGGTTCCGATCGACGACGACCGACTCGACCGCAAACGGTTCGCACTCGGTGTCGTCACGTTCGGGCTGGGATTGCTGTGTTTCATGCCCGCACCCATTGCCGTGATCAACTGACGGCTCGAGACTGGGGGCTCGAGGGTGTCGGAGACGGTCACTCGCGGTGCGTTCATTGCTGTGCGTGCGGTCACTCGCCGTGCGTGTAGCCCCGATCGGCCAGCGCTTCGCCGTCGAGCGTGATCCCCGCGTCGGCGTCTACGACCCGTCCGACGACCGTGAGCGAACACTCGAGGTCGTCCCGGACGCGTTCGACGGCTGCCTCGGGCACGGTGCAGACGAGTTCGAAGTCCTCGCCGGTCGTGATCGCTCGCTCGAGGGCGATTTCGTGATCGTCGACGACGGCCTCGAGTTCGGGCGCGACGGGGATCGACTCGCGCTCGAGGGCGAACCCGCAGTCGCTGGCCTCGGCCAGCTGGTGGAGCGATCGGGCGAGACCGTCGCTCGAGTCCATCATCGCGCCCGCGTAGGGGGCGAGGGCGCGCCCTGCACGGATGCGCGGCTCGAACTGGAAGAGGTCGTTGGCTCGCTCGAGGGCGTTGTTTCTCTCTGTATCGCCGTCTCCGTTATCACCGCCGTCTCCATTGCCGCCAGCGCCGTCTCCAGTATTGCCAGTGACGACGTCGCCATCGCCAGCCTCCGCGAACAACTGCAACGCGGCGGCGGTCCGTCCGAGCGTCCCCGTCACGCAGACGACGTCATCGGGGGAGGCCCCATCGCGAAACACTGGCTCGTCTGCTCGCCCGACAGCCGTCGTCGCCACCGTAAACTCCCGGTGGGTATCCAGGTCCCCGCCGACGTACTTCGCGTCCACGAGTTCACAGACCGCGCTCGCACCGTCGACGAACGCCGCGAGATCGGCGGCGTCGAACTCGGGGGCCGCGTAGGCGGCGACGGCCGCCGTCGCCTCGGCGCCCATGGCCGCGACGTCCGAGAGCGAGGCGCCGACGGCGCGCCAGCCCGCCGTGTACCGGGTCGTCCCCGGCGGAAAATCGGTCGTCTCGTGGAGCATGTCCGTCGTAATGATGAGATCGTCCACGACGGCGGCGTCGTCACCTACCGGGTCGAACCGGTTCTCGAGCAACGCCAGCGCGGCCCGTTCGTCCATACCGGTCCTTTCGACGGCGGGGCGAAAAACCATCCGGATCCACGGCCCCGACCCGTGCGGGGCTCTCACACCCGGAACCGGCGAGGCTGGCCGGTCAGCCGCCGAAGGGACAACGATGCGCTTAAATGGCGCAAGCGGGAACCAGAACCCAATGGCTACGATGTACGACGTCCCGGCGGAAGCGCTCATCGAGGCGCTCGCCGACGACCTCGAAGACGACCTCGAGCAACCGGAGTGGGCAGCGTTCGCGAAAAACGGCGTCAATCGAGACCTTCCCCCGGAGCAGGAGAACTTCTGGGCGGTCCGCGCGGCGAGTCTCCTTCGCAAGGTCGCTGACAACGGCCCCATCGGCGTCGAGCGCCTGGCGACCGAGTACGGCGGCGCCAAACGCGGCTCGAACCGCTACCAGGTCGCCCCCGACAAGCGCGCCGACGGATCGCGAAACGTAATTCGAACGATCCTCCAGCAACTCGAGGACCTCGACCTCGTCGAGACCGCCGAGGGCGAGGGTCGCCGTATCACCGCCGAGGGACGCAGCCGCCTCGACGAAACCGCCGGGGAGGTCCTCTCGGAGCTCGACCGTCCGGAACTCGAGCGCTACGCCTGAGACGATCCCGTTGTCGTTCGGTATCGGCAGTCTCTGCTTCGTTTGAGCGATTGGTGAGAACCCATCGCAACGATCCGTCAGATCGGTTTTCGACGGGCTTCGATTCGCAACCGAACGGTGAGCGACGGCGCAATTGCTCGAGAGCGAGTCGACAGTCCGCCGTTCGACCTCCAGTTGCACGTGTCCGTACGCGTCCGTAATCATTTTCTCCGTTGCCCGACAACACGCGTCTATGAACGGCGAACAATCTGACGACGACCTCGAGGAACTGCGCCGGAAGAAACTGGAGCAGCTACAGGACCGCGCCGAGTCCCAGGGTGGACAGGGGCAGGGACGGGCCAACGCCGAGGCCCAGGAGGCCGCCCAGCAGCAGGCCGACGCCCAGCGCCAGGCCCTCCTGCGCCAGTACCTCACCGACGACGCGCGAAAGCGCCTGAACACCGTCAAGATGAGTAAACAGCAGTTCGGCGAGCAGGTCGAACGCCAGGTCGTCGCCCTCGCCCAGAGCGGGCGCATCCAGGGCAAGATCGACGACCAGAAGATGGAGCAGTTGCTCAAGGAACTCCAGCCAGAGAAGAAGAGCTTCGACATCAAGCGCCGCTAGAATGGACGAGTCGACGCCCGCCTCACTCCGTCTCGGGCTCCTCTACAGCGGCGGCAAGGACTCGACGCTCGCCGCACTCTTGCTCGAGGACTTCTACGACGTGACACTGACGACGGCCACCTTCGGCGTCACCGACGACTGGACCTACGCACGAGACACCGCCCGTTCGCTCGGCTTTACGTTCGAGAAACTCGAACTCGATTCCGACGTCGCGACCGAGGCCGTCGAGACGATTCGCACCGACGGCTTCCCGCGAAACGGGATCCAGCGGGTCCACCAACACGCCCTCGAACGCCTGGCGGAGATGGACTTCGACGCCGTCGCCGACGGAACGCGACGCGACGACCGGGTTCCGACGGTCTCGCGTGCCCAGGCCCAGAGCCTCGAGGATCGCCACGACGTCGACTACATCGCGCCGCTGTCGGGGTTCGGCCGCCAGGCGGTCGATCGGCTGGTCGAGTCGACGCTGGACGTGACGGTCGGGCCAAGCGAGGAGATCACGCGGGCGGATTACGAGGCCGAGTTGCGAGCGCTCATCGCCGAGCGCGACGGCGAGGCAGCGCTCGGGTCGATCTTCCCGGCTCACGAACAGACGCACGTCACGGGCGTACAGGAACGGAATCGCTGACACCCGCGTCACTCGAGCGGCGTTTCGTATCGACGGGAGAGGAGCTTCGGCTATTACAGGAGGACCGAGCCCGTCTCGATGGCGGTCACGACGATCGAGGTGGCCTCCTCGATCAGTTCCTCGTTACCGTACTTGAGCGCGAGGTAGAGGAGCCCGAACTGGAACGCGTTGTATCCGGCGTGGGCGGCGATCGGCACGAAGAGATTGTCGGTGATCGCATACAAGTAGCCGAAGATGACTGCCGCACCAGCGACGATCAGTACCGAGGCGAACGTCCCCACGAGTGGCTGTCCACTGACGAGGTAGATGGGAACGTGGACCAGGCCGAAGATGGCACTCGTCACGACGATCGCCTGTGGTTTCGTGAACGCTTCGTAGAGCCGCTTCTGTATAATTCCCCGGAAGAGGAACTCCTCGGCGGGAGCGTTGAACAGGAAGACGATGACGATCATGATGAGTACCATCGTCGGATCTTCGCCGACGAACTGGAGAATCTGATTCGACGTCGCTTCGATCCCAATAACCTGGATAACGACGCCCGCGACCATCACGAACGCGATGCTCCCGACCACGCCGACGATGCCGATGATCGATTGGCGAAGGTTCGGAATCGAGAGGTCGACGAACCCCAGCCCGCGGCCAGTCCACTGCAGATACGCGCCACCAACGACGACGAATCCGATGAATTGTGGGATCAGGTAAAGCGCCCTGACCTCGTAGGAGGTCTCGAGCGGCGCTTCGGCTACCTGTGGGTCGACGAGTACCGCCGGTAGAGAAGCGAACGTTTGTGCTATAAATCCGGCAATTATCAGCCCAACGGCGACGAGTACGGATCGGGTGTATCCGCTGGTCCGATTCACGGTGTCCATAGTAACGTGTTAGCGTCCCACCTCTTTGGCGTTGCCTTCCCGGATTCACTCGCCGTCGCGCCAGGAGTCCGGCACGTCGATCACGTACCGGCCGTCTTCCTGCAGGGAGACGATGTACTCCTCGCGGTCGTAGAGTTCCATCAGGTTGAGTTCGTACTGGCCGGGCTTGAGGATCTTGATGCTCTCGAACTGCTCGTTGAGTTCCTCGCGGAGGTCCTCGAGCGAGGGGCGGTCGTCGTCGGTCGGTTCGCTGACGACGCGGCCGTTATCGACGTCGGGCCCTGCCCTCTCGTCGGTTGGGCCGGTCGCACTCGAAGTGGGGAGTTCGTCGCTCGAGACGACGTCGCTCCGGGCGCTCGCCTGGGCGGCGTCCTCGTCCCCCTCGCTTCCTTCGGGTTCGGTGTGGGTGTCACCTGCTTCGACGGTCGAGTCGTCTGCTCGAGGCGCGGACCGATCGGTGTGTGTCTCCGCTCGACCGCGATCGTCGGGCCGTCGTGCCGACTCGGGCCACTCGGTGAACTCCGCTGGCGCGTCGTCCTGCTCGGTCGAGGCGGGTTCGCTCGCGGTTCGAGGCCAGGTGCGGTTCGTCGACGTCGATTCCGACGTCGAGGTGGACGTCGATGTCGAGGTGGATCCGGACCCAGATCTGGGCTCGGACCTCGATCCCGACCTCGACCCCGACTGCGTAATCCCACGCCCGTCACCGTCACTCTCACTCGAGGACGCCGATTCGGACTCTCGCGTGATACCGTCGGATCGACTGCCGGTGGCTGACTTGGTGTCGGTGTCGGTCCCACTCGAGGTCGCGGTGCCGGACGACGCCGGCGCAAACTGGAACTTGTTGCCGCCACAGTTCGGACACCCCGAGAGCATCTCTTTGGATCCGTCGGGGAACGTCCGGCCGCAGGTGGTACACTGGTGTGGCATTCGTCGTCGTTAGCTCCGGGAGACGAGCGCGCTGATGAGCG
Organism: Saliphagus sp. GCM10025334; assembly: GCF_042663485.1. Classification (NCBI taxonomy): domain Archaea; kingdom Methanobacteriati; phylum Methanobacteriota; class Halobacteria; order Halobacteriales; family Natrialbaceae; genus Saliphagus; species Saliphagus sp. GCM10025334. The sequence goes on along the minus strand of NZ_JBHTAF010000001.1, from coordinate 1,409,545 downwards.
TCTCGTCCTTGTGCAGGGTCTCGATCTGGTTCGCCGGCCCGATGACGGTGAGTTTCTTCGGCGACTCGTCGTTGCCCATGATCCGACCGAGCAGCGAGGAGTCGCGGGTGCCGGACTTCGGATAGGTTTCGATCTCGATACCGTTGAACTCGTCGGGGCTGATCTCGGCCATCGTCACCTCGATCAGGCGACTCTCCTCGTCCGGGGTGAGTCCCTCCTCGAGGATGACGATGTTGCCGTCGTGGACGCCGTCGAGGATCATTCGGATCTTCTCCATGCTCGCCAGACCCTCCATGCGTTCCCCGCTGATGAGGTCGATCTGGACGCCGTCGTGGCGGTTGTCGTCGGCTTTGGTTGCTTCAGGCATGGTTATCCAAAGTACTCCGCGATGTTCTCGTACACTTCGTCCATGTTCTCCCCTTCTTTCGCCGACAGCGGAACCGTCTTGTGCTGGGGGAAGGCGTCCTCAATCCGCTTGACGCTCGATTCGGGGAGGTCGATCTTGTTCGCGAAGATGAGTACGGGCAGGTCGCGCGATTCGATGATACCGATCAGCATCGTGTTGACCTGCGTGATCGGGTCTTCGGCGCTGTCGAGTACGTAGATGACGCCGTCGACGTCCTCACGAAGCCAGTGCATGGCCTCGGCGACCCCTTCCGTGGCCTCTCGAGAGCGCCTGATCGCGTCGTCTTTCTCCATCTCGTCGGTGAACTCCTCGTAGTCGACTTTCGTCGTCACGCCGGGAGTGTCGACGATGTCGATGGTCACCGACTTGCCGTTTCGCTCGATCTCGACGTCTTCTTTCCGGCGAGCGCGACGGGTTTCGTGGGGAATGTGGCTTTCGGTGCCGATGGCGTCACCGGTCCAATCACGGGCAATACGATTCGCGAGGGTCGTCTTCCCGGCGTTTGGGGGGCCGTAGATGCCGATCCGTTTTGGCTCCTGCTCAGAGAAGAGCCGATCCGTCGCGCGAGAGATGCTATCTTTGAGTCCTGTAAACAATCCCATCCTGGAGATCCTCCACACTTGCGAGTGTGTCTGAACGTACTACAGAACCGAATTCACTTAAGTCTACGTCAGACAGTGGGATTGTCACACACGAACGACGGTTTCGATCGCGTGATCGCGTCCCTTCCCGCGATTCCCGCGATAGACGACTCGAGTTCGGGTCGGCTCGAGCCGCGAGCGGGCCGCAGGAGGCGAAGGTTCTTGCTCCAGGACTCGCATGATTCCGCTATGAGCAGCGCGGCCGGCTCGCTCGCGGAACCGAAGGTGCTCGCTCACGCCAAGCGCGCGCTGTTTCCGTCGGGGGAAGCCGACACCTACGCCGTCGTCGACACGCAATTTTCGACGCCGGAGTGGCGATCCGGTCAGCGCCTCGAGACGGACCTTCTTGAGACACTCGCTCCGTTCAATCGCGTCCGAGTCGGCGGCGGGTACCCCGATCTCGTCGGTGTGAGGCGTCTCGAGCCGGAGCTGTTAGCGGTCGAACGCTTCGGCGACGAACCACCGCTGATCGCCGTCGAGGCCAAAGGTTACGCGACAGGCGGCGTCGACACCGAGCGGGGCATCGTCCAGGCCTACGACCGGCTCCACGAGGCCAACGCGGCCTACCTCGCCGTGCCAGCGGCCGTCGTCTCCCAGACCGATCGAACCCTCGCCCGCGAGTTGAACGTGGGCATTCTCGGCGTCACCCCGTCGGGAGCCGTCGAACCGCTCGAGGTGCCCCGCGTCGTCGGCAACCGGACGACTACTGAGGCGAACGCGATCCGGTTTCAGGCGAGCGCCCAGGGCGTGACCGACCGCTCGTTCGGGCTCAACCACCCGAAGAACTACCTCGGCTATCCGCTGGCCAGCTACGCCGACGGCGACACCGCGACGCTGCTCGAGACGTACGACGTAGTCGGCGCTGTCGACGAGGCGAGACGGGGTGCGGCGTTCCTGGGACTGATCGAGGCGAGTGTCGATTCTCTCGGGGAGCCCGGACTCACACCCCTCGGCCGGGAGGTCGTCCGCTTCGCCCTCGCCCGTCACGGCACGGTCGAGGCCGCCCTCGAGGAGTTCACGAACTGGTACCGCTCGCGAACGCGGTTCATCGACCTCGCTCCCGCCTGGGGCCAGCTGGCACGCCGGATCGTCTACGCCTACCCGGCGACGAAACTGCTCGTGACGGAACTCCAGGCGTTACACGACGACGGCAATCTCGAGCCGTCGCTGGTCGACCTCGTCCGACGGTTGCACGCGTTACACCCCAGTTTCACCGTCGAGTTGTTCGTCAGGGGAGACCGAGCGGTTCGAAGCCGGGTGCTCACCGTCGACGGCGAACTGCGGCCCGATGCGCTCGAGGACGGCGCCGTCTACCACACGCCGACGGTGTTCCAGTTGAAGGCGATGCTGTATCACACCGGTATCCTGACCGAGCGCGGCGCCGAACCGCACCGACTGGAGCCGCTCGAGGACGTGTGGGCGCTTCGGGAACCGCTGTAGTGTAGTCGGTTCGAACTCCCAATTTGTGGAAAGCGGTCAGTTGTTGGGGGAACCGAGACGGTTTTCGCGCTCACCACCCTCTACTCGAGCGTACAGTAGACCGCTCAATGGCTCCATCCCACGACCACCCCACATCGGCAGACGGCGCCTCCGATTCCGCCATCACATTCTCCCTCGAGGGCGTTCGAACCGGCTTTCTGACCTGCATCCCGGTCGCGTTCGGCGTCGCCGGCTACGGCGTCGCTTTCGGTGTCGTCGCGAACCAGGCCGGCCTGAGCGTCGCGGAAGCCGCGTTGATGAGCGCGACGGTCGTCGCCGGGGCCTCTCAGCTCATCGCGGTCGAGCTCTGGGCCGATCCGCTTCCGGTCACCGCAATCCTCGTGACGACTGTCGCCGTCAACCTCCGGTACTCGCTCATGGGCGCCGCCCTCGAGCGCTGGTTTCGCCACCTCTCGCCTGCCCAGGTCTACGGCAGCCTCTTCCTGATGGCCGACGAGAACTGGGCGCTGACCGTTCGCGACCTGAAAACGGGGAGCGGCCGCGGCGCCTTCCTCCTCGGCAGCGGCATCGCGGTCTGGACCTTTTGGGTCGTCTCGACGGTCGTCGGCGTCCTCGCCGGCGGCGTCATCGGTGATCCGGCCAGGTACGGATTCGACTTCATCCTCGCCGCTGTCTTCCTCGCGCTCGCGGTCGACCTCTGGGACGGCCGGTCGACGTTCGTCCCCTGGCTCGTCGCCCTCGCCACGGCGCTGGTCGCCTCGTCGGTGCTCCCCGGCCGCTGGTACATCCTCCTCGGCGGACTCGCCGCGGCGGCCCTCGAGGTGATCCGCTACGATGCGTGAGGAATGGCTCTCGCTCGACCCGTTCGTCGTCGCCGTCGTCCTCGCGATGGCCGTCCTCACCTACCTCACGAAGGTCGGCGGGCTCTGGGTCCTGAGCCGACTCGAGGTGAGCGACCGCCTCGAGGCCGGCCTGTCGGTGCTCCCGGGGGCGATCGTGATCGCCATCCTGGGTCCGGAACTAGCGTCGGGCGGGCCAGCCGAGTGGGCCGCCGGAGCCGTCGTCCTGGCAGTCGCGTGGCGAACGGAGAACATCCTCCTGGCGCTGTGTGGTGGCATCCTCGCGGTCGTGGCGTTTCGTGGCCTCGTCTGATCGTGGGGCGGTAGCCGACGTTGTGATGGCTCGGTGCTCGAGGGGGCCTCGGTCGGTCAGAGTGGCGATTCGCTGGCGGCCACGTCTCGAAACTCGAATCGCGCTCCACCAGCATCGCTCTCGGCCAACTGCAGGTCCCAGTCGTAGACGTCGGCCAATCGGTCGACGAACGCCAGTCCGAGCCCGGTCCCGTCTTTATCGGCGGCCGTCGTAAACCCCGGCTCGAACACCAGTTCCCTGTCTTCGGGTGGGATACCGTTCCCGTTGTCCGCCACGTAGAACCCGTCCGCCACCGTTCCGACCTCGATCGCCACGTCCGATCCGCCGTGTCGAATCGCGTTCTCGAACAGGTTCCTGAACAGGTGTCGCACGTACACCTCGTCCGCTTCGATCACGAGGTCACCGTCGACCGTCAGGGTCGCCTCTCGGGTCTCCACGTCCTCCCAGACGTCTCGGGCCATTTCGGCGAGTGACACGGGTGCACGCTCTCCGACGGCGTCACCACGTCGCGTCAACACGAGCATCACGTCGATCATGTTCTCGATCCGGTCGAACGACTCCACGACGTTTTCGACCGCCTTCGGCGCGGCCTCCTCCGGCAGGTGCTGGGCGTATATCTGGCCAATCGTTACCGGGTTCCGGAGTTCGTGGGCGAGCATGCTGGCGAACTTCTCGAGGCGCGTGTTCAACGCCTGGAGTTCCGTGACCGTCTCCTCGAGTTCGTCCTGGTAAGTGTGGCGCTCGATCGCCGCGGCGAGAAGGTTCGCGACGCTCTGGACGAAGTCGACGTCGTGGTCGGTGAACGAGACCTGATCCGTCGTGTGGACGCCCAGGATCCCCCACGGATCGTCGACGGTGCCGATGATGACGCTGATGCCACTCACTACGTCGTGATCGGTGAGCAGGTCTGGGCCACTGAATCGCTCTTCGGTTCGCAGATCGTCGACGACGACCGGTTCCTCCGAGAGGAGCGTGTACCCGGCTTGCGAGTTCGTATCCGTCGGCACTTCCGCCTCCCCGACGATCCCCTCCTGCCACCCGACGCCCTGCCGAAGGAAGACGTTCCCGGAGGGAAGCAACTCGAGCACTTTGCAGTACTCACAATCGAGCGTCTCCGCGACCGTCGCCGCCGCGTCGTGCATAAGTCGATCGATGTCGTCCGTCTCGAGCGCCCGTCTTCCCAGCGAAGAAACGACTTTTTGCTGATGAATGCGGGTGTAAAGCTCCGTCTCCGAGTCGGACGATGAACTCATCGTGGCAGCCATTATTCTGAATTCGCATAAGTTTCTGTCCAATACACATTGGGTTCGTGGCTCGAGACTCTCGGCGAGATGAAGGCGCGTTCACGATCCCGAGTGGCAAACCGACCGTCGACGACTCGCGGAACCGCCGATCGAGCGCTCGAGGTGGCGCCTCTCTGGGCGTTCCCGGTCGAGCACACTTGTCGTCGGTCCTGGAGTTGCGAGGAGAACCGGAGACCGGCCGCGCTCTCCGATTCGCCGTGCTCGTCGACTTCTCCTCGAGGTATTCCTGCCAGACGAGGATAGTGGTCCCCTGGTCGATATTCGCTCGGATCAGGCCCATTCTGGATCGACGTCCACGTTCTCGAACAGCGGCTGGATCTCTGCATCGAGCTGCCCATTGAGATCCTCGACTTCGTCGTTCGTGAGTGTGACAGCGATGACGTCAGTCACCGCCTCGGTGAACCGTTCGGCGTCGTCAGCTTCGATGTCCCTGTCGCGCACGTGTTCTCGGACGCGATTCATAAACTCGTCACGTTCGCATCCAGTACCATCGTGATCGGCGTCCTCGAGAATCCGTGCCAGCTCGCCGGGTAGTTGCGCGGCAACGTCTTCGGCTTCGCCACCTGTCAGCGCCTCGCCGAGCGTCGCGAGCACGGCTTCGCTCGCAGCCTGTGCACGGTCCGTCGTCTCGAGGTGGCTGACTTCCTGGACGTGGGCATAGAATTCGTCTTCCTGCATGTTCCGCTATTCGTACGTAGTCGGCCTCGAAATTAGGCCCTCAGATGCAAGGTAGGCGAACGGAGATGCCAGTTCGTCGAGGACTGGGTGCGAGTCAGATTGAGTACGATCATTTCAATCGGAACTCGTTATTCAGCGCACGAGATTCGCTTCCGGACCGTGTGCAGTGCTACTTCCCCTCATACCGGGGCACCGGCATACGACTCGTCACTGATTCCGGATAGTGCCAACGTGTTTTTGCACCACATGCCACAGCCAGTGGATTCGAACCGTGACGAAACGTAGCGGGCGCGACGGGGGTGGGCTGTTCCTTCGGAAACAATGGTGATTCAGAAAATCGCCAGGCTGAGTCGGGTTCGGTTCCGTCTCGAGTCCCGAGTTCGGCCCGTCTTGACTGTGAACCGTTCCTTTTTCGAACGGGCGCATTCCTCCTCGTCGTCGTCGTGCGGTTCGCGTCAGAACTACCGCGAACCATGAACCTCGAACCAATTGACCCGGAAACGGCTGTGGAATTGTACCTGGCGGACAGGGAGACCGAACTCAGATGGGCGACCGTGAAGGCCCACAAGTCGCGGCTCGGCCACTTCGTCCGTTGGTGCGACGAGCGCGACATCACCAACTGCAACGCCCTCACCGGCCGACTGCTCCACGAGTACCGTATCTGGCGGCGCAACGAGGGCGACCTCGCGCCGGCGACCGAGAAGACCCAGCTAGACACGCTACGTGTCTTCGTCCGCTGGCTTGGCACCATCGACGGCGTCCATCCCGACCTGCATCACAAGGTACGCTCGCCGAACATCTCGGACGACGAGAACACCCGATCGGTGATGCTCGATACCGAGGACGCCGAGCGGATGCTGGCCTACCTCGAGAAATACGAGTACGCGACGCGCACCCACGTCGTGGTGGCGCTGCTCTGGCACACGATGCTTCGACGCGGTGCCGTGCGGGGACTCGACCTGGCGGACTACGACCGTGACGAGCAGTTCCTTGCGATCGTCCACCGGCCCGATACCGACACGCCCGTCAAGAACGGCAAGTCTGGCGAGCGCCTCGTCGCACTCTCTGATCGGATCTGCGACCTCCTCGACGATTACATCCGTGACCGTCGCGAGGACGTTACCGACGAGTACAGCCGAAAGCCGCTGATCACGACTACCCACGGTCGGGTGTCCCCCGCGACCATCGCGAAGGACGCCTACTGCTACTCGCGGCCCTGCGTGACCGGCGCGGACTGCCCGCACGGTCGCGATCCCGAGAGCTGCGAGTATATGCAGAGTCCAGGGAAGGCACCGAAGTGCCCCTCGAGCGTCAGTCCGCACGCCTATCGACGTGGTGGGATCACGCACTATCTGGCTAGTGACGTACCGGAGACGGCCGTAAGCCAACGGGCGAACGTGAGCCCAGACGTGCTCGAGCAGCACTACGATCAGCGGACGAAGCGGGAGAAGATGGAGCAGCGGCGGCAGTACCTCAGTAACATCTGAAACCGTCTTCGGTACTAGAACTCGGAGATTCGACTCGAGCGATTCATGATACTTCTGGGTGGTGTTCTATAGACGCAGTTAATTCGTTGACGAGATCGGTGCGCTCTGGATCTTCGAGGCCGACATCCTGGAAATGGGCGTCGAGGGATTGGCGACTCTCCCCGAGATCCTCACCTGCGTTCCCGATAACCTGTCCGGCCTGCCAAATGATCGAGTCAATTCGCAGCAACGAGACGGGGTGGCCGACCTTCTCGCTCACCCGTTCCATTACCTCTGCCCAGGCGGCCATGACCTCACTCGTCTCTGTGGAATTCACAATCCCCGAGGTTTTTGAGACTCGCTCGATCTGCAGGTCACACGGGATTGGAATATCGTATGGAAACTCCAGATACTCACCGGTTTCTATGAGGTGAGCAATGTCATAGATCTTCATCGAGAGTACCACCGTCTTCTTTCGCTTCTCGTTCTCGATACCGTTGGCAAGTCGTTCCCATACCTCGAACGGTTCCGCATCACGGTGGTTCGCTAAGAACCATTCAGGGAATCTGGAATTGAGCAACTTCTCGAGACGAGCGCTCTTCATACTATTGAACCTGGCATTCACCGGTTCCTCCATGACCTCCCATAATACCGCCTCGACGTTGTTGAGCGAATCCAGGGAATCATGCTCAAGCGAGACTTCGGTGAGTGTCCGCCAGAACGCTTGGGCGTCCCCATTGAGCTGGAAATCTTGAGTCGTCGCACACGTGACCAACAGCTGGACAGAGTCGGTTTCTTCGAACTTTCGATAAAGTCTCTCGATAGTCCTGTACTCAGGTTCGAACTGATCGAAGGCAACAATCCCCTCGTAACCGATGCCCGCGAGTGCTTCTGAGACGGCCTCTATGCGCTCCTTCCGCATGTTTGTAGTCTATCCTATAAGGTAACAAGTGTTCTGGTTGTAATAACCAAACTTTTAGAACTCTAAACAGGCTGTCGTGATTATCGTAGTCCCGAATTTCGTATCGCATTCGAAGCTTCTGCCTTCCCGGACACCAGCACGGTGATGCTTGTTGAGTCCCATGCTGGATCTTCTGTTCATCACGGCTACAGATGCCTATCACCGGCCACTGCAGCTTAGACAGTTAACCAACGCCATTTCGATTCGAAACGTTGGCGAATTTTCCAGATTATTGCATGTCGATACGCGCTAATAATGGTCGTCACAACCAGCCGTCATAACACAAACCACTTCTATAAGTTACAATATTTGCTCAATCTTCCTTGAAAATGCCCATGTAGCCAACATTAATATTGAAAATTGATATACGCCAAGTTATATGGTGTCAGTTAGCACATTCTCTGGTATGGTCACCTACGAACAGTATAATTCGCTCAGTTCCTTACCACGTCGGTACCGGAAACGGGTAGCAGAGACAATGTTTGATGATGAGGAGTTTATAAAGGCAATTGATACGAAAGTCGGTCGAGTTCGATCAAAGCATAATCCAAAACTAATCCTCACTGATAGCCGTATCATTCAGATTGATTCAGGTATGGTTCGGTCAGAAACTGAAGATTATCGACTGGAAGAAATCACCAGTATTCAATTTAACCGAGGAATCCGAAACAGCCTACTCAAACTGCAAGGCCCTGCTATCGATAATGAATTCCCAGTCACGAAACGGCTTGGCCAGCCATTTGCCACCGCAGCCCGTGAACAAATGGGTAAGAACCAAGCACAACAAGCGAGCGAATGATAATCTGTTTCTGTGCTTTACTTCCTAGAACAGAAGATCAGGGAGACATGCCCGCTGTAGACCTGCCTCATTCGGCAGGTGGCTCTTCAAACGAGGCGGTTGCAGGCCTGTCGCTTCAATTCACCGGCCATAATCCCTCCGAGGGTTCAACGTGGCATCCTCGGCGTCCACTGACACGCGGCGGCCCCTGAGCAGCAACCAGCCGATCAAGACGATCTCGCCGACGAAGGTCACGATGGTCACCTGGAGCGAGTAGTCGGCGACAAGGACGACACCAATGCTGTCGATGGCGTAACCGAACCCGGCGATAGCGAGGAGAATTCCGATGAGCGTCGGCACGTAGTCCGCCCTGTACGCTAGGTATCCGAGCAGGAGCAGGTGCACGGCGAACAGAAGCAGGCCGGCGTTCCAAATGTCGTTGAAGGCGTTGATGTCGAGCATGGCCTGTGCATGGAGTTGGTCAGTCGTGTAGGCGGCCGGCGCGTCGGGGTCGGTCAGCGTCCCGATTACGCCGACGAGCTGGCTGATTGCGACGACGAAGACGCCGGCGTAGACGACGCGAAAGAGCAAGGCGAGCTACGAAATGCGCCTGTTCACCGGCTCGAAGACGGTGTACAGCGCCCACGCGACGATCACGTCGAGGATCGCGACGGCGAGCAAGCCTGCGATCCCGAGACGGAACATCCCCGCGGCGTCCTGGATGGCGAGGGCGGTCGCCGTGGCGTCGCCGGGCGTCACGAGCCCCTTCACAACGACGAGCGTGCCAAAGAGCGCGGGGACGAGCATCAATATGAGACCGATGCCGCCGATTACGCTCGCCGACCGCACCGATCGATCTGTTCTGTCGCCGCCCGGTACCGCATCTGATGCCTCCGGTATGAAGTTCATCGGTAATGGAGACGCACGCGGCGTCGAAGAGCGTTTTTTAGGATATAGCCGTTCCATTTATCGTGGCGTGGCGCGATAGCTTGGCGTGAAACACCTTCGGGCCACCGTCCGGGCGGACCGAGAGGACGCACCGCCCATCTTCGCGTTGCTCGCGCATTCGCCGTCCATCGAGGAAGGGCGCGTCCTGGAGATGATGACGGCGCTCGATGACTACAAGACGTTCTTCGTGGCAATCGACGGTGACGTGACCGCCCTGGCTGCCGAGGCCTCGGACATTCAAGCGATTGAGGCCGTCGAGACTGTCCACGTAGGCGAGGACGCCGGCTACGTCCTCGTCGTCATCAAGCCGCAGGGGGAGCCACTGGTCGAAGCTCAACGCCACGAAACAGGCGTTCACGGCGTGATCCCGCGGATGCCGGTCGTCTACCGCGACGGAATGATGCGTGCCCGCGTCATCGGCGACCCCGCCCAGCTCCAGGAGATGTTCGAGCATGATCCGGTGGACATGGAGGTCACCATCGAGGAGATCGGCGAATTCCGCGGGAACATCGACACCGCATGGGCGAGTCTCAGCGCTCGCCAATGCGAAGCCCTCGAGATCGCCGCCGACCTCGGATACTACGAACAGCCCCGCGGTGCAACGCTGAAAGAGATCGCCGCCGAGCTCAGCTGTGCGCCACAGACGGCGAGCGATCACCTCCAGAAGGCGGAGGGAAAAGTGATCACCGCGGCGCTCGACGAGTTCGGTCCCCTAAAGTAGGAGTCGGTCGACCGACGCTTCCCGTCGGGCGCCCAATCGGACCGTATCACACCACGTCGATGACCACGTTACCCGTTTTCCGTCCACTCTCGACGTATCGATGAGCGTCGGCGATCTCGTCGAGCGGATATCGCCTGTCGACGACCGCTCTCACTTCGCCCGCTTCGACGAGTTCGACGAGGGCCTCCACGTCCTCGGGCGCGTACCCGGCGAGGGACGAGATGACGATTCTCTCGCCGGTCAAGTTCGTCCAACCACCCCTGATTCGCCCGAGCAGCGTTGGATTGCCCAGGACGTATCGACCACCGGTCGACAGACAGCGCAGTGTGCGCGAAAACGGACTCGTACCCATGACGTCGACGACGACGTCGTAGCGCTCGCCGCGGTCGGTGAACTCCTCTCGCGTGTAATCGACGACGTAGTTCGCCCCGAGCGAGCGCAGCACGTCCAGCTTCTCTCCGCTATCAACACACGTCACGTCGGCTCCCCAGGCCGTAGCGATCTGGACGGCGTACGTGCCGATGCTGCCACCGGCCCCGTTGATCAGGACCGCGTCGCCATCCCCCACGTTCGCGCTCCGCAGGAAGTGCATCGCGTTCAGTCCGCCCGTCGGCAGCGTGACGGCCTCCTCGACGGTCATGGGTTCCGGTATCCTCGCGATGGGATACGACTCGGGGAGACAGGCGTACTCGGCAGCCCCGCCGAACCGGAACGACGTCGCGGCGAACACCTGGTCGCCCGGCACGAATCGCGTCACGTCGTCGCCGACCGATTCGATTTCCCCGGCGACCTCCTGCCCGGGGACGACCCGATTCCCCTTCCAGAGCTTCACGTAGAGCCAGACTGGGAGCCGAAAGGAGAGCGGGAGGTCGAGCCGTCGGAACTCGCAGTCGCCCGCGGTCACGGTCGTCGCACGGGTCCGTATCAGCACCTCGTCGTCCGCGGGTGTCGGCTTCTCGACCGCCGTAAGTTTGAGGACGTCGGGCGAGCCAAAGCCACGCATGACGACGGCCCGCATCTCTCTGGTTTCGATCATCGCTGGCAACTCGTTCCCGGCGACAGGCTCGTCGTCTCCGTCGCCGTTTCTGGGGCGCTCACGCCTGTGACCAGAAGCCCCGCAATCCTCGAGACCGCTCCAACGGTCGCCAGTATCGGTCGGACGGTGACGAATGCCTCCAGCACCGGCCTGATGACAACGATTGACTCGACGCTAGGGAGCCTGGTCATTTCACTCGAAACGACTGAGTTATCCTAAACGTGCCGGTCTACTCCCATTTCCGTCGTACGGCGGCACAGTCCCAGGACAGATCCGCACTTTGTATCTTGCAGAGGCACAACGAACTACCGAACTGCTGTCAGACATGGCGTGCAAGATACAGAGGATGGATGCAGCAAACTGGCTTCGTTTATTCCAATCAAACTGCGTTGAATTAGGCGATCTGTAGAACTGCGTGCTTAGCAGATTATCTTCTCTCATTTCACCTTGCCTTGGGTCGAATATAGCGCTCAGAATAGATGGGTTCTTCTTTTTCAGGAGGATCAATCGAGCTCCTACGCCGGAAGCACTATTGGTGACAAGAGACTAACATTCTGCATGACTGAATGGATCGAGGTTACGACTGAAGAAGGGTCGAGCGGAGGTGCCACGGAGCGTGTTCCAAAAGAGTGGTATGAACACAATCAACGAGCTAAGCGCGTTCTTCAGACATTACGCGATCAATTCAGTGATAAGGAAGGAGTTACCGGATCTGGGTTGGGGAAAGGTGAGCGAGTCATCGCGGGGAAAACTTGTTTCCAACCCGTAGTCTACGCTGAAGAGGAAATCGCAGAGAAGATTCCTGATGAAATTGATGGAATACCTATTCGAATTGAACCACCAAAAGGGGATCCCGCGCCATTTTATTAGGACTTAGACCGTGCTACATTCGCGCTCTCTATTTAGCAGATGAGTTCAGAACTGACGGGCTGTTGGTAAGAGCGACGTGCTGAATAGAGAGGATGAGTTCAGCACGGCATCATCGTTTATTTCGCATTGACACCGGCAAACCATCCACTCACTACACCCTCTCTATCCATCGTCAGGTCGGCACGCATAGATGCCGTTCCCGATCATGGAAATGACAACTTCATCGTTCTGGTTGAGACCTTCTATTCGGCTCTTTACGTAGCCTCGATCATCTCGGCTCTCCGAAAGTCGCTTCTCAATAACTTCACTTCGACGCCGGAGTGTATCTCCTGGCCGCACAGGTGACTTCCATCTGATTTCATCGATACCGAACGAGCCGAGGAACGCGCTCTCCTCTTCGCTATTCACAACGCTCAGACGCATCATAATGGCCGCGGTGTGCCAGCCAGATGCAACGAGTTCTCCGAAGATAGACTCTTTCGCGGCGTCTTCGTCCAGATGGAACGGTTGTGGGTCGTATTTCCGTGCGAACTCCTTGATCTCTTCTTTCGTGACTTCGTACTTGCCGTACTCTTCTACGTCGCCGATTTCGATGTCTTCGTAATAGTGCATTCTTTATAACGAGTTCATTGGCTGGTTGCTGTGCTTCGTAATCCTGGGTACCTGTGCGAGGTCTATGAGTAAATTATTATTCACTGAACTACAGTGTGCTCTCAGCCAAATGTTTCCGAGGTGTGTGATTACAGCGATAGTGAAGAGAACTACCCTAAGGTTGGTCTCTGTATTTCCCGTTCTGAGCGCTCACCACTTCGAGGGTTGAGCTAAACTCGTGCCACATTCGCGCTCTGAATTCAGCAGACACTCGACGAGCTACCGAATTGTTGTCAAGAAATACATGCGAGATACAGAGCTTGAGTTCAGCACGACTGTCAGTACGAAGCAGAAGTCGAGCGATGGTCGAGTCACGCCGACACGGTTGTCAGAACATTGATGTCCGGGCCCTTGTCATTCAACCGGCTCGGCCTCGGGGAACTGATAGCTCCCGTCGAGAACCTCCTCACGTGGTTGGTAGAGTCGGACAATATAGCGCCATCCTCCCGGAGTGTAGATGAAGTTCGGTTGATCGGTGTCACCGCCGAAATGTACCGTGACACTCCCGTCATCGTTCCGCTCTGCGGTCACGTTGTTAACTGAGTACGCGTACAGCGAGATCGATTCGGGCACCAGCGGCACGTACTCGACGTGGCGAACGGTTCCAAGCACGTCCCCATTGATCAGCTTGAAGTGAGAGTACATCGCCTCGTCTTCGAGAATCGACGGGATGAGCGGCTGGAAGTACTTGGTCTCGTACGCACTGGCGACGAGGATGGCGATCTCTTTGTCCGGGTCAAGCAGCTCGGTGACCAGGAACGTCATGTTGTTCGTCTCGGTCTGGTAGGCTTCGTAGGTGTCGAACGTACCCCGTTCGAACGCGTCGGTAAACGCGTCGGCGTGGTTGTTCGGCACGACGTAGACGAACCCAAACCGATCGTCTTCATTGGCGTCACGCGGAACGACCGACGTGTGAACCGTTGGAATCGCCGCAACCTCCCACCCCTCCTCGCGACGAGCCTCCGCCATAGCCTGCATCTCCTCGTTTGTCTGTTTCCAGGCCTCTTTGATCCCTCCAGACGCCCGGCGTATTCCCAGGCTATTGTCCTCGGCCTCGTAGACGGTGATCGACCAGAACGCGTCAACGGGGACAGTATCCGGCTCGTCGACGGTGAGTGTGTACGGCGTTTCGCCGTCGTTCTGTTCGGGATACCGCATCACAAGTGCCGACTCCGACTCAGGAAGTCCACCCACTCCGAATGCCCCGGCTCCGAGGTAATGCTTGACGGGGTTAACCTCGTCGACGTCACCATAGACGCCTCCTAAGTCGTCCATCGTCTCTCCGACCGTGATGAGCGCCTCCTGGATTTCTTCGAACAATTCTTGATCCCAGTTGGGAATCTCAAACGATCCTGACGATTGTTGACTTACCGTAGTTTCGTCCTGTAGTCTATGAACTTCGTTCACGTCGTCTGAATCGTTCAGATCGACAAACGTGCGCATGAGGGCGCTGACGTACCGCGTTCCGATCTCATCCTGCATCAACGTGTACTCGCCGGGATCGGAGAGAACCCCTTTCACGTACTGATCTTGGTTGGTAAGAACTATCGACTGGTATCGGTCACCGGTGTCCGGTTTCGTGATGGTAACCGGCTCGGTTAGGTCGAATATTCCCCATGAGTAAAGCACGTCATGATTTGGTGCCTTGGGTTGGTCGACCTGCTCCTCAATGGGGGGAATATCTCGGTAGTGCTTGAACTCGCCAAACCCACCGATTTCGACATGTGCTTCGAAGTTGGTATCTGCTTGGGCGCGTAGGAAATTCTCCCACGTCACTGGGATTGGCTCATCATCTTCTGACGTCTCGTTCTGATCCTGTGAGGCGTTTGGCCCAAGGAAATCCTTTTGCGCCGTAGCGCTGCCCCGCCCAGCGCGAGTAAACCGGCGAGACCTGACCCGCGAAGCGCGGTTCGGCGGGTTACTCGCAGCGGTTCGGAATCCGATTCTGGCGTTGTATGATGTGTCTCTTTACTCATTGGCCTCCCCTAAGCGTTGTACAGCAGAACTACCGCAATCGATTCACACTATCGCACGTCAGATCCCTATATAAAATAGTAACGATAATATCACATACAATTCTGACACCACGACAATGGGATCTGCTGAACCTACTGTACAGTCTTAGTATGACATGTGGTTTCTCTGTGCCAGGCGAGTACTACTTCATTGGTGTTGCCACATTCGCGCACTCTATTTAGCAAGACCTGATCGAATTACCGAACCACTGGCAAGATCGGCGTGTTGGATAGAGAGGATGAGTTTAGCACGATAATTTCGCTTCTTTCACCCTGGAACTGGTGAACCATCTGCTCACTATACGTGCGAACGTAGCGCTGATACCTCTGCTAATTACCGGCGATTTCAGCGAAAGAGGATTCGACAGTCAGTCGGTAAAAGTACTACGAAGGCTTTGCCGTCACGCTGACGATCGTCGTCTCCGTGTTCTGCGCGACGTTTACTGGATCTCGATTTCACCGCGCATTGTCTCGGGATGGACTCGGCAGACGTACTCAACAATTTCATCGGTCGCGTCGAACTCGATGAATTGATCATCGCCGCCTTCGGTTGCCTCTTCAGTCTCGTAGTCTTCGACGACTTCGTCGTCCTCGTCAACGAGTTCGATATTGTGTGGCTGGCCGTCGCCTTCTTCCCAGCCGATTTCATACGATTCACCCTCTTGTAGCGTGAGTGTCGGATTCTCTTCGTCCGCAATTTCGTCCGGCTCGACGCCGACCCAGCCTTCGGTCAGGGCTTCGAGCACGATCTGTGTATCGGGCTCAAGGGCTTCGTCGTCTTCCTGTGCGCTTACAGACGCACTACCGAATCCGATTAGAAACGCTCCGCCGGTTATCTGAAGAACTCGCCGCCGTGATGTCTCTCGTACCATCAAACGCGTCTGGCTACGACGAGTTGCTTAAACCATTCATCACACCAACTGGACTGAAACGAGATGCGAACTGTTGAGCCGTGAAGTATCTCAGAAATACGCAACTGAAGTGCCTCAAAGTCCTCTCAAAGCAGTTTGCCGTGTAACGATGGTTAGTCTGGAACCGATTGACTGGTAGATGGACCTACAGGTGCACGATCCAGCTTTGAATCAGAACGGAGTTCTCGTCCTCTATGGCGGAATTGAGGACTTTCCGTTTACCTACATTACCTGTGCTGAGCGAGCACCTCCCATTTGATCGGTTGCCAGCTTGTGCTACATTCGCGCTGTGTATTCAGCATTGTCTGAACATCTTACCAGAATACAGTCAGGACCGTCGTGCGAGATACAGAGGCTGAATTCATCAACTGTGCCACACAAGCAAATCTGGGATGAAATTCGGAAAAGGCTCATATGCGCATTTGGCGATCGTAATTATACCATGTCAAAACATACCACGTCACGACGGCGATTCGTTTCAGCGGTCACTTGCAGTGGATTCACGCTGACCGCCATCGGTGTCGCGGCCGGTCGTGGGCAGGTTCGCAACTTCCGGACCCATCTTTCGGGTAACAACGAAGTTCCCCCTGTCGAGACGGATGCCCAAGGTCAGGCTACGTTCCAACTCAACAAAGCAGGTGATACACTAAGCTACAAATTGATCGTCACAAACATCGAGGATGTCGTCGCTGCGCACGTTCATTGTGCACCGGCGGGCAAGAACGGGCCAGTCGGCGTAACGCTCTTTAGCGGTGGACCAACCAGCGACAGCGGAATCCTCGCCGAGGGAACGATCACAGCCCCAGACGATGGAAACGGATGTGGGTGGAGCACGCTCGATGATGTCATTCTCGCCATGAAACGTGGAGACACCTACGTCAACGTTCATACGGTAGACAATCCGCCTGGAGAGATTCGAGGTCAGATTCACTAAACCGGCCCATCACCCTGTTCCATTTCTCTTCTAATCACAGTCCGGGAGAGGCTGACCAATACGCGACCAGTATCTTGTACGGCTTGATATGATCTATCCATCAGCTGTTAGATCGAGCGTGCTGAATACAGAGGATGTGTTCAGCACGATGGCTTTCTTTGTTTCATCCCGAGACCAATGAACCAGCCGTTCGGTAGATATGCGTAATGCCCATATCTCTTAAAGCACTGAGGGCATCTAATGACGGACCCAGAGACGCCGAGTGAACCCCCCACTCAAAGTTCTCCAGAAGAGGTCTTGGAGCGCGTAACCGACGCTATCTTCGCGCTTGACGAAGACTGGCGGTTCACGTATTGCAACGACCAGGCTGAAACCCTGTTCCAGCGAGGCCAAGCGGATCTCCGTGGGGAAGTTATCTGGAAGGAATTTTCCATGTTGACCGACTCGCCGTTCCAGTGGGAGCATGAACGTGCGATGGAAACCCAAGAAGCTGTCACATTTGAGACGCACTATCCGCCACAGGACGGTTGGTACGAAATCCAGGTCTATCCCTCTGAAACCGGACTTTCAGTGTACGTACGCGACATCACTGACCCGGATGATCGTCAGCAAGAAGTCGAGAAACGGGAGCAAGCTCTCCGACGTGCCAATGAGATAATGGCGGCCGCAGACCAACCGTTCTCCCAGCAGATAGATTCGCTCCTTGAACTAGTCCGGACGACAGTCGGAACCAAGTTTGCGACGCTCTCACGTGTCAATGAAGATGCTGGTGAATACACCTTTGAACACGTGGCCGCGCCGGAAGCTGTGGGCCTCGAACCGGGTGACACGACGCCACTGGAGACCCTGCCCAACTGCTCACGCGTCGTCGAGACTGCTGAGACGCTTGTCCTGCAGGACGTGAAGTCCGAGGCTCCGGAACTGGTCGACCCCGAGTGGGGGATCGCCTGTTATCTCGGGACACCGGTCATCGTCCATGGAGAAGTGTACGGGACGTTCTGTTTCTACGGGATGGAGGCGCGGACCAAGGCGTTCTCCGATTGGGAAGTCTCGTTCATTGGTCTGCTCAGCAACTGGGTGAGCAATGAACTCGAGCACAAGGTGTATAAGCAGGAACTCGAGGAGTCCAACGAACGCTTGGAGCAGTTCGCCTACGCCGCCTCGCATGACCTCCAGGAGCCCCTGCGGATGGTGACCAGTTACCTCCAGTTGCTGGAGTCGCGGTATACCGACGACCTCGACGAGGACGGTCGGGAGTTCATCGAGTTTGCAGTCGATGGTGCCGACCGGATGCGAGACATGATAGATGGGTTACTCGATTACTCGCGGGTCGAAACGCGTGGGGACTCCTTAGAGCCGGTCGAGTTGGACACCGTTCTCGAAGACGTTCACAAGGACCTCCAGTTAAAAATCGAGGAGACGGATGCGGAGATCGTCACGGAGACACTTCCCCGCGTCAAAGGCGACGCCAACCAACTCCGGGAGGTGTTCCAAAACCTGCTCGACAACGCCATCGAGTACAGCGGCGAAGAGCCACCACGAGTACACGTCTCAGCCGAGCAAGCGGGCGACGAGTGGACGATCTCGGTTCGCGATGAGGGTGTCGGTATCGATCCTGCGGATGCCGATCGAGTCTTCAAGGTGTTCCAGAGCCTCCACACGCAAGAGGAAGGCGGGGGGACGGGAATTGGGCTGGCACTGTGTGAGCGCATCATTGAGCGCCACGGCGGCAACATCTGGGTCGAGTCCAACCCTCACGATGAAACAACGTTTGCTTTTACGCTGCCGGTAGCCGACAATTCCGATAATTGAGCACACTGTACTGGTGATCACCACTTTCCAAATCAAGCTGGATCTCGTGCTACATTCGCGCCTTGTATCTCGCACGCTTCGTTTAACCTATCCTTCTTCCGTCAGAAAATTCATGCAAGATGCAGAGGACGAGTTATGCACGACGGCATTGTTTGTTTCATCCGGAAGACAATGAATCAACCAGTCAGTAGAGGTGGAGCTGTTACCGCACGAACAAAAGAGACAAGGTGGATAGCGGTGCCAGTAGCCTCAAGGGGTGGATCTGATGATCTACCTGGTTCTGACTCTGACCGGGCAGTAGAGCGAGGTGAATCATACGAGCATACTGAACACGGGCAGGTCGATGTCACAGGGATATGGAAAGGGGTTAATCAAGTTGACAAGGCGCGTCATACCGATGAGAAGGATGTGTTCTTGTCCGCTACTCGGCGGACCACAACGGAAACCAGGTTTTAACGAACTCACCGATACGTTAGATGAATTTCTCCAAGCAACAGAATAATCAACTCCAGATTTGCCGACACGCTCTCCTCACCGGTGATTTTTGAGTTGATCTCTGAATCAGTCAATTGGCGCGAGTAGGATACGGCTTAATCGTTCGGTGCAGGTGATACCAGTAACCACAGTGGCAACTCTCAAGAATCACCCAGTTTTACGAACTTGGTGTTTCCGTTCTGTTCAATCGTGATTCGGTAGCTCTCATAGCTGAACTCGACCTGCATTTGTGCATCCGGTGCTGGTGGGTTCGAGAAGATATGGTTAAGGACACCATCGACACAGTCATACACATTCGGTAAGTCGATCGCATCTTTCCCTTCGATGTCAGCGACGGCTTCCGCGACCTGTATCGCTGGATTCTCCGCGTCGGTCTCGAGTTCTCGATGGATGATCCCCTTCTCAGGCTGGTCCGTCATGATGTAAATAGTGGTTGTTATGGGTCTGCTTCGTGGGCTTGTATCCGGTTGAGCCAGGTTTCGAGATGGTCGTGGCCCCAGTAGCGAATCTCCTGAAATCGGGGATCGTACTCACAAACACCACAGTCACGCAGTTTCGGGATGTGAATGTGATGGAGGACCGCCTCCACCTGGTCCTGCGATGGACGTTCGCCGGTTCGTTTCGTCAGGTGGTGAACGCACTCCTCGAGACTGCGGGTTTGGTCAGGAGACTCCATGAGATAGCGAAGGAGATCTCGTCGTTGATGATGTGCCAGGAGCGATAGGATCGTGTCGAGAGAGAGAGCGACACCTCGTGGAGGTTCGCGTCAGATGGCCCCCCTGACTCGGACTTATCGCACTCGCCATTCCCCGTCCCGTTTGCGTTCATCGTTCCCTCATAGCGCGATACTATGCTATGTGGTAACAAACCTCTTTGGGTGCTCAATACGTATATGTACTGATCGATCACCACCCCATAATCTACTTTCATCGAGTCCGCACTCGCGCCCTGAGTTCAGCACACACTGAATGAACTATCCGATTTTTGTCAGAAACGACGTGACCGACTCAGAAGTTGCAGTCAGCAATCTCGTTTGTTTCGCCTTCGAGTAGGTGAATGCGCTGGCAGACTAAAGTGCGTGCCGGTCACCAACACTCAGACTCGCTCGATAATCGCGAGTAACCCTGGGAACGAGGTTTCGCGCGTCTCGAACGCTACTTCCCGCGTTTCCAGGACGTTCCACTCTCTTGCAAAGGCGGTGAATACGTCATCAGGAGTGAGCGGGTTCGGTCCTCCATCCTCCGGAGCACCTGCACCAAATCCGACAAGGAACACACGACCCTCTACTGAGACGATATTGGCGAGTTCGCATGCGTAGTCCTCACGCTCTTCGCTCTGGAACGCATGGAACAGACCACTGTCCAGCACGGTGTCGAACGTTCCGATGTCGTTGGGAAAGTCCAGTGCATTTGCGACTCGGAACGTCGCATTGAGCCCTCGTTCTTCGGCGTTCTTCTGTGCTTGCTCGATCCCCTTTTTGGAGAAATCTATGCCCACAGCTGTGTGTCCCTTAGTTGCTGCCCAGAGTGCATGTATTCCAGTTCCGCATCCAATATCAAGGACGCGACCGGATAATCCGTCACTCCCGACGGCGTTCACGAGAGCTGGCTGTGGCTTGCCAATATCCCAGGGAGGGACGGTCTCGCTCTCGTATACGCCGTTCCACCACTCCGCTGGACCACCTGTTTCAGAATCCGATTGCTCCGACATGGACTGCTACTCAATTCAACCTCGGATAATAATTCTGTTGAAATAAAACGGACGTGACTGTGTTGCTGTGGGCGTGGACTCCCGTTTCTCGATCGGGCTCATATAGGACTCTCGTTGCTTTGTTGATCACGTCTCTGAGTCAGTCGAACCGACCACTACCATTCTGCCGGTGTTAAGTACCCGATTCGCGCCTTGGGTCTTGTTTAGACGCGCGAAATCAGCTGGGTTAGGCCCTGGTTGATTGTTCGATGTTTCTGACGGCAGCCTTTAGGACGAGTTCTCAGAACTGCCCAAACCACGTTCTTGCCTTAAGTGTTGAACCGGAACGCTTGCGCAACGCGAAAAATATCGATTCGGCGATAGACCGTTGATGGTAGGTTTCATCATCAATCCGAGCATTGTGCGCAGCGTCGAGCGAGTAGAACTCACGATGCTTGATTACCGGTCTAATCCCCTCGCTTCGCAGCATCTGCCGGAGTTCATCCCAATCAAACCCTTTGTCAGAGACGACAGTTTCCACGGTGCTGAGGTTTCTTTTCAGGACTTGCCACGCGATTTGCGTGTCATGTGGTAGGTTCATCGAGCAGTGCACATCGAGAATGGCTCGCGTAGAACAGTCTACGAGAATAGTGGTTTTGACCGACTCAAACATCCCTTTGACACGTTTTGCGTAGTTATGGCTCGACGAGCGATGAGCGATACTGGTCGAGTCGATTGCCTGGACCTCTCCGGTATTGAATAGTTCCGCCGACAGCTGCAACAGCGTCCGCCAGACTGGCATCTTGAGCGCTTGTTTTCGAGCACAAACAGTCGTGAAGTCCGGCAGTTCATCCGGTGAAAGGCCGAGTTTGGCGACGATATCGGGCATTTCCGAAGTACATCGAGCAACTGTCGATAGGAGTGATCGAGGTATTCTCGAAGGCCATGAATCGCCACGATCACCCAGCCAGCGTAGCCATCTTTTCCTTTGCTGAGGGGTTCTTTCGGATCACTTCCGACAGCTTTTTGAGATGATTCGACGCATCGTCCGGTGAAGCGGGCCAGTCTGGAGTGCACATCCGACCGTGCTCGCTTCATTCCCTAGAAATCCCGACATAGAGGCAATATTACTAGCGTCTAAACACGGCCCGCGCTGTGTATTCAGCAAATCGTGATCGAATTATCGGGTCACTGTCAAAAATTGGCGTGCTGAATACAGAGGATGAGTTCAGCACGACAGTACGTTTGTTTCACACCGAAATCGGTGAACGACTCGCTCAGTAGACGTGCGAATCGAGCACTGAGACTTCTACCATCTGCTGGAGATGTTACCACGGTCGCGCTGAACAAGGGCGTATATGGAGTATTATCGCAGGAGACAGCGGGGAAAGACCGGGCACCCAACATTGATTAGCTGATCAACGGAATACCGGTACGATGGTTCAAGGTGGCGTAGCCGTTCAAATAGGCGTCGTCTTCTTCTCAGTTCTGGGCCTGTGGATTGGCGCGGGGCTCTTAGTCGATGCTGTCGTTCGATTGGCTCGACGGTTCGGCCTCCCGGACCTCATAATCGGACTGACGATCGTGGCAATGGGGACATCGACACCAGAGCTCGTGGTCTCGGTCGATGCCGCGTTCAAGGGGTCGGGTGACATCGCAGTCGCAAACGTCCTTGGCTCAAACATTTACAATCTAGCATTCATCCTTGGTGTGGTTTCTCTGTTGAAAGTGATCCCGATTGGGGAATCACTCGTCCATCGTGATGGCGCTGCTCTGCTAGCGAGCACTCTCATCGGTGGAATTGCCCTGTTCGACCTCCAGCTTTCGAGGGCCGAAGGTGCACTCTTAGTAGGACTGTTTGTCACCTACACAGCCTATTTGCTCCGAGCCAACCACACAGAACCGAACGGGCCAACTAATCAGTCGCTCGGAGAAGAAGGAGTGACCCGCCGAGTGACCGAACAGGTGACCTTTCGTGGACGAGACATCGTGTTTCTCGTGGGCGGGTTAGCGCTGGTACTGGTGAGCGGCGACTATATGGTACTGGCCGCCTCGGAGTTAGCCCGCGGCGTCGGCATCTCCGAATGGGTCATCGGCGGAACGATCGTCGCCGCAGGAACCTCGACACCGGAGTTCGCCGTTTCGCTGGTGGCTATCCAACGGGGGAGCCTCGGCGTCTCGGTCGGCAACGTCGTTGGCAGCAACATCTACAACATCACGGGAATCATGGGCGTAGCAGCGGTCGTTCGCCCACTCGTGATGAGCGGCGCGGCACTGGAGACTCTGGCATGGCTCACTGGAATCGTTCTACTGATGATCACTGCCCTCTGGACGGGGAGAGTACTCTCTCGTTTGGAAGGCGCCTTGTTCGCCACCTCTGAAGTTGCTCGGTGGATCCTGGGTATTCTCTGATTGGTCGGATAGCCATTTTTGTTAATCCTGGCGGGTTTCCTCTGTCAAGTACCAACCTCTACATTTCGCACGCGGTCTCTGATACCTTTCGAACAGACCGGCCATCGCTCCGTTACCTCCTTGACCTATACTGAGCGTTCAACCTTCCGCATTGATCCTTCCTCAGCCTGTGCAACATTCGCGCTCTGTATTCAGCACGACTTCTGAAATATATCACTAATCAAATGTTTCAACAGAGCCGTTCTTCCCCAATCCCCCGATTACTCCTCCAGAAGCGACCGACGCAATACCTCCTGGCGCTGGCGCATTTTGTCCTCCTCCGACCGAACATCGTAATGCTCGTCGATGATCGCCGGTGAGACGTTACATCGCTCGCTCACGACCTGTACGTCGACGCCGGACCGGAAGAGTTGCGTGATGTACCCTCGACGGATCGGGTGGGGCGTCACGCTCGAGGGACACTTCGACGCCCTATCGAGATCGGTAGCCGCGCTGCATTCATCTGGATCTCAATCGTGTGGACACTCGAGACCAACGAGGCATGGTCGTGACCACTTGTAGACGTACTTTCGAATCGTCGACTTGGCGATTCGACCCTGTGCGGTAGCGAGTAGCGGCACCCGGTCGTGCTGGTCGGTCACGTCGGACCGCTGGTGCTCGAGGTAGTCGTCGAGTACCTCGCACGCCTCGTCGGAGAGCCCGACTCGACGCTCGCCTCGAGCGCCATTCTTGATCGGGCTGTCGGTCTCCGGTCGGTGGACGACGGTCAGGTGGGGCACCTCGGCGTCACATCGGTAGTCTACGACGTCGAGGGCTCGAGCGGCTCCCATTCGCATCCCCGTCTCGAACAGGACGAGCCAGACGGCGTGCTCGGTCGAGGCGTACTCGTACTTCCCGAGGTGCTCGAGGATCGTTCGAGCACGGTCGGCGTGGATGACCGTCTCGCGGGCGTTTTCGCCGTCGGGGATCGCTGGAGATTTGACCTTCTTGAAGAGACCGGACTCGACCGCGTTGATCGTTTCACACCACTCGACGAAGACGCGCAACGTGTCCATCTGTGTCTTCTCACTTACGACGTTGAGATCTTCTCGTCGCCAGACGCGATACTCGTGGAGGTCGCGGGCGGTCAAGTCGTTGCAGTTCTCGAGGTCGCGCTCGTGACACCAGTCGACGAAGAAGCCGAGCCGGGATCGGTGCGCGTCGACCGTCGACTGTCGACAGTCGCGCGCCTTGTCTTCGAGGTAGAGTCCGAGAGCTTTCACCGGTTCGATCGGCTCGAGGCTCGTCTCCGTCGCTTCGTGGAGCTGTCGGAGCAACCGCTCGGCATCCGACTCCTCGACGATCGTGGGGACGTGATTTGTCTGACTCATTGGCATAATTCCTCGACGAACGCAGCGAGCGATCCGTCCGGATAGAACTCCATGATTCGATCCGGATTTTCGTCGACGTAGTACTCTACTGCACGGGCGACAAGCTTCGATTTCGTAAGACCAGTCTCGTCGGCGGCCCGCTCGAGTCGCTGGGCGACGTCGGTCGGGACCCGGCCGGAGACCGGCTTCGTTTGGGGTTTTCCCATGCACCCGACGTTCAACTCATGGTATATAAGCGGACCATTTAATTGGTGGGTTGGTGAAAACCGCTAACAAGCGGAGGGGTAATGGTGGTTCCAATGGTGAACACAAAATTGGACGAACCGGTGAAATATATTGTTCCTTCTAATAATTATTTGAATAATATCTTATTATTGAGATAATATCTCGCGCGCGGTCGAGTGGGCTGATTTCCAGTTCTTTGTACCATTGATTGGTGGAATTCGGCCAATCCAATGGCGAAATTCGACTGTTTAGTGATTCCACGACGATCACATTGAGCTGGCTGCCACACACTGCCCCGGAGCTGCGATTGCATCTGGACCGATCGAATCTACATGAATGGTGAGTGGACGCTCTCGAGAAGAATCGAATACTCACAAACAGTGATGCTCGATCGATGTTATTGCTGGGGTTACACCCCGTTTTAACCGATCGCGTCGGTCTCGGTTCCCGGGGCCGGCGGCCGGTCTCTATTCTCGGTTGATGCATCGGTCTCTGAGTCGGATCTACTGTTGGTCAGGCGAACAGAGCCAACGGCCGGGTTCAGTCGTCGGGTTTGTACGTCACATGCGACTACTACGAATCGGCCCAATTTGGGCATTTCCGTCGGTCGATCTGGTGGAACTTGGATTATAGTCCGAACGGGATGGTCGGGAAGACCAACTGATCGGTTGCCTCCCTCGGTTTTCGGCCGGTCGGTGGACTGTTTTTCGCTGAGTTCTTTTCTCTTTCGCGTCACCGGGCAAATTCGCTAGGCGAAGTGGCGGAATTGGTGACGAAGACTATTGATGACACGCAAGCAAAACCGCATTCCTAGTCGGTCGAGATGGTGAAATTCGGCTATCGGAATTGGTGGTAGCATTCGGATACTATACTGTCAGCTGCTCCGGAGCAGGGCCAGTGCTATCAACCGGTTCATGGTCGGTTTTGGAGTAGACCGAATTACTCGACAATGGGACGTAACAGGGGCGTAACGTGCGGATCCGTACTTCTCGAGGTCGGTGACCTCCGTCAGCCCGTCTCCGATACGAACGGTAACCCATTCACCGTTCCCAATTTATTCCTAATAGGAATCATATGCCTAATAGGAAAGAGTCCACAATGGTTGCGCTGGAGTATTCGTTCCCGGAGGAATGGATCTTTCTATCAGGCGATGCAGGACGTCCTCTCTGTCTTGATCAACCAACCCTATCCCAATTATTGTGAGCGAACCGGCTCGTTCACGATGGGCGATGGCACCCGAAGAGATCAACAGTACTCGCCGGCGACTCTACCAGTAGGTGCCTAGGCCGAGTTCTACGACGATCGGTTTGTTGGTCAGCAGAACAGTGGTGGAGACCTGCTTCGACCCGAGATGATTCGAACGCCTTCACAACACGATTTCACTGAGTATCCGCTTCAACCCCTCATTCAACTCCGAAGCCTGAAGGATAGCGATTTCGCGACCGGATTGCTCATCGAGGGTGGCTGTTTCGTCGTTTAGATCTTGTACAACAAGAACCCCGTTCCAACCGGAGCCAAAGACGTTACTACCCTCTCGTCCGAAGACATACTCCTTGTTGACGCGGAGGAACGCGAGGTACTCGAGGGTTTCCTTGATCCCTCGACGGATTGTGTCCTCGTTGATGCTGTTTTTCACCTCCGTAATCAGGTACTCGTGCTCATTGCCATCCTCGGAGATAATCTCGAGGACGATAACGTCGGGACGCCCGGTTTGATTGCGGTAGTCCTTTCCGAAGTAGTTGCTCGCTATATCCTGTGCCACCAGCTGGACTTTATCGGATCGGGAATGTTTCTCATCTTCTTCGTCTGGCACTGCGACGAAGGACAACTCACGGTCACGAGCGGAATTGTCGTGATAGAGGACGACCTCCTTCTCACCCTCGAACCTGGCGACCTCCTGGCGGTCAGTCGCAATCGTCTGGAACTGCGGTTGGCTTTCCCGAAGGTCCTCGATAGTTGCGACGAAACGAAACAGGACGAATAGCTCGAAGAGCGTGTTCTCATCGTCCGGCGCGATGGCAGTTTCTTCGAGCAGCCGATGTATTTCGTCGGCTTCACCGCGGAAAAGCCGTCGTCTAGCCCTGAGGAGAGACGCCGCATTTCGGTACACCTCGTGGCGCGAGTCAGCGGCCGCCGTAAGCATTCGCTCCGTGGGCTCGTATGCATCGGGTTCGCGGATCCGTCGGACGTGGACGTTCCGCTCGACGATTCGCTGTAGTTCGTCGATCAGATCTCCGTTAGCACGCCACGTTTCGCTTACCCAATCGTAGTTCGCTCGAAGATACTCCTCGGACTCACGGACCGTACGATGAATAACGGATATGAGCCGTTTGAGGACGAGGTTTTCCGGGATGTCGTAGTTCTCGGAGCGGTTGTCGCAGACGAAGATCGATGCATCCCGCGGATGTTCAGCGTACCGCTTCTTCAGGGTCGCACCCCAGTTGATCCGACCGTCGACGGTCCCTCGTCTCGTCCGAGACGTCGTTCTTGTCTCCGTTCGGATGCTTCGAAGGTGCTCCGGAAGCTCCCTGACGAAGTCGACGACATCGTCTTGCAGAATGAAGTGGAGGTCGAGCAAGAGTTCGTACTCCTCGAAGCGCTCGTCCAACTGCTCCGGCTTGATCGACCGGGCGAGCTCGCGCTCGGGAAAGGACCCCTGCATCACGTACGCGAGGATGTCCTCCGTGAGTTGCTCGAGGAGTTCGTCTTTATTCATTCTCCGAAAGGGTGACCTGGAGCATTTCGCGTGCTGCGGCTTCGAGCAGTATCGAATCGATCTCGTCTACGCTTGCGATCTCGCGGACGATTCGCTTTCGCTTGGGCACCCCCTCCAATTGCGGGAACACGTAGCTGATGACGGCCTGCGTAAGATGGTACTCGAGTTCCTCTTCCGGATGCTGGGTGACGTATCGAAGGACGTCCTCGACGATGGCGGGTCCGATGGCGCGCTCCTCGACGGCGTGGTTCGTCTCCTGCCAGACGCGACCGACCGCCCACGCCTCCGGTCGGGTAATGTCGAGGTCCCAGGCGTCAGCGTACTCGAAGACGACATCCTCGACAGACCGGTCGCCGTCTGTTTCCTCCGGAAGCTCTGGCGCCGGTACGCGGACAAACGCGAACCGACGCATGAACGCGTAGCTCATCTCGTACAGCGAGGTCTTGTCGTAAGCGTTCATCGTCGCGAAGATCTGCCACGAGTTCGGCACGACGTACTGGTTGGCCGAGGGGGTTCCATCGACGCTCTCGTACGTGGTCAGCTCGACCTCTTTTCCGTCGACCGTGTACGGGAGTTGAACGGATTGTCCCGAGAGGAGCGTGAAGAGTTGGCCGAACGCTTTATCGATGTCCGCCCGATTGAGCTCGTCGATGACGATCAGTTCGTTCGACTGAACGCCCGTCTCGATATCCTTGAGGCGGTTGAGGACGATACCGGGCGTGAAGGATAGTTCCTCACCGCCGTCGTCGGACTCACCCGGCATGTACCCGCCAACAGTGTCAAACGTGGACCAGTCGGCGGTGGCCGTCGTCATCTCGAACCCGGAGTAGAGGTGCGGATGGGACGTCGTCACGAGGTGCTCGCAGACGCGTTCGGCGATTTCGGTCTTCCCCGTTCCCGGCGGACCCGTGAGGAGGACGTGCTTACCCGACCGAAGCGCCGTCGAAATCTGCTCGAGGATTCGCTCGCCCTGGTCGTTCGGGAAGTGAAGCCCGTCGAGGATCCTTTCGGGCAACGATCCGTCGTACGTCTCGTGAGGATTGATCGTCGTCACTTCGGCCAGATCGTCGGCCATAGCGTCGATGAGGGCAAGCGGCCGGTCATAGTCGGTTTCACCGTCATCCGTGCGGAACCTGGCGAACATCCCCTGTACCGGGAATTCGGCTCCGTAGACGTCCATGCAAATTTTGTTGGCTTTCTCAGTCGGTAGATAGTTCGCAGTCAGCGCGTCGAGCTCGCGTTCGATCTCCAGGTGATCCTTTTCGGTGATCCCACGAGACGTATCGATAGCGTTCACGTTCCCGGTGAGAAACAGGCGATCGAAACTCGCCATCTTCGTGTATGATTGTCCGTCCCCGACCTCATATTCGTCCCACCACCATGGTTCATCCTTCTCGAACGTCTCACCGACGATTCCGACGCCGATCAGGCCGTTTGGCTTGGTGCCGAGTTCGTCGTTCGACGGTTCTGCTCGTGAATGGAGTAAGGCGACGTCGCCGGCTTCTAGTTCGTCCCACCGGTTCTCGTGTCTATCCTCGAACGAGACCGACCCGTACTCGACGCTCGTGAGCCAGTAATCCGGCGGGCCGGTTAATTTGTAGACCGCGGGATCGGTCCCCCGGATGTGATCGATGACTGGGTGATTCGAACCCGCAGGCGAGTCAGCCACATCAGTCTGACCGATCACCTCGTAGGTATCTCTGAGAATGCTGTTCAATCGCGGTTGTGTGAGCGGTACTCCTTCGAGACCCTGGTCCTCCTGGACGATGCGAACCAGCGTGAGGAACAGCGTCTGCGCCGGAGAGTATCGGCTGAGCGATCCCACTCTGAGTTGTTCGGCCTTGATCTCGAGTTCCGGTTCCAGCATATCGAAGATAGATCGGATTTGATCGAACGTCGCTGCAGTCTCGGGAGACACTTCATCCGAGGGTCTGAACCCGGATAACGAACGCGACCAGTCGCGGATAATCACCTCGCCAATGCGAGACTCGATCCACGACCGCTCTTCATCAGATTTCGAAAGCCTGGTCCGAACGTCCGTGAGCGCGGCTTCCATCGAGTCGTAATCAGTAACCGGCTCGGATGGGTACAATCGAGACTCCTTGATCTGTTCAACGAACCCCTCGACGGAGTCGTACTCCTCGAAGAATGTCGATCCAGGCCGATCGAAGTTGACACCGCTGAAGGTGTCGTTCGGCCATCCCTTGAACCCCAGCGTATCCCAGAATTCCTCTCGGTCGAGTGCTACCTCGTACACCGGTTCGAGAAACATCACGTGGGGGAAGATCGCATCGATGTCGTCTCCCCATCCGACTGCGTCGGTGAACTCCGCCGCCACCTCCGTATCCAGTACTGTCGCGTGAGCAATCCGCGCTAGAACTGTGTAGGTTCCTTTGTAACGATTTTCTCGATCTGCAAACAGCAGGTAGTCTCCCTCGTCAGCGGTTTCGTTCTCACGATTACCCCAGACACGAATCGAATCGTGTTCTAGCGGCGGATCGTAGACGTCCGCCACTCGATACCGATCGACGCCTTCGATCACCGTTCGTTTGAAGTTCGTTCGGATCGGCCCGTTGCCGGTCTTTACCGGAACCTGGTAAATCGTCGGGTTGGCCGATTGAGGAGGGTTCGAATCGGGGGAATTCCGATCTCTGATTTGAACGACCTCTCCAGAACCTGGCGAATCCGAACTCGCTACCTCACCGACCGGCGAGAGCCTGAAACGGATTGCTTTGCGGGGCTCTCCTCGGGAGTCTGGAAGCTGCTCGAAGAAGTGACCAGCATACAGGTACTGCCCAACGTACCGGACATTCCCGTCTTCCATCGAGAAGAGGTGAAGCTCTCGCCCCTCCTCCACGTGGTCTCGTATGGCTCGATTGCCGCGAAGCATCTCCATATCGCCAACCTGCCCCTCGCCGGTGTAGATCGCCGTTCCGTCTGATTGTATCTCGTCGCGATAGCCGTGCTCTTCACCGGTCCCGCCCGTGAAGAGGAAGACGACCGGTTCGTCGCGAGAGGGCGCTATCCCCCCTTGAATGCTCCCGCCGTATTCTGCGTGTAACTCCTTTCGACTGTAGATCGATCCGGGCTCGAGTTGCAGCGACGAGATACCCCGAAGTTGGTTCGCAACCGCTTTTCCGGAATCGGTGAGGTGGTTTTGATCGTCAATCCGTTCGACGTAGCCGATCACCTGCAGCCACTCTCGGTGACGCTTTGCCACTGCGGCAGTTCCCATGTTGCACTCTTCGAATTCATTGATCAGGAGTTCCATCAACCCCTCATCGTTCATGGGTTCAGTCGCCAACGCTCGAACAATAGTGTCGAAGCCCTTGACGCCGGTACGCAGGCAACCGTACAGTACGATCGGATCTTGATCCTGTAGATAGCATTTACCTATTCGGGTCCGTCTGTAGTGATCGCCGTCTCCCTCGATCAAACCGATTGACTCGATAAAGCCCAGATGGCGTTCGATGGCGTTTCGCTCCTCCGCATTCGTGTTGGTTAGGATCCACTCGATGGCCCTTTCTCGAGATATCTCTGCACGTTCCGCGTCGGATTCGTCAAATTGGGTGAGAAAATCGGAAAGAATTTGCAATCGATTCTCGACCCCACCGTAGAATCGATCAGTAGTCATCCTGCGACCATCAGTCATAGTCTCCTAATACGATACATCATTCCGTCATAAATCCTGTCAAGGTGAGCCAGAGGAAAGCCATCATCCCGATTCGATCAGCAAAACGAAACTGGCCGATATCCATGGCAAAATAGAGAACATCCCCTCGACAGACTTCCGGTACAATTCCAAGGAAGCCAGTGATTGGAGCTGGTCGCGCTATGATGATACCGACGAGATGAATGCCGACGAGGCTGCTCACCTCACCGCGCTGTGGACGACGACCAGCTGTAAGGAAGAGGCACTGACGAACCGTGAAACCGCCAAATTCGTTCCCTCCAGTCACGGCTGGGTGGGTTCACGCTGGTGTGAGTACCGAGATAACGGCGAACACGTCGACGCGATTTCCAAAGTGAACGAGGTTATCGCATGACTGCGGCCCGATGGATGGCTGGATACGGATACCCAGACCCCTTTACTCGAGGCCCCACGCCCATCGCTCGCTCCCGCGGGGAGCGAAGCGACCGATGGGCGGTCGTCGAACCAGGTGGAGGAGTTGATATATATATCGGCACGCGCATGCGTAGTCGGCGTGAATCGGTCAAAGCGAGCGAATCACTTTGGGACGATCTGCGAAAAGAGGATGGCCCGGAAGCGCCGCTTCGAACTCGAGCGCTCGAGCTGGCATGATGCGAAATTCTAGAACAAAACGCCCGTCGAAATCAAGAGCGCGATGCTCGAGCACTCAGATGGGCAGCCAGGGAATTTTAAAGTGTATAGAGCACATCACGAAAAACTACGTCATTCAGACGGTTGGTACTGTTTTGTTGTTTATCGCCCTCATGGCTTGAGCGGATGTACGATTATTAAAGATCGGATGTGTAAAGCTTCGGCCATCCCATTACTTCGGTGGCACGGGGGTGGCGACCACCGTAAAACTCAGCAAGCCAAATTACCAATTAATGAATATTTTAAACATGTAATCAATATACATGAATCCTATTGGTTTTTGCAAGTCCGCTATAAAGAAATTGTGTTCATTAATATGCTCGATAGGATCTGGACACCATCCTATGTCGACGGCAATTTGAAGATCTTTCTCCGTAAATAGCCCATTCTTTTTCTTGTCTCTTCACTAATTGCTACTCATGTCAAGACTCATTCCTCACGTTGTGCAGAATGAGGAATCCGTTCCTTTGATTGAAAGCGATAAATGGAATCCGCCGCAACCGAAAAGTGATGAGAAAATATGGCGATATCGAAGTCTGGGACAATTTGTAACGCTCTTAGATCGAGAGAAGTTGTGGTTTTCTAGGTCTGATAATTTTGATGACCCATATGAGGGGTCAGTCCCTCCTATGAATATCCATGATCGACGTTCAAAATATGACGAAGGGACACAAGCGGCCTTGTCGGATACCTATCGATCCTTCCGCCTACTAACGTATCTCAATTGCTGGCACATGAATAATCATGAATCTGATGCCATGTGGCGTCTTTATACCGATGGTCGAGGAGTGGCCATTATATCTACCCCGGAGTCTGTGAAAAAGTCGCTAGAAAATACCGATGATCTTGAATTTGGGGAAGTAACTTATATCGACTACTCAAAAGAGACTATCTGTGAAGACAGTACGATCGCACCATATTATCATAAAAGAAATGGTTTTAGGCATGAACAGGAATATCGGATTCTATATCGAGATTTAGATAAATTTCCTGAAAACGGCGTTCCATATACCAAGCTTGGAGATGTACTGAATTCTGGCAAACAAATGTCGGTTGATGTTGACACACTCATTGAAAAAATCTTAATTGGACCTACTGCCCCAGAGTGGCTTCATTCTACTGTTAAGTCAATCACTGAGAAGTATGGATATGAGTTTGAGATTGAATCCTCGGAATTGAACCAACAACCACAATTCTAGTGAACGGGCTATTCTAACCGGTAAATCCAGGAATTTCTGATAATCCAATTAAAGCCAGCTGACTTTATCTGCTTCTCGTGTTTGTACCTGTTCGCTATGTTGTCCTAAGTAGTAACGTTGAAACGTTTCGTAATCCTCCCACCCGCCCCATTGCACCAATACTGACGGCAGAACTTCTGCCTCAAGGGCAAGATGACCCCAAGTCCGTCGGAGGTCGTGTGGTCCAACGTACAACCAGCGATCGTCATTTTCCTCAGCCGCTCGAGTTTGTCCAGTTCGTCGGACCCATCGGCGTACAGTTCGCGTAGTCACCTTAAGGATGCAATCATCTGGGTCCAGTTATTGGGATAGTACATGGGATCATGCCAGCTACATCCGTGGGCATAGGCGTTTGTCGTTCCTTGCTCCCTTTCCCATCTGGTATTCGAAGGAACCATCGACCAGTCTCGTCGCCTTGGCGAACATCTCGAAGGAGTACATCTACAACTTCACGAACACGACAGTCACAGCGAGCCATCAATGACAGAGCAACCTGCCTTCTCTTAGCATCGTACACCGCGAATAGGCGATCGTGTTCAGACTCGGTGAGCCGAACCCGCCGACCACCTGCCGTCTCGTAGGTTTCGAGTTGCACGTCCGGTTAGCGCATGAACCGGTCTTAAGAACGTGAGGATCATGCGGATCTGTAATTCCGAGGCATCGAACAGCTGTTTTTCTGTCCGACAATACAGTGTTTTTGAACAGGAGTCAAATCTTGAGTAGTGCTTTTTAGGGTTGAAGAATATGATTAAACCGATAAGTATCTACGGTGAGTCTGTCTACTGGATACTGAAATCAGAGCTATGATTAAGACAATACCCTTGCAAACAGGACAGGGATTGTCGAGTCAGCTATTTCTATTTATATTTTTACTGATACCCGGTTATATTTCGTTCAGAACATATCTCAGGGCAAGATATCAGGAGGACGACTACAACCGGTTCGATAAATGGGTTCTCACCATCATGTTTGGTTTCGTCTCTTTAGTTGGCTTATCGATACTCCACCGATGGAATCCCCATGGATACCTTTGGTCAATATTACAGAATGGTTTTGGTAATCAAGAAATTAGCATAGATGTATTTTTGAGCAGAAAAATACTTCTATCGGAACTCGGTGATTGGTCTGTTTTGAGTTTTGTTACCGCTATTAGTGTACAGTCAGTAATTGGTGGGATATTTGCGTATTGTCTGGGATCTCATCAGTCTGATGATGATAAATCTCTTTATGATTTAGAACAACCATGGGAAACTGCTTTGGAAGGGGTTGACCGTGGAGACCGGCTTAGGATCATCACTAGACAGGGGCGCCAGTTAGAGGGACAACTCCATCAATCAGGATCTGCTGATGGGAATTATGACTTGTTACTCCGCAGACCTAGTGAGATTTCTGTAGATGTAAGTGGGGAAGAGAAAAAGGATGGGCTTGAAAAAGGTAGAGCAGATGTGCTTTACTGCCGTCATCAAGATATCTCCCATGTACAATTCATTGATTATCAACTACCAGATAAAGACAAAGAAGATGTGGGAGATTGGCCAATAGGAGATCAACAAGTATCATCTGAATCTACCACTAATGAGATCGATATTGAACAAGCAAAAGACGTAGATATAGAAATTGAAGAAGATGGTACTGAAACGACGGATGGAACAGACGAATAGCCCTGATCTGATTACTGCGAATCAGTAAAGCACACTTCTTTCCTTATACTGTTGATGATTTTCGTAGATGTGATCCAGCAGATCCCACATGGACTTGTCTTCCCACTGTCTGATAGCCTCTTGTGCTGCTTCATGAATCTCAATTACTGCGGGGTTCTCAGAATTCTCTAAGAGGTTCCGTACGCTTTTCACACCAGTTGGTAATAACTGATGGTCATACCGCTCTCCGCCCCGGTAAAGCTCTTTCAGATTGATCTCAACTAAACCAAGGTCCTCGAGCCTTTCTAAGTCATCGAGCAATATCTTTGAGAATGGCCCATAATCGTACGGAACAAATTGATAAAGATCTCTATCTATCTGTTCTTGTACGAGAAATACAAGTTTCTGGAAACGAGTTCTGCCCTCTATCCGATAGTCCTCGGATTCGTATAACAGGACTAATGGGATAGTTTCCCTCAACGTAAGTGGTTGGGACATGGGCTTAGCTACCTACCTATCTTAGGATTCTCTCCCAACCCAAATAACTGTTAGGAAAATACGGGAATCCATCATACAACCCTTGTTTCGGCTGTTTCTTGTAGAACCCCACCTTCAGATGGAGATTAGCGAAAGTGACCGGACCACGTTGTTTTTTGCTTTGTTCCCTTGGCACGTTTGAGCCATGAATCCACTCGCAGCTATCCGCTCTGGTAGATAGGAGTAGCGTGAGGAATAACAATGATGTGGTCGGTTGGTCAGCTGCAAGCCCGACGTTGGCAACGACAGACTCCCTCCCGCGCTGATCGAGGATTGTCCGCTTAGAAGGTAATCTGAGTGGCCGATTCGACCTATCCTAAACACATTCGACAACCCTGGTTAGCGAGATACCACCATCGCCAACAGGGGGGAGGGGGGGGGGGGGGGGAAGACGTGGGCCCCTTGTAATTAGAGTCGTGTCTCGCCGGTACCACAACTATTCTAGGGACACAAATTAGACTGTTACCCATGGCCGCAGCAACGAATAAACAGTATACTTGTTCAGAAACCACACATTCAACAAAGCAAGTATTCATGAGAGCAGAACATGAGGATAGAATTTTAATAAATAGAGTGATCGATAATCCTCATAGTGAGAAAATCCCAAATACCGCAACAGTTCTCAAACGCGACATAACTTACTACGGCCCGAGGCTTAGGATCGAAGATTTGACAGATAATAATCAGTATCTTCTAACAGCACCTGGTCCAGAAACTGAAGCTATGCTTTGGCAAAAGGTGAACAGTAATTGGCAAAAAATAGCAGAGGTTAGTCTCAAGCTTGATGAAGCGCTTCCTAAATACGATATTTGTCCACACTGCAACGAACCTTTGTCAACAGTTGCTCACCGAAGGCGATCAGTTATTGGCGCTTGTAAAAACGATTGAAATTAGCTAAGAGGCACTGCCTTTACTCGCTACTTCTCACTTCGGCAGTTAATTGCCGAACCCTCTCAAGATCAGAATCCAACGTATACTCACCCTCGTCAAGTTCAACGAATATTTTACGGGGGTCAACCCCGCCTTCTGATTCGAGATAGAGACTGATTAGTTCAGTATTAATGAGATTCCTGAACCGGTATTTTTCATTCTGGTTTTTCGAGATCCGGTCTTGGATTCGTTCAACTGAAAGATCCGCCTCTGGGGGAAGGAAGTCGTCTAGATCACCAACCTCAACATCGACGATCGAGACTGTCTCGGCATCGAACAATCTCATTGTAATCTCGTCTTCTTCACCTTGTTTAGCCCATTCTTCGAGGACTTCTTTTGGGACGTTTGGTGCGATGTGGTTATCTCCTACGATATCGAACCCGAGCGTGTACGCGTACATTGCGTCAGCAGTTCGTCGACCGTCTTTTGCTGGACGGCTATTGTACGCGTTGACCGCGTAGATGAGACTTTCCTCACGGATACTATATCCGGTGAGGTACTGCATCATTGGATTTATGACATTATCGATCTGGGCTTTGGCCATCGGTGAGCGTCGACTGAAGTCTACGCAATATGCTCGAAGATCATTCTCTGCATACAGTTCTACGAGTACTCGTGTACAGTCCTCGCTGATTGGTGGGATTACGCCCATCACCGGTTTGCTAATCTGTAACTCTTCGATAGCCTCGAGGTACACACGCGTATTCTGGATGATGTCTGAGACATGGGACGTTTCCCGATCATCACCATCGTCTGCAGCCTTGACAAGGGGTACCATCAGTGGGACCGTGAGTATATCCCCATAGTTAGTCTGCAGTTTTGCAATTTCTTTTGCGTGTTCGAGTTCAAGGTCGGCAGTATCGTCATATTCGATGAAGGGGACCACGAACTCATTATCTCGTGCGTCCTTCAGCTGTCGTTTCAGCCCATCTGCCAAGCCGGTCCATTCACCTTGGGAATTTTCCAGAGCTGCAGCGTCTACCCTTCGATATATCTCAACGACTCCACGAGCGAATGGAGAAACCGTTTCAGATGCCCGGAGTTTGCCGGCCTGAAGAGCTTTAACTGGCGTGTTAAACTGCTTAGACTGTACATCAACCACTTTCCGTGTCGACAGCGAGTCGCCATCGAAATCAATCGTCTCAATATCCATGTGTCGGGTATGCATGATTAACGCTCATGCTCCTCGGACTAACTTTGTCCACGGCCTGCCGATTCCGCCGAACTATTTGTCGCGATCGCGCGGAAGCGGTGGATAGGGGCACGGGGACGGGCGTGTCAATCCTTAATAGACTCATAGTGGTTGGTGGCACTTAAACATCTAGCACTAGTCGGTAGGAAATCATTAATCACTCGAATACCGGACTTAAATCGGTGGGGCGGGGCTTTCGATTCAGGATTCGAAATCACCGATTCACTTATATACCAAAATCGCTCCCAACCATAGGGCCACCTATAGGGGTTAATATTAGGGCATATAGGGATGTCTCTAACTCATTAAAGGCTTGGTGAGAAAATCGTCCTCACCGTGCCCCTATCCAGCGAAGACAAAACCATGTATACATATAAAATCTTCTAAACTTTAGTTGGAGTGGGTGCAACCTCAGTTGGTTAGGTAGCTCAAGTCGATCTAAGTACTACATACATTCAGTGAAGCCAGCCCCCTATTTCGTGTGCTTCAACTGGAGATCTGCGTGCGGAGGCGGGGCGGGGGCGTTGTAATTTTTTGGCTTTGTCCCCTTGGGGATACGCCTCAAGGGGCGTTTGCGCGCAGCGCGAATCGACCCTACCAAGGCTCCGACCCGATCGTAGCGGAGCCCGACCCCTCGAGGACCGGAATACAACTGAAGTTGCACACACACATATTGATTAATATCTTAATTGCTGAAAAGAAGTCACGAAGGAGTGTCGCCACTCACGAGGGCCGCTCTACCAGTCGGGCGCGAGTCGTCCGACCGGTCGCGTTTCCGTGTCTCCCCCCAGGCGTCCGCCACAGCATCGGATTCTCGAGAACAATGCTGGGTCGTTCCCTGAGTGGCGCCACTTCTCAATCGCCTCGCGGGCGACTTCGTGGGCGCTCTCGAAGCTTGAGGCTTTCAGCGTCGACAGGATCGTGTCGAATCGGAGCCGCTTCGGTTCGCCTTCCTGGTCGAACTCGAGTTCGGCGCCGTGCTCAGCCAGCCACTTCTGGAACGGGGAGCACTCGGCGACGTGATCCGCCAGCCCCATGATATGCTGAATCCGCTCGGCGTAGCTCTCGATGCCGTACTCGGCGCTCTCAACGAGTGCACGGATTCGCGATACTTCCAGGCCCGGTAAGGACCTGGCCGTCCTCGAGGTAACCTTCGGACGGTGGGCCAAGCATCACGCTCGAAAGGGCGTCGTAGAAACCACCAGATCGCAGAAAGGAGATAACAAAACGGAATTAAAACGGACGAAGACCTCGAGCAGTTACGCGTCTCTGGTGTGTTGTGGAGGGTAGAAATCCCAGACAGAAATTGAACCCGAA
This sequence comes from Saliphagus sp. GCM10025334, assembly GCF_042663485.1. Taxonomy (NCBI): domain Archaea; kingdom Methanobacteriati; phylum Methanobacteriota; class Halobacteria; order Halobacteriales; family Natrialbaceae; genus Saliphagus; species Saliphagus sp. GCM10025334. Next base: position 1,370,718 of record NZ_JBHTAF010000001.1, on the reverse strand, counting down.
CCCTCACCCTTACCAAGGTCGCCCGGAACAATTATGCCCGACCCTTGTGATTTAGCTCTTAGCGAATCGCACGATGATGCCGACCCCCGTTCGAAAAACGAACGAACTCTTTCGCGCAGACAGCGCTTGGGTTATAAACGCATCGGCGCCGTCTATCGAATCTGCACCGTTCAGAACTCGAACGGGCGCGACGGGATTTGAACCCGCGACATCTTGGTCCGGAACCAAGGACTCTGTCCACTGAGCTACGCGCCCTCGTCGGTATAGATTGACTACGGCCGTATAATGTTTCTGTCGTGGCTAGTCTTCGCCTCGAGGAGCCGTCGCCTCGACTTCGGCCTCATCCTCGAGGTCCTCTTCGATCGCGTTCGCGTCGTCCACCACCTCGACGTCGTCGATGTACTTCTCCTTCCAGGTCCCGCGGGTGAACCAGGCGACCCCCACGGTGGCGCCGAGGACGTTCCCCAGGGCCATCCCGACCCAGACGCCGGTTTCGCCCCAGCCGAGGGCGGCGAGGGTGACCCCGACGCCGGGAACCGTGATCGACCAGGAGAACGCCAGCACGAGCACGCTCGCGACGCGGCCGACCCAGAGGGTGAGCATCGAGATGACCATCGCGGTCTTCGTGTTCCCGGCGCCGCGGAAGGCGCCGAGGATCACCTGTGAGACACCGATAAAGGCGAACTCGACAGAGCGGATGCGGACGTACTCGACGCCGTAGGCGATGGTCGCGGGGGCGTCGGGGACGTCGCCGAGGAAGACGCTGACGATGGGTTCGGTGAAGGCGACGGCGATCACGGCGACGACGACCATTACGCCGGCGCCGGTCGAGGCGGCGAGCCAGACCGAGCGTTCGGCGCGGTCGCTCCGGTCGGCACCGAGGTTCTGGCCGACCATGGTGTCGATGGCGCGGCCGAGCCCCATCGCGGGCAGGAAGACGAGCGAGATCAGCCGGTTGCCCAGGCCGTAGGCGGCGACCACCGGCGGCGAGAACGTGACGATCATGGCGGTGAGCGTGATCATGGCCATCGCGCTCGTGGTCTGTTCGACCGTGCTCGGCACGCCGAGGCGAACGATGTCCCCAATGATCTCGCGGTCCAGTGGGAGGTGCTCGAGGCGCACGGCCGGCCCGCTCGCGGTGGTGAAGAGGATCCACAGGCCCATCACGGTCGCGACGCCGCGGGCGGCGATCGTCGCGAGTGCGGCGCCCTGGATCCCCAGACCAGAAAAGCCGGTAAGGCCGTAGAGGGCGGCCTCGAGGCCCTCGAGGTTGAGCCAGACGAACAGGGGGTTGTCGGCGAACCCGAAGATGAAGAACGGGTCGAGCAGGACGTTGAGGAAGACGGAGACGACCATCACGAGCATCGGGGTTCGGGTGTCGCCGTAGCCGCGCATGAGCGCCGAGAAGACGAAGAAGCCGAACATGAGAGGGATGCCGAGAAAGATGACCTCCATGTAGTCTGCGGCCAGCGGAATCACCGACGCGGCGGTCTCCTGGTCGCTGGGCAGGAGCTCGAGGGCGGGGCGGGTGTAGAAGTAGCCGCCGATGCCGATGAACACCGAGAGGAGGCCGACGAACGAGAGGGTCTGGCCGGCGACGAGCCCCGCGGATCGATTCCCTTTCGCGCCGGTGTACTGGGCGACGAGAATCGCACCGGCGGTGGTGAAGCCGCCAGCGATGGCGATGAGCAAGAATATCAGCGGAAAGGCGAGGCTGATCGCGCCGACGGCCTCGGCGGAGAGCCGGCCGAGGTAGAGGGTGTCGACGACGTTGTAGGTGACCTGCAGTAGCTGGATGACGACGATGGGCCAGGCGAGGCGAAAGAGCGGTCGGACGAGGCTGCCCTCGGTGATCGAGGCGCTGGTGTCGACGGGAGTGGGGTCGGCAGGGGCGTCGTCAGGGTTGCTATCGTCCTCGACGTCCACGCCGCCGTCGACGTCCGCGGCTGGCCGGTCGCTCGAGGCGTCTGACTCGTCGCTCACTGGTTGAGGATGTGGGAGCGGGACAATGAACGTTCTGAACCTGCCGCATCGTCGCTATTTCGCGACCACGTTCGAGCGGGGATTCTCGTCCCTCGAGCGGAGCCCTACTCGACCAGCCGTTCGATCTCGGTGACCAGGATGTCGCTCGCGCCGGCGTTCTTCACTTCGGTGATGGTCTCGAACACCTCGCGTTCGTCGACGACAGCGTGGACGGCGACTGACTCGCCGCCGCCGTTGGCGATGTCCATGATCGTTGGGCCGCCCATGCCGGGGATGACTTCGCGGACGTCCTCGAGTCGGTCTCTGGGGACGTTCATCATCAGGTAGCGCTTGCCGTCGGCGGCCAGCACCGAGGAGAGCGCGGTTCGAATTTCCTGTACTTTGGGCTCCTCGAGGACGTCCTCGCGGGCGAACAGGTGGACGGAACTCGAGAGGACCTCCTCGATGACGGCGAGGCGGTTCATCTTCAGGGTCGTCCCCGTGCTCGTGATGTCGACGATGGCGTCGGCCATCTCGACGTGGGGCGTCAACTCCGTCGCGCCCGTGACCTCGACGATGGAGGGCTCGAGGCCGCGCTCGTCGAAGAACTGCCGGGTGACGGTCGGGAACTCCGTGGCGACGGTCTTGCCCGCCAGGTCCTCGACGGACGCGATGTCGCCGTCCTCGGGAGCCGCGAGCACGAGTCGACAGCGGCCGAATTCGAGGTCGAGCAGTTCCGAGACGGTGGCGACGTCGGCTTCCCGGTACTGGTCGTAGCCAGTGATCCCGAGGTCGGCCGCGCCGTCGGCGACGTACTCGGGGATGTCCGCGGCCCGGGCGAAGAGGATGGTGACCTCGGGGTCGACGGTGTCGGCGTAGAGCTTCCTGGCGGCGCCGTTCTCGAGGTGGAGGCCGGCCCGCTCGAGGAGGTCGATCGTCGGGTCGTGCAGGCGGCCCTTGTTGGGGACGGCGAGACGCATTTACGGGCTATTGGGAGCGCGGTGGGAACTGTCTTTCCATCGAAACCGCTCCGCGATTGCTCGACCCAGAAGAGGTCGCTCGTCTTGAGCCGACCGAGAAATCGCCAGCTCGATTAGTCCGATTCCGGGAATCGGCTCTCGAGTTCACTAATTACTGAAGGTAAACGAAAACTGAGTGGGAAGTGAGCCGAAGGTGTACAGTCGATTGTCGAAACCTGGAAACTAATCTACGATTGAGATTCCGCTGGATCGTCTCGGAAAATACTCGAGCGAAGCGGGCGATATAGGGTTCATCCGTTTCGAAGCAGGCACCGGTACGGCCGCTCCAGTGACTCCATTCCCCAATTCCGATCGGTAAGCGTATGTTTACCCGCTCGTAGCTGATGGCGCCCGTCAGTTACCACTTTCTAATATCAATCTGTGGGTGAAACGATCCGCCTCGCTTTACCTCCGACCGTGCATCCCGAAGGTGTTATGGACGAACCCACAGACCAACCCCAGGAGAGTCGATTGTCGGCAGACCGAGAGACGATCCGCCGCTGGGCGGACGAACACGCTGCGACGCCCGCTCGACATGAGGACGAACCGGATCGCTACCGCATCCTCCCGGAGTCCGAGACGATGGGATCCCACGAGTCGGTCGAGTGGGACGAGTTCTTCGGCCGACTGGAGGAGGGCGACCAGGTGGTAATCTACCACGGCGCGGAGGCGTCCGAACCATTCGAAGTGATCCGTCGCGACGAGGCTCTCACGCGAAGCAGCATCGATCGCGAGGACCTGAAAGAGCGCCTTCTCGAGGGCGAGACGGTGACGACGGAGATTACCGAGACCACCGTCGTCGAGAGCGTCGTCGTCGAGGAGACGAGTATCGAGAGTGAACTCGTCGACACCGAGGTGGTCGACGAGAGCGTGGTCGACGTCGAACTCCTGCAACGCGAGTGTACGGGCTGTACACTCGTCGAGGAAGGAGCGGGTGAGCATGATCACGCGGACTGGTTCGACGAGGACCGCTACTACGACGCGGTCGGTCGCATGGAGTCAGAGTCCGCGCCCGCAGACACCGAGGTAGGTTCCATCGAGTCCACTACTGACGTCCCGTACTCCGTCGAACTCGATGTCGAGGAGATGTGGTCGGTCACTCGCGAGTTCACCGAACGATTCACGGTCGAGAGCCACGTCGCGGGCACCGATGTGGTTGAAACCGACACCGTCGAGGACCGCGACATCGATATCGAGGGACTCCAGCGCACAATCGCCGAGAGCAATCTTCTCGACGTCGACGTGTCGACCGACAACGTGCTCACGGAGTACGAGATCGAATCCGAGGTGAGCGAAGACGACCGAATTCACACCTACTTCACCCGCGAACACGTCGTCGAGGATGAGGTGGTCGACCGGAAGCGCCTGTACGCCGACGTGACCGGAGGCGAACTCCTGGCGATGGAGACCGTTCACACTGAGGACATCGTTACCGAGGAATCCGGAACGATGCCGACCGGCACGACCGAGGACGGGGTCGTCGAGGGTGCTGAAGGGGAATCGATGGGGGCTACCGAAGGAGAACCGATGGGGGCCTCTGAAGGTGAATTTACGGAGGGGGCCGAGCGAGTAACCCTCTCCGACGACGAAATCGGAAAAGCGGTCGTCGACACCGCGGGCGAGGAACTCGGAATGGTTACCGACGTCGAAGACGGCGGCGAAACGATGTACGTCGATGCCCACCCGGGGATCACCGAGAAGATCAAAGCCGCGCTCGACTGGGGCAACGTCAACGACGACGACTTCCCCGTTGAGGCCAACGAAATCGAGCGCGTGACCGACGACCAGGTAGTACTCAAAGGAGCCGAGGAACTCGGGTCGGATGAGGAATCGATGTAGCCCAGTCGCGTGATTTCGCTCGCTGTGGTCTTCGAGCGGCGGATTCGTTTTCGAGACGACGAGTGGCTCGTTCACTTTCACTTCATCAATCCACCGGGAGTGGTGGTTTACAATCGAAATTCGGATGGTGGAATAACGTGTAATTGAAAGGCACAACTCGCTTGAACACGTAACCCGTAGTCTCCACCATGACGAAACGACGCGCCCACCTCGAAATCACCGGGATGTCCTGTGCGACGTGCTCGGGGACCGTCCAGGACGCTCTGAGCGATCTCAAGGGAGTCGAGGAGGCGAGTGCGAACTTCGCGACCGACGAGGGGGTCGTCGCCTACGACCCCGACGTGGTCAGCCTGGAGGAGGTCGTCGAGGCGGTGTCGAACGCGGGCTACGAGGTCGCGACCGAAACCACCTCGATTCCCGTGATGGGGATGTCCTGTGCAACCTGTTCGGGAACCGTCCAGGAGGCGACGGAGGCCCTTCCCGGGGTCGTCGCGGCGGACGTGAACTTCGCCTCGGACGAGGCCCGGATTCGCTACAACCCGTCGGACGTCTCGCTGGCCGAAATCCGACGAGCGATCGAGGAGGCGGGGTACGAACCTGCGGGCGGCGAGGACGAGGAAGACGAGGGCCAGCGCGAGCGCGCCGTCGAGCGCGAACTGGCCCGGCAGCGACGGCTGGTGATCGGGGGCGGCCTGCTCACGCTGCCGTTCGTGCCGATCATGCTCGCGATGCTCGGACTCGTGCCGCCGCTCCACGAGGTGCTCGGAATCGGCGAGGGAGTCGTCGACTGGACCGAGTTCGCCATCGCGACGGTCATGATGGCGACCCTCGGCCGCGAGTTCCTCGTTGGCGCCTATCGTGCGTTCGCGCACAACCGACGAGCGAACATGGACACCCTCGTCGCCGTCGGTACCCTCGCGGGCTACGTCTACTCGACGGCCGTGCTTACCATCGGGCTGACCGGCAACCTCTACTTCGAGGCCGTCGCGTTCATCCTCTGGTTCATCACGCTGGGCAACTGGCTCGAGGTCCGGTCGAAGGCGCGGGCGGGCAACGCCCTGCGGGAACTCCTCGAGATGGAGGCCGAAGACGCCACGGTCGTGCGGGACGGGACTGAAGTGAAGGTTCCTCTGGAGGACGTCCGGGTCGGCGACGTGCTCAAGGTCCGACCGGGCGAGCGGATTCCGACCGACGGCGTCGTCCTCGAGGGCCAGAGCGCCGTCGACGAGTCGATGTTGACCGGCGAATCCGTCCCGGTGGAGAAGAGCGAGGGCGACGACGTCGTGGGGAGCACGATCAACGAGAACGGTGTCCTGCTGGTCGAGGCGACCAAAGTCGGCTCCGAGACGGCTCTGCAACAGATCGTCGACCGGGTCAAGGAGGCCCAGTCCCGCCAGCCCGAGATCCAGCGGGTGGTCGACACGGTGAGCGCCTACTTCGTCCCGGCGGTGATCGTCAACGCCGTGGTCTGGGCAGTCCTCTGGGCGCTGTTCCCCGACGCCCTCCACGGCGCCTCGGCCTGGATCGGCTCCTGGATCCCCATCCTCGAGCCGGTCGGGGGCGGCCCGGTCGCGGGCGGCGTGCCCGTCCTCGAGTTCTCGGTCGTCGTGCTCGCCTCCGCGCTGTTGATCGCCTGTCCCTGCGCGCTCGGGTTGGCGACGCCCGCGGCGACGATGGTCGGCTCCACGTTGAGCGCGACCAACGGCGTCCTCTTCAAGGGTGGCGACGTCCTCGAGCAGGTCCGTGGGATCGACACCGTCGTCTTCGACAAGACCGGGACGCTGACCCACGGCGAGATGACGCTGACCGACGTGGTCGTCCTGGACGACGAAACGAGCGGAGTCGCAGCGGACGGCGGTACCGACTCCCGCGCCGACGGCGGCGTCCTCGAGACGCGCGAGGAATCCCTCGAGTCGTTCGTCCTGGGGGCCGCAGCGGCCGCCGAATCGGGCTCGGAACACCCCATTGGACGCGCCATCGTCGAGGGCGCCACTGAGCGCGGCGTCGAGATGGGTGACCTGGAGGACTTCGAGAACGTCCCTGGTCACGGGATTCGCGCGGAGACGGCCCGCGGGACGGTCGTGGTCGGCCGACGAAAGCTGCTCGAGGACGAGGGGATCGACCCCGAGCCAGCCGAAGAAATCCTCGAGCGCCTCGAGCGCGAGGGGAAGACCGCGATTCCGGTCGCCGTCGACGGCGCGTTGCTGGGCGTCGTCGCGGTGGCCGACGAGGTCCGCGAGAGCGCGACGGAGACCGTGGCCGCCCTGCGAGAGCGGGGAATCGGGGTCGTCATGCTGACCGGCGACAACGAGCGAACCGCTCGAGCGGTCGCGGAGCGAGTGGGCATCGAGCCCGCGAACGTTCGGGCGGGCGTCCTGCCGGAGGACAAGGCGGATCACATCGAGGATCTGCAGTCGGCCGGCGGCGACGACAGCGACGGCACGCGAGTGATGATGGTCGGCGACGGTGTCAACGACGCGCCCGCGCTCACGACGGCCCACGTCGGCGTCGCCATCGGATCCGGGACTGACGTGGCCATCGAATCGGCCGACGTGACGCTGATGCGCGACGACCCCGCCGACGTGCTCAAGGCGATTCGCATCTCGGAGGCCACCCTGAAAAAGGTTCGACAGAACCTCTTCTGGGCGTTGATCTACAACACCACGCTGGTCCCGATCGCCTCGCTCGGGTTGCTCAACCCTGCCCTGGCCGGTCTGGCGATGGCGACCTCGAGCGTGAGCGTCATGACCAACAGCCTCTCGTTTGCCGCCTACGATCCCCACGAGGACTACCGGCCGCTGGTCACGCGGCCGCTCGAGTGGATTCGGAGGTAGCGACTGGCCAAGGGACGAATATATTTTCGAATTCTCCATTCTCGGTGAACAAAGTTCTGTATTATACCCCATAACAGAACGAAAATCGGGCATCGGGTACTATTCACAGACATAATATAGCTGGGGCGTCAGTGACACACATGGGCCAGTTCACACACGCCGATCTCGAGATCGCGTCGGCGTACGACGCCTACATCGACGGCGAACGGACCCCGCCGTCCGGGGGAGACTACAGCGAACTGATCGATCCGGCGAGCGAGGAACCCTTCACCCGCGTCGCCAGCTGCACTGAGGCCGACGTCGACGACGCCGTGCGAGCGGCGCGGCGAGCCTTCGCGGAGTGGCGAGAGACGCCCCCGGACGAGCGCGGTCGACGGGTTTACGAAATGGGACGCGTCATCCGCGATCACGTCGACGAACTCGCCGCCCTCGAGAGCCTGGACCAGGGGAAGCCGCTATCGCAGGCGAGAAGCGACGTCGAGAGCGCGGCCCGCTACTTCGAGTACTACGCCGGGTTCACCGACAAACTCGAGGGCAAGAGCATCCCCCTCGGTTCCGACACCCTCGATTTCACGATTCGCGAACCCTACGGTGTGAGCGCGCAGATCACGCCGTGGAACTTCCCCGGGAATCTCTTCGCGCGCGGGACCGCCCCCGCGCTGGTCGGCGGGAACGCGGTCGTCGTCAAACCGGCGCCGAACACGCCGTTGAGCACGCTCCGGCTGGCTGAACTGTGTGCGGAGGAGGGTGTTCCCGACGGTCTCGTCAACGTCGTTCCCGGCGGCGGGGAGACGGGGGCTGCGCTCACCGGACACGAGGGCGTCGACACGATCACCTTCACCGGAAGCGTCCCGACGGGCCAGGCCATCATGCGATCGGCCGCCGAGTCGATCACGCCTGTCACGCTCGAGCTCGGGGGCAAGAACCCCGCGATCGTGTTTCCCGATGCCGACCTCGAGGCCGCGGCGGAGACGATTTCGACGGCCATCTTCACGAACGCCGGGCAGGTCTGTTCGGCCGCCGATCGGGCGCTCGTTCACGAGTCGGTCTACGACGAGTTCGTCGAACGAATCGTCGACCTCGCCGAGGAGTACGACCTCGCCCCCGGGGCCGAGGACGCCGACATGGGCCCGCTGGCCTCCGAGGAACAGTTCGAGAAGGTCACGAGCTACGTCGACCTCGGGCAACGGGAGGGCGCGACGCTCGCGGCCGGCGGCGGGACGCCGGATCGGCCCGGCTACTTCGTCGAACCGACCGTCTTCGCCGACGTCGAACCCGGGATGCGAATCGAACAGGAGGAGATTTTCGGTCCGGTCCTCTGCGTCGTTCCATTCGAAACCGAGGCCGAGGCCCTCGAAATCGCCAACGGCGTCGAGTACGGGCTGGTCTCCGGCGTCTTCACCGGGGACGTCTCGAGAGCAGGTCGACTGGCGAGGCGCCTCGAGGCGGGGAACGTCTACGTCAACGACTGGTTCGTCGACACCCAGCAGACGCCCTTCGGCGGGTACAAGCGGAGCGGAATCGGCCGCGAGAAGGGCCTGGAGGCGCTCGAATCCTACGTACAGACGAAGAACGTTGCCATTGCGCTCGAGGACGGTGGCGCCAACCTGCCGGGTGCGTGATCGTCCGGTCCTCGTACCCAGGAGAACGTCGTTCGGCGACTCCACGCAGAAGGCAGTTTTGATCGGTCGTCGGTCGAATGTGGTGTAATAAATCCGTATATTTCCTCGACGAGAGAAAAATTTCCACATTTATCATGCGAGTTATGGAAACTGTTTTATCATCGAGCGATAATAGTGATACGAGCGTCATGACTGACATTTCCACACAGGGTGCGATCGACGCGTCGCGGCGACGACTCCTCACGGCGATCGCAGCGGCTGGCGGGGTGAGTCTCGCGGGGTGTACCAGCGACGACGGGAACGGGGACGACGGGGACGGCGACGGCGGGAACGGTGGCGGCGGAACCAGCGTCTCGCTCGGCATCGGACGGGGCGCGTGGGACCTGATTCCCGCGCGCGACACCGACTTCGACTCCAACAAAGTGTACTCGCTGATCTACAACAACCTCGTGGACATCACCCCCGAGGGCGAGTACGTCTCGCAACTGGCCAGCGACTGGGAACTCGAGAGTGACACTCAGTACGTGTTCGAACTCGAGGAGGGCGTCACGTTCCACAACGGCGAGGACTTCACCGCCTCGGACGTCCAGTACACCTACGAGTGGATCGAGACCGAGGAGAACCCCCGGAAGAACTACGTCAGCGCGATCGAGGACGTCGTCGTCGAGGACGACTACACGGTTCGTTTCGACCTCGAGCACCCCCACGCCCCGTTTCTCGATAACGTCGAGAAGGTGATGTGGCCGCTCTCGGAGGCGGCCGTCACCGAACACGGCGAGGACTACAACTCGAACCCGGTCGGGACCGGGCCGTACGAACTGGTCGAGTGGAACTCGGGGCAAAACGCGATCCTTCGAAAGTACGACGACTACTGGCAGGACGACCTGCCGAACATCGACGAGATCGAGTTCCGCATCCTCCCCGACGAGTCGTCGATGATCTCCCAGCTCGAGACGGGGTCGATCCAGGCTGTCGACCAGATGTCGCCCCAGTACGTCGACCAGGTCGAGAACGCCGACGGCATCTCGGTCCTGCGAACCGAGGACGTCAGTTCCGGTCGCGTCGACTTCAACACCGACGTCGAACCGCTCGACGACCGCCGGGTCCGTCGGGCCATCGCGTGGGCGATCGACAAGGAACAGATCGTCCAGACGGTTCTGCAGGGGTACGGCGAGGCCGGAAAGTCGATCCTCCCGAGTTCCTTCGCGGCGTACAACGGCGATCTCTCGGACTTCAATCACCCGAACGGGGACCCACAACAGGCCCAGGACCTGCTCGCAGAGGCCGGTCACGAGGACCTCTCGCTCGAGATCATCAGTTCGACGACGACCCAGCACGAGCAGGCGGCGACGCTCGTCCAGAGCATGCTCGAGGACATCGGCGTCGAGGCGAGCGTGCAGACGCTAGACGGCTCGACGTTCTGGACCCGCGAGCAGGAGGGTGACTTCGAGATTGCCGTCTCTAACTGGGAGTCGTTCGCCGATCCGGACGAGTTGCTCTACCTCCACCACACCGACGGCCTCAACGTCTGGAACATCAGCAACGACGAACTGGACAGCTTGCTCGAGGAACAGCGCGAGACGACGGACCAGGAGGCCCGACAGGAACTCCTCGACGAGATCCAGCAGATCATCTACGAGGAAGTGTACTCCGTCTACACCTACTACCCCGAGCGGATCCAGGGCGTTTCGGACCGCATGGAGGGATTCGAACAGTACCCCCACGGCTCGTTCCGGTCGCTCCACGAGGCGACTTACGAGTGAGTCGGAATAACTGAACGAAATATCTTCTCGGCGAATCTCATTGAACTCTGTTCTATAATTCTTCTAAAGTCGGAACAAAGTTCCGATATCGGCCCCCGCATCCCAAAACTTCATGCCCGTTCGAACTGACCCTCGAGTATGTCTGACAGTGACAGAAGCGTCCTCGTGACCGGGGCCGGGTCGGGGATGGGCGAAGCCACCGCCCGGCGGTTCGCGGCGACGGGCGCGAACGTGCTGGTCGTCGACCTCGACGAAGACGGGGCCGCGGCGACGGTCGAGGCGATCGAGGCCGACGGGGGGACCGCCCGGAGTCACGTCGCCGACGTGTCCGAGCCGGCAGCCGTGGAAGGGATGATCGACCACGCGGTCGAGGCGTTCGGCGGCCTGGACGTGCTCCACAACAACGCCGGGATCCCGCAGGAGTCGACGCCTGTCGAGGACGTGACGGAGGAAACGTGGGACGCCACCGTCGACGTGAACCTCAAGAGCGCGTTCCTCGGGGCCAAGTACGCGGTGCCCACGCTCAGAGAGAGCGAGGCGGGCGTGATTCTCAACACCGCCTCGACCGCCGCGATTCGCCCGCGGACCGGGCTCTCGGCCTACGTCGCCTCCAAGGCAGGGATGGTCGGCCTCACGAAGCAACTGGCGTACGAGCTGGCCGAGGACGGGATTCGCGTCAACGCCATCTGTCCCGTCGCGACGGACACGCCGATGCTGCAGGACTTCGCCGCCGGCGACCTGAGCGTCGAGTCGATGCACGACACCATCCCGCTCGGGCGACTCTGCGAACCGGAAGACGTCGCCGGCGCGGCCGTCTTCCTCGCTAGCGAGGACGCCTCGATGATCACCGGCACCGCCCTCGAGGTCGACGGGGGGCGCGACATCTGACCATGACGACCCGAACTGCCATCGACGACATCGTCGAGTCGCGCCGGGAGGACGGCCTCGAGTTTCTGACTGAGTTCCTCCGGATCGACACCGAGAACCCGCCAGGGCGAAACTACCGCGAGGGAGCCGAGTTCCTCCGGGAGCAACTCGAGGCGCGCGAGTACGACGTGGACGTGATCGACGTCCCCGACCAGGTCGTCGAGGAGTACTATCCGGACCGGACCGACCACGACCGGATGAACGTCCTCGCCCGACTGGACGAGGGGCGCGACGGCCCCGACATCCACTTCACGGGCCACTACGACGTAGTCCCCGCGGGCGAAGACTGGGCCACCGATCCCTACGAGCCGACCCTCGAGGACGGGAACCTCTACGCTCGCGGGGCCAGCGACATGAAGTCCGGCATCGCCGCGAGCGTACTGGCCGTCGACGCGCTCCGGGACCTGGGGGTGCCGATCGAGGGCTCGATCACCCAGAGCATGACCGTCGACGAGGAGACCGGCGGCTTCACCGGCCTCGGCGAACTGGTCCGGGAGGGCTACCTCTCCCGGGAGAACACGGACTACTGCGTCTACACCGAGTGCTTCGACTCCTCGCGGATCTGTCTGGGCCACCGCGGCGTGTTGAAGTTCCGCGTCGTCACTCACGGCGAGAAAGCCCACGGCTGCATGGCCCACGGCGGGGAGAACGCCGTGATGGCGATGAATGACTTCCTCACCCGGATCGGCGAGTATCGCGAGACCCTCCACGGACGGACGACGGACGAACCGGTCGTCCCCGCGGCGTCGGCCCGGGCGGACGTCTCCGCGACGATGGTCGACGCAGGTTACTCCGAGAACGTGGTTCCCGACCGCTGTACGGCTACGTTCTACCGCGTGCTCGTCCCCGAGGAGAGCGTCGACGGCGCTCGCGAGGAGATCGAGGCGCTGATGTCCGAGACCGAGGCCGCGACGGGTTCGCGGGTCGGCTACGAGGAGATCATGTTCGCCGAACCCGCGCTCGTCTCGCGGGACTGTACCGTCGCCCAGACGTTCGCGCGGGAGATAGAACCCCACCACGGGCCGCCGGAGTACGTCGTTTCGCCGGGATCGGACGACCAGCGCTTCATCGTCAACGACGCCGGCATCGAGGAGTGCATCGTCTACGGGCCGGGCCTGCTCGAACAGGCCCACGTCGAGGACGAGTACGTGCCCGTCGAGGAGGTCGTCACGGCCGCGAAGGTGATGGCCGCCGCGACGGCGGACCTGATGGGGCACCTCGATGGCTGAATTGCCGTCGCCGGAAACGATCCAGGAGCGAGCGCTCGAGGTGGCCGAACGCGGTTCGAACGACCCTGGAGCGGACACGGGCCGCGACGGGCAGGACGAACGCGTCAACCTGCTCGTCGGCCCGTTCGACGGTACCGACCCGCTAGCCGACCTCGAGGTCGCGACCGACCCCGAAACCGGTGAGGGCGTCTATCGCGGACCTCAGGCGGCCCAAGCGGGGCTGCTCGCCGTCGCGGCGACGGTCGCCGGGAGCGAGGAGGCGGACGGGGAGTTGAACGCGGCCGCGGACACTACCGCGCGACTGCACTTCCCGGACGCGAACCTCACCGCGGCGGGTCCGTGGCTCGTACTCGAACCCCTCGGCGGTCGACTGTCGACCGTCGTCCGGGGCCGAGCGAGGGTGTCGGTCGACCTCGAGCGCGCGCCCGAGGCGAGCGCTACTTACCAGCGACTCGAGACCGACGAGAACCGCCTGTCTACCGTCCTCGAGGCCGCGAAGCCGTCCCATCCCTACTATCCCATCGACGACGACCGAGACGGGGTGTTCACGACTGGAATGACCACCTTCTCGCTGGCCGGCGTCGAAACCAGCGACGAACGGTTGACGGTCGTCCTCGAGGCGGCGACGACGCCGGCGACCGCGTTCGCCGAGGTCGAATCCCGGTTCGAATCCTGTCCGGGTGTCGAGGCGGTTCGCCTCGAGCGTGTCGCGGGCGTCGACCGCGCCCGACCGTCTCGAGCGACACGGACGGCCGTCGAGGGCGCCCACCGCGCGGTGCTCGGGGACTGCGCGTACGACTGGCTGGCGCCCGGATCGACCCTCGAGGCCGTGCCGACCCCCGAGAAAGTGGCGCTCGGGACCGGTGAACCGGGTGAACCGTTCGGCGCGGACGCGTTCGCGACCGGGACGCGACTCCTCGAGGAGACGCTAGCCCGTATGGAGGGATCGGCGTGAGGACGGTCGCCGAACCCGTCGAGGGCGAGTACGTTCGCGTCGAACCCCGGTCAGAGCCGGGCATCGAGGTCAACGGCATCCCGGCGAGCCTCGAGTGTGTCCGTAAGGCGGACGTGCGCGTCGACCTCGTCGAACCGGACGCCGACTACACCGGCGACGGCCGCGCGTTCGTGGTCGAACACGTCCTCGGCCCGCTGCGGCTCTGTGGCGTCACCGCTGCGTCCGTCACCGGAATCGCTGGTGAGTGGGACTTCTCCCGGCCGGAACACCGCTTCTGTTACGCGACGACGCTCGGCCCCGACGCGGTCGTGAGCCACCCCGCGGGACTCCCGAATCCCGCGCTCGCGACGGCCGTACGCGAGGTCGGCACGGAACCGATCGACGGCGAGACCCGCGCGACGCTCTCCGAGTCCGTGATCCGCGAGACCGACGACGGTTCGATCACCGTCTCGCCCGCCGAGACGGGATCCGGCGTCTCCCTCGACCTCGAGTACGACGGCGCGCGCTTCCGCGCGGACGTTCCCCACGACGGCGCTCGAGGCGACGTGATCGAGGCGATCACCACCGCGACGACGCCGTACCTCGCGCCCGACGCCGAAGTGGCCGTCACGCACGCCGCCGCCGACGTGCTCTCGGACGTGGTGGTGCTCGGCGGCCTCGAGGACGTCCGTATCGAATCGAACCTGGGCGGAGCCTACCACACCGAGACGATCGGAGTCGCGCGACGCGCCCGGGAGCAGGGTGCCGTTACCGCGCTCGAACGCCCGGCAGCGGACCGGTGACCTGTCAGATACCCGTGGAACCTATCAGATACTCGTGAAGACACACGTTTTTATGTGAGACGGCGCTCTACGTGAAGTATGTCGAACACACGCTCTCGGGGCGAGACCTTCGACCAGACGGACGTCGACCTCCTCGAGTACGTCGAGAACGACTTCGACGTCAACCTCAACGTCCTCTCGGAGGAACTTGGCCTATCTAAATCCGCGATCCACTACCGACTCGAGAAACTCAAGGACCGGGGCGTCATCCGCGGGATCACGGCCGACCTCGATCCGGTGCCGTTCGGACTGGACATGGTGGCGCTGACGGAGATTTCGGTCACCCACGAGCAAGGGTACTCCGAGGACATCGGGACCGAACTCGCGGCGATCGACGGCATCGAACAGGTCTACTACACGATGGGCGACGTGGACTTCGTAACGATCGTGCGCGTCCAGGACCGCGAACAGATGAACGAGGTCATCGACGAAATCGTCGGCATCGAGGGCGTGAAGGAAACGTCCTCGAGATTCGTCATGGACGAGATCAAGAGCACTCCGCGGGTCGTCTCGGTGATGTCTGAGGAGATGAAGCGGATCGTCCAGGACGGGGATCGCTGATCGGCGTCTCGACTCGAGTCGAGGCGCGTTTTCCGCCGTCGAGGAGAACGGGAGATGGGTGTGGGTAGGGGTCCGAAGACGTCGACCTATGCGTTCGGCCAGCGCTCGATGTATACCGTCTCGTCGGTGTAGAACCGAACGACGTCCTCCGCCTGGGCGTGGAGATCGCCGAAGAACGAGTCTTTCTGCCCGCCGAAGTGGAAGAAGGCCATCGGCGCGGCCGTTCCCGCGTTGACCGCGAGGTTGCCCGCCTCCGCTCGGTGACGGAACTGCCGGGCCTCGGAACCGCTCTCGGTGAAGAGGCTCGCGGCGTTGCCGAAGTCGCTGCGGTTCATCACCTCGATTCCCTCCGCGACGTTCTCGACCGCCATCGCGGCGAGGACGGGGCCGAATAATTCCTCTCGGCAGATGGTCATCTCGGGGCTCACGTCCCGGAAGAGACAGGGACCGAGGAAGTTGCCCTCGCTGTCGCGACCGACGTCCCGGCCGTCGACGACCAGTTCGGCCCCTTCCTCGAGGCCGGTTTCGACGAATTCCCGAACCCGCTCTTCGTGTTCGGGCGTGATCAGCGGCCCTACGGTGGTCTCGGGGTCGAGGCCATCGCCGACGACCTGCGCTTCGGTCTCCGCAGCGAGAAGGTCAACGAACTCCTCGTAGACGCTCTCCTCGACCAGCACGACGTCGTTGGCGAGACAGCGCTCGCCCGAGCACGCCAGCGCGGAACTTACCGTCTTCTCGGCGGCGAACTCGAGGTCGGAGGTCGCGGAGACGACGACGTGATTCTTCGCCCCGCCCTGAGCCTGAACGCGCTTTCCGTGGGCGGCCGCCTTCTCGTAGACGTGTTTCGCGACGGGGGTGGAGCCGACGAAGGAGATGCCGGCGACGTCGGGGTGCTCGAGGAGGGCGTCGACGGTGTCGACGCTCCCGTTGACGAGCTGGACGACGCCATCGGGGAAGCCGGCCTCCTCGATGAGTTCGAACAGCCGCTGGGTCACGAGCGGGTCTCGTTCGCTTGGCTTCAGAATGAAACTGTTCCCGGTCGCGACCGCGTACGGGAGGAACCACAGCGGAATCATGCCGGGGAAGTTGAACGGGGTGACGGCGGCGAACACGCCGAGAGGCTCCCTGACGGCCGTCTCGTCGATGTCGGGGGCGGCGTGCTGGACGTGTCCCGCCTGCATGAGCGTCGGGATGCCGCAGGCGACTTCGACGTTCTCGATGCCTCGTCGGAGTTCCCCTCGAGCCTCGCCCATGGTCTTTCCGTGTTCGCGGACGAGGATCTCCGTGAGTTCGTCAAGGTGGTCCTCGAGGAGGCGCTTCAGTTCGAACAGCGGCTGGATGCGTGCCTCGACGGGCGTCTCTCGCCAGTCCTCGAAGGCGGCCATGCCGGCCTCGACGGCCGCGTCCACGTCCTCGTCGGTGCTGAAGCCGACGTATCCGAGGGAGTCGCCGGTCGCCGGGTTCACCACGTCCTGGCCGTCCGCGCCAGGGGCGACCCACTCTCCGTCGACGTAGTTTTTCACCGTCCCGAACTGTTCGGTGGTATCGTGTGGCATTCGTCTAGGGCTGTCCGCCAGCCACTATAAGGCTTCTGAAATTATGGATATTGTACTCACTATCCATAGAAAACATGGACTGAATGCTGTGTAACTCTGAAATGTAGAATTTTGTCCGAGAAATCTGATTAAGGGATAAATATTAATCAACAGAGTCCGATAGCCGTGGTAGGGACATGGTAACGGATAACTCGAGCGACGGGCTGAACGCCGTCGAGGCGATGGACAGGGAGTACGTCTTCGGGACGTGGGCCTACCAGAGCGAGGTCTCGCCGACGCAGATCGTCGGTGGCGACGGCGCCCGGTTCACCGACGCCGACGGGAACGAGTACGTCGACTTCTCCGGGCAACTCATGTGTTCGAATCTCGGCCACTCGGCCTCGGCGGTCGAGGAAGCTATCGCCGACCAGGCTCGAGCGGGGGCGTACTTCGCGCCGGGGTTCGCCACCGAGGCGCGGGCCGAACTCGGGAAGAAACTCGCCGAGGTGACGCCGGGAAACCTCTCGAAGACGTTCTTCTCGACCAGCGGCACCGAAGCCGTCGAGGCCGCGATCAAGATCGCGAAGTTCTACACGGGCAAGGACAAGATCGTCTCCCGGTACCGCTCGTATCACGGCGCGACCGCGGGGTCGATCAGCGTCACCGGTGACCCTCGCCGACTCGCCGCTGAACCCGGTATTCCGGGCGCGATCAAGGCGCCCGACCCCTACGCCTACGGGTCGACGCTCGACCCCATGGAGAGCCTCGAGTACATCGACGAGATGCTGATGCTCGAGGGCGACACCGTCGCGGCGGTGCTGGTCGAACCGGTCGTCGGGTCGAACGGCATCCTGGTCCCGCCGGAGGAGTACCTCCCGCGGCTCAAGGAAATCGCCCACGACCACGGCGCGTTGCTCGTCTGCGACGAGGTGATGACCGGGTTCGGTCGGACCGGCGAGTGGTTCGGCAGCGACCTCTTCGGCGTGACTCCCGACATCATGACGATGGCGAAGGGGCTCACGGGTGCCTACCAGCCCCTCGCGGCGACCGTCGTCACCGACGAGGTCGCTGCCCACTTCGAGGACAACATGTTCACTCACGGCCACACCTACGCGGGGCACCCGGTCGCCTGCGCGGCGGGGCTGGCGGCCGTCGAGACCTACGAGTCCGAGGGGTTGATCGAGCGGGCGGACGAGGTCGGCTCGTACCTGGGCGACCGAATCGCCTCGCTCGAAGTCGACCACCCGAGCGTCGGCGACGTCCGCGGAACCGGGCTGTTCCACGGGATCGAACTCACGAAGCGGACCGACGAGCGGGCTCCTTTCGGGACGCGCGAGGACAAACTCTCGAAGGGAGCGACCGTTGTCGACGAGGTCGCCGCCCGCGCGCTCGAGCACGGGACTTACGTCGCCAACATGATCAACACGCTCATCGTCGCGCCGCCGCTGACGATCACCCGAGAAGAGATCGACGAGGCGATTGCAGCGATCGACGTGGCCCTCGACGTCGCCGATGCGGCGATGGAAGCCTGACCCATCTCGGTTCGAGGTTCGAGCGGTTCCCGACCCGAGGGGCGAGCCCCTTTCCGGCCCGCGGGGTCGCTCACATGCGCCCGACCAGAGTCCGACCAACAGAATCCAACCCACAATCGAAATAATGAACGAATTTCAGGTAACCCTGGATTCCCACGAACTCGACACAACACTTAAGCGAGCCCGTGAAAACGACCTACCCATGATTTTACGCCTCACACCGCCGGAGGTGGCCTGATCGCTCGATGAACTTCCTTCGCTACGTCGCGGTGCGGACGCTCCAGACGGTCCCCGTGCTGGCCGGAGTCTCCGCAGTCGTGTTCCTGATCGTCCACGCGGCACCCGGCGATCCGGTCGTCAACATGCTCGGCATCCAGGCGACCGATGAGAACATCGAGGCGGTCCGCGCTGCCCACGGACTGGACCAGCCGCTGTACATTCAGTACTTCTCGTGGCTCTCGAACGTGCTCCAGGGCGACTTCGGCCGCTCGCTCGTCCAGGGCCGGGCCGTCTCGGACCTGATCGTGAGCCGTCTGCCAGCGACGCTGTTCCTCGCCGTCTCTTCGATGGTCGTCGCCATACTCATCGCAATCCCCGCCGGCATGCTGAGTGCAGTCCGCAAGGGATCGAAGACCGATTTCGCGGTCACGCTCGGGGCGCTCTCGGGTATCTCGATCCCGAACTTCTGGCTCGGTCTGCTCCTCATCCTCTTCTTCGCGACGTCGATCGAACTCTTTCCGGCGGGGAACTACGTCTCGCCGATGGACGACCCCGTCGGTGCACTCGAGAGCGTCTTCCTGCCGGCGGTGACGGTCGGAACCGCCTACGCCGCCCTGCTGACGCGCCAGACGCGCTCGGCCGTCCTCGAGAACCTGCGCTCCGATAGCGTGCGGATGGCGAAGGCGAAGGGACTCTCGACGCGCCGGATCATGACCGCCCACGTCCTGAAGGGGGCGCTGTTGCCCGTCATCACCGTCGCCGGGTTGCAGTTCGGCTACCTCCTCTCGGCCACCGTCGTCGTCGAGCAGGTGTTCGCCTGGCCCGGCATGGGACGGCTGATCTGGTTCGCCGTCCTCCAGCAGGACTACCCGGCGGTGCAGGGGGCCGTCCTCGTCGTCGCCACCCTGTTCGTCGCGATCAACCTGCTCGTCGACCTCACGTACGGCTACCTCGATCCGCGGGTGAGCGGCCAATGAGCGTCGTCTCGAGCGCCCGTCGGGATCGATTCCGCCGGTTCGTTCGGAGTTTCGCGGCGCACAAACTGGCGGTGGCCGGCCTCGCGGTCGTGTCGGTGATCGTCGTCGTCGGCGTGCTCGCGTTCGTCGACGAGCAGTTCTTCGGCGGAGCGATCATCGAAACCGTTCACCACGACCCGAACGACCCCGCGTTCACCCCGCTCGAGGGACCGAGTGCGGACCACCCGTTCGGGACCGACGAACTGGGTCGCGACGTCCTGTCGCGAACGATCTACGGCGCGAAGGTGTCGGTGCAGGTCGCGCTCACGGCGGTCTCGGTCGCCGCCGTGATCGGCTCGCTGCTCGGCGTACTCGCCGGCTACGCGAAAGGGTACACGGAGACAGTCATCATGCGCGGGGTGGACGTGCTGCTCGGGTTCCCCGCGCTCATCCTCGCGATCGGCGTCGTCGCCGCGCTCGGGTTCAGCCTCCAGAACGTCATCATCGCGCTGGGAATCGTCTACATCCCGCAGTTCGCCCGCATCGCCCGCAGCAGCGCCCTCTCGGTCACCGAGGAGGAGTACGTCGAGGCCGCCGAGGCCCTCGGCTACTCGAGGCGTCACATCGTCTTCCGGGAGGTGTTACCGAACTGCCTCTCGCCGCTGCTGGTCCAGGCCTCCCTGCTGATGGCGTTCGCCATCATCGCGGAAGCCTCCCTCTCGTTTCTCGGTCTCGGCGTCCAGCCGCCCCAGGCCTCGTGGGGGCAGATGGTCGCTGACGGGAGTAGCTACATGAGCAATGCCCCCTGGATTTCGGTGTTTCCGGGAGTCGCCGTCTTCGTCACCGTACTGGGCTTCAACCTGGTCGGCGACGGGCTTCGTGACGCGCTCGATCCGCACGAAAACGCTGAACGGAGGTTCTGAGCATGAGTTCGAATACGAACACGAGCACGAATACGAGTGACCCACTGCTATCGGTCGACGGACTGACGACGGAATTCGCGACCGACGAGGGCGGCATTCGTGCCATCGAGGACGTGACCTTCACCCTCGAACGCGGGGAAACCCTCGGTATCGTCGGGGAGAGCGGTTCCGGCAAGAGCGTCACCGCTCACTCGATCATGCGGCTACTCGAGGACAACGGCCGGATCGCGTCGGGCTCGGTCACGTTTGACGGCGCCAATCTGACGACGATGTCCGACTCGACGCTGCAGTCGATCCGCGGATCGGAGATCGCCATGGTCTTCCAGGACCCGATGACCTCGCTCACGCCGGTGTTGACCGTCGGCACGCAGCTCCTCGAGACGCTCCACCAGCACCGGGAACTGTCCGACGAGGAAGCGCGGGAGACGGCGCTCTCCCTGCTCGAGCAGGTGCGCCTGCCCGACCCCGAGGCCGTCTTCGAGTCCTATCCGCACGAACTCTCTGGAGGCCAGCGCCAGCGGGTACTCATCGCGATCGCCATCTGCTGCGATCCCGAGGTGCTGATCGCCGACGAACCGACGACGGCGCTGGACGTGACTATCGAGGCCCAGATCCTCGAGTTGCTCGAGGATCTCCGGGACTCTCGCGATCTCAGCGTCGTCCTCATCACCCACGACCTGGGGGTTGTCGCGGAGTCGACCGACCGCGTGGGCGTCATGTACGCCGGACGGATGGTCGAGCAGGGGCCGACTGAGCGGGTGTTCACCCAACCCCGCCACCCCTACACGGCAGGCCTGCTCCGATCGATGCCGCGGCTGACCGACCACGTACCCGAACTGCTCGAGGGGACCGTTCCCCAGCCCGGAAACCGGCCGAGTGGCTGTAACTTCGCCCCACGCTGTCCGTACGCGACGGCGGCCTGCGAGGCGGACGATCCGCCACTCGAGCCGGTCGAGAGAGACGACGGCGTCCCAGCGCGGACCTCCGAGACCGCCGCTGAAACCGCCGCTGGAACCGCACCGCCACCGACCGACGACGGCGCCGTCCAGCGAGCAGCCTGCATTCGAACCGACGAGATCGGCGTCCTCGAGCCCGTGCCCGCCGAGGCATCCGAGACGGCCGGGTCACGGACGACCGACGTCGGCGACCCCATCCTCGAGATCGAGAACGTGCGAAAGGAGTTCGACACGTCGACCTCGCTGCTCGATCGCCTGCTCCCAAAGGGATCGCCGCCGGTGCAGGCCGTCGACGGCGTCTCGCTCTCGCTTCGCGCGGGCGAAACCGTCGGGCTCGTCGGGGAGAGCGGCTCCGGCAAGACGACCCTCGGGCGCCTCTGTATCGCTCTCGAGGATCGGACCGAGGGCGACATCCTGCTCGACGGCGTCTCCCTCGCGGAGACCCCCGACGAGGAGCTCCGCCAGCGAATCCAGTTCGTCTTCCAGGACCCCAGTTCGTCGCTCAACCCGCGCCAGCGAGTCGCGCGCATTCTCGGGTTCGCGGTCGAGAAACACGCGACGCTGGCACCTAACGAGACGGTCACCGACCGCGTGATCGACCTGCTCGAGGAGGTGGGTCTCGACGCCGAAACCCGTCACCGCCACCCCCACGAACTCTCCGGCGGGCAGAAACAGCGCGTGGGCGTCGCTCGGGCGCTCGCGGTCGATCCGGACGTCCTGATCGCGGACGAGCCGACCAGCGCGCTCGACGTGAGCGTCCAGGGCCAGATCCTGGCCCTCCTCGAGCGGATCAAGGCCGAACGAGATCTCTCGATGATCTTCATCAGTCACGACCTCTCGGTCATCCGCCACGTCTCCGACCGCGTCGCCGTGATGTACCTCGGCCGACTCGTGGAGACCGGGCCTGTGGACGCGCTCTTCGCCGATCCGAAACACCCCTACACGGAAGCGCTGCTGAGCGCAATTCCCGACCCCGATCCCGATCCGCAGCGCTCGAGCGAGCGGATCACCCTCGAGGGCGAGATTCCGGACCCGCGATACCCGCCGACGGGGTGTAACTTCGCCAGCCGCTGTCCGGCGGTCATGCCGAAGTGTCACGAACACGACCCGGCGCTCGTCCCGGTCGACGGCGATCAGCGTGCGGCCTGTCTGCTCCACTCGACGGCTACCAGAGGCGACGAGGAGCCGCCGGAGGACGTTCTCGAGGCGGCCCACCGTGGCAGCGACTGAGTCGGACATCGCCGAAGCGACGGCTACAGCCGAACTGATATTTTTCATACAGAACGGCGGTCTGTGACCTCACAAATTAACCGAACAAAGTTCATCCAATAGTAATATATGTGAATAACTGTATACTACGGCTGCGAGATTTGGAACTGTTCCACCACCACCAACGAACCACCACAAATCTCGCAATTTTCTCGGCAGCGACCGTTCGGTCACCCACCGGTGACGTTCTCCGCGATCACTCGACGGTGACGCTCTTCGCCAGGTGCCGGGGCTTGTCGATCGATCGACCCAGCTCGTTGGCGATCCAGTACGACACCAGCTGGAGCTGGACGTTCGCCACGACCGAACTCGCGACGGCCTCGAGCGCCGGAATCTCGAGGACGTGATCCGCGTAGCGCTCGACGTCGGACTGACCGTCAGTGACCGCGACGATGGGTACGCCGCGGGCCTCGACTTCCTTGACGTTGCCGATGGTCTTCTCGGCTTCCTCGCCATCACCGGTCACGAGCGCGAACACGGGTGTATTCGGGCCGACGAGCGCAAGGGGCCCGTGTTTCAACTCGCCCGCTGCGAAGCCCTCGGCGTGTTCGTAGGAAATCTCTTTGAGCTTCAGCGCCCCCTCGAGCGCGACCGGGTAGTTGAGGCCGCGGCCGATGAAGAAGTAGGCGTCGGCGTCGCGGTATGCGTGGGCGACCTCCTGGGCGCTCGAGGTGTCGAGCACTTGCTGGATGGCGTCGGCGATCGATCGGAGTGACTGGATCAGTTCGCGAGAACGGTGGTCGCTCAGCGCGGCGGCGACCATGGTGAGGGCGGCCTGCTGGCTCGCGAACGTCTTCGTGGCGGCGACGCCGATTTCCGGGCCGGCCCGGATGTAGAGGACGTGATCGGTCTCGCGGGCGGCGGAACTGCCGACGACGTTCGTCACGGCGAGCGTCGTCGCGCCCACCCGGTTCGCCTCCCGGAGGGCGCGCATTGTGTCGGCCGTCTCGCCGCTCTGGGTGACGCCGACGACGAGCGAGTCGTCCGTGAGTGGCATCGTGTCAGCCGTAAATTCGCTCGCCAGGGTCGCCTGGGCGGGGACGCCCCAGCGGTTCAATAGCGAGACGCCGAACATCGCGGCGTGGTATGAGGTCCCGCAGGCGACGAACGTCACGGGG
The DNA here is from genome assembly GCF_042663485.1 of Saliphagus sp. GCM10025334. Taxonomy (NCBI): domain Archaea; kingdom Methanobacteriati; phylum Methanobacteriota; class Halobacteria; order Halobacteriales; family Natrialbaceae; genus Saliphagus; species Saliphagus sp. GCM10025334. The sequence continues at coordinate 1,346,678 of NZ_JBHTAF010000001.1, read as the reverse complement.
CCGTCGAAGGCGATGTCCGCCAGTTCCTCGAGTTCGATCCGGCCGGTGAGTTCGTTGAGTCGCCCGCGGAGACACTCTCGGATCGCGGTGGGCTGTTCGTGGATCTCCTTGAGCATGTAGTGGTCGTAGCCGCTCTTGCCGGCGTCTTCGGCGTCCCACTCGATGGTCTCGACGCTGCTCTCGACGACCTCGCCGTCCGAATCGGTGATCCGGATCGAGTCGCCGGTGAGCGTCGCGAACTCGCCGTCGTCGAGGTAGATTACGCGGTCGGTGTACTCGATGAACGCCGGGACGTCGCTCGCGAGGTAGTGGCCGTCCTCGCCCAGGCCGAGCACGAGCGGCGACTCGTGGCGGGCCGCGTACACCGTCTCCGATCCCTCGAAGACGGCGGCGATGGCGTAACTCCCCTCGAGACGCTCGATGGCCGCCCGGAACGCCGTCTCGGGATCGAGACCGTCCTCGAGGCCCCGAGCGATCAGGTGGGGAACGACCTCGGTGTCGGTGTCGCTCTGGAACGTGACCCCGGCCTCGCGCAGTTCCGTCCGGAGCGACTGGTAGTTCTCGATGATGCCGTTGTGGACGACGGCGACCCGGCCCTCCGCGTCGGTGTGTGGGTGGGCGTTCACGTCCGAGGGCGGGCCGTGGGTGCTCCAGCGGGTGTGGCCGATGCCGACGGACTCGCCGCCCGGCTCGTTCGCCGCCAGGGTCTCCTCGAGCGAGGACACCTCGCCCTGGCGCTTGTGGACGCGGAGGTCCGTGTCGCCGAGAGCGACGCCGGCGGAGTCGTACCCCCGATACTCGAGGCCCGAGAGCCCGGTCATCAGGACGTCGAGCGCGTCAGTCTCGCCCTCGCCGTTGCCGACGAAGCCGATGATGCCACACATCAGGAACGCACCTCCACGTCGTCCTCGATCGTTCCACGGAGGGTCGATCCCGCCTGGACGTAGGCGTCGGCGCCGACGATTACGCCGGGGGCGAACGTCGATCCGCCCTCGTCGTGGGCGTGGTCGGCGAACAGCGCGCCGAAGTCGACGTCCCGGTGGACCGCGTCGTTGATCTGCACGTCGCTCGGCCCGCCGACGACGGTCGACCCGGGGCCGATTCGCGCTCCACGGCCAGTGACGCAGTCGCGAACCGTCGCCCCGTCTTCGATTCGCGTGTCGGCGTCGACGACGGCGTGCGTAAGCGAGACGTTCGACCCGACCGTCACGTTCTCGCCGAGACAGACGTTCGGTCCCACGACCGACCCCGCCCCGACGACGCAGTCGGCGGGGACGACGACGGGATCGACCACCGTCGCGGACTCGTGGACGTAGGCGTCGGCTGACACCTGGCTCTCGACGCCGCCGCTGGCGAGGAGGTCCTCGGCGATGGTCAGCAGGTCCCACGGGTAGGTCGCATCGACCCAGAGGCCGTCGGAGACGACGCCCCGGACGCTGGCGGTCTCGTCGTCGACCAGGCTCGAGATGCCGTCGATGAGGGACTGTTCGCCCACGCGCGGGTCGACCCCGCGGATCGCCTCGAAGATGCGCTCGTCGAAGACGTAGACGCCCGCGTTGAGGTAGTACTCGCGGTCGTCGAGCGGTCGTTCGACGATCTCGATAACTTCGCCGTCGTCCGTGAGAACGCCGCCGTACTCGCCGACGTCGTCGGTCGGGATCAGGCCGAGCGTCGCCACCGAGTCCTCGTCGTGGGACTCGAGCACGTCCGCGACGATGTCGCCGTCGACGAGCTGGTCGCCGTAGACGACGAGCGTCGACCCCTGGTCGTCCCGGTGGGCGTCCGCCGCGGCCAGGAGCGCGTGGCCGCTTCCCAGCAGCTTCTCCTGTTGGACGTACCTGATCGGGACGTTACGGTAGGTCGGCCCGAAGTGAGACTGGACGCGGTTTCGTTGGTAGCCCACGACGGTCGTGATCTCGGTCACGCCCGCGTCGATCAGCGCGTCGAAGACGTGCTCGAGGATCGGCTTCGTCGCCGCCGGGAGCATCGGTTTCGGCCGATGCTTGGTCAGCGGTCTGAGGCGGCTTCCCTCCCCGGCCGCGAGCACGATCGCGGAGCGTTCGGTCATACTATTCGACCCTCCGTCTGGCGACGTCAGTCTTTTGGATGGACTCATGCACACGGGTTCTGTATCTCGGTCGATTCTCACGACGGGTGTCGAGTTCCCCTCGAGCGTCCCCGGTTCGACGGGTCTGGGGGCCTCGAGTCGGTGGGTTGTGAGCGGGTGATCGGACGAGCGGGCGAACGGGCGGACCCGAGCGACGGATGTGAACGCGAACACCCAACGTGGACGCGAGCGCGACAGACGCCCGTCGAACGGGGGCCAGGGCGGAGCCGACCTATCCCTCCCCTTCGGACTGGTACGGCTCGCCGACGGCCTCCATCGGCAGGGCGTTGTACAGCGAGTCCTCGAGTTGGTCTGCGGAGTCGTACTCCTCGCTGTGGGTCTCCTCGATGACCGAGCCGAGGTTGGCCTCCCCGTCGGCGAGCAACAGCGTCACGTCCTCCAATTCGACGGCGGCGTCCGCTCGCGTAATCGGGTACGAGAGTTCCGAGAGTGCGTGTTCGACGCGGCTGAGTTTGACTTCCTCCATACGCCTCGGACACCGCGGAATGGCTTGAATTTCTGTGAGGTTTACCGTGAGTGTCAACTCGAGTGATTCGAATTACCGTGAGTGTTCGCTCGAGCGATGCGAATCCGGGCTCGATGATATATAAATAGCCGATAGATTTCGTGACCAGGTACTCGGTCAACCTGGCCGAACCCACGACTATGAGCGACGAATCGACGGAGTCGAGGGACGTGACGGAAGCGGACGGCGACGGTGGCGTCTCGAGCGCCGAGCGCGAGGCTCACCTGGAACGCAGTCGGAAGGTATGGAATCGCTGGAGCGACTGGTACGCGATGAGCGAGCGCGACTTCGAGCCCATTCGCGAGCACGCAATCGACCACCTGGACCTTCGACCGGGGAACCGGGTACTCGACGTCGGCTGCGGTCCGGGGGTGAACTTCGAGCCGATTCTACGGGCGATTGGGGAGGACGGACGCCTCGTCGCCGTCGATTACAGCCCAGCGATGGTCGAGAAGGCTCGAGAGCGGATCGACCGACACGGGTGGGAAAACGTCGAGGTTCACCGTGCCGACGCGACGACCGTCGCGCTCGAGGAGCGGTTCGACGCCGGCGTCGCGACCCTCTCGATGAGCGTCATGCCCGACGTGCGCCGGGCGGTGGAGAACGTGTACCGACACCTCGTTTCCGGCGGGTCCTTCGTCGTGTTCGACCTCGGTGCCGTCCCAGCGGGACCCGCACGGGTCGCGAATCCGTTCCTCCGGTGGTTCCTTCGCTGGTACGCGAACTGGAATCCCGACGGCGACGTCGACGAATCGCTCCGGGCGGTCTTCGACGAGTGCGAGGTCGTCGCGACGTACGCCGCGGGGATCGGGTACACAGTACGGTGTCGGAAGGCTCTCGGTTCGGATGGCGGTGTCGACGCGGGCATCGACGCCGGTTCCACCGCGCGAGACGACCGCTAGCGGCCGCGCACGATCACCGGCGCGTCTCGAGCACCCGGCCAACGACGTTCGCCTCGCCGCGCCTGAGCAGTTCCGAGGACGTCGATACGGCACACTCGAGTTCGTCGGCGACCGCTTCGATGCCGTTGCGGCGCGGGACCTCGTAGTAGCCGACCGCCCAGGCGGTCTCGAGCGCTACTAACTGTCGCTGCGAGGCCGCCGTTTCGGTGACCGTCACGGAATCGCTCGTCCAGCGGACGTCGACCGTGACGCCGCCCGCGAGTTCCTCGATCACGGTCGCGAGGTCGCTCGAGTGGCCGACGAGAGTCGTTCGAATCGTCCGGTCGGACCGAATTTCGATCGGCGGAACCACGACGACGGTCTCCTGTGAGAGCGCGTCGAGCAACGACGTCCCTTCGGGCCCGAGGTCTCGACGGAGATACAGGAAGAACCCGTCGTCGGCGGGGGTCGTGTCGTACTCGTGAACCGTCTCGAGGCCGTCCAGGACCGACTCGTAGGCGTCGACGTCGCCGTACACGAACGAGGTAATCGTCTCGACGCTGTCGACTGCTTGCCCGCCGAGGACGACCTCGCGGTCAATGGCGGGCGATTCGCAGATGGCTGCGTGAATCGGCGCGAGTGCCTCCGGGTCGTGACCGAGCGAAACGCGCACGGACCTCATGCGTCGACGACACGAATTCGGCCGTTATATATTCACGATATGCTTCGGCCGAAACTCCCGTCGGTTCGTTCAACTCGCTTCCCAGAGCCGATCGGCGGGGACCGCAGAGAACGCACGAGACCCATTCGCACCCAGGGATTCGAACGCGGCGATTCGCACCGCTTTTGACCCTCGAGACCGAATCGGTGTTATCGAATGATCTCGAAGGGCTGTGAGCAGTGTGCGAAAGGCGGCAAGATGGTGCTGTTCGTCTACGGTTATTGCGACCAGCGCGACTGCTTTTACTGCCCGCTCGGCGAGAACCGCAAGAACGTCACGGACGTCTACGCCAACGAGCGCCTCGTCGAGGACGACGAGGACGTGCTCACCGAGGCCCATCGGATGGACGCCCTCGGCACCTCGATCACCGGCGGGGAACCCCAGGAGGCCCTCGAGCGCACCTGTCACTACCTCTCCTTGCTGAAAGACGAGTTCGGCCAGGACCACCATACCCACCTCTACACCGGCATTCCGGGGGGCCGAGAGAACATGCGACGGCTCTCGGAGGCCGGCCTCGACGAAATTCGGTTCCACCCGCCGCTCGAGCAGTGGGGCGACCTCCACGGCACCGAGTGGGAGGACATCCTCTACGTCGCTCGCGAGGAAGGACTGACTCCGGCGTTCGAGATCCCCGGCATCCGCCCCGAGACGGAGTTCCTCGACTTTCTGGACGAGGGCGCCGCCGACTTCTGTAACGTCAACGAGTTCGAGATGTCCCACGGCAACTACCGCCGGATGCAGGCGGAAGGGTTCGAACTCAAAGAGGGCCACATGAGCGCCGTCGACAACGACCGCGACGGCATCCTCGAGGTGATGGGCGACCACCCGAAGGTCTACTTCTGCACCTCGGTGTTCAAGGACGCGGCCCAGCACCGGCGGCGACTCAAGCGGATGGCCCGAACGGTCCGCCGGGAGTTCGACGACGTCACCGACGACGGGACCCTGGTTTACGGAAAGACTCGCGTCGCCCCCTCGAGATTCGAGGCGCTCGGGGTCCCTGAGGAGTTCTACACCGTGAAGTCGAATCACGTCGAGGTCGCCTGGTGGCTACTCGAGGAGATGATCGAGGCGGGTGACGTCGACGACGGCGAGATCGTCGAGCAGTATCCGACGTACGACGGCCAGGTAGTCGAGCGGACGCCGCTGGCGTAGTGTTCGACCCGTGAGTGAGCGATTTTTTCGGTGCAGAACCTTCGCTGAACAACTGCTGTAATATATCTTCACAAATGCATTCGTTATCTCACAATTGCTGTAATATCTCCAATGTTTGTATAAACAATTATTAATATGACCTCTAATACAGGCGTATGACTTCACCTCCCAGGCGTGCGGTGCTCGCTGCCGTTGGTGCCGGCAGTCTGACCGCGCTGGCCGGCTGCCTGAACGACGTTCGCGAGTTCGTTCCCTCGAGCGACGGCCAGAGCCAGGACGAAACGGATCGAACGATCAAACTCGGCGTGATGCAACCACTGACGGGCGACCTCGAGGCAGTGGGGAAGCCGATTCGGGACGCGGCGATCCTGCCTGCAGATCAGGTCGCCGACGCGGTCGATATGGGTGTCGACTACAGCGTCGTCGACACCGCCGCCGATCAGGTGACCGGCGTCCAGCGGGCCGTCGAACTCGTCGAGGCGGGGTACCCGATGGTGAACGGACCGGCCGCTTCGGACGTCACGTTGCAGGCGACCCAGCAGGTCTTGATTCCGTACCGGACAGTCTGTTGCTCGCCGGCGAGTACGACCCCGACAATTACGTCGCTGAACGACGGTGGGCTGGTCTTTCGGACGGCGCTCTCGGACTCCCTGCAGGCGGTCATCCTCGCAGAACGCGCCGCGAGCGACCTGGGCCACGACAGCGCGGCGGTCCTGTACGTCAACAACGACTACGGCTGGCAGTTGAGCCAGGCGTTCACCCAGGCGTTCGAGACGGAACACGACGGAACGGTGACGAACCGGGTGCCGTTCGAACCCCTCGAGGACGAGGGGGACGACCGATCGTACGAGGACGAACTCGAGTCCGCTCAGGCCGACGACCCGGACCTGCTGGTGCTCATCGGCTATCCGTTGACCGGCGCGCGCATCCTCACGGACTTCTACGACGCCGGCGGGGAGGAGGACGTGCTGGTGACCGAAGGGATGCGGGATCCGACGCTCCACGAGGCCGTCGATCACTCCCTCGACGGCATCCGGGGGACGGCCCCGCTCTCGGCGGGTCCGTACGCCGACGAGTTCGCCGACCTCTTTACGGATGCCTACGACGCCGATCCGGGCATCTTCACCGCCCACGCCTACGACGCGTCGGCCGCGCTGTTGCTCGCAAACGCGTACGCCGGGCAGAACGACGGGACGGCCATCCGGAGCGCGATGTACGCCGTCACGAGCGAGTCCGGAACGACCGTGACGCCCGCGAGCCTCGCGGACGGCCTCGAGCGAGCCGCCGCCGGCGACCCCGTCGAGTACCAGGGGGCCTCGAGTTCCGTGGTCTTCGATACGAACGGTGATACGGTGGACGCGACGTTCGAGTACTGGGAGTTCGACGAAAGTGCCGACGGCGGCATCGCCAGTCTGGACGAGGTGAGTCTCGAATGAGCCGTCTCTCGCGACTCGTTCCGGGCCCGATTCGCCGGCGGTACCTGCTCAAATTCGTCATCTCGATTCTCGCCGTGACGCTCGTGATCGGCGCCGTCGGCGCGGTCAGCTACACGGAGATCGACCGAACGGTTCGCGACGACGCGACCGACCAGCTCGCCTCGACGGCCGAGTTGCAGGCGGAGGGGATCGGCGACTGGGTCGAGTCGATGCGCGTCCAGACGCGAACGAGTTCGACCGACGAGACCCTGCGTTCCGAGGACGTGCAGGAAGTGCAGGGGGCGATCGTCGAATCGCAGGCGCGCCTCTCCGTCGACGTCCGGGCGATCCACGTCGTGAACGCCGAGACGGGAACGATCGAGACCAGCACGAGTTCCCAGTACCGGGACGTCTCCCTCGAGTCGGTCTCGGAGCCCTGGACGGACGCCGACTTTGCGAGCGAACTCGGCAACGAGGAAGCGGTCTGGAACACCGAGGAGGCCTACGAGTCAGAGGCTCTGGGCGATCAGGTGATGGCCTTCGCCAGCCCGGTCGCTGGCGACGACGATCGCGTGGTGGTGCTGATCGGCACCCTCGAGTACCGCGTCAACCAGCTCGACCAGCCCGGCGCGGCGTCGACGACGATGATCGTCGACGGCGACCGAAACGGGGTGCTGGCGCCGGGATCGCTCGCGTTCGACGGCGACGACCTCGACGGGGAAGCCGTCGAAGCGGCCCTCGGCGGACGGATGACGGTCGAGAACGAGGGCGACTACGTCCGCGCGTACGTCCCCGTCGCCGACACTCAGTGGGTCGCCGTCTCGAGCGTGCCCACCGACGCGGCCTACGGCGTGGCAACGGACGTGGGCCAGAACGTCCTCGCGATGCTCCTGGTGAGCCTGCTCGCGCTGGGGCTCGTCGCAGTCGTCCTCGGGCGGCAGACGGTCGCCCCGCTCGGGCGCCTCCGGGATCGAGCGGCGGACATGGAACGCGGGGACCTCGAGGTCGACCTCGAGACGAACCGCGTCGACGAGATCGGACAGCTGTTCGTGGCGTTCGACAGCATGCGAACGTCGCTTCGCGAGCAGATTCGTGAGGCCGAGCGGGCGCGGACGGACGCCGAGAAAGCCCGCGCCGAATCCGAGGCGATGGCCCGTCACCTCGAGACGAAAGCCGACGAGTACCGCGTCGTGATGGAGGAGGCCGCCGACGGCGACCTCACCCGACGACTCGATCCCGAGAGCCGGAGCGAGGCGATGACCGACATCGCTCACTCGTTCAATGCAATGCTCGAGGAACTCGAGGAGACGACCGACGGTGTCAAGCGATTCGCCCACGAGGTCGCCACCGCGAGTGAGCAGGTCACGGCCTCGAGCGAGGAGGTGCGCTCCGCGAGTGAGCAGGTCACGCAGTCGATCCAGGCGATTTCGGACGGTGCGGACAGACAGCACGAGGAACTGCAGGCCGTCTCCGGGGAGATGGAGGGCCTCTCGACGACGACCGAGGAGATCGCGGCCTCCTCGAACGAGGTCGCCGACATCGCGGCGCGGACGGCGGAAACCGGCCGCCGCGGGAAGCAGGCCGCTCAGGCGGCCAAAGATGGCATGGACGAGATCGAGGCGGAGTCCGAGGAGGCTGTCGAGGCGATCGACGCCCTCGAGGCGGAGATGGCCCAGATCGACCACCTGGTCGAGTTCATCTCTGACATCGCCAGGGAGACGAACATGCTGGCGCTCAACGCGAACATCGAGGCCTCCCGCGGCGGAACTGGCGGCGACGAAGACGGCGGGTTCGCGGTCGTCGCCGCGCAGGTCAAGGAACTGGCCGCCGACGCCAAGGAGACGGCCGAGGACATCGAGGAGCGCATCGAGTCGATCAGTTCTCAAACCCACGAGACGGCTGCCCAGATCGAGGGTACGGCGACGCGCATCGACGAGCACAGCGAGTCGATCGAGAACGCGGTGACGGCACTCGACGAGATCGCCGAGTTCGCCCAGCGGACGAACGACGGCGTCCAGGAGATCTCGGCGGCGACTGAGGAACAGGCGGCCTCGACCCAGGAGGCCGTGGCGATGGTCTCGAACGCAACCGAGATCTCCCAGGCGACCTCGAACGAGTCACAGCACGTCGCCGCCGCAGCCGAGGAACAGACCTCCGCGATTTCCGAAGTGACGACCTCCGCGAGTTCGCTCACTGACCAGGCGAGCCAGTTGAGTGCCGCCCTCGAGCGCTTCGAGACGGATGGTGCGGGCGTCGGGATCGACGGCTCTGGGGCTGGGGCCCTTCCGGACTCCGATACAGCCCACGCGTCGACGGCGTCGGACGAGCCGCTCGAGTTCGACGACGCGTCGGCAACGGAATCGCCCCACGACTCGGCTGGTGACGAATCCGTGCAGGTGGGTGGAGACGGAGACGAAGACAAAGACGAAGCCCTCGAGAACGTCGAGGATGAGCGCGAAACTGCAGACGACTCGGGGCCCGACACCGAGGGAACGTTCACGTTCGGAGACACTAAATAGGGTTCGGAACGGCTTCGACTTCCTCCTCGGACGACGCTCGATTCTCGGGACTACACCAGGACTTCGACCGCGTACCCGTGATCCTCGATGGCCTCGAGCAACTCCGCAACGTGGTCGTGGCCCCGCGTCTCGAGGTCGATCTCGACTTCGGTGTCGCTCATCTTGATGTCCCTCGACGTTCGATCGTGCTGGATCGCGTAGATGTTCGCCCGATGGCCCGAGATGATCGCCAGGAGTTCCTCGAGCGCTCCCGGCTGGTCTTTGAGCACGGTCTGGATCTTCAGGTAGCGGCCGGTTTCGATCAGGCCCCGGACGATCACCGTGGTGAGCATGTTGAGGTCGATGTTGCCCCCCGAGAGGAGTGGAACGATCACCTCGCCGTCGTCGTAGTCGAACGCCTCGAAGAGGATCGCCGCGAGCGGGACGGCGCCCGCACCCTCGACGACGGTCTTCGAACGCTCGAGGAGGTGGGCGACGGCCATCGCGATCTGTTCGTCGGTGACGGTGACGACCTCGTCGACGCGCTCGCGGATGACCGAGAACGTCTTCTCGCCGACGCTCCGGGTCGCGATCCCGTCGGCGATCGTGTCGACCCCGTCGATGGTGACGACCGACCCCTTCTCGAGGGACGCCGCGACGCTCGAGGCGCCCGTCGACTGGACGCCGACGACGCGAACGTCGGGTCGTTTCGCCTTGATGGCCGTCGAGATGCCAGCGATGAGGCCGCCGCCGCCGATGGGGACGACCACGGTCTCGACGTCGGGGCAGTCCTCGAGGATCTCGAGGCCGATCGTCCCCTGGCCGGCCATCACGTACTCGTCGTCGAAGGCGTGGACGTAAGTTCGGCCCTCCTCGCGCTCGATCTCGTGGGCACGTTCGGCGGCCGCGTCGTAGTTGGCCCCTGCGAGGACGACCTCGGCGCCGTAGCTCCGGGTCGCCTTGACCTTCGCGATCGGAGCCTGCTCGGGCATGACGATCTTCGAATCAACTCCGGCGCGGGTGGCCGCGAGCGCGACGCCCTGGGCGTGGTTTCCCGCGCTGGCCGTGACGACGCCGGCGGCCTGCTCTTCGGGCGAGAGCGTCTGAATGCGGTTGGTCGCCCCACGGATCTTGAACGCGCCGGTCCGCTGGAAGTTCTCGAGTTTCAGGTGGACCGCCGCGCCGGTCATGTCGGAGTAGGTGTGTGAGTACGTCAGCGGGGTGTGACGCGAGGTCTCTCGAACCCGTTCGCGGGCCTCGAGGACGTCGGCAAGCTCGAGCATACCTGCGAGTATCGGGCAAGTATTGTAAAGGATTGCTGTTGGCGACGGCCCAGCTGTTCGTCGATTCGGTCGGAGACAACAGCGCCGCTGGCCTCGTGTGGAAAACGTGCTGTCAGAAGCGACAGCACGACAGGGAATACAGGGTATGCACGGCGTGTGACGTGCGACTGTATAGGAGGACCGGAGATATATAAATCTCATGCAGCCGGAGCGAAAGTGTAATCGATAGACGGAAGCGAGGTGAAACTGGCGTCTGACGGGTAGCAGACGGTTGTCGTTCGTTCCTCGGTGACACGTCAGACGGGCCTTATTTCCACATTTACCCGGCGAACTAATCCTCGAGCAGCTTGCTCCTTTCGGAGGAATAAACGCCCCCGAGAACGGTTCGGCCGTATGGGTGCGAGCGCCGGTTCCGAGTCGACGGAACGGGAGCGAGTGCTCTCGGTCTGGAAACGCGTCCTCGCACTCGCGTGGCCGATTATGGCCGAGCAGACGACGCGGACCCTGATGCGGACCGTCGACATCGTCGTGACCGGCCTCTTTTCGCCGGCCGCCATCGCTGCCATCGGCCTCGCGGACCTCTACGCGCGCCTGCCGCTCAGGATCGGCCTCGGCCTCGGCGGCGGCGCCATCGCGCTCTCGAGCCAGGACACCGGCAGCGGCGCGACCGACACTCGCGACGAGGCGATCACCCAGGCGATCCTCCTCGGAGCCGTCGCCGGCGTCCCCTTCGTGCTCTTCGGCGTCCTCCTCAGCGAGTACGCGATCGCGGTCCTCGGCGCCGAATCGGCGGTCGTGACGTACGGATCGGTGTACCTCGCGATCATCATGGCCACGGCGCCCGCCCGCCACGTCGGCATCATCGCCGCGAGAGCCCTCCAGGGGACCGGCGACACGATCTCGCCGATGGTCGTCAACGTCCTCGCCAACGTCCTCAACGTGACGGGATCGGTCGTGCTGGGGCTCGGCTTGTTCGGCGCCCCGCGCCTCGAGGTCGTCGGTGTCGGCCTCGCGACGGCTGGCGCCAACGTGTTCACGGCGCTCGCGCTGCTAGGGATACTCGCCGGCCCCTGGCGGGAGAGTTCGCTCGTCAGACCCACCGACTGGATCATCGCGAAGCAACTGCTTGCAGTGAGCGCACCGCGCATCGCCGAGGGCCTGATCGCGACTGCCATCGAGTTCCCGTTCAACTCGATCCTGCTGCTGATCAGCACGGAGGCCAACGCCGCCTATCAGATCGGCCGTCGGGTCTACCAGCAGATCTCGAGTCCCCTCTCCCGGGGGTATCACGTCGCCGCGAGCATCGTCGTCGGCCAGCACCTCGGGGAGGGCGATCCGGACACGGCCCGCTATGACGGTTGGGCGATCGCCGGCCTGGGACTGGCGACGGTCGGCGTCATCGGGCTGTTCCTCGCGGTCTTCGCGCCCCAGTTCGTCCGGATCTTCACCGACGACCCGGAAACGGCGAGCCACGCCGTCACCTTCGCTCGAGCATACGGCCTCAGCGCGCCGTTCCTCGTCGTCTACGTCGCCATCGCGGGTGCGCTCCAGGGCGCCAGCGAGACGATCTACCCCCTGTTGGCGCGCTCGAGCGGCCTGTTCCTGTTCTACCTCTGTTTCTCCTACGTCGCCGCCATCTCACTCGACTGGGGCGTCCTCGGCGTCGCGACCGGCGTCTTCCTGTACTACCTCTGGGCGTTGTGCGTCGTCTCCTGGGCGTACCTCGAGCGCGACTGGGCTGCCAAAGCGGCCCGGATGATGGCCGAACGTGGCAGTCGCTCGAGTGAGTGAACGAGTGAACGAGCAACGAAAAAATCGAACGCGACTCGCCGTAATCTCAGTCGTCGAGTGCGCTCGTGATTCCGTCGATCGGCCGGTCGGGGGTCACGTCCTCGAGTTCCCGGGGCAATCCGAGCTGATAGGCGTCGCCGTTTTCCCGCACCGTCGTCCGGCCGCGGTGGACCGAGACGTCGCCGTTCAGGTGGAGCTGGACGGCCTCGAGCAGCGCCTCGGCCTCGAGTGGCTGTCCGCGGGCTTTCATCTCCGCGAGGTCGGCATCGTCGGGGACGTCGAAGGCCCGCTGGGTGATGATTGGCCCCTGGTCGAGATCCGTCGTGACGTAGTGGGCGGTGACGCCGGCGACACGGACGCCCTCCTCGATGGCCTGCCGGTAGGCCTCGGCGCCAGGGAACGACGGCAGCAGGGAGGGGTGGACGTTGATGATGCGATCCTCGTAGCGGAACACGACGTTCGGACTCAGGATCCGCATGTACCGGGCGAGGACGATCAGGTCGGCGTCGTACTCGGCGAGCAACTCGAGCAACCTGTCTTCGTCCTGCTGGCCGTTCTCCGTCCCGACGTTGTGGAACGGCACGTCGTAGTGGTCGGCAAGAGGCTCGAGGGTGTCGTGGTTGCCGATCACGACGCCGATGTCGGCGCCCAGGCGGTCGTTGGCCCAGGCTTCGAACAGCGCCTCGAGGCAGTGGCTCTCCTTCGTGACCAGGACGGCGATCTGCTGGCTGTCGCGGTCGGTCGGGAACCGGACCTGGACGTCCAGTCCCAGGTCGTCGCCCAGATCCTCGAGGTCGGCGCGCAGTTTGGCCTCCGTGCAGACCATCCCCGACGTGTCGATGGCGAGGTTCATCCGGAAGACGCCGTCGCGAACCGCCTGGTCGAGGTCCTCGATGTTGCACCCACGCTCGAACAGGAGTGTCGTGACGTTGGCGATTAGCCCGGTGTCGTCGTCTCCGACGACCGTGATTTCGGTCAGATCGGTCGTCATCGACACCACCGCCGCTCGAGCACTGCAGTAGACATTACCTCTCCCCCACGTCTCGAACGGGGAAAAGCCCTGCCATCGGTGTAATATTCGGACTCGCTCGAGGTGAAGCCGAGCCGCGACCGAGATAATACTATAGAATGTATAGTTTGGGGCCAGCCGAAAATCGCCCTCGATCCAACCGCGTCGCTCGCGCGGGTACTCAGGACTCGATCAGTGCCGGCACGACGCCAGAACCACCTTTTTCTCGTCGGGTTCGCTCACGGCGGTGCCGTTCGCGATCGCGGTTCTCACTCTCTACGATCGCTCCGAACCGCGCCCTGCTCACCACTCCTCGAAAAATCTGGACCAAAAACCGTGCTCGCGTTCCGCACCGCGTACCGCTCGCGCGGGTGTTCAGGAGAACTGCTCGATCAGCGCCGGCACCACGTCGAAGAGGTCGTCGTGGATCGCGTAATCGGCGATGTCCATGATCGGCGCGTTCGGGTCTGTGTTGATCGCGACGATCGTCTCGGAGCCTTTCATCCCGGCGACGTGCTGGACGGCGCCGGAGATGCCGATGGCGATGTAGACGTCGGGCGTGACGACCTTGCCGGATTGGCCGACCTGGCGGTTGGCCGGGAGCCAGCCCGCGTCGACGATCGGTCGCGACGACGAGAGCGTCGCGTCGAGCGCCTCGACCAGCTCGCGAATCAGGTCCAGGTTCTCCTCTTCCTCGATGCCGCGGCCGATGGAGACCAGGAGGTCGGCCTCGCTGATGTCGACGTCGCCGCCGGCAACCTCCTCGAATCCCGTCACCGAGGAGCCGATGGCGTCCTCGTCGATGTCGGCCTCGAAGGCCTCGACGGTGGCGTCGCCCGCGGCTTCGGTGGGTTCCCACTCGGCGCCACGGATCGTAACGGCTACCTGGTCGGCGTCGACCTCGGTGGTCGTCTCGACCTTGCCGCCGTACATCTCGCGCGTGCCGACGAGGGTGTCGCCCTCGGTCGCGAGGCCGACGGCGTCGGTGACGAGCGGAATCTCGAGGCGCGTGGCGACCGCAGGGGCGTAGTCCAGCCCGTTGACGCTGTTGGGCATCACCAGGTAGGCGGGCTCGAGCTCGCCCGCCAGCTGGGTGATCGCCTGCGTGTAGACGTCGTGGTTGAATTCGTCGCCGTAGGCGACGGTGTGGACGGTGTCGACGCCTTCCAGATTCAGCGCGTCGGCGAAGGTCTCGACGTCGCCGCCGACAACGGCCATGTGGAGGTCGCCGCCGGTTTCGCCGGCGAGTTCGGCACCCGCGGTGACGACCTCACGGCTGACGTCCCGGAGCTCGCCCTGGCGGTGCTCGGCGACGGCCAGCACGTCGGCGCTCATTGGGCCACCCCCTTCTCCCGCAGGAGATCAGCGAGTTGCGCGGCCGTCTCGTCGGCGCCACCCTCGAAGACGGTGGTGTCGCTCTCGCTCTCGGGTTCGTACATCGCGGTCAGTCGGAGGTCACCCGCGACGGCGTCGGCCTCGACGCCCAGGTCGGCGAGCGTCTGATGGTCGAGCTCCTTGCGCTGGGCCATCCGGATGCCCCGGAGGCTGGCGTAGCGGGGCTCGTTGATCCCCGTCTGGATCGTGAGCACGGCGGGGACGTCGATCTCGGTTAGCTCCTCGATCCCGCCCTCGAGTTCGCGGTGGACCGACGCGGTCTCGTCTCCGGCTTCCAGATCCAATTGGTTGACGACGGCGCCCCACTGGTAGCCGACGGCTTCCGCGAGGGCGACGCCCGTCGCACCGAAGCTGTCGTCGCCTGACTGGACGCCCGTCAGGACGAGGTCAGGGTCCTCGGCTTCGACGACCGCCTCGAGGATAGCGACTTTCGCACCGACGTCGAGGAGGTCGACGTCCTCGAGGGCGTCGTCCCAGACGCGGATGGCGCGGTCGGCGCCCTTCGCGAGCGCCTGGCGGATGGTCTGTTCGGTCTCCTCGTCACCGATGGTGACGGTGACGACCTCGTCGACGACGCCGTCTTCCTCGAGCTGGACGGCCTCTTCGATGGCGTAGTCGTCCCACTCGTTGAGATCGGCGCCGAGATACCGCTCGTCGATGGTCGTGCCGTCGATTTCGAACTCGTCTTCGACGGTCGCAACCTCCTTGACCGGTACGAGTACCTTCATCATCGTTGATTGCGCTCCCCCGGGCGTAAACGTTTTCGAAACCGCGCGTCGCGGACGTTCAGTTGATTCGGGTTCGCCTGGACTCGCGACCATCTCTCACCGATCGAGAGTATCACGCGTCCGGACGCGTCTGCGGTGGGTTTACCCGGCGTTTGTCTCGATTCTGGAAGCCGGTTCCGGAAGCGGTTTAACGATACCACAGGTACTAGGGTCCATGGCGGACTGTCCACTCGCAGACGACTGCCCCAGCTTTACCGAGCGAATCAGCGGAATGGGGTGTACGCACTACGGCGACCGCGGCGGCAAAGAGTGGTGTAACCACTACAACCAGCCGATCCAGGACCTCAAGACCCAGCCGGTCAAATCCGGCGAGGAAGTGGTCGTCGACGTCGTCGACATGCACGAAAGCGGCGCCGGCGTCGGGCGAACCGAAGACGGCTTCATCGTCATGATCGACGGCGTCCTGCCGGAGGCCCGGGTCAAAGCCGAAATCACCCGCGTCCACAGCAATCACGCACGCGCAGATGTCCTCGAGCGACTGCCCCTCGAGCCCGAGGATGAGAGCGACGAGGATGACGACGACGCGGACGCCGACGGGGCAGACGGAGCCGACGCCGACGACGAGGAAGACACGTCCGAGCGAGGCGGGCGTCGCCCACAGCGCGAACAACTCGGCAGTCGCGAGAACTTCTGGGGCTCCTGAGCGGGCCGCCAGGGTGGACAGAGCCTTCGTAGAGCCGTCGCCACGTATTCTTCGGTCGTCGCTTGCGCACTGTAAACTGCAATAAGACGTAAGTAGACCTGCTGGTATGTCACACGTGAATGACGATTGGATCGGACGGAGCGTCTCGCCTCCTCGCCGTTCTCGCCGTCGGTTGTGCCATCGGCGGGATCGTCCTGGCTGCGAGCGCGATGCCGATGCTCGCCGCGGACTCCCCGGTAGCGACCGCGCTCGGCGACGGTGAGACGAGCGCAGAGCACGACCGGGCGATCCAGGAGGCGATGCTCGAGGCGGCTGCGGCGGACGACGGCGATCTCGCCGGACGGGCTGACGAACTCGGAGCGTCGGGTGCGGACGGCGACGGACTTCGAACGGGGGATTCCGGTGCTGGTACAGGAACTGGCGCCAGTGGCGGTGCTGGTGCTGGCGCCCTCGACAACCAACTCGTACAGGCGGCGGCCCTCTCGGCGATGGAGGGCCAGCACGACCTCCTGACGAATCCCGTCGTGAGCGACGCGTTGTTCGGACTCGCGGGCATCTACGCCGCTATCGGTGGGTCGCCGGGCGACTTCGCCGCCGGTGCCACCGGTTCCGATCCCGGCGCGTACGACGACCCCGGGGGCCTCGAGTCGAACGCGTTCGACGATCCCCAGACTCTCGAGGAAGCCGCTCCCGAAGACGCGGTTGGGATGGCCGACGAGCCGACGACGTCCGGCGGATTGCTTGACGTGCCGACCTCGGCGGACGGACTCGAGGGCGGCTACGGCGACCTCGTTACCGACCAACGCGCCCGGTCGATTTCGCTCGAGGGCGATGGGGCCGGCGGTGAGACGACGGTAGACGGTTCTGAGGGAGGTATCGACGGCGAAAGTTACGATGGTGGAAGCCTCGATAGCGAGTCTCCGTGGGGCGACGACCAGGCGACCGACGGCTCGAGTACGGGCGACGAACCCGACTCGGGCGACGGGTTCGACGCGAACGCCGGCGACGAGGCGTGGGACGAGGGCGCTGTCCCCGACGACGCCGAAGGCGATGCTCCGACCGACGACCTGGACGCGAGTCGCGACGGCGGCGAGTCGGACCCCGAGACGTCGGGCGGAACCGAAGACTCAAGCGCGAGCGACGCCACCGGCGCTACCGACGCTTCGGATGGCGAGACAAACGGCGCCGAAGACGACGGAACGGACAGCGCCGAGGAAGACACGAACAGCGTGACCGACTCGCTCGAGAATTCGCTGGGGCCGGCTGGCGAGCGACCGATCTTGACGCTCCTGGCCGTCGCACTGGCGGTCGTCGTCGGCTACGTCTTCCTGCGGAAGGACGACCCGATCGCGACACTTCGAGCGCTCCCTAGTCACCTGCTGGCGCTCGCGATGGGCGTCGTCGTCGCCTGCTCGCGGGCGCTCGAGCGAGCCTACGAGGCGCTGTGCGGCCTTCGATCGATCGCCGAGTTGCCGGGACTCCTCCTCGGAGCAGTCGCCGGGATCCTCGCCGGGGTGGGGACGAAAGCTCGCTCCGTGCGAGCGTCGCTCCCGTTCGTCGGCGGCGAGGCAACCGGGACCGACGCCGGGACCGCCACGCCAGACGACCGACCGACCGCTCGCGTACGCATCCGCGAGGCGTTCGCGGACGTGGCCTCGGTCTCGACCGTGTCCCGACTGCGGGTCGCGACCCCCACGGACGTCGCCGAAGGGGCGAAGGCCCGGGGCGTGCCCGCCGAACCGGTCGAGACGATTACGGACGCCTTCCGCGACGTCGAGTACGGCGGCCGGGACCCGGCGCGGCGACTCGAACGAACGACGGCCGCTCAAGCGACGATTCGGTCGTCGCTGGCGGCGGACGACGAATCGGCGGACGACGAATCGGCGGACGACGGAACGAGCGACGAACCGACGGACGACGCAAGGAGCGACGCGAACGGTGACGAGAACCGGGACCCGAGCCGGGATGCAAACGGAAGTCCGAACGAGAACTCAACGGGTGAACCGTGAGCCGTCGCCCATCGACGCTCGGCCTGCTCGCCGGAACCGCCCTCGCGACCGGACTGCTCGCGCTCGGTGCGGGCCTGCTGTACCGCCCGGCGACCGTGCTCGAGGCGGTTCCCGAACTCGAGTCGGTGCTCTCGACCCTGAACCCCACCCACCTGGTGCTGGCGTTCGCGGTCGTCCTCCTGGTCGTCGCCCCGACGATCACGGCCGCTGGCCGGTTCCGAGTCGACGCGCCGCGGCCACTCGATGCGAGTTCGACCGAGCCATTCGCCGGCTCACGCTCGCTGACCGATACCTCGTCCCGACTCGCTGGCGCGGTCTACGACGATTGGATCGATCGCGCGACGGCGTACGACGACGAGCCTCGCCCGGTTCGCGACCAGGCCCGAACGGAACTCGTCGAGGCGCTTCGCGCGCTCGCCGCTGACACTTACGCGACTCACACCGGGCTGGACCGGGCGGACGCCGTGGCGGCGATCCGGGCGGGTACCTGGACCGACGATCGGCGGGCGGCCGCCTTCCTCGCCGACGAGGACGGCCCGTCGACGCCGCTGTCGCTCTGGCTGATCGACCTCTGCAGCACGGCCGATCCCTTCACGCGCGGGCTCGAACACGCAATCGAGGCGGTCGAGGCGATTCGAGACCACTCCATCGAGAGCGAACGACGGGGGGACCCGCGATGAGTCGCGTCCCCCGATGGCAGAGTGCCATCGTCGTCGCCCTCGCGATCTGCCTTCTCGCGGTGGTGCTGGGCGCGCCCGCGCTGTTCGTGGTCGCCGTCGTTCCGCTGGGGTACGTCCTGGTCGGCGTCGCGAGCGGCGCGCCGTCGACCGACCTCGCCGTCGAGCGAACCCTCGACGACGATCGACCCCGACCCGGCCAGCCGGTTTCCGTCACCCTCTCGGTGACCAACGAGGGCGACCGGGTGCTCCCCGACGTCCGGGTGGTTGACGCCGTCCCCGAGGACGTGCCGGTGGTCGCCGGCTCGAGCGCCCTCGCCACCGCGATTCGTCCCGGCGAAACCGTCAGCCACGAGTACGAGGTGCTGCCACCCCGGGGGCAGTACGCGTTCGGCACGCCCCGCGTTCGCGTCCGAAACCTCGCCGCGAGCGCGCTCGAGACGTTCGAACCCGACGCTGAGGGCGACGGCTCGCTGACCTGCGAGACACTCTTGGACTCGTTCGCCGTTCGTGACCGGACGATCCGCTTCGTCGGGCGGACGCCGACCGACGAGGGTGGGAACGGGATCGAGTTCTACGCGGCCCGGGAGTACCGCCACGGCGATCCGATCAACCGGATCGACTGGCACCGCCTCGCCCGGACGGGCGACCTCGCGACGATCGAACACCGCGAGGAGCGCGCCGTCACGATGGTCTTCCTCGTCGACGACCGCGCCGGCGTCCACCGCGAGTCACGCTCCGGCGGCCCCGACTCGCACGACCTGACGCTGTACGCCGCCTCGCGCGGCGTACTCGCCTCGCTCGAGGACGGCAACCGAACCGGGTTCGCGACGCTCGAGGACGACGTGTGGATCGACCCCGGCGGTGGCGACGACGTTCGTCGGCGTGTGGACGACGCGGTCGGCGACGTGTCCGGTAACGGCACCGCGAGCCGCCTCGCCGCCGACGGCGGGACGCTCGCGACCGACCTCGAGACGCGTCTCCCCCGGAACGCGCAGGTCGTCCTCTGTAGCCCGCTCACGGACGACGCGGCGGTCGACCTGGTCGAACAGCTTCGCCTCCGCGGGCGGACGGTGACCGTCGTGAGCCCGGACATGACGACCAGCGTGTCTGGCGGCGACCGATCGCCGGGAACGGAAATCGCCGGCATCGAACGCCGGAATCGCATCGACGACCTCCGCGGGCTCGGCTCCGTCGTCGTCGACTGGGACCCGGTCGATCCGCTGTCGGTCGAACTGGCCCGGGCGATCCGTGCGATGGGGGGTGCCCGATGACGGGGCTCGAGACGGACGCGAGTGCGGATGGAGCCGTCCGAAGCGATGCAGCTGCTGGAGGCGACCCTCGCATACGGACCGACGGCGGAACCGAATCAAGTACATCGACTCGAGTCGATAGTACGCGCTTGAGTCCGACTACGAGGCCGAGTCCGAGCGGCGATCACGGGACACGCGACCACTCGCGCCTCGAGTCGGCCCGAACCGCCGCGAGCGCGGCCGGGAAACGTGGAACGAGTGCCGTACTCGGGGCCGTTCGAGGCGCCCTGGCGCAACCGACGACGAGCGACGTCGCGACCCTCGTGCTCACGCTCGCCATCTGTCTCGCCGTCGGCGGGTCCCTGATCGGCACCCGTCTCGCGGCCGTCGCGACGGTCGGCGGCATCGGCGCGGCGCTGGTCGCCACCCTGCTCGGGAGTGACCGCCCGGTGCGTCGCGCCGTCGGTGGGGCGCTCGCCGTCCCCGCGGCCGTCCTGGTCGCCGTCCCCGTAACCATCGCCTGGGCATTCGCCGTCGGCGTCGCCGGCTTCGGCCCGTTCGCGGCGGTGACCGTCTGGTCGCTCGTCGTCGCCGCCCTCGCCGGGACGCTGGCGTCGTGGGACCGACTGGGTGACGGCGGGGTCCGTGCGGCCGCCAGGGCCACGACGCTCGCCGCGCTCGGAGTCGTGGTCGTGGTCGTCGTTCGCGTGCTCCCCGAGGCCGGCGTCAGGGAGCGTGCGGGGCCGGCGGTCGCCGAAGTGACGGGGGCCGCCAGTGACGTCCTCCTCGAGCCAGGCCAGACCCTGGCGACCGTCTCGTTCTTCGGGCTCGTCCTGGTGACGGCCGGGGCCGTCTTCGTGACGGTCGGCTACGTCCCGATCGAACGCCTCGTCCCGCCCGATCGGCGCGAGACCGTCTCGCGGATCGCCGGCGCCGTTCGCCGCGGCAACTCGATCGCGATCCGTGTGGCGCTGGTCGGTCTTTCCGGGGTCGTGGTGCTTCCGGCGCTGCTCGAGCAGTTCTCGGACGTTCCGCTCTCGCCCCGGGAACTCGCGGCGACCGTGCCGGCACCGGCCGGCGAGGCGCTGGCCACGGTCGTCGTCGCGCGGGAGCTTCGAACTCTTTTCCTCGTCCTCCTCGCCGTTGCCGCATTTGTGGTTGCCCTCGAGTGGACTCGACGGGCGCTACGGCGGGGGCTGGCCGCGGTCGTCGCTCGATTGGCAGCCCCGATGGTCGGCGGGGTCGTGCTGACGCTCGCGCTCGCGTCGGTGCTCGCCACGCCCGCCGTCGAGGCGTCGCTCGAGGCCCTGGTTCGCCAGATCGAACCGCAGGTGGTCGCGGACCTGTTGCTCGAGTTCCCGCCGATCGCGCTCGTCGTCGCCGTCCTGCTCGTCGCACTGGGGATGCTCTCGTCGCTGTTCGGGACGGTCTCGTTGCTTCGAGCGATTCGCCTCCTGTCGCCGCGGGCGGTCGGTTCGGCGCTGGCGGCGATGGCGATTCTCGGCCTCGCTAGCTCGCTCGCGGTCATCGGCCGGACGGAGGCGGCGATCTGGACGGCCGCCGGCGCGTTCGTCGTCTGGGACGTCGGCGAGTACGCGGACGGGCTCCGCGCCGAACTTGGGCGGGACGCGGCGACGATGCGGGCCGAACTCGTCCACGCACTCGTCGCGGTCGCGACCGGTGGCGCGGTCGCACTCGGGAGCGTCGGCCTCTACCGCTGGGCGGCGAGCGACGTCCTCGTCGTCGATCGACGGCTCGCGGCGGCGGCGCTGGGGGCGGCGCTGCTGGCGGTCGTGCTGGTTGCCTGGATCCTTCGCAAGTGACTACTCCTCTTCTGCTCCCTCCGCAGACGGTACCTCCCTGATCACCCGCGCGGGATTCCCGCCGACCACGACGCCCGCCGGCACGTCGTCGACCACGACCGCGCCGGCCGCGACGACGGCGGCGTCGCCGACCGTCACGCCGGGAGTGAGCACCGCCCGGCCGCCGATCCAGACGTCGTTGCCGACCGCAACTGGCTTTCCGTACTCGAGCCCTTCGCGTCGCGCGGTGGCCTCGAGCGGGTGCGTCGCCGTGTAGACGTGGACGCCGGGTCCGAGCAGGCAGTTTCGGCCGAACTCCACGGGACAGACGTCCAGGACGACGCAGTCGTAGTTCGCAAAGAAGTCCTCGCCGATGTGGACGTTGTACCCGTAATCGCAGCGAAAGGGTGGCTCGATCTGGCACTCGCCGCCGATCGATCCGAGGAGTTCCTCGAGTATCTGTCGTCGGTGGTCGCTGTCACCGTTGCTGTCGGCCGTCCCGTCGCCGTCAGTCGTCCCGTCGCTGTCGCCGTCACCGTCGTTGCCACCGCTCTCGGCCATCCGGTTGTAGCGACGCGTGAGTCCTCGAGCCCGCTCGCGGTCGGCCACGAGTTCGGGATCGGCGGGGTCGTACAGCTCCCCGGCTACCATCTTCTGTTTTTCAGTTCCCATACGGGTGTGTGGACGTCGATTCGAACGCGGGTAGAACACGGTCGTCGTGATCGGTTCGGCGGGGACGAACCGACCTACGGCTGACGAGGTCGCTCAGTCGTCAGCCGGGATCGCACGAGGGGAACGTCGAGGGGTGGCCATCGCGAGGACGTCGTCGAAGAAGTCGAGGGTGTCCTCGGGACCGGGGTTCGCTTCGGGGTGGTACTGGCGAGTGAGCACGTCGTACTCGATGCCGTCGAGACCTTCGGGCGTGTCGTCGTTGACGTTGAGCTGGGTGACCTCGAGGTGGTCGCCGGGTTCGGCGACGGTGTAGCCGTGGTTCTGGGTCGTCATCACGACCCGGCCGGACTCGAGGTCGAGCACGGGCTGGTTGACGCCGCGGTGGCCGAAGGTCATCTTCTCGGTGGCCCCGCCCAGGGCCTCGGCGACGATCTGCTGGCCGAGGCAGATGCCGGCTACGGGGGTGTCCTCGACGAATTCCTGGACGAGGTCGATCGCGGCCTCGAAGTTAACCGGGTCGCCGGGGCCGTTCGAGACGAACAGGACGTCCGGGTCGACGGCCTCGACGTCTGCGGTGCTCGCGTCGTGGGGGAGGACGTGAACCGTGGCGTCGCGGGCGAGCAGCGAGTCGACGATCGATCCCTTCGCGCCGCAGTCGACGAGCGCGACGGTCGGGCCGTCGTTGTCGGCGCCGCGGACCACGGGTTCGTCGACGCTGACCTGTGCGCCGATTTCGGTGTGATCGCTCATCGCCTCACACCGCTCGAGTTCCGCGCGGGCGTCGTCTGGGGTGACGTCTTCGCCGACGGCGATGCCACACTTCATGGCGCCGCCCTCGCGGACGTCGGTCACGACGTCGCGGGTGTCGAGGTGGTCGACGGCCGGAACGCCCTCGGACGCGAGCCAGTCGGCGACGTCGTCGGTGAGCTCGCGGGCCAGGACGGCTCGCGGGTGGATTCGATCGGACTCGAAGCGCTCTTCGCGGACGCCGTAGTTGCCGATCAGCGGGTACGAGAAGGTGAGGATCTGTTCCTCGTAGGAGGGGTCGGTGAGACTCTCCTCGTAGCCGGTGTATGCTGTTGTGAAAACCAGTTCCCCGCGTGCGGTACCCGGAGCACGAGCACGTCCCTCGAGTACGTGACCGCTCTCCAGCGCAACGTAGGCCGGGTTCATTACGAGATACGTATTGTACGGCCCACCATAAGTGTTGCCTTCGAAGTATTGTTACGAAATTCGTAATCGACAAGTAGGTGCCGTCCGAACAGTCAAATCTCAATGGACGACCTCGACCGACACATCCTGAACATTCTCCGGCGAGACGCCCGCACGCCGTACACGGAGATCGCCGAAGAGGTTGGAACGAGCGAGGGGACGGTCAGAAACCGCGTCGAACGCATGAACGCCGACGGCGTGATCGAACGATTCACCGTCACCACGCGCACGGGGAACGTCAAGGCGATGATCGAAATCAGCGTCGCCGTCGACGTCGACACCGCGAGCATCGCCGAGCGTATGGCCGAGTGGGCGGAAGTCGACTTCGTCTGGCAGGTCTCGGGCGAACAGGACGTCGTACTCGTCGTCGACGCCGCCGACACGCGCAGCGTCAACGAACTCATCACGCAGGCGCGCGAGCAGGAGGAGGTCGTGAGCACCAAGACGCGGTTGATTCTCGAGGAGAAACTGGGCTGATCCTCGAGAAATCAGACTAACTCTGCGGTGGTTCACCGACACCGGGTGTCGGCTTCGAGAGCAGGTCGTTCGGGTGCTTTCGGCTGTGGATCGCCCGGTACCAGCGTCGGATAAATCGGTCGACGGGCCGTCGATCGACGACCGCCTCGACACGGTCGTCCCGGATCGCCTCGACGACCGACTCGGGGGTCAGTTCGTCGGCGTCGATTCGCGTGTACGCTCGCCCGACCTCGACCGGGTAGTGGGCGTCGCTCCCGGCGACGAGCGGGACGTCGTGTTCGGCCGCGAGTCGCTCGACCAGCGGCTGCGTCCGGGGGTGTTTGCCGTTGATCTCGATGGCGTCGAACGGGAGGTCCTGGACGTCGGTCACCGTGCTGTTTCGAAACGGGTGGGCGACGATGGCCGCACAGCCCCGGTCGTGGGCCATGTCGACCACCTCCGCGGGGGTGTACTCGAGCGGGACCGTCTCACGAGGCGGGTTCGGTCCGACGACGAGGACGTGCCCGCGGGTTGTCGTGACCTCGATGCCGGGAACGACCGTGGCGGCCTCGCGCTCGAAGGGGGTGTAGTAGTCGTGATTGGTCGTCGCGACGCCGTCGAGTCCGCGCCAACGGGCAGTACGAGCGAGGAGCGAGACGCCGATTGGATCGTACCGATCCCCGAGTCCCCGATGGCCGTGGAAGAACCGGGTATGTGCGTGTAAATCGACGGCGAACATATCCTGGACAACGATGGGGGAGGGTTTTTGTTTTGGGGAAAGGTTGTGTTGGCATGCACGTCCCGAGGGTCCCTCCTGGATCGCTCCGAGCAGACGGTTCCGGGGCCGCCGAACCGACCGACAGAGTCGTGATCTGCAACCCGGTGAGCGGGAGCGAGGACCACCTCGAGCAGGTTCACGGCCTCGCGGCAGACGGCGGGTGGGAATTGCGCGTAACCGAAGCCGAAGGTGACGCCCGCGAGTACGCTCGCGAAGCGGCGGAAAGTGGGACGGAACTCGTCGCGGCGGCCGGTGGCGACGGGACGGTGAACGAGGTCGTCGACGGATTCGTCGAGTCAGGGGTCGAGAGCTGGCCGACGCTGCTGATCGTCCCCGCCGGAACGGGCAACAACGCCGCGTCGAACCTCGGCATCGAGAGCATCGGCGAGGCGTTCTCGCTGGCGGAGTCGGGCCGACGAAGGCGCCTCGACCTCGGGCGAGCCAACGACCGCGCGTTTCTAAACTCCTGTATCGGCGGGCTGACCGCCGAAGCCAGCCTCGAGACCGACTCCGAGAGCAAACGGCGATTCGGCGTGCTCGCGTACGTACTCAAGACGATCGAGACGGCGACGAACTACAACGGGGCGCCGTTGCGGGTCACCCTCGAGAACGCCGACGCAGAGACGTCCGCCGTCTGGGAGGGCGACGTCGCGCTCGCGTTCATCGGGAACTGCCGCCGGTTCGGCCGGCGCCAGGCGCAGGCCCACGCCGAGGACGGGTTGCTCGAGGTGACCCTCGTCGAGAACGCGTCGATGCCGTCGATGGTCGGCGCGACGGCGCTCGATCACCTCTTCGACCTGGATGCAGATGGGATCGTCCGCCACCGCGTGCCGCGGGTAACGATCGAGAGCCTCCACGACGAGCCAATCACCTACAGCCTCGACGGCGAGGTGCTCGCGGCCGAGGAACTCGATCTCGAGACCCTTCCGGGGGCGATTTCGGTCGTCGTGGGGGACGACTACGCGTCGAACCCGGACGCCGAGGGTGCGGGCTTGTAGGGTCGGCCTCGAGGGTCTCCTCTCCTCAAATCTCGAGAGATCTCCTCTCGAAAGCCGATACTGGTTTTACGGACGCCCCGTTCAGTTGTCGTATGAACGAGTCGACGGATTCCGAAGAACTGCCACACAAGAACGCCGCCCAGGACGTGATCGCGGTCGACGCCGACGACACCGAACTCGGCCTGGTCAACCGCCTCGAGGCTCACACCGGCGAGGGGACGCGCCACCGGGCCTTTACGTCGCTCGTGTTCGACCAGGACGACAACATCCTGCTCGCCCAGCGAGCCCCCGGAAAGCGCCTCTGGGGGACCTATTGGGACGGGACGGTCGCCTCCCACCCCGTCGAGGGTCAGAGCCAGGAGGATGCGACGCGCCAGCGACTCGAGGAGGAACTCGGCATCACACCGGATCAGTACGAGGACGTCCGGCTCACCGACCGCTTCGAGTACAAGCGGTACTTCGAGAACGCGGGCGTCGAGCACGAGGTCTGTGCCGTCCTCGAGGTGACGCTCCACGACACGACGCTCGATCCGGACGAGGAGGAGGTCGCGGGGCTCATGTGGGTGCCGTACGAGCGGCTCTCGGCCCATCCCGAGTGGTACCGACAACTTCGCCTCTGTCCCTGGTTCGAGATTGCGATGCGGCGGGACACCCGGTGAGTGACTCACAGGTATGTTAACAAGCGACAAGGCTTATTAGTGGACGGTCCTTACTGTCGGCCAGTGGTCGGTAGAGCCGACCCGTGACACGATGAGTACACCTCCACAGGAAGCCGATAGCCGCACTGTCGACCTCTCGCGCGAAGAGCGCTGGGTCGTTCACCACGCCCTCGTCCAGCGTGCCGACACGTACCTCGAGGACGAGCGAACCGTCCCGGCGTGGCTCGTCCAGATCGTCGAGAGCATCGAGGCCGACGACGACACGATCACGGTCAGACAGGGCCAGAAACTCATCTCGCTCCTCCGGGGTGACCGCGTTTCGATTCCGGACGCGGACCAGGAGGCCGTCGACGGCGCACTCGTCGAACTCGAGGCCGCGCTGGTCTGACGTCCGTTTTCGTCCTCACGAACGCCGCCTTGTCGATTCTGCGTCGCAACCCGTCGAGCCACGCCATCGAATGCGGGATGGCCGGCCGTCACGCCGACGCGGATCGAACTCCTGGCGCTCCCCTCGGGCGTCGAACGCCCGGATTGCTCTCGAGAACTTCCGGAATCTCGAGCAGCAGTCGATACTATCCACGAACGTGTATGACGAGGCAAACCCGAAAGCGTTTTTGAGCACGGATGCGGGGATTCAGACGATGACCGCCTACACCGCCACGGTGACCGTCCGACTCAAACGCGGCGTCCTCGACCCCGAGGCCGAGACCACCCGCCGTGCCCTCGAGCGACTGGGATTCTCGCTCGAGGCGCTTCGCTCGGCCGATCGCTTCGAGATCGACCTCGAGGCGGCGTCGGCCGACGAGGCGGCCGATCGAGCCGACGAGATGGCCGAACGACTGCTCGCGAACCCGACCATCCACGACTACGACGTGGCGGTCGACGAGCGATAGATGACGGTTGCACGTGCGTCGATGCCGGTGCCCATGCCGACGCCGACCGGGACTCGCCACACCAGGGGGTGCCGACGGTGACGGTCGCCGTCGTCCGCTTCGGCGGCTCGAACTGCGACCGCGACGCCGAAGCCGCCCTCGAGCACCTGGACATCGACGCCGAAATCGTCTGGCACGAGGACGGCCTCCCCGCGGACACGACGGGCATCGTTCTCCCCGGCGGCTTCTCCTATGGAGACTACCTTCGCGCGGGCGCGATGGCCGCCCGGTCCCCGATCCTCGAGGACGTACGCGAGGCCGCCGCCGAGGGCGTCCCCGTCCTCGGGATCTGTAACGGCGCCCAGGTCGGCTGCGAGTCCGGCCTGACCGAGGGGGCGTTCACGACGAACGAGAGCGCCCGTTTCCAGTGTGAGCACGTCTTCCTGCGAGTCGAACGAACCGACACGCCCTGGACGGCCGCCTTCGAGGAGGGCGACGTGATCGAGATCCCGATCGCACACGGCGAGGGCCGCTTCGAGATCGAGGAGGATCGCCTCACTCGCCTCGAGACCGAGGACCGCGTCCTCTTTCGGTACTGTGACGCCGAGGGCAACCTCACCGACGACGCCAATCCGAATGGCTCGAAACACAACGTTGCGGGCGTGCTAGGCGAGAGCGAGACGGTGGCAGTACTGATGCCCCACCCCGAACGGGCGACGCTCCCGGACGTCGGCGGGACGGACGGACAGGAGATTCTGCGCGGGTTCGAACGGGCCCTCGAGGGGTAATCGACGACGGGGGTCTGCCTCGAGCGGACTCTACTCGAGTGGCCCCTGATCGAGTGGACTGCACTCGAACCGACTCCGCTCGAGCGGACGAACGACGACGGCTCAGTTGGCGGCGCAGTTGTTGGGTCCGAGCTCGAGGGTTTCGACGTCGCCGCCGGGCTGTTCTTTGCCCCAGTTGATCTGCTTGATCTCGTTGTAGTTCGGGGGTTCGTCGGAGAGGCTCTCGACGATGGTTTCGACGAACGCCTCTTCGTTACCGTCTTCGACGTACCCCAGGAGTTCGTTCGTCGTCTCCGCCCGGAGGTCGCCGAGTTCGGTCGCGAGCGGGCGCACGTCCTCGTCGCTGAAGTGCCCGGGGAGGACGATGGTCTCGTCGGGGAGATCGAGGAGACCGTCGAGGCTGTCGAACAACTGGCCGGACGCCCCGCGGATGGCGTCCTCGGACCCGTCCTCGAGGTCGGGGCGGCCGACGCTCCGGAGGAACAGCGTGTCCCCGGAGAGGAGCGCGTCGCTGAAGCGCAACGAGACACTTCCGGGCGTGTGGCCGGGCGTGTGCATCGTTTCGAGTTCCCGATCGCCGACCGAAATCGCGTCGCCGTCTGCGAGGGCCGTGATCGTCTCGAGTTCGCCCGCGTCCGCTGCGTGGAGGTGGTACGGGACGTCGAGTTCGCCGGCCAGTCGGCGCGCTCCGGAGACGTGGTCGGCGTGGGCGTGCGTGTCGACGACGCCGACGATCTCGAGATCCCGGTCGTCGGCGAGGCCCAGGTACCGGTCGACGTACTGGGTCGGATCGACGACGACGGCTTCCTCGCCGTCGTGGACGAGGTAGGACACACAACCGGTGCCAAGTCGGACGATCTGTACGACGCCTTCGGCATCGGGGATTTCGTACTCCCGGTGGACGCGACCCCAGTCGTTCATTCCGTCGGGGATCGACTTCGCGTCGAACCCGTGGTCGCGGAGGAATTCGGCGGCGCGGGCGGACGTGACGCCCGCGACGCAGACGACGGCGATCTCCTCGTCCTCGGGGAGATCTTCGAGGTGATCTTCGAGCCCCGAGTAGTCGTACTCGAGCAGTTCGTCGTAGACCGGGACGTTCGTGCTGGCTGGAATCTGCCACTCCTCGTAGTCGTCCTCGTTGCGGACGTCGAGAACGAACAGACTCTCGTCGTCGTCGACGATGCGGCGGGCGACCTCGGATGCGTCGATATCAGTATTGCCCATATTATACAATACCAATCGTGGCGGCGATTATAAATGTGTTGCAGGCGGTCGCGGCGGTCTCTCGATGGGTTCTCGTCAGGGGTATCCGGTAAAAACGCTTCACGAGCCCTCACCACCGTTAATTTCCCATAGCTTAAAGTGGACTCAATTCCTGAGTCGAATCGAACACTAAAGACGGGGCCGTTCCTTGTAGATTGCAACTGAACGACAGCACCCGTTCTGGAACTCGAGTCATGGACACACGAACCCGCGTCATCTACGTCGACCCCGACTGCACCGATCGCGTCGCCTCCGCCGTTCGAGCAGTCGGTCTCGACCTCGAGTGCGTCGAGAGCGACGAGGCGTGTCTCGACCGACTCGAGTCCACCGATTGCGTCATTACGGAGTACGACCTCGGCTCCGCCACGAGAACCGGCCTCGACCTCTTCCGGGCGATTCGTCGGCGGGCGCCGGAGGTTCCAGTCGTGGTCTACACCGACGCCGGTAACGAAGCCATCGCGGGTGAGGCGCTCGCCGCTGGCGTCACCGGCTACGTTCCGAAGTCACAGGGGGTCGAGACGCTCGTGACCCGCGTGCTCGAGGCGATCGTCGAGACGGAAACCGATGCTGGCGCCGACCTCGGTCACGGCTCCGATTCCGAACCCGACTCCGGTCTCAACTCGGACTCAGAATCCGAACTCGACCCCAACCCCCACCCTGACTCCAGCGACTCGTCTTCGCTCGCAAAAACACACGACGAGCGCAACGAACCGTTCCTCGAGTCGTCTCCCGATCACGTCCAACTCATCGTCGAGCAGTCGCCATTCGCGATCATCAAGTGGAGCCCCGAATTCGAGGTCCGCCACTGGAACGACGCCGCGGCCGACCTGTTCGGCTACACCGCGGCGGAAGCGATGGGCCGTCACGCGACCGACCTCGTCGTCCCCCGGGAGAGACGCGAGGCGATTACCGACTGGTGGGCGACCTGGCTCGAGGGCGAGCCGAGTACGAACCACGGCATCTCGCGAAACGTCGACAAAGACGGAACGTCGTTTCGGTGCGAGTGGTCCACGACGCCCCTCGTCGACGCTGACGGCACCGTCACGGGAGCCCTCTCGTTCGTCCGCGACATGACGTCGGAGTTCCGGCGGTCGCTCGCACTCGAGACGCTCCAGGAGACGACCCAGGCGCTGATGCAGACGAGTTCGGAGGCCGAAATCGGCTCGCTCGTCATCGACGCGACGGACGAGATTATCGACGACGTCCTCGCCGGTATCCGGGTCTACGACGAGGACGCGAATCGACTCGACCTGGTCGCCGTGAGTGAGCGACTCGAGGAGCAAACGGTGCAGTTTACGCCGGTCGGTCCCGGTGACGACCCGCTGTGGTCGACCTAC
This sequence comes from Saliphagus sp. GCM10025334, assembly GCF_042663485.1. Lineage (NCBI taxonomy): Archaea > Methanobacteriati > Methanobacteriota > Halobacteria > Halobacteriales > Natrialbaceae > Saliphagus > Saliphagus sp. GCM10025334. Next base: position 1,315,693 of record NZ_JBHTAF010000001.1, on the reverse strand, counting down.
GAATCCGGATCGCCGGTCGTCATCGAGGACGCCTCCGCGGAGATGGTCCCATACGACCTCACCGACGAGGTCGGCAACGCTGTCATCTACCCACTCGGCGAGCACGGCCTGCTGACCGTCGCCGCGTCCGGCCCCGCCACGATCGAGGAGACCGACCTCACCCTGATACAAATTCTCGCGGCGACGGCCGAAGCTGCCTTCGACCAGGCCGCCCGCGAGCGCGAACTCGAGCGAGCGAAGACTGTCGTCGAAGCCGTTGGCGACAGCCTGTACGCCGTCGACACCGAGGGAACACTCGTCACGGTCAACGACACGATGGTCGATATCACCGGCTACGACCGGAATACCCTCGTCGGACTCCACGCCTCCGAGGTACTCACTGAGGAGAGCTTCGAGCGCGGGGTCCGTGAGGTCGAACGGCTCGCTGCTAGCGACGAAGACGGCGGCGGAGACGAGGTAGCAACCTACGACGTCGACATCGTCACCGCAAGCGGGGACATCGTCCCCTGCGAGGTCAACACCACCCTCCTCCAGGGCGCGGGCGACCTCTCCGGTAGCGTCGGCATCCTCCGGGACGTCACCGATCGAAAGGTGATGGAACGAGAGCTCGTCGATCATCGGGAGAAGATGGCGAAACTCCACGAGATCGCCTCCCGCCTCGACTCGTGTGAAACGCCCCAGGACGTCTACGACCTCACCGTCGAAACCGCCGAGGACGTCCTCGAGTTCGACGTCTGCGTCGTCGACCGCGTCGACGGCGAGTACCTCGAGACCGTCGCCGTCTCCTCGACGATCCACGAGGACGGGTTCTCGAGTCGCGCACCGATCGACGAGGGCATCGCCGGGAAGACCTATCGAAACGACCGAACGTACCGGCTGGACGACCTCAGAGCCGACGAGGAGGCGACCCCCGAACGCGACTCCTACCGATCGGTGCTGAGCGCGCCGATCGGCGACCGCGCCATCTTCCAGGCGGTCTCGACGGACGTGGGTGCGTTCGACCGGGCCGACCAGGAACTGACCGAGTTGTTGCTCTCGCACGTCTCTGACACGCTCGATCGCCTCGCGTTCGAAACCCGACTCAAGGCGGAACGCGACCGCTTCGCCGCGCTCTTCGAGAACGTCCCTGACGCGATCGTCAGCACGAAGCGCGTCCCCGAGGGTCCGATCGTCGAGCAGGTGAACCCGGCGTTCGAGCGAATCTTCGGGTACGAGGAGTCCGAACTGCTCGAGGAACCGCTCGATTCGTTCATCGTGCCTCCCGATCGCTTCGGGCACGCCCAGGAGATCAACGAGCGTGGGACGCAGGGGGAAGCCGTCGAGGCGGAGGTCAAGCGTCGGACGAGCGACGGGCTTCGCGACTTCATGATGCGGGTCGTCCCGATGGACACGAACGGTTCGACTGACCGCGCGTTCGGCCTCTACACCGACATCACGGCCCAGAAACAGCATCAAAAACGTGTCGAGATCCTGAATCGCGTCCTCCGACACGACCTGCGAAACGGCATGAACATCATCAACGGCTGCGCGGAAATGCTCGCGGAAGCCGTCGAGGACGACGACGACCGGGACTTTGCCGAAGCGATTCAGGAACGGGCTGGCGAACTCATCAGCCTCGCCGAGAAGACCCGAGCGGTCGAACGAACGCTGGATCGCGACGGCGCGGCGACCGGCCCCGTCGACGTCGTCGACTGCGTCGAAACCGCTCTCGACCGAATCGACGCGGAGTACCCGGCCGTGGACGTCGGCTGTACGCTCCCCGATCGAGCACACGCTCGCGCCGACGAACTCCTCGCCGACGCGATCTATCACGTCCTCGAGAACGCCATCGAACACAGCGATCGGGAGGAACCGACGATCGAGATCGGTCTCGAGGTGGACGACGACGATACGCTCACGCTCACAGTTGCCGACGACGGCCCCGGTATCCCCGGGGAAGAGCGTGCGCTCTTGCAGGAAGACGAAGAGATCACCCAGCTCCGTCACGCCAGCGGGCTCGGACTGTGGCTCGTCAACTGGGTGATCACCCAGTCCGGTGGGCAGTTGACCTTCCAGGAGAACGATCCGCGAGGCACCGTCGTCAGGATGCAGATCCCAACGGCCGACGTGCCGACGCGCTCAGCGACGATCGACGGGACGGCGGCGAGCGACTGATTCGAGCAGGCCCCGACGGCGTTTCGAGAAAGCCACAACCGCTTTAATATGTGGGAATCGATCGCTATTATCATGGATACCCCCGAAATGTCGCTCCTGCTGGTCGGTTCGCCCCCCTGCAGGGACGACCTCACGTCCGTACTGTCGAAGGCAGGGTGATCCGACCCCGACACTGATCCCGACCTCGACCCAGATCTCCCCAGCGAACCCACCGCCGACCCAGCCACGATTCTCGAGGCAGGGGCTACCGATTACGTCGTCCAAACGGGGCCGATCGAAGCGTGGGGTCCGCTCCTCTGTCGGCGACTCGAGGTGGCTCGCGACCGCGCCCTCGAACGCATCGCCTCGCGTGCGTTGTACGACGGGGCCCACGGAACAGACGCGGCACTTGACTGTCTGTTCGACGCGGAGTTACGACGACTGCTCGGACTGTTCGCCCATGGACTCACCGTCGACCAGACGGTTCGCTACGCCGCTCTCCCTGCCGACGAGCGAGGAGACGTTATCGCACTCGGCGACGCCCATCAGCAACTCGCGAGAACGTTGAACCTCTACCGCGTCCCCGCCGTCGTGGAGGCCCGTGACGCGCTCACCTACCAGGTGGAGGCCTATCCCTACATTCCCGAGGCGGGCTTCATCTGGCGACCGGGGCCGCTCAACGTCGAACCCCGACTCTGTGGCAATCCGTTTCACCTGACCATGTCGGGGGTACAGTTCGAGTCGCTGGTCGCGTTCGAGAACTTACTTCCCGTCGAGGGCGACACCGTCTACTGGGACTCGAGTCGTGGCCTGTTCTACCCGCTGATCTGACGGTGTCGCTCTGCTTCCCCGCTACCGCGTGAGCGGCTGGTTGAACCCCGTCTCGAGGTCGAGGACAGCCTCCCAGGTCGCCTCACACTCACAGGACACCTGCTCGAACACCGACGGGTCCTGTCGAAGGTCGAAGTCCTTGATCGCCTTCTGGACGAGGTCGTCACACTCCCCGCAGTTGTGTGCGCCGCGGTCGGTGCCGTGGCCGACGGGGTCGGAGACGACGATGCCCTCGACGTCGGCGGTCCGCTCGAGGACGGCGGCGACCGACCAGAGCCACGGCGGGCGGTAGCCGTCCCGGAAGTAGAGGTCGTCGACCATGGTGTAGCGCTGGACGTTGCAGGGGTTCATCGAGACGGTGTGACAGCCGTCGACGGCCAGGCAACGTTCGACGGAAGCGACCATGTCCTCGAGGGCCTCCGATTCGGTGAGGAAGGGGGGTTTCATCAGGAGGTAGGCTTTGATGCCGGCGCCGCCTGTGCTGCCGACTTCGCCTGTGCTGTCAGCTACGCCTCCGCTGCCGGTTTCGTCGCTTGCGGCGCCAGATTCGACGTCGACCTCGGAACCGGCCCCACTGGCCTCGTCCGCCGCGACCGCCTCCGCACAGGCCGTCTCGAACGCCTCGAAGTCGAAGTACTTGTTCACGCAATCGCGGCGAACCCGGTCGGTCGCCGTCTCGAGGCCGATCGCCACGTCCGTCTGGAGGCCGTACTGCGTGAAGTCGCCGATCTTCTCGCGGTCGACGAAGTCGGGCAGGGATTCGAGGACGATCCGCTCGCGGTCGCCGAATGTTTCGGCGATGGCCTTCCGGGACTCGGCGCTCACCTCGCGCTCGTCGAGGAACGACCCGGAGGTGTAGATTTTGATCAGCGGTGCTGGCTCGTCGGCCTCGTCGGCTTCGTGATCCAGACAGACCTGAATCTGGTCCATCAGCGCCTCGTGGGGAACCGTCCCGCCGTCGACGCTCTCGGCGACGTATCCACACATCGTACAGCCGCCCGCCCGCGCCCAGCGACACCCGCCGGTGTTGAGGATGATCGTCAGACTCTCCCTGACGCCGTCGGGCGTGTTGTCCTCGTCGAGCCAGACCCGCGTCGGTTCGTGGGGGTCGTAGCTCTTCTCCTTGCGCGAGCGAACCTCGCGCATCACCTGGTTGTGGGCGTCCATGCCCTTGCCCTGCTCGTAGACCTCGGGCGTCGGCTGGCTCATTACCGAGGAAAGCGTCTCGAGGGGTAAAGCGGCTTCGGGACGTACACAGTAGTTAAAGAGGCCGCTCGCTCACTCCGTTCGCTCGCGGGTGCAGACGTTCGTCACTTCGTGCGACTGTCGTCACGAATCCGGGTTCGAAACCCGGAGCGCGAACCCCCACTCGAGCGAGAACGCTTTGTCCGCGTCCCCTCTCGTGTCCGGGTCGTCCCACCCCGAAACGCGGTGCTTCCAGCGGTAGGCACCCGGATCGAAGTAGCCATCGATTTGGAAGTCGTGCCACACCTCGTACTCGGTGACGACCGACTCGTCGGGGTCGTACGTTCGAGGCGGACAGCCCTGAGTCGTGAACGTTCTCCCTTCTTCTGCATCGCGGTCCTCGACCCACCTGCCGTCGACGCGCTCGAGGTGGTCGGTGTGTCTGTAGAGCCACAGCCCCTCGGGGTCGTCGCTTCCTCCTCGCGATCGGTTGAACAGGCTACACCCGGCTTCACCCACGGAGAGCGCCCGTTCGTCGCCCTCGTTCGTCGTCCGTACCTCGAGCCGTGCCGGTCGCTCTTCCGTTACTGTCTCCTCGAGCAACGTCACATCGATCAAAACCTCGTGTTCGGCGGGTATCGAATCCTGCTCGACCATCGTGAGTTCGCGTTTGGTTCCGTCCGCTCGAGCGCTCGAGGACGGTCCGATCTCGCCGAGACAGCCAGCGGCTCCGGCGACGAGGGCGGCGGCAGACCCAACGAGGAGGGCGCGGCGTTGCATGGCTATAGTGACAATACGACTGAACGTAATCCTTCGGGTGGTGGCGCTTGCTTCGGTGGCGGCACCGATGGCCGGTGACACCGCGTCCCACGGCGTGTCAAAGGGTACTTACCTGCGGCTCCGTTCTAGAGAGACAATGAGTCAGGAGGGAGAGCAGGCCAGTTCCGACCGGAAGAAGTACGAGTTCCGGAAGGTCATCGAGGACCTCGACAACTACGAGGGATCGGGAACCCAGCTCGTAACGATCTACGTCCCCGAGGACCGCCAGGTCAGCGACGTCGTCGCCCACGTCACCCAGGAGCACAGCGAGGCGGCGAACATCAAGTCCAAACAGACTCGGACGAACGTCCAGGACGCCCTCAAGAGCATCAAGGACCGACTCCGGTACTACGACACCTACCCGCCCGAAAACGGCATGGTCCTCTTTTCAGGCGCCGTCGACTCCGGCGGTGGCCAGACCGAGATGATCACGCGCGTCCTCGAGAGCCCACCGGATCCCGTCGAGTCCTTTCGGTACCACTGCGACTCGAACTTCCTGACCGACCCCCTCGAGTACATGCTCGAGGACCACGGCCTCTACGGGCTGATCGTCCTCGACCGCCGGGAGGCCAACGTCGGTTGGCTCAAGGGCAAGCGCATCGAACCCGTCAAGTCCGCCTCCTCGCTCGTCCCTGGCAAGCAGCGGAAAGGTGGCCAGTCCGCCCAGCGATTCGCCCGCCTGCGCCTCGAGGCTATCGACAACTTCTACCAGGAGGTCGCGGGGATGGCCAACGACCTGTTCGTCCCCAAGCGTCACGAACTCGACGGCGTTCTCGTCGGCGGTCCCTCCCCGACGAAAGACGAGTTCCTCGACGGCGACTATCTCCATCACGAGATTCAAGATACGGTACTCGGAAAGTTCGACGTCTCCTACACCGACGAGTCCGGCCTGAAGGACCTGGTCGACAACGCCTCCGACGCTCTGGCCGACGCCGAGGTGATGAAGGACAAGAAGCACATGGAACGCTTCTTCAAGGAACTCCACAGCGGGGAACTCGCCACCTACGGGTTCGACCAGACCCGGCGCAATCTCGTGATGGGGTCGGTCGAGACCCTCCTGATCAGCGAGGACCTCCGCAAGGACGTCGTCACCTTCGACTGCGAAGCCTGTGGCAACACCGACTACGACCTGATCGACCGTCGAAAGGCCACGCCCACTCACGAGTGCAGCGAGTGCGGTACCGACGTCGAGGTCACGGACGAAGACCGCGAGGACGCCATCGAGCACCTCATCACCATCGCCGAACAGCGCGGCACCGAGACCAAGTTCATCTCGAGTGACTTCGAGAAGGGCGAACAGCTCTACAATGCCTTCGGTGGCATTGCGGGCATTCTCCGGTACGATACGGGCATCTAGGCGGCTCAAGCAGCTTAGGCATCCAGGCAGCTACAGCGATCCGACCTTCCTGTCGACTCCTCGAGTGGCGGTAGCCGGCGGTAGCTCTCTCGACCCGTTGTCCAGTTGGAACGACGAACCACGAGTTCCGAGTTACGAGTCACGAGTCGTGAATCGCAAGTCGTGAACGACCGAGAGACTTTTTACCACGAGCAGAGGAGTCGATGACGAACGATGACCTCGCCTTCGCCCGCCGCCCCGCTCGAGGTGGTGTCCCGCCGTCACCCGCTGCTGGCAGCACTCGAGACGGGACCGCGGGCGAAAGGCGACCTCCTCGACGCCATCGACTGCTCGTCGTCGACGCTCGACCGCGCCATCCGCGAACTCGAGACCTCTCACTTCCTCGAGCGTCGCGACGGGTCGGTACGGCTGACCACTGCGGGTCGACTCGCCCTCGAGGAGTACCGTCGGAGCCAGCGAGCCCTCGAATCCATCACGTCGGCCAGTCACGTCCTGCAGTTCGCCCCGCCCGACGCTCCGCTGTCGATGGCGGTTCTGGAGGGGGCGACGATCCACGAACCCAGTTCGCACGCGCCGAACGCGCCGGTCGAACGGATCGCCGACCGTATGCGAGACGCGGACCGGGTCTGGGCACTCGGCGCCACCGAACGCACGCCGCAGTTTCGTCGTATTCTCGCCGATCAAACGGCCGACGGCGACCTCGCGGTCGAGGTCGTTCTGACGGACGACCTCCTGTCGTTTCTCCTCGAGACCTCCACTGATGCCCTCGAGCGCTTCCTCGAGGTGGATGCGTTCGAAGCGGCGACGGTCGAGGAGATTCCGTACGGGCTGGCGGTCCTCGAGCTGCCGGCGAAGACGTACACGTTCGTCACTCTCACGAACGAGGGCGACGTCCAGGGGGTCATCGAGAACGACTCGCAGGCGGCCTACGAGTGGGGGCGCGATGCGTTTCGACAGATTCGCTCTACGGCAACGGCGCTGCAGCCGCCGGAGTAGACTGCGCGCGAGTTCCAGAACCGAGTGACGTCGCTCGAGTAGCCCTGTAGCCACTGTAGCCTCAAGGCCCTGTAGCCCCTGAGCCCCGTGGCTCGCAACGCCGATCGCCCGATCAGTAGAGTAGCTGTTCGAGCTGATGACGCCGGCGCTCGAGGTCGACCGCTGGCTCGACCGACGGCTCGGCGAGCACCCGATCGATGGCCAGCAGTGGGTCGGCCCCGTGACGCTCGACCGCCTCGAGGGCGCCCTCGAGTTTCGTGCGGTTCGTCGCCAGCGAGTCACAGAGTCCGATCGCGAGCGCCAGTGAGATTCCCGCGTCGCCTGACGGAAACGACGTACTCACGCGCGAGAAGTCGGGATCGCCCGCCCCAGAGCTGGCGGGCTCGACGCGAAGGCAGTGCGGACAGATTGCCGCCGCGTCGGCCTCTTCGGGAGCGTAGGCTCGAATCGAGGATGAAACCGCGAAGGTAATTGGGTCGACGTCACAGGAGCAGTTCATCGAGATAAATGCGTGTCGACGGTGCTGGGTCCTAGTTGGTTCCGGGAACGCCGCTCGCGGTCGCGGGTTCGTGCTCCTCGGCGTCGCGCGGAGTACCGACGAGTTCCTCCTCTTCGTCTTCCTCTGCCTCTTTCTTCTCCTTGATCTTCTTGAGCCGGAAAATCTCCTCGCGTTCTTGCTCCTCGAGTTTCTGCTCGATGTACTCCTTGTTCTCGTATAGGTCGGGCAGGAGTTTGAACTCGAGGGCGTTGACGCGCCGTTTGGTGGTTTCGATCTCCCGCAGCATCTTCTTCATCGCCGTCTCGACCTCGGCGGCGAGGATAATGCTCTGGAGGAGGTCCTCGTAGGCTTCGGCGGCCTCGTCGATGCGTGCGGAGGTGCCCATGATCCCGTAGCCACGTTGGTCGAGGCTCTTCGTGACCTTCGAGGACTCGATCTGGGGGACGACGACGCCCATGATGTTCTTCGACTCGGTCGTGATCTCGGGGTGTTCCTGCAGGGCGGCGGCCGCCCCACGAACGGCGACGTCGCCTTCCATCGCACGCGCCATGTTGATCGTCTTCTGGGCGCGCTCGTAGTCCTCCGAGAGTTCGCCCCGGACGTCCTGGGCCTGGTCCAGGATGTCCATGAACTCCATGATCAGCCCGTCGCGTTTCTTCTCGAGCGTCCCGTGCCCGCGCTCGGAGAGGTCGATGCGATCCTCGATCTGCATCAACTCTTTCCGGGTGGGTTTGACGTCCTTGGCCATCTTGTGGGTGGGTTGCGCGCGCAGTCGGATAACTGTTTACAGTTGCAGCCAACAGCCAGACGGTCGTTGTGTGATCGTACTCGACGGGTGTCGGTAGTGTGGTGGCCGCTGGTAACCGTCGGTGACCGGTGATAGGGGTCAAGGGGAGGGGGTAGGCACTGATCGGCACAGACGCGAGGAAAAACCGACTGCGTACCGAGACCGCTTGCGATACCGCTACTCGAGGCTGATGTCCGAGGACTGCTCGGCGGGCTCGAAGACGACCTCGAGCACCCCGTTGTTGTAGGTCGCGGAGGCGGTGTGTTCGTTGACCCGGCGGGGAAGGGAGACGCGCTCGTCGTACTCGCGGTGGTCGCTCCGGGCGGAGATGGTGAGCGTCTTTCCGTCGCACTCGAGTTCGATGTTCTGCTTTTCGACGCCGGGGAGGTCGGCGATGACGCGGACTTCCTCTTCGGTGTCGTGGACGTCGACGTGAGTGTCGGCGCCGAAGCCGGCGTCGGTGTCCGTCCGCGACTCGAAGCCGACGTCTCCGCCAGCCATCATGTCGTTCATCATCCGCTCAATCTCTCGAAAGAGGTCGTCAAAGGGTTCGTCGCGGTCGTCTCGGCGCATGAGGGACTCTAGAAGTGGCAGGTGCAAAAAGGTATTCCTCGAGGCGAGATCCTGAGAACGGGATCGATGTGCTCGAGTGACGGCGACTCTGCTGTCGCTGGCGATTTCGATGTGAAACGGAGTGGTTGGAGGATGGAACGTGAATTGGTAGTCGCCAGTCGTCAGCCGTTAGTTCAGCCGTCAGCAATCAGTCGTCGGCCGTCTGCGTATCGAGTCGCTTCACCGGCCGGTCGCGAAGCCCTCCGAAGCCGATGCCGAGCGTCTCGTTCGTTAGCGACCGACTTTCGGGACCCGACAGGTGGCCCGAAATCGCACGCAGGGCGTCGACGTTCTCGGGAACGACGTCGGACTCCTGGTGGATCGCCTGCATGCAGTAGAGGTCCGAACCCTGGAGCGTGACTGACTCCTCCCAGATGCAGTTCTCCCAGATGTCGCCGCGGGGTCGACCGGCGTCGGCCGCCATGTCCTTGAGCGTCCCGGCGCCGTCGATGCGGGCATACTCGGGGACCATGATAGTTCGCTCCTGGGCCGCGAGCAGGTCGCGCACGTCGTCTTCGCTCGCAGGCGGGTTCTCGAGGGTGACGTTGATGGCGTGGACGTGCATCATCGTCGTCGGCACCTTCAGGCCGATGGTGTCGATGTCGAGTTTGGGGAAGAGCGTCTGCACATCGGGACCGTGGTGGGAGGGGATGGAGACGGGGTCGGGGACGGCGTCGTTGATCGGGCCGCGGCCGGTCTGGTTGGGGTCGCCGCCGCGTCGAACCAGCGTCGCCCGTACCTTCTCGATGCCGTAGGCCTCCTCGAGCGGGGCGACGAGCCGGGATAGTCCGGTCGTGTTACAGGAGACGACGCGGACGTAGTCGGCGTCTTCGGCCTCGTCGTAGTTCACGCGGGCGTTGAAGCTCACTTCGGCAACGGTGGCGTCCTCGCCGCCCTGGAAGATCGCTGGCGTGTCGTGGCGTTCGTACAGCGAACGGTTTTCGGCACCGATCCCGGAGGGCGTTGCGTCGACGACGACATCGCTTGCCTCGACGAGTTCGTCGACCGTGCCGGCAACGTCGACGCCGATCTCGCGGAATTCCTCGATCCGCGTTTCGTCGACCACGTAGAGGGGGTAGCCGGCCTCGACGGCGCCGATGGCGACGTAGTCGGGGCTGACCTTGGCGACGCCACAGAGTTCCATGTCGGGTTGCGCCGAGACGGCGTCCGCGACGCGTTTCCCGATGGTTCCATATCCGTTGATTCCGACGCGGAGCATACGAGGTCCACTCCACCGGCGACGGGTATAATTGTTTCGGACAGACTGATAGATGTTAACTCGTAATTGAGTACTCGAGATAATAATCGGAAGACTGCGTCGGGTTGATAACGAGACACACGGCCGAATATATATCTTTTAATTTTTTCATAAACGGGGTTTAGTGGGTCCTATACCGACCCCGGTACGTCGGTCTCGTGTGACAGAACGTTCGAACATCCCTGGTGTTAATTACGCTCTGCCTGTTAGTATAGGATCCAAGGTACATCGGACGCTGTCCAGAGCCAGGGCAACTACTTTAACCCTGGACAGCTTAGTACTCAGATATGAGTGAACATTCATTCGCCGAAGACACTTCCACGGAGGGCGTCGTTCGCGTCGGCCTCAACGGATTCGGTCGCATCGGTCGGAACGTCCTGCGCGCGTCCCTCGAGTACAACGGGATCGAGATCGTCGCGATCAACGACGTGATGGACAACGACGACATGGAGTACCTGCTCCGGTACGACTCCGTCCACGGTCGCCTCGACGACGTCGAGCGCGACGGTGACACCCTGTTCGTCGGCGGCCAGGAGATCCAACTGCTCAACGAGCGCGACCCCGCCGAGTTACCGTGGGAGGAGTTCGACGTCGACGTCGCCTTCGAGGCGACCGGTCTGTTTCGCTCCCACGACGACGCTGCTATGCACCTCGAGGCAGGCGCCGACAAGGTCATCATCTCCGCGCCCCCGAAAGGCGAGAAGGACGTCTCGATGTTCGTCTACGGCGTCAACCACGACGAGTACGAGGGCGAGGACATTCTCTCGAACGCCTCCTGTACCACGAACAGCGTCGCCCCTGTCGCCAAGGTGCTCGACGAGGAGTTCGGCATCGCTTCGGGCCTGCTCACCACGGTCCACGCCTACACCGGCACCCAGTCGCTCGTCGACGGTCCCGAATCGAAGCGCCGCCGCGGTCGCGCCGCCGCCGAGAACATCATCCCCACGACGACCGGCGCCGCCATCGCCACCACCGAGGTCCTCCCCGAACTCGAGGGGAAACTCGACGGCATGGCGATTCGCGTCCCCGTCCCCAACGGCTCGATCACCGACCTGACGGTCGACCTCGAAGCCGACGTCACGAAAGACGACCTCGAGGCCGCCATCCGCGAAGCCGCTGACGGCGACCTCGTCGGCGTGCTCGGCTACACCGACGAGGAAATCGTCTCCCGGGACATCGTCGGCCTCCCGTTCTCCTCGTACGTCGACCTCGAGTCCGCGATGGTGCTCGAGGACGGTCTCGTGAAGATCCTCACGTGGTACGACAACGAGTACGGCTTCTCGAACCGCATGCTCGACCTCGCGACGTACGTGATCGCCGAGGACGAGGCTGAAGCGGAAGCCCCGACGCAGTAGCCCCACTCGAGTCGTCGTTCGCGACGGTCCGGACGAAACACCTGGTAATTCCGTCCCTTTTAAGCGATCGCGTGACGCGCGTACGGATATGTTCGACACCATCGACGACCTCGAGCCAGGCCAACGACTGCTCGTCCGCGTCGACCTCAACGCGCCCGTCGAGGACGGGCGTGCCCAGAACAACCGGCGCTTCGCTCGACACGCCGACTCGATTCGCGCGCTGCTCGAGGACGGCCACGCCGTCGCCATCATGGCTCACCAGGGCCGACCCGGTCGGGACACGTTTATCTCGCTCGAGAGTCACGCCGAGATCCTCGCCGACCACCTCGATCGACCCGTCGACTTCGTCGCTGACACCTACGGCGAGGCGGCCCTCGAGGCCATCGACGATCTCGAGGCCGGCGACGTCCTGGTGCTCGAGAACGTCCGCATGTGCGAGGACGAACTCCCCGAGAAGGAGCCCGAGGAACACGCCGAGAGCGAGTTCGTGCGAACCCTCGCCCCGAACTTCGACGCCTACGTCAACGACGCCTACTCTGCGGCCCACCGCGCCCACGCCTCGCTGGTCGGCTTCCCGCTCGTGCTAGACGCCTACGCGGGGCCGGTGATGGACGCCGAGTACACCGCCAACTCCGCGATCCAGGACCGCGAGTTCGACGGTCCCGTCACTATGGTGCTCGGTGGCACCAAAGCCGAGGACCTCATCCCGGTCATCGAGCAGGTCGACGAGACGGTCGATCGCTTCTGCCTGGGTGGCATCGTCGGCGAACTCTTCCTCCGGGCTGCGGGCCACGACGTGGGCTACGACGTCGACGGCACCGAGTTCTTCGACCACCAGTGGGACGACCACGCCGACACCATCGAGCGCATCCTCGAGACATACGGCGACCGACTGACCCTCGCGACGGACCTCGCCTACGAGGGCGACGACGGCGACCGCGCGGAAACCGACGTCGAGGGCCTCGAGAAGGACACCTCCTACCTCGACGTGGGCAGCGACACCGCCGACACGTACGCCGGTCTCGTCCGGGACTCCGAGGCGGTATTCGTGAAGGGCGCACTGGGCGTCTTCGAGGACGAGCGGTTTGCGGACGGGACCGTCGAAGTCCTCCGCACCATCGCCGAAACCGATTGCTTCTCGGTCGTCGGTGGGGGCGACACCTCACGAGCCATCGAAATGTACGGGCTCGACGAGGCCGACTTCTCTCACGTCTCCATCGCGGGCGGCGCCTACGTTCGGGCGCTCACGGGTGATACGCTGGTCGGCGTCGAGGTGCTCGAGCGGGAGGCCTGATTCTGTACTCCGACCGACGACACCGCTTGTACCCGACCAGCACCGCCTGGACTCGACCGACGACACCGGCACCGCTCGAGTCACCGGATCACCCGTTCTCGAGTCAGTCTGACTCGACAGGTTCACCCTCGTTTCCAGCCGCCGTCGGCTCCTCGAGCGACCCCCGTTTACCGGTGGCGGGTTCGGCAATCGTACGCCCGAAGCGACACTTGCTGACCCGTACCCGCGGATCGGTTCCTACGGCTCCACCACGATTCGGCGACGGGACCTCGAACACCACGTCTGAAACCTGTACCGTCAGCCGCCGGTTCCGTGGCTCGTGGCCGTCACGCAGACCGTACAGGACGACCACGCTCTCTGTCTCGACCACTCGTTCGACAACCGACGAGAGGAACTCCCGATAGGGCCGTCGATCCGCCCGCTCGAGGGCGTCGACGACGTCGACGATCACCGTCGCTCCCTCCGGTAGTTTCTCCAGCAACTCGAGGACGCGATCCAGGTCGTCCTCGACTCGCTCGCCCGCGAGTGATCGAATCGTCGGCGTTCCCGTCCGGCGAGGCGTCCGCCGGATCGCCCGCTCGACCTGCGCCTTCGAACGATCGGTTGCGAGGTACAGCGTGCCGCGAACGGCCGTAACTCCGTAGAGGAGGTGTTCGACCTGGCTCGCGGGCGGCGCCGTCAGCGTCACGACCGATCCGGCCGGAACGCCACCGCCGAGCGCGCGGTCGACCGCGTCGACGCCGATCGGTAATCGACCACGGTCGGCGTTTCCGAACGTGGCCAGACCGGACCGCTCGAGTCGCTCGACGACGTGGTCGAAGGCGTCGGTAGCCGCGTCCGCCGTCAGCGGCGAGGATTCCTCTACCTCGGGAATGGCCCCCAGCACTTCGACGCCGAGACGGGCCTCGAGCCCCGGCGGAATCGCGTCACATCGGCTGCAAACGACGCCCAGAATCGGGACGTCGAGTCGGCGAGCGACGTCGACGGTCGTCTCCGCCGCGACGACGCTTCGCTCGGTCCCCGTCGTCACCACGACGGCGCCGTCGGCCGCCGACAGCGGATCGACCAGTTCGGGGCCGGCCCCCGACGGACAGTCGACGAACACCGTTCCCCACCCGTCGTCGTCCAGGCAGCCGATCGCCGACTCGAGGTCGATGGCCGCGTCCGTCGGCGGCGCCGAGACGATGCCGACGTTTCCCGCGCGAGGACTTCGCTGGGCGCCGGCGAATGGGGCGGTATTCGCGTCCTGACTCCTATCTACATCTACATCTACATCTGACATCGCATCTGCATTCGCACCTGGCTCCTCATCGTCGGCACAGACGGCCTCGAGCATCGGCGTTCGGTCGGTCCCCGCCATCACGTGCAGGTTCGGAAGTTGCCTGTCGGCGTCGACGGCGAGGGCGCTCGCTCCCGTCCGCCCCACCGCCTCGGCCAGTCCGAGGGCCGTCGTCGTCTTTCCACAGCCACCTTTCACGCCGGCGATCGCAACGATCGTCATGCCGGGGTTGGCCGCGTCATGGGTCTTGAATGTACGGACGGCGGCTGGAACCACGGGTGGCTCGAGGGAGGCTCACGCGGCGACCAGCACGACGTAAAACTCCCCGCTGGAGCGATCGTACTGAACACCCCGCCACTCCGAGGTCACCGCCTTCGGCCCGTCGATCGGGCCAACTGAGACCCGGTCGAGGATCTCGAGCAGCCGCGAGTCCAGCGTGACTCGCCTCACGACTACGTCTCCGGTCGTCGGCCGCCACTCCGGTGGCGCGCTGGCGGCGGCGTCGACGGCCTCGAGAAAGCGGTACTCGGGCGGGACGTACGGTTCGTCGTACTCGTCTTCGTACGCCGTCCCGTAGGTGACGTTCTCGAGACTCCGGACACCGCTCGCGGGGACCACCGTTCCGAACGACACCGTCGCGTGGCTCGTTCCGTGACGGTTGCGCAACTCGATCGTTCGCGCGGTCACTCGAACCTCGTCGCCGTCGTGGGCGTACGAGCTACTCGCCTGGTAGGGACTCGCGGCGACCCGGTCGATTGCGTTCGCCGCGCCGTTCGCGTCCGGCGGCGGTCCGGTCGGAACGGCGAGGGCCACGCCGGCGATCGCGAGGCTCACGATCGCGACGGCCATCCAGACGTACCAGGCGTCGAGGGGTGCATCCCAGTCCATGCCGGCGTTCGCTTCCGCTTCGTACGTAAACGCATTCACGGCTGCGACGGACACCCGTTCTTCGAGTCATCTGCCGAGTCACTCGCTCGAGGCACCCGTTTCTCGAGACGCCTGCCCGAGCCGCCCGTTCGAAGCATTAGCTCGAGACACCGGATCAGTGAATCACCGTTCCAACCAGCCAGACCGTCGCGACGTACACCGGCGTGGCGATCACGAGCGATCGGCCCGCGTAGTACCCGATCAGCGCGCGATCGAGTCCGTGGCGGAGCGCCAGCGACAGCGGCGTCAACACGAGACAGAGCGTCAGGACGTAGACGCCGACGACGACGCCCAGGTCCTCGACCGCCAGCATCGACTCGGCCAGGTCGTCGCCCTCGAGGACGTGCTCGGCCATCAACCCGGCCAGCGCGACCGTCGACCCGGCGACCAGCGGGCCGAAGAACGACGCCGTGTTCTCGAGTGTGCCTGTCACCGTCGCCAGCTGGCGGCGGGTCTCCCGCTCGAGTTCCTGGAGTTCCTCGAGGTGGTCGGCCATCGCGACGACTGCGCGCCCGGCGGGTCGTCCCTCCTCGGCGGCGATGGCGAGCAGGCGCGCCATGCTCCGGGCTCGAGGGCTGGGAACTGCTCGGAGGGCGCCGTACTCGCCGAGAAATGACTCCTCGACCGAGAGCTGTAATCGACGCTGGACGCCTGCCGCACGCTCGAACACGTCACCGGTTTCGGCCGGAACCCGGTTGGCGGCGAGTGCGACCGCGGACTCCACGGCGTGGCCGTCCGACACCTGCCGACCGACCAGGTAGAGGGCATCCACGAGGTGTGTTTCGACGTCGCGGACGTGATTTCGGACGGCCAGGATCGGGTGGAAGAGCGCGAGGAGTGTGACGCCGCCGCCGACGCCGAGTCCGGCTATCGGGGCGAGATACGACGGACCGAACAGGGAAGTGACGACGAACGCCACCGTCCCGGCGGCGACGCCCCAGGTGACTCGAAGCCACAGCCGATCCGGGACGTCCGGGTGGTCGGGCGGCACCGTCGGCGGCGGGAAGGCGACCGGCCGTCGCGTGAGCAACCAGACGCTCGCCGCGAGGAGGCCGACGGGGAGCAACAGGTTGTAGACTGCGACGAACGGCCAGATCGTCACGGCGTAGCCGACGATGGCCGCGGCGGGAACGAGCGCGACCAGCGCCAGCGGGAGCAAGACGCCGAACGCGTACAGTGCGGTCGTCGGACCGCGGATCGTGCTCGTGAACTCGGCCATCTGCTCGCGCGTTCCGGTCAGGATGGCGGCGAGTGCACGATCGAGCGTCCGCCCGCGCTCGCCGTCGGGCGCGTCCTGGGCCGTCGCGAGCAGGTACGCCGATCGGCGGAGCGCCGGAAACCGCGTCGTCCACTCCTCGGCGAACGTCAACAGCCCGGACCGGGAATGCCCGCTGGCTCGAGCGACGTGTCTCGACAGGCTGACCGAGAGCGGCCCGCGTCCGGTGTCGGCGGCGAAGCGGACGGCGCTCTCGACGGAGGGCTGGATCTGCATGCGAAGGACGGCTCGACCGATCAACGACGGCGTCTCTCCGAGCGCCTCCGTCCGCGCGATGGCGGCGCGAACGGCCGGCGCCGTGTGTACCCCGTGGACGACACTCAGCGCCGCCGCGAGTATCACGACTGGGGCCGCGAACGTGGGGAGTGGCGTGAGAAACAACGCGAGGAGAACGAAGGCGGTGACCACTCCGGCGACGTAACCCGCCCGAACCACAGTTTCCGGGCTGTGCGGTGACTCGAGAAACGACAGCGCGTCGGCCAGGTCGTCGCTGTAGGTGACGGGGTACGGATACCACCGCGCGAGCGCGACAGTCAGCGCGTCGAGTCGCCCCATCGTTACGCCCTCGAGCGACGTGTATGCAGTCGATCCGTCGCGTAGGCGGCCGTGACGTCCGCGGGACTCGTCCGTCCTTCGGCGGCGAGCGTTCGCAGCCGTCGCGTTCGCTCGTCGATCGCCGCCCGGATGTCGGCGTAGGTTTCGGTCGGTCCGGCGAGTCGGTCGACGAGGTGGCTCTCCCCGCGGTCGATGCGGCCGGTCGCACGCGCCTGCTCGCCGTCGAGTTCGTACAGCGGTTCGAACCGCACTTCCGTCCCGGAACCGACGACCTCCTCGATGCGGGCGAGTCGACGACGTTTCCCCAACGACGTCCGGTAGGCCTGGACTGTGACGACCAGATCCGTCGCGCCGAACGAGGAGGGCTCGACGCCGAGGTCGGAGACGACGCGCTCGTAGACGTCCGCCGCGCCGTCACCGTGGATGGTCCCGAGTACGGCGTTCGCGTTCGCCCCGACGCGCATGGCCTCGTACAGCACGCGGGCCTCCTCGCCGCGGATCTCGCCGACGATGAGCGCCCCGTCGCCGAGGCGAAGCGCGGTCCGGAGCGCCGCCGCAGGGGTGATCTCCGGTCCGTCTCCCCGGCCCGTTCGAAGCGCCTGGACGTCCCGGTCGACCGACTGGAGGGAGCGAACCGGCAGTTCGGGCGTGTCCTCGATCACGACCGTCCGCGTGCGGGGGCCAGTTCGTACAGTAACGTTCCTAGCAGCGTCGTCTTTCCCGCGCCTCGAGTGCCAGCGATCAACGCCGCCGCGTTGCGTTCGACGGCGACCGAGAGAAACGCCGCCGCCTCCGGGGTCACGGTCCCGTTCTCGACGAGTCCCGGAACGGTGAACCGATCGTCGGCCCGCTCGCGGAACGCGAACGCGACGCCCCGGGATACCGGTTCGTTCACGCCGGCGATGCGGACGCCCACGCCGTTCTCGAGGTCGACAGTGGCGTCGACCGTCGGGTTCGCCCTCGAGAAGGCTCGTCCGCTCGTGCGCCGAACGCGCGAGGCGAGCGCCGCGGCCCCCGCTGGCACGAGCGAGAGGTTCGTCGCCATGGCCTCCCCGTCACAGACGATCCGCAAGGGGTTCTCCTCGACCGGCGCCGTCACGTACACGTCGCTGATCCGGGAATCCGCGAACAGGTCCTCGAGAACGCCGTAGCCGGCAGTGTGTTTCTCGAGAATCGAGGCCAGGAGTGGATCGACTCGGCCGCTGGCGGCCTGCTCGATCGCGCGCTCGGGAGCGCGGTCGCCGTCGGCGGTCCCGTCGGCGATGGCCTTGTAGCCCTCGACGAGGAGGTCCATTGCTGGGGCGGGGAGGGTCGTTTCGACCACTTCGAGGGCGTACAGGGGAACGCTGTCGTCTCGCTCGTAGATTCGTGCTTCGCTTCCGGTCTCGAGAGACCGGACGTCCCGTAGCCGGCACCCCTCACCGAGGGTCGGGTCGACGGCGTAGTGGCCGAACGAGACGCCCACCGACGGAACGAACCCATCCTCGTACGTGTCGACGTTCCGCGCCGACTCGAGCAACCCGGAACTCGCGCCGAGATCAGCGACCGGTCCAGTACGAGTTCGAAGCTTGTCGGCGGCAGCCAGCGGATCCGTTCGTGCGGTCTCGGCGAGGCGGTGGTCTCGCGCGTCGGCGGCTCGAGCGAACCGACCGGCGCCCGACAGCAACGCCGAAATCTCGGACCCGTACCGATAGACGTTCCCGCCGGATCGGACGACCACCGAGTCGGCCGCTCGCGTCTCGAGGCGCTCGATCACCGTGCGCCGACACGCGGGGGCACTCGCGAGTCTGCCGTCGCAGTCGCAGTCGGTGGCGTCGGCGGTGAGCGTGTCGCCGTCGAACGCGAGCGAGCACCGACAGCCTCCAGCCGTCGTCTCGTCGGATTCACCAGCCGAACCGAAGCCGAGTGCCTCGAGCGCGGCCTCGAGTACCGATCCGTCCCGTGCCATACCGGCGGTTGCCGCGCCTTCCGACTTAAACTCACACACGGGTGGCGACGACGACCGGCTGTCCGCAGTCGTCGGTCTCGAGCGTTAGCCGAAGGGTGCGTTCACCGGTCCCCTGGAGTTTCACCGGACGATTCGAGCCAGTCGCATCGGCGACGATTGGGACGTCGATAACGCGCGTTCGCATTGCCCGGTCCTCGAATCGATATCGTGCCACGCTCGAGTCCCGATCCAGTCGCTCGATTTCGAACGCCGACAACGGATGTGCCGTCGCCGCGTCGGGCGGAAGCGCGATCGTAATAGTTCGTTGGGGCGGCGGGTGTCCTGGTGGCGGAACTTCTTCCTCGCGTGCGAGCGAACTCGCTGCTTCGGTGAGATCGGCCAGCGCAGTCCTGGCGTGTCGATCGGTGTTCTCGGCGGCAGCGTGCTCGAGTGCGGGCACCGCCATCGCCAGCAGGGCGACGGCGAGCAACGCGGCCAGGACGACGCGAATCACGGGAGTCGCGCGGCGAGGCGCTCGAGAACGGTCGACGGGTTCGAATTCGAGTTGCCGTCCTGGTCGCCTCCGTTTTCGTCTTCGCGTTCGCGTCCGCCTCCGTACTCGCCCCCCTTGTCAACCGTCCCGTCTGCTGGCGTCATCGATTCCGCGTCAGTACCGTCGCCCTCGAATATCGCTGCGACGGTTCGGTCGGCCGCCACCAGGTCGTTGAGTCCGTCACTCGTTTCGCTCGCGTCGGTCGACCGGGGAGTGCCGCCGGAATCGGGCACGCCCGTTTGTTTGTCGGGTCCACTCCCTCGTTCGCTCACGGACGCCACGCTTCCGGAGACACGACCATCGCCTGGCTGGTCGAGTTCCGGCGGCGACGCCTCGAGTCCCGTCTCGAGGTCGTCCAGCCGGCGCTCGAGCCGGTCGACGGCCGCCAGTGCGGCGTTCGCTCGTCGTTCGACGTCGTCGTTGACGTGGCGGACGTTGTCGACGAACCCGCTCGTCGCTTGCACCGATCCCTCGACCTCGGCGATTCGTCGATCGTGAGCCTCGAGTCGGGCTTCGAACTGCGTGACGTCCTCGTCGAGTGCGGCGACTTCGGCGATGTCGTCGAACGGCCGTTCGTCCTCGAGCAACGCCCGTTCCACACCGGCCAGTCGTCGCTCGAGTCGCTCGGTGTCGGTCATGCCGCCGTTGGTCCGGGTATCGTACTTAAACTCTCGGCCTCGAGGCAACTTACCGTCAATACTATATGATTTATAGTAAATACTATGGAGATTATAGCATTTCGCTCGCGCGAGGACTGTCCCCGCCGTGAGGCGTCTCCCGGCGACGAACCTGTGCGACGTGTATCGTCTCCGTCGCGTCGTCGATCACGACGACCTCTCCCGGTCGCTCGGGCAGCCGATCGGCCAGCGATCCGCTCACGTACGCCGGCCGTGCAGTCTCGAGCGCCTCGAGGTCGGCCCTCGCCGTCAGTCGGTGGGAGACGACGATGTCGGACTGGGAGATGCCCACGGCGGGAACGGCGCTCGGACGCTGGGTGGCCGCCACGAGACTGACCCCGGGGGCTCGACCGCGAGTGAGGATCGTCTCGAGGGCGGGCCGGGCGACGCCGTCGAAGAAGGTGTGGGCCTCGTCGAGCAGCAGCCAGGGCAAGCGATCGATCGTGCCGTCGACCCGGGCCCGGTAGAGCGCCTCGGCGACGCCCCTGGCCACGGCGTTCATCGGCGCATCGGCCAGTCCGGAGACGTCGAGGACGGTCGCGTCCGGACCCGCCAGATCGGCGGCGGCGAGTCCATCGGGATCGAAGACGCCCCAGGCGTCGGCGAGTTCGAGGTGGTTGCTCGCCGCCCGTCTGTCGGCCCGCGGCGCGTCCGCGGCTTCGATCCGCTCGGCCATCGCCTGGAGCGTCGATTCGCGCTGGGCCGCTCGCCAGAGGAGGCTGCCGGCGCCGCTTTCGGGTGAGAGGCCGACGAGAGCACACCACGATTTCGGATCGAGCGACGACGGCTCGACGGTCGGTCGGTCGACGACGGTGGCCGGAACGGGCGCACCGTCTGCGGGGTCCGCGAGCGATCCGAAGACGCCCATCGGGTCGACGATCACCGGCGAGACGCCGCGAGCGCGGGCGAGTTCCTCGGCGACGACCCCGAGCGTGTAGGACTTGCCGTAGCCGCGTTTGCCGACGATCGACACCGCGTGCGGCCCGTCGAGGTCCAGGAAGAGCGCCGCGCCGGGGCTCCCGTCGCGGGCGCGGTACGTGCCGAAGTTCGCGGTCGGTCGGCTGCAACCGGTATCGTCGTCGCCAGTGTCGCCATCGTCACCGTGATCCCCGTCGCCGCCACCGCCGTCGTCGCGTCCGATAACGAACGTCACGGCCCGTTGTGAGCTCGTTCTGCGATATAAACTCTCGTTTGCTGGCCTCCGAGAGTATAAGTTGGATGGCGCAGCAAGCGGCGGCCATGTCGCTTCCAGTCGACGCCCTCGCGGGTCTCGCCTACGGTCTGTTGATCGGACTCGCCGTCGCCCCCGCCTTCGCGGTGGTCGCTGCTTGCTACCGATCTGCGTTCGACGGCATGCCCCCGCGAGCGGCAATCGCCGTTACCGCTTTCCTCGCTACGCTCGCCGTCTCCTGGCACCTGGACCTCCTCGAGACGGCCGGTGGTAGTGGTTTCAGACTCGTCCTCGCAGCGACTGTCGCCGCGGTACTGGGGGTCTACGCCGCGACCGTCGCCGACCGATTCGCGGCGACAATTCCGCAATGGACGACCCGCTCGCTCGTCCGCGAACCGACCCTCTCGAGCGCCGCCCTCGACGACATCGACGCGACGGGGCAAGTTACCGTCACCGCGACGAACGTCGCCGACCTCGAGGGCTATCCACCGCTCGACCGCCAGCGACGCCGCCGACTCGAGGCGGGTTCCTGGCGACTGGCGGCGGATCTGCCGCTTCCGGCGCTCGAGTCGCGCCTCGAAGATCGGTTGCGGACGGCCCACGACCTGGCGCCCGTTCGCGTTTCGATCGACGCTCGCGGCCGAGCGTCCATTGGCGCAGCACCACCCAGAAACGGCGTCTCGAATCGGATTCGACCGGGGTTTCGTGCCGTGTCTCTCACGGCCCGCGTCCCGGACGGACTCGCGGCGGGTGACCGGGTGCGCGTCGAGACGGACTCGGCGTCCGTTCCCGGGTCGGTCGTCGACGTACCCTGCCTCGACGACGGACTCGAATCGACGCGCGCGACGGCGTCCGATGGCGTCACCAGCGTGACGGTTGCCGTTCGGACGAGCGACGCCGGGGACGTCCTCGCGACCGATCGGGCGCGTCTCGTCGTCGTCCCGGACGGACGCTCCCAGGCGTTCGAAACCTGGTCGCTCCTGGAGCGAGCGGGAACGGGCGCTCGACGGGTGGTCCTCGACGTCGACCTGCTCGCCGAACTCGACGCTGCAGACGACGTCAGGCCGTTCGCGGCACGTCTCGAGGGCGACGACGGTGTGACGTGGCAGTTCGAGCCCGACTACTCGGCTCTCGTACCGGGCGAGGTGGCCATCGTCGTAGGCGACGAACGCCGGGTGAACGCGCTCTCTCCGTCGGCGTCGTCGACGGTCGATGATGGCAATCGCCAATCTCGCCAGTGTGGTCGGAACGATTCGACCCTATCGACCGGGGTTCTCGCGGAGGCGGTCCAGTGACGCTCGCCCTCTCCTCGAGCGCGCCGCTCGCACTGGTCTCCCAGTGGACGCACACTGCGGTGCTGTCCGTCCTCGGGTTCGCCGTCCTGGCCGGCGTCGTGGCGATGGGCGCCGCGTTCGTCACTCGCTGGGCGACGGGCCGGGCGCTGTCGACGGGTGCGGCTATCGTCGCGGGTTCGGCCGTCCCGGCGTCCGTCCTCCTCGTCCAGGCGGTCGTCCGCGATGCGTTCGTCGAGCCGGCACCGCTGGTCGGG
Source organism: Saliphagus sp. GCM10025334 (assembly GCF_042663485.1). Taxonomy (NCBI): domain Archaea; kingdom Methanobacteriati; phylum Methanobacteriota; class Halobacteria; order Halobacteriales; family Natrialbaceae; genus Saliphagus; species Saliphagus sp. GCM10025334. The sequence continues at coordinate 1,292,653 of NZ_JBHTAF010000001.1, read as the reverse complement.
TACGCCAGTAGCAGCTACTTACTCGGCGTGTTTGCGGGCACCCTGCTCGCCACCGCTGGCGGTCGTTCCGTCGGCGATTACCTCGCCTGTGCGGTGTTCGACGTTCGGCGAGTCGAGGGTGATCGTGTCGCGGCGGGACTCGTCCGTTCAGCGGGAGTAGCCGTTTCGCTGACGCTTCCCGACACGATTGGCGACCTCGAGGGGTACCGTCCCGTCGCCGAGGGAACGAAACGGCGGCTGGCCGGTCGACGACTGATCGTTCCTCGCGGCCTCTCGGAATCGGGGCTCGAGCGACGGCTTCGCGACCGACTCGAGGTGGATTTCGACGTCGATCGGACGGTACTCGAGGTGGGGCCGCACGGGTCGATCGACTCGCTTGCCGTCGGTCGTCTCCACTCGGGCCGAAGTCCGACGGTTCCGCCGGGAATGGAGGCGGTCGCGATCGACAGCGACGTTCCCGCCGCGGCGAGCGACGGCGACCCGCTCGAGGTCCGGGACGAGGACGGCCGCCTCGTCGCGATGGGAGTCCTGTGCGGGGTCGACGGCCCAACCGCGACGATCATCGTCGAGGCCGATGTGACGGCGGATCTCGAGGACGAGCACCGCTACCGGCTTGCGATCCGGGCGGCGGCGCCCGACGACGGCCGAGAACTGGTTCGGCGGATCCAGCGCGCACCGGAGACGATTTCGACGCGAACGGTCGAGACCGGGGACGACCTCGAGGGCGAGTTCGTCGAGTGGGTTCCGGGAACCGTCCTGGTGATCGAACGCGACGGCGACGTCCACCCGTTTCCGGCGGGGCGCGAACCGATTCGCGTGGGCGACCGGATTCACACCTTTGGCATGCCCGAGGAACTGGCGGCGCTGTGACTGGGGTCAACGGACAAGGCTTTAACCGCATCGTCGCCTATCGGCATACAAATGGTACTCGACGATCTCGGAAGCTCCCTCCGAGGCACCCTCGACAAACTCCGCGGCAAGTCGCGCATCTCCGAGGAGGACGTCGAGGAGGTCGTCAAGGAGATTCAGCGGTCATTGCTGTCGGCCGACGTCGACGTCTCCCTGGTGATGGAGCTCTCGGACAATATCAAGACCCGCGCGCTCGAGGAGGAGCCACCCGCGGGGACGCCCGCCCGCGACTTCGTCCTCCGCATCGTCTACGAGGAACTGGTCGATCTCATCGGCGAGTCGACTGACCTGCCCCTCGAGGAACAGACCATCCTGCTGGCGGGGCTCCAGGGGTCGGGGAAGACGACTACGTCCGCGAAGATGGCGTGGTGGTTCTCGACGAAGGGGCTCCGGCCCGCCGTGATCCAGACCGACACGTTCCGGCCCGGTGCCTACGAGCAGGCCAAAGAGATGTGCCGGCGCGCCGAGGTCGACTTCTACGGCGACCCCGACGGCGACGACCCGGTCCAGATCGCCCGCGACGGCCTCGAGGCGACGAGCGAGGCAGACGTCCATATCGTCGACACGGCGGGTCGCCACGCCCTGGAGGACGATCTGATCGACGAGATCGAGGACATCGAGGACGTGGTCGACCCCGACGTCGGCCTGCTGGTGCTCGACGCGGCGATCGGTCAGGGGGCGAAAGACCAGGCCCAGCAGTTCGACGAGTCCGTGGGGATCGACGGCGTCGTCATCACCAAACTCGACGGGACGGCGAAGGGTGGTGGCGCGCTGACGGCGGTCGACCAGACCGACTCCTCCATCGCCTTCCTCGGGACCGGTGAGGAGGTCCAGGACATCGAGCGCTTCGAGCCTAACGGCTTCATCTCCCGACTGCTGGGGATGGGCGACCTCGCCCAGCTCGCCGAGCGCGTCGAGCGCGCGATGGAGCACACTGGCGAGGAGGAAGACGACTGGGATCCCGAGGATATGCTCCAGGGGCAATTCACCCTCAACGACATGCAAAAGCAGATGGAGGCGATGAACAACATGGGGCCCCTCGATCAGGTGCTGGACATGATCCCCGGATTCGGCGGCGGGATCAAGGATCAGTTGCCCGACGACGCGATGGACGTCACTCAAGACCGGATGCGGACGTTCGAGGTCATCATGGACTCGATGACCGACGCCGAGAAGGAGTATCCGCGAGCGATCGGTGCCGATCAGATTCGCCGGATCGCTCGCGGCTCCGGAACCTCGGAGGAGAGCGTTCGGGAACTCCTTCAGCAGTTCAAGATGATGGAGCGCACCCTCAAGCAGTTCCAGGGAATGGGTTCGGACAAGGAGATGCAGCGGATGATGCAGCAGATGCAACAGCAGGGCGGCGGTGGCATGGGCGGAATGGGTGGCGGCGGCCCGTTCTGAGACGTCAGTCGCGGTTTCCCGAAGACGCCTAGGTCGACTTTCGTCGAGATGCTGACCGTTCCCTTCTTTCGCTCCTCGAGTCGGATTCCACTCCTGTCGCTACCGGCTATCGTGTCCAAACCCGAGGTTCGCCGTCAGAACGCGACTCGAGCCCGCGCTCTAGGCGATCTTCTCGTACTGATCGGTGAGCTTCTCGGCGGCCTCGCCCAGCTGTTCGCGCTCGTAGGCCGAGAGGTCCCACTCGACGATCTCCTCGACGCCGTTCGAGCCGAGCTTCGCGGGGACGCCGAAGGCGGTGTCCTCGTGGCCGAACTCGCCCTCGAGGAAGACGCTGGCGGGCAGCACTTCGCCAGTGTCTCGCAGGACGGCCTCGACCATGTGAGCGACGCCGGTGGCGGGGCCCCACTCGGTGGCGCCTTTCTTCTCGATGACGTTCATCGCTGAGGTCTGGAGTTCGTTCAGGATCTCCTCCTTTTCGTCGTCCGAGAACGAGCGATCCTCGCCGTCGACGCGCACTTTCGAGAATACGGGAACCTGCGCGTCGCCGTGTTCGCCCAGGATCGTCGCCTCGACGTTCTGGACGGGGACGTCGTAGCGCTGGGAGAGGACGTACCGGAACCGGGCGGAGTCGAGGCGGCCGCCGAAGCCGATCACTTGCTCCCGGCTTCGGTCACCCGTCTCGTAGAGGTGTCGGTTCAGCAGGTCGACCGGGTTCGAGGTCGTGATCGTCACGAAGTCGTCGTTGTGCTCGGCGAGCGAGGAGCCGATGTCCTCCATGATCGGGGCGTTATCGCCCGCGAGGTCGATCCGGGTCTGGCCCGGCTGGCGCGGAATGCCGGCCGTGATGACGACGACGTCCGATCCCGCGGTGTCCTCGTAACCACCCTGGCGGACGACCGTGTTCGAATCGTAGGCGGCGCCGTGGTTGACGTCGGCCGCCTGGCCGACCGTGTCGTCTTCCTTGTCCGGAATGTCGACGAAGACGAGTTCGTCAGCGATTCCGCGCAGTGCGATGTTGTAGCCCGCCGCGGCTCCGACGGTGCCGGCCGCGCCGACCACGCTCACTTTTGTCATACCACGTTCACCGTCTCCTGCCAGCGCGTTAAATCCGTCGGAAAACGGGATTCGAGCGGAGCGTCGGGCGATTGGACGGACCGCCCGTGGTCGGCCGTCGGGGATGGCCGCGGTGGCGGTGCTGTCGCACTCGAGTCACCCGTCCCGACGGGAACCGAACCAGCCTTGCACGCTCGAGTCCCTCACTCGAGCATGCGCGTCAGCGTCGTCGGCGGCGGATCGATCACGGACGAGGAGACCGAGCGAGCGGCCGCGGTCGGTCGCGAACTGGGCCGACGCGGGCACACGGTCGTCTGCGGCGGCCGGGGCGGGACGATGGAGGCGGTCTGCCGCGGGGCACGCGAGGCCGGCGGCGAGACGATTGGCATCCTGCCCTCGAGCGAGGGCGCGGACGCGAATCCGCACGTCGAGACGGTGATCGCGACCGGAATGGGTCACGCCCGGAACGCGCTCGTCCCACTGAACGGCGACGCGGTCATCGCGCTCAGCGGCGGTCCCGGAACCCTCTCGGAGATCGGTTTCGCCCTCGTCTACGGTCGCCCGGTTGTCGGCCTCGAGACTCACGACGTCCCCACCGTGAAAACCGTCCAGACGCCGACCGCGGCCGTCGACGCCGTCGAACGAGCGGTGCTCGGCGAGACGACCGACCCGGCGGCCGAAGGAGTCGAGAGGGACGAAGGGCCCGAGGGAGTCGAAGCCGACCTCCCGGGGCCGTACACCCTCGTCCCCCGGCCGCCGAGCCCCGAAGCGTTCGTCGCCCTCCGGGAAGCCGCGGACATGGCCCCGCGGTCGATCGAGGCTGTCGAGCGTGGCCTCCCGAATTCGGTGTTCGCGGTGCACGTGATCCACGAGTCCTCGGGCGAACCGGTCGGCATGGGCCGCATCGTCGGCGACGATGGGGCGGTCTATCATATTTCGGATATGGCTGTCCATCCCGATCACCAGGGGCAGGGGCTCGGCACGCACATCATGGACCGACTGTGGGCCTACATCGAGGAGACGGCGTCCGAATCGGCCTACGTCAACCTGCTGGCCGACGTCGACGGATTCTACGAGCGCTTCGGTTTCGAGGAGACTCGTCCGGCCTCGAAGGGAATGTATCGCCGGGTCGAGTGACCGGGCAGAGCGATCCGGCCTCGAGGTCGGCGCCAGCCCGCGTCAGTCCGTAGCTTTTTCGACGTTTGCCTCCCATACACCGGATATGAGCGACTTTGACAAGGAAGCCGAACGCGAGAAGCTTCGAAAGAAGTACGAGCGCGACGAGGCCGACCGCGAGGCGACCCAGCGGATGAGCGACCTTCTGCTCAAGGGGGCGACGATGACCAACACTCACTGTGACGTCTGCGGCGACCCCCTCTTTCGTTACCAGGGGACGACCTTCTGCCCGAGCTGTCACGGCGGACCGGAGGGCGTCGAGGCGTCGGTCGACGACGGTGCCAGCGACGCGAGTCGAACCACGGAAACGGGGTCAACCGCGGAGACGCGAGCGGACGACCGACCCTCGAGCGAGGTACCTGCCGGGGAGACGGAAGCCGCGAACGACCCCGAGCACGCGGCCTCGAGCACCAGTGCTGGCGATGCCGACGCAGATCGATCGGCGGCGACGCCCGAAACCCGCGCCACGTCCAGTACGGTGAACGAGGAGCCAGAACACGGGATCCCTCGAGAGACGCCCGAAACCCACGGAACCGCCGATGCTCCCGACACCCCCAGAACCGCCGAACGCAGCCGAGCACCGTCGACCGTCCCATCGAGCGGTTCCAGTTCCGGATCGGGTGTCGACGTCAGCAGTGACCTCGAAGCCGGCACGGACGCCCTCGTAACTGCGCTCGAGCGATTCTCGCGGGCGGCCGCCGAGGCCGACGACCCGCGGTACGCGAAGGCGTGTCTCGAGGCGGCCCACGAGGCGGCGGAAACGCTGGCAACGCTTCGCAAGTAACAGGGGCGTGACAACGGATCGGTACGAGACGCTCCGGAACCTACAACTCACCGCCGGCCATCCTGCCAGCCATGCCCGAGCCAGCGGTCATCGCCCACCGCGGATTCGCCGGAATCACCCCCGAGAACACGATCGAGGCGGCTCGAGTCGCCAGCGAGCACCCCTCGACGGACATGATCGAGATCGACGTCCAGCCCGCCGCCTGCGGAACGCCGGTCGTGATTCACGACGACCGACTCGAGGGGACTCGCGACGGGCGTCCGCTTACCGATTTCATGGGGCTGGTGTGGGAGACCTGTCTCGAGACCCTCTCGAACGCTCGCGTCCTGGGGACGGACGAGACGGTCCCAACCCTCGAGGCGTTCCTCACGGCCGTCGGCCCCGGCGTCGGCGTCAACGTCGAACTCAAGAACCCGGGGACGCCGTCGATCCGTCCGGCGGAGTCGCTGTCGTCGAGTGCGCGCGCCGAACGCCGTGAGATCTGGGAACCGTTCGTCGAGCGCGTCGTCGAGGTCTGTGACGGCTTCGACGGCGAGGTGCTCTTCTCGTCGTTCTGTGCCGGTGCGCTCGCGGCCATCCGGAACGTGGCACCCGAGTATTCCATCGGAACGCTCGTCGAGGACGACCTCGAGACGGGGCTCGAGGTCGCTCGCGAGTACGACAGCGAGGCGATTCATCCGCCGCGAAACGCGATTGCCGGGACGGCGCTCTCGACGGAATCGTACGCCGGCGTCTCGGAAGCGCCGACGATCGATCTGCTCGAGGCTGCTCGCGACGAGGGACGAGCGATCAACGTCTGGACGGTCGACACCTGGATCCAGTTCGATCAGTTGCGAGCCGCCGGCGTCGACGGGATCATCGTGGACTATCCGGGTCTCGACTCGCGGTGAGCGGGTGCAGAAACAGAAGCAGGAGCGGACGCTCGAACGTTCGTGCCAGTCCGGTTTCTGAGGCGCCCGTTGGCTACTCGAGCCCCAGCGTCTCTTCGAGCGCGTCGTAGTCGGGGAACTCCGGCCACTCCGTGGCGACCCACGACCCCGTCACCGTCAGGTCGGCGTCCACGGCGAAGAAGGCGACCCGTGGCTCGCTGAGGCCAGCCATGCCGTCCAGGTCGTGGGCGATTCCGTAGTCTTCGGCGACGTCGTTGCCCGGATCGGCGACGATCTCGAACGGCAGGTCGCGTTCCCTGAGGAAGGAAGCGACGCCGTAGGGGTTCGCGGCGGAGACGCCGACGACACGAGCGCGCTCGCCCCACTCGCGCTCGGCGAGTTCCGTCCAGACGTACTGGGCGACGAACGAGCCGATCATGGGGGTGAAGACGACGACTGCACCGCCCTCCTCGGCCGCCAACGCCGACAGCGACCGGTCCTCCCAGAACTCGCTCGAGACGAGTGGTCGGGTGAAGTCTGGCGCCGTCGTTCCCGTTTCGGGATGATCGGCCGGCCTGAGGTCGACGACGTCGAAGTCGACCACTAGTCGTCACCCCGGCTTTCCGCAGCGCCTGTAGCGTCCACAGCGCCTCCAGCGCCGTCACCGTAAACCGAATCCAGGTAATCGACGATGTTTGCACTCTCGGCCATCGTGACTCCAGTTTCCTCGTCGACGAGGACGGGAACCGATCGGACCCCGGCCTCGCGCTTGACCGCGTTTCGTCGGGAGTGCATCGGTTCGACGAAGCGCGATCGGTACTCGAGGCCGTACGCCTGCAGTCGGGAGACGACCCGTTCGCAGTAGGGACACCCTTGCAAGCGGTACAGCGTTCGCGGCGAGTCGGTCGGTGCTGACATAACTCCCGATTGGGAGACGAGTGCAAAAACGGTGTCGGGGCTCAAAAGGGTAAAACGTTAATCAGTCCGGTGATAACAGACAGGGAGTTAATGGTGTATTCGCTGTTCGAAGCGGTCGTGTTCGCGTACACGGTCCCAGGACTGGGGCTGGAGATGGACGAATCGATCGTGACGATCCTCGGTGCGATCACCGTGATCTTGCTCATCGGGCTCTCCGCCTTCTTCTCCTCCTCGGAGATCGCGATGTTCTCCCTGCCGAAACACCGCGTCGAGGGGATGGTCGAGGAGGGCGTTCCCGGCGCAGAGCGTGTCCAGGCGCTCAAATCGGACCCACATCGGTTGCTCGTAACTATTCTGGTCGGCAACAACGTGGCCAACATCGCCATGTCCTCTATCGCGACGGCCGTCCTGTCCATCCACTTCGGTGGCCTCGTGGGCGTATTGATCGCGACGTTCGGCATCACTGCCATCGTCCTCCTGTTCGGGGAAAGCGCCCCCAAGTCCTACGCCGTCGAACACACCGAGACCTGGTCCGTTCGGACGGCGAAACCGCTCAAGGCGACCGAGTACCTGCTCTACCCACTCGTCGTCCTCTTCGACTACCTCACCCGCCAGATCAACCGCCTGACCGGCTCGGCGACCGGCGCTATCGAGACGCCCTACGTCACTCGCGACGAGATCCAGGAGATGATCGAATCCGGCGAGCGCGAGGGCGTCCTCGAGGAGGAAGAACACGAGATGCTTACCCGCATCTTCCGGTTCAACAACACCATCGTCAAGGAGGTGATGACGCCGCGACTCGACATGACGGCCGTGCCGCGAGACGCCGGAATCGACGAGGCCATCGAGACCAGCATCCAGAGCGGCCACGCCCGGATTCCGGTCTACGAGGGCAGCCTGGACAACGTCCAGGGCGTCGTCCACATCCGCGACCTCGTCCGTGACCTGAACTACGGCGAGTCGACGGATCTCACGATGGACGACGTTATTCGCCCGACGCTGCACGTCCCGGAGTCGAAGAACGTCGACGAACTGTTGGGCGAGATGCGCGAAAACCGGATGCACATGGCCATCGTCATCGACGAGTTCGGCACCACCGAGGGGCTGGTGACGATGGAGGACATGGTCGAAGAGATCGTCGGCGAGATCCTCGAAGGCGGCGAGGAAGAACCGGTCGAGGAAGTCGACGAGGACACCGTCGTCGTCCGTGGCGAGGTCAACATCGAGGAGGTCAACGAGGCCCTCGGCATCGAACTCCCCGAAGGCGAGGAGTTCGAGACCATAGCGGGGTTCATCTTCAACCGTGCCGGGCGACTGGTGGAGGAGGGCGAAACCATACTGTACGACGAGGACGGTGGCGTCGAGATCACCGTCGAAGAGGTCGAAAACACCCGAATCATGAAGGCTCGACTCGAGAAACTTGGCCTCGAGGAGGACGAAGAAGCGGTCGACGGGGACGAGCCTCGTGACGATAGTGACGTCGACGACGGAAACGGGAACGGAAATGGAAACGGAAACGGAGACGCAGGCGCGGACGAGAGCGTACCGATCGAAGACGAGTGATCGGTCGGATCGACGGACCCGACCCGCGAAGCGGCCTGTTCTGTCGTGCGGAGGCACATTCGAATGCCGAAACGATGAGGCACGCTCGAGCGCTGGAACGATGAGGAGAGTCGCTCGAACGCCGGAACCGAATCTCGCGCTACCGCGACCGGCCGACCAGGGCCTCGAGTTCCCGCGCCACGACCGGCGGGACGACCAGTCGCCGCGGGCCGGGAACGTATCGCCCGTCGGGAGTGGCGTACTCGAGCGTGACGATCGCGGTGTCGCCTACCGTTCGTACGGACGCGGCCTCGAGGTGCTCGAGGGCGATCCGTTCCTCGGGATCGTGGAGGTAGATGGCGCCCTCGTCGGCGTCGATGGTCCCCACGGAGCGCAGGAACGAGGAGCCGACGAGCGCGATCAGTGCGAGCGGGAGCGTGAACGCGGCGAGGAACGTGAACGGGCCGGCCCCGACGGGGAGCAGGTCGCCCTGGGAGACGAGACGGCCGGCGAGCATCAGTGCGCCGACGACGCCGACCATGGCGAGCGTGCCGAGAGCGGCGTCCATCGCTCGCTGGAGGCCGCGTTCGCCGGGGGTCGAGACCGGAAGCGGGAGTCCAGCGAAGAGTCGCTCGAGGCGCGCCTGCGTGTGGGCGCTGGTGGCGAGGGCGAGGATCGCTGCAGCGACGCCGAGGAGGGCGGCGACGAGGACGGCCTGTGGGCTCGTCAGTTCGAACTCGGTGCCGGCGATGGTCGTCGACAGAACGGTCGGTCCTGCCTGTCCGAGCAGGTCGAATACTCGCCAGACGGCGACGATCGAGATGACGGCGAAGAACGTCCCGACGCCGAACGCCCAGAGCGTTCGCACCGCGCGCGAGGTCGTCGCGTCCCGCCGCCACTGGATCGGCTGGGCGTCTGCCATACTCGAGGTCGGGTCCGGGCGATTAAAATCCGTTCGGTCCGCCCGAACGGGCGGACCACCAGTCTAGTCTCCCTCGATCGTCGATGAGACGAACCGGGCACGAGATGTCAGTTCGTCTCACCGTCTCAGGCTCGACACTAGAGGAGCAGCCAGTCGAGGAGCCGAAAGCCCGCGTACGAGAGGACGATCGACCCGGCCAGCGAGAGCACCCACGCCAGCACGGTTAACCCCATCTTTCGGGCGCTCACCCCGCCGCCGTCGGCGGTCGAGGCGGCGTAGCCGCTTCCGATAATGGCGCTGACGATAATCTCGTTGAACGAGACGGGGATGCCGTAGAGCACGGCCGTCTGGGCGATGGCGAACGAGGGGATGAGCGCGGCGATCGAGCGGCGGGGCCCGAGCGAGGAGTAATCCTGGGAGATCGCCTTGATCATCCGAGGAGCGCCCGTCCAGGAGCCGACCAGCAGGCCGACGCCGCCGCCGACCAGCAGCGCCGTGAGAGGGATCTCGAGGTCGCTCGAGAGGGGGAGCAGGGGGCCGATGGCGAGGCCCACCTGGCTGCCGCCTGCCGAAAATGCGACCAGCCCCCCGAGAACGAGCAGGAAGTGTCGTTCGCCGCGCTCGATCGTCTCGCGCGTGTCGGTCCAGAAGAGGAGCGCCCAGAAGAGGGCGACGAGGGCAGTCACGGCGATGGGTCCGGCGAGTGCGGGGCCGGGGACGGCGGTACCCGCTGTGAGCGCCAGCGACGCGCTCTCGTCGACCCCGCCGAGGGCGGCGAACTCGATGTTCGCGAGGAGCACGCCGACGACGCCGGCGAGACCGACGATGAGCGTTCGCTCGGAGACGGGTTCGTCCCGGAGCAGTCGGGCGATCAGGTAGGCGATCCCGCCGCCGACGAACGGCGTGAGCAGCCACAGCGCGGCGATCTCCTGGTACTTGGGCCAGGCTGGTGCCCCGCCCATCGCGAGGCCGACGCCGATGATCGATCCTGTCACCGTGAACGCCGTCGCTATTGGATAGCCCGCGAAGACGCCGATGGCGACCAGGACGGCGGCGATCGATAGTCCGATGGTCGCGGCGGCCGGCGAGAGAACGACGCCGTCGATGAGTTCCGCGCCGACCGCCTCGGAGACGTTCGCCCCCTGTAAGACGGCACCGGCGAACCCGAGTATTCCGACCAGAAAGCCCGCCCGCATCACCGAGATGGCGTTCGCGCCGACGGCGGGGGCGAACGGGGTTGAGCCGCTCGACCCGGCGCCGATAGCCCAGGCCATGAAGAGGCTGGCGAGGGCGGCGAGGGCGAAGGTCAGGAGGGTCGCGATCTCGACCATTCGTTCGCTATTCGGCCAACCGATACAAGTGTGTGCCGACCCAGCGGCGTCGCCGGACGCGGCTCGAGGCCGTTCGTGGGAACCTCGTGATCGGTCACCGGTCGCTACCCATCGGGTGGATGTCAGGTTGTGGAGGGCAGGGGAATTCGCCGCCGTCAGTTCGTCGTCGACCGCGACCCGTCGCTGGGCTCCGGCGGTGGCTCGACGCCCTCGACGGCCTCGGCTCGTTCCGTGTCCTTCTCGGTCTCGACGTGCCAGCGATCGACCTCGTCCTCGTACTCGGTGAGCAGGTCTGAGACGTCGGACTTGAGGACGTCGTCGTTGACGTTCACCTCGAAGACGAACTGGGTTCCGTTGCCCCGGCCGCTCTGCTGGATGTTCGCGCTGACGAGTTCGTTGTCGAAGTAGTACGGCGCGAGCTGGGTCATCACCTTCTGGTAGACGGTGTCTTCGACCCGTCGAATCGCCTTTCGGCCGGCGGTGTCGGCTGCGCGCGCGACGTAATCGACCGACTCTCTCCAGCTATCGACGGCCTCGTCGGCCTCGTCGGCCTCGAGGGCCTCGTAGGACGCCGACAACTTCTCGCCGGCTGTCTTGAGGTCGTCGTCGGGATTTTTGCCGGCCTTTTCACCCTTGCCCTCCTCGACGCTGGCCTGCTCGGCCGTCTTCTCGCTGACCTCGGTCTCGAGGCGCTCGTGGGCCTTGGGTCGCCACTCGTCCCACTCCTCGAACGCGCGGGCTAACCGCGCGCCGACGTCGAGGTCGGGATCGTCGACGCCCGTCTCGCGGAGGGCCTGGGTGATTCGCTCGCCGTGCTCGACGACGTCGCCCCAGTCACCACGGACTTTGAATCCCGAAATACTCTCTTCCATTCGGTCGAACGGTCCTATGCCCCGCTCGGTTATAAACTTCGTCGCCGGCTAGTGTGAGGTCTTCACGCAGACCCGCCTCCATCTCGACGCCCGCCTCGCTCCTGTAAGACGCTCGATGTTCCGACCACAAACGATAGGGGGGCGTTGCCCCTATCTCCACCAATGGACGCTCACGCTCGCCGGGCCGGAGCGAGCGGGAAGCGTAGCGGGTTCGCTCCCCGGCTGAACCGCCGGTCCGGACGGATTCGGGATCAGTATCGGACTCAAACTCGGGCCGAAACCGTCCCGACCGCTTCCGGCACCTCGAGCGCGCTTCCACCGACGACTAACGACGTCGTCTCCCGCGCTTCCTCGGACGGACGAATCCCCTCGATCCCCTCGAGCGTCGGCGCACCGACGAGTTCGACGCGGCTTCTGTCGACGACGATCCGATAGGCCCCGGCGAAGGGTTCGTCGTCATCGATTCGGTACGTCGCGCGCTCGGCGTCGACTTCCTCGGCACCCCGGTTCTCGAGCACGCGCTCGTAGGCACTGGCGAAGCGGTCGGCGTCCGCTGGCGTGCGGAACTCGAGGGCCCAGACGTGGCCGGTGGCTCCGTTTCTGTCGCCGTCCGTGTTGCCGTCCCCGTCCTCGCCCGAACCGTCGCCAGACGTGGCCTCGTATGCGACGAACGTGTCGCCGGCCCACCCCGCGGTAGCGGGATGTGAGTAGTTGTACGGCGATAACTCGCGTTCCTCGTCGAGCAGGGAGTGATCCAGCGCCCCGTTGGCCCACAGCGCCCCGAAGAGGGTCGCCTCGCCGACGGTCTCGGTTCGGACGTCGCCGCCGTCGTCGGTGATCGGCGACCACGCGGGGCTCGAGCGATCGTCGACCGCGACGTCGACCGGGCGGTCGTTGGGGTAGCGCTCGGGATGGATGATCTGACTGGTGCTCGTCGGCCGGTCGGCGAAGGCGGCGTCGACGGCGTCCCAGCCGCCGGCGTCGTAGACCGACTGGACGAACGTCGGCCCCTCGGCGTAGGGTGCGTAAATCGAGAGGTAGAGCCCGACGTTCAGCGACCGGTTCGTTTCGCTGGTACCGTCACCGTCGCCATCGTCGTCGCCGTCCGATGGTTCGTCGCCGCTCTCGGATCCACCGTCTCCCTCGAGCCCGCTGTCACTCGTTTCGGGCAGGCACTCCCACGCCGGATCGTCGCGACACCGCTGCTCGTAGCGATGGGCGAGCAGTTCGGCTTCGCCCTCGATGAGCCCGGTTTCCGCGCGGCGCGCGTCGACCGTCGTTCCCCGGCGCTCGAGGCCGAACTGCTGGTCCTGGAGGGCGTGGGCGAGTTCGTGCACGAGCGTGGTTCGATCGATTCGGAGCTGGTCGGCGTCGGGGTCGTTAGTGACGACGACGATTCGACCGTCCACGTAGAAACCCAGCACCGAATCGCCGTACAGCGAGTCGAACGCGGCGTTGACGTCGGTCTCGCCGTCGACGACGAACGCGGCGCGCCAGAGTTCGTTCGTGAACGCGCCCGCGGGCTCGCTCTCGCCGTACCACTCGCGGAGCTCCTCGCGGGACCACACCTCGACCGCGACGTCCTCGGTGTACCGGAGGCCGCGAAGTTCCTCGAGCCGAGCCATCGCGCGGTAGGTGACGGCCTCGAGTTCAGCCTGGCTCACCCGCGCGGGATCGTCGACCTCGAGCGTGCTCGTCGCGTTGTAGCCGTAGATCGTGCCGAGGTCCCGGTCGGCGGAGGCGGGCGCGTCGCTCGGCGTCGACAGCGGGGCCGCACAGCCGGCGAGGACGACGAGGAGGGCGACGGTGACGGTGACGAGAATGAGGTGGCCGCGCGTTCGCATGTCGGTCTCGAGGGGAGCCAGCGAGTAAGGCGTTCCTATCGGTTCCCCCGGACGCGAGCGAGTCCGGTGAGCGAGATGATCAGGGCACCGAGGGCGGCACCGATCCCGAATCCGGGGATGCTATCGTCGCCAGTCGAGTCGTCGGCGCCCGGGTCGTCGTCTGCGTTGCTCTCGGATCCGTTCGAGTCGTTGGCGCCCGATTCGTCGGTCTCGCCGTCACTGTCCACGAGCGGGCTTTCACCCGCCTCGAGCACCTCGACGTCGCCGTGGACGGCCGTCAGGTCGTCGACGGTGGGTGCGGTGACGATCAAGAGGCGGTCGTCCTCGGGGTAGATCGTCAACGCCATGTCGAACGCGGAGCCGTCGCCGAACGCGTAGGTGTGGGCGGTGCCCTCGACGGGCTCGCCGCCGCGAATCTCGATCAGTTGCTCGTAGGTCTCGACGAAGGTAGCGGCCTCGTCGGCGTCTTCCCACTCGAGCGCCCAGACCGTTGCCGTCTCGTCGTCGCCGTTCTCGTAGGCGTACAGTTTGTCACCCTGCCAGCCGCTCGTGGCCTCGAGGTCGTAGTTCAGGGGATCGGTGGTGTTGACCCCGCCGCCAGCCTCGAGGTTCAGGAACGATTCCGGGGGAACGACTGGCGTCCCGTCGTAGGCGGGGTCCATGAACATCGCCGAGAGGCCGGCCTGGCCGATCACGTTGTAGTTCGGGCCCTCCTCGAACGTGAGTCGTTCCCAGTCGTCACTCGAGCGGTCGGGCACCTCGATGTCGTTCGCGTCGAAGTCTCCGTAGCGTTCGGGGTAGATCACCTCGACGGCGGAGTCGGGCATGTCGTCGTAGAGGGCGTTGACGGCCTCCCAGCCGCCCTCGTCGTAGACCGACTGGACGAACGAGGGGCCGTCGCTGTAGGGCTGGAACTGCATGAAGTACAGCCCCCAGTTCGGTGGCGCCTGTGCTTGCTCGCCCTCCTCACCGTCGGCGCCGTCGTCGAGAATACAGGGCTCGTTCCACCGGTCGTTTTCGCAGTACTCGAGGTACTGCTGTTCGATCCGGTGGGTGTCCCCTTCGATGACACCGAGGACGGCGTTGTCGCGGTCGGTGGTGTTGCGAACGTACTCCTCGAGCGGGAAGTGCTGGTCCTGGAGGGCGTGGCCGAGTTCGTGGGCCAGGATGGCCTCGTCGAGTTGTAGCTGGTCGCTGTTCTCGGAGATGACGACGATTTCGTCGTTCACGTAGTCGTAGTAGCCGCCGACGGTCGCATTTCGGTCCGCCTGGCGCACGTCGACTGCGTCGTCGTTGCTTCCGATGAGCAGCAGGGTTTCGAACTGGGCGTTGTCGAACTGCCGAGTTCGCTGGTCGACGTTCTCGTACTGGCCGGCGCTCTCCTCGGCGAACGTCTCGCGGTCGACGATCTCGACCGGCGGCAGCGTCTCGAAGGAGAGACACCGGAGCGCCTCGATCCGGGCAGCGGTTCGGGCGCTGACTTTCTCGAGTTGTGCCTGGGTCAGACCGTCGGAGGCGTCGACTTCGAGTGGCTGGTTGTACCAGTAGCCGTCGAACCAGCCGACGGTGTCGTTTCCGTCCGCAGGTGCGGCGAAGTCGTCTGGTGGTTCGGCGGCGCAGGCCTGGACGAGGTCGTCGTCCTGGGTGGTCGCGGTCTCGAGGGACGAGGCCGTCTGTCCCTCGAGTGACGTCCTGTCCGTTGTCTGTCTCTCGAGCGCTATCCCGTCCGCCGTTTGCCCCTCGAGTGGCGTTCCGTCAGTTCCGTTAGCGTCCACAGCCGGGACGGCCGCACCGACGGTCCCGGCGACGGTCCCCGAGAGGACGATAAGCGCGACGAACGCGGCGACGACCGCAACCCGTGTGTTCCCGATTCCCATTGTGCTCTCTCGGGGCAACGAGCGGATAAAAGTGTCTGTCCATTTTCGGGACGTGGCTCGAGGGAACGTCCCGGTGACGGGCGTTCGAAACCCCTCGACCCGATTCGACTGCCGTACTTCTTTAGTGACCTGTCTCGAAGGAGGAACCGATGGCCAGTAGCACTAAAGTCGTGCTCGCCGCGCTGTTCGCGAACGGGGCGATCGCCGTCCTCAAATTTATCGGCTTCATGCTCACCGGGAGCCCCGCGATGCTCTCGGAGACCTATCACTCGATTTCCGACACCGGGAACCAGGTCTTCTTGCTGATCGGCATCCGGTACGGCGCCCAGGAAGCGAACCGGTCGCACCCGTTCGGCCACGGCAAGGCGCAGTTCTTCTACAGCTTTCTCGTGAGCATCATGCTCTTCGGCATCGCCGGCTGGGAGAGCGCGAAACACGGCTACCAGGCGCTGCAGGCGGGCGAAGTTCATCGAGCACACGAACCCGTGTCGATACTCGGCGCCTCGATCGATCCGATCTACGTCAACTACGCGGTCCTGATCGGGGCAATCGTCTTCGAGACGTACGCTTTCTGGAAGGCCTACCAGGGAATCACCGCTCAGATGGACGAGCACGGCTGGGAGACCTTACGCGAGGCCTTCCGCAAGACCAGCGACGTGACGACGCTGACCGCGCTCACCGAGGACGCCATCGCCCTCGCCGGCGCCGGGATTGCCCTCTTCGGGATCTACCTCTCGAGAACGTTCGAGAACCCAATCTACGACGCGGGCGCGGCCCTCGTCATCGGCATTCTGCTCATGGGCTTCGCCGTCGCGCTGGCCTGGGAGAACAAGCGGCTCATCCTCGGCGAAAGCCTCCCCGAGCCCGCCGAGGACGAACTTCGCGACATCGTCGCCGACTGGGACGGCGTCGTTAGTCTGGTCGACTTCCGGACGGTCTACTTCGGTCCCGAGGAACTGCTGGTCACCGCCGACGTCGCGTTCGATCCGTCGCTCGATGCGGGAGCCGTCGACGACCGCATCACCGACATCGAGGACGCGCTGCGCGAACACGATAGTCAGATCAACCGGGTCTACATCGAACCCGAGACGTCGGGACTCGGGTCGGCTTGATCGAACTCGAATCGTCCTGCCCGAACTCGAGTCGCCTGACCGAACGCGAGCCGACCGGACTGCTCGACTGACCACTCACGGGCGAGACGAACCCTTTTATCGGATGGGTTCCCAATCATCAGTCGTGCCAGGAGTGGGTGAGTACCTGCGTTTTTTCCCGTACGAGGAGCCCTACGAGAACCAGCGCGAGGCGATGGACCGCATCTACAACACCCTCGTGCGCGGGCAGAACGTCCTCTTCGAGGGCGCCTGCGGGACCGGCAAGACCCTCTCGGCGCTCGTCCCCGCCCTCGAGGTGGCCCGCGAGCAGGACAAGACGGTCGTCATCACGACGAACGTCCACCAGCAGATGCGTCAGTTCGTCGCCGAGGCCCGGGCGATCACCCGCGAGGAGTCCATCCGCGCGGTGGTCTTCAAGGGTAAGTCCTCGATGTGTCACATCGACGTCGGCTACGAGGAGTGCCAGGCCCTGCGGGACAACACCCGCGCGCTCGTCGAGGCCGAGAGCGACCACGCCCAGCTCGAGCAGCGCCAGCGCGACTTACTCGCCGAGAGTCAGGCCGGCAGCGAGTCGGCCGCCGACGCCCGCGCTGCCGTGATGGACGAACTGGAGAACCTCGAGGACCAGATCGAGGATCTCGAGGAGGCGAACGTCTGTGATCACTACCGGAACAACCTGCTCGATACCGAGGCCACCGACGAGTTCTTCGGCTGGCTGTTCGAGGACGTCCGGACGCCTGACGAGATCTACGAGTACGCCGACGAACGCGAACTCTGTGGCTACGAACTGCTGAAGGAGGGCCTCGAGGGCGTGGACCTCGTCGTCTGTAACTACCACCACCTGCTCGATCCGATGATCCGCGAGCAGTTCTTTCGCTGGCTCGGGCGCGATCCGGAGGACGTCATCGCCGTCTTCGACGAGGCGCACAACGTCGAGGACGCCGCCCGTGACCATGCCAGCCGCGCGTGCTCGGAGCGAACCTTCGACAGCGCGCTGGACGAACTCGCCGAGACGGACGACCCGCGAGCCGACGACGCCGCGAACGTGCTCGAGGCGTTTCGCGACGCGCTGGTCGAGACCTACGAGGACAGCTTCGGCTTCGGCCAGCGCGAATCGGTCGGCGACAACTGGGAGGACGTCCCGATCAGCAAGGAAGACCGCAGGGACGACCTCACGCTCGCCTTCCTGCAGGCATACTCGGGCCAGGGCATCGAGGGCGACCTCGAGGCCGCGCGCAAACTCGGCCAGCAACTCGACGAGGAGTACGAGAAGGCCTACCGTGAGGGCGAAACTGCGACGCGAACCGAGTGTCAGACCCTCGAAGCGGCCGCGTTCGTCGCGGCCTGGATGGACGAGGGGACCGACCAGGGGCTGTATCCCGTCGTCTCCGTTCGCCGGGACGCAGGCACCGACGAGGTCTACGGCCGGGCAGAACTGTACAGCTGTCTCCCCCGCCACGTCACCGGACAGCTCTTCGAGGCCGTCTCCGGGACGGTCCTGATGAGCGCGACCATCCAGCCGTTCGAGGTCACCGAGGACGTCCTCAGCCTCGAGGAGTGCGTGACGATGGCCTACGGGTTGCAGTTCCCGGAGGATCGCCGGCGAACGTACGCCGTCGAGACGCCCGCGCTGTTCGCCTCCGCCCGCGACGACCCCGAGGTCCAGGCCGAGGTCGAGGAGGCCATCTACGACGCCGTCCGGATGACCCCCGGGAACACGCTCGCCTTCTTCCCGAACTACGGCGAGGCAGCCCGGTACGCCGAGCGCCTCGAGGCCCGAACCGACGCAACTGTCTACCTCGACGAGCCGGGCGTCGGCGCCGAGGAACTCCGCCAGCAATTCGTCGCCGACGAGCACGCTGTCTGCTGTACATCGCTCTGGGGAACCCTCGCCGAGGGCGTGAGCTTCGACGGCGACGACGCTCACACGGTACTGGTCGTCGGCGTCCCCTACCCGCACCTCGACGACCGCGCCGAGGCGGTGCAAGAGGCCTACGACGCCGCCTTCGAGGGGACCGACACCGGGTGGCGCTACGCCGTCGAGATCCCCACCGTTCGGAAGACCCGGCAGGCGCTCGGGCGGGTGATCCGCTCGCCCGAAGACGTCGGCGTCCGCGCCCTCCTCGACCGACGCTACTCGAGACGCGCCAAATCCGACCTGGGAACCTACAGCGTCAACGGTACGTTCCCGCACGAGGAACGGGAAGAACTGCTGGACCTGGACCCCGAGAAGCTCAAGTTCGCTATGATGAACTTCTACGGCGATCACGACCGGTACGCGGGGGAGCCGCCGGCACCCTGAGAGGGCGGCGTAGACTCCCACGGCCTCTCGCCGTTTTTCGTGCTCTCTCGCGGGTTCAGGGCCGTACTTAAGCAGGCAACGAAATCCGACTCACCGGCAGGCGATACTGGCCGTCGAAGAACTCGAGTTCGCTCACGGTCCACGTAACCCGATCTATTTCGCGGTCGGCGAGTCGGCGGGCCGTCTCGAGGTCGCCGCCCCGGGCCAGCGTCACGTGTGGAACGTAGTCGGGCCCCTCGAGGCCCTCCACGGGGTCGAATACCTCGGCGAGATCGCGATGAATCTGCTCGAGGCCGGGGCTCTCGACGGCGAGGTATACCACGGGCGCCGAGCCGAGCGGCGGCTCTGCGAAGTAGTCGATGCCGGTGATCGCGGCCTCGACCGCGGGGGCGCCCTCGAGGGCGCGGTGAGCGCGGTGCTGGAGACGGTCGACCTGGGGGGCGTCGCCAAGGCGTTTGAGCAGGAGGGAGTGATCGTCCCGTACGGTTTCGAAACCGACCAGCGACGGATAGAGGTCGGCTGCGAGCGCCCGAACGCGGCCGGGAACGGGGACGTTGACGCTGTACACTGGTTTGGGGTACTTCCCGGGACGGTATGAGCGTGGCGGTGTTCGATGGACGATCGCCCAAAACTATAGTTTATATAGCAAATGTTCGAGGGGGCGACCGCCGCACGCCGCTCGCGAGTCCACCGCGGAAAACGTCGGGAGAATGAGCGAAAGAGCGCCGCTCCAGTGGGCGCAACCGGTTCCGGGTCGGAAAGACCTATTTGTCCGGCCATGCCAATGGTGAACGATGGATGCGAGGGAGCACCGGGCGCTCCTCGGAGTGCTCGTCGTGCTCGGGTGTCTGTGCGCGGGATTTCCATCGATCGCTGTCGCCGACGGCGGCGACCTCGAGGCCGAAGCGGGTGCACGTCTCGGCCTGGACGGTTCGACTGACGCCGGGATGGCAGCTGGATCGGTGAGCGACGCGACCGTTCTAACGGGACCGTCGGTGGAGTCGCTCGAGAGTACTGCGCTCCAGGAAGAATCCAACGAGACTGACGACGCGAACGATACCGGAGACGCCAACGAGACTGACGACGCGAACGACACCGGCGACGCTAACGAGAGCGACGATACGGGTGGAAACGCGGCCAACGAGACGGGTAACGAGAGCGCGATTTCGGGAGCGACGCCGCCCGGCTACGACGAACTCACGATCGAGGTGACGGTCCACGAGAACGGATCGGCCACCTGGACCCTCGAGTACCGGTACCGACTCGACGGCGAGGAAAACGCTACCGACCGCTGGGAGTCGGTCCGGTCGACGATCGAGGCGGAAAACGAGACGTACCTCGAGAACGTCGAGACCAACTGGTCAGAGCGGGTCGACGCCGCCGCCGCGGAGACGGGCCGGGACATGACCGCCAGCGGCTACCGCGTCTCGCTCGAGGAGACGTCGACGCCCCAGGAAACCGGCTACGTCCGCGTCCAGTTCCTGTGGGAGGAGTTCGCGAGCGTCGAACTCAACCACCGGATCCGGATCGGCGACGCCTTCGGGCATCTCGAACTCGACGACCGTACGCAGTTGATCGTCACCTGGCCGGCGGATTTCAGCGCCCAGACGATCGAACCGTTCCCCAACGACCGGCGCGAGCAGGCGGCGATCTGGAACGGCGACGAGACGGACTTCCTCGAGGACGAACCGTTCGTCGAACTCATGGTACAGACGTCGGAATCGTCGCCCCCCGAACCGGACGACCAGTCGCCCCTCTCACGATCATGGCTGGCAGCCCTCGGACTCCTCGTCCTCGCGATCGTGACTGCGGTGGGCTGGTTCGCCCTGCGGAACGGTGATTCCACTGACTTCCCGATCGGGTCGTGGCGGGACCAACCCGAGCCGGAGCCTTCCGAGCCCGAAACGTCGACGCAACGCCAGCCGTCGACGCCGCCGGACGCGTTACTGAGCAACGAAGAACGCGTCGTTCGCCTGCTCGAGCAACACGGCGGCCGGATGAAACAACAGGAGGTGGTCTCGACACTCGAGTGGACCGAGGCGAAGACCAGTCAGGTCGTCAGCGGCCTCCGGGAAGACGGCACGATCGAGGCGTTCCGGATCGGGCGGGAGAACGTGTTGACGCTCGCGGACGAGGCCGAGTCCGTCAACGGCGTCACCGCGAATGGAGCGGACACGGGAAGCGAAACGTAACATTTGCCCACCCAGTAGCCTTTAATAGCTCGAGTATCGTACGTTCGTCCAGATGAGCGCACTCGCCACTACCGTTCTCGCTGTCCTCGGTAGCGCGAGCGCCGTCGCCCCGCGACGACGACCGGGCCTTTAGGCCCACTACTACTTCATCCCCAGATTTCGGTACTGCTCAACGTTGCAGGATTTCCTGTTTTTCCCGGTTAGTGTCCACTTCACCATTAAATTACGAAAATAAAACCAACGAATTTAAGTCCCGTAGCCGATTGTACTCGAGTACGATATGACACGCGTTGCACTCGCGTTCTCGGGCGGACTGGACACGACCATCTGCGTCCCGCTGCTCGAGGAAGAATACGGATACGACGACGTCATCGGCGTCACGGTCGACGTCGGTCAGCCCGCTTCGGAGTTTGCCGAAGCCAAAGAAACCGCCGAGGCCCTCGGTCTCGAGCACTACGTCGTCGACGCGCGAGCGGAATTCGCCCAGCTCTGTCTCGATGGTGTTCGCGCGAACGCGACCTACCAGGGCTACCCGCTCGGAACCGCACTCGCTCGCCCCGTGATCGCCTCGAAGATTCTCGAGGTCGCCGAGGAACACGGCTGTACGGGCATCGCTCACGGCTGTACCGGCAAAGGGAACGATCAACTTCGCTTCGAGGCCGTCTGGCGCGACTCGGACCTCGAGGTCATCGCCCCCATCCGCGAACTGGGACTCACGCGCACGTGGGAACAGGAGTACGCCGCGGAGAAGGGCCTGCCCGTCGAGGGCGGAAACGAGGGCGACTGGTCGATCGACACCAACCTCTGGAGTCGCTCGGTCGAGGGCGATAAACTCGAGGACCCCGGCTACGTCCCACCGGAGGACATCTACGAGTGGACCCAGGAACCCACCGGGGACACCGAACTGATCGAGATCGAGTTCGAGAACGGGTACCCCGTCGCCGTCGATGGCGAGGAGATGGACCCCGTCAGCCTCATCGAGCACCTCAACGAGATCGCCGGCGCCCACGGCGTCGGGCGCACGGACGTGATGGAAGACCGCATGCTCGGGCTCAAGGTCAGGGAGAACTACGAGCACCCCGCGGCGACGACGCTGCTCAACGCCCACGAGTCGCTCGAGGGCCTCGTCCTGACCCAGGAGGAGCGCCAGTTCAAACAGCACGTCGACCAGCAATGGGCCCAGAAGGGCTACGAGGGTCTGGTCGACGCCCCGCTCGTGAGCGCGCTCGAGGGCTTCATCGCCGAGACCCAGAAGCGCGTCACGGGCACGGTGACGATCAAGTTCGAGGGCGGCCAGGCACGCCCGGTCGCCCGCGACAGCGAGTACGCGGCGTACTCAGCGGCCCACGCCTCCTTCGACACCGAGACCGTCGGCAAGATCGACCAGGAAGACGCCACAGGCGTCGCGAAGTACCACGGCTTCCAGCGCCGCCTGGCCAACAAGTCGCTCGAAGGCGAGGGTGAGGGTGAGAGCCTCGAGATGGCGACCGACGGCGGCGCCAGCGAGACGATCGACGAGTGACCATGACCGGAGAGGATTCCCTGCAGGGCGACACCGACGTGCCCCGCTCGAGTTCGACCGACGAGAGCGACGCCGGCAGCGTCGTCCGCCGCGGCCGCTTCAGCGGCGGCCCCGCACGAGGGTTCCTCTCCTCACTGGCAGCCGACGAGCGCATTTTCGAAGCGGACCTCGCGGTCGACCGCGCCCACGTCGTGATGCTCGCCGAATGCGAGATAGTCGAGGACGACACCGCGGCCGACATTCTACGCGCGCTCGACGCCATCGAGGTCGACGGACACGCGCGCCTCCCCGACGGCGAGGACGTCCACGAGGCCATCGAGACGGCCGTCATCGACGAGGTCGGAGCCGACGGCGGGAAGATGCACACGGCCCGCAGTCGCAACGACGAGGTCGCCGCGTGCATCCGGTACCGCCTCCGCGAGGACGTGCTCGAAGCGCTCGAAGCGACGCTCGCGCTACGCGAGGCCCTCTCGGCAGTCGCGAGCGAGCACGTCGAGACGACGATGCCCGGCTACACCCACCTCCAGCCCGCCCAGCCGACGACGGTCGCCCACTGGGCGCTGTCCTACGAGGGGGCGATTCGCCGCGACACCGAACGCCTGCTCGAGGCCTACGCGCGGATCAACGTCTCGCCGCTGGGCGGGGCTGCGTTCGCGGGGACGACGTTCGACATCGACCGCGAGCGAACAGCCGAGTTGCTCGGGTTCGACGGCATAGTGGAAAACTCGATGGACGCGTCCTCGAGCCGGGACTTCCTGCTCGAGACCGTCCAGACGCTCTCGACGCTGTCGACGACGCTGTCGGGGCTGGCCGAGGACGTGATCCTCTTCGCCAACCGCGGCTTCGTCGACCTCTCGGACGATTATTCCTCGACGTCGTCGATCATGCCCCAGAAGAAGAATCCCGACACGCTCGAACTCGTCCGCGCGGTCGCGGGCGATGCAGCCGCCGGGGTGCAGGGCCTGATGACGACGCTCAAGGGACTCCCGCGCGCGTACAACCGCGACCTCCAGCGGGCAACCCCGCACGCGTGGTCGACGGTCGACGCCGTCCTCGAGGCGACGCGCGTGGCGGCCGGCGCGGTCGCCACTGCCGAGTGGAACGAGGACGCCCTCGCCGCGGAGGCGGGCGCTGGGTTCTCGACGGCGACCGGCGTCGCGGACCTGCTGGCGGCGAACGGGGTGCCGTTCCGGACGGCCCACGAGATCGTGGCCATCGCCGCCGAGAACGGGGCCGACTACGGCGCGATCGAGGCGGCTGCCGAGGACGTACTCGGCGAACCACTCGAGACGTACGCCGATTCCGAGGCGGTCCGGTCGGCGCTCGACCCCGCGGCGAGCGTGGCCAGTCGCGACTCGATGGGTGGGCCAGCGCCCGACGCCGTCGAGTCCCAGCTCGAGTCCTCTCGCGACGCGCTCGAGAGCCAAGAGGTGGCCGTGGACGACCTCGAGACCGCACTCGAGACGGCCCACGACGAGCTTCGGTCCGAGGTGATGACGTATGCGTGAGCGTCGTCCCGTCTGTCCTGGCTTGGTGGTGCGGCCGCCGCGATCGCCGCCGTCCCCGCCAGGGGACACTATACTATTTCGATGACATTCGAAACAAGATTTGCGGGATAATAGGATTTTGACGTCCTTAGAGGCGAATATAGTTTTATAATATATTTGGTAGGTTCGAAGGGTTTAAGGTGTATCGTCCCCGAGAGGGGAGTACAATGACAGAATGCGTCGAGTGTGGGGCGGACCTGGCCCTGCACGACGATCTGGAAGTCGGAGAAATCGTCGACTGTACCACCTGCGGAGCCGAACTCGAAGTGATCGACACCGAGCCGCCAGTCCTCGAGCGAGCCCCCGAGCTCGAAGAGGACTGGGGTGAGTGACCTTGCACGTAGGAATACTCTACTCCCGGATCCGCAAGGACGAGAAGCTCCTCCTCAACGAGCTTCGCGAGCGCGGCCACGAGGTCGAAAAGATCGACGTGCGCACGGAGACCTTCGACGTCGCCGAGGCCGGCGAGACGTTCGCTAATCTCGACCTCGTCGTCGACCGCTGTCTCGCCACCAGTCGCAGCCTCTACGCCACGCGGTTTTGCGAGGCCTACGGCGTTCCCGTGGTCAACAGCAACGAGACAGCCGAAATCTGCGCCGACAAAGTGAAGAACAGCCTCGCGCTCGAGTCCGCGGGCGTTCCCACGCCCGCGACGAAGGTAGCGTTCACCAAAGAGAGCGCCCTCGAGGCCATCGAGAGCTTCGGCTACCCCTGCGTCCTCAAGCCCGTGGTGGGTTCGTGGGGACGCCTCATGGCCAAGATAGATTCGAAGAGCGCCGCGGAGGCGATCCTCGAGCACAAGGCGACGCTGGGCCACTACGAGCACAAGGTGTTCTACGTCCAGGAGTTCGTCGAGAAACCGGGCCGGGACGTGCGCGTCCTGGCCGTCGACGGCGAACCCGTGGCGGCGATGGCTCGCTCCTCGGACCACTGGCTCACCAACGCGGCCAAGGGAGCCGAGACCGAACCGTTCGAACTGGACGACGAGGCGCTCGAACTGGTCGAGAAGGCCAGCGACGCCGTCGGCGGGGGTCTGCTGGGTATCGACCTCATGGAAACAGGTGATTCGTACACCGTCCACGAGGTCAACCACACAGTCGAGTTCAAGGCGCTCAACGACGCCGTCGACGTGGACGTCCCCGGGACAGTGGTCGACTGGCTCGAGGCGAAAGCCGAGGCCGAGGCCACGACCGACGAGGACGGGGCGAACGACGCCGAACTCGAGGTGACGTTGTGATGGCAACAGGCGCACAAGCCGCGGACGACGCGACCGCGACCGACGCCGAGACCGTCACCGCCTCCGTCGTCGGCGGCACCGGCTTCACGGGCGGGGAACTCCTCCGTCTGCTCGCCGGCCACCCGAGTTTTGAGATTCAGCAGGCCACGAGCCGCTCTGCGGCGGGAAAGAGCGTCGGCTCGAAGCACCCACCCATGCGCGGGAGCGACCTGCGCTTCAGCGACCCCGAGGACCTCGAGTCCGTCGACGTGCTCTTCACGGCGACGCCGCACGGCGTCTCGATGGGCCAGATCGACGAGTTCCTCGACGTTGCAGACACCGTGGTCGATCTCTCGGCGGACTTCCGTCTCGAGAGCGAGGAACAGTACGACGAGTGGTACGACGGCCACACGAGTCCGGATTATCTCGAGCGCGCGGAGTACGCCCTCCCCGAGATCAACCGTGAGAACCTCGCGGGTGCGGACCTGATCGCCGGCGGCGGCTGTAACGCCACCGCCACGATCCTGGGGCTGTACCCTCTGTTCGAGCACGGCATCCTCGAGGGTGGAGAACAGATCGTCGTCGACGTGAAAGTCGGCTCCTCGGAGGGCGGCGCCGGGGGCGGCGAGGCCTCGAGCCACCCCGAACGTTCGGGGGTCGTCCGCCCCTACGCGCCGACGGGCCACCGCCACGAGGCCGAGATCGAGCAGTTCCTCGGCACTTCGGTGGCGTTCACCTGCCACGCGGTGGACATGGTTCGGGGCGCGAGCGCGACGAGTCACGTCTTCCCCTCGGGCCCGGTTTCGAAGGGCGACCTCTGGAAAGCCTACCGCGAAACGTACGAGGACGAACCGTTCGTCCGCATGGCAGCCGGCGGCTCCGGCGTCTACCGTTACCCCGAACCCAAAGCGGTCGCGGGGACGAACTACGCTGAGGTCGGCTTCGAACTCGACCCCTCGAACAAGCGCGTGGTCGTCTTCTCGGCCATCGACAACATGATGAAGGGCTCGGCCGGCCAGGCCGTCCACGCCGCGAATATCGCGCTGGGGCTCGAGGAGACCGCCGGACTCGAGTTTACGGGATTGCATCCCGTGGGGGCGCCCTGAGATGGCCGTCGTAGTCAAGATCGGCGGCGCTCGAGCCGTCGACCCCGCGGGATCCCTAGCCGACGTGGCCCATCTCACCGCTAACGGGGAAGACGTCGTCGTCGTTCACGGCGGCTCCACCGCCGTCGACGAGACCCTCGAGGAACTGGGCGAGGAGCCCACCTACGTCGAGACCCCCGGCGGCGTCGTCGGGCGGTTTACCGACGAGCGCACCATGGACGTGTTCAAGATGGTCATGCCCGGGAAGCTCAACACCGACCTCGTCGAGGCCCTGCAGAACGAGGGCGTCGACGCGGTCGGCCTCTCGGGCGTCGACGGTCAGTTGCTGTCCGGTAAGCGCAAATCGGCCGTCCGCGTCCAGGAGGACGGCAAGAAGAAGATCAAGCGCGGCGACCACTCCGGAACCATCGAGGACGTCAATTCGGACCTCCTCGAGACCCTGCTCGCGGGCGGGTACGTGCCCGTCGTGGGCGGGCCCGTCCTGGGCGCGGAAAAAGACGGCGGCTACACCGCGGTCAACGCCGACGCCGATCGCACGGCCGCGGCCGTCGCGGGGGCGCTCGAGGCCGACCTCGTGCTCCTGACGGACGTCTCGGGCATCTACGCCGATCCTGAAGATGAGTCGACGAAAATCGACGAGGCGACGGACGAAGATTCGTTCGCGGCCGTCCAGGACGCCGCCGAGGGCTTCATGACGAAGAAGGTCATGGCCGCGAAAGAGGCCCTCGAGACCGGCGCGAGCTCGGTCGTCGTCGCGGATGCGAACGCGAACGATCCCGTCTCGAACGCCCTCGCGGGTCACGGGACGACGATCACCCCTGGCGCGCTGGGGATGGGGCTCGACGGCGGCGCAGACGGCGGCGACGCGGACGATGGCGAAGCTGACGATGCCGACGCGGACTGTGGCGAAACTGACAATGACGACGTAGACGAGAAGGCGGCGGTCGAGGTGACCAACCAATGAGCGGGTTCGTCTTCTCCGAAAAGCCAATCTCGATCGCCTCGGGCGAGGGCACGTTCCTCACGAGCGAGGACGGCACCGACTACCTCGACCTCGGCGCGAGCTACGCCTGCACGCCGACGGGTCACTGCCACCCGCAGGTCGTCGAGGCGATCCAGGAGCAGGCGGGCGAGTTGCTCTACGTCCAGGGTTCGTACCCCGTCAAGTCCCGGACCGATCTCCATACCAGGCTGGCCGCCCTCGCCCCCGGCGACCTCGAGAACGTCTGGCTCTGCAATTCGGGTACCGAGGCCAACGAGGCGGCGCTGAAGTTCGCCCGGAGCGCGACCGGCGTGACGAAGATCGTCGCCGCCAAACGCGCCTTCCACGGCCGGACGGCGGGCACGCTCTCGGCGACGTGGAAACCGAAGTACAAGAAGCCGTTCGAACCGCTGCTCGAGGACGTCGAGTTCGTCACCTACGGGGACGCAGACGAGTTATCGGACGCCGTCGACGACGACACCGCCGCAGTGATCCTCGAACCTATCCAGGGCGAGGGCGGCATCCATCCCGCGCCGGCGGGTTATCTCGAGGCGGCCCGCGAGGTCACCGAGGCGACGGGGACGGCGCTGATCTTCGACGAGATCCAGACGGGACTCGGCCGGACCGGGACGACGTGGGCCTGTCAGAACGAGGCCGTCGGGGGACCCGTCGAGCCCGACATCCTCACGACCGCGAAGGGGCTCGCCAGTGGACTCCCGCTCGGGGCGACCCTGTGTGCCGACTGGATCGCCGAGGACGCCGGTCCACACGGGTCGACGTTCTCCGGGAATCCGCTCGTCTGTGCGGCCGCGAACGCCACCATCGACGTCCTCGTCGACGAGGATGTGTCGACCAACGCCGCGGAGGTTGGCGACTACCTGAAAGCCGAACTCGAGGCGTCCGACGTGCCCCTCCGGGACGTCCGCGGCGAGGGCCTGATGCTCGGCCTCGAAGTCAAGCGCGGTGCCAATCGTGTGCTTCGCGACCTCGCACTCGAGCACCAGATACTCGCCTTGCCAGCGGGCCGAAGCGTCGTTCGGTTGCTCCCGCCGCTGGTCCTCGAGCGCGAACACGCAGACCAGGCCGTCGACGCGGTGTCGGCGATTCTCACACCCACGGCAGAGCAATGACTCGAGACATGGAAGAACAATGACGCAGGCCACGACAGCAATGGAGACCGACGAAACGGACGAAACGGCGACTGCTCCCGCCGACGAGGGTGACGGTAGCGAGACGAGCACCGACTTCGACTCGAGTGCAGTCACTCGAGAGGCGGCCCGCGAACTGCTGATAGACCTCGTCTCGACTCCCTCGCCCTCGGGTGAGGAGGACGCGGCCGCCGCGGTGCTCGTCGACTTCTTCGAGGCCCAGGACCGCGAGGTCTGGATCGACGAGGTCGGAAACGTGCGCGCGCCGGCCGACGACGCGCTCCTCCTGACCTCCCACGTCGACACCGTGCCGGGAAAGATTCCGGTTCGGGTCGAGCCGGCGAGCGACGAAGACGTGGACGCCGAGATCGCGACCGCGGGCGAGGACGTCCTCTGGGGCCGCGGCAGTGTCGACGCTACCGGCCCGCTGGCCGCGATGGCCGTCGCCGCCGTCAGCACCGGCGTCTCCTTCGTCGGCGTCGTCGGCGAGGAGACGGACTCGCGGGGTGCGCGCCACCTCGTCGCCGACCGGGAGGCACCTGGTGCCGTGATCAACGGCGAACCCTCCGGCGTCGACGGCATCACGCTCGGGTACCGCGGGTTCCTGGCCGGAACCTACGTCGCGACCAGCGAGTCGGGTCACACCTCCCGGCCCGAGCCGAACGCCATCCAGCAGGCCACTCGCTGGTGGTCGGCCGTCGAGGACGCGTTCGAGCCCGACGACTACGAACCCGTCTTCGAGCAAGTGACCGCCAAACCCGTCTCGCTCGAGGGCGGCACCACCGAGGACGGCCTCTCAGTCGAGGCGACCCTCGAGGCACAACTCCGCATCCCACCGAGTCTCGACGCCGACAGCGTCAGGGAGACCGCAGAGGCCGCCCTCGAGGTCGGCACCGTCTCCTGGAAGGAGCCGATCCCGCCGGTGATGGAGAGTCCACGCACGGAAATCGCGCGGGCGTTCCGCGTCGCGATCCGAAAGGAAGGCGGCGAGCCGCGACTCCTCCGGAAGACCGGAACGAGCGACATGAATCTCTACGCCGGCGCGTGGGACTGCCCGATGGTTACCTACGGCCCCGGCGACTCGAACCTCGATCACACCCCCGACGAACGGCTCTCGCTCGCGGACTACGAGTGCTCAATCGCGGTCCTCGAACACGTCGGGAACACGCTCCGGGGGGAGGGCGCGTGATGACGGACGACTCGACTCGTCCCGCCCACGCCAGTCGCTCGGCTGCCGGAAGTGAGGGCGACGTGCGTCACCTGCTCGACGTCGACGACCTCTCGCGCGAGGAGTTGTTTACCGTCCTGGACCGGGCGGCCGACTACAAACTCGCCCAGACGCGCGGCGAGGGTCACGCCGACTTGCCGGGGAAAACGCTAGGCATGCTTTTCCAGAAGCCCAGCACCCGGACGCGCGTCTCCTTCGAGACGGGGATGACTCACCTCGGGGGGCACGCCATCTTCCTCGGAGCCGACGACATCCAGCTAGGTCGGGGCGAACCGCTCAAAGACACGGCGAGGACCCTCTCGCGGTACGTCGACGCAGTGATGGCCCGAGTGTTCAAACACGAGAACATCCGGGTGATGGCTGAGTACGCGGACGTACCGATCGTCAACGGGCTAACCGACGACGCCCACCCGTGTCAGACGCTGGCGGACCTCCTGACGATCCGGGAGCGCTTCGCCGACCTCGATTCCGTCTCGGCGACCTGGATCGGTGACGGCAACAACGTCGCCCAGTCGTTCGTCCTCGGCTGTGCACTCGCCGGAATCGACCTCACGGTAGCGACGCCCGAAGCACACGGCATCGACGAGGCCGTCCTCGAGCGGGCGGCCGAACTCGGAACGGTGCCGACGGTGACGCACGACCCCGTCGAGGCGGTGACGGGTGCGAACGTCGTCTATACCGACGTCTGGGTCAGCATGGGGCAGGAGGACGAACGCGAGATCCGTCTTCGGGCGTTCGATGGGTTCCAGGTCAACCAGGAGCTGCTCGAGCACGCGCCCGAGGCCGCCGTGATGCACTGTCTGCCGGCCCA
The DNA here is from genome assembly GCF_042663485.1 of Saliphagus sp. GCM10025334. Classification (NCBI taxonomy): domain Archaea; kingdom Methanobacteriati; phylum Methanobacteriota; class Halobacteria; order Halobacteriales; family Natrialbaceae; genus Saliphagus; species Saliphagus sp. GCM10025334. The sequence continues at coordinate 1,261,986 of NZ_JBHTAF010000001.1, read as the reverse complement.
CCGTGGCGAGGAGATCACCGACGCCGTCATCGAGAGCGAGCGCTCGATCGTGTTCGACCAGGCGGAAAACCGGCTCCACGCCCAGAAGGCGGTGTTGAGCTGGTTGCTCGAGTAGCTGGTCCCACGAACGGAGTGAGTGGGTTTTTCGTCCAGGTTTTTTCGCGAGAGGTGAGTGGAGCGAACCCGAGCGAAAAAACGTGGCTGTAAGACCGGCTTCACGCCCAGAAGGCGGTGTTGAGCTGGTTGCTCGAGTAGCTCGAGCGACGCGGTCGCTTTTCCATCCGCGTTCGAACGGTGCGAGGCTGCGGTCGGCTGTTGGTAGACGAACCGCTGCGGGTAGCAGCGGGCGGAAAACGAGAGACGGTGACGCTTCAACGGCCGCCAGACCGTGTTCAGGATCGGACTGAGGTGGCCTCCCATCGTTCCTCGAGACGAAAAATCCCATGTTTTTATATGGAAGAACCTGCTATCCCGAGTTAGCAGCACGTTAGACAGGCTGCTGCGCACCGCGGATGCCGTGCGTATGGGGTGCCAGGCAGACGCGGGCGAGCGATGGGGGAACCATCTACCACTAACCGATCCACTGGGGGGATCGCCTGTTCTCGTTTTTTCGCGGTCGTGACGGAACAGTGAGCACGATGCTCGAGGCCGAGTCGACTCGCACTTGAGGGCGTCGCCGCTCGGTTTCGGTTTCCGTTCCTCGCGTCTCTCGATTCCTCGCCGTCCGCGGCGGAACGCGCCATTAATGTGTCTCGACTCCCGTAGCCGGATACATGGAATTCTGCGACGAATGTGGCTCGATGATGAAGGCGGACGGCGACGAATGGGTCTGTGGAAATGACGAGTGCGGCGCCAAGAAACCGAAAGGCAACAGCGACGAGTACGTGGTCACCGAAGACCAGGAGGCCACCGAGGTAATCGAGTCCTCCGACGAGACGTCGCTCCCGAAGACCGAGGCCCGGTGCCCCGAGTGTGGCCACGACCAGGCGTACTGGTACCTCCAGCAGACGCGCTCGGCGGACGAGTCCGAGACCAGGTTCTTCATCTGCGCGGAGTGCGAGTACAAGTGGCGCGAAGACGACAACTGATTCTCGCGGAATCGATCACTCGAGTTCGTCGTTGACGCCCGTAGCGAGCGACTCGATAGTCAATCACTCGACAAATAGATCACTCGAGTCGAGCGACGAGCAGGTATCCAGTGTGGCCAACGGGGGCGGTCGACGGCCGGGATCCCCGGTCGTCGAAGGTCATCTCCCGCTGGATGGTTTCGCGGGTGACGACACTCGAGAGTCCGGCCTCACGGGCGGCCTCGCTGGTCTCGCGGGCGGTCTCGACGAATGGGCTGTAGACGGCCACGAACCCGCCCTCGACGAGGAGGTCGGGCGCGTACTCGACGATGGTCGGCGCGTCGCCTGTGTCGAGGGTGAGGACATCGAAACCCGGGTCCGCGGCGAGGGTCTCGATGTCGTCTCGAAGATCGCCCGTCCGGACCTCGACGTCGCTCGAGACGCCGCCGAGGGCCATGTTCTCCCGCGCAACCTCGGCGAACTCAGGGTCGCGCTCGTAGCTCACCACGGTCGCCCCGGCGCGGGCCATCGAGGCGGCGAGGACGCCGGTGCCGGTACCGGTGTCGAGCACGCGGTCCCCGACGCCGACGCCGGTCTCGCCGATCACGAGGCCGACGTCGCGGGGCACCATCGGGGCGCCGGTACGCTCGAAGTGATGAAAGAGGTCGGGGCCGCGGAGTTTTCGGACGCGAAACTCGGTGCCGAGGTGGGTCTCGAGGACCTGCCCCGGTTCGACGTCGGTGGGGACCTCGAGGACGCCGAGGTCGGAGCCGAACTCCTCGCCGGGCTGGACGAGGTGTTCGCGGTCTTCGTGGACGAGCAAGACCGGCGGTCGGTCGGTGGGTTCCGCTTCGGCTTCGGCTTCGCCTTCGGCTACCGGTTCGCCCGCGTCGCTCGCGTTCACGTCTGCGTTCGTGTCTCGCTCGTCAGTTCCACTCTCGTCTCCGCCATCAGGTGATCCCGTCACGCGAGTACTGGGCTCACTCGAGGCGTTCGACTGCGGCTGCGAGGTCGCCGTCCTCGGCCTCGAGGGCCTCGCGGGCCTCGTCGTCGCTGACGCCGGTTCGGGCGGCGACGATTTCGATGTCCGAGTCGGGGATGGCCGACTCGCTGTCGGCGTCCGCGTCAGTTTCGTCCGCGTCGGCGCCGCCAGCGTCGCCGGCACCCCCGCGCTCGCGCTCCTCGGGCGTCCCGATGACCTGATAGGTCTCCTGACCACGGGCGTCCATCTTCGTGACGTCCGCGTCGGTGAAGACGAGGTCGTGATCGGCCGTCCGGATGATGACCTCCTCGGCGTCGAGTTCGTCGACGTCGATTCCCATCTGTTTCATCATCTGTTCCATCTTCCGTGGATTGAGTCCGCCGCCGCCTCCAAACATACTCGAGACGTGGCCAGCCGCGGGCAAAAACCCACCGGAACCGTCTCTCGCGTCCTTCGACTTTCCGTCTTTCGTGTCTCCGTCGCATCTCGACTCGAGCGACGGAACTCGAGATGCGACCTCACCGAAGGCTTCCCGACTCCGGTGACTCGCCGCTCTCGAGGCCGTCCCGGCCCCGCCAACTCCACAGTCCGAGGACCATCATCGTGATCCCGAGGATCGCGATGACCGCCCAGACGCCGATCTGGGTCGCCGTCAGCGCCGAGCCGGTAAACAGGGTGGTCGCCTGGAGCAAGAACGCGGCGAGCAACAGCAGGCCGAACAGCGAGGCGATGGCGACGCCGATCCCCTCACGGATCGTCCACCGAAGCTCTTCGGCGTCGCGGTTGGCCGTTTCGGTGTGGTCACGCGATCGAATTTCCTCGTCGGCGTCGACGTAGCCGGGCGTCGCCCACGGCGTCTCGAGGTAGCCGATCACGTACGAGAGCGTGGCGCCGGCGACCATCACGATGGCGAAGGTAACCACTCCGGTGACGAGCGTCGGTGGGGCGAACAGGAGCGTGATCACGGCGGCGGCGACGACCGCCCCGCCGAGCATGACCAGGAATCGTCGGAGTCGTGGAAGCATACTGTATCTATGTCATCGAGTAACATAGGCCTATCACCGGTCAGTATACTGGCTCGAGTCGAGACCGACGTACGACCTCGACCGCGCGACTCGGGGACTCGAGAGGACGGCGGCTTCGAGCACGCGACGACGCTGACGAACGGTCGACACCTATACGGCTCTCGTCGACCGATAGCGAGCCAGTGACTGAGGAACACGATGGAAAACGGAAGACAGCCGCCGCCTTCGATGCGGCGAGCGACCACTACCTCGACAGCGACGTCCACCGCCACGGCGCCGACCTCGAGCGACTGACGTCGTGGTGTGCGGATGCGACGCGTGCCCTGGACGTCGCGACGGGCGCGGGCCACACCGCTGGTGCCGTCGCCGATCGAGGCGTTCCGACCGTCGTCGCGACCGACGCCGCGCCGTCCATGGTCGAGACCGCTGTCGACGCTTTCGGCGGCCTCGAGGGGGCCATCGTCGACGCCGAGCGCCTTCCGTTCGCCCGCGACGCGTTCGACGCCGTCACCTGTCGGATCGCCGCCCACCACTTCCCGAACCCGACGGCGTTCGTGAGGGAGGCGTCCCGCGTGCTCGAGCCCGGTGGCGTGCTCGCACTCGAGGATAACGTAGCGCCCGCGGACCCGTCGCTGGGCGAGTTCATCAACCGCGTCGAACGGCTCCGTGATCCGACCCACGTCGAGTCCTACACGATCGAGCGGTGGCACGAGTGGCTCCGAGAAGCGGGATTCGCGCTCGAGGAGACGGTTCGACTGCGAAAGCAACTCGAGTTCGAATCCTGGGCCGACGGCCAGTCCTGTACCGGCGAGGAGCGAAAACGGGTCGAACGAACGCTACGGGAGGCCTCCGCCGAGGCCGCCGAGACGTTCGACATTCGGGTCGAAGACGGTCGCGTCGTCTCGTTCGCCCCGCTCAAAGCGCTGGTCCGAGCGCGACGCCTCGAGTGAGACGGGTGCAATCACTGACCTAGTCGTCCGCCCGACTCGCTCCGCTCCGAACGTTCACCGCCATCCCAGATTCGAAGTCGAGAATCGACTCGCCGTCGAGTTCTGCCCGCCCAACCGCGAGCAGGTCGCCCCGCTCGTGAACGACGAGCACCTCGTCGCCCGGTCGAATCTCGGGCCCTGCCTCGAGGACGAACTTCGAGAAGACGTTCTTCCCGTCGCGAACGAACGGTTCGCTCTCGTCGTCGACGACGACCCGGTACGACGGCGGCTCGAGCGCGTCGTGGAGGCGGCGACCGCCCTCGAGTCCGAGGGTGAATCGGCCGTCGGTGCCGAAGGAGACGACCCGCCCGCGGTCAGCGTGAATCTGCTGGGGGCGACCGGACGTCGTTCGCTCGATGCGCCGATCCTCGCTGGGCGGGAACAGCGCCGCGCCGGCGCCGGCCCCGAACTGGTAGTCTGCGATGGTCCGCAGGTCGGCGTCCTCGCTGTCGCCCTCCTCTCGCCCCGCGTCCGCTGCGCGTTCGCTCATTGCGCGTCGTTCGAGCGGACTCGAGGAAAGGGCTTCGGACCCGCCCTGCCTCACGAGTCGGCGCTCGCCCGGTGTTCGCCACTTACGGCGACTCGAGCACTCGCTTTACCGCCTCCACTCCCATCCGAACGGCGGCCGTTTCGACGTACTCCCGCGGGGAGTGAGCGACGGCGCCGTTCTCGTCCGCGAGCACCCCCGGCCCGAAGACGACGGTGGGCGCGTGGTCGGCGAAGTAGGAGGCCTCGGTCGCGGCCGTGAACGGGCGCACCTCGCCACTCCCCCTCGCCGCGAGGGCGTCGACGACCGGCGCCTCGGTATCGGTCGCCCAGGCCTCGAGGAACGGCGTCGGCCGCTCAGTGAACGAGAAGGAGACGCCGACGTCGGCGGGAACGGCCGCCTCGAGGTGGGCTATCAGCGCCCGCTCGAATCCCTCAGCGGTTTCGGGTGGAATGCTCCGGCGGTCGACCGTGAGTCGAACCCGGTCGGGGACTTGATTGGTAGCCTCGCCGCCCTCGACGACCGTCGGCGTGAGCGTCGCAGCCCCGAGGTCGGGGTGGTCGGGCGGCGCGTCCTCGCGATCGTCGAACGTCTCGAGCGCCCCCAGAACCTGCTCGAGGGCGGCCACCGCGTTGACGCCCGACTGCGGTTCGGCGGCGTGAGCGTTCGCCCCAGAGAGTTCGATCGTCCCCTCGAAGCGTCCCTTCGCGGCGGTGCAGACGTCGAGGCCGGTCGGTTCGCCGACGATGACGGCGTCGGCGTCCCGAATTGGCGAGTCGGGCCGGGAGACGAGGGCGTGAGCGCCCGTCGAGAGGAGTTCCTCGTCGGGGGTTATCGCGAGTGTCACTCGATTCGTCGTCTCGGCCTCGAGAAACGCGGCGAGCAGCGCGGCGACCTGTCCCTTCGCGTCGCAGGACCCACGGCCGCGGATTTTGCCGTCGCCGACCTCGAGCGGGACGTGTGGCGAGACGGTGTCGATGTGGGTGTTGAGGACGTAGTGCGTTCCTCGCTCACCGCTTGCATCCTCGCTGTCGGTCTTTCCGTCTCGCGTCGCCAGCACGTTCCCCGCCTCGTCGACCGTCGCCTCGACGCCGTGGTCCTCGAGGGTCTCGACCAGGAACGCTCGCATCTCGGCGACTCCGGCCTCAGGGTGTGAGGGAATCGCGACTGCATCCTCGAGGAAGGTGATCGGGTCGAATCCCTCCGAAGCTCCCGTCACGGGTCGAACGACGAGAAGTGAGTCGTTTGCACCTCGCCGTCGAACTTGTGTTCGACCGGGCCGATCAGGGTCGCGGTGTCGCCGTCGAAGACGACCTCGAGGTCGCCGCCCGGCGGGCTAACGGAAATCGAGTTGCCGTCGGCGAGCCCCAGTCGGCGGGCAGCCGCAGCGATGGCCACCGCGCCGGTTCCGCAGGCGTCGGTTTCGCCCTCGACGCCGCGTTCGAACGTCCGTTGGCGGAACCCTTCTGCACCTGGGCTCGCGAGGTTCACGTTCGTCCCCAGCGGGAACGCATCGGCGTGGCGAACCGGCGTCGCGACGGCCTCGAGGTCGACCGCGTTCACGTCGTCGACGAAGGCGACGGCGTGGGGGACGCCCGTATTGACGACCGTGACCTCGAGGCCCTCGATGGGTTCCTCGATCACGGGGTCGTCCGCGAGTACTGGGATCGACTTCGGGTCGAAGGTCGGTTCGCCCATCTCGACGGCGATCCGGTCATCCTGGTCCTGTTCGTCGCTGTCGTTTCCGTGGCTTCCGTCACTCCCGTCGTTCACATCGCTCTCGACGCGATAGGCCCGTCGCGTGCCGGCCTGCGTGTCGATCATGACTTCGTCGCTGTCGGTCCGCTCCATCGCCCACCGACCGGCGCAGCGGGCACCGTTGCCACACATCGGCGCCGTGCCGCCGTCGGGCTGGACGAGCGTCATGATTACCCGCGGCGGGTTGTACCGATCCTCGAGCGCCAGGAACAGGATGCCGTCGGCGCCGACGCCGGTCTCGCGGTCACACTCGCGACTGGCGAGGCCCCGCCGGTCGGGGACGTAGGTCTCGGCGTCGATCACGAGGAAGTCGTTGCCAGTCCCGTGGTACTTCTCGAAGTGGACGTCGGCGAATGCACTCATCGGGACACCTCCCGCGGTGGGCCGCGGTTCGGTTCGTCGCTATCGCTCCCGCCGTCTCCATTTCCAGCTGCCCGCTCGAGTCGAAGCACGTCCTCGAGCGTCTCGCGGCGCCGCGAGAGCGCCGCCGAGCCGTCGGCCTCGAGGACGACCGAGGCGGGCCGCGGACGGGAGTTGTACGTACTCGCCATCTCGTAGCCGTAAGCGCCGGCGTTGCCGATCGCGAGCAGGTCGCCGCGGGCCGTTTGTGGGAGCGAGCGGTCCGTACAGAAGACGTCCGAACTCTCGCAGATGGGACCCGTCACCGTTTGCGAGTTCTCGGGTCGATCGACGGCGTCGGCCTCGAGGTTTCGAATCGGATGGTACGAGCCGTACATCGCCGGTCGAGCCAGCGTCGTCATGCCCGCGTCGACGCCCACGACGGTCGTCTCGGGGGCCTCCTTGACCGTGTTCACCCGCGCCAGGAGTACCCCAGCGTCGGCCACCAGGTACCGACCGGGTTCGATCGTCAGTCGGGCGTCGACTTCCCCCAGCGCGTCGCGGGTGGCGTCGGCGACCGCCTCGAGGTCGAGCGGCGCCTCGCTTTCGCGGTAGGGGACGCCGAAGCCGCCGCCGACGTCGACGAACTCGAGGCCCGCCTGCGCGTCGGGAGCGGCGGTCAACGCCTCGTTCACCTCTCGTGCGAGGTCTCCCATCCGGGAGACGAACTGGCGGTGAGTGTCCAGGTCGTCACTCGAGACGCCGGAGCCGACGTGAGCGTGGACGCCGACGACGTCGAACCCGCGCTCGGCGGCGTCGACGGCCGTCTCGACCGCCCGGTCGACGGGAACGCCGAACTTCGCGTCCACGCCCGTCCGGACCTTCTCGTGGTGGCCTGCGCCGATACCGGGGTTCACCCGGAGGCAGAGGCGACCGTCGTAACCTCGCTCGGCGAGCCGGTCGATGGTATCTTCGGCCCCGGCGGTGATCGTCAGGTTCGGGTGTTCGTCGGCCGTCTCGACGGCGACGTCGAGGTCCGCCGCGGGCGGGTTGACCGCCGTGTAGTGGACCCGCTCGCCCAGCGCGCCCGCCTCGAGCGCCCGGAGGAGTTCGCCTGCGGAGGCACACTCGATGCCCGCGCCGGCCTCGAGCAGCGTCTCCAGGACGCTGCCGAGCGCGTTCGCCTTCGCCGCGAACATGATCTCGCTCTCGGGGAACGCGGTCTCGAGTCGCTCGTAGTTCTCGCGGACGCGCTCGAGGTCGAGGACGTACAGCGGCGTCCCGTAGTCGTCGGCCAGGTTCCGCAGGTGGCTCGCGCTCCAGTCGCCGAGGCGGCGTACTGGCGGGTTCGGTACCCCCGATTCGGCGGCGCTCATCGGTCCCGTAACACCTCCTCGCGCTCGGAGCGCTCGAGTGTCCGGTCCTCGAGGGCGGTCGCGACGACGGCGGGCTTGTACGCGCCGCCCTCGAACAGGTCGTGGTCGCTGATCGAGGACTCGACGAATCTGGTGAAGGCGCGCCGTTCGGCGGGTAACTCGCCGTAGACGACCTCCTCCTCGACGAGGTCGTAGACCGGGATCCGCGGGGTGAGCAGCGTGTTCTCACCGACGACGGAGTTCTCGCCGACGACGAATCCCGAGGTGACGCGACAGCCAGCGCCCAGCGAGACGCCGTCCTCGATCACGACGGGCGCGTTCTCGACCGGCTCGAGGACGCCGCCGATCAGCGTGTTGGCGCCGAGCTTGACGTTCGCGCCGATCTGGGCGCACGATCCGACCGTATCGCAGGAGTCGACGAGCGTCCCGTCGCCGACGTGGGCGCCGACGTTGACGAACGCGGGGCTCATCAGGATGCAGTCCGAGCCGACGTGGGCGCCCCGCCGGACGACCGTGCCGTCGGGCGTGTTCCGGGAACCGCGGTCGCCGAAGTCGCTCGAGTCCGCGAGCGGGAGCACGTCGTTGTAGGTGACGCCGCCGTACTCGCGGGCGCGGGTCTCGCGCAGGCCGAAGTTGAGCAGGATGCCCTGCTTGACCCAGGCGTTGGCCGTCCACTCGCCGTCCTCGCCGCGGGGTTCGGCCGCGCGGACGTCGCCGGCCTCGAGCGCGTCGAGGAACGTCTCGAGCGTCGCCATGTCGTCTTCGGTCGCCGACTCGGCGTCGACGTCGTTCGCCTCGTAGCGGTTCCACAGGTCGGTGATCGCGGACTCGAGGGCGCTCGCGTCCGCGTCTGCGTCCGCGTTTACGTTCGAATTCGCGTTTGTGTTGCTGTCGGTGGATGGGCTCATGCTGAAAGTACCTCCGCAAAGTCGTATCGGCCGGGTTCCTGGCCGGCTAGCCAGACCGCCGCGTCGACGGCGCCGGCGGCGAAGACGCCCCGGTCCTCGGCGCGGTGGGTGAGTCGTAGTTCCTCGTGGTTGCCGGCGAGAACGACCTCGTGCTCGCCCGTTACGTTCCCGGCCCGCAGGGCGTGGACACCGATCTCGCCCGCTCGACGCGGCTGCTCGCCCTCCCGACCGTGGACGCGGTCCGTGAAGTCGCCGGCCGCTTCGATCTCCTCGAGCAGTCGGTTGGCCGTCCCGCTCGGGGCGTCGCGCTTCCCGTTGTGGTGGGTCTCGACGAGTTCGACATCGTAGCCGGGCAGGCTTGCGACGGCGTCCCCGACGAGCGTGAGCAGCGCCTGGACGCCACGAGCGAAGTTCGGGCTGTGAAGTAGCCCGATGTCGTCGCCGTGGGCGTCGAGTTGGGACTTCTCGTCGTCCGAAAACCCCGTCGTCCCCGTGACGAACGGGACGCCCGCCTCGGCGCAGGCGGCAGCGTATTCGAGCGCCGACGCCGGACCCGTAAAGTCGATCACGACGTCCGGGTCGCGCTCCTCGAGCAGGAGGTTGATCTCGAGAGCGGACTCGATCTCGATGCCCTCGAGGCGCTCGACGTCGGTGCTCCGGTTGACCGCGAAGGTGACCTCGCAGTCGTCCCGGTCCGTGAGCACGCCGAGGACACGTCGCCCCATGCGGCCGGCCGCGCCCGTGACGCCGACCCGGACGCTCATCACTCGGCCTCCGCCCGGGAGACGGGTCGGTTCTCGAGGTCCTCGAGGACGGCCTCGAGGTCGTCGCGGTACTCGTCCTGGAGGCGGGTGAGCGGCGGGCGTAGTCTCGCGGGGCCGTACCCGCGGATCGCCATCGCTTCCTTGACCGGGATGGGATTCGTCTCGACGAAGAGTTCGCGCATCAGCGGCCCGAGCTCGTGGTGGATGGCCCGGGCGCGCTCGTAGTCGCCCTCGAGGGCGGCCCCGACCATCGCGACGGTTCGTTCGGGTTCGATGTTGGCGACGACGCTGATGCCACCGCGTCCGCCGATCGAGAGCATCGGGAGGGTGAGCGCGTCGTCACCCGAGAGCACCGAGAAGTCCGAGTCAGCGGTCCGCTCGACGATTTCGCCGATGACGCCGAGGTCGCCCTCGGCGGCCTTGTAGCCGCCGATGTTCGGGTGTTCTGCCAGTTCGACGACCGTGTCCGGCTCGATCGTCCGGCCCGTCCGCGAGGGCACGTTGTAGACGATCTGGGGCACGTCGACCGCGTCCGCGATAGTCCGGTAGTGCTCGAGTAGGCCGCGCTGTTCAGGCTTGTTGTAGTACGGCGAGATCAGGAGGAGGCCGTCGGCGCCGGCGTCAGCCGCGCGCTCGGAGAGTTCGAGCGCCTCGCGCGTGTTGTTCGAACCGGTGCCCGCGATCACGGGCACGTCGTCGACGGCGTCGATCACCGCCTCAAGCACGCGAACGTGCTCGTCGTGGGTCAGGGTGGCGGACTCGCCGGTTGAGCCGACGGGGACGAGGCCGTCGACGCCGGCGGTCTCGAGGCGCTGGGCGTCCGCGCGGAGTGTCTCGTAGTCGATTCGCTCGTCGGCGTCGAAGGGCGTGCACATCGCCGGGAAGACGCCCGTGAAGTCGATGTCGTTGTCGTGTGTCATTGGTGTGGGTGTGGGTTTGTGGGCCGTAGGTCGTGGGCCGTGGATTCTGCACTCGAAAGCAGCGCGAAACGACCGCGCTGCCCTCTGAAGTGTGAATTGTTAGACCGTGCGTTCGATCCGAAACGTGCCCGAAACGAGGGTGCTAATCTCGCAGTGAGCACTCTTACGCACGTTTTTTCGATTTTGTGGGGCGAAAACGAGGGGTCGCGTCGCTCCGGGTCGTCGAACGGGCCTCGACCGCGAGCGTGACGCGACGCATACGAGACACACGGCAGTCGAGGAACTTATCGGTTGCGCCTCTCGTCAAATCTGCCTGGCGTGTTATCACGCGACGGATTCCAGCGTCGGTCACACGGGTTGACGGCTCGAGCCCCCTCTCGAGTCGGTTGGCTCCGTGAATTGATCGTCGGCCCCGCCTGTCGGCAGTTCGGGCTGGCCGACAGTCCGCGTCGATCGTCGAGCCGCAGCTCCAGTGTCGGGCAAAAACCGACTCGAGGCCGTGACTTCCCGCGATATTTATACGTCAGAAACGCTAACTGGAACGCGTATGAACGACTTTGGATTGAAAGTCCGGATGGCAATCGTCGGCTCGATCCTGTTCGGCTTCTACCTTCTCGGGGGGTTCGTCTTCGCCGCCGCCTTCGGCGCACCGCTGTACCTCGTCCTGGGCGTCGGGATCATCGTCGTCCCGGCGATCCAGTACAAACTCGGGCGATGGATGGCCGTCAGGAGCGTCGGCGCCGAGGACATGCCAGAATCCGGGCAGTACCAGGAGATTCACCACATGACCGAAACGCTCTGCGAGCGGATGGGCCTCGAGACCAAGCCGCGGCTCATGGTCGCCGACATGGGCGTCCCCAACGCGTTCGCCACCGGCCGGAAGGGCGCCGGCATCGTCGTCGTCTCGACCGAACTCATCCGGTTGCTCGAGCGTGACGAACTCGAGGGCGTCATCGCCCACGAACTCGCCCACATCAACAACCGCGACGTGATCACGATGGTGCTCGGCCAGTCGATCGGCATGATCGTCAGCTACGCCGTCTTCTTCGTCGTCCGCGGCCTGGGCGAGAACAACATCGGGAGCTTCGTCCTCGCGTACGTCGCCTCCATCGCGGCGAACTTCCTCGTCATGTTGTTCGTCATGGCGATCAGCCGCTACCGCGAGTACGTCGCCGACGCCGACGCCCGCGAAGCCATCGGCACCGGCGACCCGCTGGCCCGCGCGCTCGAGAAGATTTCGCGGGGCGCCGAAGGGCGCGAATCGAGGATCGACGACAGCGTCAGCGCGCTGTGCATTCTGAACACCGACCGCAGCCTCCTCCAGCAGGTGCTCTCGACGCACCCGCCTACGGAGAAGCGTATCGCGCGACTTCGGAACTGATCGTCCTGTTCACCGTCTGCATTCGGCCGTTTCGTCCGCTAGAGCCATTCGTTCTCCGGATTCGACCGTCTCATCCGCCCGACTCGACCTGAATCTCGCCGAGCATCGTCCCGACGTGCACCTCGCAGACGTACTGGGTCATCTCCGAGGTGGCCTCGAGCGTCAGCGTCTGGGTTTCGCCTTCCTCCTCGATGATCTCGGTCTGGTAGTCCTCGACGACCTCGTCGTTGTCGTCCCAGATCACGATGTTGTGGGGCTGGCCGTCGATGTTCTCCCAGGTGATGTCGTACTCCTGGCCCTCGAACAGGGTGAGCGTCGGGTTGGTCTCCCCCTCGATTGGCGCCGGTTCGACGCCCTCCCACCCCTCGGTGATCCCGTCGAGAACGATTTCGTCGACGTCCTCCCAGTCTCCCCCACCGCCGTCAGCGCCGGTTTCGTTGCCGTCTCCGGTTTCGTTGCCGTCTCCGGTTTCGTTGCCGTCTCCGGTCTCGTCATCCGTTCCACCGGCGCCAGTCTCGTTCTCGTCACCGCCATCGGCCGTATCGTCGCCGGTAGTGTTGTTGTCGCCCGGCCCGCCTCCTTCCGTACAGCCCGCGAGCAGTGCCAGGGTGACACCGGCGCCCGCGGCGGAGAGCACTCGCCGTCGTGATACTGAATTGTCTTTTTCCATGGGGCTCCCTTCACCCGTGAGACGGATAAGCCGATACCAGTCACTCGCATGGTTCGCGACCGTCGAAAGGACCGAATTTGGCCTCCTCGAGTCGATTCGACCCCATTTTCACTGGCAGCGTTCTTTTCACGACATTGGAGATGGAAGCGGTTTTCACGGTGGCCCGCACAAGACACCGTATGACAGACGTTCATCCGGGCCAGCGCGTCGCGGTTCTGGTCGACGCGCAGAATCTCTATCACACCGCCCAGAGTATCTACAGTCGAAACATCGATTACTCTGAACTCCTCGAGGAGGCCGTCGACGGCCGCCAGCTCACGCGCGCGATCGCTTACGTCATCCGGGCCGATTCGCCCGAGGAGGAGAGTTTCTTCGAGGCACTGTACGACATCGGCTTCGAGCCCAAGATCAAGGACATCAAGCGCTTCTCTGACGGGACGAAAAAGGCCGACTGGGACGTCGGGATGAGCCTCGACGCCGTCACCCTCGCCAACCACGTCGACACGATGGTCCTCTGTACCGGTGACGGCGATTTCTCGAGGCTCTGTTCGCACCTGCGCCACGAGGGTGTCAAGGTCGAGGTGATGGCGTTCGAATCCTCGACTGCCGAGGAACTCGTCGAGGCGGCCGACGATTTCGAGGACCTGGGTGAACGCCACGAGACGTACCTCCTGTAGGCATTCGTCTTTCTATCGCTCTCGCTCTCGAGCGATCCCGTCGACCGCTGTTCTCACGGCACCTTCTCGCCTTCTTCGGCCCGCTGACCGCTTCCGTCCGGGTCCCCGCTCGAGCATCGACCACCAGCCGACGGACCGCGTCTCGGTTCGGTCGTCCGCGCCAGCGCTAATTTCTCTCATAGATATAAAATCTATAGTACTACCACCGAACCCCTCGAGCCAGTCGGTCACCGAACCCCTCGAGCTCCTTGCCCCTCACTCGCCCATCGACGGCACCTGAACGCCGTTGAGCGCGCTGTCAATCACCGTTCCCCGGTCGACGCCGCGAACGTCCGCCTCGGTCGTCAGCACCAGTCGATGGTCGAGGATCGGGTGCACGACCGCGTGAACGTCCTCTGGAGCGACGTAGTCCCGTCCGGCGAGCACCGCCCGTGCCCGACTGGCCTCGAACAGTCGCTGAATGCCTCGCGGCGAGACGCCGACCTGGACGCGGTCGTCGGTACGGGTCGCCCGGCAAACGTCGATCAGGTACGCCCGGATGGCGGGATCGACGGTCACCGTCTCGGGAACGTCCTGTAGCGCCAGCACCGCCTCGCGGTCGACGACGGGCTCGACCGTGGGCGTCCGCGAGTGGCGACTCGCCCGGCGATCGATCAGCGTCAACTCGCCGTCGCGGTCGGGGTACCCCATCGACGTCTTGACCATGAACCGGTCGATCTGGGCCTCCGGGAGCGGGAACGTCCCCTCCTGCTCGACGGGGTTCTGAGTCGCGATAACGAAAAACGGCTCCGGCAGGTCGTACGTGTCCCCGGCTACCGACACCTGCCCCTCGCCCATCGCCTCGAGTAGGGCGGCCTGGGTCTTCGGCGGCGCGCGGTTGATTTCGTCGGCGAGGACGACGTTCGCGAAGATCGGACCGCGTTCGAACTCAAAAGTTGCGTCGTGTTCGTTGTAGATGTGCGTTCCCGTGATGTCCGCCGGGAGCAAGTCGGGCGTGAACTGGACGCGGTTGAACTCGAGGTCGAGCGCCGTTGCGATCGTCTGGGCGGTGAGCGTCTTCCCCGTCCCGGGGACGTCCTCGAGCAGGACGTGGCCCTGCGCGAGGATGGCGGTCAGTATCGTCTCGAGTCGCTCGGACTCCCCGACGACGGCGGTCTGGATCTCCTCGAGGGTGGCCTCGCCGGTTCGCGCGGCCTTGGGAACGTTCATGCCTGCTGTCACCGCGGGAGCACTATATACGGTTCGGCCGTTTCGTCGCGCCGTCTCTCGAATCGCCGACGCGTTTACGCGCCGCCGACGAGCGCGATAACGACGAACAGCGTCAACACGGACGCGACCGTCGTCACGAAGACGTTGAGCGAGGCGAACCGTTCGTCGCCGCCGAGTTCGCTCGAGAAGACATACGTGGAGACGGCCGTCGGCATCGCCAGCATGACGACCGCGGCGGTGAACGTCGCGCCGTCGACCGCCAGCGCGGAGAAGACCACCCAGGCGACGGCGGGCATGACCGCGACCTTCATCGCGGTCACGGCACCGGTCGCGACGGGATCGAGTTCGGGAAGATCGAACTCGAGGGAGGCGCCGACGCAGACGAGCGCGAGCGGAAGCGCCAGGGTGGCGAGTGCGTCGAGGCCAGTGACGAACGGCCCTGGCACCGAGAGGCCCAGCGAGCCGACGACCATGCCGGCGACCAGTGCGACCAGGACGGGGTTCCCGAGGAGTCGAACGAACTGGCGTCTCGCGCTCGTTTCGGCCCCGTTGAACGCCACGAGAATCGTGATCGTCAGGGGCGCCTGAAGCAGCGTCGCGATGCCGAGGATCACGCTCGCGATCGCGGTTACGCTCGCATCGAAAGTCGCCGCCACGAGTGGAATCCCCAGGTAGCCCAGGTTCGAGTGGTACGACTGGACGACGGCGACGCTCCGCCGGGCGCTCGAGTCGCGATTGCGGTGGACGGCCCACGCCAGCGCCGCCGTGGTCGCCAGGACGGCGACGATGCCGACGAAGAGGGCCGGCGAGAGCAGCGACGCGATCGCCTGGTCGTAGGTGGCGACGAAGATCAGGGCCGGCAGCGCGACGTAGTAGGTGGCGGCGTTCAGCCGCGTCGTCCGCGTCGCGTCGAGGATCCCGGCCGATCGGAGTCCGGCCCCGGCGAGCACGACGGCGAGCAACGCCAGCAACCGGAGCAGAACCTCCATGCCCGTCCCCAGTGGACTCACGGATTTGATCGTTCGGATCTCGGTCGCAGTCGCCTCGAGTTCGCTGCCTCGCACTCGCCAGCCTTACCGTTCGCCGATCCATCGTCGACCCCAGTCTCGAGCGCCGTGCCGTCGGGAAGCCGCCGTATCGTCGGGAAGCTACCGTGCTCGAGTTTAAATACCAGTGGGCGACAGGAACGACCATGGTCGAGGTTGAGGCGACGGCGACGACCGTCTCCGGGGTGGCGTTCGTCTGCGCGACGGTGTGGAACACGTACACGACGCCCCAGCGCGTCCGCGTGCGAAGTGCCGTGCCCGGACCGACGTGGGCGCCGCGAAACGGTGAGGGGACGACGGCCAGGTGGTCGAACGACGAGTGGACGGCCCGTCTCGAGCCCGGCCGTCGCCGGGGGTTCGGATTCGCGACGCCGGTGTCCGAGGCGGTCGACGATGCGACGACGGTCGAGCGGACGCTGGCGTCCGACGGATCCGCCGATATCACTGACGCTCGAACCGATGGTCGAACCACCGGTCCCACCGACGTTCGAACCGACCTCGAGGCGACACTCGAGTCGCCAGTCGAACTCGTATCGGCCGAACGGGCGGACGGCGAGAACGGACCGGTCCGACCGGACGACGTCCTGGCGTCGCTCGCGCCGTGGGCGCCGGTCGGTGCGGTTCTGGACGGTGGCTCCAGTTGGGATTCCGATGCCGCGCGAGATTTGGATCGTGATCCCGAACCCGGCCACGATACTGGTGCTCCCCCCGAGTCCGCGGACCGTTCTCGAGTCATCAACTCCGCTGGAGACACCAACTCATCTCGAATACCCTGCCCCTCTCGAGTTACCCACCTCCCTCGAGATCCCCTGGAACGATGATCGTCGCCGTCGCCGGCGGAAAAGGCGGCGTCGGCAAGTCGACGATGGCGTTGAACCTCGGCGCCGAACTCGGAGCGGTCGTCGTCGACGCGGACCTCGCCGCCGCCGACCTCCCGACGGGATCCGGACGCGGTCCGGACCTCCACGACGTTCTCGTCGGCCGGGCGACGCCCCTGGACGCCGTCGATTCGACCGGGCCCGTCCGGATCCTCCCCTGCGGTCGCACCCTCGAGGGCGCTCGAGCGTCGGACCTCGCCGAACTCCCACGCGTCGTGGACGCACTCGACCGACGCTTCGGCCGCGTCGTCGTCGACTGCCCGGCCGGACTGGCCCGCGACGTGGGAGTACAACTCGCGAGCGCGGACGCGGCGATGCTCGTCACGACGCCATCTAAGGTCGCCATCCACGACGCGTATCGAACCCACCAGCTCGCCCTGGCGCTCGAGACGCCGATCGCGGCGGTCGTGGTCAACCGATCGCGCTCTCGCCGGGACGAACGCCTGCTCGATTCCGTCGAGCGCCACTTCGGCGCCCCGGTAGTGCGGATCGAGACGCGACCGGCGATCACCGAGGCGCAGTCGTTGGGGCGCCCGCTTCGCGCGGTTGCGCCCGAGTGCCCCGCGCTCGACGCGCTCGAGGCACTCTCACGGATGATCGAACGCCGTGGTCGTCGGTATTCCGAACACGTCGATGCCCTGTAATTTTTGCCGTCCGGAACACCTTTCCGAACCGTCCGTCGATCTGTATCCATGACGGATCTTCGATCACCTGCTGAGACCGCCGTTCGACAGTGCCTGGCTCTCGAGCCCGACGAATCGTGCGTCGTCGTTACCGACGACAAGCGGGTCCAGATCGGGGCGGCCCTCTACGAGGTGGCGAGCGAGATCACCGACGACGCGGTGATCGTGCGCTATCCGCCGGGGGAGACCCACGGCGGCGAGCCACCAGCGCCCGTAGCGGCCGCGATGGCCGACGCGGACGTCGTCCTCGCGCCGACGAGCAAGAGCCTGAGCCACACTCGGGCACGAACGGAGGCCAACGAGGCCGGCGCTCGCGTCGCGACCCTCCCGGGAATCACCGAGGACGTCTTCACCACCGGCCTGGACGCCGACTACGAGACGATCGCGGCCCACTGTGCGGACGTTCGCGAGCAGGTCGATGGTGCCGACGAGGTTCGCGTGACGACGTCAATCGGCACCGACGTCACGTTCGGCATCGGCGACCGGCAGTTCCTCTCGGACACCGGCATCGTCCACGAACCCGGCCGAATGTCGAATCTCCCCGCCGGCGAGGTGTTCGTCAGCCCCGAAACCGCCGACGGGACCTTCGTCGTCGACGGGACCATGATGCCCCACGGGTTGCTCGAGCCAGGTCAGACGCTCGAGTTCGAGGTCGAAGACGGCCTCGTCACCCGGATTTCGGATTCGGAGATCCGCGAGACGGTCGAGACGGCGGCCGAGGAGGTCGGCGACGCGGCGTACAACCTGGCGGAACTGGGTATCGGGACGAACGTCGCGGTGACGACGCTGGTCGGAAGCGTCCTGCTGGACGAGAAGGCGGCCGGGACGGTCCACATCGCGATCGGCGACGATGCGGGGATCGGCGGCGACGTGGAGGCACCGATTCACCTCGACGGGATTCTCCGCGAGCCGACGGTGTACGCCGACGGCGAGGAAGTGGCGCTGCCGACGGGCGAGTAGTCGTTTTGGGGCGTCTCCGTGGATGTTCTCGGCGTTTTCGTCTCGAGACGCCTGTCATCACGCCGTCTTCGAGTCGTCGACTGTCGATTCTGCCGTCTCGAGGGCTTGTCTTCCCAGGTAACTCGCCCCTCGAGCCCCGGTCTCGCTCGAGAGCAACCACGAACGCAGGCCTCACCCTCTCTAGCCGCCTCGCCCTCCCCAGCCGCTTCGCTCGCCGCTGGCTCGCGAATCCCTTGCATGAGTCGACCCACGGCTCACTGACGGTTCGCCACGGCTCGGCGCGCGCCACGGCGGGTGGTCCGTGGCCATGCAGTGTGTGGGGAACCCTCCTCGAGCGCCGGACCCGCTTCAATCGTCTTTTACGCCCGGAGCCTGTAGGGGCGTGCTATGAGCGATACCCACGCCCAGGACCAGGACCGCATCCCGACGCCCTGTCCGTCGTGTTCGCCCGACCTCGAGACGGTCCACGAGGTGCTCTCGCCCGGCGGCGGCAGCCTCACCGTCCGCTGTGGCGAGTGCGGCCACGTCCACAAGATCCAGCCCGAACCCGACCGCGAGGTGACCCTCGACGTCGTCGTCTCCCAGGACGGCGAGTCCTTCACCGCGAACGTGACCACGCCCGAGGACGAGACCGTCGAGGTGGGCGACGAGTTCCTCCTCGAGACCGATGACGTGCTCGCGACCGTCCGGGTCACGAGCGTCGAACTCGAGAGGGACAAACGCGTCGAGTCGGCACCCGCCGACGAGGCCGTGACCGTCTGGACCCGCGAGGTCGACAACGTCTCGGTCAACGTCACGATCCACCCCCAGGACGGCCGGCGAGAGGATAGCCGGAGTCTCACCGTCTACGTTCCCGGGGACTACGAGTTCACCGTCGGGGAGACCGACTCCTTCGGCGACGACGAGTTCGAGATCGACGCGTTCGTCGTCCGCGGCGACGCCGAGGGCTACCACCGGGACCGCTTCGAGGAGCCCGGCGACATGGCCTTCGCGAAGGACGTCAAGCGGGTCTACGCCTACGACGAGACGAGCACGGCCTGGTCGGCCTGGTAACGAGTTTCCCGCTCCTGCGCACGCTCAACTCGCGATAACGACTCCGACTCATATCGAGAACGAGGCCATGACGCACGACACCTCCCGAGACCGACGCGACGAACGCGAACGACTCGCCGAGACCGTCGCCGCCCGAAACGAAATCGACGACCGCGTCAAGTCGGCGCTCGAGGCCGTCCCCCGGCACGCGTTCGTCCCCGACGACCGGCAGACGAACGCATACGTCGATCGTCCCCTCCCCATCGGCAACGGCCAGACGATCAGCGCCCCGCACATGGTCGCCGTCATGGCCGACGAACTCGCCCTCGAATCCGACGACGCCGTCCTCGAGATCGGCACGGGGTGTGGCTACCACGCTGCGATCACCGCCGAACTGGTCGGCGCCGACAACGTCTACAGCGTCGAGTACGATCCCGAACTCGCCGACGACGCGCGAGGTCGCCTCGCCGACCTCGGCTACGGAGACGTCGACGTCCGGACCGGCGACGGGCGCGACGGATGGCCCGAGCACGCACCCTACGACGCGGCCTACCTGACCTGCGCGGCTTCCGCGTTCCCCGACCCGGTCGTCGAGCAGGTCCGTCCGGGCGGTCGACTCCTCGCGCCGCTCGAGGGCGGGCTGGGCTCCCAGACGCTGACGTTCGCTCGAAAGCGCGAGGACGGCTCCCTCGAGCGCGAGGACCGCGGGGCGGTGCGGTTCGTTCGAATGCGTGGCTGAGAGAAACGGCGACCGGCGAACGAGTACGCGTGCTTTTTCGACCCGGCGCACCATCGACGACCAGAGACGACATGTCACAGCCACGCGCAACGCCATCGCTCGAACTCTGCTTGCTCCTGCGCGCCGCCCGCGAGACCGGCGCGCTCGAGGCGCTGATGACCACCGCGGACACGCCGACCGACCTGGCGAGCGAAACCGACCTGAGCGAACGCGCGGCCGAGACGCTCGTCGACGTCCTCGAGGCCGAGGGATTCCTCGAGGACGTCGGAGGCGCGTACGAACCCACGAATCGCTCGCTCGGCTTCCTGGCGAAGACGGACGTCCGGTCCATCGGGTCGCTTCCTGCAGCCCTGGATCGGCTGGACCGCGGCCTCGAGACCGACTGGCTCCTGACCGACGACCGGCCGACCGAGACGGACACCGAGCGGCGAAACCGTCTCGGCAGGGCAGCGACCGCGGACGAGGCGACGACCCGTGCGCTCGTCACCGCGGCGATTCGCGTCGCTCCCGAGGCCCGACGCGTCCTAGAGGTCGGTGGTGCGCCGGGGACCCGTGCCGTCGAGTTCGTGCGCCGCGGGGTCGACGTCACGCTGTACGACGGCCCGGAAGCCGTCGACGACTCGCGAGCTATTCTCGCCCGCGAACCGGTGGACGTGCTCGAGGGAAGCATCCCCGATGGGTTGTCGGAAACGCTCGAGGGGGCCACCGCGGACCGGTTCGACCTGATCGTCGCCATCGATCAGCTGTCGCGCCTCGGTCCAGCGGCGAACGAAACCTTCGTCGATGCCGCAGTGGACGGCCTCGGACCGGGGGGTTGGCTCGTCGTCGCGGAACGACTCGAGGGGTCGGCAGCGACGCGGGCCGCCGTGGATATGCTGCTCGAGACGACGGCGGGGCGCGTCTACGCGACCGATCGGTATCGCGAGTGGTTCGAGCGAGCGGGCCTCGAGCGGTGGACCGTCGAGTCGGTACCCGGAACGGCGTACGCGGTGCTCGCTGGACGGCACCCGGTCGCCTGACGTGACGACGAGTTGCTCACAGCAAGCGAGTCGTTGATTACCGTCGCGGCGATACCGTCTCTATGGACCCGGCGGTACTGCGCGAGGACATGGTCGACGGCCTCGTCCACGAGTCGAAAGGCGTCCTCGCGGACGAATCGCTCGCTGTCGCCATGCGCGACGTCCCGCGCCACGAGTTCGTCGAGGACGAGTCGGCGGCCTACGCCGATCGAGCCCACGAGTGTCACGGAACGCGCGTACTGGCACCCAGCACGGTCGCACGACTCCTCGAGGCGCTCGCCCCCCGACGCGGCGACTCCGTCCTCGTGGTCGGCGCCGGCGTCGGCTACACCGCCGCCGTTCTCGCGGAACTCGTCGGCGAGACCAACGTCCACGCCGTCGACATCGCGCGCCCGATGGTGTACGAGGCTCGCGAGAACCTCGAGCGAGCAGGCTACGGCGGCGTCCTCGTCGACTGTCGAGACGGGGCCCGCGGGTTGCCGGCGTACGCGCCGTTCGATCGGATTTTACTCGAGGCGGCGACCGTTTCGCCGCCCAGGGACTTGCTCGAGCAGTGTCGCGAGGGCGGCCGGCTCGTGTATCCGCGGGGCGCTCAGCCCCAGCACCTCGAGGCGCGTCGTCCCGACGGTACGACCGAGCGATTCGGCGCCGTCTCGTTCGAACCGCTGCTCGTCGACGGCGAGCAGGTCGGGGCCGTCGAGCGCAACCGGACGGCTCGAGAGGACGTCGAACACGCCACGCGCCGTGCCCAGTCTCGAACCGGCTGGGAGCGTGAGTGGATCGAGTGGGAGGGGTAGGCTCAGTTCTCGATAACGACGATTTCGGTGTTCGACTGGTCGTCGACGTAGTCGGTGTTCGTCGGCGGGACGACGTCGACCTGGAGCGTCCCGGTTCGCTGGCCCTGTCTGAGCGTCGGGTCGAGTCGCAGGGTAACCGTGCCGTCGCTTCCGGTCTCGCCCTTGACGGCCGAGTCCAGCCAGGCGTCGTCGCTCATGACGATGACGGTCGCGCCTTCGACGGTGTTGCCGTCGTCTCCGAGAACGGTGAGGTCGACGCTCGTCGTTCGACCGGCGTCGACCGTCACGGGGTCGATCTCGACGTCCGTTTCCGTCTCGGCCAGCGTGCCGATGCCACCGAGCATGCTCATCATGATCGCCAGGCTCGCGACGCCGACGACGAGCGCGATGATCAACCTGATGGGGAGTCCTTCGATCGCCCTGTCGTCCGCGCCGAACCGATGCGGTGGTCGCATGGCCGGTCTGGCCGCTCGTTAGTATATAAACTCACGGCTGACAATCGAGTCGACACTCAGGGGTCTGAAAAGTGGGGTGGGGGGTTAAGGGGGGGGGGGGGTGGCGACAGTCTGTCTCAGATCGCCAACTAATGGTATGGACGCGGGGCCATTAAAAATAGCTTCTATCTGTTTGGAGGGTTCGAAAACGGAGCACTAATTAATTAGATTCGGGTCCGAACGCCAGCGAGACCAACTTTCGCTGGGCCGCTCGCAGGTGATAGTGGTAGGTCGGCGGCGTCACGTCGAGGGCTGCGGCGAGATCCTCGCCCGTACTCTCGCGCGGCCACTCGAAAAAGCCGCTGTAGTGGGCCGCTTGCAGCGCCTCGAACTGTTTGGCCGTCAGCGACTCCTCGAGTCGCGCGTCGAACCGGGTACTCGAGACGCTCGACGTCGTCTCCCGGCGAGCCGCCAGCTCAGTTTCCGGATAGTGGTCTCGTATCGATTCGACTAGTGCCCGCGTGTCGATCTGGCTCGGGACCGACAGCGCGATGGTCGTTACGTCGTCGCTCGTCGTGGTTGACGTCACGTGGGCGTCGTACTCTCGCAGTATCTCGACGAACGGCGTCGGCGTGATCGTCACCTCGAATAACGTCGACTCCTCGCCGTCGGAGACGACCGAGAGGGAGTCGACCACCGCCCATCGCTCCGCCAGGTCGAGGATCTCATCGACCGGCGGTTCTTCGATCGAGACGAACAGGACGGTCTCCTGGGCCCGATCGATGATGCCTTCCAGGGTAATCGTCCCGAGGGCGATCGTTCCGAGCCGATTGAACAGCAATTGCGGGTCCTGGCACTCGAGTTCGATCTCGAGTCGGCTGTCGGTGAGCATCGCCCGGGTGCGCTCGACCGATCGTATCGCGTGGCCGATCGTCTCGCCAAGTTCGCCCAGGACCTCGCGCTCGCTCTCGCTGATCGCGTCGGCCTGTGGGGCGTGGACTACGATGGCGCCGTACCGCCGTTCGGCGTCGACCAGCGGCACGGCGAGCACCGTCTGGTAGCCGTAGGTGAGCGCGGCCTTTCGCCGGTCGGCCCACGCCTCGTCGTCGAGCACGTTCTCGACGACCTGCACCGATTCGGTCTCGAGCGCGCGTTCGATCAGGGCCGCTTCGGGCGCCGCAGGCCCGTCCTCGCGAACGCGGTCGACGTAGGTGACGTCGATTCCTTCCCAGACGGTCGGCGACGGCGTCTCCTGGCCCGCGGTGATCCACGCACAGAGGTAGCGATCGGTTTCGGCGAGGCGCTGACAGACCGTCCGCTCGATCTCCTCGCGGGTCGAGGCCTTGGCGATTCCACGGTTGATCGCCCGAACGATCTCGTTCGTGTGGTTCAACCGGGTCAGTTCCTCGTTTTGCTCGGTGAGCGTGCGGTCGTGTTCGCGCAGTAACTGCTCGCGTTCGGCCCGGTCCAGGGCGGCCTCGGTGTTGGCCCCCAGAATGTAGAGCAACTCCCGCATCGATTCGTCGAACCGATCGGGACGCTCGCTTCCCGCGACGACGATCCCGTGCGTCCCGAGCGGAACGACGAGTTTGCTCCGGCTCACCGAGTCCGCGACGTCCGTTACCCCTGCCGCCCGAACGTTGGAGTAGTACTGCGGTTCACCCTCCGAGAACGCCTCCCAGATCAGCCCGTCGCCACGCCCGATCGTTTCCGCCGGCGTCAGCCGCTGGCGCGTCTCGGCCGTCGACGCCGCGTGTGCGAGCGCTCCCTCGACGGGTTCGAATCGATACGCGGAGACGATCGGCACCTCGAGGATCGCGCCCGCGGTTTCGACGGCGGCCTCGTAAATCTCGTCCTTCGTCCCCGCTCGCATCAGGTCGCGCGTGGTGTCGTGGAGCGCCGTCAGCGTCCGTTCGTATCGCCGTTCGTTCTCCCTGAGTTCGGTCTCCGTCCGGTACTGTGAGACGGCGTTCGCGATCTGATTCGCCAGCAGGGTGAACCGGTCGCTTCCGGGCTGTTTCTGCAAGTACTGGGTCACCCCGGCGGCGATCGCTTCGCTCGCGATCTCCTCGGAGCCCTTCCCGGTGAACAGGATGAAGGGCAACTCCGGATCGCGTTCCCGGACGGCCTCGAGCAACTCGAGTCCGTTCATCCCAGGCATGTCGTAGTCGCTCACGATACACTCGATGGGTTCGGCCTCGAGGACGCCGAGGGCCGCATCCGCGCTCGAGACGGTCGTCGCCGAGATGTCCTCGCGCTCGCGCTCACGCTCACGCTCGAGCATCGTCGTCGTCAACTCGGCGAACCTGGCGTCGTTGTCGACGACCAGAACGCGCATGGTTTCGGTCACGTTGGACCACGCTCCGGGTCCGGGTCTCGAGGCGACAGCTCCACAGCGTCAGCCTCGAGAGTGGAGTCTACAGTGACTCGGGGGACGACGTCGCTCATCACCGGAAGATAAACCGGTGCGTACTAAATAATTAGTATTCGATGAACGTTTCACCTAACTCACGGCGTCAATAGCGGGATTTGCTCGTCCAGTTCGTACTCTTCTGCCCAGTTTATCGATGGGTGGGCCATTTTCGATTCGAACCGAAGTTCCATTTCCTGCACCGTCGCATCTTCGATATCAACCCAGTACAACGTCTCCGTCGGCGGATAGCGAACGAGAAAGGCATCGATCTTTCCATCGTAGGTCTGCTCGTGGTAGTCACCGTCTCGAGTCGTCTGGGAGTGGGTATTGAATCTGATTGTGTGCTCTTTGTTTTTCCACGCGGTTTTACATTGAACGCGATGGCAGGCTTCTCCCGCATCGATGATGAGGTCGTACGGGTCGTTGTCTCCGAAAGGAATCGATACGCTGAGGCCGCGAGCAACGAGGTGAGCCAAGATGGCTGCCTCCGTCTCGTCTCCAACGTTCTTCGAATTGCCCATAGAAACGATTGCTTCGCTTTCGTTGATAAATGCGAGATTCTGGGAACGGGTATGGAACTCGCTCAATCGCCACGTTGCCGTTCATAACGTGACGAACTAGCCGCTTACGAATTTGAAGTATGAGAAAGCGCCCGAGGCGGGATTTGAACCCGCGTCACAACCGTGACAGGGTTGTATGATGGGCCACTACACCACCCGGGCACCCTGCAACTCTTCGTTTCCCGGTCGCAGTATTAAGGCTTTCCAATCGGTGACGGTTTGGTAGGGCGGGACGCAACACGATTTCCGTTCGTGTAGTCGGAGACTTCTTCTCGAGTCGACTGACCTCGAGCCACACTACCGATTCAACGGTGGCCAGATTTGGTATCGATCGATTGTCAATTCTCCGCAAAGGATTTAATCGATACGTGTGGTACGTACTGGTATGTGACGCCGCCGGCGACGGGTGACGGCCGGCGGGCCGGCTAGCCGTGCCTGTGGGCCAACTTAGTAACCGTTAAATGCCTTCCGGCAATACGTCCCTGTAGTATCTCGTGATAGCCGCTTCTCCCCCGGTAGGCCGGACCAACAACACATGGTAGACGTAAGCCAACACGAACTCGTGCCAGAGCACACCATCCTCGACGAGGAGGTACTCGAGGACGTGCTCGACGAGTACGACATCGACCGTACAGACTTGCCGAAGATCAAACGCACGGACAAGGCGCTGCCCGACGAAGCCGAGGTTGGGGACGTCATCAAGATCGTGCGAAACTCGCGAACGACGGACCAGGCCGTCGTCTATCGACTCGTGGTGGAATAAATGGAACTGGATCGAACACTCAGACGGGACATCTCGCGGGAGTATTTTTCGAAAGAACGACTGGCCGAGCACCACTACCGCTCGTTCAACTCCTTCCTCACGCGAGGGATGCAGGAGGTCGTCGACGAGAAGGCGACCATCGACACGGACATCGGCGACAAGGAGGGCGAGGAGCCCGTCCGCGTCGATCTCGGGGACGTGCGCGTCGTCACACCCCGAGTTCGCGAGGCCGACGGGTCCGAGGAGTTGCTCTACCCGCAAGAGGCCCGCCTGCGCAACATCACCTACTCCGCACCCGTCTTCATGGAGATGAGCATCGTCAAGGGTGAGGAGGGCGACGAGCGCGTCGTCGACTCGACGGAGACGAAGATCGGCCGGATGCCGATCATGGTAGGCTCCGAGAAGTGTAACATCGCCGGCTTTTCCGACCAGGAACTCATCGAAATTGGCGAGGACCCTGCCGACCCCGGCGGCTACTTCATCGTCAACGGCTCCGAGCGGGTGCTGATGACCAGCGAGGACCTCGCGCCGAACAAGATTCTCGCCGAGTACGACACGAAGTACGGCGACGAGATTCAGGTCGCCAAAACCTTCAGTCAGCGCCGTGGCTACCGCGCCCTGGTGCTGTGTGAGCGGACCCGGAACGGCCTGCT
The DNA here is from genome assembly GCF_042663485.1 of Saliphagus sp. GCM10025334. NCBI lineage: Archaea > Methanobacteriati > Methanobacteriota > Halobacteria > Halobacteriales > Natrialbaceae > Saliphagus > Saliphagus sp. GCM10025334. The sequence continues at coordinate 1,235,457 of NZ_JBHTAF010000001.1, read as the reverse complement.
CGAGGTCTCGTTCCCCTCGGTATCGGGCTCGATCAACTTCGTCACCCTCGTACGCGCGCTGGGTCTCGAGTCCGACGAGGAGATCGTCCACAAGGTCTCGAACGACCCCGAGGTCGTCAAGTACATGCTCGAGAACCTCGAGGAGGCGGAGGTACAGACGAAAGAGGAGGCTATCGAGGCGCTGGGCAAGCGTGTCGCCTCCGGCCAGGGCAAGAACTACCAGCTCAAGCGGGCGAACTACGTGATCGACCGCTACCTTCTGCCCCACCTCCACGAGGAAGGTGTCGAGGAGGAGGACGTGCGAATCAACAAGGCCCACTACCTCTGTCGGATGGCCGAGGCATGTTTCGAACTCGCGCTCAACCGGCGCGAATCCGACGACAAGGACCACTACGCGAACAAGCGGTTGAAGGTCAGCGGCGACCTGATGCGGGACCTGTTCCGGACGGCGCTGAACAAGCTGGCACGCGACGTGAAGTACCAGCTCGAGCGCGCGAACATGCGAAACCGGAACCTGTCGGTCAACACCGTCGTGCGCTCTGACGTCTTGACCGAGCGACTCGAGCACCCCATCGCGACGGGGAACTGGGTCGGCGGACGCTCCGGCGTCTCACAATTGGTCGACCGAACGGACTTCATGGGCGTCCTGAGCCACCTGCGCCGGCTGCGGAGCCCGCTCTCGCGCTCACAGCCACACTTCGAGGCGCGGGACCTGCACGCGACCCAGTGGGGTCGCATCTGTCCCTCCGAGACGCCGGAGGGGCCGAACTGTGGGCTGGTGAAGAACTTCGCGCAGGCGATGGAGCTCTCCCAGCACGTCGAGGACGAACAGGACCTGAAACGCGAACTGGCGTCGATGGGTGTCGAGGGCATTCCCGGCATCGAGGGCGTCGAACGAACGACAACGAGTGCGGACGACTAACACATGAGTAGCCAACAACGAGAAGCCAAGGTGTACGTCAACGGGTCGCTGGTGGGTACGCATCCGGACCCGGAGAAACTGGCCGAACAGATTCGCGAAGCGCGACGCATCGGCGACGTCAGCGAGATGGTCAACGTCTCGGTGAAAGAGCGCACGCGCGAGGTCATCGTCAACGCCGACGCGGGCCGCGCTCGCCGTCCCCTGTTGGTCGTCGAGGACGGCGAACCCCGCATCACGGACGCCGAAATCGAGGCCCTTCGCGACGGCGACCTCGAGTTCGAGGACCTCGTCGACCACGGCTACATCGAGTTCATCGACGCCGAGGAGGAAGAGGACATCTACGTCGCCGTCGACGAGGACGACCTGAACGACGATCACACCCACCTCGAGATCGATCCCTCGCTAATCTTCGGGATCGGTGCGGGGATGATTCCGTACCCCGAGCACAACGCGAGTCCGCGCATTACGATGGGAGCGGGGATGGTCAAGCAGTCGTTGGGCCTGCCTAGCGCGAACTACCGGATCCGGCCGGACACGCGCCAGCACCTGCTGCACTACCCACAGCTGTCGATGGTCAAGACCCAGACGACCGAACAGATCGGATTCGACGAGCGCCCTGCCGCCCAGAACTTCGTCGTCGCCGTCATGAGCTACGAGGGGTTCAACATCGAGGACGCGCTCGTCATGAACAAGGCCTCCGTGGAACGGGCGCTCGCTCGCTCGCACTTCTTCCGGACCTACGAGGGCGAGGAACGCCGGTACCCCGGCGGCCAGGAAGACCGCTTCGAGATTCCGAGTCAGGACGTCCGCGGCGCTCGCGGTGAGGAGGCCTACACCCACCTGGACGAGGACGGCCTCGTCAACCCCGAGACGAACGTCGACGAGAACTCCGTCTTGCTCGGCAAAACGAGCCCACCGCGGTTCCTCGAGGAACCCGACGACATGGGCGGGCTCTCGCCACAGAAGCGCCGGGAGACCTCTGTGACGATGCGTTCGGGCGAATCCGGCGTCGTCGACACCGTCACCCTGATGGAGGGCGAGGACGGCTCGAAACTGTCGAAGGTCTCGGTGCGTGACGAACGAATCCCCGAACTCGGAGACAAGTTCGCCAGCCGCCACGGCCAGAAGGGGGTCGTCGGTCACCTGGCGCCCCAGGAGGACATGCCCTTCACCGAGGAGGGCGTCGTTCCCGACCTGGTCGTCAACCCCCACGCCCTGCCCTCGCGGATGACCGTCGGGCACATCCTCGAGATGATCGGCGGCAAACTCGGCGCGATGGAAGGTCGTCGCGTCGACGGCACGCCGTTCCTCGGCGAGGACGAGGACCAACTTCGCGGCGGACTCGAGGAGGCCGGCTTCAACTCCGCGGGCAAGGAGGTCATGTACTCGGGCGTGACCGGCGAGAAGATCGAGGCCGAAATCTTCGTGGGCGTCATTTTCTACCAGAAACTCTACCACATGGTCTCGAACAAACTGCACGCCCGTTCGCGCGGGCCGGTGCAGGTGCTCACCCGTCAGCCCACCGAAGGGCGCGCCCGCGAGGGTGGGCTGCGTATCGGGGAGATGGAGCGCGACGTGTTCATCGGCCACGGCGCGGCCATGACGCTCAAGGAACGCCTGCTGGACGAGTCTGACCGCGAATTCATCCACATCTGTGGCAACTGCGGAATGAGCGCGGTCGAGAACGTCGAGCAACGCCGGGTGTACTGCCCGAACTGCGACGAGGAAACCGACATCCACGAGATCGAGATGAGCTACGCGTTCAAACTGCTGCTCGACGAGATGAAAGCCCTCGGCATCGCCCCGCGACTCGAACTGGAGGACGCCGTCTAACACATGCAACACAGCACACCCAAAGACATCGGATCGATCAACTTCGGGCTCATGGAGCCCGAAGAGTACCGGGAGATGAGCGCGACGAAGATCATCACCGCCGACACCTACGACGACGACGGCTTCCCCATCGACATGGGGCTGATGGACCCCAGACTGGGCGTCATCGACCCCGGACTCGAGTGCAAGACCTGCGGGAAGCACTCGGGGTCGTGTAACGGCCACTTCGGCCACATCGAACTCGCGGCGCCGGTGATCCACGTCGGTTTCACCAAACTCATCCGGCGACTGCTCCGGGGAACCTGCCGTGAGTGTTCGAAGCTCCTGCTCACCGAGGACGAGCGCCAGGAGTTTCGCGACCAGATCACGGAGTACCGAAAGCTGGGTCACGACCTGAACGACGTGACGAAGGCGGCGATTCGGCAGGCACGAAAGAAGGATCGGTGTCCGTTCTGTGCCGAAATCCAGTACGACATCGACCACGAGAAGCCGACCACGTACTACGAAGTCCAGCAGGTTCTCACGAGCGAGTACTCCCAACGCATCGCCGGTGCGATGCAGGGCAACGAAGAGGAGGGCATCGACCGAACGACGCCCGACGAACTCGCGGACAAGACCGACATCGAACTCACCCGGATCAACGAGATCCTCTCGGGTTCGTTCCGCCCGCGCGAGGATCAGCGCAAGGCGATCGAGAAGGCTCTCGACATCGACCTGACCGAGGAGGATACGAACAAGTTGATGCCCTCGGACATCCGCGACTGGTTCGAGGCGATCCCGGACGAGGACCTCGAGGTACTCGGCATCGACGCCGAACGGTCCCGACCCGAGTGGATGATCCTGACGGTGCTGCCGGTGCCGCCGGTCACCGCTCGTCCGTCGATTACACTGGACAACGGCCAGCGCAGCGAGGACGACCTCACCCACAAACTGGTCGACATCATCCGGATCAACCAGCGGTTCATGGAGAACCGCGAGGCTGGTGCGCCCCAGCTGATCATTGAGGACCTGTGGGAACTGCTCCAGTACCACGTCACGACGTTCATGGACAACGAGATCTCGGGAACGCCGCCGGCGCGACACCGCTCCGGACGGCCCCTGAAGACCCTCTCCCAGCGGCTGAAGGGGAAAGAGGGCCGGTTCCGCGGTTCGCTGTCCGGGAAGCGTGTCAACTTCTCGGCCCGGACCGTCATCTCCCCCGACCCCACCCTGAGCCTCAACGAGGTCGGCGTCCCCGACCGCGTGGCGACGGAGATGACCCAGACGATGCTCGTCACCGAGCGTAACCTCGAGGAGGCTCGACGCTACGTCGCCAACGGGCCGAACAGCCACCCCGGCGCGAACTACGTGCGACGACCGGACGGCCGCCGGCTCAAGGTGACCGAGAAGAACTGCGAGGCGCTCGCGGGGCTGTCCGAAGAAGGTGAACTCGAGAGTTCCCAGACGATCGGTCCGGGCTGGGAGGTCAACCGGCACCTGATCGACGGCGACATCGTCATCTTCAACCGCCAGCCGTCGCTCCACCGGATGTCGATCATGGCCCACGAGGTCGTGGTCATGCCGTACAAGACCTTCCGGCTCAACACCGTCGTTTGCCCGCCGTACAACGCCGACTTCGACGGCGACGAGATGAACATGCACGCCCTCCAGAACGAGGAGGCCCGCGCGGAGGCGCGCGTCCTCATGCGCGTGCAAGAGCAGATCCTGAGTCCCCGCTTCGGGAAGAACATCATCGGGGCGATCCAGGACCACATCTCCGGGACGTACCTGCTGACGAAGGACAACCCCCGGTTCAACGAGACGCAGGCGCTCGACTTGCTCCGGGCGACCCGGATCGACGAACTGCCCGAACCCAGCGGCATCGACGACGAGGGCGAGCCGTTCTGGACCGGCCGGGATGTCTTCTCTGAACTCCTGCCCGACGACATGAACCTCGAGTTCACGGGGACGGTCGGCGACGACGTCGTCATCGAGGACGGCCAGCTCGTCTCCGGAACGATCGCCGAGGACGAGGTCGGCGAGTTCGGCGGCGAGATCGTCGACGCGATCACGAAGCAGTACGGGAACACTCGCTCGCGCATGTTCATCAACGAACTCTCGACGCTCGCGATGCGGGCGATCATGCACTTCGGGTTCTCGATCGGGATCGACGACGAGACGATTCCGGCCGAGGCCGAAGCGCGCATCGACGAGACGATCGAGGAGGCCTACGACCGCGTCGCGGAACTCATCGAGGCATACGAGCGCGGCGAACTCGAGAGCCTGCCCGGGCGGACGCTCGACGAGACGCTCGAGATGAAGATCATGCAGACGCTCTCGCGGGCGCGTGACAACGCGGGGAACATCGCCGAGGAGCACTTCGAGGGCGACAACCCCGCGGTCGTCATGGCCGAGTCCGGAGCGCGTGGGTCGATGCTCAACTTGACCCAGATGGCCGGCTGTGTCGGCCAGCAGGCAGTTCGTGGCGAGCGGATCAACCGCGGCTACGAGAACCGCACCCTGAGCCACTACCAGCAAAACGACCTCTCCGCGGAGGCTCACGGTTTCGTCGAGAGTTCCTACACGGTCGGCCTGGACCCGCGGGAGTTCTTCTTCCACGCGATGGGCGGCCGCGAGGGACTGGTCGACACGGCAGTCCGGACCTCGAAGTCCGGCTACCTCCAGCGTCGGCTGATCAACGCGCTCTCGGAGCTCGAGGCGCAGTACGACGGCACCGTCCGGGATACGGGCGACACCATCGTGCAGTTCGAGTTCGGCGAGGACGGCACCTCGCCAGTGCAGGTGGCCTACGACGACGACCACGACGTCGACGTCGAGGGTATCGCCGAGACGGTGCTCGAAGAGGAGTTCGACTCCGAGGCCGAGCGCGAGGCGTTCCTCTCCGGGAAGCGGATCGAGACGAACCTCTCGGAACACGCCGACAGCCGTCGAGTTGTCGAGCCAGAGGGGGTGAGCTCGGATGACTAAGACCGAGAACGTCTTCGTCCAGGACTACGACGTCGACGACGATGCCGTCGTCATCGTCGAGGATAGCGAACTCCCGCGACGGCTCAAGGATCGCGTCTACACGGTGCTCGAGGACAAGGGAGACGTGACGATCGAGCAGGCCCAGGATATCGTCAGCGCCGTCGAGACCGAGTACGTCGAGACGCGCGTCGATCCGCTCGACCCCGTCGGGACCGTCAGCGCCCAGTCCATCGGGGAGCCCGGGACGCAGCTGACGATGAACACGTTCCACTACGCGGGGGTCGCCGAGATCGACGTCACCCAGGGACTGCCCCGTCTGATCGAACTCGTCGACGCCCGGAAAACACCGGACACGCCGACGATGCAGGTCCACCTCGAGGACGAGTACGCGACCGAACGCGAGAAGGCCCACGAGGTCGTCTGGAACATCGAGGCGACGAAGATCCTCGCGCTGGGCGACGTGTCGACGAACGTCGCCGACATGCGCGTCCAGATCGACCTGAACCAGGATACGCTCGAGGAGCGACTCATCACGGCCGAGGAGGTCGCCGAGATCATCGAGGACTCCTTGGGCGTGCAGACGACCCAGCAGGGCACCCAGATCGAGTTCGGCCCCGAGGAGCCGTCCTATCGGGACCTCCTCCAGCTGGTCGAGGAGCTTCGGGACATCACGTTCAAGGGCATCGAGGACATCTCGCGGGTCGTCATCCGCCGGGAGGACCTCGAGGTCGAAACCGACGACGGCGTCGAGGAGCGCGAGGAGTTCGTTCTCTACACCGAGGGGTCGGCCTTCGGCGACGTACTCTCGATCGAGGGCGTCGACGCTTCGCGGACGACCTGTAACAACATCCACGAGATCCATCGCAACCTCGGCATCGAGGCCGCCCGGGAGGCGATCATCGAGGAGACGAACAACACGCTGGCCGAACAGGGGCTCGACGACGTGAACGTTCGCCACCTGATGCTCGTCGCGGACATGATGACCAACGAGGGGACCATCGAATCCATCGGCCGCCACGGGATTTCGGGCTCGAAGGACTCCGTGCTCGCCCGCGCGGCGTTCGAGGTGACGGTCAACCACCTGCTCAACGCCGCCATCCACGGCGAGATCGACGAACTCGACGGCGTCACCGAGAACGTCATCGTCGGCAAGCCGATCAAACTCGGTACCGGCGACGTCGACCTGCGGATGGGGTCGTCGCCGAACCGGGCGGACTGATTCGTTGGCTCACGAACTCGCTAGCTCACTGACCGACACTCACTGACCAACTCGCTCCCTCGTTTTTCAGATGACCATTTCACTCGAGGACGACGCACGCCAGTTCATCGCCCGATTCGAGGACGTCTCCGGAATCTCCGGCCAAGACTGTCTCGTCTTCGAGGACCGCCTGGTGATCGTCGTCCCCCCGGGGACGATGGGGCAGGCAGTCGGCGCCCGCGGCCAGCACGTCCAGCAATTCGAGTGCCAGACGGGGCGATCCGTGCGGCTGGTCGAGGGCTCGAGCGACCCCGAGGCGTTCGTGGCGAATGCGCTGGCGCCCGCGGCGGTCCGCAACGTCACGATCAGCGAGAACGAGACGACGGTCGCCTACGTCGAAGTTGCCGAGGACGACCGCGGGGTTGCCATCGGCACCGACGGCCGACGAATCGAGGACGCGCGGACGCTCGCTGAGCGTCACTTCGGGATCGACGACGTGCAGTTAGCCTGAGCGTCCGCGTGATGGTGCTACGTTTCTCCTCACCTCGAGGATGCCTTGATATCGACGTTCCTCGAGATTCCCCGAACGTATACGGTCGTTCGTGACAGATCGATGGGCATGACCGACGACGGGCCAACGTACGGTCGGGAACGATTGACCGAGGTCTACACCCAGGGAATGCTCGCCGGACAGCCGCCATCGCTGCCGCCGTCCTACGAGGCGCTCGAGGCGGCCGCGGAGGCGGCTCTCGATCCGGAGGCGTTCGGCTACGTCGCGGGAAGCGCCGGTGCCGAGCGAACGAAGGCAGCGAACCGGACGGCGTTCGAGCAGTGGCGGATCGTCCCGCGGATGCTCAGGGACGTCGCTACGCGGGATCTCTCGGCCGACCTGTTCGGCGAGACCTACCCCGCGCCGGTCGCGCTGGCGCCGATCGGGGTGCAGTCGATCCTTCACGAGGAGGCGGAACTTGGATCGGCGCGGGCGGCCGCTGGTCTCGGCTTGCCGTTCGTCCAGAGTACCGCCGCCTCGGAGACGCTCGAGGACGTCGCCGACGCGGTCGGGGACTCACCAGCGTGGTTCCAGCTGTACTGGAGTTCGGATCGCGACCTCACCGAGAGCTTCGTCTCGCGTGCGGAAACCGCCGGCTACGAGGTACTCATCGTTACCGTCGACACGCCGATCATTAGCTGGCGCGAGCGCGACGTCGAGCAGGCGTACCTCCCGTTCCTCGACGGCGAGGGCGTCGCGAACTACTTCTCTGATCCCGCCTTTCGGGACCTGCTCGCCGATCCGCCCGAGGAGAATCCCGACGCTGCGGTCATGACGTTCGTGGACGTCTTCGGCGACGCCTCGCTCACGTGGGACGACCTCGAGTGGCTCGCCGGTGTCACCGACCTGCCGATTCTCGTCAAGGGAATCGTTCACCCTGAAGACGCCACGCTGGCGCTCGAGTCCGGCGCTGACGGCGTAATCGTCTCGAACCACGGCGGCCGCCAGGTCGACAATGCGCTCCCCGCGATCGAGGCGCTCCCTCGAGTGGTCGACCGACTGGCGGACAGAGGGTACGGCGACGCCCCGGTACTCTTCGACAGCGGCATCCGTCGCGGCGCGGACGCCGTCACAGCACTGGCCCTCGGTGCCGAGATGGTCCTGCTCGGACGGCCCTACGTGTACGGCCTCGCGATCGACGGCGAAGACGGGGTTCGGGAAGTCTGCCGGAACTTTCTGGCGGACTTCGACCTGACGCTTGGACTCTCGGGGCGAGCCTCGGTCACCGAACTCGACCGATCGGCGGTCGTTCCCGCGGACGGTTCGCTCGATCTCGAGTGATGGCGGTGTAGTTGGTTCGTACGCACCCGAAGAAACTCGCCACCAGGACGATTTCGCGGGCAAATCGGGCACAACAGTAAAATACGTCCGGTCGGGTCTTTTGCTCGAGAAAGAATGTCTGGATTACAGAACTTCAAGAAAAATGGTCGATCTTTTGCGATCGTAGCTATCGTCACAGTGTTGCTTCTCGCGACGACGAGCGGGGTCGCAGTCAGCGCTTCGCCCGTCGGAACGACTGCTGTCGCCGACTCGACCTCGGGTGATCAGGTTCCGAACCCCATCGCGGCAGGGACCTACGAGGGACAGGAACTTGAGGCAGGCCAGTCGGTCACCTACGACGCGGAACTCTCCGAAGGCGAGTACTTCGCGGCTGTTGCACTATTTGAATCCGGGACGGATCTCCGAGTAACGATTCGTGACCCGAGCGGGACGGTAGTCGGCGAAACGTTCAGTGACAGGGAGTACGAAGTCGCCGAACTTCTGTCGGTGGACGAGGACGGAACCTATATCGTCGAAATCGCGAACGAAGGCACCGCGGCGGTGACGTTTATCCTCGACGTCTACCACGACGGGGGCTCCGAGACTGACTCTGAGCCGTCGACCGACGACGTGCCTGACCCACTCGAGGAAGGGACCTACGGGGGGCAGGAACTCGAGGCGGGCCAGTCGGTCACTTACGAGGCCGAACTCACCGAGAACGATTTCTTCTCGATTATGGCGGACTTCGATTCGGACGCCGACATTGCCGTGACGATCCGTGACCCGAGCGGATCGGCAGTCGGCGAATCGTTCCCGCACGACGACTTCTACGCGGCGGACCTCACCAGCACACCTACCGACGGGACATACACGGTCGAGATCGAAAACCGAGGCGAGACGGCGGCCACATTCATCCTTGACGTCTACTACGACGAGTTCGAATCCGATCCGACCAGAGCCCAGATTCCGGATCCGCTCGAGGACGGCTATTTCCCGGGTCTCGAACTCGAGAAGGGCGAGACGGTCACCTACGACGCCGAACTGGAAACCGGTGACCTCTTCACCGTGAGTGTGCTTTCCGGCACCGACCTCGAGGTGATGGTTACCGACCCGTCTGGGTCTGCCGTAGGGACTGACGTCCGAGACGGAGACTACCGGACCGTCAACGTGGTCGGCGCACCCACCGATGGAACGTACACGGTCGCGGTCGAAAACCGCGGCGAGACGGCGACCGAAACCGACCTCAGCGTCCTTTACGAACCGACTCCGGCCGTCCTCGAGAACGGATCGTTCGAAGGAACGGTCGACGGGATGGATTTCGACATTTCCATGATCAATCTGAACGCGGGCGACGACCTCTCGGTGACGATCACGTCCGACGACGCGGCCGACCTCGAGGTAACCCTCTTCGACTCGGCGACCGAGGAACTCGCCACCGGCGAACACGGAGACGGCACCGTTTCCCTCGACCTGTCGGACGTCGAATCAAGCGACACTCATCTGCTGCAGGTGTACAACGTCGGCACGTCTGAAGTCGACTACGAACTCGAGGTTTCACACTCCGGGCACGCCAACGCGACGGGGAAAGTGGGAGCGGAAGACGAGGAAGCGCGCGAAAGCGGAGACGAGGCGAACGAGAGCGAATCGAACGAAAGCGAGTCGAACGAAAGCGAGACGACCGAAAACACCGACGGCGACGGGGACGAATCCGACGCAGCCCGCCAACTGGACGACGAGACACCGGGGATGACCGCCTCCGGCGCGTCCCTCGCCCTTCTGGCCGTCTCGTCGCTGCTACTCGGACGAACCCGCGTCGGCGACGACGCCTGAACAACTCTCGAGAACGGCGTACGGAATTCTCCGCGCCGCCGAGTGGCGATAGGCCGCGCTGTGGCCGTAACTCGAAACCACGAAACGCCCTCAGATCTCTCGAGGAGGTTCGATAAAGCGCTCTCGAGGCGTTTCTCCCGGAAGCAAAAGGGGATGCTTAAGTGCCTTCGTCGGATAGCCATCGCCATGGCAAACGGCAAATACGCCGCGCGCAAACTCAAGAAGGACCGCCAGAACCAGCGGTGGTCCGACTCTGACTACGCGCGCCGAGCACGCGGCCTGCGCGAGAAATCGGACCCGCTCGAGGGTGCGCCTCAGGCCCGCGGTATCGTCCTCGAAAAGGTCGGCATCGAAGCGAAACAGCCCAACTCGGCCATCCGAAAGTGTGTCCGTGTCCAGCTAATCAAGAACGGCAAGCAGGTCACGGCGTTCTGTCCCGGCGACGGTGCGATCTCGTTCATCGACGAACACGACGAGGTCACCATCGCCGGTATCGGTGGTGCGAAGGGTCGTGCCATGGGTGACCTCTCCGGCGTCAACTACAAGGTCGACAAGGTCAACGGCGTCGCCATGCTCGAACTGGTTCGCGGGAACGCGGAGAAACCGGTGCGATAACATGAGCGAGCAGGAACAACCCGAACCCGACGCCCCGGCCGGTGGCAGCGACCTCACGGCCAAGCTCTTTGGCACGTGGGACGTCTCCGAAATCGCTTACGAGGACCCCTCGACCGAGCGCTACCTCTCGGTGACGCCCATCGCGCACACGGCCGGCCGCCACGCGAGCAAGCAGTTCAAGAAGTCCGAACTCTCCGTCGTCGAGCGACTGGCCAACCGCCTGATGCAGACCGAGGAGAACACGGGCAAGAAACAGCAGACGCTGAAGATCGTTCGCGACGCGTTCGAAATCGTCAACGACCGCACCGAGGAAAACCCCGTCCAGGTCCTCGTCACCGCTGTCGAGAACGCGGCACCGCGCGAAGAGACTGTCCGTCTGAAGTACGGTGGTATCTCGGTCCCCAAAGCCGTCGACGTCGCGCCCCAGCGCCGCGTCGACCAGGCCCTGAAGTTCATCGCCGAGGGCGCTCACAGTGCCTCGTTCAAGTCGCCAACGTCGGCTTCGGAAGCGCTCGCCAGCCAGCTCATCGGCGCGTCGAACTACGACGTCCAGACGTACGCAATCAACCAGAAAGAGGAGAAAGAACGCGTCGCAGCCGCTGCGAGATAACCTGCGTCTCGTTTTCAGTTTCGCTTTTCCCAATTTCGATCCGATTTCGGCTACCGACTGGTGACCTTGCCTACCGACTACTGATTATCGAGTTCGAGTTACCTCTCACATCGAGCCAGCATCCCTCGAGCGCGCTCGACGTTTGTTACCATCATTCTCGAGTGTGATCGCGAATGCGGCCTCGAGAGTGACGCTACTGGTCCGTACAGCGTACGCCGTTCGAACCAACTTCGACGGTTACCAACCTTCTCCGACCGGTTTGCTTGCACTTGCAGGCGAGCCGAGTCAGATTTATAGGCCCCGCGCGTGGATTCTACGTACTAACTGTGTTGTCTATTACGTCACCTCGCGTCTTCGCCGTTCACCACGACGTTTCTCGGGTGGTATCGGATGCTGAGGCCCTCTCCGCGGTGTACGACGTTCGCTGCATCGACTTCGACCGATCGATCCTCGACCAGCTCGAGGCGGGCGACGACGTCATCCTCGTCGACTGGGAACTCGAGAGTCCGGACCCCAGAGGGGTTCTCGATGCCCTCAGCCAGAGCGCCCCGTCGACGCCTATTCTCGCGGTTGCGAGCGATGTCCCGACGGACGACCCCATCGACCGTGGCGCCGACGAGTATCTGGTGACGCCCGTCTCGGCCGAGAAACTGCGGTCGACGATCGATCGACTGGTTCTCCAGCACGCCTACGAGGAGGCGATGAGCGAGTACTTTCGACTCGCGACAGAGCGGGCATTACTCGAGAACGAACGCGAAGCGGGTGTCGATGTCGAGGAGCGATACGAACAGGTAGTGGCTGACTTGCGCGAGTGGCGAGAGCGGGCGGATTCGGTCAGAGCGGAGTTCTCGCGCGAGGGGTTCGACCGGGCACTTCGTCGGTTGCTCGGAGAGTAACGAATTTTTACGGTAGTTTTTCGCTCGAACCCGACGCCGTCCTCTTTTTCTATTCTCTCTGGCTGTTTAAATATTTATACTATCAGGTTTTCACATGGATTCTGTGTCTGATTTATTAAAATAAATTCATTACGTGTCGGTACCATGGATTGGATGTACCATGACGGAACTTAGCGACTACCTGAAGAACCACCCACGAATGCTCGGCGTCCTGTTCACGGCCATGCTGTTGTTGTCCCAGGCGGGAACGGTTGCGGCGGGCAACAACGGCGCTTACACTGGCCCTTAATCGTCAATGGAGAACGTTTCACTCCACTGAATTTCACCTTCGTATAGAATTGGAATGTCTTCTAACTGAAGAAAACGCTTGAGCTCCTGCTTTGTTACTGGGAACGGTCCTGCAGTTGCTGCAGTGAGAAAATAAGAGTCGTTTGAGTCGAGATATGGAACAACTATCGTACCTTTTGGTAACTCGGTCGTCTCGTACGTATCGAGTGCAATCATTATCTTCGAGTCTTCTTGAGTAATTCTTCCAATAGTTGGAGCGCCAGTCTCCGACTGCGCTATAGAGATTAATCCGTTTCCGACCATTCGGTACTGTTGTCCTACGAGAGTCTTCCTTCGCGCCACGTCGAGTGCAGCATAGAGCGGGTAGCCTCGATTTAGCACTCGGGCAATCATACTGCCCATGCGAATCGCGCCGCTGTTGATTACGTCACCGAGTGTGACAATTCCTCCAGAACTTCCGGCTTCGACCAGATGAAGTCCCTGGTCACGTGACTGACACGCGTTGAGCAAGAACGCTTTTGCGCCGACTTTCTCGAGTGTCGTTCCCGATAATTTGCCGTCCGAGCACTGGAACCCCTCTCGATCGATATGGCCGATGTAGTGTACAAAATCGCTCTCTTTGGCCAATACTTCTCTGAACTCGTCTCTCGTCAGAGAATAGTACTCGGCCACGTTGAACGGGAGTTCGTCGCGATTACCGTAAATCCCGTTCACAGTCTCGAGTTCATCTTTCATCTCCGAGTCATTACAGACGACTTTAATCTCGATTGGATCCTCTCGCGGCTCTCGACCGATACTGTGAGTAAAGGCGGACAGGGGTGTTGTACTTATCAAAGTCGTCGAGTCATCGGTTTCCCAATGCTGTTCGATTGTTGGTATGTCATGAACCTGACTATGGATGTCGGGTTTCTCCGCACCTCGAGAAGTACTCACTCCCCGTGTGAATTCTTGAATCGCTTCACGTTGCACCGGGGCTTCTGGCGAAGCGCGGTCGGTTTGCTGTATCTGGACGATTGCGAGATCGTTCGCGATAAAGGGTAGAAACGTTATGCTCTCTGACGTCGGTTTTACATGGGCTTCGAGACGCCACTCGGGGATGACTGGTTCGATTGTCGAAAATGGCGTCGAGAGATATTTCTCGAGCTGTTTGGGGAGGGGTTGTTCGTACACCTGCTCTAAATCGAACGGAAGGGATGGCTCGATCACCTGTCGTTCATGTAACGGTACGGGGGTCATCCCTTCGGTACGGACGATACAGTCGAGGAAGAAGATCTGCTTGAGTAACCGTTCGACGGTTTCTTCAAAACCACCGTCACTGGTCAGCGAATAGGATAGCCCGGCATCGGTCGTTACCCTTGATGTCTCTCCGGAGATGACCTCTGCGCCGAGATAGTACGCGAGTGGGGCTACAACGTATACGTTCTCGAGACTCGGCGGAACTTCGACCTGTATTCCTGTTTCCGGCCGGTCAAACCCGTTCGGAATCGATAACGTCTCTCCGAGTTCGAGCGCTGGTGGATGTCCTCTGAGCGTTGGATAGGACCGTTCGGGAGTGGTGGTTTTTAACGCTGACCCGAAGGCCGTAACTGCTTCCATGACGTCTGCTGGCTCCTCTGTCGTGGTAATCGTTCCTGCAGGGCGCGTATGTGAGGAACGGGTGCCAACGATCACTCGGGTTGCATCGTCAAGAGTGATGTGTGTTTGTTGACTATCTGCGTAGATGTGCATCGAACTTTTAAAATGAAGATAGATCTTGAACGGTGTCGAGAGATCGAGAGTGTATGCCCCTTCTGGAAGTAATTGCTGTTCACCCGGACGAACCTCGTGGACCATCGCGCCCGTTTCGTCGCGGACGTACACGAGATCGTTCGTCGGTAGTGTGACACTCTCGACTTCGATTTCGACGGCCGAATCGACCGGATACTGCAAACAGTCGTCGCTGATCGGCTCCGGCGACACCGTCTCGTGAGTCGTCAACCGGTAGCGATGTCGCTCTATCCGATCGATAATCTCGAGCCCGCCATCGACTGCTTCGAATGTCGGCTTCATCTCAGTAGTCTCTGAAGTCGACACCGTCCAGGCTGGGACACCTGACCGGCGCCTCGATGCGCCCCACTCACTGGGTTATCGGTACCCACCCGGTGGAGAGATTGCTCTCTGTGAGCAACCATCGCTCCTGGGCGACGCCGTTCCGTTCTCGAAGTTCGACCACGACATCGAACAGGGGGGTGAGGACCGAAACGGTGCCCGCATCGCGTTCGATGGGGAGCTGGTAGTGGGCGATGCCGCCGGCCGCTCGAGTCCGTCCGTTGAGTAAGTGCAGACACTGGAACACGGCTTCCTTGCCGTACTCCTCGAGGAACGGCACGAGCGAGTCGACGCCGACGCGAAGCATGCCGGGTTCGAGGTCGCTGTCGCCATCGCGTTCGAATCGTTCGATGGCGCTCGAGACGGCGATGCCGACGTCACCGAGGGTTTCGGCGGTCGTCGTCGGTACTTCGGTGCCTGGTGTCGGTGGTGCTGACGGAGTCGCGATTCCCGTCGTCTCCGCCGTTTCCGCCGTCCCCGCCGAGACGCTACGGGCCGTCCCCTGGTAACTAACGATTTCGGCGGTCCCGGAACCTGCGTCGTCGACCAGGCGCTCGATGTCGAACTCCGTCCCAGGCGTCGAAATCACGATGCGCTTTCGGTCTTCCTCGGGGGCCGTCCCGAGCAACCGGCGGGCGATTACCTGCCGCTGGTCGGCCTCGACGACACCGGTCACGAGGACGCTCGCCCCACGTCGTTTCAACCGGGATAGTTCGTCGGCAAATGCACGCTCTGTCGTCCCATCACGACAATCCTTCCCCGAAAGCATCAGTAGTATGTTCCACACGTATGAAGTATCGAACATTAAACGTTTGGGTCGAGACGACACACCTCGAGCGAGAAGGACGGCCAACTTCGAGCGGGAGGGACGGCTAATTGGCGTGGTCGCCAGTCGTTTAATCCGCCGCTCGAGTCCCCTCGCCGACGTACGACCGGGTGGTCTCGACGAGCACCTGTCGATAGGCACTCGGGTCGGGATCCTGGCTGAGTTCCCGAAACCGCCGCCGGAACGCCTCGAAATCGATCTGTGGGGCGTCCATCGCCGCTGCATGGGCGAGGTCGTACAGGCGATGGTCGGCCTCGAGCAGGTCGTGTCGCTCGGCGAGTGCGAGCGCGAAAGCCGCGTTGACGGCGGTGATATCGGGATCGGCGGCAGGTGAGAGTCGTTCGACGCCCGGACTCGGTCCGGGGGGCGTCTCCGGCCGATCACGGAGGGCGGTCGCGAGCGAGGACTCGAGGAACGCCAGCAACTTTTCGCCGGGGCCGACAGAGAGCGTGATGTCGTCGGCGTAGATGTCTTTCATGTGGTTGGCGATCTGGTAGCAGTGTGAGAGCTTGTACTGCTCGACGCGTTGTCCGGCCAGCGCGAGGTAGAGGACCTCCGCCGTCGACTGGACGTGTGAGGGGTGGTCCTGCTCGTGGCGGGCCATGTGGGCGAACTCGTGGAGCGCGAGCTCGCGTGCCATCGCCGAGGACGCAGCCTGCCTCGAGATGTTGAGCACGTGCCGGTCGTCGTGGTGGGCGGCCCAGGTTCGCTCGTCGGGGTCGTCACGAAGGTGGACGTAGACGGGGAGTGAGAGGTCGCACTCGGTTTCGAACAGGTCCTGGGCGCTGAGAAACGGGGCGGCGGGTCCCGGTCCCTGTATGCGCAAATCCATGTGTGTCCGTAACAGGGGTCGGGCGCCTATGGCTCTTACGCCGGTGTTCGTCGGCTGAGGCTCGAGCACCGGTCGTTGGGTGCGTGCTATTCTCTCACTCAAATTGGTCAATTCGAGTCTCGAGGCGCGTTTCGGGCCCGTTCTCGCCGAGACGAAACAGCACCCTTTTGACCCCGCTACCGGTACAGGTGGATATATGGGCCGACGCAAAAAGATCGTCCAAGAGTGTGAACGGCTGATGGACGAACCGGAGAACATCCGGAACATCGCCATCGCCGCTCACGTCGACCACGGAAAAACGACCCTCTCTGACAACCTCCTCGCGGGCGCCGGTATGATCTCCGATGAGACCGCTGGCCAGCAACTCGCGATGGACACGGAAGAAGACGAGCAGGAACGTGGGATCACCATCGACGCGGCGAACGTCTCGATGACCCACGAGTACGACGGAACCAACCACCTCATCAACCTCATCGACACGCCGGGCCACGTCGACTTCGGTGGCGACGTCACCCGGGCGATGCGCGCCGTCGACGGTGCGCTCGTCGTCGTCGACGCCGTCGAGGGTGCCATGCCCCAGACCGAAACGGTCCTGCGGCAGGCCCTTCGCGAGGGCGTCAAGCCCGCGCTGTTCATCAACAAGGTCGACCGCCTGATCTCCGAACTACAGGAAGGCCCACAGGAGATGCAAGAGCGTCTCCTCTCGGTCATCCAGGACGTCAACGACCTCATCCGCGGCATGACCGAGGAGATGGACGACGTCGACGACTGGTCCGTCTCCGTCGAAGACGGCACCGTCGGCTTCGGTTCTGCCCTCTACAAGTGGGGCGTCTCGATGCCGTCGATGCAGCGCACCGGCATGGACTTCGGCGACATCATGGAACTCGAGCGCAACGACAAGCGCCAGGAACTCCACGAGCGGACGCCGCTCTCGGACGTCGTGCTGGACATGGTCTGTGAGCACTTCCCGAACCCGGTCGACGCCCAGCCCCGTCGTATCCCACGGATCTGGCGTGGCGACAGCGAGTCTGAACTCGCCGAGACGATGCGTTTCGTCGACGAGTCCGGCGAGGTCGTCTTCATGGTCACCGACATCTCCATGGACCCCCATGCCGGCGAAATCGCTTCGGGCCGCGTCTTCTCGGGCACCCTCGAGAAGGGCCAGGAGCTGTACGTGTCGGGCACCGCGGGCAAGAACCGCGTCCAGTCCGTCGGCATCTACATGGGCGGCGAGCGTGAGGAAGTCGAGAACGTCCCTGCAGGGAACATCGCCGCGGTCACTGGCCTGCGCGACGCCATCGCCGGCTCGACCGTCTCGAGCATCGAGATGACGCCGTTCGAGTCCATCGAGCACATCTCCGAGCCCGTCATCACGAAGGCGGTCGAGGCGAAGACGATGGACGACCTGCCGAAGCTCATCGAGACGCTTCGACAGGTCTCGAAGGAAGACCCCACGATCCAGATCACGATCAACGAGGACACCGGTGAGCACCTGATCTCCGGGCAGGGTGAACTTCACCTCGAGGTCATCACCCAGCGTATCGAGGCCAACCAGGGAATTCCGGTCAACACCGGTGAACCGATCGTCGTCTACCGCGAGGCCGTCCAGCGATCGAGCGACACGGTCGAGGGCATCTCGCCCAACCGCCACAACCGCTTTTACATCTCGGCCGAGCCGCTGACCCAGGACCTGATCGAGACGATCCAGCTCGGCGAAGCGTCGATGGATATGCCCGAACTCGAGCGCCGCGAGGCGCTCCAGGAGGCCGGCCTCGACAAGGACACCTCCCAGAACGTCGAGCACATCCACGGGACGAACATCCTCATCGACGACACGAAGGGTATCCAGCACCTGAACGAGACGATGGAACTCGTCATCGAGGGGCTCGAGGAGGCCCTCGACAACGGGCCGCTGGCCGCCGAGCCGGTCCAGGGGACGCTGATCCGGCTACACGACGCGAAGCTCCACGAGGACACCATCCACCGCGGTCCGGCGCAGGTCATCCCGGCGACGCGGGAGGCCGTCCACAAGTCGCTGATCGACGGCCACATCAAGCTGCTCGAGCCGATGCAAGACGTCCGGATCGACGTGCCCAACGAGCACATGGGTGCTGCCTCCGGCGAGATCCAGGGACGTCGTGGCCAGGTCGACGACATGTACCAGGAGGGCGACCTCATGGTCGTCGAAGGCGTGGCGCCGGTCGAGGAGATGATCGGCTTCTCGAGCGACATCCGCTCGGCCACCGAGGGTCGTGCGGCCTGGAACACCGAGAACGCCGGTTTCGACGTCATGGCCGACTCGCTCCAGCGCGAAACGATCATGGAGATCCGCGAGCGTAAGGGCATGAAACTCGAGTTGCCGCCGTCGATCGACTACATCTAAACGTTCGACATCTGGGCCACCGGACGTCTGGAACCCAGTCGTCTGGAACCCTGCCGTTTGCGAGGTCGCTTTTCTGATTCTGTTCGATTCGTCGTTCGTCAGTCGCTGGTCGTCGTCCGCCGGTCGCCCGAGCGACTGCACCACGACCTGTCTCCCGTGCCCGAGGCTGGCGCCAAACAGTCGTTACGGCCGTCTCCGACGTTGTGAGCGGATGACCCCCATTATTTGGGGTCGGTCGTCTGCCCGACCCACAATATTTGACGAGTTTCCTTTTTGGCTAATGATTTCGATCTGGACACTCTCGCTCGCCAGTGATTGTCTATCCCATCGGCGCACCGAACGCGAGCGAGCGGGCGCCCCCTCGCTACCTCGCGTCGATGTCGCTGGTAGTCGTTCGCGAGCGATCGGCCTACTACGGCGAGTCGCTCGAGTCGACGACGTTCCGGAGCGTTCCCACACCCTTGTAAGTAATCTCGACGGTATCGCCCGGCTCGAGCAATCCTGGATTCGCCGGGCTGCCGAAGGCGACCACGTCACCGGGTCGGAGGGTGAACCGCTCGGAGAGGAAGGCGACGACCTCGAAGGGGTCGAACAGCATTAACTCGGTACTCGCCTCCTGGCGACGCTCCCCGGCGACGTCCGTCCGCATCTCGAGGCGCGTCGGGTCGACGTCGGTCACGAGCCACGGGCCCAGCGGCGCCGACCC
The DNA here is from genome assembly GCF_042663485.1 of Saliphagus sp. GCM10025334. Taxonomy (NCBI): domain Archaea; kingdom Methanobacteriati; phylum Methanobacteriota; class Halobacteria; order Halobacteriales; family Natrialbaceae; genus Saliphagus; species Saliphagus sp. GCM10025334. The sequence goes on along the minus strand of NZ_JBHTAF010000001.1, from coordinate 1,215,653 downwards.
GTCGAAGGCTTTGCGGGCGGTTCGGCCCTGCTGGTCGAGGGCGTCGACGTCGTTCATGATCGTGTAGCCGCGGACGACCTCGGGGACCTGTTCGGGCTCGAGGTCCCGACAGCGCCGGTCGATCACCGCCGCCAGCTCGCCCGCGTAGGTCAGTTCGTCGGTGAACTCCGGATACCGAATCGGCTGCCCGTGTCCGAGCACGGAGGCGGGAGGCTTGATGAAGAAGTCCGGTTCGTCCGGGCGCTCGTAGTTCATCTGCTCGAGCGTGTCGGCGTAGTTTCTCCCGACGCAGTACAGCGCCGAGGGGTCACACGGTGGGAGCAGGCGGCCGTCCCGGCCGACCTCGTAGGTGCCGTCGTCGGCGCGGAGGACGGCGCCGTCGTAGCCGTCTTCGGGGGTTGCGGTCCCGACCTCGAGCTGGCCCGAGACGGGCCCGTCGGGGGTCGACAGTCTCGCGAGTCGCATACGGGTGACTCTCGAGGCGAGCGACGTATGTCTGCTGGTCGATCCGGAAGGCGTCGGTGCCGATCCGCTGCGTCCTCTTCGTGAGATACTAACTAGCACAGCATATTTTACCGCCCTCCGTGTACGAGGGGGCATGGCAGTTGAGGACGTTCCGCCCGTGGCAGGCGACGCCGGATCCCACCTCGAGTCGACCGGCGGGGACCGCCCACCCGTCGAGGAGTACGCCGCTCTCGCCCAGGCGATCGAGACGCGCCTCGAAGGCGAGGTCGCCTTCGACGAGTATGCACAGGTCCTGTACGCCACGGACGGGAGCATCTACCAGGCCCGCCCAGCCGGCGTCGTTCACCCCACGGACGTCGACGACGTGCGCGCGGCCGTTCGAACGGCGGCCGAATTCGACGCGCCGATTCTCCCTCGCGGGGCCGGGTCGTCGCTGGCCGGCCAGGCCGTCGGTCCGGGTTGCGTCGTCCTCGATTTCACCACGCACATGGACGACGTGCTCGAGGTCGACCCCGACGACCGCCGGGCGGTCGTCCAGCCCGGGGTCGTCCAGGACCACCTCGACGCCCGCCTCGAGCCCCACGGGCTCAAGTTCGCACCTGACCCGGCCTCGTCGAATCGGGCGACGGTCGGCGGCGGCATCGGCAACAACTCGACGGGGGCGCACTCGGTTCGCTACGGGATCACCGACGCCTACGTCGAGGCGTGCGAGGTCGTCCTCGCCGACGGCTCGCTGCTCCACGCGCGGGAAGTCGTCCTGGATGGGCCCGAGTGGGACGAAATCGTCGCGAAAGACGACCGGGAAGCCCGCATCTACGAGACGGTTCGCGGCCTGGTCGAGGACCACGAGGCCGAAATCGAAGCGCGCTACCCGGACCTCAAGCGATCGGTCAGCGGCTACAACCTCCAGAAGGTGATCTACGAGACCGACGACGGCGAGCGGGCGATCAACCTCTCGAAACTGCTGGTGGGTGCCGAAGGTACCCTTGGAATCGTCGTCAAGGCGACCCTCTCGCTCGTAACCGTGCCCGAGGAGACGGCGCTGGTCGTGTACTCGTTCTCGGACCTGATCGACGCCCTCGCCGCCGTCCCGCGCGCGCTCGCTCACGACGTCAGCGCCGTCGAGTTGATGGACGACGAGGTGTTCCGTCTCGCTCGCGAGTCGGAGGGGTACGCCGATTACGCCGAGGCAATCCCCGAGGAGGCCGCGGCCGCGCTCATGCTCGAGTTCGACTCCGAACTGGTCGACAACTTCGAGGTGGCCATCGCGGAGACCACCGCCGAGTTCGTCGACGACGGTGACGCCTTCGACGTCGTCGAGGCCTACACCGACGACGCCCAGGGCGACCTCTGGAAGCTCCGGAAGGCGGCGATCCCACTGCTGATGAGCATGGACGGCGACCCGAAGCCCTATCCGTTCATCGAGGACGCCTCCGTGCCGCCGGCCGAACTGGCCACCTACGTCCGCCGGTTCGAGGAGATCCTACGCGACCACGGCACATCGGCGGCGTACTTCGCCCACGCGGGCGCCGGCACCCTCCACATTCGACCCATCCTGAACCTCAAGGACGAGGCAGGTGTCGAGACGATGCAGGCCATCACCGAGGACGTGACCGATCTCGTGCTCGAGCACGACGGCGCCTTCTCCGGGGAACACGGCGACGGGATGGCCCGGACAGCGTTTACCCCCAAGATGTACGGCGACGACCTGTGGGCGGCGTTCAAGGAACTCAAGACGGCCTTCGATCCCGAGTGGCGTCTCCACCCCGGCAACGTCGTCTACCGCGACGGGCCCGACGACGTCGGTCCCGACAGCGAACGAGGGGTGGGCGCCGACATGCGCGAGAACCTGCGGTACGGGCCCGCCTACCGTTCGCTCGAGCCGCGGTCGACGCTCTCGTTCGACGACGAGGGCGGCTTCTTCCACCTTGTCGAACTGTGTAACGGCTGTGGCACCTGCCGCCAGACCGATAGCGACGTGATGTGCCCGACCTACCGCGCCTCCGGCGAGGAGATCCAGACGACGCGCGGACGGGCGAACCTGCTCCGAGCGGCCATTTCGGGAGAACTCCCGCCCGAGGAGCTCCACTCCGAGCGCTTCCAGTCCGAGGTCCTCGACCTCTGCGTCGGCTGCAAGGGGTGCTCGAGCGACTGCCCGACGGGCGTCGACCTGGCGAAGCTCAAGGCAGCGGTCAAACACCAGTACCACCAGGATCAAGGTGCGAGCCTCCGGACGAAGCTGTTCACGAATATCGATCGACTGGCGGCCCTCGCGAGCGCCGTCGCGCCCGTCTCGAACCGCGTGCCCGACCTGCCGGGCGTTCGACCCACGATGGAGCGAACCCTGGGAATCGCCCGCGGCCGTCACCTCCCATCGTTCGAACGGGAGACGTTCCACGACTGGTGGGACGAACGCGGTGGTCCCGCCGTCGCGGAATCGGACGCCGAGGCCGCCGTCGTCCTGTTCCCCGACACCTTCACCACCTACAGCGACCTCGGTCCCGGGAAAGCCGCGGTTCGTCTGCTCGAGGCCGCCGGCGTTCACGTTCGCGTTCCGACCGACCTCGCACCTAGCGGCCGGGCAGCGTACTCGATGGGGCTGCTCGACGAGGCGCGCGACCGGGCGAAACGCAACGTCCGCGCGCTGGCTCCCTACGCCGACCGCGGCTGGTCGGTCGTCTTCGCCGAGCCCTCCGACGGGGTGATGTTCCAGGACGAGTACCGCGACCTGCTCGCTGGCGGCGCGGACGTGGACTCGAAGGCGCTCGAGGCCGTCTCGAGTGCGTCGTTCGGCGTCCTGGAGTACGTCGACCGGTTGGGCCTCGATCGAGAACTCGAGTTCGACGCACCGAGCGAGTCGCTGACCTACCACGGTCACTGCAACCAGAAAGCCCAGGGCACCGAGCACCACGCCGTGGGCGTCCTCCGGCGGGCCGGCTACGCCGTCGACCCGCTGGACTCGACGTGTTGCGGGATGGCTGGCTCGTTCGGCTACGAGGCCGAACACTACGACCTGTCGCTGGCCATCGGGACCCTGCTCGCCGATCAGGTCGAGGCGAGTCCGGGCGACCGCGTGACGGCCACCGGCATCTCTTGCCGGAGCCAACTCGCGCAGGTGCTCGCAGGCGAGGCCAATCGACCGCCCCATCCCGTAGAACTGGTCGAACGGGCGCGCCTCGAGTGATCGAGGGAGATTTGCGTAAGTGGGGTTTACATCTTAGTTCTGTGGTATCGAACGCCCGTTATGGCATCGATCCCGACCGACTTCCAGGATCTGTTCGAGAAACAAACGTTCGCCCACGTCGCCACCCTGCTCCCGGACGGGGCACCCCACGTCACGCCGGTGTGGGTCGACTACGACGCCGACGCGGATCGCCTGCTGGTGAACACCGAACGCGACCGGCGGAAGACGAAGAACGCCCAGAACGATTCGCGGATCGCGATCAGCATGACCGACCCGGACAACCCCTACCGGATGCTGTCGGTGACGGGCGAGGTCGACGAGGTCACGACGGACGGCGCGCGCGAACACATCGACGAACTGGCCCAGCGCTACATGGGCGAGGACGAGTACCCGAATCCGATCCAGTCCGAACGCGTCATCATTTCGATCGAGCCCGAGCACGTCAGTAGCTTCGAAGGCTGACCCTGGCAGCGTGGCTACCGGCGACCTCGTCGCACCCGACCCCCTCCTCAACTGGCGGCGCTCTCTCGGTGTTACTGATCGACGACGCTGCTATCCCTCGTTGACGTCGGTCTCTCGACTCGAGTCCGGGTCGTGCTCGTCGAACGCGCTTCGACCTCGAGCAGTGCGGCTCCCCCAGCGGCGTCGAGCGATGGCGGGGCATTTTGCTCTCTCGAGTCGAACGTTTCCCCGATGGCGTACCGGATCGGCCTGACCGGCGACGTGATGCTCGGCCGACTCGTAAATACCCGCCAGCGTCATCGACCGCCCGAGGCGGTGTGGGGCGATCTGCTGGACCGACTTCGTTCCTGCGACGGGTTGTGCATCAACCTCGAGTGCTGCCTGTCGACGCGCGGAGAACCCTGGCGCCGAACCTACCGGGCGTTTCACTTTCGAGCAGACCCGGCGTGGGCGATACCCGCGCTCGAGCGCGCCGGCGTCGACGTCTGTGCGCTCGCGAACAACCACGTGCTCGACTTCGAGGAGGAGGCACTGCGCGATACGCTCGACGCGCTCGACGCGGTGGGCATCGCTCGCACCGGCACGGGACGAACGCCCGAGGAGGCGCTGGACCCCGCGGTCGTCGCGGTCGGTGACCTCGTGATCGCCCTCGTCGCGTTCACTGACAACGTTCCCGAGTACGCCGCGACCGATACGACGCCCGGCACGGCGTTCATCAGGATCGACGTCGACGAGGACGAGACGCGCGAAACCGTCCGGGAAGCCCTCACCCATGCTCGAGAACCGGATCCGGATCTCGTGATCGCGTCGCTCCACTGGGGCCCAAACATGGTCGAGCGCCCGCCCGACGAGTTCCGGACGTTCGGACGCTGGCTCATCGATGAGGGCGTCGACGTCGTCCACGGCCACAGCGCCCACGTCTTTCACGGCATCGAGGTACACGACGGAAAACCGATCCTGTACGATACCGGTGACTTCGTCGACGACTACGCGGTCGACCGACGCCTCCGCAACGACCGAAGCTTCCTGTTCGAACTCGAAGTCGGCGACCACGGACGAATCTCGGACCTCCGGTTGCGCCCGACCGAAATCGACGATGGTGCGGTTCACGCGGCTTCTCCCGACGCGGCCGCGTGGAGTCGAGAGCGGATGCGCTCGCTTTCTAGCGAGTACGGAACGACCTTCGAACGCGAGGGCGAAGATCTTGTTCTGTCGCTCGAGCGCGCCGCAACCGACTGAACGACTGAGCGTGTCGTTCACCAGGGCCACTCGAGCGTCGCAGGTGCCCTGACCTTGGCAAGTGTTAACCTACCACGTGTAGTTGCACAGTCATGGCTACCCAGGATCGGCCGGTGGGCGACCTCGACCCCGACGAGTTCCGGGCGATCGGTTACCGGACCGTCGACCTGATCGCTGACTACTACGAGCGCATCGACGACCGCCCCGTCTACGTCCAGGCCGATCCCGAGGACGTCGTCGCGGCGTTCGACGAACCCCTTCCCGAGCGCGGTGAGGATCCGGAACGTATCCTCGACGCCGTCGAGGAGTCGGTCATCCCGTACGCGACCCACAACCCCTCGCCGCGGTACTTCGGCTTCGTGATGGGGTCCGGAACGCCGCTCGCCCCGCTGGCCGATGCCATCGCGGCGACGGTCAACATGAACGTCGGCGGGTGGCATCCGGCACCGTCCGGAACCGAGATCGAACGGCGGTGCGTCCGCTGGCTGGCCGAGGCGATCGGTTACGCGTCCGACACCGGTGGCCTCCTCACCAGCGGCGGGACGATGGCCAACTTCACCGCCCTCATGACCGCACTGCGCGATCACACGGCGTTCGAAACGACGGAGGCCGGGCTACAGGGGGACCGCCCGCGATACACGCTCTACGTCGCCGACCACGAGGGTCACTCGAGCGTCGTTCGGGCCGCAGACATGCTCAACCTCGGCCGCGACGCCGTACGGCGGGTGGCGAGTCGCGACGACTTCACGATGGACGTGGACGCCCTCGAACGGCTGCTCGAGACCGATCGAGAAGCGGGGGCCGAGCCCTTCTGCGTCGTCGGCCAGGCCGGATCGATCAACGTGAGTGCCATCGACCCCCTTGGGGACATCGCCGACATCTGTGCCGAACACGAACTCTGGTTTCACGTTGACGGCGCGTGTGGTGCGGTGGGGGCGATGGTTCCCGAACTCGAGTCGCGATACGACGGCATGGAGCGCGCCGATTCCGTGACGCTCGACCCGCACAAGTGGCTGTTCGTTCCCTACGAGTGTGGCGCAGTGCTCGTTCGCGACCAGGAGTGCCTCGCGAAGACGTTCGCGATGGACGCGTCGTATCTCCGGGGATCGGTCGCGGAGACGCCCCAGGAGTTCGACTTCTACGAGTTTGGCCCGCAACTGTCCCGCGGCTTCCGCGCGTTGAAGCTCTGGATGTCCATGAAGTACTACGGATTGGAGGGTTACCGGGAGCTACTTCGAACGAGCGTTCGCTGTGCCGAACACCTCGATACGCTCGTCCGCGATCACGAGGACTTCGTTGCCGTCCAGGAGCCGAACCTGTTCATCTACTCGTTCAGGTACGTGCCCGACGACCTCCAGGTCGCGCTGGCCGACCCACCGGACGTGCCACTGGCGCGGGTTGACCAGTACCTGGACGAACTCAACCAGGCGATCACTGACGAGGTCGTCCGGAGCGGCCTCGCGTTCCTCACGACGACAACCATCCGCGGTCGACGGGCGCTCCGCATGTCGATCTGCAGCCACCGGACGACCGAGGCGGACGTCGAGACGGTGTTCGACGCGCTTGCGGAGACGGGCGCGCGGACGGACGAGGCATGGCGCCCGAAGGCGAGTCTACCAGTCTGACGAGTGCGTTCGAAACTCGCCGGAACGGCTCGTCTCCCTGGCCGGGTTCGAAGTACCTTTGATCCCCGGATACAGACTTTTCGATATGTCCATGCACGTCGGCGCACACGTGTCAATCTCCGGATCGCGCGTCTCCTCTGACGAGGAGACGCCACCGTACAGCGACGTCCGCAACGCCGTTCACCGACAGCTCGCATTCGGCGGTAACTGCGGACAGATCTTCACCACCTCCCCGCAGGTCTGGGCCCAGCCCGAGATCAGCGAGGAGGCCGCCGCCGGCTTCCGCGAGGAGACCGACGAGTTGCTCGAGGGCCCGTGGGTGATCCACTCGGCCTATCTGGTCAACCTCTGTACCCCCAAGGAGGGCCTCCGGGAGAAGTCGATGGCGAGCATGCAGGCCGAACTCGACGCCGCCGACCAGCTGGGCGTCCCGTACGTGAACGTTCACCTCGGGGCCCACACCGGCGCGGGCGTCGAGGGCGGCCTCGACAACGCCGCGAGCGTCATCGACGAGCTCGAGGTGCCCGAGGACGTGACCATCCTGATCGAATCCGACGCCGGCAGCGGGACCAAGCTGGGCGGGGAGTTCGAGCACCTCGCGGGAATCATCGACCGCACCGACGAGGACATCGGTATCTGCATCGACACCGCCCACACCCTCGTCGCAGGCAACGACCTCACGACGCCCGAAGCGGTCGACGAGACCGTCGAGCGATTCGACGACGTGGTCGGCCTCGAGCACCTCGAGTACATCCACCTCAACGACTCGAAACACGACGTGGGCACCCACAAGGACGAACACGCGCTCATCGGCGAGGGCTACATCGGCGAAGACGGAATGCGCGCGATCGTGAACCATCCCGACCTCCGTGACCTGCCGTTCGCGCTCGAGACGCCCACCGAGGACGGGAAGGGCTTCGCCTGGAACATCGCGAAGGTCAAAGAGCTGCGCGAGGAGTAGTCCCGGCCTCGACACTCGTTTTGGAGTCTCGGTATCGCCTCTGTTCGACAGAACCCTCGAGGCAGAGAAGTGACGTTGAAAGCACGTCTATTTTACCAGCAGCCGTGGTGCTTTCTGTATGGCAGACGACGAACACGAAGATGAGGCCGAAGCAGAATCGGAAGTCGACGAAACGGAACGCGAAGGCGAGCGGGTGATGAGCCGAACGGATGGCGCGGCGATCCTGCGAGAAGTCGCTGACGGCGTCGAGAACGGGACGATCGACATCGAGGGGGAGAACAGCTTCACAGTGGACGTTCCAGAACGCTTCGAACTGGAAGTCGAGTACGAGGTCACCGACGACGAGGCCGAGTTCGAAGTCGAACTCGAGTGGCCGATGGATGACGGCGAAGCGGTGGCGCCGGACGAAGAACGTGAGTAACAGCGGCTGTTGCATTGAGGCGGAGGAAGACCGCATCCATCAACCGAGCCAGAAACGGGGAGAACACGAGCAGTTACTGAACGCTGCGAGAGGCAGTTCCCTATCTTCTACACGTTTCCCCGACGTGCTCTGTGGCTCGTCAGCGGCAGCCGACGGTAACGGACGGTAACGATAGTAACGGATACACTGTTACCATCGTCGCCCGCCGTCCTCCATTCGATGCAAACCCACGCGGATTCGACGGAGGGATCTCTCGATCTATCCGGCTCGAAACGCACGCGAGCCGTCCTCGAGGCGCTGTTCGTGACCATCCTCTGGTCGTCCTCGTACGTCCTCATCAAAGCCGGCCTCGAGGAGATTCCGGCGGTGACGTTCGCGGGGTTGCGCTACGGCGTGGCGACGGTCGTTCTGGTTCCGCTCTTTCTCCGCGAGGGCGGGCACCGATCCGTCCGACGGCTCGAGCGGCGAGAACTCGCCTTGCTGCTCGTCCTCGGTCTGTTCATGTACACGATCACGCAAGGGGCGCAGTTCCTCGCGCTCCAGTATCTGCGAGCGGCGACCGTCAGCCTCCTCCTGACGTTCACGCCCGCGGTGGTCGCCCTGTGTAGCGTCCCGCTGCTCGGCGAGCGCGCCTCGCGACGACAGTGGCTGTGGATGGCGGTCCTGTTCGTCGGCGTCGGGGTCTACTTCTACCCGTTCGATCTCGGCGTCCTCGCGCTGGTCGGCCTCGGTATCATGACCGTCGGACTGCTCTCGAACGCCCTCGCGTCGATCCTCGGCCGGTACGCGAACCGCGACGGAACGCTGTCGGCGCTCGGCGTAACGACGGTCAGCATGGGAGTGGGATCGACGATTCTCCTCGGGACGGGTACCGCCGTGCAGGGTCTCCCGTCACTGAGCGCCCGGAGCTGGGCCATCGTCTTCTGGCTCGCAGTCGTCAACACGGCGTTTGCGTTCACCCTCTGGAACCGGACGTTACAGACGCTCACCGCGACAGAATCGAGCATCATCAACAACACGATGCTCGTGCAGGTGGCGCTCCTCGGCTGGATCTTTCTCGGCGAATCGCTCACGCTCACGGACGGTCTCGGCATGGCCCTCGTGATGGTAGGCGCGTTGCTCGTGCAGGTCGCCGGGCGGCCGTAGTGGTAGTACCGACGGTAACGGATTTCTTTTACTATCCGCTGCACACGGTCACGTATGAGTCGCGACTCGCCGGTGACCGACCGCGTTCACGTCGTCCCGCTCGGCTTCGAGTACGCTCGAGTGAAGGAACCGATCCTGCGGTGGAAGGCGGATCGCGTCGTCCCGATCGAGTACCGTGGCGGCGACCGGGAGATTCCATTCGTTCGAGCACTCCTCGAGGAACTCGAGGAAAACGAGCGCATCGCGGTCGACCGCCGATCGTGCGACATCTTCGACTTGTACGACACGCTCGGGACCATCTCGGAGGCGATCGCGGACTACGCCGAAGACGACGTCTTCGTCAACCTCTCCGCCGGGAGCAAGATCACTGCCATCGCGGGCATGATCGCCTGCATGGCGACCGGCGCGCGACCGATATACGCCCGGCCATCGTACGGCCCAGAGGCGTCGCGGATTCCCGACGAACCGCTTCACGACGAGGTGGCAGAAATCTTCGAACTGCCGAGGTACCCCATCGAACGCCCGTCGGACGTCCACGTTGCGTTTCTGGCACACGTCGAGGCGGAGACGTCGGAGACGGCCAGCGGGCGCTATCGCGGGGTAAGCAAGACAGATCTGATCGACTTCGCCCTCGAAGCGGCGTTCCCGTTCGTCGCGCGGTCCGAGGCGACGACGCGGAAGGGATACTATCGACTGCTGGATCGACATGCCGTGAATCCCTTGCTGGAGAAGGGGTTCCTCGAGGTCGAGAAGGTCGGTCGCGAGAAGTACGTTACCCTCACCGAGGACGGACGCAACGTGCTTCGGGCGTTTCGATACACCGCCGACGAGGCCTGATCGGTTCCCGTGCGCGCTGGAGTCGAACGGCGGGCCCGATCATCGATCATCGAGGTATGCTCGACCGGTCAAGACGCCGCGTCAGCGTCTCTCTCACTCTTCCCGGTCGTCGTCTCGTTCTCGCGACTGCCACCAGCGGATGGCGATCGACGGGAGAAACAGCACGATCCCTACCACCAGCACGAACAGTACCATCCCGAGCGTCTCGAGCATCGGTCTCGAGTTACGGTACGGTGGGGCGCGTTGTACCTCTTGTGAGTGTACTAGTCAGACAGTACCGCTGGGTTGTGGCTATCGGCGTCGCCCCGTCGGTCGAGGCCGTTCGAGGTTGCTCGACGTCGTTCGAAGCTGCCCGAGTACTGACTCGACACGGCAGCGGCTGCGTACCCTCGAGACACCCGCCACAATCCAGACGCCTTTTTACCCACCACCCGCAACCCCGAGGCGTGCGCGCGTTCTCCGAAGCCTACCTCCGCCGGACCCGCGAGGGCATGTGGGCCGACTCCCGCGAGGCCCTCTCGAGTCTCGACCTCGCTTCCCGCGAGCGCGTCCTCGACGTGGGCTGTGGCTCGGGCGAACTCACTCGCGTCCTCGCCGAGGAGGTCCCGGGGGAGGTCGTCGGGTGTGACGTCGACCGATCGCTCCTCGAGTTCGCTCGCGATTCGTCGGGTCCCGAGCAGGCGAGGGCCAGGCTCCCCGTCGTCCAGGGCGACGCCACCCGCCTCCCATTCGCCGACGACAGCTTCGACCTCGTGCTCTGCCAGGCTCTCCTGATCAACTTGCCCGACCCGTCCGCGGCCGTCCGGGAGTTCGCCCGCGTCTCGAGCGCGGGCGTCGCCGCCGTCGAACCCGACAACGGGGCCGTCACCGTCGAGTCGACGGTCCCGCGAGAGGCTCCCCTCGAGCGCCGCGCTCGCCGGGCCTACCTCGGTGGCATCGAGACGGACGTGACCCTCGGGGCGGACGCTCGAGAGGTGTTCGAGTCCGTCGGTCTCGAGGACGTCACCACCGCGCGCTACGACCACGTCCGTTCGATCGACCCGCCCTACGACGAGCACGCGCTGACGGTCGCCCGCCGGAAGGCGACGGGGGCCGGTCTGGCCGACGACCGGGCGACGATGCTCGAGAGCGACCTCACCGGCGAGGGGTACGACGACCTGCGCCGGGCCTGGCGCGAGATGGGCCGGGACGTGATCGAGCAGATGCAAACGGGCACCTACGAACGGACGGAGACGGTGCCCTTCTACGTGACGTCGGGTCGGGTGTCGGATTTCGGGTGAGGAGCGGCCAGTGGAGTGAAAACAATTCGTCCTGGAATCGCGCTTCCTGATCCGAACGCGCTCGTTTGGGTTGATTCTCGAGTCGCCAGTACGGACTCTTCGGAGCAGCGAGCGGACGCTCACAGCTTTCGTCGTGGGATGCTGTCAGTCCGCGTGCTGAGATTGACTTCCGTCGCTTCGTTCACTGCCACTCGAACTGGCGCGCGGTGCATCCGAGACGGTGATTTCTCCACCGCTGTCGACGCAGACCTCGTACCCACAGTACGTGAACGTGACTTGGCCTCGAGGGTCCGGCCGTCCGCTGGCCGAAGCGTCGAACAGCGAATCGAGCGCCTCCGGATCGATAACGGAGTACAGCGGCGGGGAGAGGGATTCCGGACTCGTCCCCTCGCGGGCGGCGATCCGCGCGGCAATCGCGAGGCTCGGTTTCGTCGGGGAGAATTCGTCGGCAACTGTCGTGATTCCGTCTGGCATTACCATCGTTTTCCGACGCAGCGCCTCAAGTCTGCCGTCGTATTGTTCTCCCTTTTATATGGTGTCGGAAAACGTGCCCGAGAGGCACGCTAACCCGTATCGTGCGTCATTCGCCGAACTGCCGTTCGAATAGTTTGGCGATGATCCGCCGGAGGTGCGTGGAGAGCGTCGAACGAGAGATTCCCAACTCCGCGGCGACCGCTTCGGCACTCGCTCCGTCTGATCGGTAATACCCCATTCGCGCCGCAGTTCGGGCGACCTCCAGTTGTCGTTCGGTGAGGTCGGCCTCGAGACCCCGACCCTCGCCGAGTGGCGCCCGCGGATCGGTGCTGTAGATCCGTTTGAGGTCGAACTGCACCCCTTCGTCACGGCAATACTGCCAGTAGGCGCCGAGACTCTCCTTATCGGCGGCCTGCAAGCGAAACAGCCACCCCTGGTCGACACTTTGGACGGAAAGAATGTGAACCCTCAGAGCGGCCGTCTCGGGGGTGACGAATTTGGCGGTCGAACGGAGGGTGATCTGGTAGAGACGACGGTCTGCGGATTCCGTAACGGCCTCCCAGTCGACGACCGTGTGATCAGCCTCGAGCGCCGATTCGAACGCCGGAAACTCGGTCCCTTCGACGGAGAAAAAGAGGGCGGGCCCCTCGTCTGCGTCCACGGTGATCAGGGGTTGCGCTTCCAACTCGACCGTCACGTTCGGGCGATCGTTCAGCGTCGGCATCAACGGGAGGTCGGGGTGGGAGACGACCAGCTCCGCGATGAAACTCTGGGGCATAGCATCTCTACCGGACTCGAGACAGCTACTGGGGAAAGCGTTTCGAACTTTCTGTCGCTGGGCGCTTCGTATTGGCGTGCGAGAGGCCGACGATACCGGCGCTACACGTTACAGGTTGGGAACGCCGGTGGCCTCGACCCCCGTCACGCCGGCCAGACTGAGTGCGTACAGCGCGGCAAACACGGTGAGCCACGCGAGGAGGGCGATCATCGCGGCGCCGGTCCACTCCGCCGAGTAGCGCCAGTTGATCACGCCGACGTAGGCGACGAGCGCGACGAGCGGCCCCACGAGCGGGATCCACCCGACGAGCGCCCCGGCGACGGTCCAGACGATTGCGCCGAGCAACGCGGTGACGATCGCGTGATCGAAGTTCTTCGCGCCGACGATGATCCGTGCCCCGACGTAGATGCCCACCGCACCGAGCAGCAGGCTGACGAGGAAGACGATGGCTGTGGCAACGACCATACAGGGTGTTCGACACTCACTCAAAGGAACGCGTTGCTTGCATCTGCCTCCCAGGCGGGTGTACGCTCACCGTACCGTCCGATTACGGAGTTCGCTCTCGAATCGGCATCGTCGACCGCTCCGGCGATCCGCGTTCCCTGATATCACACCACTCGATGAGCCGCTATCAGTCTCGTTAAGTCGCTTCGGCTACTGGCTATGGTACATGAATCGAGCCGCCGAACGACCGCGAGAACGATCGAGACGAGGTCAGCGATGAGCAAGGACCAGATCGACGTCCGTGGGGCACAGGAACACAACCTCAAGGACGTCGACGTCTCGATTCCGCGCGAATCGTTCACCGTCGTTACCGGGCTCTCCGGGTCCGGAAAGTCCTCCCTCGCGTTCGACACAGTCTACGCCGAAGGCCAGCGCCGCTACATCGAGAGTCTCTCGGCGTACGCCCGCAATTTCCTGGGGCAGATGGACAAACCCCAGGTCGAGACCGTCGAAGGGCTCTCGCCCGCCATCTCCATCGATCAGAAGAACGCGGCGAACAATCCCCGGTCGACCGTCGGAACCGTCACCGAGTTGCACGACTACCTCCGCTTGCTCTACGCCCGCGTCGGTACCCAGTACGACCCGATCACAGGCGAGGAGGTCGGCACCCAGAGCGCCCAGGACATGGTCAAGCAGGTGATGGCCCTGCCCGAGGGCACCCGCGCGAAGATTGCCGCCCCGATCGTTCGCGACCAGAAGGGGGCCTTCGAGGACCTGTTCGAGGAACTCCTGACCGAGGGGTACTCCCGAGTCGAAGTCGACGGCGAGGAGGTCGACCTCGCGACCGAGAAACCCGACCTCGACAAGAACTACGACCACACGATCGACGTAATCGTCGACCGCGTGAAGATCAGCGAGGAGGCCCGTCCCCGGATCACCGACAGCGTCGAGACGGCCCTCGAGGAGGCCGACGGCGTCCTCAAGCTCATCATCCCTGATCCAAGTGACGAGATCGAGCTGGGGTCGAACACCCGCTCGACGGGCGACCTGGCTGGTGAGGACGACGACCGCCTGACCGTCGAGTTCTCGACGGCGCTGGGCAATCCGAACAGTGACTTCCAGTTCAGCGAAATCGAGACCCGAAGCTTCTCGTTCAACAGCCCGCACGGCGCCTGTCCCGAGTGTGAGGGGCTGGGCAAGACCAAGGAGGTCGACGAGGATCTGGTGATCCAGGACCCCTCGAAGTCGCTCAAACACGTCTTCGAACCCTGGAGCTACAACCGCTCGTACTACCAGACGCGACTCGATGCGGTAGCCGAGCACTTCGACGTGAGCCTCGAGACGCCGTGGGAAGAACTCGATGCGAGTATTCAAGAGCAATTCCTCTACGGCACCGACCGCCAGGTCGTCTTCAAGCGCCGCACCAAAAACGGCATCCGCCGCAAGACCAAGCGCTTCGAGGGCGTCATCCCGAACCTCGACCGACGCTACCTCGAGACCGACTCCGACGGCACGCGCGATCACATCGAGAAGTACATGGCCGTCACGGAGTGTCCGGCCTGCGACGGGTCTCGGCTAAAAGAGCAGTCCCGCCACGTTCGCGTCGGCGGGACCTCGATCGACGAGGTCAACCGCCTGTCCATCGGCGACGCCCTCGAGCACTTCGAGGGGCTCGAGGCCGAGTTATCGGGTCGCGACCTCACCATCGCCGAGGAAATTCTCAAGGAAATTCGCGCCCGCCTGGGCTTCATGTGCGAGGTCGGCCTCGAGTACCTCACGCTCGACCGAGAGGCCTCGACGCTTTCGGGTGGCGAGAGCCAGCGCATTCGCCTGGCGACCCAGGTCGGCTCCGGCCTCGTCGGCGTCCTCTACGTGCTGGACGAGCCCTCCATCGGGCTCCACCAGCGCGACAACGACCGCTTACTCGACACCCTCTGTGAGCTTCGAGACATCGGCAACACGCTGCTCGTCGTCGAACACGACGAGGAGACGATGCGTCGGGCCGACCAGGTCATCGACATGGGTCCTGGGCCCGGGAAACGCGGCGGCGAAGTCGTCGTCAACGGACCGCTCGAGGAAGTGAAGGCCTGCGAGGAGTCGATCACGGGCGACTATCTCTCCGGGCGGAAGGGCATTCCCGTCCCCGAGGAGCGCCGCGAGCCACAGGGCGCGCTGACGATTCGCGGGGCCCGCCAGCACAACCTGGACGACGTCGACGTGGACATCCCAATGGGGTGTTTCACGGCGATCACGGGCGTCTCGGGTTCGGGCAAGTCGACCCTGATGCACAAGGTGCTATACAAGGCGCTGGCACGGGAGATGAACGACAACACTTCCGTGATTCCGGGCGATCACGATGCCATCGAGGGGATCGAGGACGTCGAGACCGTTCGACTGATCGACCAGTCGCCCATCGGGCGCACCCCGCGTTCGAACCCGGCGACGTACACCGGCGTCTTCGACTACATCCGGGAGCTATTCGCCCAGACCAAACTCGCCAAACAGCGCGGCTATGAGAAGGGCCGGTTCTCCTTCAACGTCAAGGAGGGCCGCTGTGCGGAGTGTGGCGGGCAGGGCACCGTCAAAATCGAGATGAACTTCCTCTCGGACGTCTACGTCCCCTGCGAGGCTTGCGGCGGCGCCCGATACAACGACGCCACCCTCGACGTCACCTACAAGGACAAGACCATCGCGGACGTCCTCGAGATGTCCGTCGAGGAGGCCTACGACTTCTTCGAGTCCTCGAGCCAGCTTCGCCGTCGCCTCCAGCTCCTGAAAGACGTCGGTCTCGATTACATGAAACTGGGCCAGCCCTCGACCACGCTTTCGGGCGGGGAGGCCCAGCGGATCAAGCTCGCCGAGGAACTCGGCAAGCGGGACACGGGCAACACGCTCTACCTGCTCGACGAGCCCACGACGGGACTGCACTCGGAAGACGAGCGCAAACTCATCGACGTGCTCCACCGCCTGACTGACAACGACAACACCGTCGTCGTCATCGAGCACGAACTCGACCTCGTGAAGAACGCCGACCACATCATCGACCTCGGCCCCGAGGGCGGCGAGAACGGCGGCGAGGTCGTCGCCACCGGCACCCCCGAGGCAGTCGCCAGAAGCGAGAACTCCTACACGGGGCTGTACCTCCGGGACCTGCTTCCGGGCGTGGACCTTGAGGGCCCACGCGGCGAGCGCGTCGAACCGATGACGATGCCGATGGACGACGACTGAACAGCAACGTACCGGCTTACGTCATCCAGGTCTCCTGTTTCGGATCGAAGATCACCAGTCTCGATGAACTCGAGAGCTACGGCTGATCTAACGGGTGAGAAACGCAGTGTGAGCGCCTGCGATTGTAGGTGCGGGGCCAATCGATGTGGTCAGCCGCCCAGCGTAGCGGGGAATCGAGGAGATTAGCCGCCCAGGTAGAGCCTACCGACCTCGTCGTCCTCGAGCAGCGCGTCGGCGCGGCCCTCGAACCGGACGCTACCCTGGTCGAGGACGTAGCCGCGGTCGGAAATACCCAGTCCCTTCTTGGCGTTCTGTTCGACCATCAGGATCGACGTGTCCATCTCGTTGACGGTCTGGACCTCGGCGAACACGTCGTCGGCCGTGTTCGGCGCGAGTCCGGCCGAGGGCTCGTCGATGAGGAGAACGTCGGGCTCCATCACCAGCGCTCGAGCGAGCGCGAGGATCTGGCGCTGGCCGCCCGAGAGGTTCCGGGCTTTCTGCGTGCGCTTTTCCTCCAGAAGCGGGAATCGCTCGTACAACTCCCCGAGTACCGGCCCGAGGTCGTCGTTTCGAGCGACGCCCCCCATCCGGAGGTTCTCGGCGATGGTGAGCGAGCCGAAGACGTTCTCGGTCTGGGGAACGTAGCCGATTCCCTCCCGGACGATATCTTCTGGAGCCATGCCGCCGATGTCCTCGCCGTGATAGCGGACGGTGCCCGTCCACGGCGTCAGCATCCCGAAGGCCGTCTTGAGGACGGTCGATTTCCCGGCCCCGTTCGGGCCGATCAGGCAGACGATCTCGCCCGAATCGAGGTGCAATGAGCAGTCGTCGAGTACCTGCACTTCGCCGTAGCCGCTGTCGACCCCCTCGAGGCTGAGGACGGCGTTTTCGGCCGCGATCGTCCCATCCTCGAGGTCTCGAGTCGCGCTCACGCGCCACCACCGAGATAGGCGTCGATGACGCGGTCGTTCGCGCGAATCTCGTCGGGTCGGCCTTCCGTGAGGACGCTCCCCTGATCCAGGACGATGATCGGATCTGCGAGGTTCATGATGAACTCCATGTCGTGTTCGATGATCAAGAACGTGATTCCCTGGTCGTTGAGCCGCTCGATCTGGACGGCTAGCTTGTTCGCCAGCGTCGGGTTCACTCCGGCGACCGGCTCGTCGAGCAGCAATATTTCGGGCTCGGCGAGCATCGCCCGAGCCAGTTCGACCAGTTTCATCTGTCCGCCCGAGAGGTCCGTCGCGGGCTGGGTCGCGAGATGATCGATCTCGAACTCCTCGAGGATCCGCTCGACGCGCTCGATGTTCTCACGTTCAGCCTCGCCGACCCTCGAGGGGGCGGTGAACAGCTCGAAGAACGACTCGCCGGGCTGGTTCTGGGGCCCGACGAGCATCGCCTCGCGGACGGTCATCCCCTCGACCTTGCGGGGAGTCTGGAACGTCCGGATGAGGCCGTGGGTGGCGACCTCGTAGGGTTCTAACCCAGTGACGTCGGTACCGTCGACGGTGACCGTCCCCCCCTCGGGCTCGTAAAAGCCCGAGATGAGATTGAAGATGGTCGACTTGCCGGCCCCGTTCGGCCCGATGAGGCCGGTGATCGAGCCGCGTTCGACCGCGAAGCTCGCGTGGTCGGTCACCTGCAACGCGCCGAAGGACTTCTGGAGGTCCTCGACGCGGAGGAGAACGTCGTTTTTCGCCATGTGGGCGTTCGTTCGAGCGTTGGCTGTGGATTCACTCATCGATTTCACCGCCGTTGGACTGTGGCACGCCGCGATCGGGTCGGGACGGTGCCTCGCGACCGATTGCGCTCGGCCAGATCAACTCTCGCTGCGGCGGGAGAATTCCCTGTGGCCGGAATCGCATGATCAGGATGATCAAGAGGCCGATCATCAGCAGCCGCAACGGTGCCGCGTCGAGGGGCAGCCAGGAAATGTCGTTCGCGAACCGGGCCCCTTCCCGGATGGCGACGACGACGAACCCGCCGAGCAAGGCCCCGCGATTCGAGCCGCTGCCGCCGAGAATAACCGCGACCCAGACGTAGAACGTCGTGATCGGATCGAGGTCGCCCGGGTTGACGAAGAGGTTGAGGTGAGCGTAGAAGACGCCCGCAAGCGCCATGATGAGACTGCCCAGCACGAACGCCTGCATCTTGTAGCTGTACGTGTTCTTCCCGAGTGCCTTCGCCAGGTCCTCGTCGGCCCGAATCGTGCGCTGCAGTCGCCCCCACGGCGAGCGCTGGGCCCGCCGGAGGATCAAAAACGCCGCGCCCAGAAACCCCAGCAACAGCGTCACGTTGAGCAACTGGCGCCAGAACGGCGTCCCGAGGATTACAGGCGATCCCGGGACGATGGCGATCTCGAGACCGGGCATCCACTGCGGGAACTCGCCGAGGAGCGGCCACCCGTCGAAGAAACTGGGAATGCCGCGAATCCCGGCACTGCCGTTGGTCCACTGGCGTTCGTTCTGCAAGACCAGCCGGAGCACTTCCGCCAGTCCGAGTGTGGCGATAGCGAGGTAATCGGCCCGTAGACGAAGCGTCGGGATGCCGATGGCAACGGCGACAATCGCGGCCAGCACTAGCCCGATAGCGAGCCCGAAAATCGGATTGAACCCGCCGGCGATCGGCGAGTTGCTCCCGGTCATCAGCGCCGCGCCGTAGGCGCCGATGCCGAAGAAGGCGGCGACGCTGAAGTTGATCAGACCGGTGAACCCCCACTGGCTGTTGAGTCCCAGCGAGAGCAACGCATACATCCCGCCCAGTCCGAACAGGAACAGAAAGTACGAGGCGCCGAGAGCGCCGGTGAGAAGTGCGATCACCAACCCAAAGACGAGGACGCTCAGCGCCATAGTGAGACGCTTTTCCGCGTTCGTCAGATTCGACCAGTAAGCCCCGAAATCGAATCGATCGGTCACGTCAGATCCCCTCCCCGCCCGCGGTTCCGTCGCCGGCGATGCCGGTCGGACGAACGAGCAAGACGACGACCATGATCACGAACGCGACCGCGGGGCCGTAGTCGACACCAATCGGGATGCCTACGCGAGAGAGCAGCGGTGTCATCTCGACGACCATGCCGATGAGAAAGCCCCCGAGCATCGCGCCGTACACCGAGCCGATCCCGCCGAGGATCACCGCGGCGAAGATAACCAGCAGGACGCTAAATCCCACCCGCGGCGTCAGGGCGTTGTAGAGCCCCAGGAACGCGCCGCCCGCCCCCGCCAGTCCCGCGCCGAGGACCCACGACCACAGCTTGATCCGGTGGGTTCGGATGCCGCTGGCTCGAGCGAGGTCGGGGTTGTCGGCCATCGCCCGCATCTTGCGCCCGAGATCGGTGTACTGGAGCAGGACGTGAACGCCGACGACGAGAACGAGCGCGGAAATGACGATGGCGAGGTCGTGGGGGGTGACCCGGACGCCGTAGGCGATCAGCTCCTCGATCGGCCGCTGGGCGGGAATGTCGAACTGGTTCCGACCGGCACCGAAGCCGAGTTGGATCAGCGCCCGGTAGACGAACGCAACCCCGATCGAGGTGATGAGGAGGCCGATGGAGCCGATGTCCAGGGGCTCGTAGACGATTTTCTCGGTGATAATAGCGACGGCGGCGGCAACTGCAATGCCGACTAGCAAGGCGACGAAAAAGCCGACTGGCAGCGCGAGGACGGTTGCGCCGAGGCCACCGATCGCGCCGAAGGCGACGAACGCCGCGTACCCGCCGACCGTCATGGTATCGCCGTGGGCGAAGTTGGCGAAGCCGGCGATGGAGTAGATGATCGCGAGGCCGATGCTCCCGAGAACGATGATGCTGCTGTAGACGACGCCGTTGGCCGCAAATTCGATGACAGACATTGGATGGGACTACGACTGCCGGAACTCGATCGCCTCGTAGTCGTGGTCCTGGACTTCGAAGACGACGAGACTGCCCCGCGGGTCGCCGTTCTCGTCAAAATCGATCGGTCCGCTGACCCCCTGATAGTCGATGTCAGACGCCGACCCGCCGTCGGCCAGGATCGCGTGAGCGTCCTCGTAGGTGAACACCTCCTCGCCCTCGGGACGCGTGACGTCGCGGACGACCTCGCCGAGCGCCTCGCCGGAGAAGTCGTCGGCAGCCGCGATCGAGAGCGCGGCCGTCACCACGCAATCGTAGGCGAAGGCCGACCAGGCCGTGGGGGCCTCGTCGTACTCCTCCTCGAAGGCCGCCGCGAAGTCCTGGTAGTTGTCCTGGTCTTCCGGGGCTGCCGGCTCGACGAGTTTCATCCCGTCCATGCTGCCTTCCGGCGTGTTTTCGATGACGGTGTCCCCGCGGTTCGAGTCGGCACCGTAGAGCTGTGGTTCGTACCCGCTCTCGAACATATCGGTCACCATCGTCGCGAACTCCTGCTGGTAGGTGATACAGAGCCACGCCTCGGCCTCGGAGCTGTTCATCTCCGAAACCAGACTCGAGTACGACGCTTCCTCGGCGTTGTGGGCGCTATCGTAGGCGATCTCGCCCTCGTAGGCCTCCTCGAACGCGTCGTAGAGACTTTCGCCGAACTCGTCGTTGATGTACGTGACTGCGACTTCGTCGTAGCCGTCCTCCGCGATGATGTCCGCGAGGGCGATCGATTGTGTTCGCCCGCTCGGGGACATTCGGAGCAGTCCGGGGAAATCCGTCAGTCCGAGTCCCGTCGAGTTCTGGCTCAACTGGACGACCTCCGTGTCCTGGATCACGCTCTCGTAAATCGACAGCGAGACGCCCGATCCGACCGCGCCGATGAGAAACGGCACGTTGTCCTGGTTGACCAGTTTCTGGGCGGCCGAGACGCCGGCCTGACTCTCGCTTTCTGAGTCCTCGACGATGATCTCGAGTTCGCCGCCACCGACTCCCACCTCGTTGACGTGCTCGAGCGCCAGGTCCTTCGCGCGCTGGTTTCGTTCGCCGAAGTCGGCCAGCGAGCCGGTCAGGGAGTCGACCATTCCGATCTCGTAGACGTCTCCGTTGGCGTCCCCGTTGCCGTTGCCGTTTCCGTTGCCGTTTCCATCGTCGTCGCCGTTCCCATTGCCGTTTCCGTTCCCGTTTCCATTGCCCTCCTCGTCCGTCGTACTGATGCACCCGGCGACAGCTGCCACCCCTGCAGCTCCAGTGTACGTAAGCACCTTCCGACGACTCGGTCGTAACGTGTCATCTATTGCCATATCTATCGTAGTAGTTTCGAACAAGATGTCTTAGCTTTGACCCCCTAACCACGGGCAACCAATCGACTATCTTCCCTAATCTCGTATTTCGCGTTCGACACACTCGAATCAGACCGGCGTGACTCGTACGACGCGTTCGAGCACCACGCCCTCGAGGTGACCGGGGGATCGGCGTCTCCTGAGTGCCTGAAACGGACGTGCGTTACTGTTGTGCGAGGGGCCACCGATCAGGCGAACGCCGCGTACACGAGCAGGCTCACGAGCCCACCGAGGATCGCCGCGCTGAGAAACAGCAACGACGGAGACGCCAGCGTCGGCCGTGCTGGCTCGCCAGTTCCCGTCTCCCGCCACGGATCCAGCACGTCCGCGATTGTGTACACACTCACCGCACCCAGGAAGAGCGCGATGGCGCCGAATACGCTGGCATCGTACCGTGCGCGGACGAACGGCCGGTCGAGGGTGTGGTGAAACGCGAACAGGTCGGCCCACGCGGTATTGTGGAAGGCCTCGAGCTGAGCCTGGTGCACCGGCGTAACGTGGTAGATGTCCGGACCCAGACCCCAGATGCCGCCGATCACGACCAGCCACAGTGGCCACCGTCCGTCGATGTCGTACCGGGCCGCCAGTGGCGCTGCCACGAGGAGGACGAGCGAGGCACCGACGAGGAAGTGAACGATCGCGGGGGCCATCTCGAGACGTGACTGTGCGGCCGTCGGCCGTAAGTACGAGCGCCGTAACGTGGAGTCATCGGTGGTTTACGGATCGCTATGGTCGGTTACGCTGTTCGTTCCTGCGTTCGGAAGGATCTACAGCTTCTCGCTAGTTTTGCGGAACGAACGGGGTAATAGCCTGTTAGAACGATCGAGCAGGGAATCGATCCGGGCTCGAGTGAACAAATCTCTCTCGCTGACTCTGGCGCTTCGGTCGCTTTCGTGCTTTCTACCTGAGGTACCTGGCAGAACCGCCTCGAGACTCGTAAACTCGAGTCCCGACGGGAACTGTCTCACTAACGAGTCACTAATGAGGTCAATTAGGCGTGAAATTCCTCAATTCGACGCCTACGCCGGTGGTTTGGGGAACGATGTTCTCGACGCTCACACCCGCTTAGTATCAGCATACCTTTACCCCCTTACCGATTTTTCGAGTCCAATGGATCGGATAGCCGTCTTTGGCATTGGCAGTACGAATTTTCGCTCCGTTCTCGGATCGCCGTCTGAAGGATTCCTGGAGGAAGTCACGACCGAACCGACACGACCGTACGAACTCGAGACCCAGACGCTCGAGGCACTCGAGCGCCTGGCCGCAAAGGTGGACGGCGACCTCGACGCGGTCGGCATCGCCACGGCCGGCCTCGTCGACGACGCGGGCACGGTCTTTTCGTTCGACACGCCTGGCGGGGAGACCGTTCCGCAGGTCCGACTCGCCGAGCGAATCGAGGCGTCGTTCGGCCTTCCGACGGCGGTCGCGAACGACTGTACCGCCTCAGCACTCGGGGAATACGCCTTCGGCGCCGGCGCAGACGGGGACTACCGCACGGTCGCCCACGTCACCTTCGGAACCGGAATCGGCGGTGGTGTCGTCGAGCGCGGGCACCTGCTCCGGGGCGAACACGGTCACGCCGGCGAGGTCGGCCTGCTACCGATCGTCGCAGACGGGGACCTCGAGAGCTGCGGCGTGCGCGGGGCGTGGGAGGCCTACTGCTCCGGACGAGGAATCGAACAGTACGTTCGCTCCCTGCTCGCGGAGGAGTCCCGGGAGACGACGCTCGATCACGAGACCGTGACCGCCGAGGCGGTGTTCGAGGCCGTCGACGCCGGCGACCAGGTTGCCGAGGACTTCCTCGAGCGAATCGGCCGGCTGAACGCCGCGGGCCTGGGCGGGATCTGTAACGCCCACGATCCGGGGCTGGTGACCGTGGGTGGCGGCGTCGCGCTGAACAATGCCGACGTCCTCCTCGAGACCATCGAGACTCACCTCGACGACTATCTGTTCGTGGATCGACCCGCGCTCGAGGTGACGCCCCTCGGGGACTTCATCGGGCTGTACGGGGCGCTGGCCCTAGCCGACCGAAACGGACGGAAGTGAGGCGCCGAACGCGTTCTCGCCGTTTTCGAACCCTATGGGGCACTGCTGGATCGACCTTCTGGAGACTCGTCGAGTGGCCTGTCTCGTCCCCCCACGCATATGTGACGGGCTGGTATAGTCCACCAGGTATGACGCCAACCCCTGACGGAGTCGAATTCCACCGGTCGTCCGACCCCGACGCGGCGCAACCGACCCTGATTGAGGGACTGCCAGGACACGGGCTGGTCGCTTCGATCGCGGTCGATCAACTCACCGACCAGCTAGGACTCGAACAGTACGGAGCGATCCGGTCCGGTTCGTTTCCGCCCGTCGCCTCGTTCGCGGACGGACTCGTCCAGGACACTGTTCGCGTATACGGCGGGACGGATCCCGACGTCCTCACCCTCCAGAGCGACGTGCCGATCCCGGAAGACGCGTTCGCCGACCTGAGCCGGTGCGTGCTGGACGAACTGGCCGACGACTTTAGCCGGGCGATCTTCCTCGCCGGGGCGCCCGCCCAGTCCGAAGAGCAACGGGGGGAGGTCATCGGCGCCGCGACGACCGAATCCTTGCGGGACGAACTCGAGGAAGCGGGCGTCGAACTCGCGGCGGACTCCGGGGCCGTCGGCGGCGTGACCGGCGCACTCGTCTCCGGGTGTCACCAGGCGGACGTGCCGGCAGCACTTCTGCTCGTCCGTGCGGATCCGCGAGTCCCCGACCCGGCCGCGGCGCGGTCCGTCATCGAGAACGCGCTCGAGCCGCTCGTCGAGTTCGACGTCGACACCGACGAACTTCGCGAGCAAGCCGAGGAGATTCAGCGCCAGAAACAACAACTCGCCCAGCAGATGCAGCCCCAGGGTCAGGACCAGCAAGAAGAACCGATGCAGGCGCGGGGAATGTTTCGATAACGCTGGATCTCGGAACCGTCCTCGCGATGTGCCCGTCCTGTGAGGAGGTACCCCAGCTCTTCAGTCAGTGTACGATTTCCGGTGGTAGCCACTTTTCGGCCACGGCGACGAAGAAAAGGAGGAACGACGCCTAGTCGTCGCTGGTCGGCACTTCCTCCCCGTTCACGAGTCGGCGCTGCCGGTGGCCGAGCGCGTTCATCAACAGCGTTTGCCCGAAGAAGGAGGCGGTGTAGTCCTCCATCCCGAACGGGTGTAGCTGCGTCTGGGTAGCTGGCGGCAGGAGGCTCCCGATCACGTGGACGGCACCTACTTCACGGCCGTTCGTGATAGATCCGACCACGGCCGGCGGGTCGTCCGGGACCGGGGCGAACACGTTCTCGTGACAGTACCCTGCAACGGTCCCGCTGGCGCTTTCGAACGCCTCCGGATCGATGACAGTCATCGGAGAGGCGCCCGAGAAGTCACCTGGATACCCGAGCGGTGAGGGCTTCCACAGTTCTCGCTGGATCTCGCGCGTCCCGGAGAGCAGCGGGTGCTCGAGATTCTTCTCCGTGAGTTGTGCGACGTACACCTCCTGTTCGGTGATCGCCGCGGCAGAAAACTCAGAGACGAGGTCGTTGTCCATTGACGAAAGCAGCTCGACGCCGGTGTCCGTCAACACCACGTTTCCGCCCGCATCGACGAACCGATCCAAGGCGTCCACGTACGCTTCGTCGCCCTTCCCGTCCGTGTGGATGACGACGAGATTGTCGTAGGCGAGGGTATCACTGTTCCCCTCGAAAAGCGCCCCGTTACGAACATCGGCCACGCTGATCGGATCGACCACCGTATTGCCAGTGCGCCCGCGACCGTTGCCTCCGTTTCGGCCGCGTGCCCGGTTGGAGCGACCGTCTGTCCCGACGACGTCGACGTAGTCCTCGAAGAAATCGAACGGCGTCGATTCGTACGTCCGCTGCTCGTAGCCGAGGACGTCGCGCGGATCCGGCGTCTCGACCCCGGACCCCTCCGACAGGACCGTATCGACCGTGACCACCACGGCGTTTCGATCCGTCCCTTTCAGGTTCTGTAGTTCGATCGTCCACTCACCCGGCGTCGGCTCGGCGATGAACCACTCGACGCGTTCGCGCTGTTCGCGTAGCTGGTTGGCTCGCGCGACGACCGATCCGTCCGGGTCCCGTAGTGTCGCCTTCAGATAGTCGATTTCGGGGTCCAGGGTGAACGAAACGCTGTTCGTTCCCGGAGCGACTTCGGTCGTCACCGTCTCCGCATCTCTGTCCACCGTGACCGTGGTACGCGTTCGGTCCGATTCCGCGCCGACGAACGAGAGCGATTCGGACGTCCGCGTCAGGGCGTCACTCGTCACGTAGGCCGTCCTCGTCCCGTTCGTTTCGACGTCCACATCGACATCTCGAGTAGCGTGTCTCGCGAGTTCGCGCAATACGATGGTGTAGGCGGTGACGTTGATGTCGATCAGTTCCGGCACCGCCGGGTCGACGCTCGGCAGTTCGTACGCCATGGTCTTCACGTCGAGTCCGCCCATTTCGCTGGACTGGGACATCCATCCCATCAGACTCCCCGTCGTGGTGTATCCCAGTGTGGAGAGAAGCGTACCGTACTCGAATGGAACTGTCGCCACGTCCGAGCTCTCGTCCTCGTCCAGGAAGTCGAGAATCGCCTGTCTCCGTTCCTCCAGGAGCGGGCCCACCCGCTCGTCGAACTGTGGCTTGATACGGCGATTGAGTTCGTACGCGGCGTTGAGATGCTCGAGATCGTACTCGCCGTTGATGACGAAGCCGTAGCAGTACGTCTCGGGCCATCCCATATTGTGGAGGTCGACGCAGTACTCGAGGTTCTGGTAGCTCCGGACGTGTTCTGCAATCGCCAGTCCGTCCGGCATGTTTTCCGCGATTTCCGGGGGAACGTCGGCGTCGATGCCGGGCTCGTCGTCAACGAGGTTTGCGCCGTCGGGTTCCGACGGATAATTGCTCGGACTGATCCAGCCTAGCGTGGGGTACTGTCGATTCGTGTCCCCGACGCCCGCATTTCCGCGGGTTTTCTGGTCGAGGTACGCTTCTATCGAGTCGTCCGCCGTTCGCGTGTACTGCGGTTCGCCCAGCAGCCAGCCGTCCGGGTTCGGGAAGACGAAGACGAGCGCAACGTCGTCCAGAACCGCCTCGACGTCGGGATGCTCGCCGGTCAGGAGCCCCTCGATGAATCTGGCTCCTCCCTCGACACCGGCGCGTTCGTCCCCGTGGATCGACAGTACCGACATCGCCTTCGTCTTTTCCTGGAACGTCTCCTCGTCGCGAACGTCGTTCGTGATCTCCGCGATCCAGACGTCTTCCCCGTCGGTCTCTTCGAGATAGTGGTTGTAGAATCCCGGTGACTCACCGATCGGGTAGGCGCGCATTCGGTCGCTGTGGCGGTCCGCGAGGTGATTCAGGCCGGCGACTGCTTCTTCGTACCCGATGTGGTCGACGCTCTCCATGGCGTCCGGGAAGACGACGCCATCGGGGTAGCCCTCGAGTCGCCAGAACGGATTGGCGCCGTGGGTGAACTGCAACCGGGTTACGGACTCGAGCCCGACGACCGTCTCCACGTCGGAGGCCGTCAACTCCGCGTAGGCCGCTGGCTCGGGGTCGGTCGTCGTCCGTACGTCGATCCCCGCCGCTCGCAGGTCTTCGAACCCGCTCGCGTTCTCGAGGCGAATAAGCGTCGAGACGGCGTAGTCGTCGGGCGTGTGGATGACGACAAACTCGTAAAACTCCGTCAGCTTCGCCGACGAAACGCCCCCGGCGGCGACGCCCGGAAGCGCGATCGCGCCGCCAGTTATCGCCGCGAGTCGCGTAAACGCTCGACGCGAAATTGGGCTGTCAGTGAAACGATCCTGTTCGATCGGTTGTTCTTCGGTTGGAGTCCCTGTCATGGTGCGCACTACGGCGAATCTCGGTCGATGATGGCCGATTCGCCAAACGGGGGACGCCTTCGTCAGGACATTATTATAGTATGATTAAATGATATAAACGCGGCGTTATACAACGTTTTGAAATATCTGGAACTCGCGATGTGAGTTTTCAGGGATCAAAATTACGCGGATCGTTCACCGCTCGCCGAACGTGTACGAGGAGCAAGCAAACCCTCTGATCACGGTGAATGCGCGTCGCCAATACACGCCATACAACGACAACGCCGCGGGAATCTCGCCTAGCGAGTCGAACCGTTACAGACACGGAATCGTATCCGACCTCGAGAGCTGCGTTCTCGACCTGTGGCACAAAATGTGTGTGAACGGGGCGCACGACCGGAGCGCGCATCGACAGGTTCGAGTCGATTGGACGCGAAGCGAGTACAACGTTCAACGTACGTCCCACAAAGCCGCATGATACACCTGACACCGTTCTTCGCAGCCGAACTGTCGCTCGCGATTGGCGGAAACCTCGAGGCGGTCGTCGAGTCGGCGACGGGCTGGCCCGGAATGGGTATCATATTCGCTTACTCGTTTCTGATTGCGTTCGTCCTTCCTGGACCGAGCGAAATCGTCCTGCTCGCTCCCCTCGATCTGGGGCTTCCTTCGTGGGCACATCTCTCGACTATCATGCTCGTGAGCGCACTCGGAAAGGCCGCCGGGAGCGTCTTCGCCTTTCACATCGGCCAAGAGGTCAAACAATCCGGGCCGATCGTTCGCTGGGTTCGGCACTCGAGATGGGACGTCCTGGAGTGGTCGGAGAAACGATCCACTCAGCTTGCACGGCGATACGGATACGCCGGTCTCGCGTTGGCGCTGTCGGTCCCCTTTTTCCCCGATACGATCTCGATCTACGCGTTCGCGGTCCTCGAGAAGAACTACCTGCGATTCGCGATTGCGACGTTCGTCGGCAGTCTCGGGCGGCTTCTCGTGACCGCTGGACTCGTCGGCGGGGCATCGGTTGCAGTCTAGCCAATGGAACCCTTAACACGCTCGCAGTGGCAGTGACACTGTATGCACTACCGACGACTCGGAACGACGGGACTCCAGGTCTCGCCGCTCTGTCTCGGCACGTGGCGCTTCGGCCAGGAATCGAACGGGGTCCTCGAAACCGATCGCGAGACGGCTCACGACCTGCTGTCGGCGTTCGCCGATCGGGGCGGGAACTTCATCGACACTGCCAACGGCTACGGCGATGGGGATTCCGAGCGCTGGATCGGCGAGTGGCTCGACGAGCGCGACCGCGAGGACTACGTCATCGCCTCGAAGTGCTTCTGGTCGACCGTCTCGCGCTTCCAGGAGAACCTCTCGAAGAAGAACGTCCGGGCGGAGGTCGAGGGCTCGCTCGAGCGCCTCGGGACGGACTACCTCGACGTGCTCTACCTCCACCGGTTCGACGACGAGACGCCGGTCGAGCAGACGCTTCGGGCCGTCGA
Source organism: Saliphagus sp. GCM10025334 (assembly GCF_042663485.1). Classification (NCBI taxonomy): domain Archaea; kingdom Methanobacteriati; phylum Methanobacteriota; class Halobacteria; order Halobacteriales; family Natrialbaceae; genus Saliphagus; species Saliphagus sp. GCM10025334. The sequence goes on along the minus strand of NZ_JBHTAF010000001.1, from coordinate 1,186,564 downwards.
CGACCTCGTGAGCGACGGCAAAGTCCACTACGTGGGCCTCTCGACGGCCGACGCCTGGAAGCTCACGAAGGGGCTGTGGAAAGCCGACGTCAACAACTACGAGGCGTTCACGGTCACTCAGCCGCTCTTCCACGCGGCCTACTACGAGGACGTCGCCGAGTACCTCGACGTCTGTGCCGACCAGAATCTGGCGGTCTGTTCGTACTCGCCATTGGCTGGGGGTTTCCTGACCGGCAAGTACGAACGCGCCGGTGAGGACACCTACGACCTGGACGCCCCGGAGGGGACACGCGCCCAGCTCGACGACCGCTTTCTGGATTACTACGTCTCCGAACGAGGGTGGCACGTCCTCGAGATGGTCCGGGAGATTGCCGACGAGTGCGACGCCTCGCCCGCCCAGGTCGCGATTCGCTGGTTGATCGACCAACCGGACTTCGACTGCGTTCCGATAATCGGCGCGCGGACGGTCGATCAGCTCGAGGAGAACCTCGGCGCCCTCGAGGTCGACCTCTCGGACGAACAGTTCGATCGCATCCTCGAGGCGCGTTACGACGATAACGGCAAGTTGTACAGGACCGGATAATCAACTTCCCCGGCCTGAAGGCCGGCGTTTGTCGGTGAACTCCCGGTCTGGCCTATGAAGAGGCAGGCGTGAAATCGCCGTTCCCGTTCAGCGTTCCCGACTTCAGGGCGAGTTGATTGGTCGCCCCTCCGACCGGAGACTTCTGCCCCGATCGGAGTAGTTTCGTTGCAACGTTCTTCGCGGCGTTGTAGTCGGCGTGAACCTCGTAGCCACACTTCTGACAGCAAAAGTCCGCTTGTGACGGTCGGTTCTCGCGGAGTGTCGTCCCACACTTCGAGCAACGTTGGGACGTGTACGCCGGATCTACCTGCTTCATGCGAATACCGAACTCGGCAGCTTTGTACTCGACGTATTCGTAGAGACGCCGGAACGCCCAGCCGTGAAACGCTTTCGCGCCCGGCATCCGCTCTCGAATGTCTGTCAGGTCCTCGAAGGCGATCACGGAGCAGTCGTGTGCGATAGCCTCTTGGACCAATGCTTTCGAGATTCGGTGCAGTACGTTGTTGTTCCAACGCCGTTCTCGATCCCCCATCTGCTCGATGGTTCGGTGTGCCGATTCCGTACCGGTCTGTTGCAACGATCCACGGATGCGTTCATACTCGTCTCGGCGGTGGTTGAACAGCCCGCCGGAGTAGAACGTCCCCGTGCTGGTGACGGCGATATTCTTCAAGCCTAAATCTACGCCGAGAACCGTTCCGTTCTCGGCATCTCCCAACTCCGTTTCCGGCTCGTCGCGTTCTACCGTGACGTGAAGGTAGTACTCGCCGTCGTCTCGTTCGTAGTGCAGCGTCGCGCCTTTCGGTTCCCATTCGTCGCCACCGAGATACTGCCGTTGCGGGCAGTCTCCGTCCGGCGGGTAGACGAACTCCGCACGAACACGACCGCCGTAGGCCGCGAGCGTGCAGTAGCCCGGTTCGTCGCCGTCCGTGAAGTACGACACCGCATTGGTGTTGTACATCATTGTCGGGGCGGTGAACGTTGGCTTGCCGGCTCGTTTGCCGGCCTTCATGCGTTCGACCGCGCTCCTAAGACTTTCGGATGCGAGATTGACCGCACCGATACACAGGTCCGAGTGTAACTCTGTGTCCTCGCGGATCTGTTTGTAGGCGAGTGACTGAAGGCGCGTTCTGGATGTGATAACGTAGCCGTCCTCGTCGCGTTCCCAGCCCCGATCCGCGAACCGTTGGGCAACCTCTCGGAACGTGAGCATCGTCCGCTTGAGATCGTCCCGCCGGTCGCCGGGGATGGAGAGTTTGACGCGGGCGGTACGCTTCAATGACACATGCCACATGTGGTTGTGTAGTATTATATGCATTTGGGAGTTGGCCGGCTGTCAAACGGCGGTTGCGGAACGGAGCGTAGGCGATTCCCGCCCGTCGTAAACGGCGAGACTCCTTCGCTGTTGAAAGGTGGCGGACGCCGGAACGCGATTCGGTTTTTGAACGGTGCGACGCAGACGGTCGTAAACGTGTTCGCAGTCGGTCTCGAGCGGTCTCGAAATCGAGAACGTATTGCACGGCGTCAACCGCTACCAAGCGTGTTAGGAGTGTGGATCACCTCGTCGAGTTCGATTTACAGACTCACATCGTGCGACAGCGACGAAGATTGAAGCGAGGCGACGGTGTCGAACTACCTGTATCGCATGCCCGACGACGTAGCGTGGATGGACCCGTCCGATCGCCCGATTCTGGTCGAACTCGCGACGCATCTCGGGTGGGTCACTCCCGAGAGTCTCTCGCTCAATCTGCCCTACTCGGCCTCGCACGTGACGAAACGGTGCCGAACGTTCGAGACGCACGACCTGGTCGTCGCCCACGACGAGGCGACCGCCTACCGCATCTCGAGGCTCGGTCGTCGCCTGCTCTTCGAGAACGCGTCCATCGCGGAGTTAGCGGGGGACGGAAACAAACGGAACGCGGACGGTGAGACGACGCTCGAGTTCACTGACGAAACGCTCGAGGACTGATCGCGTCGAGAGATGACTGCCCGGACCAACCGTCACTCTTCTCGTTCTTCCGCCCAGCCGACCGAGAGCCAGACGGATTCGAACGTGCGAACGGTGTCGATGAAGTCGTCGGGGTCGACCGGCTTCTCGAGATAGGCGTCGGCCTCAGGGACGATCGATCTCACGAAGTCGTGTTGCGCTTCTGATGTCGTCAGGACGATGACCGGAAGCCGTTCGAACTCGGGCTCAGATCTAAGTTTCTGGAGAACTTCGTCGCCGTTCATTCGTGGGAGGTTCAGATCGAGGAGGACGACGTGGGGCCGCGGCGCATCCTTGTACTCACCACGCTGGTAGAGAAAGTCGAGGGCGCGAACGCCGTCGTTCACGACGTAGAGCGTGTTCGCGATTCGACCGTCCTTGAAGGCCTCTTCGGTGAGACGAACGTCGCCGGCGTTGTCTTCGACGAGCAAGATATCTGCCGACTTATGAAAGGAGGGCAACTGATTATTAACGATTTTCATCGCGTTATCCCTCCATGCCCGGACGTTCGAATCCGTTTGATATGGGCGTTCTGACCAATTCTTCAAACTCGACAGGTAACGGTCATTAAACGAGGTAGTGGAGGGACTGACTCTTCGTCAATCTGTCCACTGTCCCAGCTCTGATGTCGTTTCGAATTCGTCACGGGCCTCTGGTGCCAACCGTGAAAGTACCGTCGTACTACCACGTTCCTGTTCGACCAGCCCTTTGGCCTCTAGGCGTTCCAGATGGTGTGACACCGTGCTGTCAGACCGATCGACTTCGTCCGCTAGATCCGTCACACTGACGGGTTCGAGGCGAGCGATCGTCTCGAGGATGTCTCCGGTCGGTTCGTGGGTGAGCGCGGCACGAATCTGGTTCGTGTCGCTTCCGGCGGGATAGTACCAGAGCTTCCCGAATACCGTTACGGATGCGAGTAACTCCGCCTGTTCGAGTACCTCGAGGTGATACCGAAGCGTCGAGCGGTGAAGGTCGTGGGACTCCCGAAGATCACCGAGGTACATTCCGGCCGTCTGGTGGACCGTCTCGTAAAGCTCCTGACGGACGTCGTGATCCAGCGGATCGGAACTCCTGGAGTGGGCGTGTCCAGCCAGAAAGACGATAGACGTGACCGTGGAGGACGATATCGAGAGCGTCGTCTCGGACGACGTGCTATCGACCGTGTCGGGGGTGGGCTCGATCACCCCCGCATCGTTACGACTGTGTGTCGTGGGTTCGCTCGTTGATTCTCCGACGACGATCCCGGTCGCCGCGAAGCTGTTCAGGACGAGGATGATTCCGACGGCTGCGATCAGGATGGCCCGGGTTGGTCGAGTGAGCATAGGTTCTGCCGTTCGATCGTCGTTGTTCGAATCGGATCAGCGGCGGTGCACACGGGCAGACCCGTGGATTTCGATCGTCCGTGGACGCTGCCGGGAGGTGAGCGACTTTTACCGATACTGTGACCGGTCAATGTCGTTAGCTAAAAAAAGCACACTTACTTCTGCCGGATTTTCTGAGACGTTCTTACTTGAGACTACGGACAAAGCTGGCAAACGTGTCGGCGAGTTCGCGTGCCCGTTTGCCGGAATTGAGTACCGTAAAGCGAACGATGACCGTGTCCTCCCCATCCGTGTGACGAGCGCTCTCGAGTTTTTCGGTCCCCTTCCAGACCCCGGAGACCTCGACCAGCCCATGCTCTCTGTGAACGTACGTTTCTCCTTGTTCAATCTCCCGATAAGAACCGGCTCTCACTGTGGATTTGGGCCTGTTTCCAGAACTATTGGCTGCTGTCCTCCGTTTCGTATTATCCGCGGCTCGCCCGTTTTCACTCAGATTGGTAGGGCCTCGCGAATTGCTCATCAATGTGCGCTATTTCAAAATCATATTTAAATCCCGAGAACGATGGCGTAGGATTGCACTCACTCGCGCTCCGTTTCGCCAGACGATACGGTTTTAGGGATGGTTGAAGCGATTCCAGAATCGAACCATCAGCAACTGATCGACACGGGTGGGGCCGCTATTCGAGGAACGCTCCTGGTGCAGGTCTGGAACTACCCTGTTGGCGAACAACGAGGCAGATTTTGGTTATTCGTGAATGCCCATCGCGCTAATCTGCTCCTGGTATCGGTTTCGAATCGTGACCTCGGTCACCTGGGCAACGTTGGCGACTTCCCGCTGGGTCTTTTTCTTGTTACAGAGGAGCGCCGCAGCATAGATGGCGGCTGCGGCATATCCCGTCGGTGACTTCCCCGATAACATCCCCTTCTCGGCCGTGGTGTCGATAATCTCGTTGGCCTTCGATTGCACTTCTTCGGGCAACTCGAGTTCCGAACAGAAGCGAGGGACGTACTTCTTCGGATCGACGGGCTGCATCTCGAGACCGAGTTCCTTCGAGATGTACCGATACGTGCGGCCGATCTCCATCCGGTCGACCCGCGAAACGGCGGCAATTTCGTCGAGGGATCGCGGAATCCCCTCCATCCGACAGGCCGCATACAACGTACTCGTGGAGACGCCCTCGATGGACCGTCCACGAATGAGGTCCTCCTCGAGCGCGCGTCGATAGAGCACACTCGCGACCTCACGGACCGAGCGCGGAACGCCCAGGGCGGAGGCCATCCGATCGGTTTCAGAGAGCGCGAACTGGAGGTTTCGCTCACCGGCGTCCTTCGTCCGGATTCGCTCTTGCCACTTCCGCAGGCGATTCATCTGGCTACGCTTTTCCGAGGAGAGTGACCGTCCGTAGGCGTCCTGGTTCTTCCAGTCGATCGTCGTGGTGAGGCCCTTGTCGTGCATCGTCTGCGTCGTCGGCGCGCCGACGCGGGACTTGCTGTCGCGCTCGGCCGCGTTGAACGCTCGCCACTCCGGCCCCCGATCGATCGTCTCCTCTTCCAGAATCAGTCCACAGTCCTCACAGCTAATCTCGCTCCCGTCTGCGCTTCTCGAGAGCGACGTCGACTCGCACTCCGGGCAGGTTCGAACACCTTCTTCTCCAGTAGTTTCGCGTTCTGTCTGATTCGTGTGCTCTGTCTGGGAAGTCAGGCGTTCCATTACCTCTCATTATTCCTCGAGAGAGTTAAACACTGGGTGGCCGCGAGCCAATCTTGTACGGTCGGTAGTGATGCGACTATTGGGGCGTCTGCGGGAGATGAGGACGAAGAGGCTGCAGACGATGCGATGACGATCACGTTCACTGACGGATCGCTCGAGAAGGGATTACCTCGAGACGGTGGCGTCGCCCTGAGGAGACTACGTGCTACGTAATATTGGTTCGTAAAAGTATGGATTAGCGTGGGAGACTCAGGCCAGCCATCGCACGCGGCTCGGGTAGCGGAGGGTCGGATTCACCCCACGACTAAAGTCGTGGGCTTTCGCCTCGAATCTGTGTAATCCTGATTCGGATCGGCGTGCCTCCTTCGAACGTTCTGACCTCGACCAGCCGATCACTCACGTCAAGGAGCGGTTCGTCCTGCAGTTCGTCAATGTCGACGACTCGACCGAACGCATTTCTAGTGCGAGATCACACCTCATCTATAACTTGTTGACAGCGGTATCTAGATACATGGCACACACTCCAGAACTCCCTGAAAAGTACGTTTGCACGCAGTGTCAGGTAATACACGCCGGTACGGTGTCTGAACAAACCGATAACGGTCACCAGTACGATGCACCTGCAAAATGTGGATGCTGCGGTGCAACAGAGCTGGTCGCCCAAGAAAATTGGCCACATTTCAATCGGTAACTGGGCTCCGACGTGGATCAACCACGATCTGTATCGATACTCTTTAATTCGAACCAGACCCCGATCAAAGCGGCTACGAAAACGACGAATAGGATAGCCATTCCGACGTTTTGTCCCCAGCCAGTAACCTGCGGTAGTAGGAATCCACCGACCCATCCTATGAGGACGCTTCCGAGGGTGACCGATGCCATCAGGAGTATCAAAAGCCGATCGGAAAACTCACTCATACCACGCTTTTGCTTCTGACAGCGATAAACAGGCAGCCTGAATTGGCTAAACAGAGGCAAGCTAGCCAGATAATTTGAATTCCTTATAATACTATGTGGGTCAGGGTACAGAGAACAACCTTACTGTCGAAATCTGGTAATGGAGCGTGGTCGCGATGAATGAGCAGTCCTCGAGCGGTAGTGAACGACAAGAGGAGCCGTCACCTACTATCTGTGAAGGCTCATGCCCGACTACTATTGCCACTCGTGTAAGCAGAAATTCTCCGACGATAGCGAGAACAAGTACAATACGTACGAGTTCACACGTTGCCCGCGCTGCGGTAGCGCGAAGACAACACTCGCGTGTTGACATCCACCCACGACTGAAGTCGTGGGATTCCTTCCGTGGGACAGCAGGCCGTTCCTGTGTCTCCGGAAGCGATATTCCCACCGGGATGGTGGTACTCTGGTTTGTGCGCGTATGCGTCAGGCCTCAGCTGAGGCGTGGTGTGCTTGGGTATCTGCTTACACCGCACGGGACGTGCCATCGCCCTTAGTCCCTATCGGGAGAGCAGGCCGTTTGCAGCGCAGGGTTGCTTTTTGTTGATGGAGACCCCGATCCAACTCCAGTTTTCGCCACGAGTCCGGCTTACTCAAACGTAAGCTGTCAGCCTGCTTAATTCTCGTGGTTTGTGCCGCGGGTTGTCGGATTCATCCCACGACTAAAGTCGTGGGCTTTCTCCTCGACTCTCTGTAACTCTGCACCGGTAGGTTTTGGCAGAAATCACCGATCACTCTACATGGGCACTGATCGTTCAGGGAGTGACGACCGATGACCGCCACACCTCGAGAGGGAACCCGGCTCAAGGTCGACGACCCGGGCCACGGCAAGTGGTGCGGCGTCGAACTCCCGTCGCTACTCGTCGACGGCCCGATTGCCGGCGGCGACACTGACCATCCACCGGCCGAACTCTGTGGCAACTGCAAAGGCAAACAGGTCCTCACGGCGGCCGAAATTAAACGCCGCGCGGAAGCCTGTTGCCAGCCGGTTCCCGAGATCGACCCGGCACACATCGAGGACTTGAGCATCAGTCACACGGGCGAGCAGGGGACGATATACACCTATGGCATCTGTTTCCAGGCCTACAGTCGACGCTTCGAGGTACTCGATCGGGACAGTGACGACATCGCCGAGTTCGCATTCAGTTACGGAATGGAACCGGAGTGGTGTGTCGATCACGACGCGGTCCCGGCGGACGTTATCGAGCACGTCATGGAGATCCTGACGCCGCTCTCGCTCGAGATCGATCCTCATCTCGTGTCTGAGGAAACGGACGGTGATTCACAGTGAGCGACTCGCCGATCCCCCGAGACGACCGCAATGGCGCGGTTCTCAGCGACGACAGTGTCTATCGATACCAACTGTGGCGGGCGTGGGACGCCGAGAAACCGACGCTGGCGTTTCTCATGCTCAACCCGAGTACGGCCGACGCGACCGAGGACGACCCGACGATTCGGCGCTGTCTCGGCTTCGCGAAAGAGTGGGGCTACGGCTCGCTCGCCGTGGTGAACCTGTTCGCACTTCGAAGTCCCGACCCCGCCGCCCTTCTAGAGCACGCCGATCCCGTTGGCCCGGAGAACGACGATCACCTTCAGGCCGTCTGCGAGGAGGCCGAGACGGTCGTCGCCGCGTGGGGCGCGAACGGCTCGCTCCAAGGGCGGGCCAGCGAGGTCGCTAGGCTCCTCGAGGGCGACCTCCATGTGCTCGACACGACGAAGAACGGTCATCCGGTGCATCCGTTGTATCAGCCAGCAGACGCCGAACCAGAGCTATGGAGCGCGTCCGAATTGGGGGGATAAGGCGGTGAACAATGAGTAACGATACAAACTCGAAGCGGACTTCTCGAAACCTCTCGGACTCGTCGTAGTGCTGTTACTGGTGTTCTTTGGCACCTACTCGATCTACCAAGGAGGCGCCCGAATGGGGTGGGTGGCAATTCAATTCACTCTACTCCTGGGCTTTGCGGTCGGTCACCCGTGCGAGCAGACAGACGATTAACAGCCATAGCTCGCTCACGGCGACACGAGTTCACGACTTACTGTGGCTACCGGCGCGTCGGCTCAAGCACCAACTCGCAAACGAAGTCGAACAGATGCGGATTGGTGACGGTGAGTAACCCCTCGAGCGAGGTTATTCAGGATTGCCATGCTCCTCCGATTCCCACAGAGTGGCGAGTTCTTCGGCCAATTCAGGCGGCCGGTGTTCATTCAGCAAGTGCTGTTCAACGTCTTCGTCAGAGTCCATCGGGTCATTACACAGATGGCAAAACGCGTCAGCTTGTGATGCCATATCGTAATTATATGATAACCAGGGAAAAGGCCCTCGCCGGAAGCCAGTATTTCGGTCTGGTCCTCGAATTTCTCGCAGGTGGTTCGAGTGCCTGAAACCGACCGAAAGGATGCCTTCGAAGAGGACGAGTGCCGATACTGTGAGAAATCACTCTCGGTCTGGGAGGACGTCTTGAAGCGCCATATGAGGATACTCGAGTCAATGTCCTTGAGTGTACGCTAGCTCTGACAGTAGTCCCGAACTCCCCTGAATACGACGGGAAAATAGTCTTCACTCTCACTAGCGGAGTCGGAAATGGTCTGAAATCCCCCAGGGATACAGACCGTTAGGCATCGAAGCGGACGAAAATCGCACCATCATAACCCGGCCACTCCCCAGGTGGCCGTCCTCTGTCACCGATCCACGTACCGGAACCCTCGAGTCCCCGGCTTACACGGCACCTCCTCTTCGCAAGGCTCGAGTGGCTCGAACCAGAGGCGGACGTGCTCGACGTCGATCACGGCGTCGCGAGCGTGGACACGCTGGCCGTCGGTGAACAACACCTCCGCGCCGGGCCGGTCTGTTGTGGTGTCCAATCGACGGTCCGTGGTTAGATTTGTTACGTAAGCATCTGTACTAAGCAACGCCCAAACCGAACGTTCAAAAGACCCCAGACAAGGGTGACGTGGTTAGTATAGTGTTTGAAGGAAGAGATATCTACTACCTTGTGACATGCTGGCGTATACAGGCCAAGAGTATCCCCTCGTACTGAACAAAGAGAAGGATGGAATGGCACGAGATTTCACCGATGACGACCGCGACAAGAACGTAGTCACTTCCGATGGCACTCGTATTGGTACAATACGTGATGTAAACGGGGGTCGCGCGACCGTTGAGCGTGATTCTGATCAGGACCTCACCGACAAAGTCAAAGACCTGTTAGGCTGGGGCGACGATGAGTCGAACGAACTCCGAAGTGAGCACGTAGATTCCCACAGAGACGATGAAGTCCGACTCCGAGGTCCATAAGAAATAGACTGCACCTCCTCCCCACGACAGAACGCAGTCTAATTTGACACAGACAGTTGCTACGAGAGAAAACAACAGAACTCGAGACGGCGCTCGAGTACCAGCCACCAGGAAGCCCTTCACGAGGTCTTCGAACCTTTTTAGTGAACCAGTCTGCTACTATTGAGGTCGGATAGACTGGTGCTGTCGGTGAACCCCGAATGGGCCATTTTTGACACGGAACAGCCTCTATAAAATCAAGATCAGTGTTCTAGAGGACGTGTTACCCGTTGATCGCCATACGTTCGAAACCGAGTTTTCGGATCGTACGCCGAGTATGGCCATCATCGAAGCGATCGCCACCATCGAAGGGGTCGATCCGCTTGAGACCGACTTCACACTCTACGAGTACCTGGACCCGGTCGCGCTGGATACCCTCTTTTGCTCTTCAGCAACCGATACCGAAGGGGAAAATGAGCTCGCAGCTCATTTCGAAATCGAGAATTATTCTGTGACCGTCGAGGCTGACGGCGTACTCACTATCGAAGCCTCGGACGAACCCGAGTGAGTTACTCACTCCTCAATTCGGAAGTGGATCTCGGGCGGGATCACGACCTTCTCGGCGAACATCTCCATGAGGTCTGTCCCCAGGCGGATGACACCTTCGACGGTGAACGCGAGGACCTCATCACCTTCTGAGGTCCCGACATCGAAGACAGTGAGATCGAGGTCTGCCCATCTTCTAGTGAGACTACTACGTCTACCATACTGAAAATAGACTTTGAGCGAGGAATACTGTTCGCACCTTCTTTCAGGCGATATAGTCCGTCTCTGTTACAAAATACTAGATGAGATTTCACCGTTCAACAAGGTAGTTCTACTCTGCAGTTTCGGCGATAGCGTCGATATCAATATGGAGAAGATATCAACCGTCAGCAAATAATCTCAGGAGATTAATAATACTGAGAAGAAGGCGATAGTAATCGCTGACGTAAGTGTGACTATTACGGTAAGACCGAAACCGATAATTGGCGATATAGGGATCACCGAATTACGTGTCGTCAACTCCAGAGTCATTAGTTAGATTATAGAACACGCATTTGAAAAACATACCCCTCAACTCAGTACTCGATTCGTGCTCCACGCCCACTCATGGATACCTCGACAGCCGTGTTGTCGTCAGTGGGTTGTGCCATCCCTTGACGGCGCGTATCCCCTCCGTGAACGGCGAGGTTTTGCGCCTGTCCCTCACATAATTCGCACGAGTGAGAACATCCGTATCTACTGCCCACTGGAGGCGGATTCAAGTTATAATAGCGCATTCACCGTGAGATGCCGTCGTACACTGGGCCGCGCATTAACTCGCTCGAGCGCATGCCTTCGGTATGCCCCAGGAAGACGTTGCTCAGTTTACTATCCGGTCTGTACAGGTCCTCGCTGAGGATGAAACGGTTGACGATGAACTGGTGCCCGAGTTGACCGACGATCAGCTGCTCGACCTGTACGAACAGATGAAACGGTCGCGCAGACTCGACGAGCGCGGAATTGCGTTGCAACGCCGGGGTGAACTCGGGACATACGCACCGGCGATCGGACAAGAGGCAGCGCAGGTCGGGAGCGCATACGCCCTGGCAGATGACGATTGGCTCGTCCCATCGTTCCGCGAGCAAGCTGCCCTACTGACGCATGGAACCGGGCCCGAACAGATCCTCCAGTACGCAATGGGGATGGAGGAAGGCGCCGAAATACCGGGCGGAAAGGGCGCCTTGCCGCCAGCCATTCCTGTTGGGAGCCAGCCGCTGCACGCCGTTGGCATCGGTTGGGGAGAGGCATTGCAAGACCGCGACACGGTCGCCATTACGTACTTCGGGGATGGGGCGACCAGCGAAGGTGACGTCTACGAAGCGTTCAACTTCGCCGGCATCTCTGACTCTCAGACGGTTTTTATCTGCCAGAACAATCGGTATGCCATCTCGACGGGGGTCGAGAAGCAAACCAAAGCAAAGACGCTGGCTCAAAAGGCAATTGCGGCAGGCATCGAGGGGATTCAAGTCGACGGCAATGACGTGCTGGGTGTCTACCGTGTCGCCAGGGAAGCGATCGAAAAAGCCCGGAACGGCGACCCGGTCCTGATCGAGGCTCTGACGTACCGGCGCTCGATGCACACGACCTCCGACGACCCCACAGCCTACCGCGGCCACGAGGAGGAAGCGGAGTGGGAGCTTCGTGATCCCATCCTGCGGTTCCAGGTGTTCCTCGAAAACCGGGAGATCCTGGATGAGGAAACGGAGAATACGATCGACGAACGAATCGAATCCGAACTCGCTGACGCAATCGATCAGGCAAACGAGGAACGTGAGGCAATCGACCCGGCAGATATGTTCCGCTTCGTGTACGAGGACATGCCGTCTGAACTCGAGCAACAGTTCGATGCCTTCGAGGAAGGCGCCGAGGGTGATACGGATGACTGAACGCCTTCGAATGGTCGAGGCTGTTCGTGATACCTTGGATGCGGAGTTAGCCCGCGACGATAGCGTCGTCGTCTACGGGGAGGACGTTGGTCGGGTTGGTGGGGTATTCAGGGCGACTCAGGGTTTGATCGACGACTATCCGGATCGGGTGTTCGACACACCGGTCGCAGAGGCGGGGATTATCGGCACAGGCGTTGGACTCGCGGCCACTGGAATGAAGCCGGTCGCAGAGATCCAGTTCCAGAGTTTCCTCTATCAGGGATTTCACCAGCTAGCACAGCACGTTGCGCGTATACGAAGCCGAAGTCGGGGGACAATAACCTGCCCCATGACAATCCGAATGCCCTACGGTGGCGGGATCCGTGCATTGGAACTTCACTCGGAAAGCTATGAGGCCGGCTTTTCCCACCTCCCCGGCTTGCAGGTCGTCTTCCCGTCGTCTCCGGCCGAGACGAAGGGCCTGCTCACGTCCGCTATTCGCGACCCCGATCCGGTCATATTTATGGAACCGACGCGGCTGTACCGCTCGTTCCGTGAGGAGGTGCCTGACCAACACAAAATCCCGCTCGGTGAGGCCCGCGTCGTCGAGTTCGGCGACGACGTTACGGTGGTTGCGTGGGGTTCGATGCTCCGCAAGACGCTTGACGCCGTCAACGACGTCGAAGCAAGCGTTGAGGTGATCGACCCACGGACGCTTTACCCGCTGGACACGCAGACTATCGTCGAGTCCGTGAAGAAGACTGGCCGCTGCGTCGTCGTTCACGAGGCGCCTAAGACGGCCGGAATGGGCGGAGAGATCACGGCTCGCATCAACGAGGAGGCGTTTCTTTACCTCGAGGCGCCGGTCGAACGAGTGACCGGTTACGACGTGCCTGTGCCGCTGTTCGCCCGTGAGGACAACTACCTGCCCGATGAGGACCGCATCAAAAACGGGATAAGCCGGGCTCTCGAGTTCGGGTAGAAATGCGCAAGAATTCATCGAGAGTACAGCGAAAAGGGTTCGTTGTCTCCTTTATTCCACTCACGATCCCTGTGGCTTCATCGTTTGTCTGATAGAGTTCTCATCACTGGATTCCTTTGGCGAAAGCCCGGCAGCGAAACGGCCGTTGGCCGTGAGCAGCCCGGAACGTGGAGGCGGGTGGGGCGGTGGGTAGAGGGTGATCGGGCACCTGCAAAAAGAGGGTTTGTCGGCTACTCCCACCAGTGGTCGCGCTCTGGGAACACGATTTCCGACCACCGAGTCAGCGCGATCGAGCACCGACCATTGTACCAGTTCTTCGCTGCCGCCCTGAACCGCACCTGTTCGCCCTCGCGAACTATCGTTTTCCTACTCTTCGTCCAGATCGTGAACTTCGTTCTACCCGTCTCGTCCTCGAGCAATCCAACCTGCTGAATCGCTGAACTCGAGGGCTCCCACAGTTCGATCACATGACCTTCCACGCTGACCTCGCCTCGCCTGATCGACTCGAGGTCTCCAATCGGTACGATCGTCCCTGCCTCGTGTTATATCTCTTCTTTCGTATCCATCACCGTCTCGAACATGTCTTTGCCCTCGAGAACCCGGCTGTCAATCCGGTTCCCGATGGCTGGTTCAGCTTGTGTTCGACGACGAGTGTTCCACCCGGAGCTCGGTACCGTCCATAGATGTCCGTTAGCGGGTGGACGGATAATTCGTCGGCAGTGATGGTGTCCGTGAGGGTTTATCCGATCTGCTTGATCGACTCGAGGCCGGCGACTTCGGCAAGTTGTCCTCTTACAGGCGAAAGTGGGATGTAATCATAAGCCCCTCTCTCCCTGCCGCCGGTTTTTCACAGTTCTGGAGCGGATGGCGCTGGCAATTTTGAGTCCCCCGACAACGAAGGCAGCAATACCACCGAAGGCAAACAGGTAGAGAACAACGTGGAGTAAGTATTCAAGCAGTGTAACCTCAACGATAGAACCGCCATGCAAAATGATAATGGATTCGAAGATCATCTGTAATTCTGTTGGCCATCTATCGCAGTTACGTCGCGTTCAAGCCTCGATATGCCATGACGACGCCGACGACGAAGACGACTGTCGCTACGTAGATGGGGCCGAGATGCGTCATCCAGTCGTGAGCAAATGCATCTGCCGTGTAGTGCATCGGCAACGCGAGCGCTAAGCCGGTGACGGCAGCGATGACTGCAGTTGCCCACGCCCAGGTGAGCCGCTGACGCACGCCGTACCAAGACAGGGCGGTGATCGCGATTCCTGTCGAAATTATGAACGCGGCAGTGGCGACGTGCAGGTGGCTGATGTAGTACGCCACTGTCGGATCCAAGTCGGCTTTCGTCATCCCGTTTAGCGTACTGACCCCGAGTTCGAAACCAGTCCCTACGAAGTTCATCACGAGGAATACGATTCCGTATCCGATGAACGCGACGCCCGCGAGCGCCATCAACAGCGACCCGTTCCGGAGCGTTGCCTCGAGTTCGACCTGTTCTTGCTGTTCGTCTGTGACCGATTGTCTTGTTGCCATTGTGATCACTTGTAGGCGCCGAGCGAGATGCTCTTCACGCCGTACTTCTGACATGCATTCGCTGCTTGATCCGAGATGAACTCATACTGGGTATTGTCCCGAACCTCCCTCACCTCAAACCCGGTCTGCTCTATGAGCTCCGTGTAACGATCGACCTGTTCGGCTCCGCCGATACAAGCTGCCCACAGGTCCTCGTTGTTCTTGATGCTCTTCGGCATCAGTTTCTCGCTGATGATATCGGAGATGGCGAGCCGTCCGCCTGGTTTGAGGACTCGATTTGCCTCCGTGAACACTCGCTGCTTTTCCGCAGAGAGGTTGATGACTCCATTCGAGAGTACGACATCGAATGTCCCGTCATCGAAAGGAACGTCCTCGATGTACCCCTTCTCGAAGAATACGTTGTCCATCCCGACCTCATCACGCAACTGCCGTGCCTTCGATAGCTGTTGGTCGGTCATATCTAACCCGGTCACACTCCCGGATTCGCCGACATGTAACGCTGCGACGAACGCATCCGTCCCGGAACCGCTCCCAAGGTCGAGCACGTCATCTCCTTCTTCGAGAGCGGCGAGGTCGAAGTGGTATCCCACGCCCGCGAATGACTCCAGAGCCTGCGCGGGGATCTGATCGAGATCGCTCGCTGGGTAGCCGAGCCGTTCTGCCAATCCGCGCCCCATCTCGAAGTGATACTCTTCTGACGGTTCCTCTGCAACGTCTTGGTAGACGCTCTTGACTGCCTGTTCGAGTCGTTCGACGTCTAGTGATTTTGCCATTTGTCTTCACCTCATCAGTCGTCGGCCGCCACTTCGGCCGGAGTATTCACCGTGAGTTGGATGTCCTGAGCGAGCGAGATGAGCGTGTAGACTGGTGCCCGCCGCGCCCATTCGTCGACCTGGTCCTTATCGAGATTCGGACTCTCGATCTCGACTTCTGCGGTTAGATTCTCGAAGACGGCATCGGCCTCTCCGAGGTCCTTGAGGCTGAAGAGGACGCGCGGATCGAACTCGGTGCGGACCCGGGTCTGGAGGTACTCGATATCGACGCCGTTTGCGACGGCGTTGATGGTGATGCCGACGTTGATACAAGAGGCGAGCGCGGAGAGTGCGGCCTCGATCGGTTCGAGTCGGTCGGTTCCGCCAACCCATCCGCCTGCGTCCAACACTTCCTTCCACGCTCCGTAGGGGATCGTGTACTCGCGGGTCTCGCGCGCGATCGTCTCACCGCCGAGTTCGTAGCTGTCTACCTTCGCCAAGCTATGAGCGCACGTCCCCTCGTAAGTCGAGCGAGCAGCGAGTCCGAGCTGCACCCCATTGGGGTTTTCAGCCGCGAATTCGGCGAATTCTTCGAATTGTTCGATGTCGATACCGTGGTTGATCTGCGTGTCGATAGCCATATTTACACGACCTGGAGGTGCTTTTCTCGTAGTTCTTCGTCTGTGTAGTCTTGCCCGTGAACCTCTTTCATGTGGTTCCTGGCCAGTTCGGTCGCTTCGGCTTCGTTCTCTGATTGGATGATGAACCGACAATCAGCTGCTGCCGCTTCACAATCGAGTTTGTGTGCTTTTGCCATGGTGTTTCAGTTGCCTTTCGGCAAGAGTTGGTTCGCGTTCAAGCGTTAGATAGCTAACTCGTGACACACCGGTGATGACTGGTGCCGTGTCCACTGATTAGCGGTTGTGCAACGAGTGACTCTCGTGCAGAAGCTGAATAGTTGGCAGTGACTGAGGGGGATCGAGCCACGAATCGAAAATTCTGTTCTCTTACTATGCTGGCATGTCATCAGACAAAGTTTCGGCGGCGTATGGAAAAGAGAGAATAGACGCACTGGGGCCAGACACGCCAGTTCGTCAGTCCATGACCGGTTCAAGCGGGATCGTTGGGGTCTGGCGGCGATAGTACGTATACTCTGATTCTGCCCATTCCCGTGCTTCCGGTGAATCGGTGTCGACCAGCACTCGGACTGTCACACTGTCAGGATCGTGTCCACATATCGCGATTCGGTCCTCGAAGATACAGATTCCATACGATGGAAGGTCGTCGTGTAACCAGATAGTGAGATTGCCACTTGCCAGGGTTTCAGAAGACAATTGAGGGTAATTCGAGCGAATGTACTCGGCGACGCTTGGCGGATCGATGATCTCCGCTTGCATGCCGTCGATGACTTGCTGACAGAACTCATCTCGGCATGGCTCGAGGAGAGCGAGATCAGATCCGACGAACCGGAACTGGCCGGTGTCACTGATCAGCTCACGGAATCGGTTTATCGGACCATACGGGTTGTCGGCTTCGGCGACCGTCACGACCGCATCGGAGCACATCTCTATCGTGAACCCGCTCTCTTCGTCTGGAAGCCACTGCCAGACATCGCGGAGGTTTCGCTCGATTTCGACTCGCTCGATTAACTCTGCTACCGCGGATGCGATGAACGTACCCAGCGGTGACGCCTCGTACTGGTATCCATTTCTACGGATCCAGTTGCGCTCTTCGAACTCGCTCAGTGTCCGTCGAATCGTTGACGACGAGACTCCAGTCATCTCCCAGAGTTCTGACCGGCTCCGCGGACGGACAGTTAGAGCGATGAGTGTTGGAGCACGGTGTTCGGACCGCGCGAGATACGAAATATCGTCGATTGGTGAGCCCGTACTCGATCCCATGCTAGTCTTACACATGGTTCCATAATAATCATTTGCACTCCTCTATACAGAGATAGGACATCGAGTTTCGCCTATCGCTGATAATTGGCTGACAGCCGTGGAACCTCTCGGATACAAAATCCTCATCTACAAGATTGATCTGAGAATTCAAATTGCCATTTTGTAATCAATTCTTTTCATCCGATTAAGCAACCAACACTGGTGATGCGCCCACAGGACGACCTCCTCGTGATCGAAGCACATTGAGTATCCCCACCAACTGTTTTGAGGCAATATTCACACAGGAACAGCATGAAGAACGTCTCTCGCGTCCTTTCTGGCCGCTAGAATAATGTTGACCTGGCCGAGACTGTCGCTTGCGCGGGGAGGGGGACATCGCCAGCTCAGGTGTAGCTGCAGATCCTCCAATCACCAACCATCATTTCCCTGCGTTTAACACATCAACTGACAATACCAACGTCTTCGGCCATTGAGGCCGATTTTGTAGATACTACCATCGCTACAGGTATCCCAGTCACTCGATACCGACATCAACGATGTCGGCGCACTCACTCACTAATTCACGAACATCGTCAGCGGCCCCTGTATCAATCGCGGCGACGATTCCCTGGGTTTCGCCGACGACGAAATGAAGCTCTGTTGCGTCTTCGAAAAAGCGAGTTGTTGCAAGTAATCGTCCATGGGCGTACAGCGACTCTTGATGTGGTGTATCGAGCGCTTCTAACCGGTTATCGCGAAAGACTCGCTGGAGATCACCACAGTCGTATGCTGACTCGACATCATCGCGGGCGAACTGAAACTCGCTTTCTTCGGGCGTATAGTACCCAACGCTTCGTAGGTCGTCGTCGAACTCCTCCTCTAAGTAGTTGAGCAGTTCATCCGCCGCTTCTCGTACCATATTGAGTGAATTAACATCCTTTGATAATAAGAATGTAGGCTCCCACTGAGTGATGCCTCTACCCTCTTGAAGGCTGAGCCCTCAAGACATCGCAGATCACCCCCTCATGAATTGGGCCGACGTATGCGATGGCAAATATTTCACTCAACCAAAATGATTGGGAGCAATCGGTATCCCCGGCGAACACATTACTGGGCATAGAATTGTGACGAATAAGGCTCTACAGCGAGTTAGCCGTACATACGATGTCCTTCTTATCGAGCCTGACCCTGATAGTGTTTCACGGTTCATCCACTCATTCGAGACGACAGAGCTCACCACTAACGTAATCGTCGTTTCAACCGGTGACGAAGCGCTCGAGTTTCTGAATGGACAGGGCGACTATACGGATGCGCCCCGCCCCGATCTCGTGATCCTCGATATCAATGTGTCTGGGCCGGGTGGCATCGAAGTTCTTACTGAACTCAAAGACAGACCTGTGTTATGTCAGATTCCCGTGATCGTTCTGACCACGTCGGATGCAAGAGAAGATATAATCCAGTCGTACGAACTTCATGCGAATGCCTGCCTACAAAAACCCGATTCGCCTGATGAACTCGATCAGCTTGCACAGGTGATTGAAGATTTCTGGCTAAGAACTGTCCAACTGCCGCCGAAGGAGAACTAAGAGATCTCTGTCGATCAACTGGACGAACGTTTTCCCACATATTGTGAAGGTCAAGTTTCGATACTACATCGATTGAGAGTCCCGAAATTCCAAGTACGACGATATAGTATACCTACGGACGTCAATACGAGATCTATGTATTATGGGCATATACGTGCATATACTAGTGGCGTGGATTTCAGGCTGAGGTGTCACAACAACGCCGTTGTTGCACATCTGTCGGGCATCCATTGATATTCAGGACCCTCCATTAGGTGTATCTCGACTGTTCTCAGCACTTGCTAGGGCCACAGTGTCTCTATACGTTGCTCTATCGCCGTAAGCACTGTCGAGTATACCTCGAGTGGATGGAGAGAAGGGAGTTCGAGATTGGTGATTTCGGTGGCAGATGGCGGCTCGTGGAAGTGTAACCGGGTGTTGTGCGTATTCGGATGCCAATCCCAGCGACACTCCCAGCGCTCTCCAGCCTCGTGTTCTTCAACGTAGTGGACCGAGAAATCACCAGTCGTGAACCACCGGATGTCGAGCCGAGCCGCTGTTACCGAGTCTGGGTACCGTCCAGCGTCGAAGAGCGCATGAAGCAGTCGGGGTTCATAAGAATCCGGGTCGAACGTCGTTTCGGCGACGAGTGAATCCGACGTAAGCTGTCGTTCCAACAGGCGCAGTGTCTGTCGATCCGGTGGTCCTGTCGAGTGAGGCGCTGAATCCTCTGGTGGCAGACTCATCTACGCTGGAATTAGATGCCCATCGTTCTGGGAGAGCTGGCGAGCAAGTTCATACAGCCGAATATCTCGAATCACACCCTGCCACTCACTGACGGCGGTCATCCGTTCGTGGATGGTTTCGTGATCACCGTGGTCGAACACGGAGACGTCCGTTGGGTCTGCCGTCCCGAACTGCGCTTCGTATTCTGCACGCTGTGCTTCAAGCGCCTCCACCCGATTGATGATCTCTTCGACCGAAAGTTCGGTTGCAATCCGACTGGCGTCTTGCCATTCGAGGTATCCCTCGTTTCGTTCGTATGTCGCCGGGCGGCTGTCTCTATCGGCTCGGGCGATGCCCATCTCCGCCAAGCGCTCGAGGTGCTTTTTCGCGGCGTTTGGAGAACAGTCCGCAAGTTCTGCAATTTCGGTGTACGCAGTCGGAGATGTAACCCCGAGGACGACGTCATAGACACGACCAAACGTGTCCGTTCCTGCTTGCCACCGTCGCTGGGTACCGTTGGACTCGGGGGCTGGATCGAACTCGGTCATACCTCTCTGTAGGTGGCTACTCTCAATATATCTTCGGATCATTCAGATATATGCAACCGAGTGTGGGATCGGCCTGCTGGAAGAGCACAATTTGCCTTGTGGCACCTACCCACTTACTCACGACTGATGCTATTCACTGATTGAGCTAGGTAGTTCACCTTTTCTTGATTCGATCAATTCCAAATCCTTGATGATCGTACTTGCACTCGAGCGAATACGCTCGAGACGTTCACTCACCGTTTCGGGTTCGTCGCCTTGCCACGCGGCCAGGTAAAACGCCGAGCCGCTGGTATCGAGCCCGACGTATCGGCCAACGATGTAGGCGACTGCTTCGGCTTCGACTTCGCGACTCGCGTGTTCGCTCTTGCTGAGATCATCTGCGTGCAACAGTGCGTGGGCGTATTCGTGCACGAGTGTCGTCGCGAGGTCAGCAGTGTTTGTCCGCTCACGCACTTTCACGGTAGGTCGCCTATCACTGTGAAACTCACAGACCCCTTTGGCTGAGCCGAAGGGCCACGCTTCCTTAGACACGATCGTCACCTCGATATCGAGCGTCTTCCCGGCTTCATAGAGTAGGGGAACGATCTCGCGAGCATCTCCTGTTGTTTCGGTCTCGAGCGACGGGAGTGGCTCCCCTTCTGTCTGGGAAATATCGAAGACGGGAACCGGCTTGAAACCGACGAGGCCTTTCGACCACTCCTCTGGAGGCGTTTCGGTGTACTCACACCCAGTACTCGAGTGACGCGATTTCGAGAGCCCACAGGATGGACATTTTCGAGCCGTGATTGGTGCCCAGATCCAGATCGCTCGTTCTCCTTTCTTCACCTGCCGATCGAAGTTCGTTTGCCAGCTTCGATACCCAGCAACGCGCGTCGCCGTTGGACACTGCTGGCCGATCAAGAGCGTATTCCGGTGTGAAAAGTCGTGAAAGCGACTCTGTACCTCGAGCCAGTGTGTCAACAACCCCGCGCACGGTGGCGCGGGGCTTGTCAGTGTTCTCGGCCTCTAACTCACTACGGAGTACGGGATGAATCCCCGGTTCGGCGTCACTGTTCCTGACTTGAGGGCAAGTTGACTGTTGCCCGTCCGCCGTGAGTCGTTTAGCCCACGGCGGACAAACCCCCACCCGATATTCTTCGCCGCATTATAATCCGCGTGAAGTGTCTTCCCGCACTTCTCACACTCGAAGCGGGATTGCACAGGTCGATTCCCGCGACTCGTATGACCGCACTCCGAACACCGTTGACTCGTGTACGCCGCATCCACGAACTCGATACGAATCCCGCGTGCTTCGGCTTTGTACGTCACGAACTGGATGAGCTTGCGGTGAGCCCACTGGTGGAACTTCTTCGCGTTCGGCATCCGGTCGCGGATGTACGACAAGTCCTCGAACACGATATGCGAACACTCGTGTTCAACGGCCTCCTCAATAATCGCGTTCGAAACTCGATGCAGTTTGTCTCGCGAGTAGCGTTCTTCGCGGGTTTCTCGACCAACGATGGTTCGGTGAGCCGACTGTGTTCCAGTCTGTTGGAGTCCACCACGGACTTGCTCGAATTGGTCGTGGTCGTGAACTAGTTTCTTCCCTGACTCGAAGTGTGCAGTTGAGGTGACGGCGAAGTGTTCGATGCCGAGGTCTACTCCGAGAACTGTTCTGTCCTCGGCAGGAGACTCTTGTTTATCGAACGGATTCGGTTTACGGAACCCGAGGTGCAAGAAGTATTCCCCGTCACGAGCAGTGATCGTGCTTTCCGTGACGCTCCACTCGTCGTCGTTCAGGAATTGGTACTGGTAGCCGTCGTCGTCCTCGGGAAGGACGAGTTCGCACCGAACACGGTTCTCAACGGTGGTGAGTGAGACGGTGTTGTCGTCAAAGAGCGTAAGCGTGTTCGCATCGTATTTGATGGTCGGGCTGGTGAACTCTGGACAGGATACCTTGCGGCTTTTGTCTTGGAGTTCGTTGACGCCTGTGAGTGCGCTTGCGGCTTGGTGAGTGGCGAGTATTGCGTGTTGACTCCCGAGACGAGTGTTTTCGCGTACATCAGAGTACGCGAGTTGTTGGAGACCATATTTGGAGTCCTCGTTTTCGTCCCAACCGATTTGAGAGGCGAGGGTGGCTCCGTGTTGCCAGTCGCTAATTGTGGCTTCGAGCAAGTCAGCGTCTCGCTCGTCGCTCAAGACGAGTCGAGTGATGGCTGTGCGTCTCAGGTAGTCGTCCACTCTATCTTCAAGAAGAGGCCTGGTTACTTAGAAGTTTTTATACTGTTGGTTGTCGGCTTCCTCCCCGGGCCACCGCGCCCGGGGAATCCGTCTTGCTACCAGTTTGAACTCTTCACTTGCTCGTGCTTCGCCAATTAGGTCGACGAGGTCGCGAAGCCACGATTCGATCGTCTCGTTCATCTCGTCGTGTCGAGTTTCGGTATCCTCGAACGACGCTACTGTGGGTTGTTTCGTTGCCATTGGTCGAACAGGCACACCGAATGGAGTGCCCTCACCCGTGAGGGCACCAAAAATCCACCACTACCGTTGCCTATGGACCAGCGAAATCCCCATTCTTCTGATGTAGTTTTCGAGGAATCCTGATTAGTCCTCGTTTCGATTGCTCGTCGCTGGTGAATCGGGAGTATTTGTCCCAACGTTTATTCGGGTCGCTAGCCTGTTATGAACAATGGATCTATTCAGGAAGGCCGGGGAGAAGTTCGAAGAAACGAAACAGTCGTTCATGGAAGGGAAGGAAACGCCGTACGTATGTCGGTCCTGTGAGGAGCCAGTAGACGATGACTACGATCACTGCCCTCACTGTGGCAAGGAGACGGTCGAACCAGTCGAGTAATCTCGGTAAGGACGCTGAATGGTTCCTCTGTAATCGGTCCGCCATTATTATTGGATAACGGAGTGAGGAACCCCCTCGAGAAAGGGTGGAGCGTTGAATTGGTTGGAACGTAATTTTACACACAGATCACCAAGCCACGCTTATCGGTTGTGGTGACAGTCACACGAACTCGAATACGAATTTAATACGACCTACTCCAGTTACGGGGTATTGGAGTTACTCGAACACGGCCGCTCTATCGCTATCTCCTCAGTGACGACGCCGCGTTTGATGGCGACTCCGTAGCTAGCAATGGCGACTGGAAAACACACTACGCCGCCTGCAGAGTCGATCTCGATGGGCGAAGAAACGAATACGGGTTCAGAAACCGCCCTACAGGGCGACCTCGAGACAGCCGTTGACAGCGATGATGGTCCGTCAACGACGTCAAAAGAGAACGAGACGACAGATAGTTCGCTCCTGGAGGCGCCACGTTCGCGAACGTATCTCGAGATTCGGCCGTCGACGGACTCGCTGGAGTACGGTGCAGTTGCCCAGGCGATGGAGTTACTCTACAGGCGACTCGAGGGCCGGACGGCAACAGGCGTGTTGAACACGTTACGTGGCCGTTCTAACACGCCAGTCGTCGAGATGCTTCTCGTCTCAGATGGGCACGCAGATACGAGTATTCGGTATCTGATCGGGACGACGGACGACGATTTCCTCGATGATCTCGAAGGTATCTGTCGGACGGTCGTTCCGAACTCGTACGAACTCACGCGAGTCGAATGGCATCCACGCGATCTCGAGGTGGTACTGAACGTTCCCAACCTCGAGTTGGACACAGAGTCTGATGAACGAGTCACCACGTCGGAACCGTTCGTCGCCGGTGTCGAGTATCGCGGCCGGGCCCAGTTACGCCGCGATTGGCTCATGCCGTTCAAGTCGTTCGACGAGCCTGACACTCGATCCTCAACCCGGTCCAGACAGGAGTCTCAATCCACTGACTCACCTCGCGTTCCGCTTGCTACGCTCGTCGAAACGCTCTGTGAGAGTGACGTCCCGGTCATCTACCAGGTGGTCTGCCGACCGGCAGGCTCTCTCCAACCGCTCGCAGACGAGTATCGATTCGAACTCGAGAGTGAGGTCGTCACGAGTGGTGATCGACTCTCGGAGTTTCTCTTTCCGCGACCGGCGTCAAAAGAGCGCACAGAGCGGGAGATCACACCGGCCTATCGAGACCGCCTCGAGGCACTCGAACGTCGTGATCACAGACACGCTTTTCAGGCATCCGTCCGAGCGGTTGTGCTCTCCAAGGACGACCCGGAGACGGTGACCAAGGTCGCGCACAACCTTGCAGGAGCGCTGTCCCATCTTAGCGGGGATTTCCACGAGATTGCAGGCCACGTCGTCACCGACGAAGATTTTCATACGGGTCTCACCCCGCCTGGCACGCACCTGTACGAGACGCTCATGGACAGAGCCTGCCTCGAGTCAACGTACGACGAGCTCGGGAACCGTTTCCCGTGGAAGTCACACGAGAGCTCTGGAATCGTCGTTTCCGCGACGGAACTGCCCGTGTTCTGCCTGCTGGATGGTGGTGGCCTCACTGCACGGGGTCAGCGAGCCCTCGAGGCACGACATGCAGAGCGAACTGGACTCCCACTCCCGGCCCCACAGCAACTCGCTCGTTACACGGGGACTGGACAGGCGCTGTGCCGTCCGTTGACCGATGATCGACAGCCAGCTGGTGACCGGTTCGTCCTCCCGCCCGACCTACAGGACCGCCATCTGTTCATCGCCGGAGATACTGGCTCCGGGAAATCGGTCCTCACGGCAGGGGCCATGCTGTCCAACACGACGGCCACAGCTGGCCCGGAGATCCTGTTTGACTACAAAGGCGGGGGCACGGCCGAAGAGTATCTCCAAACGCACTACGCGGCCGCTGGTGGCCTCGATGCCGATACCGTCCAGTACTTCGATCTCACGAAGATGCTCCCTGCGCTCTCGCTGTTCGATATCGGCCCACTTCTGGACGCGGGTCTCTCTCGAGAGGAAGCCCGATCACGGATCGCGGGCCACTACGAGGAGATTCTCGCGGGACTCATGGGCGAAGAGCAGTACTACGGCGCTACCGAGTCGACCAAAGCCATCCGTAATCACCTGCGTGCGTTGTACGACCCCATCCATGGTTCGGATGCAATCTCACACAAAGATCTGTACAGGGCGCTTCAGCGAACGCTGAGTGACCGATCACCACCGCCGACCTCAGACGAACGACTCACGGAGTACTTCGCGGGATTGCTCGAGCGCGATCGCGACGTCTTCAATATGGTCCTCGGTGGTGCCGTTGCTCGAGTCGAAACGATTGCCACGGACGATCGACTGGCGCCGCTGTTCGATTACGTTTACGTCGAGTCTCCGGATGCTGACCACGGAGACTCAGCCCAGGACTCTGGTCGCGAATTACGTTTTGACGATGCAACACAGATTGAACCAGAACGTGAATCCGATCAGACTCGGAACCCACACTTCGATTTTATCGATGTTATCGACGAAGACAGCGTCGTCATCTTCGACTTCGGTGGCATGGAAGAGCGAGTCAAGCGAGCGCTCACGCTCGTCTTGCTCTCGAATATGTGGAGTGCGTTGAAAGCCCGCGCTGAAGCTCCGGATACACCACCGAACCCACCGCAGGTCAACCTGTATCTTGAGGAAGCGAAAGACGTCGCGGCCACCCAGTTGGTGGATACGCTGCTCTCCCAGGGTCGGTCCTTCGGCCTCTCGATCATGCTGGGCGTCCAGTTTCCGAGTCAGCTCGACTCGCCCGATCCCTCGAACCAGACGTACGAAGAGGCGCTCAACGAGATCGGTACCCTCGTCGTCGGCAACGTCAGCATCGAAGACGACCTCGCGAAGACGCTGGCGACTGATGACGTCCCACCCCGCAAGGTAGCACGACGCCTCGCTGCGATTCGTCACGGGGAGTGGCTTATCCGCCCTGCTGCCGAATTCGGATCCCCGCCGGCACGGCCGTTTCTCGGCCGTTCGTTAACTCCACCACGCGGCCATCCAGCGAGCGATGAGCCACTTACGGGCGAGCAAAAACGAGCCTTCGACGCGGCCTTCGAGTCTATCACTCTCGAGACCTGGAGACGCTCGGGACTCGGCCACGAATCAGAACCAACCCAGGCCGTTCACACTGACTCATCAGACGATTCTGAGGGAGACGAACCAGCGCACAGTGAATCGTCGCTCCGCGTAGACTCGTTTCTCCCCCATACAAAGCGATTTCCTGACTGTGTCGTCTACGACGAAGCGATCGACGCACTCTGTTGTGGCGAGTGTGAGAATCGCTACGACCCAACGATCGATGGGATGAAGCGAGCGATCGAGTGCTGTCACTCCCTCGAGGACGTCGACGCCGACGATATCCCGGTCTGTGAAATCAATCTCAAACTCACGCCAGCCGAGCGCGAAGCCTCAGAGTGGAGTGATCGACAACTGTTGTTCTTACAGGCGGTCTACAACGCCCAGCAGCTGCGATACGATCCCCTCGAGTACGACATCCTCTCTGATTCGATGCTCAGGCTCCAGGAGTACGTCGGCATCGACAACGACGACATTACGCCACTGCTCGAGGCAGACGTCCTTCGTCACGATACCGATCATCCACACCGGCTCTATACGGTTTCGTCGGACGGCCGGTCTGCCATCGGGGAGAGCTATCGACGCGGCGTCGACTATGGCCACGGGGCTGGCGACCTCGAAGAGTCCAGCCAGCACGTCTTCGGCATCGAGGTGACTCGCCAGTATCTCGAGGCGGCGTACGCCCAGAGCGCTGACTCGAATGTCACGGAGGTGATTCCATACTACGACCTCGACGACCAACATCGACTTGACCTCGCGGGTGTCAACGCCGATGGCGAGATTGTCGTCACTGCCGAAGTCGAACGGATCAATCATGACTACCACCGGGCGGTTCCCGAAGACTTCGATAAGATGGCTTCGTGCGAGCCCGACGAGGCTATCTGGGTGGTTATGAAACAGGCCGATGGTCACAAGGTACTTTCTGCGCTCAATGATCCGATCGAAGGCGAGCCTCGCGTCGAGAAGACCTACGCCAAGACGACGCCGCCTCAGCAGTTCCGCATCGACACTCCAGGGATGACCGCTGTCTACCCTGCAGACTGGCTTCGGGAGCAGTATTAACTGGCGATTGGCGTTGAGTTCCCTTCCTCAAGGGGCAACGCAGGGAGCGAGTAGGGTGGGGTAGTTCACACAGACCGTTTTGCCGGCAGCATTTAGCGAAAGAAGGAGCCCAGAACGGCGTATTTTGAGGGAAATAATTTATAATTTAGCTCCACCTAATTTCGACGATGATCTTGAGCGACAGCATGGAGGACTATCTCAAGGCAATCTATATTCTTCAGTCGGAAACGGAAGGCGCAGTCTCTACCTCCGATTTAGCGGCATACATCGGTGTAAAACCGCCAACTGCGACGAGCATGATCAAGAAATTGGCTGATCATGGTCTCGTCGAACACGAACCGTACCACGGCGTACAACTGACGAAAACCGGTGAACCAATCGCACTCGAAGTCATTCGTCACCATCGGCTCTTAGAACGGTATCTTGCTGACCATCTCGAATACGATTGGAGCGAGGTTCACGAGGAAGCAGATCGACTCGAACACCACATCAGCGATCGGTTTGCCGAGCGACTCACCGAGCTTCTCGACGAACCAACGACGGACCCACACGGCGATCCGATACCCGGCCCGGAGCTTTCGGTCCCGGATATCGATCAGTCACGCAGGCTCGTAGAACACGCAGTAGGCGATCGAGTACTGGTTACGCGGGTGAGCGATCAAGACAAAGAGACGCTTTCGTATTTGTCTAAAATAGGGATCAAACCCGGAATCAAGGCTACAATCATCGAAATCGCCCCGTTCGGTATGATTACGCTCCAATTGAATAATCACACAGAGTCCGTTTCAGTCCCAAAAGAGGTAGCCCGCTCAATTCGTGTCCGTCCTGTAGATGAATAAACAGAGCGAGGCGTTCCCCCCTTATTAGATTAGACGAAGACTAAGTTTAGAACAGTCAAAACTATGGGTGGGTGGGTGCAAGCATCTAGCAATGACTGAACCACGATTGGGTAAGTGGAGGGGCGAATGCCCACTGTAGACTACGGGACAGCCGAAGAGGTAACGCGAACGCTCGAACGACGGCTGGTCGAGCGACTCCAGTCAGATGTAACCGCCACGCGGCGCTCCGTCCTCGGCGGTATTGGGGTCGCTGGCAGCGCTGCGTTCGGCGTCGGTCGAAGCAGAGCGATCAGTGGAGGGCACGACGATCACGATGGGCACGGCGGACATGGCGTCGTCGGCGAATTCGAGGACACGGACTTCGATCCACACGAATACCTCACGGCGTTCAATACGGGACGAAACGGCCAAGAGAACGTTCAACAAGAGGCCTACGAGGAGGACGGACGAACTGTACGAGAGTTCGAACTCACGGCTGTCGATGTCCCGATTACCATTGCGCCCGGGATCGAGTTCGACGCGTGGGCGTTCAACGGGCAGGTTCCTGGGCCTACGCTTCGAGTCGTTGAAGGCGATCTCATCCGGGTGAAGTTCACCAATGGAAGTCGCCACGCCCATACGATCCACCCGCACCTTCGAAATCTCGATCCGACGATGGACGGTGTGCCCCAGAACGGTCCTGGGGCAATCGCACCGGGTGAATCGTTCACCTATGAATGGATCGCCCAGCCAACGGGGATGCATTTCTACCACTGCCACGCAATGCCGCTCAAGGAACACATCCACCGCGGCCTCTACGGGACGATCATCGTCGATCCAGACCCTGACCGCGTCCGTGAGAATCCACGCGATTACGTGAACTACCACGGACCGATTACCGATGAGTACCGAGACGAACTCGTCGAAATCGCCCGTTCTCGCAATCACGAGTACGCTGAGAACGACGACGTCAACGAGATGGTGATGATGATGAACGGATTCGACACGAACTTCGACGGCGACAACGAGGTCTACGCCGCCAACACGCAGGCGTTCGCTTATGGCGTTGGCAGTACTGACGGGAACGGCAACTGGGAGGCTGGGGAAACCAAGCACCCGATTCAGATCGACCGGAACCAGCTCCAGCGAGTGTACCTCTCGAACGTCATCGAGTTCGATCCCATCAACTCGTTCCACACGCATTCGCAGTTCTTCGACTACTATGATCACGGCACGACACTCCAACCGACGCTCAAGAACGTGGATACGATCATGCAGTGTCAGGCCCAGCGTGGAATCCTCGAAATCGACTACTCCGATCACGAGCCGGGGCTATACATGTTCCACGCCCACCAGTCCGAGTTCGCTGAACTCGGCTGGATGAGCTTCTTCGAGGTGGTGTAGATGACCGACAAGATTTCGTCTACATCGACCGATGGTGGGGTGGCGACCGACGAACGATCAGTACGACCCTTTGGACTCCCGTCCTGGGTCGTCGCCGTGTTGCCGCTCGTCTTGTTGGCTCTCGTTATCGGCGCGTTCGTCCTCACCTCCCCTCTTGCGGGTGTTCAGAGCGGTGAGCCGCTTCCGGATCTGACGATTACGCACACGACGCTGCCGAGCGAGGACACCATTGTTCTACACGTAACCAACAATGGACCTGACGCAGTTACGATCTCGCAGGTTCTCATCAACGACGCGTATTGGAACTTCGAGGTTGAGGGCGCTGGCGGTGACCAGACACTCGCCCCGATGGAGAGCGCGCAGGTCGTCGTGCCGTACCACTGGCAACCCGGCTGGGATATCCACACCGCGCTCGTCGCCTCTGACGGGACGACGTTTGGCCACACGATCGTCGCACCGAGTGAAACGCCGGGGCTCACCACCGACGTCCTCTGGTCGCTCGCGCTCATTGGGGTGTTCGTTGGCGTTATCCCGGTTGCACTCGGGATGCTATGGTTCCCGTTTATTCGGGCGATGAGCAATCGCTGGCTACACGCCGTGCTCACGTTCGCTGCGGGGGTACTTGCCTTCCTCGCGATCGATGCGGGGTTCGAAGCGTTCGAACTCGCCGAGGAGATCCCCGGGGCGTACGAGGGGACTGCTCTCGTGGTCCTCGGCATCCTCGGGGCGCTTCTGCTCGTCCAGTCGGTCAGCGCCTGGCGCGAAGGGCGTGCAGCCGCAGGCGACGCACGCGCCAGTAGTGGGCTGTGGGTCGCCTACCTCGTCGCACTCGGCATCGGGCTGCACAATCTGGCCGAAGGGCTCGCTATCGGGAGTTCATTCGCGCTTGGCCGCGTTTCGCTTGGCGCATTCCTCGTGATCGGCTTCATGTTGCACAACGTGACCGAGGGGCCAGCAGTCGTCGCACCCGTTGCTCGTGGCGAGCGTCCTAGCTGGTATCACTTTGCCGCACTCGGACTGATTGCGGGGGCGCCGGTCATCCTCGGCGGCTGGATCGGCGGCCTTGCCTACTCGCCCACGCTCGGGGCGTTCTTCCTCGCCATTGGCGTTGGGGCGATCCTCCAGGTCAATTGGGAGATTGCCGGAATGATCCGCACGCAAGGTGGACGCGTTGGGAGTGCGACGAACTTGCTGGCGTTCCTCGCCGGCCTCGGTGTGATGTACGTCACCGACCTGTTCGTTGCGCTCTAGTGCAGACGCCAACTCGAGGAGAACCAGATGACCTCCCAATTGCAACGACGGAGACAATACCAGCACGATACGCGTGGAGTTTCCGGAAAGCAGGAAAACACGTGATTTGAACGCATGAAACACAATACTCGATGTACGCAACGCCGACGGTTCCTGAAGGCGACCGTGGTCGCAACAACAGTTGTAGCTACCGCGGGATGCACAGACAATTCAGCCACACAGGAAGGCCCACCTGACGATATTGATGAATCCAACGAGGAATCCCACACTCACGGTGATGGCGAAGAACACGATGAAGACGACGGCCATGATGAATCCCATGGCCATGACGAACTCTCCACAGAACCGTCCGACAGCGTTACCGTGGAGATGTATTCCGATGGTTCCGAACACCATTTCGATCCTCACCTCGTGTGGGTCAACGCCGGTGGAACCGTTACGTGGACGCTCGAAAGCGGAACTCACACGACGACTGCGTACCACGCTGCCAATGACAAACCAGATCGGATCCCAGATGGCGCGGAATCGTGGGATAGTGGCTCGCTCAGCGAGAGCGGTACCACTTTCGAGCAGACGTTCGAAGTAGAAGGCGTCTACGACTACTATTGCATCCCGCACGAGTCGATGGGGATGCTCGGTGGCGTCGTCGTCGGAAATCCTGATACCGAGAGTGAGCCGGGGCTAGCTGAGCCACAAGAAGAATTACCGGAAACAGCACGAGAAAAGATCAGCGAGTTAAACAAGATGGCGATGGAAGTTCTCGACTGAGTTTTCTGCGCCCATCGATCCTCCAGCACCCCTCCCAAGGAGAAGACCTACGCCAAGACGATGCCGCCCCAGCAGTTCCGCCTCGACACCCCAGGGATGACCGCTGTCTACCCTGCAGACTGGCTTCGAGAACAGTACTAATCGGCTCTGTTGAAACCCCCCGCCAGTGATCTGCTTAATCAGCTGTCCTGAATACAGAGCGCGTATTCAGCAAAACGTGATTCCCACCTCATCCCCCTTGGTCTACCACCCTTGTAAAGAGTTAACACGTATCAAGGGGTAGTTCTCGAACAGCGTTCGTATCGAAGGCGGTTGGGAGCGAGAACTGTCGTGCGGACGCTACGGAGGAGGACACTATGGCAACATTGGAAGCGGAAAACAAGGAAATCGTCCGTAAATACCCGGAAGAGGTCATTAGCAAGGGAAATCTGGACCTCATCGACGAGATAATTGCAGACAATTACGTCGAACATAATTCTGCAAGACCCGAGCCCCTTCACGGCCCGGATGCGGTCAAAGAATACGTCTCGATGCTTCGAACCGCGGTTCCGGACATCCACTGCGGGGTCGAAGACCTGATCGCCGAAGGCGATATGGTGGTCCGACGAGATCGGGCCACCGGCACCCACGAAGGCGAGTTTATGGGGGTCGAAGGGACGGGGAAGGAGGCCGTGGTAGAGGGAAACCACATCCACCGGATCGAAGACGGCCAGATCGTCGAGACGTGGGCCCAAAACGACATGCTGGGCTTCTTGCAACAGATCGGTGTCTTCGAACCGCCTGGAGAGTAACGCGATCTACCTTTCAGTATTTTTCGCCAAGTGAATCGGGAGTTCGAGAAGGTACAGCGCGATAGATCTATCCTCTATATCTCGCACGCTCCTTCTGACAGCAACTCGGGAGGTCATCGAGTCTCTACAAGATACAGGGCGCAGATCTTACAGAAACTGGTAGTGGGTCGCCCACATCGCAACCTTCGTTCCCAGTCACCACCTCAACGCCATGCTGACAAGAGCCGATTTTCGTGGATAGAGGTCCTCAACGGAACGGACTGTCCCAGTCGCCACCGTGGACGAGTTCCTCGACGTTCTTCCGTTGGCGAGTATCGGCCGAACTCTCGATTTGCTCATCCATAGGATGGCCGACAACGATCGCGCCGATGGGGTCATATGCCTCAGGCACGTCGAAGGCGTCCCGCAGCGCTGGCCAGTCCTCGTCGGGGATGCCGAAAAACAGCGCGCCGAGTTCCTCGGCGACGGCGGCGTGGAGGATATTCAGTGTGGCCATCCCCGTGTCGATATACCAGTACGGCACCGGCCAGCGCGATTCCTCTCGGTCGGTCCATCCCTTGTCTGGCTCGGCGTACCGGTCGAGATAGGCGTCCTTGCAGGCGAACGGTACGACCACCAGCGGTGCCCGACGGACGTGTTCGGGCTGGGCGTTGTGTTCGTTGGTGGCCCAGAAACGCTCGCGGTCCTCGGGTGACTCCAGCGCGAGGAAGGTGAAGCCCTGACTGAATCCGGCCGAGGGACCCTGCAGACCGGCGCTGACGATCCGTTCGACCGTCTCGTCATCGATGGACTCGTCGCGGAAGTTCCGGACCATCCGACGGCGGTGGATGACCTCGTAGTAATCCATACTGGGTCAGTTCGAACTCGCCTGCTATAGTACTGCAGGATGTCGACGTGAGGGGGCAGCTGTTGCGTTTGGTCGACATTCTACCGAGCGTACCGCCCAGTTCGTGGGCAGGCCGGCACGACCGACCTCTGACCCGTCGAGCCGCGCTCCCGGAATTGACCTCCGCGGCCTCCTCTATCCAATCGGTACACAATTGGGGCCAGGTGGCTTTCGAGCTAGCGATTTCGTCGGTTCGGTAGTTCTGCTGGGGAGTGAATGCCGAACGTACGACGGATTGCTCTCCTGCTGAACCCATCCTCTGTATCTTGCATGCTTCTCTTGACAACGACTCGGTAGCTCGTGTAGTATCTGCTGAATACAGAGCGCGTATCTTGCATCCGAAGCCATAATGAAATCACCGAGATCTACGCCCGCCTAGTTATCGAGGACGACCATCCTGCCTGAATCGTGCCTACGACTCCCGTTCCTACCGTAACCGGGGCAACTACTGTTGCTCGTACTTCGATGGCTAGAACGACGGCAGGTGAAATCTCGTCACGAGGAGGCCGACGGTGAGATAGATCGCTGGCCCGACGAATCTCCAGAACGGATCGTCAACCCGGAAGAGATGTGTCAGGATGGCTCCGGCCATCGTGGCGACGATTAACAGACCGCCGAGAACAGCGAGAATCGGCGCGAACACGAGCCCGACGAGCAAGCCGAGACCCCCAACAGCCTCGATGCCACCAGTAACGAATCGGAACCAGTTTGGATAGCCGTATCGGTCAAAATCCGCTACCACGAGGTCAATACCGATTAGCTTCGCAATGCCCGCAGCCAGCATGATGAGTCCGAGCAACCCTTGTACGAGGGGGATAGCCGTTTCAATTGTGCTCATAGTCTACTATTCTCACGCGATTCGTACGAGTGTTCAGTCATAACGTTCCGTCCCTCTTTCCGACGAGAGGCACGGGTTTGCTACGCGTGTTGAGACGACGGATTTCTCCGTGAATATATTCACCTTTTTAAGTCACTATGCAGTCTGTTAAGCCACTCGCCAGCCAACTCCAGTGGTATGGTCCGTGTACACCTGAAGGTCGAGATCGGGGCAGACGACGACAACTGGCTGGCTGGTGTCTCGACCGACTTCTCGGACGCCGAGTTCAAGATTCTGACGAGCCAGCCCGTAGACGATGGCGTGCTCGAGCTGATCGAAGTAACGACATCGGATGGGGACGCCATCGTTCGCCGGTTCGACGACGCGCCGGAGGTGCGCACGTACGAAGTGCTCCATTCCGACGACGGGATGGTGCTGATCCAGTTGGTGTTTCCGATGCCGTCAACGTATGAGGCGAGACGTTCGATGGAGATCCTTCCGCGATTTCCGCTCATCATCCGAGACGGATGGGCATCCGGTGTACAAACTGCTTCACAGGAGCAGTTGTCGAAGTTAACTACCGAGCTAGCAGCGGCTCACATTTCGTACGAGATACTGTCGGTAACCCAATCATACGACTCGACCGGGCTTCTGACCGAGCGCCAGCGGGAGGTCATCACTGAAGCGGTTGAACGGGGCTATTACGACAGTCCTCGCGGCTGTACGCTCGTCGAACTTGCAGAGACGTTGGGGGTCAATCAATCGGCGGCTAGTGGTGTCCTCCATCGAGCTGAAGG
This sequence comes from Saliphagus sp. GCM10025334, assembly GCF_042663485.1. Classification (NCBI taxonomy): domain Archaea; kingdom Methanobacteriati; phylum Methanobacteriota; class Halobacteria; order Halobacteriales; family Natrialbaceae; genus Saliphagus; species Saliphagus sp. GCM10025334. Next base: position 1,151,732 of record NZ_JBHTAF010000001.1, on the reverse strand, counting down.
TCGGATTATCAAGGAATTCATCTCGTAGGTGACGACGGAGGGAGACGAATCGCTCTCGTCTCATCCGATTGTCGCAGACAACCGATGACGAATTTGCCGAGAGCGACACCGCTTGCAGATACTACGTTGCTGCACTCATCCTCAGTATTCAGCACGCGCCTTCTGACAGAACCTGAGCAGGACGTTCAGCAACTGCTGGATAGTAGGCCCATTTCGTTCAGTAGCGGACTGATTCCTAACACACCGTTTCCCTAGTCAAATCGTGCATCCTGTTCAACCCCTGCAGATGTTTCACTGGGTGGCGTTATGTGACTGGTTCCCATAGTAGAACGGAGGTCAACTAACCCATGGCAGACAGAACATCGCCAGACCTGCAAGTGCTCTCACTACAATCGATGTCTGGTAACCCATTGAGGAGTCGTCATGCCTGACACCACACAATCCCTTCCCGAACTGTTCGAGTATCCACTGCTTGAGGCCATTTTCGGGCGACGGTCCCGCCGGTTCGGTCGTGGCCTGTCGATCCCCTCGGGGCCGCTGGCGTTCGAATCGGATGCTGACCCGCTTCCATTATCCGACCTCGAGCAATCGGTCCTCGTCGCTGCCGGGATCGGGGTGAGCGGGTGGCACTACGGGATTCCGTTCGGTCCGCATCGGCCGGACGAGCACACCGACTTCTCGGTCCGGTTGACCGGTCGAACGGCACCGACAGCGGCCGGGATCGGCACACCGGTCTTGTTCTATACCGACGATGACGGCACGTACCTGACGAACACCCGGAGCGTCGAACCGAGCCGACTCCGCGAGGCAATGGACCTCGAAGACGACGCCGAACGCATTATGGCAGTGGCCAGAGCGCACACTGAGAAACTCGACGACGAGCGGGTGGACATCCCCGCCGAGTCCGGCCACATCCTCGAACCGAACCACTGGTGGACCAACACGCCGGGGTCAACGCTGTTCATGCCTGTTGGCGATGCCAGCGAAGAGATGCTGGCGCTCCTCTGTCTTTTCGTCGAGAACGGCTACGTAATCATGGATGACGAGATCGGTGAACCGGCCGGCGACCTCGGGCCGTACATCGAATCGGGGTTGTTAGACTCCGATAAGGCGTTCCCGCTGTCCTTCCTCGAACGCGCCACCCTGGAACAGAACTGTGCCGAACTTGCGTTCATGGCACACAACATGGTGCTCACGATGCAGGCGATGGGGTTGGGCGGATTGTATTTCGCGGGAATTAACGAACTGAGCCTGTTCGGTGCCCCGATGCGTGACGATCTCGACGGGCTCGGGTTCCGGTTCGTCGACGATGAGGGCTGGACCGTACCGAACCCAGTGGGCCTCGACGACCGTTACGAGGGCCTCTGTCCACCGTATTACCCGGACATGCACGCGGCGGTCGACGAACTCGTCGACCGGAAGTTCGGCCCGGGCGGCACCTACGACCCGGCGACGTCTGGTCCGTGGGAGGACAGCGAGGCGGTGAAGCGCTCGATCGAGCCATACGACGACGAAACGGTCGAGTGTCTCGGCGAGATCGCCCAGTACGTCTACGACAAACACGGGAAGTTCCCGGGGACGGTGCCGACGATGGTGCTGCCCGGTTGCGTCCAGGCACATCATATTGACACGGACTACTACGACGCGCATTTCAAAGCCGGTGCGTACCTCGATACCCACGCCGAGCACATGCAGCGATGGCACGAAGAGGAAAGCCCGTCTTGATCGCTCTCACATTCGGGAACGATTACACGGAGGTCGTTATCACAGGCATGTCTACTCTATATGCAGCACGCCTGTCTTGGTGGCAATTTAGGAGGCAATTCAGATGCTGCTGAATTCAGAGCGCGAATGTCGCACGAGATGAGAGACGATCTACGAGGGTCGGGGATCGCTCAGTACAGGGCGAGAATGTTGTACGAGATTCAATTCGGGTTTCGAAGGTGGGGATCGCTCAGAACAGAGGAGGTACGTACTGGAGCCAGGAATGCCCGACTGGCGAGGCGCGGGGTGATTGGGGCGTATTCATTAGCGACGTATGCGTCCCAGTATCCGGCTTCGAACGTCATCGGCGGAAACGTACGTTTGGTTGTCGGTTGGGCCAAGCACTTCATCGAGGGATTCCCACCCATCCTGTGTTTCGATTTCATAGTCGCCGTAGGCCTCGATCAAGTCATTCGTCGTGGTTGGATAGTCATGGGTTTCGAGTGCTTCATCAAGGTCATCAAGCTGCTCAACAGCGTCGTTGCGCATCGGTTCGGCCTCATCGGCCCGGGTACGTGCTTCCTCAACTTCTCGCTCTCGTTGGCGTCGCTCTTCGTCATCTGCTTGTTTGTCCCGGCCTTGTTTGTCATCTGCCATCACGTGCAATAGGGGATCGATTCGGATAACGGTGTGGTCGCTCATCGGTGCGACCGCCTCCCAGACCCTCTGTATTCAGCAGGCAACTCTTGTAATCTACTGAAGGTTACAACAATGCGTACTATTCGAGTTTCAAATTACTCATAATCGGGTTCTACGTCCGGAAGAGTAGGTTTGGTCTCTGCTCCGAGGGTCGATTATGAAGATAGTCTAGGAATGATTGCACGATAAGGATCTCCCTCGAGCGTATGGCTTGTGACCCAATTGTCGAGTAAGAGGTCTCTCGAGGCGATTAGGAAGCGTTTGAGTATGTTTTGGTGAGTGTCGAGACTGATGGGCGAGTGAGGTCCGTTTCGTGATTGATGCTCGCTGAGTAGATGCAGGGCTCGAGGCGTCAAACGTTCATAATCGGTTTGAGACGCTATATATGGCGTGTTTTCCTTTTCGAAAGGGGTCTCGGTCTCTTCGGTAATTCTATTGGTGTTTAGAACCCCAAAACCGATAGCAGGGAACCGATTATGAACTTTTGAATCGTGTACTGGACGGCCACCCATTCGACTCGAGTTGGTGAGTGAGATTCCCCCAGAGAAGGCTCTAAACCAGAGAATTCAATTTCGTAGAATGGATTTGAAGCTCTCTTCGTAGCGTTTCTTTTCTTGGTTACCGCTAACCCGGAAAACGCAAGACGGAAAGCGATTATCAACGTTTGAGAGGGCGAATTTCTTCTGTTCTTGGATCTATTCTCGTCGTCATTTCCATTTGACTGCGTCTACCAGTAGCTAAACGCCATCTGAAACACATTTCGTCCACCCAGACGTCTCTTCCTAGGTTAGCCCCCAAACAACTTATTCCACATATCTTCCGGACGATTTTCGTGGTTATGACCCAGATGATTTTGACTAGTTGATCGAGGAAGCTGGCTAATAAAACGAGCATCTAACGGCCGAACTAGTGAACGGAGACTAGCATACGGATCTCAAATTGAAAACCGCGACCGTCGCTTCGAGTAATAGCGCGCAGTGGTATATTCACTCAAGAGAGACGATCGTCGGACTGATAGTGATTGTCTCGAGCGAGAGGGTGATCGTTGACCCGATTTCGAGCGGCCGACGTTTGAACTGCAGTCCGGACTCGGTCGCTCGAGCTGCGAGTTCGACTTCTAGGATCAGGTCGTTTCCCCCATCAGCACATAGATTGGTGTTGGCAGTCATATCATCCGGCGTCTCGACCGAAAGAATCCGTGCGTTCATTTCTCCGTCGAACGTTTCTTTGAGCCCCGGCTTTAGTGCCTCCCTCCACCCGATTGGAACGTCCGTACAATCGGCTCGAACGGTTTGCGTAACCGGTTCTCCACGCTCTTCGAGGGTATCGACGCGGGCAATCGTTCCCGTAAACGCGTATTGCTCGGTCCGGAAGTGAATGGACTCACCAATCCGGAGTGACTTACCCGCGAACGTGTGGCGATCGTTTTCGTTCAGTGCATCGACTGTTAGTCCGACGGCGACTTCCACTCGGTCGGCGTCAGTTGTCCCATACCTGTTTACGCGCTTGACCGTGGCAACAGAGCGTCCGGCGACGATGTACGCGTCACCTGATTCGATCTCGAGGGCAACATCGGCAGCAACCTCGGCGGTGACTAACAGCTTTCGAGTTGATCGGTTGAGATCAGGATCGTCACTTACGTCGACGACGGTCGCGCCTATCCCCTGATCACCTATTTGGAGCCCTACGTCAGCGCCAGGAACGATCGATTGACCCTTGTACTGGGCTGCGTCTTGATACGACCAGCTGTCGACTCGCGTGCGAACGATCGTTCTAACACCATCATTTGCCGGTGTGACGTATGCGTCGACGACTGAAACGTCGAGTTCGTCGTTGATCACCTGCTGAGCAACTACTGGCGGCTGCGTTCCCAGATCCAGTGTCGTATACACGATCTCTTTCGGATCCTCTGTCCAAGCAAACGCAAAGGCCACGAGGCCGGCGAGACCAAGTGTAACCGCGATGGCGAGCGTTCCCGCCTCAAACAGTGCCAACCCAGCAACGATGACAGCAGTCACCAGTAGGATGACGAGCGCATCGATCACGTTGATTACCCCTCCAATTCGCCCGGTATCGTCTAGCATTTCCATTGAAACCCCCATTTATACCTCAAGTCCCCCGACTCGAGTCGTGTATCTATTAATGTGAACTTCTAGCTGATATATGTGTTGGCTTCGACAACACCGTGATCGTTTACTTCCGCCATCGATTCATGGTCCGGTTCACGACAGCACTCCTGTTGGCTGTCCTGTTTCAATCACCATAACCGATCCTTATGCAGAAAGATCGGCTGAATCGTCAATCAGGGTTAGGGGCTGTGGGGGAACGAAAGGTCCATGAGCGACGACTGTCACTATCAAATTCAATGACGACCGATCGTCGTGAGGTGTATGAGGTCGCCCGGGAATTTCTCGAACGAGATGGTGGTGAAGAAGCGCTCGAAGCCGTTCTCGAGGTGGACTCGAAGCTCGAGACATGGACATTCGAGGACATCTCGGTGGATTCCGGAACCTTCGGCGAGCTGGTATCGCGCGGGATCGTCGAGAAAACCGATAACGATTATCAGGTTGCTTACGCCGAAGGAGTGCGTGCAGCGATTTCTGGTGATGATCTAACAGCCGAGATTGGTAGAGAAGAAGGGCTACTTGATGGCTTGTCGCTGGAAATGGGGATATGGAGGGATCGGCAGGCGCTTGTAGGATTGGCCGCGGCACTCGTCTTAGTCGTGATCATGAGGTTAACACAGTATCGAGCCGTGTTTAGCGACAATCGGGTCATCTCACCAGGAAATGATCCGTATTTTTATCGGTACTATATGGGAGAGCTACTGGGGGAATCAACAAATCCTACCGATCTCCGGATATTCATGGAAATGCCGAGTGAGGCAACGTCGTTGCGGCCACTAACTCATGCATTCAACTGGTGGTTCGCGACGTTGTTAGGAGGGGATAAGTGGGCTGCCGATATGATTACAGCTTGGTTACCTGTCACCGCGACAGTAGCGCTTGCTATTGTGGTTTACACGTTGGCGATGGTCATAACCCGTGATGCCAGGATAGGGATTGCCTCGGTTGTGATGCTCGCTGTTGCACCCGTACATGTGGTGTATACGCAAGTTGGTTTTCTTGAACACCGATTGTACCAGTATTTTTGGCTTGGGGTGACGCTGTTAACACTGGGGTGGCTCGCAGTTGATCTAACACGCCGAAGAAACGATAGAGAATGCTCGAATGACGTTCGCAGACACCTTATGTCGCCAATAACATGGATTGTCACGATCGTACTAGGTGTTTCGTTTGGTGTATCAGTTCACTTATGGGGGGGTTCGCCACTCCTGTTTGTGCCACTGGCTGGGTACATTGGGTTGCGGGCAGTGATCGATGCTCGAGAGGGAATTTCGCCGACACTAGCGAACCTGCCAATCCTGGTCGGACTTGTGGTTGGGGGAGTGATCTCAATCTTTATGCACATTCATTGGGGATGGCATGAGAATTTTGTTGCATACACGCCCGCAATGGTTCTCGGTGGCGCTATTGGCGTATTCCTACTTGGAGACTTTGGAAGAATACTTCAAATAAACATTAGAAGGTTAGTTGGTTTCGAAGGTCTTGTTGCAGTCATTAGTATCTACACGTTCCGTCAATTCTGGCCTGAAGACTGGATGGCCGCTCAAACTAGAATTGGCAGGCTATTTTTCCGAGAAGGCGCGACCGAAGCCTCCTCATTATTTTCCTCTGAGTACGCAGTAATTTTCGGTCCACTAACCCAAATCGGCGTTAGCTTTTATCTTGGTATTGCCGTTCTCAGTTGGGCAATTTGGCTGGTTTATTGGCGGTACGAGCCGGCGTGGTTACTATTGGCAGTGTATGCCTCTGTATTCATATTACTCGCGGCGATTCAGGTTCGATTTGCCGCGCAACTCATGATCCCATTGTCCGTATTCAGTGGGTTTGGCTTTGTCTATTTGTTATCAGCGATTGATCTTGCGCGGCGACCGCTCCCATTACAAAGAAGTGATGATCGACCGAATTCGGTTGCGGTTGGCGATGGCAGTATTGGGCCAACGATCATGATTCCCGATACACAAAAGGCGGTATACGTCCTCGGAATCGGGCTACTCGTCTGTAGCTTTAGTTTGCTCTATGTACCCGGATTCTCCGCACAGATCAGTCATGGAGACGCGAAATCTGAGGCCGTATTGGCGATTGAGAAGCATGCTGCGGATACTGATAGGGTGTACCCCGAGACCTACGTGTTGAGCGAGTGGGGTGATAATCGGATGTATAACTACTTCGTTAATGGTCAGTCAGACAGCTATTCGTACGCAAGAACGTATTTCGACGACTTCCGATTTGGTAACGACCCGGACAAACACTACTACCAGTTTGAGGCCAGAACTGGGTACGTTGTTGTCACCCAGGTCGATAATGATTTGCCGGCAAACACCACACAAGTACAATTATTAGAGGGACTTGGAACAGGTGGCGAAACTAGTAGACCGTTGGAGCATTACCGGCTTTTGTTCGTTGATGACGATCAGACCATCGCGGCGTTTGCTATGGTCCCGGGAGCAACGATCGAAGGAACCGGTGAGACGAATGGTACTATAAATGTAAGTACAAACGTGTCTGTCGACGAGGAATCATTCACATATGTGCGTAAGGTGCAGGTTGAAGAGGGCGGTCAATTTGAGGTGACCGTTCCATATTCTGGCCAATATTCGGTCGGTAACAATACTGTTAACATATCCAAGAAACACGTAGAAGACGGATCAACAATCAGAGTCAATGATTTAGGTGATGATAGCAATGAATCAGGCTGACCCGTAGCATTGACTCTGTTAGATGATGGTGCTATGAGACCCCCTAAATGTATGATTGATTGTAACAATCTCCAAAAATTGTTAAAAGGTTCGCATCTACAATGGAGCTCCTCTTATGAGTAGGTCACTTTCAACCGCTGTAGGTGCAGTACTTAGTTCTAGAATCCTCCTTGTTGCTACTGGTGCGTTAATCACCCCAATACTAACACGTCTGTTAGGACCGTCAGCCTATGGGCAATATGCAACTATTCTCTCTATCTATATATTGGTGAAAATTTTGATGGTTTCCGGGGTGAGGAGCGGGGCAAAAAAATTCTTCTCAGACCAAAGAGGTTTATCGAATTGGAGAAATTACGTCTGGGCTACTTATCTGAGAATGTCTATCGCAATTGGTAGTTTGTTTGCCTTTGGACTTGGAATCCTAGTCTTTTTAGATGTCATTTCAACCTTCTTTGGGATATCATACGTTTTACCCTTCTACTTGCTTATAGTCCTTTTACTAATAACTCAATTTCAAACCCTGTCGGTCAGTACGCTTATGGGCTTACATCTCGAAAAATATGCGGAGCCGATTCAGGTAGTAGAGAAAATATCATTTGGTATTATAGCAGTCAGTTTAATAGTTCTCGGATACGGCGTACCCGGTGTTATTTTTGGCCATATTATGTCGATCTTCTTTACACTCCTAATCTGTATGCTAATTATCCGTAACTATCTCAAATTGACGAGTTTCATTGAACCTGTTCCAAGGAGTTTTCCTAAACGTGAGCTATGGCACTTCAACAATTACTCTGTGATTTTCTCCTTCCTACTATATTCATTCTACCATGTTGATGTGATTTTATTACAATCATTCACAAATGAAGAGTTAGTTGGGTATTACAAGGTAGCGCTCGTTGTAGTCGAGATATTGTGGCTATTTCCTCAATCGGTACAGGCGGTTCTGATTCAGTCTGTTTCAGAATTGTGGAGATCCGAATCAGCATCAAAAATCAATAAATTATCAACAGAAATAACGCGGTACGTATTCTTACTAACTGTCTTATTAGCTGCGGGATTAGCTTCACTCGCCGAATTGTTCATCCCCTTGTATTTTGGTGATGACTATTCCGCGGCCGTAATCCCATTGCTTATTTTGCTTCCCGGGACTATCTGCTTTGCCGTTGTTAGGCCGTCACTCGCCATCACACATGCGAAAGGTGATCTAAGGCCATTGATTGTTGCAACAGGAATTGCGGCAGGAATAAATATTCTATTGAATCTTTTATTAATCCCTTCTTTTGGACTCATAGGTGCTGCTATCGCGACGACTATAGGGTATAGTTCATTGTTGATCACTCAGGTATTTTCCGCTCGGTATGTGGGCTATGACCCAATCTCTGGCACACAGCCGATCCGTATACTTTCCACCGGGGTCCTAACGGTTCTAGTATTACATGTTTCCATTAATCGCATAGGCAATACTGGAATAGTGTTTTTCCTAATACCACTATTAGGAACAATCGTATTTACTATTATATCAATATTCTTTGGTGTGATGTCAATTAGAGAATTACGAAGTATATGGGTTAAAATCACCTGATCAAATCGTTTTCTGGCGGTCAGATGTTTGAGCAGACTTCAAATTATGCGTTTCGTCGAGGTTGTTGCTATTGATGTATTTTCAGCGAACATCACTGGGCCGTTCAACTCGATCGAAGAAAACGATCCTTTCTGAGAAAGAGAATGCTGGCGGAAAAGATGGTAGAATACTTTTATTCGTACAGTTTACCTTATGCAATGCCCAACCAAAACACCAATAGGTTGTGACGATTCAGTTGAGACTGCAAACACCAACAAGACCTTTATAATACAAGAATTATGAAACTAACGATCAAAAGACATTTTGAGCTGGAGGCTCGTAGTTATATTTTATTCATATTCGTACTTTCTTCCGCATATGTATTCTTTGTTACAGATATTCTTGGATATGCTGATTATAATCTAAAATTTAGCATTATTCGAACAACCGAAATAGCACTTATATCTGTAACACTATTATTAATACTTAATGGCTATGAGCGAAAACCATCTTCCGCGGTAATTAAGATGTTATGCGTCTTTTTGTTTCTCCCTACCTTAATCTTCTATGCGCTTAATGGGGGGCCAAGGACATATCTGTACACTATATCCGTTGGCTTTCTCATGACAATTTTGATGCTGAGAATTCTTCCCACAAGTCGAATTTCACTATTTCCGTTATCGCGAAGATATTTCTGGGCAGCAATTGCGGGTTTTAGTATATTTGTTTATTCAATGTTATTCATGTCTAACGGAGCCCCTCCACTTACTGCACTCAATCCGTATTCAGTTTACGATGTCCGTGGTACTACAGAGTTTGCTCATCCGATCTTACTATACTTTACACTCTGGCAGGCCAATATTTTGAACCCCTTTTTGATCGGTAAAGCTCTTTTAGAGCGCAACCTATTATTATTCATATTACCGTCTGTGGCTCAATTGATGCTATACTTACACATGGCGCATAAATCATTTATAATGGGGGTTTTGTTAGTGGTTATTATTGTTTTTATGCTGGAACGAAAACGACTCTTTTTGGGATTACTTCGCGGTATCTCAGCTGGTGTCGTTTTTTCATGGGGCACGTGGGTCATATCTGGTGTTATTATACTCCCATCAATTATAATTGGGAGGCTGTTTTTCGTCCAACCGAGGAACCAATTCTACTATTACGAATATTTTAGTGGCAGAAATAAAGCCTGGTTTTCAAATTCGAAGATTGGTTTCTTATTTGAGGATACCTATGCTACACCACTTCCAGAACTTGTTGGAAGTGAATACACTGACTCATTTGCAAACGTTGCATATTTTGGAGATGCGTACGCACAGATGGGACTTCTCGGCATCTTATTCATCTCAATCTTTCTGGGTATACTTCTTTATATTTCAGACCTGTTAATTAGTGGGGAGAACACACTATCGGTAGCTATCATCGTTGCAGCAATGTTTAATCTGGTCAATACAGGACTCACAACATCCATACTAACAATGGGGATTGCTTTTTCATTTCTATTAGCTACTGGTTATCAGTTGGCAAATATGGATGACCATATTGATTAGTTGATTAGTATAATTTCCTCACAACGATTGGTCGATCTATAATCGAATTAGAGCTTGCTCAATTTTAGTCCGCTGGGCGGATTGACCACTAGGTTGAATAGAGCAGTCTCTTGGCACTACAGTCTGAACTTGCTTTCAGTTCCCCATCGCTTACGCTGATCGGTTACCATCTACATTCAAATTAGAGCTGACAGCACCCAGAAGGATTCTTGATCACTCGAGTACACGTATAGCCAGACGGAAATTCCGTTCTCAGTACACTGTGTTCTGATTTGCTTAGGAAGAAGGCCAGTCCCGCCTGTTGTTCCTAATCAGTGCTCAATCTAAATATCCTAAATCCCGAAGATGGTCTTCATTAGCACTGTAATCAATAGAACGGTTTTCTGATTGATACTCTACAACATCACCCCGCTCCCGAATTTTTGAGTAGAGGTCAGTATGTGCTCTTGTTAGATTGTTTGCCTCTCTATAACCATCTACATCATGAATTCCCACAACTTCCTCTTCAAGCCCATTGACGTTAGTGTAGACAATTTGATCTTCACCTGATCGACGCAACCCAAAGCATTTTTCTCCGGATTCTGCACGAACCCCCTGGAATGTTGTTATTGATCCGTCTTCAGGCTCTTCCCATTCTGACACCATGAAAACATGGTCCCGAGAAATATCTGAAGGTTGCAGTGGGGTCTCTTCAAGAATCCCTGAAATATTGGTTAGAACGCGCTTCAAGTCGATTAGACTAACTAAATTATCGTTCGGCGAGTTTGGCCACTGGGGGCATCCTATAATAAATGGCACACGAACAATGTCTTCCCAGAAGGCTGGTGGGACGTGTCCCAGCATTCCGTATGTTTCACGGTCTAATATCTCTCCGTGATCAGCAGTTATCACTACAACATCTTTACTTGGATCGAAATGTCCCTGGTTCTCAATAGCTGAGATGAAATTGGCTATTTCATCCCGGATGTAATTGCAACATGCTTCATATGCTGCCCTGAGATCTTCCAACTCCTCATCCGAGAGTAATTCTCCATTTGATTTTATCGCGTTTCGAGTGAACTCTCCTAGTTTGCTTTGAGACCGTTGCTCATGGAATGTCTGAGCGTTGAGATACTCTTCTGGAGGCTGATATGGGTGGTGGGTGTCCATATAATGCAGCCAACAAAAAACTGGGGGGTTTGACTGTCGCTCCTTGAGCCAGTCAAGTGCCTCCTTATTTAGAGAATTTGCACTTCTGTAGAACGATTTCTCTTCACCTCCCAGGGCTAACGCTGGCTCTATAATATTAAAATATGCCGACTCAAAAAGACCGAATATAGAGTTAAGCGACGTGCCCTTGATAGTGTTCACAATCTGTTTTTTTCGGCCTGGACTTCCACGATTTCCTGCTGAAAATCCTCTATCATAATTGTATTCGCTGCCGAATAAGTAATTGTCTGTCCAAAGGCCACAATCATACCCAGCATTTTCAAACTCCTCTGCAAGGGGGGATGGATCACCTGATTCTGGAAGTCCCCACGCATCTATTTCATCTGTATATTTGCCTGTGTTAATGGCTGGCATCGCTGAACTGGTGTATGACGCTGGTGAAATTGCATTAGTGAAATTGACCCCGTTGACCTGCTCTGCCAGTTCTTGACTGCTATTCACGAACCAAGAATATGAAAGTGAGTCGACTGAGAGAACGAAAACGTTTGGTTGATCTGCCATGCGCTGTCATCTGTTAGACAGGGTTACAAAGCTATTGATATTTCCAAATGCGAATTAGGGCGCGTCTCTGACAACGTTTTTATATAGGACGTGCAGAGATTTCATATGATGGATGGAGTTCACTTGACAACTGCACATACACCACTTGACACACGTATCTTCGATAAAGAGGCAAAAAGCCTCGCGGAATATGGTTTTGATATTGGGATTATGGCCCATAACACCCCAAATAACGAAAAACACCAACTTTCGTTTTATGATTTGGGCACACCGTCTACACGCATTGACCGATGGAAGAGCGTTCTACAGGTTGCTAGAAAAGCAAAAGAATTAGATGCCTCTATTTATCATTTCCATGATCCGGAGTTAATACCAGTTGGTTTGTACCTCTCTAAGATAACTGATTCTGCTATAATCTATGACGTGCATGAGGACTATGGACATATTGTATCGATGAGAGAGTGGATCCCAAACGTAGTAACCCCATTTCTTTCGAGGGGAGTTCCCCAAATAGAGAGATATGCAGCTTCTCAATTTGATGCTGTAGTTACTGTTTCAGAATGGATTGCAGAACCGTTCGTCGGCATAAATGATAATGTCTGTATTGCACATAATTTCCCAAAAGTCGATTCACAACCTCCTCGTACTAAATCGATTGAAAGGAACTCTGAATATGTGCTTTGCTATGTAGGTGGTCTAGTAGATGTCCGAGGCATCTATCGTATGTTGCGTGTCCTAAAAGTTTTAGTCGAGCGTGGTATCGATATTGAGTTGTGGGCTATCGGATCATGGAAACCTGATGCAAACAAAGCACAGGCAAAACAGTTCATTCAAGAACACGAATTAACTTCTCGCGTTGTATTCCCCGGATATTTGGATCACGATGAAATGTTCCAGCATCTATATTCGGCAGATGTTGGCCTTGCTCTACTAGATGTTCAGCATTATCAAAAAGGAGTGCCGACAAAACTTTTCGAATACCTTTATGCTGGATTACCAATTGTTGTAACTCCGATTGATGCGATCGGCAAATATATGCCTGAAAAATATTGTCACATTGCCCCACAAGACGATATAATGGTAACAGCAGATACCGTAGAAACGGCACTCAAGACTGACTATGATGATCATGAGATGCGGTCACTTGTAGAGGAGAAGTATAGTTGGGAGGCTGAATCTAAGTCTCTTATATCTCTGTATAATAGATTGCTCTAGTTCCAACACACTACATAAACGCCATCGTTATATACGTTTATCAATACTATATTGATAATGACGGACTCTGACCGTTTTCGAAACCAATATCTTTTGACGTCTGCTGACAGACCTGGTGAATATACTAGCTGGCCACATGAATCTGTTGGCGAGAACCTAACACTTTATTCCCATCCAGATTTACCGATTTGCTCTGCTTCTAGGAATAAAACTAACATAGTGTGTATTGGGTATATATTGGACCCCTTTTCGCCAAAAAAATCAAATGCTGAGATTCTTAGTCAGTTAGCCTCTAATCTCAATGCTGGTGCTGACCCGTTCGACAAAACTAGTCACTTAAGTGGGAGATATGTATTAATTATTGACCAACCGGAAAACCAATTAGTGATCCCGGATGCTGGAGCTCTTCGCCCAATTATGTATGGTCGTATTGGTGACGATTTAGTTATCACATCTTCACCAAAACTGTCTCTTACGTGGTTAGATACAGAACAGAAAATAAATAAATCTAAAGAAAACTACATACCTCGCATCGGCTGGCGAGTGGGTAGAGGTACAGACGATGATCGTTTAACGCGCGTCCTGGCGAATCATTTCCTTGATCTGGAAAAGCAGTCACAGTCTCGGAGTCCCTATTCTTCTCCTTCTACTACCGAATCTATAGAGCACTCTTCAGAACTTCTGGAGGGATCTCTTAGAGCGATTGTTGATCGATTCGAAAATCCTCAGATGTGGATATCTGGCGGATTAGATTCTCGGATGCTTATTGCCGCATCAAAACCAATTTCAGACCAATGTCAATATATCGTCTTCGACCGGAATGATGTTAAAGAAACAGATGTAAGCATTGCCCAACAGTTGGAAGTAGAATTAGACATCGATGTTACGACAGTTAACCTGAAACCCGCTAGCTCTTCATTCAAAAATAAAATTAAGTCCAATTTTTGCTCACCCAGATATGATAACACTCTTGCGAATGTTGAATGGACCGGAAATAACCAATCAGAAGACGGCATTGTAATCTCAGGAATCGTATCAGAAGTAGGACGAACATTCTACGAACACCCAACAAAAGAACTCTCGGTTGATCTTTGTCATACTTTGGCCCACCTACCACGAACAGAGTATAGCTTTAGAGAACTCAATAATTGGCTCGATAGCGCAAAAGAATATGAAAAAGAGAGTGGGATTAACCCATATGATCTGTTCTATTGGGAGCAGAAAATCAGCAATTGGGGAGCACGAGCCGGACGTGAACTAGATTTGGTAAGCGAGTTAGCTGCTCCATTTGCAAACCGTGAATTACTCCACACGATTTTGCAGACGCCTCGCGAGGATCGCCGTCCGCCGAATTATACTACCTCTCGGAGAATCATACAAAACTGTTGGCCAGAATGTCTAGAAGTCCCTATCAACCCAGATAAAACGCTACCGGATAAGCTGATGAGCTACGTTAAATCAAGATCTCAAACAAGCTTACTACATTACAAGATTAAAGAAGCCTATTACACCGCAAAGTATTGATTTTATTGTAAGTCCTCTAAGGCCCGAACTATTTTACTTGCTGCTGTACCGTCACCATATGGCTGTGCATCTGATTCTGGATGAGGTGGGTCTAATAACGCCTCTCTAATTAGTTCAGGATCTGCTCCGACCAATATATTTCCCTCAGTCTCAACTGTTTCTGGCCATTCTGTTTCTTCTCGTAGTGTGATGCAGGGGGTGCTGAGGAAAAATGCTTCTTTTTGAATACCTCCTGAATCAGTCACAATTACACTTGCGTTTGCTTGAAGTTTAATAAAATCAAGATAGCCAAGCGGGTCAATGAGTAAAAGTTTCTCTTCGGCTTTCTGCAGTAGATTGTAGCGGGAAAGCCGATCCCTCGTTCTTGGATGGGCAGGAAAGACGATAGGGCGTTGATCCTCTATTAAGGACGAAAGGATGGTTTCCAGCCGGTCCTGGTTATCTGTGTTTCGGGGTCGATGAACTGTCGCAAGGAGGTAATCTGTATCTATGAGATTGAGGTCTTCAAGCACCGTTGATTGTTTTGCAGCCCTTTCATGTGCCCATAATAATGAGTCATACATAACGTCACCTACATTATGGATGTTTTTTGTGATATCTTCATTCTTTAATTGTTCTATAGCACGTTCACTCGGAGTGAATAAGATATCCGACACATGGTCAGTTAGCACTCGATTTATCTCTTCTGGCATATCACGATTAAAACTTCGGAGGCCAGCCTCAACGTGTGCGAGCTGTACATCCATCTTTGAGGCAACGATGGCTGCTGCGAGTGTTGAGTTCGTATCTCCATAACAGAGTACGATATCCGATTGATGCTCATTTATAACCTTTTCAAGTTCAACCATCATCTGGGCGGTTTGCTTTGCGTGGCTTTCAGAACCAACGCCTAAGTTATGATCAGGTTCAGGAATACCAAGCTCATTGAAAAACACATCGGAAAGTTCCCTATCATAATGCTGCCCAGTATGAACGAGCACTTCGTTATGATGTGATTGAAGTTCTCGCGAGACAACAAACGCCTTGATGAATTGTGGCCGAGCACCGACCACAGAGAGTACGTTCATAATTGTATACGAAACCTACCACGGTGTTTTCTTATGTCATTCGATACTGTCGTTAGGAACTCCTTCTGCTGGGGTCATATAAACCGGAAGATTCTCAGGGATTGGCTACATTCTAAATAGACATAAACACCAAGAGAAGAACATGAAGGAGACAGCTATAATTGGATACGAGTATACGGAGGACTCACAAGAGCCGCGTATAGGGACTGATTCAACGATCAGGCCTGGAACGATAATCTACAATGATGTCGCAATTGGCGACCATTTTTCCACTGGGCATCATGCACTCGTTCGAGAATTGACCGACATCGGTGATAATGTACTCGTCGGAACAAACAGTATCATAGATGGTCGATCAACGGTTGGTTCAAACGTCAGCTTGCAGACCGGGGTTTACGTCCCCTCGAATACGACGGTCGGGGACCAGGTATTCATCGGCCCGCACGCAGTACTGACAAATGATCAATACCCAGTCCGACAAGACACAGAACTAACAGGACCAATAATAGAGGATCACGTCTCTATCGGAGCGAACGCAACGATTCTACCTGACGTTTCTATTGAGGAAGGTTCGTTCGTCGCAGCTGGCTCGGTTGTTGTTGATGACGTACCGCCGCAGACGCTCGCAGTTGGAACCCCGGCTGAACACCGACCACTACCAGAAAACCTCCAGGGGGGGAACGACATTTGATTCCGATTGCAAACCCAATGATCAGCGACAAAGCAAAGGAACGTGTTGAGGCAGTTCTCGACAGTGGAATGCTCGCTGATGGGCCGGAAGTCCGGGAATTTGAGCGCGAATTTGCTGATTACTGCGGGGTTGAACACGCAGTGGGAACAGCGAACGGGACGACCGCCTTACACGCTGCTCTTGAAGCACTCGATATTGGTGATGGCGATTTCGTTCTGACGACTCCGTTTTCGTTTATTGCGACGGCGAACGCAATCCGCTTTACCGGCGCCGAACCGGTTTTTGCAGATATCGACCCAGAGACCTACAATCTCGATCCTGATTCAATACGGAAAATAACATACGAACGGGATATCGATGCGATTGTTCCAGTTCATCTCTACGGTCTCCCTGCAGAGATGGACCCAATTTGTAAGATTGCCACTGAGCTCGACATTCCAGTAATTGAAGACGCTGCACAGGCACACGGAGCAATGTATCAGGGTGATAGGGTTGGATCAATCGGAGACGTCGCCTGTTTCTCGTTCTATCCGACAAAGAATATGACGACAGGGGAAGGCGGGATGATCGTTACCGATCGAGACGATATTGCTTCGTCCCTTCGTCAGTTCATTAACCACGGTCGGACGGGATCGTATGAACACGAAACGGTCGGGCACAATTTCCGTATGACCAGTATCGCAGCTGCAATTGGACGAGTGCAGCTACAGCAACTTCCGGACTTCATCGAAATGCGCAGAAAGAACGCAGAACAGCTAACTAATGGACTCAGATCGACGTCACTTGTTACGCCATCTGAACCGAGTCACATGAAACACGTTTACCATCAGTACACGGTACGGAGCAGTGACCGAGACGACTTCAAGTCGTATCTCTTGAGTCAAGATATCGGTTCGGGCGTCTACTATCCAACGTGTATTCATAACCAACCGGCATATGAGAATCTGGAAGCAACGGCACCGAACGCAGAGGCTGCTGCAGACACGGTTTTCTCACTACCAGCCCACCCAACTGTATCGGCGAACGACATTAAACACATAATTGATGTGATCACTAATTATGAGCCGTAAGGAAATGGACATTGGCGTTATCGGGGTTGGCTCGATGGGCCAGCATCACGCGCGGGTATATAGTGAAATACCGAACGTAAATCTCGTCGGAATCTCTGATCTTGACGAGGAACGCGCAAGCACTCTCGCCCAAAAGCACGATACATCGGTGATGGATAGCGACGAACTGTTGGCTACTGTCGATGCTGTTTCAGTTGTCGTCCCGACCCAATTTCACTACGAGATGGTGACGACGTGTCTCGATGCAGATGTTGCGACGTTCGTGGAAAAACCTGTCTTGGATAACCTCAATCGTGCTGAGGATCTTCGATCACGGGTTGAATCTGCAGATGTACCCGTACAGGTTGGCCATATTGAACGATTCAATCCAGCGATAACCGCACTAAAAGAGATTATCGATGATTTGTCAATCGTCAGTATCCGAGCACAGCGGCTCGGCCCATCACCTGACCGAGAAATAAAGGATAGTGCAATCTTGGATCTAATGATCCACGATATCGATATTGTTCTGTCCCTCTTCGGAGATAGGCCTTCCTCGGTCACAGCAGCTGGTGTCAAAGAGAACCGACATGCTTCGGCACTCCTGGGATTTAGTAGGGGTCGAATGGCATCACTCACTGCAAGCCGAAAGACACAGCAGAAAGTCCGGACCCTCGAAATCACCGCAGAGGAGTGTTTCATCGAACTTGATTACATCGATCAGTCGATAGAGATTCACCGGAATTCGGTCCCAGAATACATCGAAAAGAATGGAGACGTACGGTTCAAACATACGAATCTTGTGGAGCGCCCAACCATTCAAACTAACGAACCGCTACGCAAAGAACTTGAATCGTTCATCGAGACGGCAAGGTCTAACTCAACACCAGAAGTTACTGTCCAGGATGGAATTGATGCGCTCGCAGTAGCTTTAGAGATTGAAGGAATAGCCAACTCCGAAATACAGGAAGTGAATTTTGATGAGTGAGAGCAACACGTCACAGGCCGGTGTCACGAAACTCTATGGGTCGGACAGCAATGAAACGCTTCAACGAGAGGCCTTCCTGAACGGTGAAATCCCGGTTGCTGTCTACGGGTTAGGGAAAATGGGCCTCC
Organism: Saliphagus sp. GCM10025334; assembly: GCF_042663485.1. NCBI lineage: Archaea > Methanobacteriati > Methanobacteriota > Halobacteria > Halobacteriales > Natrialbaceae > Saliphagus > Saliphagus sp. GCM10025334. The sequence goes on along the minus strand of NZ_JBHTAF010000001.1, from coordinate 1,133,015 downwards.
CCCTGGCGTCAGTATTCGGTGAAACCTGTGGAAACGTCATCGGAGCAGATATCGATCCAGAAGTGGTAGCGACTATACAGAGTGGAAATAGTCATATTAAACGAGAGCCCGGTCTTGGAGATCTCGTTGAGAAACTTGTTACATCCAACGATCTCCGAGCAACTAAGGAACCCCGTAAGGCAGCACAGTTGGCGTCAGTTCACGTAGTTATCGTTCCAACGCCGATCACTGATGAGAAAGAGCCCGATTTGGCTATCCTGGACGCCGTTATTTCGGATATCGCAACGGGGCTAGACGAAGGCGATTTGGTGCTAATCGAGTGTACCGTTCCGCCCAAAACGACAGAAGAGCGCGTGTTTGAACAGCTAAAATCCGAGTCTTCGCTCTCTGAGGGCGAGTTTGGGGTCGCGTTCTGCCCTGAGCGCACCTCCTCGGGCCGAGCCTTGAAGGATATTCGAGGTGCATATCCGAAAGTTGTTGGAGGTATTGATACTGAAAGTACGCGAGCGGCATCTATTATCTATAGTGAAGTGAATTCCGAGGGGGTGCTTGAAGTTTCAGATTCGACAACTGCTGAAGCAATAAAAGTGTTCGAAGGAGTATATCGAGACGTCAACATCGCTTTAGCGAACGAATTGGCACGATTTACCGACGAACTTGGAATTGATGTCCGTGAAGCAATAGAGGTCGCAAATACCCAACCGTTCTGTAATATCCACGACCCTGGTCCAGGGGTGGGTGGTCATTGCATTCCGTACTATCCATACTTCCTGATCAAACCGTTTGACGCTCCTTCGCCGCTTCTCTCCACTGCCCGAGAGGTGAACGATTCGATGCCGGAATTCACCGTCTCGAAAGTATGTGAAGGACTAAAGACAGAGGGCATTGACGTTGAAAATGCCACTGTAGTGATTCTTGGATTGACATACCGACCCGGTGTCGAGGAGATCCGAGCTTCTCCGTCGATTCCAATTTCACGAGAACTAACGCAACTCGGGGCAGAAGTCTATGGAGCTGATCCCCTCCTTGAAACGTTTGAGGAATTCAATGTTGAACCAATTACAACTGAAGACATCTATCAACTAGATGTTGATGCTGTCGTACTCGTTACACCGCATGATGAGTTTAAATCGATTCGATGGAAGGAATTAGACTCCTGCGAAAATGGACCTCCCGTCATCATTGATGGACGGGCAACGCTTGGTGATATGAATACTTGGCGCTACACAATTGGGTCAGGAGCGAATAATTAGTAAGTAGCCAATAATATGGTGAGTATCACTTGCTAAGTCGGATTGTTCAAAGTTAAAGATTATCTTTGAGAATATACTAACAATTCATTCTCCGGAACGATCAGCTGTTTCCCAGACGACGATGTTCCTTCCACGTAGGAAATTCATTAACCCGAGAAACATACCATAGTTTGCCTGAAGGAAATAATACGGGACGTGAATAGCTAATGGGCTTTCAATATCGAACCGATCTGTAAGCCAACCAATTGCGGCAAGCAGATAGAACAAAAACTGCCCACCTAGTAACAATTGATACATAATCGAATCTACTGTTGCTGCTAAACCGATGTTTGTGATGAAAACTATGATCAACAGTATGGGAGAGAGCCATCGTAATATCTTGTGTGACCAAAGTTGGTATGCGAATTGCAGGTCACGAAATGGATTCAACAATTCGGGAAAACTAGCTATGCTGTTCCAACTTCTAGTAACAATTCGTATTCGGCGCTGAAGTTCTGTTGCTGTTGAATCACTTGTTTCTTCCCAGGCGACGGCATCTGGAGCATATTTGACGAATTCTCCGTTTTGGATAATTGAAAGTGGTTCAGTGAAATCACTTATTGCAGCGGTCGGTTGAGGCACGTACGATTCCGATTTAACCGCATAAATCGAACCGTTCCCGCTGACAGGCGAATGAACACGCGATTCAAGCCGCTTAATCCAGGACTCGTATTTCCAGTAGAATGATTCGCCTTGGACGGCACTCGAGTCTCGATATCGTAATTCGCCTACAACACAACCGACATTTGAGGAAAACCCTTGAGCGAGTTCAGTTATTGCGTCAGATTCATAGATACTATTGGCGTCTGAAAAGACGAGTAAATCTGCATCAGATTTGCTTGCAACGCGGTTTTGACATTCGGTTTTCCCAACCCGTCCTTCAATTCGAATTAGAGAAACCCCTTGCTCTTCATATCCCACTACTATTTCGTCCGTCCTATCGTTCGATTCGTCAGAGAATACTATAATATCGAGTAGATCTGATGGGTAGTCCAGTTGAAGACTATTTTCAATTTTTTCGGCAATGACATCCTCTTCATTGTATGCTGCGATAATCAGCGCAACGCTTGGCAAACTAGTTGCTTCATTTGACCGAGTTTCTCCTCGAAACAGAGTCCAGAGCTTGAGAGATATTGGATACAAGAAGAATGTATGGACTAATCCCAGAACAGTTCCCCAGAACAGAATTTTCAGTAATAATTCCCAGACCATTGTTTATATTAAGAATACTTGTGGCAATCAATACTGGATAGATACTGAGAAATCTGTCTCATTTCCATATCTCATAATCACAATCCTCCTTCAAGAATATGTCCATCTAACATCGATTTCGCTTCTAAAGTAGCTTTTTTATAGTGTCTGTTGTCTCTTCTAGTTTTAATGACTTAAGAGCCTCTTTCACGTCCGGGTAGACCTTCTGTGCGACTCGTAGAATACGCATGGACCGATGCTTTCCCGAAACGAGGCAAGAAGGTGGTGATTGTCGTCCATTGTGACAGCGGCGCCCGTCTCAATACTCGCCGATCGTCTCATGCCTCGAGAATCGGGGTCGGGAACGTCGCGAGTGCGTATGAGCACAGCGGCTACTCGCCGGACGAGATCATCGAACTGTACCCGCCGCTCTCACTCGCCGACGTCCAAAGCGGCACTATCGTACTACTACGCCAACATCGAGGAATTCCGGGACACGATGGGTGTCGAAAATACACACTCTCCGGCATGATCTACGCCGGTGAAAACGTCTGGAAACCCGTCCCAAATGGCTCCGCCGTCATGGATGGGACGTTACGACACCGGTCGAGGAAGACACGTTCGGATGCAGCGACGAGGAACATCTCAGATACGCCATCGAGCGTGGCTGGTGTCTATTGACGTTCGACGACGATTTTCTTTCGCTGGTCGAGGCACGGTTCTCGGACGTCGAACACGCGGGTTTCATCTTCGTTTCACAACACGGTCGTGACGTTGGTGAACTCGTGCAACGAATCGACCGGACTCTCGTCCACCACAGTAATCGTGATCTGTCCGGTGAAATCGTCTTTGCGTAAGTGCGATGATTCCCGGTATCGATTTCACCGTACTGTCTCCCACGTGTCCTCAACGACCTTCCACACTTGTCGAATAACGATCTTCACGTCGAACCAGAACGACTGCTGACGAATGTACTCGAGGTCGTAGCGCAACTTCATCCCGGGATTGGTGCTCTTCGCGTCGTTAATTTGTGCCAGTCCCGTCAGCCCGGGTTTCACGAACCAGCGCTTGCGCCAAGCGGGGGTGTCTTCCTCAAGGAGGATCTCCTCTTCGGTCCAGGCGGCCCGTGGGCCGACGACGCTCATCTTCCCGACGAGGATCGACCACAGCTGCGGGAGTTCGTCCAGGTGCGTCTTCCGTAACACGCGCCCAACACGTGTGATCCGGTCGTTCGACTCGTCGTCGACGGGCTCAGCGGAGTCCCCTTCGGGGACCATCGACCGGAACTTGTAGACGGGGAACGTCTCGCCGAAGCCGGCGGTTCGATGCTGTTTGTACAGCACTGGTCCCGGGCTGTCGAGTTTGACGGCCACCGCAATCACCACCATTAACGGCCCGAAGATCATCAGACCTACAGCAGTGAACACCACGTCGAACAGCCGCTTGAACACGTGATCGAGCGGGTCCCACGGCTCGAGGTCGACGTCCACCAGCTCCCCGACGTCGCCGGTGTTCACGAGCACGCTCGAGGCGTACTCCCGGTGGACCTTCGCCTCAACACCATGTTCGTGGCACGCATCCAGCGCGCCGAAGAACTCCGCGCGGTCGGCCCGGAAGAAGGCCAGGACGACGGTGTCGACGTCGTACTCGACCAGGACGTCTTCCAGCCGAGACAGCCCGCCGAGTCTGGTCATCGCGCCCAGGCGACCGTACTCGTCGATGGCCGCTTCGAGGTCCGCGAGCTGGTGCTCCTCGACCGTCCCACCGTCGGTCAAAATGCCGTCGACTTCTGCCTCGGATTTCCCGGCTACCGTAGGCCGGGTCGGGCATAGGTAGCCGATCACGGGTGCATCGATGACGGGCGCGACCCGTTCGATCTGGTGGAGGTCGTCGCCGACGATCAGCGTTCGACCCGTCTCGCCGGCCGGCCGTCGCCGCACCTGGAAGAACCAGACCGGCACCGCGACGGCCAGAATCGCGACGGTCATCGTGAGCGTCTGGCGGGGCAACCGGTGGGACCACTTGAAGTACCCCAGCGTCGCCATCGCCAATCCGGCTACGAGCACGCGTTTCTCGGCGATGAAGATCGTATCGAGGGCCCGTCGAGGCTGTGGCTTGTACAGGGGCAACAGCGCCCCGACCACCGTAATCGCACTTAGTGCCACCGCCCAGCGCAACGACGCCCCCGAGAGGATCGTCGGCTCGAGGCGGTCGAACACCGGCACGTACGTCGTGAACAGGCGCTGTGGGATCGGATGGTTCGCGACGAGGACGGCAGTAATCGCTAGCGCACATACCCCACTAGCGCTGACGATTCGGTACTGCCACCCCTTCAGCATCTACGTAAGGCACCCGTGTTCTGAAGATATATGTCTTTGGAAATTACAGGATTGCTTACACCAATCCACATAACGGTTGTGGCCGTTCGGTCGTTTCACTCCGATCACGTGAGGCGAGAATCACGTTGGCACACATTAGTTTGCTCCTGTATATTTTCACGCAAGTGAGGAAGTCTCGTGGAGTGTCGTCCACAGCCACACAACTATGGAGGCGACTGCGCGATAACGATCGGCTCCTCATCGACGAAACAGACCGCCCGAAAGAGCGCTCGCTCGCCAATACGTATGGCGTTCTCGAAGTGGAGGGTCTGGTCGGGTCGCCAGCCGGGAATTGTGGCGCATAACTCCCCAGTGTAACAGGATACTCCACAGACACCTAGAAATCCCGTCGAAGCACCAGTAGTGCAGAACGAAACGCCGAAGTGCTGACCGTGAGTCGGCAGAGACGATGCACACCGCGGTCCGTCTCGGACTGCTCGCCATCTGTCTCCTCGGGGCCGTCGGACTCGCGGTCCACTATGGGGCGACCTACGACGAACACTGGCCCCACCCGACGGGCGACCAGTTCGAGGGGAACGTCGAGGCCTACACCGGCGAGCGGGTACTCCTCTTCGGCGAGGTCCACGCGGTCGAGAACGACGCACTGACGATCCACGTGACCAACGACGCCGACGAGGTCGTCCTCGAGCTGACGGTCTACGGTCCTACCGAGTCAGTCGAACCCGGCGGTGTGGTCCAGGTCTATGGAGTCCTAGAGACCGATCGAACCATGACACCCGACGAGTTCGTCGTTGTGAACGAGAGTCCGACGGCTACCAGGTACAAGCACCTCGCTTCCCTCGTTGGCGGGCTCCTCGCCGCCGCGTACTTCCTTCGGCAGTGGCGAATCGACGTTACTGGAATTGGCTTCGAACCTCAGGCTACAAGCGATACGCGAGAGGTGCCCGACGATGGCTGACCTCCTCACACACGTCCTCGTGGCTTACGCCTGTTTTACAATTCTGCGCTGGCGCCTCGAGTGGCTCACGTCGCGCTGGCTCGCCGTCGGTCTCGTTGGCTCACTCCTGCCCGACCTCAACCGCATCGAACTGGTCATTTCCAACACCACAGTAGAAGCCACGACAGGTGTTCCCTTCGACTTCGACGCAATCCACACGCTCGGCGGCATCGCCGTCCTCGCTGCTATCGGCGCGCTCTGCTTTCGAACCTGCCGCCAGCGAGCGTTCGGTATGCTGTTCGTGGGGGCGCTCTCTCATCTCACGCTCGATGCGCTGAAAGTGTACGCCGACGCACAGTCAGGGGTCTGGCTGTACCCGCTCACCTGGTTCCGTCACCCGTCGCCGAACCTGTACGTCTCCTCGGATCCCGTCGTGCTCGCCTCGGCGCTCATCGTTGCCGTAGTTGTTAGGTGGGTCGATCGCTCGCTCGAACCGTCCACGCGGGAATAATTCCCAGTCGCTCGAGCGTAAACTCGAGCAAGAAAGTATTTGTGACCGGACCTAATTCGTTAATGTCATGCAAGCAGTCGTCCTTGCGGCCGGGAAAGGCACCCGGTTGCGCCCACTGACCGACGACAAACCGAAGGGCATGGTCGAGGTCGCCGGCAAGCCGATCCTCACCCACTGCCTCGAGCAGGTCGTCGACCTCGGCGCCGACGAGCTCATCGTCGTCGTCGGTTACGAGAAAGAAAAGATCATCGAACACTACGGCGACGACTTCCAGGGTGTTCCGATCACCTACACCCACCAGCGCGAACAGAAGGGACTGGCCCACGCCCTCCTCACTGTCGAGGAACACGTCGACAGCGACTTCATGCTAATTCTCGGGGACAACATCTTCCGGGCGAACCTCAGCGACGTCGTCAATCGACAGCGCGAACAGCGAGCCGATGCCGCGTTCCTCGTCGAGGAGGTTCCCTGGGAGGAGGCCTCCCGCTACGGGGTCTGTGACACCAACAAGTACGGCGAGATCACCGATGTGATCGAAAAACCAGAGGAACCGCCGTCGAACCTCGTGATGACGGGCTTCTATACATTTACGCCGGCAATCTTCCACGCCTGCCATCTGGTTCAGCCCTCGGCCCGCGACGAATACGAGATCAGCGAGGCCATCGACCTGTTGATCCAGTCCGGACGGACCATTGACGCCATCCGTCTAGACGGCTGGCGGGCTGACATCGGCTACCCCGAAGACCGGGACGCCGCCGAAGAACGGATTCGTGAAGAGGACAATCTCGAGACACCGGCGGCCTGAGTTCGGCGTTCCTCGAACCCGTTTCGAGTCGTTGGCCGCCTGAAATCTGTATTTGTTCGACCCCGTTTCGAGACGCTGACCACCGCTGCGTCGAGAACGCGGCCCCACGTCCTGCCTCTAACGATACATGACAACAGCTATAGTCCAGCGTCGGCCTTGCCAGAGATATGATCGTGGTGGCTGTCGTATGGAGTTGATCGACGACGAGGGCAACCTCTTTGGCCGCGTCAACGTCGTCGACGCACTCGTCGTCCTGGTCTTGCTGGCCGTCGTCGTCGCCGGCCTCGCCGTCGTCGGCGTACTCACGGGCGATGCCGAATCGGAAACCCGCTATGCGACGATCGACCTGGGAACCCAGTCCGAACACGTCGCCGAACAGATCTCGGAAGGTGACGTCATGTACCTCGAAGGGAGTAGCGACAACCTCACCGTGACCGACGTCTACCGGTCGGCGCCAGGTGACGATGAGGACCGCGCCGGCGGCGCGTCCGTCGTGATCCGGGCTGAGCTCAACGGGCAACTCGTCGAGGACGACCAGCGGGACGACCGCGTCTTCCAGTTCGATGGCGAACGCCTGCACGTGGGCCAGACCGTGACGATCGATACGCTCGAGTACACGACCGAGGGCGAAGTCCGATCGGTGGGTGGCGAGGAGACGACGCTGCCGGTAAACGAGACGGAACTGGTCCTAGAGACGACCGTTCCGACCGCGACGGCCGACGAGATCGCCGAAGGGGATACCTACCGTATCGCCGGTGACACCGTCGCGACTGTCGAGTCGGTACGGACGCACGTCGCCGGCGACAATCGTCGTCGCGTCGTCGTCGGACTCACCGCCAGGACGATCGACACCGGCTCCGGGCCGGCGATCGGCGATCAGCCAGTCGTGCTCGGGTCGACGATTCCCGTTCGGACCGACGCCTACGAACTCACAGGGAACGTCACGCGACGCGGAGCACTCGAGGAGTCCGGCGAGGAAACCACCGTGAGCGTCACGGCGACCCTCGATAACGTGAAACCAGACGTCGCCGACGGCCTCGAGGCTGGCATGACCGAAACCGAACGCGGCGAGACGGTCGCGACCATCGACACCGTCGAAACGGAACCCGCGTCGGTCATCCTCGAAAGCGAGGACGGCAACATCTACGAGCGCGACCATCCACGGAACCTCGACCTCACGCTCGAACTCGAACTCGAGGGTCGAGAGACCGAATCTGGGCTCCGATTCCACGGGGAACCACTTCGAGAGGGTGAGACGATCATCCTCGACTTCGGGACCGTCATCGTCACCGTCGAAGTAACAGATATCGATCGATAACTTACTACACTGATGACCGATTCACTCCGCGCGGCCTACGAACGTTCGACCGTCGTCACCGTCGTTGAGCGGGTTCGCCGGAGGCTTGCAACGGCATTCGCACGATCGTGGCTCGCCTCGCCGATCGTTCCCGGTCCCTCGAGCCGAGATGATCGGGATTCGCCCGATGAATCCACTGGCGTCGAGGACGAACGCGTTACGCCTGCAGAGGCGGCCGGAGCCGGGGCTCTCGGAGCTGACGACTCCACGACGGATCACAACTCCCGATCGTTCGTCGCACGAAAGACTGAGTCGTCGGTCGCGGCTTCGCACGGCCGGGCGATCCAGCGCTCTGTAACTCGCGCTGGCCGCTCCTCTCGACTCGTGGGAGCCGCGACCGTTCTCGCTCGGTACGTGACGTCGTCGGCGGTCTATCGCTGGTTCACGGCCGAACCCGAACCGGAGGTGATCGTCATCGACCTGCGTGAGACGAGAACTGTCGGGCCCATCTTCGCCATCCTCGATCGAGTAATCGCGTTCGTGACCGCCAGCCTCACGACCTCGCGTGTCGCCAGGACCGGGCGTTCGATCGCCGATCGGGTCAGCGCCCGTCCGATCCGGGTTCTGGGGGTGTGTCTTCTTTCAGCGCTCATCTCGAGCTTCCTCCTGTTGACGGTAACCGATGCGATCACTGTGCCTCTCGCCGTCGTCCACGGCCTGCTGGCCCTCGTGGCGGCCGCCGGAACGCGTTCGAACGCGACCCTCGAGGATCTGCGCTCGTCGCGGGCTGCTGCCCTTCTCAGCGCGATACTAGAGCCACCGGAACCGCCCGAACGAGTAGATGATGAGTCGTTGTCCGAGTCCGACCGACGGTGAGGGTGTCAACTCGAGCAACTCGAACTCGTCTTTCTCGTCGCGACTGGGTTTGGCATCCTGATCGAACTCGGCCAGGGTATGGTCCCCGCACGACACATGACGGCCGCGGATGTCCTGACCAACGCCACGGCCGTCGCCACCAGCCTCGGGTGGTATCTCCTCAAGCCGCGACTTCGATTCGTTCGGATCCCCGATATGAGCGTGCGACCGACCGTGCAGTTATCGGGGAGCCCGTCGCCGAAGCCCTACTCCAATGAGGAGGGCGACGAGAGCGACCTCAATCCCAAACCCGGGCATCCTATCAAGTAAGCCAGCGCTTTCCTCACTAGGTTGACCGTCGTCCTGATCATCATCGCTGCCATCGTCGTCGGGCTCACTGTCCCGATCCTCGTCGGGCTCATCGCTCCCATCTTCGGCATCCGTCGCGGGGTCGTCCGACGGAGCCTCTGGTTCGGCCACCGTGATGGCGACCGTCTGGTTGTCATCGGTCGTTTCGACGACCAGCTCGTACGTTCCCGGCTCGTCGGGTGCCGTCAGGTTGAACGTCGCTGACGCGTTCTCGCCACCGTCGAGTTCCGGGATTGTCTCGTTCACCGTCTGGTCGGCGAGCGAGACGGCCACCGTGGCGTTGCCCACCGCCTCGCCCACGTTCGTGACGGGGACGGTGATCGGCAGCTCTGCCTCGGTGGTCGTCTCGGGCTCTACGTCAACAGTGCCCAGTTCGAAGGCTGCTGGCTCAGGCTCGTCATCACCGGGAGCAGTAGGCATTGGAAACGGTGGCGCACCGCCGCCGCCCGTATTTGGATCCGCGACCGAAATGGTCGTCATATTGGTCGTTTCGATCCGGTACTGATCGAGGTCAGCCGTTGCCAAATCAGTAACCTCTGCGACCGAGAGGTTACTCGAGCCCGCCGTCTGGCCCTCTAGCGTCACCTCAAACAGGTCGACGGTCTCTGCCGGATCGTGATCGGCATCGAGTAGGGCCGCCGTGACCGTGAGCTCCGATCCGTTGGCAGCGCGTTCGGTGTCGACGAGTGGCCCTTCCGTCCCGGTGGCATGGACGGTGGCGTTTTCGAGGGAGACGACATCGGGATCCTCGACCGCGAGTGTGATATCATACGCACTGACACCCGCGGTTGCGTTCGTCACCGTGACCGTCGTCGTATTCGCCGTCCCCGTCTCGAGTTCCTCGAGGGTGCTGAGTTCGATAGTCGCGGCCGGCGCTGGCTGATCCACGACCGATAGCGTCGTCCCAGACAGCTGATCGACGGGGTAGGCAGTGATGTCGAGATCGGATATCTCCTCGACGGCCACGACCTCAAGTGCGGCCGTACCTTCGGCGTGTCCCGCAACGGTGACGTCGAACAGTTCGATCTCCGCCGCTGGCTCGTGGGTTGCATCCAGCAAGGCGGCGGTCACCGTCACCGTCGAGCCATCGGCCGACCGTTCGACGGAGACGAGCGGGCCGTCGTCGCCGTCGGCGTTGACCGCTACCTCCTCGAGGGTCGCCACGTCGGTGTCGTTCACCGCGAGGGTGATCTCGTACGCGCTGACGCCGTTGTCGGCGCCCGTTGCCACGACCGTCGCCTGGCCGGTGTCGCCGGCTGAAACGTCGTCTGCGGCGTTCACCGTGACGTTGACGCCTGGGTCGGCGCTGACGCCTGCGTCTGCGGTGGCGAGCGGTGTGCCAGCCATCCCGCCGACCAGAGCCACGACGACAATGGCCACGAGCAGGGCGCCTCGCGTCAGGCGGGCGGAACCGAGGCTCTCATCCGATCGCCCCATAGCGTGCTCACTCATCGGTCACCAGGGTGTACAGTGCCTGAACGTCGGCGATCCCGACGGCCCCACTGTCGGTGAAGTCGAACGCGTTAGCGTGGTCCTGTACGACGTCGCTGTCGCGGTGATGGTACAGCGTCTGGACGTCAGTGATCGTCAGCGCCCCGTCGCCCGTCAGATCCTCGTAGCGACCATCGCCGGTCAGATCCTGTGGCGGTGAATCACCGACGATCGGTGGCGGTGCCTCCGCCGCGACCACCCGGAACTCGAACGTGTGCTGGTCGTCGTCGGTCTCGACGGAGCCAGCGTAGCTCGCGGGGTCGACGTCGGTGGTGTCCCACGTCAGCGTCGTCGTCGCGTTCGAACCCGCCTCGAGCGACAGTTCAGTGGATTCAACGAGCGTGTCGCTGATCACGAGCGTAACGGATTCAGTGGCGCCCGTCGCCCCCACGTTCTCGATGGTCGTGGCTACCTCGAGGGACGAGTCGGTCTCGACGTACGTCGGCGCGTCGACGTCGGTGATCAAGAACAGCGCGTCCGCGTGGGTCAGGGCGACGTCTGCGGTGCCGTCGTCGCCCTCTGCGAGGGTGACCGACGTCGTCGTCTGAGTGTGGTTGGCGGTCTCGGCGGTGAGGGTATACTCACCGGTACCCGGGACTTCCTCGAACGCGTACCACCCCGTGGCGTTCGACGTGGTCTCGTAGGTCCCGGACGGCCCCTCGAGGGTGAGTGAGGCGCTTTCGAGTGGTGCCTCGGTTCCGTTCTCGATGACCGTTCCCGAAAGCGAGGCGTCGCCGGCAAGCGAGACGTTCGCTGTTTGAGCGCCCCCACTCTCGAGGGTGACGTCAGTCGTGGCGGTCTCGAAGCCCGGTGCCGAGACCGAGAGTGTGTACGCCTGAGGGGTTACCTCGGTGAAGGCGTAGGTCCCGTCTGTCGCCGTCGTCGTCGATGCCACCACCGTGCCATCGCGGACGAGTTCGACGGTCGCATCTGAAACCACCGCCTCGTGAGTGGCGTCGGTGATCGTCCCCGTCAGCTCGCCACCGGGAACGGCCAGCGACTGTTCTTGCACCGCCTGATTCTGCCAGACAGCCGTTTCCTCGGCGTCCCAGTAGCCAACGGTGAACGTGACCGCCGATCCGTCGCCAGCGTCGCTGCTTTCGAGGGTGAGTGGGTTCGCGTGAGTGGCATAGACGCCATTGGGGCCGACCTCGGTGCTGGCGAGGACGTTGCCGTCAACGGCGGCGGTAACTGGTGTGCCCTCGGGCGCGGGTTCGCCAGCGATCGTAGCGCTCCCGTAAAACGCCGTCTCGTTGGGCGATGCTGCCTCCGCAGCAGCGTAGCTCACCGCGTTGGCGAGCACCTCATCGGCCTCGGCAGTATAGTCGTCGTTCCCGATATACTGGTTACGCCCGAGCGAGGAGGCGAAGACGGTGTTGGTCTCTTCGTCGATGGCGAGTGCCGGCCCGCCCGTCCCATCCTGGGCGCGAACCTCTGCTAGGATCGTAAAGGACGTCTCGTCGAACCAGGTGAAATCGCCGATCGGATTGGCATGCACATCGATCTGGTCGCCCACAGTCCATCCGTCGAGGATGGTGTGGTCGTTCTGGACATCGTAGTACACCGGGACCCCGTTGTCGTACGACTCGGCCGTGTGGCCTGGATCGCCCGTCAGGGCAGCATACTTCGGAATGCCATTGGCATCGGACCCCCACTGATCGAGATATACGACGCCGACGTCTGCGGTGTTGGTCGCGGTGGCAAAGTCCCAGAGGTTCTGATCACCGACGCTCTGGACGACGATCGCATCGTAGGTCTCGACCTCATCGACGACCTCATCGACGGTCACGACGGTCGCGGCCGTCGGTTTCGTTAGACGGGTCTCGAGCACGTCCCCAACAGCTGAGCCGTAGACCCCCTCAGCAACCACCGCAACGCGTTGCAGCTCCTCGTAGACGGTTGTGGGCCCGGTCGTAATCGTGGTCTCGTCCGTGCTGTTACTGTACGTCTGGACGAGGGAGAGCTCCCCAGCCGTTCCAGCAGCGGTGCTGACGGTGACCGTCACCTCCCCGTCGTCAGCGAGTTCGGCCGGCTGTCCGAAGTCGTGTTCACCACCGTTGATTTCGAGCGTGGCCGCTGTGGCGTCGTACCCACCGTCGAGATCAACGACAACGTCCTCAGCGTTCGCGACCGTTACCACGGTCGAGATGGATTCACCACCCTCGAGCTTGTCGGGTTGCCCGTCGAGGAGTGTCGCCTCGAGCGCTGGGTCGAGCGTGAGAGAGCGTTCGGTGAACGCGCCATCGTCGACGGTGACGCTGTCAGCCACCGTCTGGTAGCCGAACTTCTCGACGGTGAGGGTGTGTGCACCGGGGTTCGCCCGTAGTTCGTACTCGCCCATCGCATTGGTTGTCGTCTCGAGGCCGCCCTCGATCGCCACGGTTGCCTCTGCAACCGGCTCACCAGCAGCGTCGGTAACAGTGCCGGTGACGCCGCTTTCGAGCGCAACCGCGGCCGTAGCGGCGTTCGCATCGACGATACCGTGCCCGTAGCGGGTATCCTGGCCTGCGGGTTCGCCATCGGGCTTCCAGGCTGTCGTCTCGAGGGTCTCGGAGATCGTCGCCGGGTCGAGATCGCCGCCGGAACTGAGCATCAGGGCAACAACCCCCGAAACGTGCGGCGTGGCCATGCTGGTCCCACTTTTGGAGCTATAGCCCCCGCCGGGGACTGCGCTTGTGACACTCGCCCCGGGCGCGGCGACGTCCGGGACGACGTACTCGTCGGGCCAGTCACTCGGCGGATTGGCCCAGGCGTCGGCGGTGACGATGGTTTCGCCCCCCGAGAAGTAAGTAATATCCTCGTTCGCGTCTGAGGCACCGATCGCCATTCCATCGTAGACGTTCGCCGGCGAACCGCTCGTTCCGGGTCCATCGTTGCCAGCAGCCGAGATGACGATCGTCCCTGCTGCTTCGGCGTTTCGAATAGGGTCGATATACTCGGATTCATACCTTTGTGAGCCCAAGCTCATACTGATGATATCGGCATCCTCCTGAACGGCCCACTCCATTCCGCCGATGATTTGAGCAAGTGACCCACTTCCCCCAGAAAGGACGAGGCCGTGCATTAGGGTGGCATTCGGGGCGACACCGATGTGCTCTCCGGAGGCGTCACCTCCAACGATAGTTCCTGAGACGTGCGTACCGTGACTACCGGAATCGTAGGGCTCGCTACCTTCGACCGGGTTTCCGTAGATATCGAATTCTGCCCAGTTTTCGGGAGCGATCTCGATATCTGGGTGGTCGGGATCGACACCCGTATCGAGAACGGCGACTTTCACCCCCTCGCCTCGCGTTCCATACTCCGCCCAGACTTCGGTCGCATTAATCTGATCCAGACCGTACGTGCTCTGAATCTCTGCCGTGGTCGCCTCAGTACCCAACTCGTCGGCTGATACCGATCGCTCGCGTACTGGTTCTGGCTGATGAACCTCGTAGTTCGCATGCACCCGCGTTACACCTTCGAGACGAGCCAGGCGTTCGATGGGCATCTCGTCGGTGTCGACCGTAACGAGCATCGCATTGGTGATCCAGAAGGACTCCTCAACCTCGACCCCAGCGGTCGCATCGAGCGTGCGTTCGACAGGCACCTGGGTATTCCTGGCATGCGTCTTGAGCGCGGTCTGAGCGTTTCCGCTCTGGGCAACCGTCCTGGTCTCGAGTTCCTCGAGTCGCAAAATGACGTCCACCGTCCCCTCCGCACTCTCGAGGTCGTTTTCGATCGGTGCAACACCCGTCGTGAACGTGGCTCGTTGGACAGTGTCGTTCGTCTCGGTGGCTGCGTCAGTCACCTGGGTCTGGGGCGAGCCAGCCGCCCCCACTGGCGTGAACACCACCAGCACCATGACCGCAGCCATCAAGACAGCGAACACCGACCAGCCATCGCGTGGTCCATCCACCATTGGATGTGTAGAGACTGAAAACCACCAGGATATAAACCATGTCATTCAGCGGTACAGATTGGCCAACAATCATTTATAGGGCTATGACAGGAAGCGTCGTTCAGTGATGGTCTGTTCACCACGCCCGATCGGTGCCTTGAGCCGATTTTCAATCCTGGAAGCGGACAGCCAGAGTGTTTTTATCGGGCGTGAACGACAATCGGCCCAGTAAGGTCGAAGAAGCAGTTGCTGTCAGTGGGCAAGCCTCAAACCGGTGGAACCAGCCGAGATCGACTGTAGTCCGATTCCCTCCCTTCTTCGTGATCTGTCCCGACCAGACGCCTGAATAGTTCGAATAGGGCTCACACCCGCGATATTTGACCGTCCTACGATTACAATTACTGGAACGGAGCGGTGACCAGCCCCGTTGAGCACCCAAGCAAGAATGTATTTGTGAATGGAAATCACTCATAGATGACAGTCAAGCAGTAGTGCTCGCCGCGGGGAAGGGGACGCGATTGCGGCCGCTGACCGCGACAAACCGAAAGGACTGGTCGAGGCCGCCGGGAAACCACTCTTGACCCACTGTCTCGAACAGGTCGTCGACCTCGGGGCCGACGAACTCATCATCGTCGTCGGCTACGAGAAAGAAAAGATCATCGAACACTACGGCGACGACTTCCAGGACGTTCCCATCACCGACTAACGCTCGGGCGCCACCCTCGCTCTCTGTCGGCAGCGGAGGTCTCACTCATCATTGCCACCGCTCGTATCATTATCGCCAGCGTCCGACGATTCTTCCGCAGGTGTTTCATCGCCCCCTTCTGGGTCTGGATCGGGTTCCTCGGGAGGTTCGTCCGGCTCATCGGGTCCTCCTGGTTCGTCCTCTGGGTCGGCCGGATCCGCCGATCCCGATTCGTCCTGGTCGTCGGACTCCGTGGCTGGCTCGCTAGAGTCGTCTTGGCCGGATTCACCGGCTGCAGCCTCGGAGTCGTCACCGTTCTCGCCAGTCACATCGGTGGCAGCGACCACGTCAACCGTCCTCGAGGCGCTGTCGTCGCTCGTTCGTACCGTGACCTCAAACGAGACATCTTGGTCGACTGGATAAGTGGTATATCCCAGATCGATGCGTTGGGTCGCCTCCCCGGCTACCGTCACCGACTGGGAGTCGACCACCTCACCGCCGACGACCAGTTCGACCGTATCGCTTCTGTCCGCGGTCTCGGTGTTCTCTACGTTCGCCACTACCTGCAGGTGCTCGCCGCCTTCGATCGGTGCGTTCGTGTGGTCGATTACGACGGTGAGCGCACCGCCGGATGGCTCTCCGTTACTGGCTCCGTCTGAAGCGATCTGTTCTTTGAGCTGGAGAGTCCCCTCTGCATCGAACACAAAGACAACATCACCGTCTTCGTTCCACACGTGTCGCCGATATCCCCAGTAAAGGGTGTCGGCTGTATTGGTACCCTGGCCAGTGACGAGGGTCACGTCCGCACCAGCATCGAGTGTAAATCCAGCCGGGAATTCGAACGGAGAGATATTCCCAGCCGGGATCCCGTGGGCATCTTCAATCCGCCAGCCGGTTAGATCAAGCGCTGCATTACCAGTGTTCCGTATCGTTATTTCCTCCTCTTGTGGATCATCGCCATCGATATAATACTCGATGAGCTCGAGCGAGACTGGCGTATCATTTCCGTCTTCATTATTCTCGTGGTTGGCGGCGATCTCCTCTCTGAAAACTTCTTCCTCAACGGCGTTCTGTACAATGACAATATCGCTGTCTTCGTTCCAGACCTGTTGCTGGTCTTGGCCCCAGTAGAGAATCTCGTCTGTATCCCCTCCCTGTCCACTTACGATGGTTACCTCCGCGCTTGGTTCGAGCGTGAACCCTCTCGGAAACACGAACGGTGAGAGATTCACGTTTACCCGACCGCCGTCTTCGCGGTCGCGAAGGATCCACCCCTCCATCTCTAGTGTCTCCTCGCCAGTGTTCTGTAGCGTGATGTATTCCTCGTCGGGATCGCTGCCGAGGATGTAGTAATCGACGAGTTCGAGCGAGACGGACACCTCACCTCCAGGCGATTCGTCTTCCTCCTCGCTTGCCGGTTCGTCTCCGGTCGTGGGTTCATATTCCGATATCGCCTCCGGATCACGATAGGCCTCCAGCAGACTCGACTCGGCCTCGAGATCGGTCACGATCGTACTCCACGCGCTGCCATCGCTGGCGAGTGTGCCACGGCCGGGGCCAACGTCGTGTGATTCCGTCCAGATCGTCTCCCCCTCGTCGACGAGGGTAAACTCGCCCTCGCCGCGATCGGCAAGCAGGCATCGTGACCCGTCGTCGGAAACGCTGAGATCCTCCCCGGCCCACCTGTCGACGTCGGCGCGCCAGCGTTCCTCACCCGTGGTTGACTCGAGCGCAACAAGCGTCCCGTCAGGTTCCGACGTAAGAATCGTCTCTCCATCACCAGATAGGGCGATCCACCCGCCATACTCGTGGCTCTCCCAGATCAGGTTCCCTTCGAGGTCGAGGACTGTCGTCCGGCCGTCGTCCGTCCCGGCCGTTACCACCTCGTGTGCCGTGGAGATGCCGACCGAGAGCACGTCGTTATCGTGGTCGTAGCGCCACAGTTCGTCACCGGTATCGTCGTACAGTCGGATGCCTGGACGACCGGTAGGCTCGCTTCCGTTCTCCCCGTAGTGGGCGGCCCCGACCGCGACGTACTCACCGTTCTCCGCCATCGCGACCGCGTACCCGGTTGCCTCCTCGAGCGTCGACGACCACATCACCGTTCCCTGGTTGTCCGCGACGCCGACGCTGCCGACGGTATCGACGGGCTGGGAGACGGATGCGATTCGCTCGCCATCAGCCGTCGCGTCGACATCCCACAGCCCCCGGTGTTCGACGAGCGCGCCGTCCCCGTCCTCGAGATCCAGAGGCCCGAACAGGTCGGCGTCCATCCAGGCGACGATTGCCGTCCGGGATTCACGCACGAGCACGTGGCTGACGGCTTGATCGACAGCAAGCGGGAGTACGTCGCCGTCGCGCTCCTCATCGTGGATCATCACGTTTCCGTCGTCGAACCCATACACCACGACATCCCCCGATGCCGAGAGCCCGGTTGCGAGTCCCGGTTCGTCATACGTGGCCGTAACGAGTTGTTCGATAGCGACTTCGGTCTGGACCCTGGAAGCGGGCGGTCGGTGCTGGCGTGCCGTGACGGTCGCAGCCAACATACTGGCCCCCGCTTCCATGAGTTGTCTGCGCCGCATATATGAGTGTGTTACTAACTACCACATATAACGTATTCACGACACGCATGATGGTGTTATTCAGTTGACTCATTTATAGACGGCACTTTTCGTTCGGTTGGTAGATCGACACCAGATAAGCGTATGGATTCAACAGGCTCATTGCGGGCGGATCAATCGAGGTGACGGTCGCGTGAGCGGTCTCTCGTGCGCCTCGACACCCCCCTTTTGGCTCTCGAGGGACTCGTGTGCTGTGACGGTGAGGAACTCGATTTACCGGTGTCCAGCGAGCGCTTGGAATTCCGAATCCGATTGCGATCGCGACGGATGTACGAGCGAGTTTGCAGACCGAGGGGAAAGTGATCAGGGTTCCAGTAATGACCGGTTTTTACGGTTTGCCCGCGATTTTCCACGCTTGCCATCTGGTCCAACAGTCCAATCGCGGCGAGTACGAGCTCAGCGAGGCGACCGACCTGCTGATTCAAGGCGGACCATCGACGCGATCGGTATCAACGGCCGGCGAGCCGACATCGGCTACCCGGAGGACCGCGACGCCGCCGAGGAACGAACCGGGGACGAGGAACTCGAGGCACCTCCGGCGTGAGCTGAAGAATCCGCATCCATTACTACCGGTTCGTTCACGCCATGTCGATCTCGGGGAGCACGAACCGGAGGTAGTACGCCTCGCGGGTGTACGCGGCGTCCATCGGCGGAGCGCTTTTCTGGGTATAGATCTCCGTCGTGACGAGTTCCTCGTCGTAGTGTACGATCAGATCGCCCGTCTGGGCCGACCCCATATTCTGGATGTCGCCGATGGCCAGCGCGCCGTACAGTTCGAGTTCGCCGTGCATGTACAGGGTCGATTCGGAGGCGTGGACGTACCCCGTCAGTGAGATCGTATCGGGCTCGGCGCGTTCGCCGCGTCGTTCTTCGCCCGCCCGGATATCACCGGCGACGAAGACCCGCACGGCGGACGCCCGATGAGGGTTGCCGGCGGTTTCGATCTGGACGTCATCGCCAAGCTCGAGGTCGCCCGTCACGTAGATCTGCAGGTCGTCATCGGCGATGATCGTCGCGTTCGCGAGCGTGAGATCGCCATCCACGAACAACGAGGTGTCGTCGGCCAGGCGGAGGGTCTCATTCTTGACCTCAAGGTCGCCGCTCGTGTGATATGCTCCACCAGTTTCGACGGCGGTCAGGTTCGATGCGCCGATCTGGGCCCCCTGGGTCGAGTCTTGTGCGGCGATGACGTCGCCCGTGGGCACCGGCACGGAGACGTTGTCGGCGTACTCGACGATCTGGTCGTCTTCGAGCCAGGGGCCGGGGGTGATCGATTCGCCGGAGACGACACGCTCGACGCGGAGGTCGACCGTCCCCCCGCCACCGGCCGCGAAGTGCAGTGCGTTCGGCGAGCGAATCGTCGCGTTGGCCCCGCGATTGTCCCCGCCATAGGCCCCCGCCGAGGAGGCGTAGCTGTCGACCCACAGTCGATCGATCTCGCCGACCGTCACGCCCCCTGTCTCCCCGAAGGTGATCGCCGACGATCCGGTCGGCGGCCGCGGCGCGGTGCCCCCTTCGAAGACCACCTCGACGGTCTCGCCGTCGACCAGCCGCGCGTCACCGTGTGCTTCGAACGCCTCGTACCAGGCTGGCGCGTACGCGCTGTGAACGGTGAGGGTCACGTTCGCGGTCGGATCCTCGACCCGGATCGCCGTCGTCCCTGTCCGCTCGAGGTCGCCAGAAAACGTCTCACCGGCGAGTCGCGGCACCGTAATCTGTGTCGCCCGCCCCCGCGTCTCGACGGCCGGATCGCGGATCGCCCGACCGTCCTGCACCACGAGGCCGCCTTCGTACACTAGGCCGTCGGTCACGAGTCGCCCCATCGACTCGTTGTACACCTCCTGACCGTCGACGCTGATCACGAGCCGACCTCCCTCGACCCGGTCGTACGACTCTTCGACACCGACTGCCTGGCGATCGCCGTCCCCCAGCGAGGCAATCTCGTGGGCGACCGTCTGCATCTCGAGGCGATCCCGCTCCGTCTCGGCTTCGTCTTGCACTAGCTCTAGTCCACTCACTCCCACCGTCGCAATCGCTGTGGCTCCCACCAGTACCATCCCGAAGAGGAGGACGACCCCGAGAACCTCCGTCTGTGCACGCCCCATGGCGTGTCAGCCCAACGGTGGTATACATACACATTATGCCGAGTTTAACATTCTGCAAATCGAATGGGTTGCCTAACCGAGGGGGCAACACGGGTAGGCGGCCGAATAGAGTGTCCAGGACGCTCGAGCGACACACTTGCCTAACTACGAGTCCGGATCGACGAGCTCGGCCTGCCCGGCGGTCCCCTCGACCTCGGTCACGCGGACGGTCGCCTGGATGCCCATCACTTCTTCCTCGAGAAAGAGAACGAATCCGCCGTCGGTCTTGCACACGAGCGTCCCGTCGGGCTTCTCGTCGACGATGTCGACAGTCAGTTCGTCGCCCGGTTCGGGTTTCCCGCCGAGAGGCTCGCCGCATCGCCAGCACTCCGTATCGTACGCTGGCGTGCCTTCAGGCGCGTTGTTGGCGCCGCACCTCGGCGTATCGCATTTGATAAACGTCTCGTGTTCGCCTGGTAGATAACGTCCCACGCCACCACTGTCGAGAGCCAGGAGCAAAAAGGTCGTTCATTCCTCGAAGCGTTGCTGTGCCCGCCTGTGGATCGGTGCTTCCAGCCAATCGCTGTTCTCGGCCAGGTGCTCGAGCAAATCGAGACCACATCGGATCCCACCGCTACGCTCACGGCGGATTGGTGAACGAGTTCAATCGACTTACGTCACCATGATCGTAGGCGGCTCGCCACATCGCGTGAACTGCCCGTGTGACGAGTGACACCTCCTCGACGGTAATACACGAGGGCTCTGCGGTCACAGCCTGAACAGGTGGATGGAAGTGTTTCTCGGGAGAGTGGGTATTGGGATGGCGATCGAATCGCCAGTTGACTTCATCGGTGTCGACGTAGTGGAACGAATACATTCCGCGCTCGCTCCACTGGACGTCGAGACGCGCGCCGTCAGCTGCTCCGATCCCGTCACCAAGTTCGATGTGGAGTTCGGTCGGAGCGATGGGATCGTCGTAGGACGTCTCGTCGACGAGCGGCTCGAGCGTGCGCCAGAGGTCGCGAATTCGTCGAAGTGCGGGAAGGTAAATCGGACCGAACTCGCCAGCACGATCAGCCCCTGTCATGCAGTGAGCTGCTGGCTCGCCTCGCTGTATGCAAGGGCCGCCTGCGCGATAGCGAGGTTCTGCCGAGTGGTGCGCCACGTACTCAGGTCCTCCCACCCCTGTCCATCGTCGGCGTCGAGTTCACGTGAGAGTTCCTCGGGCGAAACGACGTCGTACTGGTCTTCGTACCGGCGAATCTCCCGTTTCATTCGTTTGATCCCGTCGAGCAACTCCTCGCGAGTCGTCTCGCGCCGAAGCTCGCGAATTCGGGTCATGAGCACGCGGTCGGCGTTCCGTTTGTAGATCGTCGATCGCCCCTCCTGCTCGGCTTCGGCAAAGCCAGTGTTGACGAGCGCCTTACAGTGGCGACGCGCCGTCGGCTCGCTGACGAGCGCTCGCTCGGCGATGTCGGCCGCTGACTGTCCATCGTGGGTCTGTTCGACGACCTCGTAGACGCGTTCGAACGGCGTCGTCTCAGCCTTCCACTCCGCTTTGACGTGCTCGTTGAGGTCGTCCCACGTCTCCTCAGTCATAGTCTCACGTACGACTCGAGAGGACAAATAGTTTCCTCAGAAAATAATTCTTTTCCTGTGGCCTCGAGCAGCTACGTTCACGCGATCGCGGGAGCGTATCTAGACGACCACGGAAACGACCGTCCCGCCGACGATCGCCAGCCCACCGAGACCGAAACACACCGCCCAGAAGGGCACCCGCTCGACGATCCGCATGAGGGCGTCGATGGTCAGGTACCCCACGACCCCACTCACCAGCAGCGCGACCACAGCTGGCACGGGCGCAATCCCGGGCAGCCCGCCGGCGCCGGCCATCGTCAGCGCCGCCGCGCCGAGACTCGCCGGAATCGACAGTAGGAACGACAGGCGAAACGCCGCGGGTGGCTCGTAGCTCCGGAACAAGAGGGCGCTCGTGGTCATCCCCGAGCGTGAGATGCCGGGCAGGATGGCGAGGCCCTGGACCGCGCCGACCAGGATCGAGTCCACCAGCGTCGGCTTCTCGCGGGTGCCCATCGAGACGGACTCGAGGCGCAACTGAATTACCCCAGTGAGAATCAGGAGGACGCCGATCAGGCCGATGAACACCCCGCCCGTTAGCTGGCCAGCGAAGTCGACGGCGAAGATGTACAGTGGAATTCCCACCAGGCCGGTCATCGCAGATGCGAGGACGATGTAGGACGTAATCGCGTTCTCGCCCTCGTAGGCCCGACTCGGGCGCCACTCGGGAACGGACTCGAGGGCCGCCCGTATCTCCTCGCGATAGTACGTCGCCGCCGAGAGGGTCGTCCCGACTTGCAAGAACAGCGCCAACTGGAGCGCCACGCCGGGGTCGGTACCGACGAGCGTCAGAAACAGCGAGAGGTTGCCCTGGCTCGAGACCGGCAGCCACTCGACGATCCCCTGGACGATCCCGGCGAGGATCGCGACGAGCAACTCGAGGTCCGACTCCGCGACGGCAACGACGAACGCCCCCATGTCGTGGCTGACTCTCGGGTGGATGCACAAGACCGTTTACATTCGGCCCTCGAAGTTCACCGTCGCTCGAGACCACTCAGTCGGCGGGCTCGTGACGCGGCCGGTCGTCCGCTCGCTGGGCGTCCCGATCGAGTGTACCGTCGTGGATCGGGTTCCGGTAGAGGAAGACTCCGACGGCGATGACCCAGACCACGCCCGGGAACAATCCGGTCTGGAAGGCCATCGAGAGATCGGTGTATCCGGTCTGGGCCTGGACGATCCCGAACGCGAGTGCGCCGAGACTGGCGACGACGCTCAGCCAGCCCATGGCGCTGAACCAGCCGAGCCGAACGGGCGACGCGGCGCTGGCGAAAAACGCGCCCGCAAAGAGCCCGGCGGCGAGCCCGAACATGACCCACTGGATGCTGAAGAGGCCGCCTTCGATTTGGCGAACGACGAAAGCCGTCTCGTACAGCAGTTCCTGTTGGTCGGGGTCGGCCGCCGCCCACCGATCGACCATGATTCCGAGGGCGACGCCGTCAACCGCGATGAAGATGGCATAGACGCCTGTACACACGATCATTGCCGCCCCACCGAGGGCAGCCCACACGCCCGCGACGTCTCTGCGGAGCCGCCAGGTGAGAGCGAGTACTGCGGCACACATCAACAGGATTCCCAGAAGCTCACCGAGGTGTATGATCGCCCAGTTTGGATCAGTGGCGTAGTCTGCGAACGCGTCCCGGGTGTGGTGCGGCGGTACCCACGAGTGGATGCCTTTTGACACGGCATAGACGCCGATTCCCGCAATCGCCGCAACGGCACCAACCTTCGAGAAGTACCGTTCAGACGGCGCCATGGGCCTCCACCGTCTGGGCTCCGTTTCCTTCGATACTCAGAGCCGTCAGCAGGGGGTACTGGCGACGACTCTGAAACAAGCGCTGTACCACGAGGAAGAGCCACCCTGTGAGAAGCGGAGCGGCCGCAGATGCGACAGCGGTTGCATCCATGTCCGCCGCAGCTTCCGGCGTCTCTCCGGGGTCGCTTATCGGTGGACTCCGCGTCGAGGGTTGCCCGACGAGCAAAGTGACGACACCCAGCACGGCCACGATGGCACTCACGTGAGACACCTGCTCGTCAGCTACCGTCGATTCAACGGCTACGTGTTTCGTTTCCTTCGTCGTGGTCATACTGTCTCCAGGGTGGCTATGATCTTCACCGCGGCCATACCCATTACCCTGAATCAGTAAGGTCAACCGCCTATATAATACATATTTACCCCTCTCTTGAACTGTTGCCCGAATCTACCGAGGCCTTCACAACGTCTATTGTGTCTGCTTGAACGCGCCTCGAGGAGCCCAGACGCGGGTGGGCCCCGCGAAAGAGGCGCCGGACCGCTGTCAGAGCGGTGACGGCCACCCCGTCCGCTCGAGCGCCTGGCGACTCGTGGTTTGCGCCGTCCGTGTCCGCCCCGCGTGGCACGGGGAACGCTTGTGTCCCTCGAGGGCGTATCCCACCCCATGACGACCGTCTACACGGCGCTCCCGAATCGGTTGCTGGTCTCCCGAGACGACGGCGACGGCGAGTGGTCACAGTCGACTCGCCTCGAGGGCTACGACCTCGAGTGCGTCGCCGTCTCACCAGACGACCCCGACCGGGTCTTCGTCGGTACGTTCGAGGACGGCCTCTTTCGCTCGACCGACGGCGGCGAGACCTTCGATGCACTCGAGACGGCGTTCGTGAGCGAGGCCGTCATGGCGGCGACGGTCAGCCCCCACGACCCCGACGTCGTCTACGTCGGCACCGAACCCAGCCGCGTCTATCGCTCCGACGACGCCGGCGACACCTGGACGCACCTCGAAGGGCTGGTCGACCTCCCCTCCGAGGAGGAGTGGTACTTCCCGCCGCGACCGCACACCCACCACGTGCGCTGGCTCGAGGTCGACCCTCACGATTCCGACCGCCTCTACGTGGGGATCGAGGCGGGGGCGTTCGTCATCCGTGACGAAGCCCAGGACAGCTGGCAGGAACGCCCCGAGGGATCCAGAGTCGACAACCACAGCCTCGCGACCCACCCCGATATGGAGGGCCGAGTGTACACCGCGGCAGGTGACGGCTACGCCCAGAGCGACGACGGCGGCGAGACCTGGAGTCACCCGCAGGCGGGCCTCGAGCACCGCTACTGCTGGTCGGTCGTCCCCCATCCTGACGATCCAGAAAGAGTTCTCCTCTCGAGTGCCAGCGGCGCCTCGAGCGCACACACGGCCTCGCGGGCGACGGCCTACGCCTACCGCAAACCGGGACCGGACGCCGACTGGGAGCGCCTCGACGACCGGGGGCTCCCGATGGGCGAGGGCGTCGTCCGGACGATCTTCGCCGAGTCTGAAGGAACGGTGTACGCCGTCAACAACCTGGGCTGTTTCGTCTCACAGGACTTCGGGGACTCGTGGTCGGTGCTCGAGGCGGACTGGGAGGGTCCGGAGTCCAAAACGCCGCGGGGGCTGGCGGTCGTCGCGTAACCAACAGCAGCCGATTTTGCCGTCGAACCGAAAGCAATAGCGCCTATCTATCCCTCTGGAGGCGCTCGCGACGTTCCTCGAATTCTTCATCCGAGAGATCGCCACGAGCGTAGGCCAATCGTAACTCTTCGAAAGCCGCATCGCTTTGTCGAGTGCCTGATCGGCGAATCGCGCTGTACAGCAGGTATCCGATACCGAGGATCACGAGCACGGGCACCAGAAACATGAGCGCCCACATCCAGGTTCCTCCGGTGCCGTTCCAGACACCCCCACCCCACATATGTCCCCATCCCCACAGACCCATCATCGGCATCATCACGACCATCATGACGACCGGCACGAGCACGATTGCAGCGATGACGATCAGGAGCGTTCGAGTGAACGAATCATCGGTTGCCATACTCCAGGATACGGCGCCCAGGTACGTTATTCCTCCACCCAGATTTCCGCGAAACAGGAAACGTCGTTCGAATACAGCCGCGCCGTCGGCCTGATCGAATCGACAGGCGATGCCGTCGGTGGTAGCCGACAGTCGCTCGTCCAGCGACTGTGTTCGTTCTTTTGAGTACTCTCGCTACCCACGCTCACGCATACTGTACCGGGTGTCTCGAGTGTCCGTCGGTCCGCCTCGGACGGCCCTCGATACGAACGAGCGAGGAGAGCGACGTTCGGACGATCGGTGCACTACTTGAGGACGAATACGCCCACGCCATCCTCATCCACACGAGCACTAGCTTCCACGACGTAGGTTACCGATCGTTCGGTTGACGTCGCTCGAGTAGATTCTGGAATAGCCTATCCTGAAATTGGCTATTTTCGAATTCTTTGCGATCACCTAAGGACAGCTGGCGGGGCTTCATCCGATCACCGTCGAAGCAGCCAGTGACCTCGTTGAACTGGTCGACAGGATACTTCGGGGTCTGGGAATGGATTCGCCGAGGGTGGTCGCTCGAGCCGAGTATGTGCCCGCCCGACACGCCCCCGGGTTCGAAATCCTTTTAGGCGCTACCCGGGCATAGTAGAGTAACTGAGTGATATCATGGACGTCGACATCATCTCCGAGGAGGAAAATCCCATGTTGCACCGCACGAACGTCACGTTCGAACTGACCCACGACGAGGCGACGCCCTCGCGTCTGCAGGTCCGTGACAGCCTCGCCGCGAAAATGAACAAGGACGCCGACGAGGTCGTCATCCGTAAACTCGACACCAAGTTCGGCATGCGCAAGACCGTCGGCCACGCGAAGGTCTACGAGACCTCCGCCCACGCCACCGATGTCGAACAGGAGCACATGCTCGAGCGCAACAAGATCGTCACCGACGAGAGCGACGTCGAGGCGGAGGAGGCCTGAGATGGCACACTACGAACTCTACAACGACGAGGGCGAAGTCGAGCGCGAACAGTGCCCACGATGTGGGGACTCGTTCCTCGCCGACCACGGCGACCGCCAGCACTGCGGCAAGTGCGGCTACACCGAGTGGGCGTAAGCCGGCTCGAGACCCGTTTCGTTGCCGTGTCGAACCGAACTCGACCACGAGTACGATTTTTCACACGTGAGGAGCGTCGGCTGTGACCCGGAACACCCATAGTGACGATGAACCCGAGGCCCACTCGAGCACACACGCGAACCCTGCCTCTGCCTCCGACGGCGACCGGCCGCCGCGTATCCTCGGCATCGAGGGCACCGCGTGGGCGGCGAGTGCGGCCCTGTACGACGGCGACGAGGTGGTGATCGAGACCGACGCCTACGAACCCGACAGCGGCGGTATCCACCCTCGAGAGGCGGCCGAGCACATGCACGACGCGATCCCGCGAGTCGTCGAGACGGTGCTTGAGCACGCAGCCCAATCG
Organism: Saliphagus sp. GCM10025334; assembly: GCF_042663485.1. Classification (NCBI taxonomy): domain Archaea; kingdom Methanobacteriati; phylum Methanobacteriota; class Halobacteria; order Halobacteriales; family Natrialbaceae; genus Saliphagus; species Saliphagus sp. GCM10025334. Next base: position 1,105,759 of record NZ_JBHTAF010000001.1, on the reverse strand, counting down.
ACGGACGAACGGACGCCGACCGACGCCGTTGCCTTCTCCCGCGGCCCCGGACTCGGCCCCTGCCTGCGCGTCGTCGGCACCGCCGCACGGGCGCTCGCGGGCACCCTCGAGGTGCCCCTGGTCGGCGTCAACCACATGGTCGCCCACCTCGAGATCGGGCGCCACGCGGCCGAATTCAACGACCCCGTCTGTCTGAACGCCAGCGGGGCCAACGCCCACCTGCTCGCCTATCGCAACGGGCGCTATCGCGTCCTGGGCGAGACGATGGACACTGGCGTCGGCAACGCGATCGATAAGTTCACCCGTCACGTCGGCTGGTCTCACCCCGGCGGCCCGAAGGTCGAGCAGGCCGCCAAAGACGGCGAGTACGTCGATTTGCCGTACGTCGTCAAGGGGATGGACTTCTCGTTTTCGGGGATCATGTCCGCGGCGAAGGCCGCCGTCGACGAGGGCCACGCCGTCGAGGACGTCTGCTTTTCCCTCCAGGAGCACATCTTCGCGATGCTCACCGAGGTCGCCGAACGCGCGCTCTCGCTCACTGGCAGCGACGAACTCGTCCTCGGGGGCGGCGTCGGCCACAATGCTCGCCTCCGCGAGATGCTCGAGACGATGTGTGCCGACCGAGGTGCCGAGTTCTACGCCCCCGAGCCCCGATTCCTGGGCGACAACGCGGGGATGATCGCCGTCCTCGGTGCGAAGATGTACGCTGCCGGCGACACGCTCGAGATTCCGGACTCCCGCGTTGACCCCGACTTTCGGCCCGATCAGGTGCCGGTCACCTGGCGAAGCGACGAACCGGATCGGGCCGTCGTCGGGGGCCAGGGAGTCGACGCCGGCGAGTGTGAAGGCGAAGCCGGAAGCGAACGTGACGACGAAAAAGAGAACGAGACGATTCGCGGCGCCGAAGCGGTCGTCACCCTCGAGCCCGAGGCCGGTCGCGTCCGCAAGCGTCGCCGCCCTAAACGCTACCGCCACCCCGATCTCGATGCACGCCTGCGACGCGAGCGGACCACCCTCGAGGCACGCCTGACGAGCCACGCTCGACGAGCGGGCGTCCCGACGCCGGTGGTTCGCGACGTCGACCGCCAGGAAGCGACCCTCGAGTTCGAGTACGTCGGCGACGAGGATTTACAGAAAGCGCTGACGATCGACCGCGTCGAATCCGTTGGGCGGTCGCTCGCAACCATCCACGAGGCGGGGTTCGTCCACGGCGACCCGACGACGCGAAACGTGCGCGTCGACGCCGACCGAACCTACCTGATCGACTTCGGGCTGGGCTATCACTCCGACCACCTCGAGGACTACGCGATGGATCTCCACGTCTTCGACCAGAGCCTCGTCGGGACTGCCGACGAGCCCGAACCGCTCAGGGAGGCGCTTCGGGCAGGCTACCGCGAGGCCGGGGACAGAGCAGTTCTCGAGCGTCTCGGCGAGATCGAGCGCCGGGGTCGGTACGTCGAAAAGGAGTGATTCAGATTGTTCTGGGGTCCCTGGCCACAGCAGGGCCGCAAGTCCGAAGTCGAGACTGAGGCGGACTGGGTAGTTCACGACCGGCGAGATTGTCCTTTTCCGTACTCGAGATGAGTCAGTCTTCCAACGACCTGAGAAGAACCGTACCCCGCACTGCTGACCATCACCGTACCGTACAGCGAATACGCCCTAAATCGTCTGTCACCAACAGTGGCTGTGCCAGGTCGATTTTCACATGCTAGCCATTGAGTACGTTTCGCATACCTTCAAGACAAGCTAGTCTGTCTTTTGGCGTAGCACGCATATGTATTCTTGTATTTCATGAATCAATTAACGAACGACTGCCGGATTTCTGGTCACGAGTCTCGAGGAGCGATCACCCATGAGTAATAACACGAAGCACACGGGCGCGATTCTCAACAAATTAGCGAACGAAGGGTCGATGAATACCGCGGCAGAACCGAACACCCTCTCTGTCGAACGGAACGAAAACTACCAGTCCGCGGTTGACCATGACCTCGAGGAGATGATGGCGCAGGTCGTTAGCGTCCTCCCTGCCGACGATGTTCGGTTCGAGGACGCGCTTCTCAAAGAAAATCTCGACGAGGTCCTCCTGATGCTCGTCGCCCTCCACGACGGGGCTAACGGCAAGGAACTCCTCTCGACGTTAGCCACTTACTTCGACGTCCAGTTGAGTCCCGGCATCGTGTATCCAGCACTTCACGACCTCGAGGACGAGGCCTTCCTGGAGATGCACCCGATGGTCCGCACGAAGGAATATTCGATTTCGAACGAGGATCACGTACGTGCGACGCTCGAGGCGACGATGGTCCAGCACCTCGCGTTCGGTTTACTGCTCTCTGCGTTCCTCCCCCGACTCACCTCAACGTAACTCCCACAACCGCTGCTACTGCGACAGCGATCTGCCGATTATCGTCGACACGCCACAGGGACGACGTTTTTAGGGAGCTCCCATCGCTTATCTGGTTGCCGCATGTTCTCGTTACAATGCGTTACCGTTGTGTTGCCGTCACTGCACTCGCTGCGGCGTTCGTCTGGGAACTGTGACGTTTCCCCAGTTATGCACAGCACCTCGAGGTCCAGATATCGAGCACTCATCGATCGACTCGTGGCCTGTTCTGGCTTCGTATTTCAACTTCTAGTGGATAGTGCGCTATCTTGCCTTCCATCTGTAGCCGGTCTCATGAGACCGGACATGCGAACATCTTTTATTCCATGGGCAAGTAGAGATGAGTAACAACTGTGATCCCTATGAGCAGCAACGACACTAAGCACGTCCAGACGGAGTTGACCGGGGACGAATACGAACAGTTTCGTGAGTTCGCTCGAGAACACGGGCTGTCGCTCAAAGAGGCCGGGCACGAAGCGCTCATCGAGTGGGTCGAACGACAACAGCGAGCGGATCCAAACGACCGAGCGTTCACCGTCCTCGACGAACTCGAGGAAGACTCACTTCCAACGTCGGCGGAAACTGACGCTCGCGACGAAAATGATCTCCTTGAGGAGTGGGACGGTAGCGAGGAATCGTTCACGCTTGCCGACGATCCATCCGCGCAATCCTGACGTCACATGGCAGAGCCAGTCGACACACCGATTGGGACGGTCACGGCCGAGCATTTTCGACCTGGCCACGTTCGACACCAGGTCGTCGTTGGCCCGAAGTTCCTCTATGCACTGTTCAACCCCCGCGATCGGATGCATCCGGTCTCGCGGGCGTTCATGGCGTTCGTTCGCGATGGTGACCTCCCCTATCGTCGGCTCATCGTCAACGACCACATCGTTGACGAGGCGGCAACGCGGTTGAAAAAGCAGTCATCGATGCGGAACGCGGTCTCGTTCCTCACGACGCTTGACGAGAGTACGCTCTACCAGTTCGAAGATGTCTCCGAGGCCGTCTTCGATGCCGCCAAAGCAACGTTCGTCGAGTGGACGAATCTAGATGCGTCATTCACCGATTTCGTCGTTGCAGCACACATGGACGCGCTGGAGGTCGATCACATTCTCACGTACGACCAGCACTACGATGCGTTCGATGTGACGACGCTCCCATATCGAAATCAGAAGTGAGTAGCACTACGCGGCCAATCCATCGACACCTTTTGAACACGGCCAGTGTTTCTGAAGGGAGGGCGTCGACGAATCGCTCAGGCCGGTGTTCCCGGGACGGTGGGCTGGGTATCAGGACGCTCGCCAGTTTCTCCGTCACGAAGCTGCTCGTAGGCGCTGACGGTCGTCGCGAGCACGTACACCGTGATGGCCGCGCTGACGACCTGGGCCAGCACGCCCCCGACGATACCGAGCAAAGCGACCGGCAGAGCGAACGCCGCCGTGACGACGGCACCGGTCACGAAGACGGCGATGCCGAGGCCGAACAGTCGAAGTCGGTTGCCGCGGGTGAGCTGCCAGCTGCTGCGAAAGCCCTCGAGCGCGTTCTGGTCCTCGACGGCGACGAAGACGGCCCAGTAGTAGAGGCTGACGAGCAAGAACAGTCCCGGAACGACGAACAGGACGGTGCCGAAGGCGACGATCAGTCCGAACGCGACCCCGCCGAGGATCACGTTGAGCGTCGCCCAGCCGACGTTCCGACGCACGAACGCGTCGGGGATCGTCTCCGTTTCGCCCGCGGCGAACGTGCGCAGAGCGACGATCGCGGCGACGACGGTGGCGATAGCGACGACGATCGAGAGCAATCCGGCGAACGCGCTGGCGATCCCGATGGTCGGCGCTACTGGCTCGCCAGTGTCGAGTCGCATCGGCGATAGAAGGACGCTCGCGATCGAGAGAATGGCGAAGACGGCGACGAACCGCAGCCCGTTTCGAGTCGTGGTGCGCTCGAATCCATCAGTCATCGTGTCAATAATAGGGATTCCCATACCACTAGTAGGCGCCCCAGCAGCAAATACTAGTACACAGACATGTGTCTGAAAGCCGGACAATTCTCGGTGGTTCGGATCCCCTCCGGAACACTGGATGGTGCTCCCGCTCGGGAGAATTCAGTCAAAATAACGGAGCGTTGTTCGACCGATCGAACTCGGCGCTCGAGTCGTTCACAAAAGAAACGCAACCGAATCCGGCCTAGAGCACGTACTCGCCGGCGACGTCCTGGGGTGTGACGACCTCAATCTCGCCGGCCTCTTCGAATTCCTGGACGTGTCCCAGGGTCGCCTCGAGTTCGCCGACGCCGCCGTCGAATCGGACGAACGAGATGGCGGTAATGCCGCCGAGTTCGGCCGTCGTCTCGAGGGCCTCGCGGGCCTCGTCGCCGTCGGGGTGGACGAGACGCGGGCACAGCGCGGCGTTCGTGAGGTAGCCGTTGACGGGGTAGCCGCCCGTGAAGCCGAGTTCGTGGTTCGCCTCGACGGCCTCGATTGCCTCGTCGTTGTACGCACCGCCCGGGTAGGCGACGTACTCGGCGTCGTAGCCTTCGTCTTCGAGCCAGGTGGCGGCCTCCTCGATTTCGCTCGCGGGCGTTCGATCGCCCTCGAGGGCCGTCAGGTCGTTGCCGTGGGCGCCGTAGCTTCCGATGGTCCAGCCGGCGTCGGCGAGCTCGGCGACCTGGTCTGCGGTGAGGCGGTCGCCCTCGTCGTCCTCGGAGGCACGGAGACGGGATGGGGGGACGAACGCCGTCGCCGAGTAGCCGTACTCCTCGAGGAGAGGCATGGCTTCGGTGAGGTGAGACTCGTAGCCGCCGTCGAACTGGAGGAGAACCGTCGGGTCGGGCTTGGGAACGAAGTGGAGGTCGTCGATCCAGGCCTCGGCCGTGCCGTCGCCGACCCAGATCGAGATGTGAATCTCCGAGATCGCGCTCAGGTCGGGGTCGCCGTTGATGTACTCGACGCCGAAGTTCACGTGGCGGATGGACATGCCGTGGGTCCGCTGGCGGTAGACCACCTTGTCGCGGGTCTCGTCGTAGAGCTGGATGCCGACGTTGACCGTCGAGTGGGAGGCCACGGCCAGTCCGGGCGTAATCTCGGTCACGTCGAGGGGTTCGTCGAGTTCGCGCGCGATGCGAACCTGGGACTCTTCTTCGCTCGCCTCGAGGAGGACGGACTGGGAGCCGACGACCGAGTAGTCGGTGTAGGGGGTTGCCGACCCGGAGACGACCTGCCAGTCGGAGAGGTCTTCGAAGTCGTCGAAGGTTTCGGCTTCCGTCGGCACGTCGCCGTCGCCGTTGCCTTCTCCGTTGCCGTCGCCGTTGCCGTCGCCATTCCCGTTGCCGTTGCCATCGCCGTTCCCGGTTTCGTTTCCGTCCGGGTCGTTCGAGTTGCTGTCGTTTCCTCGCGGTTCATCGGTCTCACCAAAGCCCATACAACCGCCGAGGGTCAGTGCGCCTGCCGTTGCGAGATAGGTACGTCGCTTCATTGCGCCGACAGGGGGTACGACGGGAGATGGGGATTGTTATGAACCGGTTGGCGCCCCCGTAGGTCACCACTTCCGAACAGTTTCACGGCGAAGACGACCGCTCGAATCGAACCTCTATCCGGAGAAATCACCCGGTAACGAGGGTAGGAGGGCGTTACCGGTGGCCGGTCGCGCTCTGACTCCCTACTCGGAGTCCGTCGAGCGCTTCTCCTTTTCGAGCACGCGAACGTGCTCGATTCGCGTGGCAGGGTACTGGCCGTCGGCGTCCTTCTCGACGGCCTTGACCATATCCCAGACGACGTTCAGCCCCGTCGTAACGCCCTCGAGGGCCTCCATCTCGCAGCCGGTTTTTCCCGTCGTCTCGACGGTGACCTCGAGTTCGAGTGCGGCCGATGCGGGTTCGCCGTCGGCTGGCCCGTTCCTCTCGTCTCTCCCGTCCACGTCGTCTTCCCCGTTCGATCCGCCCTGCTCGTCCGCCCCATCCTCGAGGAACCGAAACACCGTCTCGACGTTCGTGATCGGGATCTGGTGACACATCGGGATCGTCTCCCAGGTGTGTTTGACCGCCTGGATCGCCCCGACGCGCGCGGTCGCGAGCACGTCGCCCTTGCTCACCTCGTCTTCGCGGATCGCCTCGAGCGTCGATTCCCGAAGCCGGATCTCGCCGACGGCGACGGCCCGGCGTCGGGTGTCGGGTTTGGCCCCCACGTCAACCATCTGGACGTCGCCGTCATCGGTCGTGTGGGTGAGGTCGCTCGCCGTCGATTCGTGCTGGTCGGCGTCCACGGCATTCGGTCGATCCTCACTCATCGTCCTCACCCCAGATCGCCGCCGGAATCGCCTCGAGCAGGTCCGATGCCACCAGTCCAAGGTCGTGACGACGCGCGACACGCTCGCCGGCGCGGCCGTTGACGTACGCCGCCGCCGTCGCGGCCTCGAAGGGGTCGGCGTGTTCGAGTAATCCCGCCGTAATCCCCGACAGGAGGTCGCCGGTGCCACCGACGGCCATTGCCGGCGTTCCCACGCGGCTGATGCGGGTCGTCTCGCCGTCGGAGATTACGTCCGCCGCCCCCTTCGCGAGGACGACGTGGCCCAATTCCGCCGCGAAGGTCTCGATCTCGTCCGTGACCGCCCGGAGGGCGTCGGCCTCGGGACCGCCCATCCCCGCGAGTTCGCGCCGGTTGGGCGTACAGACCAGCGTTGCCTCGGTCTCGAGGCCGGGGACGACCTCGAGGGCGTCCGCGTCGACGACGGCCGGGCCGGTGTAAGACTCGAGGAATCGCCGTGCGGCCTCGAGGGTCTCCTCGGCGGTGCCCAGACCGGGCCCGAGGACGACCACGTCGTCGTGGCGCTCGGCCGTCTCGACGAGTCCCTCGACCTGGTCGGGCGTCAGCACCTCGCCCTCGTAGGGCTGGACGATCAGGTCCTCGGCGTACCCCTGAATCTCTCCGGCGACCGTGTCGGGCGCGGCGACGAACGCGAGTTCCATGCCCGCCCGGAGCGCGGCCTGGGCGGCGAGCGCCGGCGCGCCGGTGTAGGGGCCACCACCGATGACGAACGCCCGACCCGTTCGCTCGGCGGGCCGAGCGAGGTCGACGTCGCCGGGGCCCGCGAATCGCTCCGCGGCCGCCGGAATGCCGATGTCGGCGACCTCGACCGTCGCCTCGAGGCCCTCGAGGCCCGGCTTGGTGTCGTGGAAGGTGACGACGTGGTCGGCCACGACGCCGTTGTCGGCGTGCTTGCCCGCGTCGGCGTCGAACCCGGAGGGGACGTCGACGCTCACCACCGTCGCGTCGGCCGCGTTGATCGCTCGGGCGGCCGAGGCCGCGGGTTCGCGGAGGTCGCCGCTGATCCCGGTACCGAGCATCGCGTCGACGATCACGTCGCACTTGGGGAGGGAAAACGAGCGGGAGTCGGTGACTGCCCGCACGTCGTACTCGCCTCGCCCGAGCGCCTCCCAGTTCGCTCGCGCGATGTCGGTGCCGATGGCCTCCGGGCGGCCGAGCAACAGCGTCGTCACGTCGTACTCCTCGAGGAAGCGGACGGCCACGAGGGCGTCCCCGCCGTTGTTCCCGCGGCCGGCGACCACGACGACCCGTGCGCCGGGGTCGGCGACGCGCTCGACGGCTCGAGCGACGGCGTTTCCACTGGATTCCATGAGCTGTCGGCGTGGGACGCCCAGCGCGGCGGCGTTCTCGTCGACGGCGGCCATCCGTTCGCCAGTGATCATGCTCGAGCCTTCGCCGGCCTGCCCGTTGAAGATTGCGGGGTTCGGGTGAGGAGTCGTCGGTCGCCGGAGAAAGCGGGGTTCGGCTGATGAACCGCCGGTCGCCGGAGGGAATGGGCTTCGAGCGGCGAGTCATCGGGTCGATGGAGGAGGCGTGACGCGGCCTGCGAGACGCTTAGGTCTCTCGAGCCCTACCGTCACCCGTGAACGTCTTCTGGCTCGACGAGGACCCGCGCCTGGCGGCTCGCTATCACTGCGACGAGCACGTCAACAAGCTGTTGCTCGAGGCCGCGCAGGTACTGTGCACGGCGGCCAGGGAGAACGGCTACGAGGCGGATTTTCTGTACGCCTCGACGCACGCGAACCACCCGGTCACGCGGTGGGCGACCGAGTCGGAAGCCAACTGGCTGCGCCTCCGCGACCACGCCGCAGCACTCAACACGGAGTTTCGCGAGCGCTACGGGCACGCCGACGATCACGCTAGCTGGACCGTCGTCGACCGAATCGATCCCGACCTGATCGACTTCCCGAGCGCGGAGCCGACCCCGCGACCACAGGCGATGCCCGAGGCGTACAGACGCGACGACCCCGTCGCCGCCTACCGGGCGTACTACGCGGCCGAGAAGGCCCCCTGGGCCACCTGGGCTCACACCGAGCGCCCGCCCTGGCTCGCCGAACTCGAGTCGGGCGACGGGGACGCGTGATCGTCAGTACCGAATATCGAACCCGTTCTCGCCCTGTGGCTCCTCGTACTCGACGTCGACGTCGCTGACGTCGGCCGCCGGACTCCCCTCGTGACACCACTCGACCATCGACTCGACGGCCGCCTCGGGGCCTTCGAAGACCGCCTCGACGCGGCCATCGTCGAGATTTTTGACCCAGCCGTCGACGCCCGCCTCTCGAGCGGTCTCTCGGGTCGTCGCTCGATAGTAGACGCCCTGCACCGTCCCGGAGACGAAGACGTGGGCTCGCGTGCCGTCGTCGGTGCGTTCGTTCGTCATACGCGAGCAGTGGCTCGCGACGAGCAAAAAGGCACTCCCGAAAGGGGCTTGTTGGAAAGGGGGGGGGGGCGAGGGGTGACTCGCGGGACACCCGACGGGCGAACGTCAACGCCCGGGTAGGGTGACCCGCGTACTACAGTGGTCAACGAACAGCTACATGTGGGTTCTTCCAAAATTGTTTGGGTCGCGTGAACACGGGACGAGGGGCCACTGTCTGGAGTCTCCGACTCACCACGGATAGTCGGTCGCCGTCCTCGCCAGCGTGCACGCCGATCCGTCCAGGACGGTTCGACCAACCTATATCTGCGCGTCCGTCGAAATCGACCCATGGGTATCATCGACCGCTTCGAAACCGAGTACCTCGACGTCTCGAGTAGCCGTGCGACCGCGCGCGACATCGTCGAACTCGTGGTCGGGTCGGTGGTCTTCGTCGCGCTCGCCTGGCTGTTCGTCTCCACGTTCGTCGGCGACGCGGCCGCACTGGGCGTCGCGGTGATTCTCGGGATCATCTTCACCATCACGATTCTGTCGCAGGCCTACTGGGGACTCACCGGACGGTCGGATTATCGCGAGGACGACGGCTGACGCCACTACCTGGCAACGACGCCGAACGCCACCCTCAGCGGCGACTGCGAACGTCGTCTTCGGTAACGAGGCCAAACACAGCCTTCAACGACGACCGCTGAGCGCCACCCTCGGCGACGTCACCGGGTCGGAACCCCGTCTTCGGGACGCGGGTCCGGCCCGCCTGCCGTCCCCGTCTCGCGTCCGGGGACGGCCGACACCCGCCGGAAGACGGCTTCCGGGTCGGGGTTCCACTGCCAGTGCCAGCGCGTCTTCAGGACACACCACAGTTTGCGGGCCGTCGACAGTGACAGCTCGGCGTTCAACACGTCGTACCCTCGAGCGCGGATGAGCGCGTGATGTTCGGCGTACAGCACGGCCGCGAGCAAGACCGGAAGCTGACAGTCCTCGGGGAGATACTGGATGCCCGCGACGCCCTCCCGGTACAGCGACTCCGTCCGACGAAGTTCCTCGGCCATCGCCGTCGCGAACGCGTCGGTCATCTCGAGGCGCTCAACCTGCTCTTCGGTGACCCCGTGGACCGCGAGCGTTTCGAGGGGCAGGTAGATGCGGTCGCGCTCGAGGACGTCCTCGCGAACGTCCCGCAGGAAGTTCGTCATCTGGAACGCCTCGCCGAGTTTGATCGCGTAGGGGAGGGCTGCCTCCGGATCGTCGGGGTCCATGATCGCCGTCATCATCACGCCGACGGCGGCCGCCGACCCGCGCATGTACGCCTCGAGGTCGGCGTAGGTGTCGTATCGACTGGTGTGGATGTCGGACTTCATCGCGTCGACGAACGCGTCGACCTCGGCGTCGCTGATCCCGTATCGCTCCCGGAGGTCGCTAAAAGCGATGAGGACCGGATCGTCGGTGGGCTGTTCGCCCAGCGCCTGCGCGCGAAGCGTCTCGAGGCGGGCGGCTTGCCGCTCGGATGGGACGCCCGAGGCGTCGTCGACGACTTCGTCGGCGATCCGGAAGAAGCCGTAGAGGACGTGCGTCGGCTCCCGGACGCGCTGCGGCAGGAAGCGCGTCGCGAGGTAGAACGTCTTCCCGGTTCGTCGCTGGATTTCCTTGCCGGCGTGTACGTGTTCTCGATCCATGTGAATCCCCTCGTCGACCGATTCGACACCGATCCGATACTATCCTGTCCGGCAGAAACGTACAAAAAGGGAATCCCTCACTAGGTTAAGTTTCGCTCGAGAAAGTATTTGGGGGCTGGCCAGTAACGACGACACTGTGACGCGACGCGCCCTCCAGGTCATCTTCGTGGTCGCCCTGATCGCCCTCGCAGGGTGTAACGGTTTCGCCGCCGCCCCGTTCGAGGACTCGAGTCCCGATCGCGAGGCCTACGGCGTCGACGAGTCGCTGGACCCCGACGAAATCGAAACCGAGTCCGACCAGGACGTCCCTCCCGGCATTCCGACCGACGAGTCCGGGTCGGTCGACACGGGAGACCTGGCCAGGGGTCACATGGAGGCGACCCTGCAAAGTACGTATCGACAACACATCCGGAGCGTCGTTACCCTCGATAACGGGACGACGCTGCTCGACAATCGCGCGTCGCTGGCGGCCGACCCCGAAGCGGGTACCTTCCACGCCACGGAGCGCTTCGAAGGCCGATTTCCGACGCAGCACCCACCATCGAGAACTCGCGCCAATGTCCCGGTCGACGGGTTGACGGCGGCCGAACAGTGGATCAACCACTCCGAATCGGAACAGGTCGGCGTGTACGAGTACGAGAACGGGTCGACGCGATACGCCCGGACGGTGGCCGGGTTCGTCGGCTACTACTCCACCCAGCGATCCATGATTCAATCCGTCGAGAACGTTTCAGTGGAGCGACTCGAGGCCGACGGCGATCGCTACTACCGGCTCTCTTCGCAGACGCCCCGGAACAACGACTACCTCGATGACGAACCCTTCGAATTCGAAGCCTACGTGAATAGCGAGGGCGTCATCGTCTACGCCAGTCTCGAGGGAACGATGCCCCTCGAGGATTCGCCGATCGGCCAGCGGTTCGACGAGGGAGAACGCGACGGTCGGACGATCACCGTCCAGCAAGTCGCTACCACGACGGACGTCAACAAGACGGACCTCGAGGAACCCGACTGGGTCGAGACGGCGCGGGAGAAGGCCCCCGAACGGGATGACGGGCCCGACCCCGTCGACACTGAAAGCGAATCGGCAGAACGGGACGGCGACGATTCTTCTGAGAATAGTACTGACGACTAGCTCGAACAGAGCGCCGATCGCACAGCACTGACGACTGACGCTTGCGTGGCGCGTCTACGCCTCGTCCTCGAGCAACTCCTCGGCCAGCATCGGCAGGAACGTCCCGATGTCGGTGACCATCCCGATCGCCTGGGCGCTCCCGCGGTCGAGCAACTGGGTCACGGTTGCGGGGTTGATGTCGACGCAGACGGTCTTCGTCGTCGACGGCAGACAGTTGCCGACGGCCACCGAGTGGAGCAGCGTCGAGAGCATCAGGACGAGGTCGGCCTGCTGGGCCTGCTCGCGGATCGCGTCCTGGGCCTCGATCGAGTCCGTGATCGTGTCCGGGAGCGGCCCGTCGTCCCGGATCGACCCCGCGAGCACGTAGGGGACGTCGTTGGCCACGCACTCGTACATGACGCCGCTGTCGACGATGCCCGCGTCGACGGCCGCCTCGATCCCCCCGGCGCGGCCGATCTCGCTGATCGTGTAGATGTGATGCTTGTGCCCCTTCCGTGGGTGCTCGAGCGTCTCGGTGTCGACGCCGAGGGAGGTCCCGTACAGGTCGCGCTCGAGGTCGTGAACCGCGAACCCGTTGCCCGCGCTCAGCGCGTCGACGTATCCCTCGCGTACGAGGTCTGCGAGGGCCTCCCGCCCGCCTGCGTGGACGATGGCGGGGCCACAGACGACCAGGACGTTGCCGTCGCTCTTGGCCACGTCGCGCATCTCGTCGGCGATCTCCTCGATCAGGGACTTCGAGGGGCGCTCGCTCGAGACGCCGCCCTGCATGAAGCCGAACGCGCTCCCCTTCCCGCGTGGGCGTTCCGGGGGGTCGACGCGAATGCCGGTTTCCCCCGTGACGACGAGGTCGCTCTCCTCGATGGCGTTGAGGACGCGCGTCCGCACTCGCACCTCGTCGGCCTCGTCCTCGGCGCGGGTGACGACCAGCGCACAGTCCATCTCGACGTTCTCGACGGGGATCCACTCACCGTCGACGCGGACCTCGGTCGGGTGGTTCGTCGTCGAGTAGAAGTCGATCGGCACCACCTGGTCGGCGGGCGCCGGTTCGAGCGTCGCGTCGCGCGGATCGGCCACGGTCGCGCCGTTCTGGTTGAGTTCGTGGAGGATCGCCCGGAGGTCGGCCTCGCTTTCGGCGCTGACGGCCATCCGGCAATAGGACTCCGCGTGTTTGTGTCGACCCACTTCGAACGCCTCGACGTCGAACTCGCCACCGAGGTCCATCACGGCCCCGAAACACCGGGCCATCGTCCCGGAGTCGATGATGTGCCCCTCGAGTTCGACGGTACGACTGACGGTCATTGGTCGGTCTTGGTTCCGGGGGACCGTGAATCTGTGTTTGACATCCTCCCCGCGCTTAAGCGCAAGAATTCCACCGTGGGGGTTCGGCTACGCCGATTCCCCGGCGGTAACTTGCGGGTGTGTATGCTCCTCGTTGGGACGGTGAGCGCGTGGTGACGCCGACCATCGGTGGTCGTCCCACTTGAGGCATACGGGCCGTGCCATCGGCCGTGGTACGTTTCCTTCGTGCCGTCGGAGGAACGTCTCCGACGCCGTGAGGTCCGCGTGGCTCTCGAAGCCACACGGACAGGTGAGCGTGTCGTTGTGTCGAGTCGTGTCCTCCGTTGAGCCGCACTGGGGACACGTCTGCGAGGTCCACGCTTCGGGGCGGACTTCGACGACGATGCCGTACTCCTCGGCGGTACACGCCAGCCGGTCGATAAACGCGCGGAACGCCCAGAAGTTGTGCGTCTTCTGGTTCGCCCGCACCGACCAGTGCGTTTCCAGTACGTCGGTGAGGTCGCCGACGTACACGGTGGAAACACCTTCCCCGTACAACCGATCGAAGAGGTCGCGGGCAAGTGCGTCCATGGCGTGGTCGCGTCGTCGCGTCCGTCGGCGGTACAGCCGTCGAATCCGCTTCGACGTGTACCGGCCCTCTTCGCGCTTCACCTTCGATTGGTGGTCCGCGATTCGGCGGGTCGTCTCGCGGAACCGCTCGAACAGGTTGCGCCCCTCGTAAAGATACTGCTGGCCGGTCGTGGTTGTACAGGCGACGATGTTGTTTGCGCCAATATCCAGAGCAGCCGTCTCGTCGGCTAATGGTGAGTCCTGTCGAGAAACATTCGTGGTGACAGGTTGAATGGCCCTGAATTGGCCGCTCAACTCGTCGTAGTACAGTTCCAGCCGGCCTTGGTCGTCCGACCACTTCGGCTTCCCACGAACGCCGAGTGTGAGGCGTTCGCGGTAGCCCATGTCGTACTCATCCTTGAGGTCGCTGCCGACCGTGATTTCGATGGTCGAGCGGTCGCCCCACCGGAGCGTGTACTGGTCGTTGCGAATATACGTCCGCAACTCCCGCCCTTCTTCCTCGTTGCCCCAGTACCCCGGCAGGCCGTTGGCTTCCCCCTTCTCTTTCAGGGCAAAGAACGACCGCCACGCTTCGGTGTTCTTGCGAATCACCTGTTGGGCGGTGGCACTTCCGAGGACACCGACGTACTGTTTGCGGTAGTCCTCGGTATCCCACACCGACTTGTCGATGTCGGGGTCGGTGAAGTTCTGCCGGCGCTGGTAGGTGATTTGGTTCCACAGCGAGGCAGAGGCGTCCAACAGCCTGTGAAGCAGTTCTTCGTCGGCGTCGGAGCGCGGGACGACGGTAAAGGAGTTAACGCGCCTCATGCAGTCCACCTCCCGTCTTGCTTGTCCTTCTGCTCGCGGATGTACTGCTTGACGGCGTCTTTCGAGACGCTGCCGGCAGTCCCGACATAGTACGAGCGCGTCCACTTGATACGGTCGTTGGACCGCTCATTGTACCACCGGGCGGAAATTCCCTTCACCCAGTTGACGATGAGTGACGGGGCGTTCTTCGGCGGACTGCCGATGAAGAGGTGGACGTGGTCAGGCATGATTTCGGCTTCGACCAGTTCGAGGTCTTTGTCGTCGCAGATTTCTTCGAAGATGGAGTGAAGCCGGTCGGCGGCGGCACCCGTGAGACGCTGCTCCCGGTACTTCGGGATGAATACTACGTGGTAGTAAAGGTCATAGACAGCGTGACGGGTGCTCTTCACCATGCATGTATACCATAGTTAGCATGGGCGGTAAGTGCTCCGGTCGAACCCCAGCCCTGCCATCGTTGGTGGACTGTGTGGCCGGAGTGTCCGGCTGACCCCACCCAGAAGGGCAAGGCTTGCACTCGAAAACCATGTCATTCACTTGCTGTGCATGCTAACCCGGATGATTCACTCGCCGTCCACGCAGACCCGATTCCGGGACCTTCCGTCACCGACTCGAACTCGAGCGACCCCTTCCCGCCGCGCTGAAGGCTGTTAGCCGACGACTACCAAAGTCCCGGGAGAGCGAAGGTTGGCCATGGTCTCGGACCGCGAACTGGTCGACAAGTGGCGAACGCACGTGTTTCGACCCGCAGCAGACGAGGTCAGGTCGCTCCTCGAGCGGTTCCCCGACCGCCGGTCGCTTACCGTCCCGTTCGACCGCTGCGGGACCGACTACCGCTTTTCGGCGCCGCTGCTCGAACAACCCGACCGAACCCTCGAGGCCGGACGGGCGGCCCTCGGCGAGTTCGCCGAGGAACTCGGGGCGCGAGAGGGGCGGATTCACCCGGACGATCGGGTCTACCTGCGGGTGACCGGGGCGCCGACGAGCGTTCGCCACTCGCTGTCGGAACTCGGCACGGAGCACCTCAACCGACTCGTGACCGTCGAGGGGACCGTCGCCGACGTGGACGCACCCGGTCCGCGGGTCGCCGTCGCCGGCTTCCGCTGTGACTACTGCGAGGAACTCGTCTCGGTTCGCCAGCCGGGACGATTCCTGCGTCGACCGGGGCGCTGTCGTCACTGCAACGCCAACGGGCCGTTCACGCTCGAGCCGGATCGGGCAACCTGCGTCGACGCCCAGACTATCGCCATCAGCGACGACGATCGGACGCTCGCCGTGGAACTCGAACACGATCTCGTCGACGCCTTCTCGATCGGTGAGGAAATCGAACTCGTCGCCATCCCCAGGGCGCGACTCGACGGCGAGACGACGACCGGCACGCTCGAACTCGAGGCGATGAGCGCCGACAACGAGGGCGAAAACCCGGCGCTAGCGCCCTAACGCGAGAGCAGAACGGATTTACGTCGCGGGCCACTTGGCTCGAGTATGGATTACGAAGCGAGCCTCGAGCGCGCGATGGAGAACGTCCCCGACATCGGCGGGGACGACGACCGACTGCAGATTCCCGACGCCCAGACCCAGAAGGACGGCGCCTTCACCCGGTTTACCAACCTCGGCGAGATCGCGGACGTCCTCTCGCGGGAGACCGACCACTTGCACCGGTTCGTCCAGCGCGAACTCGGGACGAACGGGAAACTGGCCGACGGTCGCGGCCGGTACAACGGCTCGTTCTCCGGCCAGGACTTCGACGCTGCGATCGACGCCTACGTCGAAGAGTACGTCCGCTGTTCGGAGTGTGGCCTGCCCGACACCCGACTCGTCCGCGAGGACCGCACCCCGATGCTCCGGTGTGACGCCTGCGGGGCGTTCCGCCCGGTCACGAAGCGCTCCTCGAGCGCCCAGCAACAGACCCAGCGCGAGGCCGTCGAGGAAGGCCAGACCTACACGGTCGAGATTACGGGAACGGGTCGCAAAGGCGACGGAGTCGCGGAGAAAGGCGAGTACACCATCTTCGTTCCCGGCGCGAGCGAGGGCGACGTCGTCGACATCTACATCAAGAACATCTCGGGCAACCTGGCGTTCGCTCGCATCGACTGACCCTCGAGTCCGCTCGGTTCGGTCAGATGTTACTCTTTGTGATTGGACTCGGGCCTTGTGCCGACAGTACCTGGTGGGAGAGCTTGTTAGCCCGTTAACCGACGTGTGGCAGGCGACTAGCTTGTTCGACGGGGAACTGCGCAGCCGAGACGTCAGTCCACTCGGAAACGTCGTCATCGTCGAAGACGGGGACTCGTTCCTGCCGCGTCTAGTCGGTACCGCTCGCTCCTGTTCGAGAGGCGCGAGGCGGACGTGAACGTTGAACCACCAGCAAAAACGAAAATCGACTCCCTGTTCAGTAGAACCGCCGGTAGGCCACGAACAGCCCACCGACGACAGCGACGCCGGCAACGCCTGCTGCGGCAGCGGCGGTCGTCGAAATTGGGAGCAGCGAGTCGTCGTCCTCACCCTCCTCGAGGAACGAGCGGACCTGGTCTTCGTCGATCGAGGGGAACTCGCGGTCCCACTCGCCGGGCAGGTGGACGTCGGTGTCCTCGCCGACCTGGCGCTGTTCGCGAACTTCGGCCTCGTCGGCGTCCTCGCCGACGAATCCCTCGACGGTGACGTACATCGTCGTCGTCGCGTTCTCGGTCTCGCCGTGGACCGCCGTGACCGTGAGGCCGTCTTCGGTCTCGAAGGGGACGCCCTCGAGTTCGGTCATGTTGCCGAACGCCGCGGCCGTCTCGAACTCGGCTTCCTCCTCGGTGATCGACATCGTCGCCTTCGCCGTCTCGAACTCGGCAGCGCGGAAGTTCTCGATGGCGGCGGTGACTTCCTCGCCGATCATCGGATCCTGTTCTGCCATTTGCTCGTACTCGTCGAGGATGCGCTCGAGCAGAGCGTCGTCTTTGGCAGCGTAGTCGTAGACGATGTTGATGTCGCCGTCGACCGTCTCGGCCTCGAAGGAAAGCGAGGTCTCCGCGATGAACTGCTCGACATCGCGTTCCTCGAGTTCGTCGACGTAGTCGCCCCAGTTCTCGGCGTCAGCCGAGGAACTGAACTCCAGAGTCGTCTCGTTAGGCGCCTCGCTCACGAAGAGGTCGTACTCGGTCGTCTGTACGAGGTCCGCTTCCTTCTGAGCCTCGATCATCTGCCGGGCCTCGTCGAACTGGTCGGCGAGCTCGTCGTCGACGTCGTCGAGGGACTCGGCGATTTCGATGACACCCAGGACGACCTGGTCGTAGTTGTGGATCTCGGTATTCCAGTCGATGACGACCGTCGAGCCGTCCTCCTCGGCGGAGAACTGGATTTCTTCGATGTGCAACTCGGCGAGGCGGTCGGCGATCGCTCGTGCCTCGGTTTCGTCGAGGTCGAGTTCGGGATCGTTCTGGAGTTCCATCGCGATCATGTCGGCAACCTGGTCGCTGATGCCGGTGAAAGTAACCGAATACTCGAGGTCGACCGTCGCCGACTCGCCGCTGTCGTCGTAGCTGTAAGACTCGAGCGTGAGGTCGTACTGCCCGCCGAAGTTCATCGCGACGGACTGGAACTGGCGGTCGAGGGCGGCGCGTGCGTCCTCCTCGGTGGCCCAGTTGTCCTGCTCGTAGTCGCTGAGCGCTCGCGTTTCGCTCACTGAGAGGTCGTACTGGTCGTCGCTCTGGGTAAGCGCCATGTCGATGGTGAAGTCACCCTCTCCAGCGGGGGTCCCACTGTCGACGGTCATCGTCCCCGAGGACTCGAACGTCGTCGCGGTGGTTCTGGTCTGTGCGGAGATGTCGACCGATTCCTCCGTTTCGACGTAGTTACTCTCGTTGATCACCATCGCGAGGTTGGCGTTCGCCGAGTAGGTCGTTCGGGACTGCTCGAGGTTGACGTCGGCACTGAACTCCTCATAGGCGTCGACGTCTCGGAACGTGAGGTCGGCCGCACTCGTGACCGACTCGGGGGACATCCCGAACGAGGCGTCCCCGACCACGCCGAGTTCCTCGCTGACGTTCTCGTCCATCTCGGTGAAGTCGGCGCCGTAGAGGGCGTGCATGAGTCCCGTCTGGGTCTCGATACCGAACGTGCCGGAGACGGCCTCCGCGTCGGGATCGTCGGAGGCCTCCTCGTAGACGAGCACGGCGTCGCCGTTCTCGGAGACGTAAACCTCGTCTGCTTCGTCGGGGTTTGCGTCGAATTCTTCTTGCGTCGACGCACCCGAGGTCTGCGTCGCCGCGATCGCCGTCGCTCCCAGACTCGCGACGAGAAAGAGCGACAGCACCAGTGCACCAATTTGTTTCTTGCGCATCATACCTACTGGTAAGGTGGACACTTCATACGCATAATAGTTTCTGTGTCTGCTTGTTAGCAGATAACAATATTTGCCAGCGAAGACCGACGATGATTCGTCGGGCTTTTGGCCGCTGACGCCCCATTCGCGAGTACCACCCGTGGCCCGCTATCACATCGAGACCTACGGCTGTACGTCCAATCGCGGCGAGAGCCGCGAGATCGAGCGGCGTCTCCGTGATGCGGGCCACTATCGCGTCGACGGCCCCGAGACGGCCGACGTCGCCATCCTCAACACCTGTACCGTCGTCGAGAAGACCGAGCGAAACATGCTCGAGCGAGCCACGGAACTGAGCGAGGAGACCGCCGACCTGTTCGTCACCGGCTGTATGGCCCTCGCCCAGGGCGAGGAGTTCGCCGGCCTCGACGCCCAGGTCCTCCACTGGGACGAGGTTCCGACCGCGGTCACCAACGGCGAGTGCCCGACGACGACGCCCGACGCCGAGCCGATCCTCGACGGCGTTATCGGCATCCTCCCCATCGCGCGCGGCTGTATGTCCGACTGCTCGTACTGCATCACGAAGCAGGCGACGGGCAAAATCGAGTCGCCACCGATCGAGGAGAACGTCGAGAAGGCGCGCGCGCTCGTCCACGCGGGGGCGAAAGAGATCCGGATCACCGGCCAGGACACCGGCGTCTACGGCTGGGACACCGGCGAACGCAAACTGCACGAACTCCTCGAGCGAATCTGCGCCATCGACGGAGACTTTCGCGTGCGCGTCGGGATGGCCAATCCGAAAGGCGTCCACGGCATTCGCGAGGAACTCGCCGACGTCTTCGCGGCGAACGACGAACTCTACGACTTCCTGCACGCGCCCGTGCAGTCGGGCAGCGACGACGTCCTCGGGGACATGCGCCGCCAACACCAGGTCAGCGAGTACCTCGAGGTCGTCGAGACGTTCGAGGAGGCGCTCGGCTACTGGACGCTCTCGACGGACTTCATCGTCGGCTTCCCGACCGAGACCGACCACGATCACGAGCAGTCGATGGCCCTCCTGCGGGAGACTCGGCCCGAGAAGATCAACGTCACCCGGTTCTCGAAGCGACCCGGCACCGACGCCGCCGACATGAAGGGCCTCGGCGGCACGATCAAGAAGGAACGCTCGAAGGCGATGTCCGAACTCAAACTCGAGATCGTCGGCGCCGCCTACGAGGAGATGGTCGGCGACACTCGCGAGGACGTCCTGGTCGTCGAGGAGGGGACGGGCGACTCGGTGAAGTGTCGCGATTCCGCGTACCGACAGCTCATCGTCCGCAACGCCAACGAGCACGGCCTCGAACCCGGGCAGTTCGTCGACCTCGAGGTGACGAGCGCGAACACGGTGTACGCGTTCGCCGAGCCGGTCTGAGTCGTACGCGTAGGCTCACTTTTCGGCAATCCTAGGGCTTCGCTTCGAAGACCAGACTGGTCGGCGTCTCCGCCGCGCGGCGAAAGCGCGTTAATCCACCCTCGGTGACGACGTCGCGAGTCTGCTCCTCACCCGCCTGGGCGCCGAGACCGTAGCCGACGTCCTGACTGAGCGAGTTCGGCGTACAGGCCACCGTCGAGATCGCGTACGCGAGGCGGCCGAACGGCGTGAGGTTATCTTCGACGCGGTCCTCGGCGTAGGGCTCGACGATCATCCACGCACCGTCGTCGGTGAGCGTCTCCCGGACGTGGGCCGCCACGCCGACGGGATCGCCCATGTCGTGGAAGCAGTTGAACATCGTTACGAGGTCGTAGTCCGTTCCGTTGTACTCTCGCGCGGTCGCCACCTCGAAACCGACGCGATCGGCGACGCCCGCGGCTTCCGCCCGCTCGCGTGCGACCGCTATCGAGGCTTCGTGGTAGTCGATGCCGACGACCGTCGAGTCGGGATACGCTTCGGCCATGCGGATCGTCGGTGCGCCGTGGCCACAACCCACGTCGGCGATCCGCCCGCCCGCTTTTAGCGCGGCATCTACCCCGTCGAGCGCCTCGATCCAGTCGAGCAGGTAGGCGCCGTAGGACGGGCCGAAGAAGCGTTCGGTGCCGTGAAATACGTCGTCGTCGTGTTTGTGCCACCCGATGCCCTCGCCCGTTTGAAACGCCTCGCGGAGGTCGGGTTCGATCTTGGCCGCTGAGGCGACTAACTGGAACGCGCCGGGCATGAACACCGGGCTCTCCCTGTTGGCCAACACGTACGCCTGCTCGGGGGAGAGACTATAGCGGTCCGTCTCGGGATCGTAGGTCACGTACCCCCCGGCGGCTTGCGAGCGTAGCCATTCGCGGACGTAGCGTTCTGCCGTATCCGTCTCCGCTGCCACCTCGGCGGACGTGAGCGGCCCACGGTCGTCCAGTACCGTATAGAGGCCGAGTTCGTCGCCGATAATGGCCAGCGCGGCGTGGACTGTCGCGCCGAGATCGACGAGCGACGTCTCCACGAGTTCGTTCAGTTGCTGTTCGTTGATTTGGTCCGCTTCCGCTTGGGTTTCCGTTGTCATTGTCTCATCCGTCACTACACGATTTTCAGGTGATTACTTCGGAGCTCCTCATCCGTGTAGCCCTTCCCGTGGACGTCGCGCATGTGAGCTTTCGCCAATTCGATCGCTTCTTTCTCGTTTTCCGATTGAATAATGAACCGGCAATCGGCTGCTGCCGATTCACAATCCAGCCTGTGGGCTTGCGCCATTTCTGTACCCCCAGATACACCATCGACTGCGATCGGAATAACTGTAATTAGAACGATATTTCTATTGGAATACCGACCGAACGTCGATTCTATAAATAAAACGATGTTTTGCTCCGAACTCGATGCAGCACGGGTACGATCCCCTCGGAAACTCTCGACGCCCTTCGACGACCCCCGAGACGGTGTTATGTGCTAACGTGAGGAAACGTCTTTACCGTCGTTCGCGTGGTTTCTGTATGGACTCCTCAATTCCGAGCGAAACAGCGGGGTCAGCTCAATCCACCGGAGATGAGGCGTTCCACCTCCTCTCGGACGAGACCAGACTGGCAGTATTACAGGTCCTCTGGGACGCACACGATCCTACAGACGAGACGCCATTGCGGTTCGCCGAACTTCGCCAACGCATCGGCGTCGAGGATCCCGGCCGTCTCAACTACCACCTGAACAAGCTCACGGGTTACTTCGTCCGGCGAACCGAAGATGGATACGAACTCAGAGATTCGGGAAAGCGGATCGTCAGAATGCTCCTTTCCGGCACCGCGATCGACGATCCGGAGATCGAACCCGTGGCGGTGGATATCTCGTGTTGGTACTGCGGTGGACAACCCCAGTGGAGCTACCGGGATGGGTGGCGATACCTGGAATGTACCGACTGCGACGCCCGGTGTGTCGATACCTTCCCGCCCGGCGTCATCAGCAAAAACGAGTTCCCACCGTCGGGGTTACGGGATCGCACGCCGAACGAAATCAACGAAGCCGACCGGATCTGGGGCACGCATCGTCGAGCGTCCGTAATGGACGGCGTCTGTCCGGAGTGTGCGAGCGATATGTCCGTCACCGCGGTCGATATTTGCGACGATCATCACCCCGATTGGACCGAGTACCAGTTCTGCGAGGGCTGCGGGTCGCTCTTCTGGATGCTCGTCTCGCACGTCTGCGAGGGGTGTAAATATCGGTGGCGGATGCCGACGTTGTTCTACCCGTCGAGACAGCCGGCGGTGATCGCGTTCTATTACGAGCACGGCATCGAGTTCGACCTCGCCACGTACGAACAGCGCGCGCTCCTCCTCGATTTTGAGGAGGAACTCCTCTCGAAGGATCCGCTTCGTATCGGCATCTCGATTCCGTTAGAGGACGAAGCACTGCAGGTGACGTACGATGAACGGATGGAGGTGGTGGATGTAAATCGGCGGGGCCGAAATCACTGAACCGACGGTTGTCCTTTCGACGGTACATTCGCTGGGTGGGGCTCTATGGTACCTGCGCTGCTAGAACGCCTGACCGTGCAGCAGGAGGGTCACGATAATGGACAGTATCAATCCGGCGACGGGCGAGGTGATTGAAACGTACGACGATCACACTGTGGACGACGTCGATTCCATCCTCGAGGAGTCGGCGGACGCTATGGACGGTTGGGCGGAGGCGCCCATCACCGATCGACAGCAGTTGCTCGAGCGCGCGGCCGAGATCCTGCGCGAGCGCGAGGACGAGTACGCCGAGTTGATCACCCGCGAGATGGGGAAACCGACCTCGGAGTCCCGGGCGGAAGTCGAGAAGTGCGCCTGGGTCTGTGAGTACTACGCCGAACGGGCAGGCGAGTTCCTCGCGGATCGGGTTATCGGGAGCGAACCCCACGCGCGGACGTTCGTCTCATACGAACCGCTCGGAGCTGTGCTCGCGGTGATGCCCTGGAACTTCCCGTTCTGGCAGGTGTTCCGGTTCGCCGCGCCCCACCTCACGGCGGGCAACGTCGGCCTGCTCAAGCACGCCTCGAACGTACCGGGCTGCGCGCTGGCGATCGAGGAGGTCTTCCGGGAGGCGGGCTACCCGGAGGGCGTCTTCTCGACGCTGCTGGTCGACTCCGAGAAGATGGAGGACGTGATCCGGGACGACCGTCTCGACGCAGTGACGCTCACGGGGAGCGAGGGCGCGGGGCGGACCGTCGCCGAGCAGGCGGGAAACGAGTTGAAAAAGCACGTCCTCGAACTCGGCGGGAGCGATCCGTTCGTCGTGTGCGAAGACGCCGACCTCGACGCGGCGGCCGAAACCGGTGTCGCCGCGCGGACGATCAACTCTGGCCAGTCCTGTATCGCGGCAAAGCGGTTCATCGTCGTCGACGCCGTCTTCGAGGACTTCCTCGACCGGTTCGTCCAGGAGATGGAGGCTCTCGAGGTGGGTGACCCGACGGACTCGGACACCCAGGTTGGCCCGCAGGCCCGTGAGGACCTCGTGGAGGACCTCCAAGAGCAGGTCGAAGCGAGCGTCGACGCCGGCGCCGACCTCGCCTGTGGCGGCGACCCGATGGACCGTGAGGGCTGGTACTACCCGCCGACGGTGCTCGCGGAACCGCCCGCGGACAGTCCCGCAGCGACCGAGGAGGTGTTCGGACCGGTCGCGGCGGTCTTCCACGCTGAGGACGAGGCCGACGCGATCGAGATGGCCAACGACATCCACTACGGACTCGGCGCCTCGATATGGACGGCCGACCTCGAGCGCGGCGAGGGACTCGCCCGCGAGATCGACGCCGGCTGCGTGTTCGTCAACGAACTCGTCAAATCCGATCCGCGGGTGCCCTTCGGCGGCGTGAAGGCGTCGGGATACGGCCGGGAACTCGGGAAGGAAGGAATCCACGAGTTCGTCAATCGAAAGACCGTGTGGGTCCAGTCGCCTGGTGACGAAGACGATGTGGTTCCCACGGAGTGAGTCCCCGTGTCTACTGCATCAAATCTGCTCGTCGCCTGCCTCGAGGAAGAGGGTGTCGAGCACGTCTTCGGCCTTCCCGGTGAAGAAATCGAGGACCTCCTGTTCTCGCTCCGGGAGTCGTCGATCACGTTCGTCCCGACCCGCCACGAACAGGGCGCGGCGTTTATGGCCGACGTACACGGTCGATTGACCGGCGAGGCGGGCGTCTGCCTGTCGACGCTCGGGCCCGGTGCGACCAACCTCGTCACCGGGGTCGCGGACGCTCACCTCGACAAGAGCCCGGTCGTCGCGATCACTGGCCAGGGCGGCCTGGAACGGCTCCACAAGGAGAGCCATCAGGCGCTCGAGGTGGTCGACATCTTCGAGCCGATCGTCAAGTGGAACGCTCAGCTGACTGCCCCGGAGATCGTCCCCGAATCTATCCGCAAGGCGTTCAAACTCGCCGAGTACGAGAAGCCGGGGGCGACCCACCTCGAGTTCCCCGAGGACGTCGCCGGTGAACCCATCGACGCCAGTCCGATCCCCCAGCACGATCAGGTGCGTCGACCCGACCCGGATACCGAATCGGCGGCACGAGCGGCCCGGACGATCGAGGCGGCCGAACGGCCGATCCTCCTCGCCGGTAACGGTGCGGTGCGGACCCGTGCATCCGACCGACTGCGTGCGTTCGTCGATCGCCTCGACATTCCAGTCGTCGCGACGTACATGGGGAAGGGAGCGATCTCCGACCGCGACCCAGCGTCGCTCCTGACGCTCGACTCCGGCCCGGACGAGGAGGCCGCCCGTGCCATCGAACTGGCCGACTGCGTCGTCGCCGTCGGGTACGACATCGCCGAACACGACCCGGCGGCGTGGAACCCCGACCTCGAGACGGCTGTCGTCCACGTCGATCACGAACCCGCGGAGGTGTACCGTCACTACAACCCCGAGGTGGAGATCGTCGCCGACGTCGGCGCGTCCCTCGAGGCAATCGGCGAGCACCTTTCTGCGAACGCCTGCTCGCTGTGGTGTGCCGACCGACACGACCGGATCATCGAGCACGTTTCCGCGGCGCCGGAGGCGGACGACCCCGTTACCGTCAGGAATGCACTCCCCCTGCTTCGCGAGGCGATGGCCGACGAAGACGTACTGGTCTCGGACGTGGGGAACCACAAGCTCGCGATTGCACAGAATTACCCGACCTACGAACCCAATACCTGCGTCATCTCCAACGGCTTGGCGAGCATGGGTATCGCCGTACCGGGCGCGCTCGCGGCCGATCTCGCCGTGGACGCGAACGTGGTCGCCGCGACTGGCGACGGCGGCTTCCTGATGAACGCGGCAGAGATCGAGACCGCGACGCGTCTCGGCTGTGGGTTCACCATCGTCGTGTTCACCGACGACGATTACGGACTCATCTCCGCACAACAGGTCGACCATCGGGGGGAGTCGACCGGTACGACGCTCTCCAACCCCGACTTTGTCACCTTTGCCGAGAGCTTCGGGATCGACGCCCGTCGCCCCGAGACGTGGGACGAGATCGAACTGGCGTTCGCGGAAGCGGTCCCCTCTGACGACCTGACCCTGATCGAGGTGCGTCTGGACGCGTCACGTCCGGACTGAGCAAGTAATCGTCGCCTGCGAAACCGCCCGAGGCGGCTACTCGACCGCAAATCGAACCGCACTCGAGTCGTCCGGATCCTGCGCGCCCTCCTGGGCGGCGAAGGCCTCGTGGACGAGGGCGTACGTCTCCTCGAGTGCCTCGACGATGACGGTGGTGTCGCTCAGGACGGGCATGAAGTTCGTGTCGCCCTGCCACCGCGGGACGACGTGGGTGTGCAGGTGGTCGCCGATCGAGCCGCCTGCGCCCTCTCCCAGGTTCAGCCCGGCGTTGAATCCATCCGGCTCGAGGGCGGTCTCGAGGGCGTCGAACGTGCGCTGTTTCAGGCGGGCGTGGTCGAGCAGTTCCTCGTCCGTGAGTTCGGTATAGTCGCCGGTGTGGCGGTGAGGGATCACCATGACGTGTCCGGGGTTGTACGGGGCGTTGTTCAGCAACACGAATGTGTGGTCGCTCCGGGCGACGAGACGGTTCTCTCGTTCGTCTTCCCACTCGGGAAGTTCACAGAAGACGCACTCCTCGACGTTCGGATTTTTCTCCTCGCGCCTGATCCACTCGATTCGCCACGGCGCAAAGATCCGGTCCATACGGGTTCCACTCGGGACGAACTGAAAGAGGTGTCGAGAGGCGGTGCGAACGGTCAGCGCTACGAGGTCAAACGGGCTCGATTCCGCTACTGTGGCGTGTTGGCCGTTCTCACGCCCTTTTATCGGTAATCCAAACTTACTTTTCTGCCACGAAATTCAAGAATTCGTGAAATAATCGATAAGCTATGAGTTTGAACGGTATAAAACGATCTCGGGGCCGCTTATGGGCTGTATAACCCCCTGCTTGCGATTTTCTCAACTCAGGATTCGAAATGAAACAGGGTTTTAATACTACTCTAACGGAAGAATTTCTCAATGGCAACGACTGACAGCTCATTTAACGGATTGACCGAATACTGCAAGGAGTGCGACCTGGACACGCTACACGAAGTCAACGTGCAGATCCGCACCGAGAGCCTGAAGAAAGAGAACGCGCAGTTCTCCCGCGAACCCTACCGCGTCACCGAGTGCCAGCGCTGTGGAACGCGCTCGAGCCAACGGATGAACAACGCCTAAACATTGGCGTCCGGTGACCCCCTGGTCCCCATTTCCTTTTCCCTCTCGTTGTGTTCTGCGTACGACCGCTTACCGGTCGGTCAACAGGCGGTTCGAGGCGAGTGTCTCGGGGCTTGACCCCGAGGCGGTTCACTGATCAGCCGTCGTGACCTCACACCCGCCTTCGGTGACGATGACGGTGTGTTCTTTCTGACTGACCAGACAGCCCTCGTCCTCCTTGAGCACGGGGTAACCGTGAATCACGTTCCGGCGTTTGAGCCGGCGAAGCGCCATCTCGGGGCGGTCGGTCTCGAGCCAACGGGTCGCAAACGGCAGGGTGCGGAACTCCTCGGTGATCTGTGCGAGCGCGTCTCGCGCCTGCCGGTTGCGAACCGACGCCTCCCGCTCGAGCGAGTAAATCTCCTCGCTCGAGCCCTCGGTCACCTTCCCGCCGCCGTCGGTCGCGAACGGTTCGATGGCGACGACGTCGCCCACCTCGAGCGTCGTCCCCTGGGAGACGGCCCGGTTGGGGATGTTGGGGCTGGTGTGTTGTTCCCAGTGGCCCAGGCCGTGGCCGGTGAGGTTGACCACGGGGTTGTAGCCGTAGCCGTCGATGACCTCCTCGATTTCGGCGCCGATGTCGCCGGTGTTCACGCCAGGTTCGACGAGGTCGAGGGCGGCCTCGAGGGCCTGCTCCGAGGCTTCCGCGAGCTCGGGGTTCCCGGAGAGGTCGACCGTGATGGCGGTGTCGGCGAGCCAGCCGTCGACGTGGACGCCGATGTCGAGGTTGATCATCTCCTCGCCGAAAGTCGACTCGTCGTCGATGGTCGGCGTGCGGTGGGCCGCCTCCTCGTCGATGGAGATGTTGACGGGAAACGCCGGCTGACCGCCGAGTTCCCTGATGCGGTCCTCGGCGTACTCGGCGACCTCGAGGTGGCTCACGCCGACTTCGACGCGGTCGGCGGCTTCTTGGCGGACCTGGGCGAGGATTTCCCCGGCTTCGCGATGCTTCTCGTACTGTTCGGCCTCGAGGTCGACCGCGCTGTCGCTCATGCCGTGTGCTTGTGCGGGTCGATAAAAAGAGATTGCGTCACGACTCGATGCGAGTCCGTCACCGATGGACTCGATTCCGATCTTGGCGTGCGCCGGTTACGTCCCTATCGACGGAACCCTAAGCCGGCGTTCGCCCGCCCCGGACCAGCTTGAGCACGCCCTGGGCGATCATCCCGAGCATCGTCCACTTCCAGGCGAGCGCCGCGAGGACGAGCAGCCCTGCTCCCCTGAGTCGGCGTCCGTTCTTGAACGCCCGTTTCGCCTCCGCGGCGACCGAGAGGACCGTCAGCGATCGAGCCGCTTTCGAGCCGAGGAGTCGTTTGAGTACCATACTCGGTATAGCCCTCGAAGGAGGTTACCTCGCGTGCCAGGATGTGCAAGCTATCGCGGGATCACTCCGGGTCGAAGCCGCCCACGAGTCGGTCGAGCGCGAAGAGGACGCCGGCACCGACGAGGGTCCAGACGGCGGCCAGGACGATCGTATCGGTCGTCCAGGTGTGCGTCTCGCCGATGTTGTGCAGCGGGGCGGGCGTCGAGCCGGCAATGAGGCTCACGAGGAAGAGGAGCGTCGTATTTCGGTGTCGGTCGAGCGCCGCCCGAACCACTCGAGCGACGGTCAAGAGCCCGATCAGCCCGCCGGCGACGAAGAGAGCGACCGTGGTCCCGGGGTCGAAGACGGCCTCGAGCGAGCCGTTCCCGAGGAGGTCGCCGATCGCCGAGAGGAACGCACTCAGCTCGCCCGAGAGGAAGACGTACTGGCCGAGCAGGATCAGGATGAGCGACCCGGAGACGCCCGGCAGGATCATCGCGCTGAGCGCGAGGGCGCCGGCGAGGACGACCGTGATCGCACCGCTCCCCGGCAACTCGAGGACGTTCGCCGCGATGAGTAACGCGAGCGATGCGCCCGCGATAGCCACGAGTACGTCCTTCCGCGTCCGAACCCGGAGTTCACGGTAGAGGACGATCGCGGACGCCCCGATGAGCCCCGTGAAAAACCCAAAGAGGGCGACGGGATGTGATTCCGCGAGCGACGACACCGCGCTGGCGATGAGCGCAACGGCGGTCACCGCGCCGATTCCGAGTGGGAGGAGGAAGCCGATGTCCATCTCGAGGAGCGCCTCCCTGGCCGAGTTGCGGTTTCCCGGACGAACGCCGTTGAGCACGGTCCAGATGCGACTCGGGGTGATCGACGTGATCGCCGCGATCAACCGACCGTAGAACCCGAGGAGGAGGGCGATCGTTCCGCCGGAGACGCCGGGGAGGGCGTCCGCCGTTCCCATGCAGAGCCCGTAGGCGTAGATTCGGAACATCGACAGACGCTCGACGAGGCGCTCGTCGACGCTATAGCCCACGCCGCGTCACCTCGAGGGCGCGTGGCGCTCGCCGGACGTTCGTCGCGGCTGACGATTCGCGGGGCCGATTGGCGTCCATTACACGTCCGTACCGCGGGGAGCCCCTAAAACGGTTCTACTCGCCACGGTTCCTGCGGGCTGCGATCGGCCACCACTCGGGCTTCGACGGCCGTCACTCGTTGGCGCCCAAACTCGCTGCGCTTCCGGTCCCCGTATACTCGCTCCCGATGACCTCGCGTAAGCGCTCGGCGGTCACCTCGCCGACCCCGTCGGCCTCCCGCAACTCGTCCTCGCTCGCGATCATCACCGCCTCGACGGTCCCGAAGGTCTCGAGCAGCGAGCGAGCGGTCACCGGACCGACGTCGGCGATCGAGGAGACGACGTACTCCTGTTGCTCGCTCAGGGTCTTTGCGCCCTTCTCCCCGTGGACGGACACCTCGCGGTTCGAGAGTTGTTGTTCGCGCTTGGCGATCGTCGCGAGCAACTCCGTCGTATCGTCCTCGCTCTCGCTCCGGAGTATGCTCGCGCCGAAGTCGACCGCCAGGCTCGAGAGCGCCCCGCGGATCGCGTTCGGGTGGACGTCGCGCTGTTCGTACAGGCCCTCGCCCTCGACGATCACGACGGGCCGGGAGTAGTGGCGGGCCATCGCGCCCACCTGCTCGAACACCGAGCGGTCGCCGCCGACCAGCGAGTCGACGAAGTCCGCGACCGACTTGCGCTCGACCACCACGCGATCCGAGCAGACGTAGTCGCCGACTTCGAGCGTCTCCAGACGGATTTCGATCTCCTCGCGCCTCGAGAGTTCGCGGGCGATGTTGGCGTCCATCTCGCGCTGGTCGGCGACGATTTCGACCGCATCGCCCTCGGCACTGGGTTCGTGGGTTTCGACCGTTGCGGCTTCCTCGTCGGTCGCGTCAGTCTCGCCGGTGCTGTCTTCGTCCTCCGTTTCGCCCTCGTCGCCCTCGTTGCTCCCGTCGCTCGAGTCGCCTACGTCGCCGACGAAATCCTGCAGTCCGGGCTGGCTGCTCCTTTCCTGACCTCTACCCGAGGTACCGCTCTCCGATGTGGGTTTTCCCCCGCTCGAGCCCACGGACGCCCCGCTCTCGAACGCCTCGAGTGACTGCTGGGCGTCGTCGAGTTCGGCCTCGAGGTCGCTGGCCATCCCCTTGAGTTCGCGGAGTTCGCTCTCCATCTCCTTCTCGCGACGCCTCGAGATCCAGAAGTACGCCTCGTCGCGGGTGTCCTCGGCCATCAGGACGACGACGCGTCCCTCCGCCTGGCGCCCGGTTCGACCCTTGCGCTGAATCGACCTGATTGCGGTCGGGACGGGTTCGTAAAAGAGCACGAGGTCGACCTCGGGGACGTCCAGTCCCTCCTCGGCGACCGACGTCGAGACGAGAACCTCGAACTCGCCTGCCCGGAAGTCGTCCAGGACCTCCTGTTGTTGCTTCTGGGTCATTCCGTCGCTGCCCTCGCGGTCGCCCTGGCCGACGAAGCGCTTCGCGTCGAAACTCGTGTTCAGGAACTCGGTCAGCGCCTCGGCCGTGTCCCTGGATTCGGTGAAGACGATGACGCGCTCGCCGCCCTCGAGCCCCAGCGTTTCGGCCAGGAGCATCCGCGTCTTGCGGTATTTGGGGTGGAGTTCGTCGAAGGACTCCGCCCGGCGCATCGCTTCCCGGACTCGGGGATCGCTCACCAGCCGCTGGCTCGCCTTCGAGGCTCCCGAACTGCGGGCCTGGTTGCGCTGGCGCTCGAAGTATCGCCGCAGCGCCTCGACGCTCTGGGTCTCGACGAGGGTGACGGCCTGGCGGAGTTTCATCACCTCCGCGTGGACGGACATGCCCTTGAACCCCTCCGACTGGTCGTTGTTGATCAGTTTCTGTAACTCCGCGCGCATCCGGTTGAGGTCCTTCTGGGACTGATCGGGCTGGGTCGACCTGGCGACCCCCAGTTCTTTGAGCTTCTCGAGGCGTTCCGTGATCACCTCGTTCAGGGCGTCCCTGATCTCGATGACGTCGTCGGGCAGCTGGATGCGCTCCCACTCGACCTCGGTGTCGTGGGTAAACTCCGCGACGTCGGCGTCGTCCTCGGTCATCACTTCGACCTCCCGAAGCCCGAGGTTTGCACACACCTCGAGGATGGCCTCTTCGTCGCCGCCGGGGGAGGCGCTCATTCCCGTGACGAGCGGGTCCGTGGCGTCGGCGTGGTAGCGCTCGGCGATGTAGTTGTAGGCGTAGTCGCCGGTGGCGCGGTGACACTCGTCGAAGGTGCAGTGCGTCACGTCCGCGAGGGAGATGCGAGAGCCCACGAGGTCGTTCTCGATCACCTGCGGCGTCGCCATGATCACGGTCGAGTCGTCCCACAGCGCCGCACGGTCGTCCGGGCTCACGTCGCCGGTGAAGACGACGATTTCCTCGTCGGGGATCTGAAGGGCCTCGCGATAGAAGTCGGCGTGTTGCTGGACGAGGGGTTTCGTCGGCGCGAGCATCAGGGACTTGCCACCGACCTCGTCGAGACGTCGGGCGGTCACCAGCAGGCTCACCGTCGTCTTCCCCAGCCCCGTCGGGAGACAGACGAGCGTGTGATCGTTCGCCGCAGTGCCGGCGAGTTTCAGCTGATAGAGACGCCGCTCGAGGAAGTCCGACTCGAGCAGCGGGTGGTCGATGGAGGGCGTTCCCTCGTCCGTCGCGGCCATTGACGCGAATTCGAGGCGGGATCGGTTAAGGGTTCTCGTACCGCGGTGAAAGTGAACGAGGAGATTCCTGACTCGCTCTTTATCGACGCACCTCTTCTAACTGTCTGGCGGGCGTGTGATCAGGTATGGATGAAACGGGAACGATGGAGGGCACCCATCGCAGCGGAATCTCCCTCCGATCGCTCTCGCGGGGCGACGTCCTCGAGGCCCTGGCGTTCGTGATCGGCGTCAACGTCCTCGGCGGGCTCCCCGCGGTTCTCGGCGGCCCCGACAGCGCCTGGTTCCGTAGCCTTGAGAAACCCGCCTACTACCCGCCCGAAATCGCGTTCCCGGTCGTCTGGACGCTCCTCTTCACCCTGATGGGGCTCGCCCTGTGGCTGGTGTGGCGGTCCTCGAGGGACGGCCGACGGCTGGCTCTCGGACTGTTCGCCGTCCAGCTGGCGTTCAACGTCGCCTGGACGCCGGTGTTCTTCCGGCTCGAGGAGGTCGCGGCAGCACTCGTCGTCATCGTCGCCCTCTGGGTTCTCCTCGTCGCGACCATCGCTGCGTTCCGACGGGTCAACCGGCGAGCGGCCGCGTTGCTGGTTCCGTACCTCGCCTGGGTGACGTTCGCTGCCCTCCTGAACTACGGTATCTGGCGGTTGAACGCTTGAGATAGTTGAAGCTAAAGAAAACCGGAGTGCGCTCTCTCGTCTCCAGTCTGACCGGCCATTCGCCGTCGAGTCAGTTCTGGGTTCCCCTCCCGTCCACGTCGACGGGCGCGTCGTGAGCCTCGGACGCCCGCACTCGATCGGTGGCGTACGCGAGCGCGCGTTCGAACGTCGTCGGACCATCGTACGCCGTCTCGAAGAGCGACATGAACCGACGGGCGAGTTCGTCACACCGGGGGAAGCGAAAGACGTAACGAATCGTCCGCGAGGTGGACTCGAGGCCCGCGTCGGCGGGATCGTCGGTTGACTCGAGTTCCGGATAGGTGGTCGTGGTGATCGCGTACCCCGGCCGGTCGTCCCCGTCGATCGAGGCGGGAGCGACTCGGACCCGCAGGTCTCCCGATTCGTGGCGGTACGTGACGTAGGCCATCTCGCGGTCGCTCGTCGCTGCCGTGTACCGTCTGTGGGTCTCGACGCGCCAGCCCACTGGCGGGTCCTCGAGTTCCTGTTCGGTCATCGTCCACTGAAACGACGGGAACTACCACGTCCGTATCGACTCGAGCAATATTACCGGACTAACGTCCTATATTCCGACGTATGTCTGGTACTACTGGCGTAAACGGTGAAATTTGTGTACGTCTGTCCGGGAGTAACGTGTCGGTTTGGACTATCGGTCGTTCGCCCGCGGATACTCCGCCGCGAACACGTCCTCCACCAGCGGTTCGCCGTCGGCGGCGTTCGCCGCGGCGTCGGGTTCCGCCGGTCTGTCCGCGGCAGGACTCACACTCCCCGTCCGGTAGCCGTGGAGGTCGAGGGTGACGTGATCGAACCCGAGCTCGAGCAGCGGGTCGCGGATCGACTCGACGAACGCCGAGTCGAGGGCGTCCTCGAGTTCGTCCGGATCGATTTCGATGCGGGCGAGGCCGTCGTGGTCGCGCACGCGAAAGCCCTCGAATCCCCACTGGCGGACCAGCGCCTCGGCGCGCTCGATGCGCGAGAGGCGGTCCTCGGTGACTGACAGCCCCGTCGGGATTCGCGAGGAGAGACAGGCCATCGACGGCTTGTCGGCCACGGAGAGGCCGTAGGCGTCGGCCAGTTCCCTGACCGCCGACTTCGAGAGGTCGTGCGCGAGCAACGGCGAGTGTACTTCGAGTTCCTCGACGGCACGCAGGCCGGGTCGGTGGCCAGCGCCGGGGTCGTCCGCGTTGGTTCCGTCACAGACCGTCTCGATGCCGAGTTCGCGGGCCTTCTCGAGCATCTTCCCCAGGCGCATCGTTCGACAGTGGTAACACCGGTCCTCGTCGTTCGCGACGAAGGCGTCACTGTCGAGTTCGGAGAACTCGACGACCTCGTGGCGGATACCGATTTCGTCGGCGACGCGTTTCGCGTCCTCGAGTTCCGATTCGGGGAGGGTCTCGCTCTTTGCCGTACAGGCGACCGCGTCCTCGCCGAGGGCCTCGTGAGCGAGGGCCGCGACCGTACTCGAGTCGACGCCGCCGGAGAAGGCGACGAGGACGCCGTCGTGGGTTTCGAGTTCGTCGACGGCGGCCGCGCGTTTTGCCTCGAGGTCGAGGGTCATAGCTCTCGTTTGGCCTCGAGGGGCAAAAACGCGTTGTCACCGATGCGGGTTCGTTTTTCGAGTCCAGAGGGTTTGACCCCGCTGGTCAGTAGCGGAGAGGTAACTCGCATGGAACACCACCGGTATACTTACAATCGATAGATGATAAGTTCAGTTTCGAGATGGGGCTCCTTGACAGGCTGGGGAGTGGCAAAGTAAAATGGCGATGTGAAAGTTGTGGACGGATACATAACTCAAATCCTGAAAAGTGTGAGGGCTGTGAACACACAGTTTTAATCCAACATCGGCCTTCGTCTACGGAGTCTCTCGCTTCTAGTAATACGAAAAAGTCGATGAGCGGACAGTGGTATTGCACAAAATGCGGTCACGTTCACGATCGAAAGCCGTTCACCTGTGATGAGTGTAACGCTTCCACGATATCGCCTTATCAGGACCCGACAGAGGTCGATGTTGCTCGGCCGACATCAGGTGGAAACGGGTGGTGGCTTGTTCTGCTAGTGCTTCTTTTGGCTACTCTGGCACTCTCCTTTTATTACCTGTTTTAGCTCGATTAGGGCCAGTTGTAGGCATCTTGTGCAAGTGCTACTGGTTATCAGCTACAAATAGAAAATCGAAACCAGTGGGTCGATAAATTCACCCTTACAACACGTCGCCGCGAACTGTTGCCCCCGCCTGTTCGTCGCGCCAGGCGTGGACCGCCTCCGCGGCCTCCTGGGCCTCAGCGTCGTCCATCCCGAGCATCTCGAGCGCGCCCGACAGCGTGGGAAACGCCAGTTCACTGTTTCGCACCTTCTCGAGGGCGTCGTCACTGCGAACTCCGTCGGACCAGAGACAGACGCCCCGCGGGTCGAGTAACTGCGTGTAGTCCTCGCGCAAACGCGCGCCGCGCAGGCGCTGGGTCACGTTGTCCTCGAACCGGGCGTTGCAGACCTCGAGGTGGACCGGTTCGTCGTCGGCGAGCAACTGCGCGGCGAGGCACTTCTCGGGGGCCGCGTGGCCGTTCGCGTTGGCCCGGAGGTACTCGGGATGGGCGCGGGCCCACTCGGCTCGAACCGACTTGCCGACGCCCTTGACGCCGTGGCTCTCCTCGAACTCGGCTTCCGCCTCGGGTTCGTCGCGCATCAGGATGTCCTTCGTCAGGTAGACGTCCAGGCGGTCGACGGGGTCGAGCCCGAGCGCGAGGTCGCCGTAGACCCACACCTCGCGGACGGGGACCGGCAGTGGTTCCGAGTCGACGGTCTCGAGGATCGCCTCCACCCTGTCGACGGCGTCGTCCCGGCTGAATCCGCTCATGGCTCGAGGTTGGGGCGAGTCGGGCAAAACGGTTTTCCTCGACCTGTGCCGATCAGCGAACTCGCTCGATCGCCTCCGCAAACGCCGGTTTACGCACGCTTCGACTCGTCAGTCCCGACGTATACCTCCTTCTCGGCTCTCGCGTGGCGGGTGCCGTCCGCGGCAACGATGTCGACCGCGTAGGTCCGGGTCGTGGAGGACTCGGTCTCGAGGATCGACTCGATTTCCTCGAGTTCCGCGTCCGAGAGCCGAAACCTGGCGTACAGCGTCTCTTTGGCCGGCTTCTCGAACTCGATCGTCGCGCCTTTGTCCCAGACGACGTAGGAGTCCTCGAGTGCCTGGATGAGCATCATCGCGTAAATCGGATCGATGGCAGCGTAGATGCTCCCGCCGAAGGTCGTCCCGAAGACGTTCTTCGTCCGCCAACTACGCGGGATCGAGACGCGAACCTCTTGCCAGTCACTCGCGATGTATCGAACCCGGCCGCCGGCGAGTCGGTAGGCCGGAAAGAGGTTGAAGCGATAGCGCGCGAGTTTCGTCCGAAGGGATTCGGGCATTGCGTACGTCGTCCATCTCGAAGGGGCGACGTAGCGGCTTCGATCCTGGCGTGTGGACGGCTGGCTTCCACCCCGAGTCCAGCGACGGACAGCGTATGCTTTTGTCACTTCCCGACGAATGGACAGCCGAGATGCGCCATCGAATCTTCAACGACGAGGGCGAGGAGGACCTCGTCTTCGTTATGGGCTTCGGGAATCGCTGGACTCACGAGAACGTCAGCTGGCTCGTCGGGACGCTCGCCAACGCCGGCTACCGCGTCCACGCGTTCGAACTCCCGACGAACATCGACGACTTCAAAGCCGACTGGCTCGAGCCCGTCGCCGAGTACGTCGTCGACCTCGAGGACTATCAACTGTTGGCTCACAGCGCGGGCTCGCTCGTCGCCCAGGCGCTCGACGGCGCGGACAACCACGTCTACCTGAGTCCGTGGTGGGGGTACAACGAGCGGGTTCCCAACCCGGTCCTCGACCTCCTTTCCCAGATTCCGACGAGCGCGCCGTTCCTTCCGCGCGGCGAGACCGACCGGTCGGCCATCGGCGACCTCGCGACGGACCACCAGCTCGCGACCAGCCCGAAGTGGGTCTCGCCGTCGTTCGTCCGGGAGACGCGCCGCGCTCAGGGGGACTTACTGGCGATCGACCACGACGCCGTCGTCTTCTGTTCGCTCAAAGATCCCATCATCGACCACCAGCCCATCGGCGAGCGGGTACCGCCCGAACACGTGGTCCTCTACGACGGTGGCCACGAACTGTTCTCCTCGAGCGTCCGCGACCAGTACGTCGGCCTCCTGCTGACCGCGCTCGAGGGTGGGGCCGACGCGATCGAAGCGGCCCACGGGATCTACACGCTCGAGGCGTCGGACGACCGTGGCGACGCCGTCGACGCCGACGCTGGTGGCGATTCCGGTGCTGGCGCCGATGACAAGGCCGACGCCGTCGACGCGACCAACTAGACGTTGCAACTGTCGAGAAGCGACCGGTTATAGCCGGCGAGGAGCGATCACCCGCCGCCAGTGCGGAGCGAAACGCGTTTCCCCCCGAACCCGCTACCTCGAGTCGATGAACTGCAACCGGTGTGACGCCGAGGCGGTGATGCACGCCGCCTACTCGGGGGCGCACCTCTGTGAAGACCACTTCCTCGAGTCCGTCGACAAGCGGGTCCGGCGACGGATTCGTCGCGACGACCTGGTCCCGCGAGACGCCAGTCCCGAGAACCCCCAGACGTGGGTAATCGGCCTCTCAGGCGGGAAGGACAGCGTCGTCCTGACCCAGATCCTCTCGGAGACCTTCGCCGAGGACCCCCGGATCGAACTCGTCTGTCTCACGATCCACGAGGGCATCGAGGGCTACCGCGACGAGAGCTTGGCGGCCTGCCTCGAGTTGACCGAGGACCTCGACATCCGTCACGAGGTGGTGAGTTACGAAGAGGAGTTCGACGTCCGAATGGATCGCGTCGTCGAGGACGATCCCGAGAACATGGCTGCCTGCGCCTACTGCGGCGTCTTCCGGCGCGACCTCCTCGAGAAGTACGCCGACCGCTTCGGTGCTGACCTGATGCTCACCGGCCACAACCTCGACGACGAGGCCCAGACGGCCCTGATGAACTTCCTCGAGGGCGACGTCTCCCAGATCGCCAAGCACTTCGACGCGAGCCTCGGCCCGCTCGACGAACGCCGGGACCAGGACAACTTCGTCCCCCGGGCCAAACCACTTCGGGACGTCCCCGAGAAGGAAGTCGCTCTCTACGCCCACCTCCGGGACCTGCCCGCCCACATCACCGAGTGTCCCCACTCGAGCGAGGCCTACCGCGGCGAGATCCAGCAACTCCTCTACGGCCTCGAGGAAAATCACCCCGGAACGCGCCACTCCATCCTCTCGGGCTACGAGGAACTCGCCGGCATCGTCGCGGATCGCTATGACGAAGACGGCGACGACGCCGACCTTCAGGCGTGTACCGAGTGCGGGTCGACGACGACACGGGAGGTCTGTCGGAAGTGCTCGCTGCTCGAATCGATCCACGCCGTTTGAGTTCTCTCGAGCAAACTTTCGGCGTATTACGTTGTCGAGATTGCTGTTCTACTATCGTTCGAAACGGCTCGAGAGCGGCCAGCGGTGCTCGCGGGTCGCCTGCCGTTAGACAGTGTCACGTCGAGCGTCGTCACTCGAGGGCGTGAAAGCGTCGGTCGGCCAAAGTGGTGTGTCTGGTGTGGTGTCCTGCGGCGGCGGTGTGTCAGGGCCGCCGCAGGCGGCCGACCGATGGTGTGTCGTCGTGATTGCAATGTCGTTTCGCCTGTTCGAGGCGAACAGTCCAACAACCGGACGCCGCGTTACCGGATGACGTCGACGCCGTTGTTCCGCTCGAGCTGGTCGCGCCCGCCGTCGCTCTGGGCGCCGAAGCCCGAGTTACGTCCGCTCGGTTGCTGACTCTGGCCGCGACCGTGCTGGGACTGCGAGACGTTCTGGCTCGCGTCGAAGTCCGCCTCGGTCACGCCCTCGAGGCTGGCGCGGGATTTGTCGGCCTGTTTCTGCGTACTCGGGCCGAGCACCTGCGCGCTCTGGACGCCGGTCATGATCGCCATGACCCGCACCTTGCCCTTGTAGCTCTCCTGGATCCGGGCGCCCCAGATCACGTTCGCCGAGGCCTCGAGGCGCTCGGTGATGTTGTCGGCGATCCCTTCGGCCTCCTTCAGCGTGAGGTCGGGGCCGCCGGTGATGTGGACCAGTCCGCCGGAGGCGCCGCGGTAGTCGACGTCCAACAGCGGATGGTTCATCGCGTCGCGGACGACCTCCTCGGTCTTGTTCTTGTCCTGGGTCTCCCCCACGAGCATCACCGCGACGCCGCCCTGGTTCATGATCGTAGACATGTCCGCGTAGTCCAGGTTGATCAGGCTCGGCTGGGTGATCGTCTCGGAGATGCCCTTGACGGTCTCGGCGATGATCTGGTCCATCACCGAGAACGCCTTACCGATCGGCAGATTCGGGACGTAGTCGAGCAGCCGGTTGTTGTCCAGCACGATGATCGAGTCGGCCTGCTCGCGCAGCTTCTCGAGGCCTTCCTCGGCTTTGACCGTGCGGGCGCGTTCGACGTTGAACGGC
This sequence comes from Saliphagus sp. GCM10025334, assembly GCF_042663485.1. Classification (NCBI taxonomy): domain Archaea; kingdom Methanobacteriati; phylum Methanobacteriota; class Halobacteria; order Halobacteriales; family Natrialbaceae; genus Saliphagus; species Saliphagus sp. GCM10025334. The sequence continues at coordinate 1,066,533 of NZ_JBHTAF010000001.1, read as the reverse complement.
GTCGAGACCATCCCGACGACGATGGCGCCTTGCTCTTTGGCGATCTTCGAGGCGACGGGGGCGGCACCGGTGCCGGTACCGCCACCCATGCCGGCCGTGACGAAGACGAGGTCCGCGTCTCCGAGGACCTCCTTGATCGTGCCCTGGGCCATCTCGGTGGCACGCTCGCCCATCGAGGGGTCGCCGCCGGCGCCCAGTCCGTTCGTGAGCGACTTGCCCACGAGGATCTTGGTGTCGGCTTCGATCATCTTCAGGTGCTGCTTGTCGGTGTTGATCGCGATCGTCTCCGCGCCTTCGACACCGATGTTGTACAGCCGGTTGATCGTGTTGTTGCCGGCTCCACCGCACCCGATGATGACGATTCGGGGCTCCCCGAACTCGTCGTCATCGAGGGAGCCGTCCATGTTCTTGGCCTCTTCTTCGGCGTTCTCGAGGGCGTCTTGCACGATGTCCTGCATCGTTACACCTTCGCCCAGCCGCGTTTACCCGGCTGTTCGTGGCGACCCTCGTACTGGTCGTTGATCATCTCTCGTACGGCCGAACGGATAGCTTCACTCCGGTTTGGAAACTCCCCCGTTTCGACCAGCTGTTCGACTTCTTCGATCTGCTGTTTCGGTATTCGCAGTGTCACACGCTCCATTATTGTATTCCCCGTATTGGGTAAGACGGTGCGCGCCCCTGTCAGACGCGGCGTGTCTTACACGTCGAATCGACCGACTGCGGCCGATTCCCGGGTGGCATCCACCCGCTGTAAGACAACCGTCTTACGCGACTGTAGCCAACAGGCTGGTAGGTATTAAAACTATCGGCGTCCGTGACCGTCTGTGTCTTACGACGGAATCGTTTGTATGACAGTCACGACTGATTCGACTCGAGCACGTCCGCTGCGGGCGTTCGACGCCCGCAGCTCGGGCAGAACGCCCAGTCCGATCGTACCTCGTCCCCACAGTCACAGAAGACGCGGTGGGTCGCCTTCTCGCCGCAGTTGGGACAGAAGACGTGTTCGGACTCGAGTCCCGTTCCACACTGGCCACAGGCGTGTGCGCCTCGAGCGGAACGGTCATCGACCGAACGCGCCGGATGGTCTCGCGTCGAACCGTTTGAGGCGCTCGAGTGGTCGGCCGCGCGCGTTTCGTCAGCCGGAGTGGCAGTGGATTCGGTCTCGCGTGCGCGCGCCGCTTCGACACCCTCGAGCGCGATGGAGACGTTGACATCCTGGCCGCTCGATGAGTGACGAGCGGACAATCGCTGCTCGAGCAGGGAGTCGATCCGTTCCTCGAGTAAGGCGTCGAGGCTGTCGTCCGGAGCGTCGGCGCGAGCGTCGTCGGTCGGACGGGCGTCGACACCGTCTGTCGGCTGCTCGTCCAGGTACGCTCGGAGTGCCTCGCGCATGACCTCGCTCTTCGAGGCATCGAAGGCCTCGAGTTCGGCGACGAGGTCGTCGTCTGCGCGGAACGTGATCTTGCCCATGGTCGATTCAGTTACCGACCATATTATAACTCATCCTATATGAAACTTCCCACGCGTCCGACGGGTGTAACACACGGTGCGAATAATAACCCTTATACCGCCTTCGTCTGCTACGTATGAGTGACCGCTCTTAGCTCAGCCTGGTAGAGCAGTCGACTGTAGATCGACTTGCCCCCCGTTCAAATCGGGGAGAGCGGACCTTCCTTCCGGTCGTTTCGTAGTCAGTACGGCTCTGCCGTTTACGCGAACCACAGCGCACCTGCTTCCGGATTAGTTATCTCGCAATCAGGCGAAAACGTGGAGTGGAACTTACATCCGTCGCGGCTCCGGTCACTTCCTGCGATAGTAGTGTGAAAACGGGAGGTGGTCCCTTTGGCAGTGAGCGACTGGGGCCTCGAGATCGACTCCACCTGGTTCCACTGCGAGCCCACGTCACCGACCGCTTCGGGCGTGTGTTCGGCGATGGTCGGGACCGCGCTCACCGCCACGGAGAGTCGGCAGATCGCAGACAGTGCTGAGCCGTCACTGACTCGCGACCGATTCAAAGTTGAACGACGAGGCCGTCACCATCCCGTTCGTACGTCGTCTCGAACGGGTCTGAGCGTTCCCGCATCGTCTCCCGGAGCCAGGCCGCCTCGTCCTCGCTGGCTCGAGAAACGCCGTCGTCTATGTGGAACGGAGTGAGCCGTATCTCCTCGAGGTCGTCGTCTTTGATCGTAATCTCGAAGAGGTAACTCTTGTCGTTGCCCAGATCGCCCTTGATCCCGAAGTCGTCGACGAGATCGCCGGTATCGTGGAGGACGACGCCGTCGTTGTACCGCTCGACGGCCTGGACGACGTGTGCACTGTGTCCGTGAACGATATCCACACCCTGATCGACGAGCCAGTGACTGAACGCGACGAGTTGATCACTGGGGTGTTCGACCCAATTTCCGCCCCAGTGGATCGACGCGACGACCAAGTCCGGGTCTGCTGATCGTGCACGTTCGATCGCGTTTCCGACGACTCGCTGCGTTTCCGGATTATCGGCATCCGTCTTCGCCCAGGCGATTCCGGGCCGGTCGTCGGTAACGGCGTGCCCCTGATATTGATCCGAGAACGAAATGGCAGCGACGTCGACGTCACCGACAGAAAATATGGCCGGTTCGTGCGCTGCTGCGGGCGTCTCGCCGGTACCCGCGTTCTCGATTCCTTCCTCCTCGAGCACGTCTATCGTATCGATCAGGGCCACGGTTCCGAAATCCATCGCGTGATTGTTGGCCAATGCCGTGAACTGCACGTTTCCGACGCTGAGTGCAGGGACGGCCCACTCGGGATTGCCCCGAAAGTAATACGGCAGGCCGGGGTACCGTTCACCGCGCTGTGAGAGGCAGCACTCGAGGTTACAGAAAACGCCGTCGAGAGACTGGAGCCTGGGTCGGAAGTCGCCCCAGATGCTTGCCGGGTCGACGTCTTCCTGGCCGTAGATCTGGTTGAGGCTCCGTCCGACCATCGTGTCGCCAGCGAACCCGATCGTCGTTTCGGGGGGCTCACGACTGTCGGTCGATGACGTGTCGTTATCGTCGGTCGTGGTCGTATTATTCGCCGCACTCGTATTGTCGGCCGTATCCCTCCCTCTGGCCGCCGTTGGAGGATCGGACGAATCGGGGTTCTCATTCCCGTTTCTGACGCACCCCCCGACCGCCACGGAGCCCACAGCGGCGAGGAACGCCCGTCGTTTCCTACTCATCGGTGTGATACGTCCGGACTGTTCTTTCGTCGTTCGATGTGACAGAGGAGGGTGTGCTCGAGTTGGAGCGAGGCGAGAGTGGCCGAGCCGTATTCCAGTTTTGCCTCTGGGCCGATCGCTTCCCACCTGGCGTGCCTATCCGCGTTCTGTCCGCTGAGTTATCGCCAGCGGTCATTGGTTTCTTCCATTTCTCGCCCTCATGCTATCCGGTGAAGACTACAGACAGATTCTTATTAGTATCTGTTAGTGAATCGTCAGTAATCGGATACTCGCCGATTCGACGGAGACGTTCGACGGCGGATCGGCGATCGCAGAGAGGAAATCGGAATTGTCGGTTCAAAGACCGATGAAACCGACGTTATAGGGGATTTCAGCCCTTGTGAACGGTCAGGACGGCCGAAGCTGCACGATCGCGTCGTCGCGCTCGAGGGGAAACGGCTCGTCGGCCGCCCCGTCGCGGTTCGAGGTTCCGAGGAGGACGCTGCCGTCCGGAGCCTGCGTGACGGCGCGGATTCGTCCGAACTCGTTCTCGAGGAGGTGGTGGGCGGTTACGGTGTAGGCGTCGTCGAGCCACGACGCGTCGAACCGCTGTGCGGCGTCGTCCCGAGGCGAATCCTCAGGGTCCGCGTCGGACGACCGGAGTGAGAGGACGGCGAGGGATTGACGTTGCAGCGTCCCGACCAGGAGGCAATCGCGCCAGGCGGGGATGGCCTCGCCGGTGTACCGAATACACGCGCTGGGGGCCCAGGTGTCGTCCGGCCCGGTGTTGACGAGCGGCGGTGCGACGTCCTCGCGGGCGTCGTAGGACTCGTACTCGGGGTCGTCGGGACCGCCCTGGACGTCCGGCCAGCCGTAGTTCGCACCGGGTCGGAGGACGGTCACCTCGTCGCGGCCGTCCGGCCCGTGGTCGACGCAAACGGGCGTGTCGTCGGCGAGCCAGGCGATTCCCTGCGGATTGCGGTGACCGTAGGAGAACACCCGGGGGTCGGCGCCGTCGATGTCGGGATTGTCCGGCACGGGCTCGCCGTCCGGGGTGAGCCTGAGAACCGTTCCCCCGAGGCTCCCGGGGTCCTGCGCGGGCGTTTTGTCGGCGGTCCCGGCCGTGATCCAGAGCGCTCCGTCGGGCCCGAACGCGAGCTCGCCGCCGATCGTGTGGTCCCCGGCGATGCCCTCGAGGAGCACCTCGTGAGTCGCCTCCGGATCGTCCGATTTGGCGTCGAACCGCCCGACCCGATTCGCTCCGCCCACGTTGTAATACAGGTAGACGTACGCGGGATCCGGATACGACGGGTGGATGGCGATTCCCTGAATCGACTCGCCCGGCCACTCCTGACGCCGCTCGTCGGGAACGTCGCCTGCCCGTATCGGATCGTCGGCTGCCTCGAGCAGCGTCTCCGCGTCCAGGCGCAGCAATCGTCCCGCGCGTTCGGAGACGAAGATCTCGCCGGTGGGCGTAAACGCGACCTCCCAGGGGACCTCGAGGCCGACGAGCAACGGCGTGGGGTCGACGTCGGCCACGAGCGGTGATTCGGGTGATTCACCGTCGGAATCGTTCGAGGGTCCGGTTTCGACGGTTTCGTCTCCATCGCGCTCTCGCTCCCCACCTCCATCTCCGTCCGGTTGTAATTCGCTGTCGCTGTCGGGCATCGAACAACCGGCGAGCGCGGCGCTCGCGGCCACAGTCGCGGTGAGCAGGTGGCGACGGGAGGGCCGATTGGGCCAATTAGGCATTTCGTGACCGTTCGGTCTCGAGATAAATAGCTCCGGTGAGAGCGAAGGCGAGTGCGAGGGTAAGGGTGAGGGTGTCACAACCTCGAGGACGAGTCCCGACGGGTGACCACGAGCGGACGCACTGGGTTGCCCGGCGAACCCCGAACTCGACCGCCTACCGGACGATCTGCGGAATCTCGCCCAGCCCCGCCACCTCGTAGGTCGCGCCCTCCGAAAGTTCGACGTCCCGACAGTGGTCTCGTCGAACGAACACCGAGTCCATTCCCGCCCGGTGGGCGGCGAGCACGTCGCTCTCGCTATCCCCCACGTACAGCGCACGGCTGGCCTCGACATCGAGGTCGGCCAGCGCCCGCTCGAGGTAGTGTCCGTTCGGCTTCTGCAACGCCAGGCTCTCGAGGGTCTTCTCCCGGCCGTAATACGTCTCGAACAGGTGCTCGATGTCGAAGTACTCGAGGACGAACTCGATCGTAGTGTGGTGGTTGTTGCTGACGATTCCACAGGGTTGATCGAGTGTCTCGACCGCCTCGATGTCCTCGTACGGCCCGCGCGTTCCGTCCCTGAACCGGCGAAACTGGGATCGTTCGTCGTGATCCTCCCAGGCCGTCCAGAACGGCTCCGGCTCGAGGCCGTACCGGCGACAGAGTTCCCGGACTCGCTCGGCGGGGACGCCGTCGCAGAGTTCGTCGACGACCGCCCGGTCGACGGTCTCGACGCCCATCGCTTCGAACGCGGCGGTCGTCGCCTCTGCCTGGACGTCGTCAGTCGGCGGGCTCACGAGCACGCCGTCGCTGTCGAAAATGACCGCGTCGTACGCTGTCACTCGCGAACGTGTTTGCCGTAATCACCTGATCGTTTCGGTCTCCGGAGACGCGCGATTCGATGCCAAACGGCCACCCCCGCAGTCGCCAGCCAACTGCTTTTTCCGCCGCTCGTGGTAGGCTGGACCATGAGCGACCAGCCACCAGATGCCGACTCGAGTACGGGTTCCGGCCAGCGTGATCCTGACCCTGAACGCGTCCAGGAGCGCGCGCGAGAGCGTCAGTCGTCCCGAGCCGAATCGACCGAGGACGTCCTCGAGACCGTCGAAACGCACCTCGGCGACCTCGAGTATCCCGTCTCGAGCGAGGAAATCGCGGCCGAGTACGGCAGCGAACCGATCGACCTGCCCAACGAGACCGAGACGATGGGGAGCGTTCTCGATCGGCTGGCCGGCGAGACCTACGACACGCCGGAGGAGGCCCGCGAGGCGATCTTCGGCCAGCTGACCGGCGAGGCGGGCGGGCGAACCGAGGCGAACCCGGAGCGCGACCTCGAGTCGCTGGACGAGGCGGAACAGGGATCGGCGAGCGAGAGCGGGGGCAGTAGTCTCTGATCGGTCGAGTAGCGCCCGTCGCCCCCACTGTCTCGTTCATACCGTCTCGTCCACTGGAAGCCGCGACGCCGCCGTCCACCGTCATCCATCCATTTCGAGTGTTTCGAGTCGACGAGCGTCGCGGCTCCCGAGCCGGCCACCGTCTCCGGACGTGTCTACTCGTCTCCTCGCGGCGTCCTCGAGAGCCACAGCCAGCCAGCGATTAGCGGGGCGTGGACCGTCGCGAGCGGGTAGGCGGTTCGATTGGGGTCGACTCCGAACCCAGCGGCCAGTCCGACGGCGGCGACACCGGCGAGCGCGATTAGACCGGCCGTGACTCGCCGGTCGGCGGGAAAGCCGACGGCTCGAGCGCCGGCCCAGCAGAGCGCGAGCGCGTAGGCGAGACTCCCGAGCGGCCAGTAGCGGAGGAACGAGGGCGTCGGCCCCGGCTGATCGAGAAACGTCGGCAGGAGGGTGACGTGCCCGGTCTCGAGGACGACCGTTCCCCAGGGAAAGAGCAGCGTCGTCCCGCTGGTTTGGATGACGACCCAGGGAACGACGCCGAGGGACATCAGGGCGAGCCAGCGGACGATTCGGTCGCGGTGATTCCGGCCATCCGTCTCCGATTCGGGACTCGTGTTGTCGGCCGCCTCGTCTGACACGTTCGCCTCGTGCGACTCGTCGGCGGGGGCCACGTTATCGGCCACCTCTGCCACCCGCCCGTTTAGAACGACCGTGCGCCCGCCGTTTCCCGCCGCTCGTGATCGTTCGTCCTGGCACGCTCGAGCGTCCGTGACGCGGCGAAAAAAGCGTGACGCCCGCTCTCGACCGGAGAACTCATCACCGCGTGCCCGAACGAGTGGCGCATGTCGACGATTCTCGTGACGGGCTACGAACCGTTCGGCGAGTTCGAAACGAATCCGGCGCACCAACTGGCCACAGCGCTCGACGGCACTCGAGTGGCAGGGGCGTCCGTCGTCGGGCGCGAACTCCCAGTGGCCTTCGACCGGGCGCGTCCCGCGCTCGTCGAACACCTCGAGCGTCACGACCCGACGCTGGTCGTCTCACTCGGCCTGGCTGCCGGCAGACCTGCGCTCTCGCTCGAGCGCGTGGGGATCAACCTCCGCGACACTGCGGGGACGCCGGACAACGACGACCGCTCGGTCACGGACGATCCGGTCGACGCCGAGGGCCCGGACGCGTACTTCTCGACGCTCCCGGTTCGCGAGATACAAACGGCCATGCGCGAAGCGGGCGTTCCGACGACGTTGTCGACGTCAGCGGGCACCCACCTCTGCAATGATATTCTGTACGCGACGCGCCGGTACGTCGAGACGAACGACCTCGAGACCCGGTCGGGGTTCGTCCACGTCCCGTTGAGTCACGAGCAGGCAGCCACCCGCGAGACCACGCAGCCGAGCATGGCGCTCGAGACGATGCGACGCGGACTCGAGGTCGGCATCGAGACGGCACTCGAGGAGTGAACCGCACCAGTTGTGGGGCATTTGATATAGCGACTAAGCGTATATCTGCGCTCCATCTTCCGCTCACCGGTTCACCTCTCGAGGCACTCGTGGACGCTCAGACGGCGAGTCAGGCGCCGACGAGGGTGTCGGACGAGGACGACGGGCGCCGATTTCGCCCGACTGCCGATGGCACCGCCCCGGGAAGTCTTCATCCTCCGGGCCGAACGGCCGATAATGCCTCCGATGCGCGTCTGCTACGCCTGCGAACGAACGTTCGAGTCCTCTCGAGCCCGGTGTGACTGCGGCGAACCGCTGTGGCGGCCGATCGAGCCACTCGAAAGCTGTCCCTCGGACGCTGGCTCGAGCGGGCGATCGATCTGGCGGTACGACGCTGTGCTCCCGGCGAGTCAGCCGACGGGCGACCTCGAGGCCGGCGGTGCGGCGGTCTGGCGAAGCGAGACGCTCGAAGGTTACGCAGGGGCGCGCGTCTGGCTCGCCGACGAGGGGCGAAACCCGACGGGGAGCTTCAAGGATCGTGGAAGCGCCATCGGCGTCGCGGCCGCCCTCGAGGCCGGGGTCGATCGCGTCGGGACCGTCTCCCACGGCAACATGGCGAGGAGCGTGGCGGCGCACGCGGCGGCCGTTGGAATCGACTGCACCGTCCTCGTCCCCGCGGACATCGCCGAGGAGCGGATTCGGGCCATCGCCCGGTTCGACCCGCGAATCGTCCGCGTCCGCGGGGACTACGGCCGATTGTATTACGACGCCCTCGAACTCGGTCGCAGGCACGGAATCCAGTTCCTCAACTCCGACGTTCCCCTCCGGGTCGCCGGCCAGAAGACGCTCGCGTTCGATCTCCTCGAGCACGTTCCCTCGCTCGACGCGATCGTCCTCCCGGTCAGTAGCGGCGGCAACGCGAGTGCCGTCTGGAAGGGCCTCCTCGAGTTGCGCGCCGGCGGGTTGCTCGAGTCGCTGCCGCGACTGTACCTGACTCAGGCGGCGGCCTGCGATCCGATCGCCGCGGCGTTCCGGTCGGGTCGAGAGCGCGTCGACCCCGCTGCGGACGTAAAAGAGACCATCGCGTACTCTATCGCCAACGCCGATCCGCCGAGCGGGACCCGCGCCCTCGCGGCCGTTCGGGACACCGATGGTGCCGTCCTCTCGGTCGAGGACGACGCGATTCTCGAGGCCCAGGACCGCCTGGCTCGCGACGCTGGCGTGCGCGTCGAACCCGCCTCCGCGACCACGGTAGCAGGGCTTCGCCAACTGGCCGACCGCGGGGACGTCAACCCGGACGAGACGGTCGCCTGCGTGCTGACCGGACGCGGCTACGGCGGGGGCGAGTTCCCGTCGGCGCCCGTCGTCGACCGCGAGGACCTCGAGTCGGTACTCAAGTCCGCGTGACGATCGGTCTCGAACCGGCGCTCGACCTCGACCTCGAGTGAGGTCCTGTTGTCGACGGTCCCGAGCAGGTAACGGCGCTGCGGAGGGGCGCCGTAAGAGAGCGTACATAATACTCTTATTACCGGACGGTGTACGCCCGGGTATGGCAGACAAACCGACCTCCGGTGAGATTTTCGGTGTCCCGTACAACTTCGAGCGACCGAGTTTCGGCCGAATGCTCTCGTCGTACTGGCAACCCGGTGAGGGAATGCTCGTCGAGAAGCCCTTCGGCGTCGGCTACACGCTCAACCTGGCCAACTGGCGCTCGTGGATCGTCGTCCTCATCGCGGGCGCACTGCTCTGGCAGGAACAGTCGCCGTCGTCGGAGTCGGAATCGGACTCGGAGTCAGCGATCGATCCTGTCGAAGTGATCGTCGACGACGAGAGCGACGACTGAGCGGTCTCCAGTAGCACTTTTCGACCGTTTCCGTTCGCTCGAGTCTTGGGTTCGAGCGCCAGCCCTGCCGCTCGTGGTGCGAACCTCGAGTCTCCCCTTCCTCCGGAACTCGTATACCGAATTCGAATTCGACGACCTCGGGCGCCTGCGTTCACCCTCCCCTTCGCGCGTGAGTTCAGGCCTCGACCGCGCGGTCGCGAACCCAGCCTTCGGCGCCGAACTTCCGCTCGGCGAGGTCGGCCGCGGCCTCGAGTTCCTCGTCACGCCACTCGCCCTCCTCGGCGTCACACCACTCCCCGAGTGCGTTGGCGAGGCAGCCGACGGCCTCCTCGCGGTCGATTCCCGCCTGCTCGCGGATGCTCGTGACGCGGTCAGTAAACGTCTCCGGCTCGATATCCGCGGCGAAGACGCCGACGTGGGTTTCGGGCTCGAGGTCGAAACTCAGCGAGCCGTGCTGGATGACGACGTCGCGCTGGCGGTACTGGGCGTTGCCGCTGATTTTCTTCGCCTCGGCTTCGCCTGCGGGGGCCACCACGTCGTGAGCCGGATGGATGTCCCGGAGGTAACACGAGGGACGGTAGATGGCCTCCTGTTTCGCCCCCGCGAAGTCGGCGTCGACGCCCATCCGCGAGAACGCCTCCAGGATGGGCTCACAGAACATAGCGTAACAGTCCATTAGGTCGCCGGGGACTTCCGCGGCCGGGGCGACGATGGTGTAGGAGATGTCGGCGACGGAATCGTGGTAGATGCCGCCACCGCCGGTCTGGCGTCGGGTGACGTCGATTCCACGGTCCTCACAGAAGTTCCAGTCGACGGTATCCGAATCCTGTTGGTAGCCCAGCGAGAGCGTGCTCGGTTCCCAGTCGTAGACCCGAACGGTGCGCAGGTCGTCCTCGAGCGCCGTCTGCGCGGCGATTTCCTCGAGGGACATCTGGATCGCTCCGTCCCTGGGGTCGTCCCTGATCAGGCGCCACTCGCGGTCGGCGAGGTCGGTCATACCCGTGTGCTCGTCGGCCACCGAGAAATGGATTCCGACGTGTTGTCACCGTCGACCGTCGACCGTCGATGGACCTCCACTCGACCACCTGGTTTAGATCTATCTAAAAATAGACTTCGGTAGTAACTACTTTATAGTTCGCAGGTGCTACGTCTCGACAATGAGCGAGCGACTACGGTCGTCGGACGGACGCACGATTTCACGCCGGCAGACACTCGCGAGCGCCGCTGGTGTCCTCGTCGCCGGGAGCGCGGGCTGTCTCGCGGGCCTCAGCGGGAGTCCGTCAAGGGGTGAGGACGGGTCGCCGGTCGTCGCGGCGTCGTTTTTCAGCTTCTACGACTTCGGGCGCAAGGTAGCCGAGAACACGCCCGTCCAGGTGACGAACCTGGTTCCGACGGGCCTCCACGGCCACGGCTGGGAACCGGACGCGAGCATCACGCGCGACATCATCGAGGCGGACGCGTTCATCCACGTCGGCCCGGAGTTCCAGCCCTGGGCCGACCGGGCGATCCAGACGCTCGAGGACGACGAGGTCGACACAGCGTTGATCAACGCCCGCGAGGGCGTCGAACTGGTCTCGCTGGCGGCCAGCCTGGACCCGGAAGAAGAGGGCGTCGGCGACGGACGAGGCAAAGATCCGCACTTCTGGCTCGACCCACGGCGCGCGAAGCGCTCGGTCGACAACATCGCCGACGGCCTGATCGAGGTCGCCCCCGACCACGAGGAGACGCTCCGGGAGAACGCCGAGGCGTACAAGACGGACGTCCTGGACCGGATCGACGCGGACTACGAACGAATCTTCGAGACGGCTTCGCGGGACGTGGTCCAGCTCGCGGCTCACAACGCGTTCCAGTACGTCGGCGTTCGCTACGGCGTCGAGATGCGCCCGCTGGTCACGAACCTCGCTGCCAGCGGGAACGTGGCACCGAGCGACATCGTGGCAGCCAAAGAGGTCATCGAGGAGAACGACATCGAGTACATCGGTGCCGCGGTCTTCGAAACGCGCAAACCGGCCGAGCAGTTGCTCGCGGAGACGCCCGTCGAGGCCTACTTCCCCGTGACACCGTACGCCGGCGTCTACGAGGAGTGGGTCGACGCGGGCTGGGGCTACGAGGAGATCGCGTACAACATCAACATGCCCACGTTCAGTGTGGTCCTCGGCAACGAATCGCCGGACGAAGCCGGACCGGACGGCTGGGCCGACGAGTGGCGAAACTTCGAGTAAAATTCATGCACACGACACCCACCCAGGAACCGTCTACGGACTCCACCGAGTCGGAGACGCCCGTCATCGAACTCGCTGACGTCGACTTCGGATACACGTCCACCCCGGTCGTCGAGGACGTCTGCCTCCGCGTCGACCCCGGTGAGTACGTCGCCGTCGTCGGCCCGAACGGCTCCGGAAAATCGACGCTCATGCGACTCGCGCTCGGCTTGCTCCGACCGGACAAGGGTACCGCACGGTTGTTCGACGAACCCGCTCACCGTTTCGACGACGGCGCTCGAGTCGGATACGTCGCTCAGCGGGCGAGCGCCTCGACGGAGATGCCGATCACGGTTCGCGAGGTCGTGAAGATGGGCCGGTTTCCCCACGTTCGGTTCGGCCGACTCGACGAGGCAGACTGGGCAATCGTCGACCGGGCCCTCGAGACGGTCGGCATGGACGCGTTCGCCGACCGGCGAATCACGAACCTCTCCGGGGGACAGCGCCAACGGGCGTTCATCGCGCGGGCGCTCGCGGGCGAGGCGGACCTGCTCGTCCTGGACGAACCGACCGTCGGCGTGGACGCCGAATCGGTCGAGGCGTTCTACGACCTGCTCGAGTCGCTCAACGACTCGGGGATCACTGTCCTCCTGATCGAACACGACCTGGGCGCGGTGACCGCCCACGCCGACCGGATCGTCTGTCTCAACCGCGAGGTGTACTTCGACGGGACGGCGGAGGCGTTCGTCGAGAGCGACGCGCTCGGCCGGGCGTTCGGGGCGGCGGCTGCCATCGTGGGTGACCGCCGATGAGTCGATTGGCCGTCGGCCCGTTGCAGTCGAGCCCCATAGACGTCGCCCTTGACCCACTGCAATCGGGACCTGTCGATGTCGCCCTCGAACCGCTGTACTGGCTGCTCGAGGCGTGGTACTGGCTCCTGTCCCAGCTGTACTACGCGACAGGGCTCGAGATGATCCACCCCGAGTACGCGTTCATGCACCGGGCGATTCTGGTCGGCCTCTGCATCGGCGTGATGGCCCCGCTCATCGGCACCTTCCTGGTCCACCGCCAGCTCGCGCTCATCGGCGACGCCCTCGCACACACCGCGTTTGCGGGCGTCGCGGTGGGGCTATTCGTCAACGCGACCCTGTCGTTCTCGGTGTCGCCGTACCTGACGGCCATCGTCGTCGCGGTGATCGCCGCGCTGCTCATCGAACTCATCTCGGAGTACACCGACGCCTACAACGACGTCTCGATGGCGATCGTCCTCTCGACGGGGTTCGCCCTCGGGACGGTGCTCATCAGCCTCAACGCGGGCGGACTCACCGTGTCGATCGACCAGTACCTCTTCGGGAACCTCTCGACGGTGTCGGCCGAAAACGCGGTCTTGCTGCTGGTGCTGTTCGCCGTCGTCGTCGGCACCGTCGCACTCACCCGCAATCAACTGCTGTACGTCACCTTCGACGAGGTGGCCGCCGAGGTCGCGGGAATTCCCGTGCGCTGGTACAATCGGGTGATGGTGATGCTCACCGCGCTGGTCGTCGTCGGCGCGATGCAGATCATGGGCGTCATCCTCGTGGCGGCGATGCTGGTCGTCCCCGTCGCCGGCGCCTCGCAGGTCGCGCGAAGCTTCTCGCAGGCGCTACTGACGTCAGTCGTCCTCGCCGAACTCGCCGTCGTCGTCGGCATCGGTGTCGCGTACTACGCCGAGGCGACCGCCGGTGGCGTCGTCGTGCTGGTCGCCGTCGCCATCTACGTCGGGTGCGTCGGCCTCGGTAAACTCTTCGCCGGAAGCCACCGTGAGGAGTCGGCGATGGACGTTGACGCCATCGACGGCGACGGGGCCTCGCTCGAGTGACGACTCGATCGCTGAACCCGGAACGCTCCCAGGTGGGCCACCTCGAGCAGTTTCGCCCGGTCGCTCGACCACTATAGGTTTATACACCTGGCTCTAGGTCTTGGCGTAATGGAATCGCCAGGTTCGGCTCCGAACTGCACTCGAGCGGACGTCCAACGCGTGTTTTCGCGACTCGAGGACCCCTCGATGCCGATTTCGGCCGCCGAAGTCGCCGACGAGCTGGAGTGCACCCTGGAGTCTGCCCGTCGAACCCTGTCTGAACTCGTCGAACGAGGCACACTCCGGTCGAAGCGAATCGACGAGTCAACTCGAGTCTGGTGGCGCTCGAGCGACGCTGAGCGTCCCGATGGGCGAACGGATCGAGAGGAGTTCAGCGCCTTCGTCACCGCCGTTAAGGATTACGCCATCTTCATGCTCGACCCCGATGGCACCGTCGCCAGCTGGAACGACGGGGCGGAACGGATCAAGGGCTACGACGAAGCCGATATCGTCGGCGAGCACTTCTCCGCGTTCTACACCGACGACGACACTGCCGCCAGCGTTCCCGAGCGAAACCTCGAGCGGGCGACCACCGAGGGCCGCGTCGAGGACGAGGGCTGGCGCGTTCGTGAGGACGGCTCTCTCTTCTGGGCCAACGTCACCATTACGGCACTCCACGACGACGAGGGGGCGCTTCGCGGATTCACCAAGGTCACTCGCGACATGACCGAGCGTCGAGAGTACGAACAGCAACTCCGCCGGGAACGCGACTTCACCGCCCAGGTGCTCGAGACCGTCCCGGTCGGGATTCTCGTGAGCACGCCCGACGGCGACCTGACCCGGGCGAACAGGCGAGTCTTGGACTGGCTCGGTGCCGAGGCGTCGTCGTTCACCGACCACGACCACGACCGCGAGACGTGGGACGTCTACGATGCCGCCGGCGAGCAGATCCCGTTCGAGGACTGGCCGTTGATGCAGGTCGTCGAAACCGGCGAGCCAGTTTTTGGCTACCAGTGCCAGATCGATTCGCCGGCACGCGGTCGGCGGTGGGTCTCGATCAACGCCGCACCGATCCACGACGGCGGCGACGACGACCGAGTCGTCTTCTCCGTCGAGGACGTCACCGAGCAGCACGAACGCGAACAGCAACTCCGTCGCGAGCGCGACCAGACCGAGCAACTCCTGCGGACGGTGCCGATCCCCATCGGCGTCTGGAACGCCGACGGGGAGACGGTGATGGCGAACCGGCGGGCCCAGGAAATCCTCGACGTTTCCGAACAGGAATTCCTCGACGATCCCGCCGGCGCCGGTCAGTGGAGACTCTACGATCCTGATGGGAACCCCCTCGACTCGACCGAAACGCCGTCCGCGCGCGCTGCAGCGACCGGCGAACCGGTCCGCAACGACGAAGTCGTCGTCGAAATACCTGACGGCGATCGCATCCACCTGCACGTGAACGCCGCTCCGGTGCTCGATCCCGATGGGAACGTCGAACGAATCATCGTCGCCGGCGAGGACATCACCGACCTCAAGGATCGAGAACACCAGCTGGAACGACGGAAGTCGGAACTCGAGACCGAACTGAGCGAAATCCTCGGTCGAATCACCGACGCGTTCTACGCGCTCGACGACGAGTGGCGATTCACGCACGTCAACGAGCGCGCTGAAGAGTTAATCGACTTCGAGGATCAGGGACTGGTCGGCCAGCACGTCTGGGAGGTCTTCGACTGGGTCACGAACACGCGTCTTCGCGACGAGTACGAACGGGCGATGGAGACACAGGAACCGACCTCGTTCGAGTTCCACTACCCCGACCCACTAGACGCGTGGCTAGACATACACGTCTATCCGTCGGAGACAGGCCTTTCGGTCTACTTCCGGGACGTCACCGAACGGAAAGAGCGCGAGCGCCAGCTCGAGGAGTCCGAACGGCGCTACCGCACGCTCGTCGAACACTTCCCGAACGGCGCCGTCGCGCTCGTTGACGAGCACCTCCGCTACCAGACGATTGGTGGCACGCCGCTCGACGGGGCGGACGTCGCGGTCGGGTCCGGATTCGAAGCACCGGTCGAGGACGTCCTCCCCGCGCCGCTCGAGGACGAACTCGTGCCGCGATACGAGGCCGCGCTCGAGGGGGAGTCCAGCTCGTTCGAAATCGAACTCGGCGAGCATGTCTACCAACTCCAGACGGTCCCGATTCGCGACGAGAGCGGGGACGTCTTCGCCGCCCTTGGAATGTCCCAGGACATCACCGAGCGCCGAACGTACGAGCGACAACTCGAGGCGTCGAACGAACGCCTCGAGCAGTTCGCCTACGCCGCCAGCCACGACCTCCAGGAACCCCTGCGGATGGTCTCGAGTTACCTGCAGCTAATCGAGCGCCGATACGGCGACGACCTCGACGAAGACGGCGAAGAGTTCCTGGAATTCGCCGTCGACGGGGCCGAACGCATGCGCGAGATGATCGATGGGCTCCTCGAGTACTCCCGGGTGGAAACCCAGGGGAACGCGTTCGAGCCCGTCGACCTCGAGACGGTTCTCTCGGAGACGCGAGCCGACCTCCGGTTCCCAATCGAGGAGAGCGGGGCCAACGTCACGGCGGACTCCCTCCCTCGCGTCGAGGGCGATCCGACCCAGTTGCGCCAGGTGTTCCAGAACCTGCTGAGCAACGCGATCGAGTACAGCGGCGACGAACAGCCGCGTGTGCACGTCACCGCCGAGCGAGCCGGTGACGTCTGGGAGGTGTCGGTTCGTGACCAGGGAATCGGCATGGATCCCGACGACACAGACCGGATCTTCGAGGTCTTCCAGCGCCTCCACAGCCAGGAGGAACACGCCGGAACGGGCATCGGACTCGCACTCTGTCGACGCATCGTCGAGCGTCACGGCGGGACGATACGGGCCGATTCGGAACCGGGCGTCGGGACGACATTCACCTTTACACTCCCGGCGGTGGACGACGCCGACCAGGGCTGAACGGACGTCGCCGCTCTCGAGACGAATCCTTCTTTCGCGACGAGAGTTCCTCTCTCGCGACGAAACCTCTCTCACGCAACGGAACCTCTCTCCCGCGACGAATTCCGGTGATCAGCCGTTCGGTCGAATTTCCGCTCCTGCTCGCTGAACCATGGTCTTCTCGATCTACACCGGCTCTCGAGCGCCGAGATCCGGTGACCAGGGCGCTCCGCCGCGAGCCACTCGACGAGCCATGATTACCGGGTGAAACGGGGTTTCATACAGCTACATACAGTTTATCACGTGGCGCCCGGGCCGCTCGAGCGGTTGTGAGCACTTTTACGTCCACGGCGGCTACGGCGTCCATGGTGCGGAACGTCGCCGAGCTGTTGGCAGAACTCGAGGCCGAGGACTTCTATCTCCTCTCGGGAATCGAGCAGGGAATGCGCTTCTCGGAGTGGGTCCAGCGCGAGAAGCTGTCGAACTTCTCGGGGCTCACCCCCGAGGAGGTGGACTACCGCCTCGAGCGCTGTCTCAAGCGAGGGCTGGTAGAGAAAAAGACGATCCAGTACGAGGGGTACACCCTCCAGTTCGAGGGCTACGACGCCCTTGCCCTTCGTGCACTCGTCGAGCGAGACACGATCTCGGAGTTCGGCGCCCCGCTGGGCGTCGGCAAGGAGAGCGACGTCTACGAGGTCAAATCCTACAAACCGCTGGCCCTGAAGTACCACCGGGAGGGCTATACCAACTTCCGGGAGGTCAACCGCGAGCGCGATTACACCTCGGAGAATCAGCACGTTTCCTGGCTCTACACCGCCCGAAAGGCCGCTGAACGGGAGTTCGACGCCCTCGAGACGCTGTATCCCGACGTCTCGGTACCCCAACCGATCGACCAGAACCGACACGCCATCGTGATGGAGAAGATGCCGGGGGTAGAGCTCTCGCGAACCCGGTTCGAGGACAACCAGGTGCTGGGGGTGCTCGAGTTACTCTTGCGAGAACTCTCACGCGCGTACGAGCAGGGGTACGTCCACGCGGACATGAGTGAGTACAACGTGTTCGTCGCCGAGGAGGGGGTGACGATTTTCGACTGGCCGCAAGCGGTGGCGACCGATCACGAACACGCCCGTGAGTTCCTCGACCGTGACCTCGAGAATCTGGTGGGGTACTTCCGGCGGAAATATCCGTCAGTTGTGCCCGAGGACCTCGAGAGCGACGCGATCGCTGCCGAGATCGCTGCCGGAGAGTTCGATTCGTTGTCGGTATAGGACGTGATACACTCTATGATGCTATAGGTAATCTGACCACGCTCGAAGTATCGCCGTCGCAGACGCTGCATGAATGCTCTTCAACCTCCTTGAGCCCGAAAACCGCTTACTCGAGTTCTGCTGCTGCCTCCCGGAACAACCCGTCCAGAATCTCGGGCGTGGTCGGGTGGTACGCCCGGTCCGGAATCTCGCGCACGTCGAGGCCCATCTCGACGATCACCTGCATCGTCTTGGCCATCACGTCGGCGTGGAGGTGCAGGCCCTGGTAGCCGAGCACGGTCCCGTCGCGGGCGCTGACGACCAGCGTGGCGACGCCCTCCGAGTGGTTCTTGCTTTTGAAGACGCCGTCGTCAGACGCCTCTCGCGAGACCACAATCGCGTCCATCGACGAATCCGCGACGGTGTCAGGGGTGTGGCCGACGCGGGCTACCGGATAGGTACCGAGTCCGGAGAAGATGACGTGGTGGGGGACGTTCGCGTAGGGCTCGAGGTCGTCGCCTCGAGCGTGGCGCAGGACGTTCTTTCCGGCGGCAAAGCCCTGTTCCTTGGCGACGTGGAGGATCGGTTCGCGGCCGTTGGCGTCTCCGACGACGAACGTACACTTGTCGTCTGCGGCTTGCATCGTCGGCTCGACCCAGCCCTGCTCCGGTTCGAGGGGTGTGTTCTCGAGCCCCATCTTGTCGACGTTCGGACGACGGCCGGTGAAGACGTAGAGCTGTTCGGCCTCCAGCACCTCCTCGCGACCGTCGCGGTCGACCGTGAGTCGGACGCCACCGTCTGCAGTCGATTCGAGGCGCTTCTCGTCGGTGTTCGTCAGAATCTCGACGTCGAACTGGTCACGGTAGAGGTCGAGGATCGTGTCGCCGTAGGCGTCCTCGAACTCCTCGAGCGGACGCTCGTCGTGCTCGATCACGGTGAGGTCGACGCCGCCGACCTCGCTGAGGTAAGGGACGAGTTCGAGGCCGATGTAGCCAAAGCCCATCACGATTCCCGAGTCGGGAAACGACGTCGTGTCGAGGACGTCCGTGCTCGAGCAGTAGTCGACGTCCTCGATGCCGGGCGTGTCGGGGACGTCGAGCGTCGAGCCGGTCGCGATAACGACGTAGTCGGGCTCGATCGTGCGGTCGCCGACGGCGAGCGTGCGGTCATCGACGAATCTGGCGCGCTCGTGGAGGAACTCGACGCCGTCGCGGTCGGCGAGGTCGTGAACGTGATTCCGTCGATGCTCGGCGAATCCGTGAATGTGCTCGTCCTTCTGGGCGACGACCGCCTCGGGGTCGACCGCCGGTGTGCCCTCGAGCCGGCCGTCGTGTCGCGCCTGGTAGCGGTGCTGGGCGGCCGAGAGGACGTCCTTCGAGGGCATGCAGCCCCGGAGAATACAGAGGCCGCCGCCCGGTTCGCCGTCGTCGATCAGCGTCAGTTCGAGGTCGGTTTCCGATTCCGCGGCGCGCTCGAGCAACTCGTCGGCGGCGGCGACGCCCGCGCTCCCGTAGGCGCCGACAATCGCGACGTGAAGACTGTCCATATCGGCGAAACGGTGGCTTCCCCAATAGGCGTTGGTGCGGTCGTGCGCGGACGACTCACTGGCGAGAGACGACTCACTGGCGAGAGGGAGGGAGATGCGCGAGTCGAGGGATACGCGTCCGTCCACCACAAGCATTTACTCGGGGTGAGTTCGTCGACGGAAGATCGACAGGAAAAGGCGTTTTCGAGGACGAACGCGACGACGGGTCTAGCGTCGAAGCCTGGACACGACACCCGTCCCGAGGAGTCCGAGGAGCGCAGCGAGAGCCCCGAATCCGGGGAGGCCGTCGCTTTTGGCGCTCGAGCCGGTATCGTCGTTACTGCCCTCGTCGGCACCCGAGCCATCGACCGACGCGGTTCGCTCCGAGAAGTGGTTGAACGCGACGTAGACGGTCGCCGTCGCGTCCGCCTCGGCGTGCTGGCGCACCATGTACGCGGATTCCTCGCCGCCGATCGCGCTCTCGAGTTCGGAGTGTGAGGACGCCTGGGCAGCGGCCTCGCCGTCGACGCGAACCTCGAGATCCTCGAGCGTACCAACGGTCTCTTCCTCGACCGTCGTCATGACGATCGTCCCCTCCTCGACGGCGCGGTCGACGGTGACGTCGACGCGGCGTTCGCTCTCCTGTTTGGCCTCGAGGGTCAGGTCCTCGCCGTAGGTGACCGCGTCGGCGACGGTCTCGCCGTCTCGCTGCTCGACGTAGACCTCGGCGGCGGCCGAGCCGTCGGCGATGAGTTGTTCTTCCCCTTTCGTCTCGTCAGTGCGCTCGCCATCCGCGTAGGATCGGAAGACGAGCGCCGACTCGCCCTCGAGGCTGGCCGCGACGTTGCCCTCCTCGTTGACGGTCACGTCGCCGTCGCCGATCACGAGGAAGATGCCGTTGCGGTCGTCGCCCTCGACGACGACGCGCTCGCCGTCGCCTTCGGCGCTGGCCTGGACGTTCTCGCCGAGCTGTGCTTCGACGACCTGGGCGTCGCCGCCGGCCCGGACGACGAGAATCCCGCGCTCGTTGTCGTGTGCCGACAGCGTCGCGCCGCTCTCGGATTCGATTCGCGTTTTCGTCTGGGACTCGGCGCTCACCGAGAGCCCGGCACCCTCGAGGTTCACGACGGCCCCGAGGTCGATACCGGCGCCGGCACCGGAACTGGCGTCGCTTCGGGAGTCGACGGCGACCGATGAGAACACGGTCTCGCCGCCGACAGCGTAGTTCGTCAGGGCGCTCCCCGACGTCTCGAACTCGAGGTGGCTCCCCGCGTACGTTTCGCTCTGGGTGGTCGCGCTCGATTCGGCCGAACTCGCACCGGCCCCGGCCGCGGCGACGAGACTGACGCCGAGCATCGCGGCAAGGAGGACGGTTACGACTGCATTTCGATTCATTTCATCTGATCAGTTCGCCCGCACTATAAAAGGGGTTCTGACAGAGCCGTCCAATCGAACCGGGTCCGAAAATCACCTCGAGTGCGCCCAGGAGGCTCGTTTACGACGCTCGACCCTCGATTCACGACGGTCACCGGTGCGGGCGGGAGAGAGGGTTCAGCGCGAGATCGACTCGCCGCTGTCGGCGACGACCGCGTCGACTTCCGCCTTCGTGAGGAGGGCAGCGTCGCCCGGAATCGTCCGCTTCAGCGCGGCCGTCGCGGCGGCGTACTCGAGCGCTCGCCCGACGTCGTCGCCGGAGAGCCGGCGGGCGATGAACGCGCCCGTGAAGGCGTCGCCAGTGCCGATGGGGTCGTGTGTCTCGGTCTCGTAGGCGTCGTGGTCGTGGACGACGTTGTCGTGCCAGGCGAGCGCGCCCTGGTCGCCGCGGGTGACGACGACCGTCCGGAAGTCGAACTGGGAGCCGAGCTTGTGCGCCAGCTGACGGGGGTCGCCCTCGTAGCCGAGCACGGTACGAGCGTCGCGGGCCGCGATCACGAGCACGTCGATTCCGGGGAACAGTTTCGTCAGGGTGTCTCGCGCCTCCTCGGGCGACCAGAGCTTTCGCCGGTAGTTGAGGTCGAAGGCGGTGGTCGTGTCGTTCTGTCGCGCCGCCTTCAGGAGCTGTGCCGTGGTCTCCCGGAGCGTCGGCGACAGTGCGGGCGTGATGCCCGAGGTGAAGAAGACCCGAGCGTCCCGGATGAGGTCGATGTCGAACTCCTGGGGTTCGGCGGTCGTGATTGCGGCGTTCGACCGGTCGTAGACGACGTTCGTCCCGCGGGGCTTGCCTCCGTGCTCGAGGTAGTACGTCCCCTGGCGACCCTCGTCGCTCCAGACGACGTCGGTGTCGATGCCGTACTGCTGGAGTTCGCCGACGACGCGCCGACCCAGCGGAGAGTCCGGGAGCTTCGAGGTCCAGGTGGAGACGGCGCCGAGTCGCTCGGCGGCGACGGCCACGTTGCTTTCGGCGCCCGCCGCGCGAACCTCGAACTCGCTCGCGGTCTCGAGGCGTTCGTGCCCGGGCGGCGAGAGGCGGAGCATCGTCTCGCCGAAGGTGACGAGGTCGCTCACGCGTCTCCCTCCCGGTTCGGTCGGTCGGTGGTGATGGTGAATCGCTGGCTCATGGGTCGCAAAACGGAGGGCCGTGCTATAAGTTGTGTCGTTGGTGGCGGTATCTCACTTTCACTCTCACTCGAGACCCTGACCTGTGGAATCTCACTCGAGACTCGTCTTGGCGACTAGGACGGTCGACCCGCCGTCGTTCTTTCGGTGCTCGGGTTCAAGATCCAGGTCGTGATCCAGGTCGGAGCCAAACGCCTCGAGCAGTCGCAGACTCGTCTCGACATGATCGGTTACGGCGGGAATCCGCAGGCGACCGCCACCGAGAACGAGGAAGTCGAGGAGTTGATCGGCGAGGTGGGCATCGACGCTCCCGTTCCCCTCGAGGAACGCGACGGCGGCGTCGGCGGCCTCCTCCCCGACGCGCTCGGCCGGTTTACCGGGTTCGCCGAGGGCGGAGAATCCGGCCTGGAGACGGGGCGTCGACGTGGTCTCCGACGAGCCGTCGGCGAACTCGTGCTCGAACTCGAGGCCCAGCACGATCACCGAACCAGGACAGGCGCTCTCGGCCGTCGTCTCATCGCGCTCGCGGATCTCGAAATTCGCACCATCCGTACCGATTCGGGTTCGCAACCGCTCGAGGGCACCCTCTGCCTGCCGTTTTGCGACGTCGGCGTCGGCCAGCGCGGCGGCTTCCGTCGAGTAGACGCGCACGCCCGTGAGGTCGCCCCGGGTCTCGAACTCCAGCGGGCGGAATCGCGAGGGTGCGAGGTATAGCCGCAACCGACCGCCGCCCGCGGGATAGAAGCCGCGACGGTCGACCTCGAGGGTGGCCTGCAGGCCGTGTCGTCGGAGGAGTGGGAGCTTGACGTACCGGAGGTAGTCCGCGGGCGGCGACCAGGCGACGTCCGTCCCGCCCGTGGCGGTCAGAGTGAGCGGCGACTCGAGGCGGGCGGCGAGGGGAAGGACCGCGTCGAAAAGGAGCGTGAGGCTCCCGGCGGTGCCGACGTTGACGGCGTATTCTCCGCCCGAAATTTCGACTGCGCCGTCGCTGCCCGATCTCGCATGAGGGTCGAACTCGACCGTCTCGGCCTCGAGTTCGCCACCCGATACCTCGGCATCGGTGATCGCTGCCACCGTCTCGAGGACGGCCAGGTGCTGATTGGCGAGCCCCGGATTCGGCCGATCGCCACGGACGCCCTCGAGGCGAACGGGCTCGCCGGTGAGCGCCGAGAGGGTGAGCGCCCGCCGGAGGAACTGGCCGCCGGCGTCGTGCCCGTCGAGGGTGTACATACTTGCGTGCTCGAGCGCGGCGTGGAAAGGTGTTCGCGTGGTGTGCCACGGCGCGTCCGTGGAACGCGCTCGAGCGAAACGGATCCGATCGTTCGGGGTGAGCCGGATATACTCGAGTGAGACGAACGCGAGCGATCGCGGTTGAACACGAGCGATCACGGTCGAACGGTACCGGTGCGTGTCAGTGGTGCCGCGGATCTCTCTCGAACCCCGTTCGCGATGAACGCTTCCGGAACCTGAATCGTTAGGTCACTCGAGTCGAGAGAGGACAGTCATGCGAGGCTGGCGCGACCCGCTCACTCGCCGGTGGTTCCTCTGGGGGACCCTCGGCGTCGTCTTCTTGCTCGTGAACGTCTACCGGCTCTCGACGGCCGTCCTCGCCGAAGAGTTGATGGCGGGCTTCCGGACCACGGGCGCCCAGCTCGGGACGCTCCACGCAATTTTCTTCTGGATTTACGCGCTGATGCAGTTGCCGACGGGGATCCTGGCCGACCGGATCGGTCCCCGTCGGACGGCCGCTGCGGGCGGGCTCGTGATGAACGTCGGCGCGATCTGGTTCGCGCTGGCCACCAGTTACGCGGGGGCGCTGGTCGCCCGCGGACTCGTCGGCCTCGGGGCGAGCGTGATCTTCGTCTGCATCCTCCGGTTCTGTGCCAGCTGGTTCCGGGCCGACGAGTTCGCCACCCTCAGCGGCCTCAGCTTCGCGGTTTCGGGCGTCGGCGGCGTCCTCGCGACCACGCCGCTCGCGATCGCCGCGGAATCGGCGGGCTGGCGGACGACCGTCGGCGCGCTCGGGGTCTTCGGCGTCGCGTTCAGCGTCGTCGTCTACGCGGTCGTTCGGGACACGCCCGAACGGGCCGGCTTCGACCCGATCGAGGGCGTGCCCGGCCAGCCGACGCTCTCGACGGCCGCCGTCGTCCGCCACGTCCGCACCGTGCTCTCCGATCGGGTCACCTGGGTCGCCAGCCTGATGCTCTTCTGTACCTCCGGACTCAACCTGACGCTGTTCGGCCTCTGGGGCGTCCCGTACGTCGTCCAGACCTACGACGTCTCCGTGACCCACGCCTCGCTCTACACCCTCGCCGGCGGCGTCGGCATGATCGTCGGCCCGCCGTCGATCGGCTGGGTGTCCGACCGCCTCGAGCGCCGCGTCGAGCTGATGGTCGTCGGCGCCGTCCTCTACGTTGCTTCACTCGGTCTCGTCGCCGCGCTGGGGCGACCGCCGATCGCCGTCGTCGGCGTCGTCTTCTTCGTCGCGGGCGTCCTGCTCGGCGCGTTCGTCCTCGGGTATCCGCTGGTGAAAGACCGCCACGACGCGAGCGCGAGCGGCATCTCGACCAGCGTGATCAACGGCGCGGCCTTCTTCGGGGCCGCCGTGCTCCCGACGGCGATGGGGTTCGCTCTCGACACCTACTGGACGGGCGAACTCGAGGCCGGCGTGCGCGTCTACACCGCGACCGGCTACCGGATGGCGTTCGTGATCGCGACCGCTGCGGCCGCCGTCGCGCTCGCGTGTACGCTCTGGTTGTATCGGTACGCGGCGGACGGCTCGAGCGTTTGACGGTCCGAGCGAGTAGCACCCTTCCAGGCGTCGACCGATGCCTGAAACCGGATGAACGCTATCAGTTTCACCCACCTGTTCACCCGGAACGTGACTAGCCGCACACTTTTTCGTCTTTGCCCTCTGACAAGCCATCGTGACCGACTCGAGCCGCCACCGATCCACTCACTTCGTCCGACCCGCGCGCCTCGAAGACGCCCGTGCGATCCGGACCGTCGCCCGCGAGAGCTGGCATGCCGCGTACGACGACCTCCTCGGCTCCGACACCGTCGAGACGGTGACCGACGAGTGGTACGGCCTCGAGGGTCTGCGCGAGTCGATCCAGTCGAGGGACAGCCACCTGTTCGTCGCCCCCGAATCCGACGACGACGAAGCGGATCGAACCGACGACCTCGCCGGCTTCGTCCACGTCGGCCAGTGGCCGGACGAACCCGCCGTCGGCCACCTCGCTCGGCTCTACGTTCACTCGAGCCACTGGGGACGGGGGCTAGGAACGTCGCTCTGTGAGCGCGGGGAACGAGCGCTCGAGGACGACGGCTACGACCGGATTCGTCTCGAGGTGTTCGCGAAGAACGAGCGCGCGCTCGACTTTTACGAGAGTAGGGGGTACGAATCCGTCGCCGAGGTTGTCGAAGAACTCGAGGGCAAGACGTATCGTGTGTCGCTGCTCGAGCGCTCGCTGTGAGTTCGTAACCGCGTTTTCCGCGATTTAGAGCGTCTTGTCTGCCTCGTCCTCCTCGACGATCTCGAGCCCGCGGTTGTTCACTGCCATCGGATCGAGGCCGACCTCCTGGAGGAACTGTTTGTACTCGCGCTCGCAAGTCTCGGCGGCCTTCTGTTTGTCGCTAGCACGGTCACAGAGGGCGACGAGGTTCTCCGGTACGTCGTTCTGGTAGACGATCCAGTGGTTGATCAGGTCCGAGAGGCGACGGATGGGGCTCGTGAAGTGGCCGTAAATCTCGAAGTTGAGCGCGTGGTGGCCGCCGAACGGGTCGTTCATGTACTTCGCGCGGGGCATCACCTTCATCACCGCCCACTGGATCTTGTCGAGCTGGCGACCCGGCGCGGTCTCGAGGGTCGCATTAACTGCTTTGCGGGGTTCGTCCCAGGTGTCGCCGGGGATGGAGACGCCGTCGAGGTCCTGGATCTCCTGGAGGGCCTTCGACCACTCGTCGGGCGTCGGCTGGGGGTGGACGCGGTACATCGCCTCGACGCCCCGGTTCCACATGAGTTCGTGCGTGACGGCCTTGTTAGCCTTGAGCATGCACTCCTCGATGATGGTGTGGGCGCGGTCGCGGCTGGGGTTCAAGACGAGCGAGCCGTCCTCCTTGCGAATCTCGTGCATCTCGTTGGCAACCTCGTAGACCAACGTGTTCTCCTCGTGCAGCGGCGCGTCGGGGTCCTCGAGGCGCTGCTCGGCCTGGGAGTAGGTGAGCCGTTCGTCGGATTCGATGACGGACTTGTAGATGTCGATGGAGTCGTAGCTCAGGGTCTCCTTGTCGAGGTGCATCTCGACGGTGTGGGCCAGTCGCTCCTCGTTGGGTACGAGCGAACAGACCGACTCGGCCAGCACCGGGGGCAGCATGTGGATGGTGTAGGCGGGCAGATAGACCGTGTTGCCGCGCTCGACGGCCTCGTTCCACATCTCGGATTCGGGGTGGACGTAGTGGGTCACGTCCGCGATGTGGACCCAGAGGACGTACTCGTCCTCGCGCTCTTCGATCGAGAGCGCGTCGTCGAAGTCCTGGGCGTCGATGGGGTCGGTCGTCCACGTCGTCATCTCGCGGAGGTCGCGCCGATCCTCGAGTTCCGCGTCGATGTCTGCTTGCGGATCCTCGGTCAACTCCTTGGCCTCTTCGAGGACGCTCGCGGGGAACTCGTCGCGGATCTCGAACTTCTCGAAGAGGTCCTCGCGCTTGTTCTCGAGGTGGCGGGCCAGGTCCTCGGAGATCTGGACGGGACCTTGCCCCTCGGCCGTGCCGGCTGCGGCCTGTGCGTCGTCGCTCATACCCTCGGCTACGAACAGGAGTGCCAAAGTCGTGTCGGGACGCGTGCGCGGCGGTTCGCGTCAACCGTAATTGTGCCGTACGTTACCGCTTTCTCACGGGAAGACGGGGAACAGGCAAAGGTTACTTATCGATAGACACCGAGGTTCGTGACGATGAGTCAGAAGGCAGATCAGAGCCGTCAGCAGGAACTACGGACGGAGAAATCCGTCACTGCCGATTCGCTGACCCTGGAAAGCGGACTGGAGGCGCTTCGGTCGAGTCCGGCGTTTCACGGGACGGTCGAACCGCTCGACGGACTCGACGATCTCGAAACCTGCGAGCACATCGCGCTGTTCTACCGATCCCGCGAGGAACGGTTCGCCACCGTTACCCCGTTTATTCGACAGGGTATCGAGCGCGGCGAGCGGGTCATGTACGTCATCGACGACCTCCCGAAGTCCGCAATCCTCGCGGAACTCCGCGGCGGCGACGTCGACGTCGACGCGGCACTCGAATCGGGTCAACTGACGTTTCACTCGCTCGAGGAGACCTACCTCCGGTCCGGACGCTTCGACCCCGACGACATGCTTGAGGTGTACGCCGACGCGATCGAGGAAGCGAAGGAGGAGTACCCGGCGCTTCGCGTGACCGCGAACACGAACTTCATCCTGGACGAGTACGCGACCCTCGAAGACTTCATGGCCTACGAGAGTCGTGTCAACGACCTCTTCCGCGGCGAGGACTGCATCGCCCTCTGTCATTACGATTGTGAGCGCATCCCACCCGAGACGCTCGTCGACGTTATCCGAACGCACCCACACCTGGTGTACGAAGATACCGTCTGTCACAACTTCTACTACACGCCGCCGGAGGAGTTCTTCGAACCCGACGAACCCACCCGCGACGTCGAGCGAATGCTGAACACGCTGGTCGACCGCGCCAGGGCGCGGTCCGAACTCAACGAGACAGTCGCGGAACTCGAGGAGTCCAACGAGCGACTCAGGCGGTTTGCCTACGTCGCGTCGCACGACTTACAGGAGCCGCTGCGGATGATCTCGAGCTATCTCCAGTTGCTCGATTCCCGCTACGCGGACGACCTGGACGAGGAGGCCCGGGAGTACATCGACTTCGCCGTGGACGGCTCCGACCGGATGCGGGAGATGGTCAACGGGTTGCTCGCGTACTCGCGAATCGACATGGACGAGGCGGACTTCGAGCGAGTCGAGTGCGACGACGTCGTCGACGACGTGCTGACCGATCTGCAGGTGCAGATCGACGAGACCGATGCCGCAGTTGACGTCGAGTCGTTACCTGCGGTTCACGGCGAGGTCCATCAGCTCGAGCAACTGTTCTCGAACCTGCTCTCGAACGCGATCAAGTACAGCGGCGACGAGCCACCCCGGATCGATATCACCGGCGAGAAACGGGGTGACCGCTGCGTCTTCTCGGTCGCCGACGACGGAATCGGTATCGAGACGGAGTACGTCGACCAGATCTTCGACATCTTCAATCGACTCCACTCGAACGACGAGTTCCAGGGGACCGGTATCGGGCTCTCGCTATGTCGAAAGATCGTCGACCACCACGGCGGTGACATCTGGGTCGACTCGGAACCGGGCGACGGCACGACGTTTTACTTCACTCTTCCCGCAGCGGCGTAGGTCCGTTCACAGGTTTACAGGCTCAGTAGTTCCAAATTCACAGGCTCACAGGGTTTCAGTAATGACCGAGGAACCGTTCGACATCCTGGTAATCGAGGACAACCCGGGCGACGTCCGGCTCATCGAGAACGGATTCGACGAGAGCGACGTCTCCCGTTCGCTGACCGTCGTCACCGACGGGGCGGAAGCACTCGACTACCTCTATCGACGGAACGGCTTCGAATCCGCGGCGAAGCCGGACCTCGTGCTGTTGGATCTGAACGTGCCGAAACTGACCGGAAACGCGGTGCTCGAGCGGATTACCGACGACCCCGACTTTCGTTCGACGCCGATACTCGTTCTCTCGGGATCCCAGTCAGACGACCACGTTCTGGAGACCTATCAGCTTGGAGCGGACGGGTACTTCGTCAAACCGGTGGACCCCCACGAGTTCATCTCACTTGTCAAAACGATCGGGGATTCGCTGGCCTCGCCCGGGTCGCTCCCTTCGGGGGAGTTCGCCGACATCAACCGGCCCTCGTGAGCCACGTCGAGTAACCGTTCGCCTCACTGACTGTCTGTACTTGCCACGCTCGAGCACCGACTACGACCCTCTGCGCCTAAACACACTTTTTATAGTAATGTACGATCACGCAAAAACGACCGCGTTCCGTCTCTCTCGAGTCGATCGACCAGTTCACGGAGAACACGTTGGAATTTATATGTTATCAGCAGAGAGTATTCGGCGATGACGACGATTGCCCTCCAGGACGTCGCGAAACGCTACGGCGACGTCACCGCACTGGCCGGCATCGACCTCGAGGTCGACGCCGGCGAAGTCTTCGGCTTCCTGGGTCCGAACGGGGCCGGCAAGTCGACGACTATCGACATCCTCATGCGCTACACCCACCCCACGAGCGGGCGGGTCGAAGTCCTGGGTCACGACGTGACGAGTGACCCGGTCTCGGTGCGAGAGCGGACCGGCATTCTCCCGGAGGGGTACGCTCCCTTCGAGACGATGACCGGCCGTCAGCACCTCGAGTACGCCATCGCGGCCAACGACGCCGACGACGACCCCGACGTCCTGCTCGAGCGCGTGGACGTGGCCCACGCGGCCGACCGGAAGGCCATTGGCTACTCGAAGGGGATGACCCAGCGCCTGGGGCTGGCGATGGCCCTCGTCGGCGAACCCGAACTCCTGATCCTCGACGAACCGTCGACGGGGCTCGACCCTCACGGCGTCCGACTGATGCGTCAGATCGTCCGTGAGGAGCGCGACCGGGGCGCGACGGTCTTCTTCTCGAGTCACATCTTAGAGCAGGTCGAGGCCGTCGCCGACCGGGTCGGTATCCTCCGGCAGGGTTCGCTGATCGCCGTCGACACTATCGATGGGCTCCGGACGGCCAACGAGAACGACGGCGAACTCGTCGTCGAACTCGAGACGGCCGAAACGGACGAGAAACTGGCCGCCGGAGAGGGCATATCCGGAATCGAAGCCGGCGTCACCCTTGAACCAGTCGTCACGGCCGTCGAATGCCTCGCAGGCGTCTCCTCGGTGCGTCGAGACGGTGACGCGCTCGTGGTCGCCTGCGCGATGGAGGCGAAACTCGACGTGCTGGATACGATTCGCGACCAGGGAGCGACGATTACCGACTTTACGACCACGGAGACGTCGCTCGAGGAACTATTCATCTCCTACACGGAGGGCGAGCAATGAACTGGCGACTGCTCGCGAGCAAGGAGTTCGGCGACGCGATCCGCAACTATCAGCTGTACGCGATGGCGGCGCTCTTCGGGCTCGTCTTCGGCGTGTTCGGCTACATTCACGTGCGGAACGTTCGGCAGGCTCGCGTTCACGAGTACCTCTCGGCGCCCGAACCGGTCGAGTTCGTCACGATGCTCTCGCTGCTCTGTATCGTGCTGATCCCGGCCACCGGGCTGATGCTCTCGTACGAGGCCATCGTCAAGCGACGCGACGGCGGCCAGCTTACGCTCGTGCTGGGAATGCCCCACGACCGACGCGACGTCGTGATCGGGTCGCTGGTCGGGCGGTACCTGGTGTTCCTCACACCGCTACTCCTCGGCGTCGTCGTCGCGGTCGCGATCCTCCTCGGGTTCGGCGCGACGATTCCGCTAACGGCGCTGGCCGGATTTACGCTCGCCACCGCCGGTCTGGGACTGGCCTACGTCGCCATCGGCATCGGTCTCTCCGGCTTGCTCCGATCGCCCTCCTGGGCCGCCGTCTGTGCCTTCGGCGTGTTCATGCTGTTCGTCTTCGTCTGGCGGGTGGTCCCCGACGGCGTCGTCTACCTGATTTCGGGACTCGAGTTCCCCGACGAACTCCCGTGGTGGCGCCCCTACGTGGCGACCCTCTCCCCGAGCGTGGCCTACGAACGGGTGCTCGACGCCTACGTGTTCGACCGGGCCGGTGAGGATGCGCCGTCGGCGTTCGGCGTGGCGGTCTTGCTCGCGTGGGTGATACTCGCACCGCTGGCGGGGTATCTGCAGTTCGACCGGACGGACCTCTAGCGTTCGACGTGCACCGACCTCAGGTCGACGCGCACCGACTTGCGACCGTCGGCGCGGTCCGTGATCACCGCTCCTCGACCCGCCGGCGCTCCTCGAGCGAACACAGATACCGCCGCAAAAACGCCTCCTGGGAGTGTTCGCCGGCCTCGAGGTCGGTGAGCTGGGCCTCGAGGCCGTCGCGGCCGTACCGACAGAGGTCGCCGTCGCAGGGTTTACAGAAGTACTCGAACGTTTTTCCCTCGCGTTCCCAGCGATTGCCGTACTTGTCGTACTCGCGGGCCTCGGATCGCGGGACCGTCTCGCCGCAGGCGATGCAGGTTACGGTCTCCGTTCGCCACCGGGAGAGCCACATACGTCGGCTATCACCGTGCGCCTACTTAGCAATTCTCACGGTGCGTGTGACGGTCACGATTGGCGACCGAGAACACGAAACCTCGTGATCGAACTGGCCTCGAGACGGGCGTTTTATAGCTGACGTGACCGTGGTGGCGCGTATGCAGGTCAAATCGCGACACCACCTCCGCAGTGACGCCATCTCCGAGATCGAGACGGCCGTGTCCAACCGGCTCGGCGTCACGCTCGCGGGCGACGCCTACGAGCGCGTCGAGTTCGAGGACAGTGACTGGGAGGTCGTCCTGGTCGATGGCGCTCCCGAAATCGCCTACTTCGACGACGAGCCGTTTCTCACCGTCCGCGGGGCGAACGCCTACGACCCCGACTACCGGATCGTGACCGTCGACGCGGGCGCGGTCTCGTTCGTCTCCGACGGCGCAGACGTGATGCGCCCGGGGATCACCGAAGCCGACGCCGAAATCTCTGAGGGGGACCTCGTGTTGATCGCCGAGGAGTCCCACGGCAAGGTGCTGGCGATCGGGCGCGCTCGCGTCTCGGGGACGGAGATGGTCGGCGAGGAGGGGAAGGTCGTCGACTCGCTACACCACGTTGGCGACGACCTCTACTCGTTTTCCGGGTAGCGCTCGGTCTATTCGCGTTTGCGGGCTGCTTACGTACTCCCAATCCTCGAGTGATGGTAGTCTAAACCCTCGAGCGACTGCACTACCTCTCGAGCGACGACTCACTCCTCGCCCGCGTCGATGTCGTCTTCCTCGTAGGCGTCGCCGTACTTCTCGAGCGTCGTTTCGTACCCCTCTCGAGCCAGGTCGAAGGTCTCCTGGAGGTCCGCGATAGGTTCGAGGGTCGCGTCGACCCGGAGATCGTCGTAGAACGGCTCGAGTTCGCGCTCTTCGGTCGTCGCGACGCGGACGGCCGCGCTCTGGACGCGCAGTTCCTCGCGCTTGTCGCCCCCTTCGGCGTGACCGGCGGCGAGGGCGTCGATCAGGCGTTCGGCGAGCGGCGCCTCGTCGTCCCTCGAGTCGGCGTAGGCCGCTGCGGTCGCCTCGATCACGGACTCCCCGGTCAGGAGGTTGCCGGCGACCGTGTAGCCGTCGCCGCCCGTGTGTCCGTACCAGTCCTTGCAGTCTTCCCCCGAGAACGTGAAGGTCCCCTCGCGGTCGACGCCGTGGAGCTGGCGGTTCGAGGCCCCCTCGTCCGCGTTGAGCAGGGCCTCGAGGGCGTCTTCGACGGCGAGTCCGTCGTCGACGTACTGGATTCCTCGTCGACCGAGGTCGACGTTCACCAGGCTCTGGGTGGCGACGGCTCCGTTCTCGCTGACGAACGGGCAGAGGGTGCCGACGCCCGGGAGCCGGGTGGTCACGGCGACGCCGAACCGGTCGTGTTCCTCGCCGTCGTCGTTCTCGTACGTCTCGTGGACGCAGATGCTGAACGTCATGTCATCCGGGGGCACGTACTCCGCCGGCAAAAAGGGGTGTCTCCCGGCAGCCTGGGAGCGCTCGAGGGTCGGTCGAACTGGCTCGCTGGCTCAGTACGTCTGACTGTCGCTCGTTTCGTTGCCTGCGGCGTCGGTCACAGTCACCCGGACGCTGTCGGGACTGTCGCGGGTTCGCAGGTCGTCCTCGCCTGAGGCGCTCGAGCCGCTGACGCTCGTGGTTTGACTGTCGAGCACGCTGGTTCCCGAGAGGAGTTCCGTCGTGACGCTCGCGAGGTCGCCGTCGGCGTCCGAGACGGACCAGGTGACGCTCGCGCGCGACCAGGGGCCGTTCGATTTGGTGGAGACGTCGAACTGGTCGATGGCGGGTGCGGTGTCGCCGTCGCCGCCGTCGCCGCCGTCGCCGCCGTCGTCATCGTCACCGCCGTCGAGCCCCAGCGAGTTCGCCACGTTCAGCCGACCCGCGCCCTGTTCGTTGCTGGCCAGGCCAACGTCCTCGGCGCCGTCTTTCAGCAACTGGCGGACGTTGGCGGGATCTTCGCCGGCGCCGATCAGGCTCGCGGCCGCGCCGGCGACGTGCGGGCAGGCCATCGAAGTCCCTGAGAATTCTGCGTAGTCGCTGCGCGGAATCGACGAGAGCACGTCGACGCCGGGGGCAGCGATCTCGACCTCCGGTCCGGTCGAGGAGAAGTCCGCGAGGTCGTCGTTGGAATCGGTCGCGGAGACGGCGATGACCTCGTCGTACGCAGCGGGGTAGCCCACGCAGTCGGAACAGGGGCCGTCGTTTCCGGCCGCCGCGACGATGACCTTCCCCTGCTGGTCAGCGTACTGGCAGGCGTCGCGGACGACGCTCGAGTCGTCGCCGCCGAGGCTCATGCTCAACACGTCGATCTGGCTGTGGTCGGCGGCCCACTCGATGCCCGCCGCGATGCTGTCGTAGGAACCGCCGCCGGAGCAGTCCAGCACTTTTACCGCGTGGAGCGTCGCTTCTGGCGCAACGCCGAGGACGCCCAGACCGTTGTCGGCCGCGGCGGCCGTTCCTGCACAGTGGCTCCCGTGATCGTTGTCGTCGTCCCAGACCTCGAGACACTCGCTGATGTCGTTGCCGCCGCCGAAGGGACCGCCGCCGCACCCGGTGTCACACTCCGCGTCGCCCGCGGCCCAGCCGTCGCTGAGGTTCTCCGAGAGCGTCTCGTGCTGGGCGTCGATCCCCGTGTCGATGATCGCGATGTTCGCGCCGGCGCCGGTTTCGCCGTTGTCGATCGCCACGTCGGCGTCTACCAGGTCGATGCCGTACGGCGTCGTCTGCTCGAGGGCGTGCATCCGGCCGTTTTGCTCGACGTAGCGAACGTTCGGATTGTTCTCGAGCGCTTCGATCGCCTGGTCGGAGAACCGTCCCGAGAGCGCTTTGCCGACGTCGCCGAACTCGAGTTCGAGCCGAACACTGTTGGCTCGCTCGCTGGCGACCTCGAATCCGCTGTTGGCTCGCAGTCCGACGATGTACTCGTCGCCCTGCCCTGACGCCTGTCCGGCCAGTGCCGTCGCGGCGACTCCAGCTCCGACTCCGTGCAGCAGCGTTCGTCGTGAGATGTGTTCCCGTGACATGGTATTATCAACCACGACTACACTCACTATACTTTACCATATAAACGTTCTTATGATACTTCGAAAAATGAACTCTAATTGATAGAGGAGTAACAGTTAGGTGGATTGCAACAAGCTGGTATTGCTGTTACTAAATCGGGGAGGACCGTGAGGTCGCGAGACAGCGTCTGACGTAAGAACTATACTCCAGCGCGGGACCATTGACGCTATGGGATTAATGAGCAAGATCCTCGGCAGCGGGCAGACGCGCACCGCCGACGAGTACGTCGAACTCGACCTCGACGACGTCACGCCGTCGACCGGGGACGCCGGAATGTCCGTCCACATCGCCGAAATCGGGGGGCAAGTCGACGCCATCGACATCAAAGACGCCGTCTATGACGGCGACATCGTCATCGCCGACATCACCCGCCTGCGCACCAAAGACAGCACGACCGAACACATCGTCGACGAACTCCGACAGGTCGCCCGCGAGGTCGACGGGGACATCGTCCAGAAGGGTGACGACCAGCTCATCATTACACCCACGGGGATTCGGATCGGACGGGAGAAGCTAGGTCGGTAAGATTTCAGGTACGTTTCGCTTCTCGAGCGCTCGAGCGTCATCGAGCGTGGCCTCTGTCATACACTAACTAGCAGCGATGGTAAACATGTTCGGGCGCTTCAAAGTTCGTTACTAATGACTCCCGTCGACTCTGTCCCTGCAACCTTTCGGCCGAATACTCCGCATCTGGAGGTCTCAGTTCTGTTTGGTTCCCGCTGAAGCGTGCGCTCAGTTCTCGCCTCGGGAGCCATGTTGTTTGCGGATTAAATTGGGACTGTAAGCGTCGTAATCCGGTTGTTTCCTCTATTCTTCGGCGCTTTTATAGCTGATCCGTCAGTCGGATTCTCGCTTTTGCGCCAGATGCTCCCACACTTCGGTACACCCGCACCCATCAGCAATGTCCTCTAAGTGTCGATCGTCTCGCTCATCCTCGGCCAGGGGTTCATCGTTTGTAGAGGTCATGGTACTCAGTTTCTGAGTAACTCAATTATCCATGAGGTCTTAGTACTTTCCCTCGGTCTCGCAGGTGATGGCAGAAGCATTATATGGTAGATACTCAAATTATGAGTAACTATGTCGATACTGGTTACGGGTGGCGACGGATATCTCGGCTGGCCCACCGCACTGCGCATCGCATCGCGAACCGACGACCGCGTGGTCCTGGTCGATAACTTCGCGAGGAGAGAGTGGGTAGAGTCCGTCGGGTCGACGACAGCGGTACCGATCGCGGATATCGATGCGCGACTGGAGGCGGCCGAAGAAGCGCTCGGTCTCGAGAACCTCTCCTTCGTCGAGGGTGATTTGACCGACAGAGCATTCGTCGACCAGCTGCTCTCGGTTCACGAACCCGAGACGATCGTCCATACCGCTGCACAACCGTCCGCACCATATTCGCAGATCAACGGTGAGCGGGCAAACTACACGCAGCACAACAATATGCAGGCGACGCGGAATCTGCTTTGGGGGCTGCACGAAGCCGGGCTTTCGGACACCCACTTCATCGAAACGACGACGACCGGTGTCTACGGGGCGCCCACGTTCCCGATCCCGGAGGGCGGGGCGACGATGGAAAACCAGGGCGAGCGGGACGAGGTCCCGTTCCCGGCGATGGCCGGTAGCTGGTACCACCTGACGAAATCGCACGACGCAGCCAATATGCGCCTGGCACACAAGCAGTTCGACATTCCAATCTCGGACGTGCGAACGGCGATCACGTACGGTACCGAAACCGAAGAGACCGCAGCACACCCCGACCTGGCGACCCGGTTCGACTTCGATTACTACTTCGGGGTCGTTACCCACCGATTCTGTGCACAAGCCATCGCCGGCTATCCGATGACTGTTTACGGCAAAGGCGAACAGCGAAAGCCGTTCATCGCCCTCGAGGACGCGGTCGAAGGACTGGCGCGTCTCGCCCTCGAAGAGACCGACCACGATGGCCTCGGCGTCTACAATCAGGTCACTCGAGCGATCAGTATCGTCGAAATCGCAGAAACCATCGCCTCCGTCGCCCACGAGTTCGATCTCGATGTCGACGTCGAACACTTCGAAAACCCACGCGAGGAGGACGAGACGCACAAGATGGAGATCGAACACGACCGCTACGCGGACCTGATCGACGGCCAGTCGACGACGTTCGAGGACGGCGTCAGACAGATTCTCGGAACGCTGGTCGATCACGAACGGACGGTCACGGCCCACGAAGATCGGTTCCTCCCCGGCGTCCTGACGTCTGATGACTGATCTGCATGTCCTCGTGACGGGCGGCTGTGGGTACATCGGGAGCGAACTCGTTTCGCTCCTTCTCGAGGAGGAAGCCGTCGGGACCGTCAGCGTCCTCGATTCGTTGACGACTGGCTCCCCGTCGAACCTCGCCGGACGCATCGATGACGTTCAGTTTCGACGCGGTGACGTCCGCGAGTACGGTGACGTCGAGAACGCGATGCGCAACGTCGATCGAGTGATCCATCTCGCCGCGATTACCGGTGCAGCGTCAACGCACGACCGCCGCGAGGAGACGTTCTCGGTCAACTATCACGGGACGGAGAACGTGCTCACTGCCGCCGGCAAGTTCGACGTCGAACACGTCGTCTTCGCCTCGTCGTGTAACAACTACGGGCGTACCGCGAGCACCGACATCGACGAGACGACCGACCAGGACCCGCTCAATCCGTACGCGGAGTCCAAGGTCGAATCCGAGGCGTTGCTTCGCAAGGCGATCGACGAGTACGGGTTCGATGGGTCGGCACTCCGGATGAGCACGAACTACGGCTGGTCGCCGGGTGTTCGTTTCAACCTGGTCGTCAACCACTTCGTGTTCCGAGCGCTCACCGATCGACCGCTTACCGTCTACGGTGACGGGAGTAACTGGCGACCGTTCATTCACGTGAAAGACGCCGCGAGAGCCTACGCACACGCCGCGCTGAACCCGAACTCGTGGCCACAATTGGTCTACAACGTGGGGGCGAACGACCAGAACTACCAGATCGCTACCATCGCGGAACTCGTTCGAGACGAACTCGACCGGGAACTCGATATCACGTACCTCGAGGACGAGCACCCGGGACCGTCGTATCACGTGAGCTTCGACCGGTTATCGGAAACCGGCTTCGAGCCGGAATGGACCGTCCGAGAGGGGATCGCGGATCTGGCGGACCAGCTACAACGATCACAGCCGAGGCAATGATACTATGACGAATCAACGATCATCGATGCAAGACGATACGAACGAACCGCCGACAATTGCCGTTACCGGTGCGGCCGGATTCATCGGCAGCCGCGTCCTTCACCTGCTGGAACAAACGCACCCCGAGTGGTCCGTTCGCGCGATCGATAACCAGTACCGGGGTCAGGTTTCCGCAGTCGGTTCGGTCGACATCGAACACGTCGACATTCGGGATCGTCACCGGCTGGAATCGGCGCTCGACGGAGCGGATGTTGTACTGCACCTGGCAGCAGTCAGCGGGGTCGACGACTGCGATACCAACCGCGACCTCGCCTACGACGTCAACGTCACCGGAACGAACAACGTCGCGTGGTTCTGTCGAAAAACGGGTGCCGCGCTCGTCTTCCCGTTCAGCATGGCCGTTCTCGGAGACCCAGACACGTTCCCGATTACGGCGGACGATCCGCGGGACCCGCTCAACTGGTACGGCCGAACCAAGCTCCTCGGCGAACGCGCGATCGACACGCTGGCCGACGGCGCGTTTCCGGCTCATCTGTTCCTCAAGTCGAACCTCTACGGCGACCACGTGGTCGACGGCACGGTCGTCTCGAAACCGACGGTGATCAACTTCTTCGTTAACCGGGCCACGTCGAACGAGCCGTTGACGGTGTACGAACCGGGCACCCAGTCGAGAAACTTCGTTCACGTCAAAGACG
This sequence comes from Saliphagus sp. GCM10025334, assembly GCF_042663485.1. Classification (NCBI taxonomy): domain Archaea; kingdom Methanobacteriati; phylum Methanobacteriota; class Halobacteria; order Halobacteriales; family Natrialbaceae; genus Saliphagus; species Saliphagus sp. GCM10025334. Next base: position 1,028,361 of record NZ_JBHTAF010000001.1, on the reverse strand, counting down.
TCGCCAGAGCGTATATTCACAGCTGTGAACGGCTGCTCGAGCAACTCGAGGCAGGCGATACCGGCACCGAGATTTACGAGATAGCCGGCACCGAGGATCCCTCCGTGATGACGGTCGCGGAAACCGTCCAGGCGATCGCCCGAGAGGAACTCGGCAACGACGTCGACGTCGAACTCGTCGAAAATCCTCGAAGCGCTGAAACGATGGTCGAAAGCTTCACCGTCGACACGTCGAGGGCAGACGAACAGCTGGGATGGTCACCACGACACACGATCGAAGAATCGGTTCGAGAACTCCTGCAGCGAGCAGAGAGTTGAATTGTCGATCCTATACCTGAATTGCTGAGGATAAATACTCGGTTTTACGGTTTCACAGCCCAACCGTGGAGTATCTGCTATGGGGACCGAGCCAACCGACTTACTGCAGGAACTAGAATTAAAGGAATACGAGGCAACGGCACTCGAGCATCTCTTGAGCGCCGGACGGACGACCGCACCGGACATCGCCAAGGCGACGGGCATCCCCAAGGCTCGCGTGTACGGCGTTCTCGAGTCGCTCGCAAACTACGGCTTCATCAAGGTGATTCCCGGTCGGCCGAAGCAGTATCAACCGAAATCTCCGGAAACCGTTCTCGAGCGAGCGAAGGAGAATCGACGCCAGGAGTACGAGGACTACTGCACCGAGATCGATTCCATCGAGTCGACGTTTCTGGAGACGTTCGGGCCCCTGTACGAGCAAGCGAACGAGGACGTGACACCGACGTCGGAACTCTTCCACGTCGTTGACGTCGGCGATCCGAGCGAGACGGAGACGCGTCAGCTCTACCAGAACGCGGCCGAAACCGTCTACGTGATTACGAACAGCTTCGCCTACTTCGAGGACATCGAAACGACGGTCGAAACCACGCTCGAGCGAGGACTCGAGGTCTCGGTGTTGTTCCTCGATCCCCGTAAGCTTCCGCCGGAGAAAGCAGCGGTACAGGCGGATATCGTCGAGCGAATCGCCGCTGAACACTCTGCCATCCGATACCAGTTCAGTGAGGAGGTACTGCCCTGGCGCGGAACGTTTATCGACCCGAGCATGGATTACGACTCCGGGAAGGCGATCTTCCTGGTTGAAGAGACCGACGTTCCGAACCATCAGCGGCAGGCCGCAATCACGGAGAACGGCTCGTTCGTCGCGGGAATGAAGCGGTATTTCGATTTGATCTGGAGGTACGAGAGCCTCGAGTCACGACCATCTGCCTGAACGATTGCAAACCATAGCCGAAGACACTGGACCGCGAGATATTTAGCCGAGTCTTCAGCATATTCAAACAATGCGTATCCTCTACCTCACCGAGGAGCCTATCTCTTTCTCCAATGCGATGGTACGAGGTGGTGCGATACACGTCCGAAATGTCGTTTCAGGACTTCGAAAGCGAGGACACGACGTTTATCTTCTCGACTGGAACTCCGAACCGGAACGTTCGTTTCAGGTTTCGGTCGATCCCCGGTCCCGATTCGTCGAAGGGCCTCTCAGAACGCTCATTCGAGCGATTCGAATCGGACGGAGGCATGCCATCGACATCGTCATCTCGAAGACTCGAAAAACGTACCTTCCGGGACTGCTCACGGCACGGAGTCTCGGCGTGCCTCACGTCGTCCACGTCGGCTCAAGCCTCGATCCGCCGGTGGAGAGCCTCTTCGGGCGGATGGATTTAGCGTCTTTCAAAATGCGGCTTCGTGCGCCTCACGATGGATACTTCGTGGTCTGTGACTACATCGGTTCCCAACTCCAATCGTACGGTGTCAACGGAGGCCGTATCTTCAATGTACGTAACGCAGTCGACGTGGACAGATTCAACCCTGAACCAGTGCCAGTACCGCTTTCCAGCCGATTCGAACGTCGGATTGGCGAATCCGAAAGCGGCTTCCGTTTAGGTTACGTCGGTGGGCTCCAGCCGTACAAAGGCCTCGCTGATCTCGCCGCCGCCCTCGAGTTGACCGATACCGACTGCGAACTGATCGTTGCCGGCGACGGCCCGGAACGAACACACCTCGAGCAGATTTTCGGAGAAACGGCCACGTTTCTCGGGTCGGTGCCATACGAGCAGATCCCTTCGCTGTATCACGAGTTCGACGCGTTCGTTCTTCCTTCCCATACTGAGGGGCTTCCGCGAGTAATACTCGAGGCACAGGCGACGGCAACGCCGGTCGTGGCCACTCGAGTTGGCGGGATCCCGGAAATCGTTCAGGATGACGAGACAGGGTTGCTCTGTGATCCCCACCGACCGGATCAACTGGCGACGGCGATTGATCGCCTCGCGACGGCCAAACGCGAGCGTGAGCGCCTCGGTGAGAACGGTCGAACGGTCGTCGAGAAAGGGTTCTCCTGGGACGAGTTGTACGATCGATATGAACGCTCTCTTCGACAGGTGATCAGGTGACCAGATGAGCGATAGTGACCAAGCAATTCGAGACGTGGTCAAAGGTGCGAGTGTCATCTACATTGGGCTGTTCCTCGAGTTGATTATCTATCGAATTTATTGTTCAGGGGCTCGATTGGAATGTCTTTAGTTTAATAAATCCAAACTCAGGTCGCGAAAACGGCGATGTAATTTATCGATGTTTTTCTAATGGTCCGTATCTATGCTCTGGCCGGATAGCCATCCAGAACGAGATGAATTGCTGGTTGGTTTACCATTTGGACGGCTTTTTTAAAAAACTCGAAAACTTTTTTGAACGTGACGGGGCCAATAGCCACTATGGCCGACCTCCTAGCTCCGATTAAGCTAATCGTCAAGCCAATTATGAGGCTCTCGCCGAGGGCAGAGTCTGATATTCGGAAGGTCTATCGACAGATACGACTTTATAAATTCAAGACAGCGGCACGGTTCAATTCTCTCGATGAATCTATCGACCCTCTCAAGATTGTTGAGGTTGATCCAGCCCGTATTGAGCACATGGGCTTTCCGAAAGGGAATCCGTTTGATCCGTGGAGCGATGATGGCAAAGTCGTTGGAGGGGACTGGGATACGTACCGCCGACCATTCAAGCAAACTGATGTGTACCAATCATTTGAGCAACGGTATGTAGATGGATACGACTGGGAAGAGACTCCGTGGTTTCAGCGAGTGGTCAAGGAAATTGAATCAGGAAACCCAAACAGGGGCTGTGAAACAAGAGAGGAGTGGATTGCACGATGTAAACAAATTGACGATCTCTTCAACCGGATTCGAGATGAGGGTTTTAAATCCCAGCAAAATCTTATAGCAAACAACCACACTCATCCTCTTGATATGAATGTCTCGGAAAGTCAGAGACAGTATGACGAGATAACGGTAAACGTCGGTCACGACGGCCGACTTCTATTCAACAACGGACGACATCGTCTATCTATCGCCAAAATTCTTTCACTGGATAGTGTACCCGTTCGAATTCTGGTCCGGCACAACCAATGGGTTCGATTCCGAAACGAACTGCTTGAGTACCTAAAAAGGGAGATGAATGGGAAAAGCTACAATGAGCTTCTTCATCCTGATCTTCATGATATCCCCCATTCACACGACTCGGGAGCGCGCTTTGAGATGATCCAGAATAATTTAAAATCAGATGATGGGACAATGCTCGATATCGGCGCAAACGTCGGCGGGTATTTTGCTCACCGATTTGAAGACTTAGGATTCGACTGCATTGCGGTTGAGCATATCCCAACACGAGCATACTTCCTACGGAATATCAGGAATGCCAACGGATATGAATTTGAAGTGGCAGAAGAATCAATTTTCGATTACGAAGTGGGCAGGGACTTTACCGTCGTTCTTGCACTGAATATTTTCCATCATTTTCTGAAAACAGAGGACACATACAATGAACTGTTGGACTTACTCGCAAACCTAAAAATGGATGAGCTAGTTTTCCAGTCTCACGCAAGAGGGTCGCCGCAAATGGAGAGCGCCTACAAGCAGTTGGCAGAGGACGAATTCGCTGAGTTTCTGATCGAATATTCATGTCTAAGTGAGTTCGAACGAATTGGAACTCCAGAAGATGACAGTCGTCCGCTCTATATCCTCCGATGAGATGTGAAGATACTGCAGGCGTCAATGCACTATAATCGCAACTTCCATTTATGATACAGCGTAACGATTTGCCCGCGAACGTACTTCACTGAGTATATGCTTTCATGGAATGTTATAATTGTAGATGACTCCTCTCGCCAATGATCTCATGTAGATTCACTAATAATAAAAAACATTTGAATTAATTATTAATGCTACAGATATCCCAATGCTTCAAGCTGCTCAGTTATATCTCGGTTATCAATCGTAGACGTTGACTCCCCACTAAGAACCGCCCACGGAACAGTTCGGAGGTTTGGATGAGCGAGTCCAGGTGGATGTCCCCATTCCCGAAGAGGAAACGGGAAAATGCGTTCCCCAAAGAGATTACCGTGATCTGAAGTCATAACAACGCGACCGCCGAGGTCCTCTGCAAGCGCTTCGGCAACATTTAAAACAGTTCTCAAATTGTCGGCATAGGCGTTCCAGACAGTTTGTTCGTTAACGTAGCCGCGTCGAAGTGCGTGCCATACATTGCTCGGTCCATCTGCCTTACTGTGATATTGCAATTCGGGATAGTTGATAAATGGATAATGGGGTTGGCTGAAATGCACGATGAGCCGTTTCCGAGGATACTCTTTTCGGACGATACGTGCTCGCTCAGCTAAAGGCTCCGGTGGAATAAGTCGTCGTTCGTCATCGTATGCATCTCGCCAGACATCTTCGAATTGGTAGAACGCGGCCTGAATATATTCCGAAACGACGGCGTTACCAGTGAGATATATCGTGTCAGTAAAGGCTCCTTTATAGAATTGCCTAACAACCCACTCCTTTGTCGCGCTTGCCCCGCTATTTATTGCTCTGTATTCGTCGAACTGTTCAATATCGGCCACTTCTCGAAAGAGATCTTCACGACATCCGTCTAAAATAAGTAAGATATCCCAGTCTTCCTCTACGACGCGAGTGTACTGGCCCGTTCGTGTTGCGACACGATGGATCGGGAATAATACTGATTTTTTGGTCTGGTTCCACCACCATGCCGGACTCGAATAAAAGTTAGACAGTTCTTGTCTAGTGTCCCTCAAATGCTGTCTCAACGGGATGCGAATACTCATTGGCTAGAATTCAGTAGATATATTGATAGAGGTATCGGTGCCAAATTCGCTATTAATCTCGAGAGTATTGATCCAACACCGCATCTAATCGTTGGGATTCGAGGCCGTACTGTTCTTGCAAAGAGCGAATGAGCATCACGTCTTCTGCTGTCAGTCCACTACCAACCACCACTGCAACCAGATAACTGACGCTGAAAAGCGCCGTAAAGGCGATAATCCAGGGCACTGTTTTTGGAATTATTGGCGAGATGAGTGCTGCAATCCCAAATAATGGGAGCGCAATCAAACCCGGTGTGATCGTTGCTCTTGAGAACCCGGTTTGGCCGGTATGATACCAAACTTCGAGGATCATCATTAGATCACGAAGGAGATAGGCAACAACTGTCGCCACAGCAGCGCCGACGATACCCCATGACGGGATCAATAGAATGTTGAGCCCGATATTGGTAACTGCCGCTAACGTATTATTTACCGCGAGTTCGGTCGATTTTCCGAGCGCACTCAGGATGTTCGCTTTCGTACTAAGGACATTATGTATCCCAAATCCTATTGTTAATATCAATAATGTGGATGCCCCCGATGCATACTCTGCCCGGTAGACGGTACTAATAAACTCTACTGGGAAGAAAACAAAGGGGACAATAATAGGGACGCTCGCAATCAGTGACCATCTAAGAATAGATTGATGGACTCTGAACATATCTGTTAGTCCACTATTTGATTCGACTTTACTGGCTACCGGTTCTCCGAGGTAATTAAATGCTGTCGATACAATCGACACAAGTTGGGCAGCGGCATACGCAACCCCGTAAATCCCGACAGCGGTACTGTTAAGAAAATATAACACGAGGAATATATCTGAACTCCGGTAGATGAACGACGTAGCGCTTGTAATCGTAAATGGAAGCGAAAACCTGAGGAGTTCTTCTGCTTGACCGCGATTAATGATAAACGTCGACAAGCTACCGGGGACTGCAGTGAGGAAATAGTAGAGTGCAACCACTGCACCGATGGCATACGGAATCGCATATGCGCTTGCAAAGGCTGCTTGTCCGAGTCCATATAGGACGGCAGCGATGATCAATCCGAATCGGAGTGTCGGACGAAGGATGTTTTCGATGTAGACATGCTCTCGGGCACGTTGTTGCCCTCGAATTCCACCAATTCCGACCGTCAACAATGCCGCAAACGGGATCGTCGCACCAAAAATTTGCACACTCACTATTACCGTTGGATCACCGAATATCTGGGTCGCGATCACTTCCGCGTTGAATGCCACCAGAAGTCCCAATATAATCGATACTGGAGCAGTTATAAAAAGCGCTACCTGGGCAGATGAGCGTCTATCCACGTCATTCTGGCGGGGAAGATATCTAGTGAGTCCTCTCCCTAGTCCGACGCTACCAAAAATTGCACCGATATTGAGTATCGCGGTGCCTGTGGTAATGCCCCCAAAGCCGCCGACTGAAAGGTATCTCGCAGCTAGTACTTGTGCTACAAATGCAAACAACATCTCCAAAACAAGACCGGAGTAGACTAACCCTGCCCCTTTAAAAATATTTCGGACTGCTTGATCGGTATCAGACCCCATCGAAATCTATATCCCTACCTTCAGATTGTTGCCGGTTATGCTATTCGATTCGAATTTCACCTAGTAAAGAGTGTTATTTTAAATAAGAAAATTATGATCTAATATCCTTTTGGTATTTATTTGTGATATTGGAATCTTAAATCCTAATACTATAAATACTAATCGAAAATACCTTTTCTGATTTTCTGCTTCTCGGACTATCTAACTATTGGTGCCGTTAAGACCGATGTGATTAGCGAACGAGGATCGGATTGATTCCCACGAAATGGTTTCTCCACGGTGGCGAGCCCGTCGCATTCGGTCGAGACGTTCATCAGTCGATAACTTATCAAGTTCAATTAAGGCTTTTGCGACAGAGTCACCTGATGGCTCTACGTATACTCCGGCATTTCCAGCAATGTATCGGCTGCCTGGAAAGTCAGAAACAAGTGGAATTGTTCCACACGCAAGATATTCACCGATTTTGATTGCTGGGGCGTACAGCCAGTCAGTTCTGGGCGGCAAGACTGCGAAGCCGACATCTGCTCTATTGATCGCTTGAAGCGCCTCGTTATGAGTTACCCAACCGTGCTGATGAATTTGCTTTTGAACCCCATATTGTTTTGCCAATGATATGAGCCGCTGATCTATTTTACCATAGACCTCTACTTCGAATTCACTATTAAGTTGAGAAACTGCCTTAACCAGAATTTCGCCACCGCGGTCTATTCGAGGACTTCCGACCCAAACTATTGATAGGCTGTCACTGATCAAGTACGATGGATCAATTTGCGACACAGGGGCACCATTCGTGAGAAAATGCCGATCTGATCCATATTGATATGGCGTTTTCGGATGGAACGAATGAATAGTACGCTCTGCTCTATTTAGCATTGCCTCGAGCCCCCGAGAAGTAACTTGATGATAGGATCTTGGATTGTTTAGTCGGTATTGGGCTGGTGTCTCGTAAACATCTGGAACCCAGGTTATACCTCTATAATGCGCTAACAAGCCACTCAGCGCTGCTTCGTAATGATATGAAGTCACGTATATCCCATCTGGCCTAATCTCTTTGCGAACAATATCGGCCGCTTGACTGGCTTTCGCGAGTACGCCGCTTGAATCAAGGATTACTGTTTTTGATGCTTTAGTCTGTAATACAGATGGTGGTGGATTGTTTCCAATAAGTAATGAGTTGTCAGCTCGTTCGATTAATGCCAAAGCGTGCTGGTATCTGTCTGTGCTCCATACATCAGGAATTGTCGGCACATAATAAATAACATTAAAATTCATTTTCAGATTGTTGGTTCAATGTCGGACAGGAAGGATGATTCATGTCCATCTAATCTTAGATGTTCACATAATTGTTCGAAGATAGTGAACGAATCGGCGAGCAACATGCATGCTGGATGTGCCAAAACAGTGGCCTCCCTTCCTGATGTAGCCAGTTCTTCCAAAGAGATTAAAACTTTTCTACACCAGGTTGATGGTTCGTAAGATTCCTCACCAAACGGCCCTGAAAAACTGTCATTAGCGACGAATTCCGGTGTCCGAAAGGCGTGATAAATGTGTTCGTGATCAGGTGGCGTGTTTACTGGTACGATCGTGACCCCTGATTCCTTTCGTACGCATTCATCAGGGCCGACAGTATCGGAGAAGTGGGTGATACCATGTTTAGTGAGTAGCGAAGCAGTGTTTGCATCATGCCGATAGGCATGATCCCGCCAAGTGGTGATCTTAACACCCAATTGTGCGAACGTCTCGATTGTCTTTCGAATTTCCCACGATTGGAACTGTCGCGGCCCATTCCATGAACCGGTCAACCCACGCCATGCCTTGTGTACGAGTGTGTCGAACGCATAATAGTTGTGTCCTCCAATTTCGACATTATCCATTGATGCCAGTTTTTGCACCATTTCTGGTTCCTCGACAGCCGCTTTCCCCGTCACAAATAGCGTCACTGGAATATCATACGCTGCAGCGATTTCTGCATAGCCAATAGCCGCTTCGACTTCTGTACGGTCCATATACGCCTGGTCGCGTGTCTCGAGCGACATGTGGTGGACGTCGCCGGTGAGACAGACCGTCATTCCAGATACCCGAGGTCTTCAAGTCTGTTCTGAACGCTTTGGCGGCCCGCCGAATCCACGCTCTCGAAGGGTAACGGGTCACATTCATCGAAGTCGTCGTCGCCGAACAGGGGGAGTGGCGTGCCATCCATGTCCGTCGGAACTGCGCAGCCAACGCTGTGGAGGACGGTCGGAGCGACGTCCGTGATCGACACGTCGCGATCAACGGCTGATACCTTGATATCCGGACCGCTTGCGAGGAAGAGCCCCGTTCGAACGTTCTCGGCTTCCCACTGTCCGACATCGTCGAATACCGGGTTCGACCCGATCGCTCCACTCGTGTGAACGCCCGGCCGCTGGTCGAAGACGATGTCCGGCGCTTCGTCAGTGTATGACCCGTTATAGGCTTCGTCACTGCGCATCACCTCTCGAGCGATCGGATCGCCGTTCTCGTTGGTAAGTGCGGACAGATCGTCGATTATGGCATCGACCGTCTCGGGATCCTTATCGATGACGTAGATGAGACCCTGTCCGCTGGCGATGGCCCGTGACCGTTCCCAATCTACCTTCTCGAGCTTCTGCTCGCGTTTGAACCCTTCCTCGTCTTCCGGGATCGAGTCCGTCAAACGGTCGGGTGCCAGCCGCGTTACGAGGTCGTGGACGCCGAGTTTGTGGGCCAGTTTCGAGATTCGCTTCTTGTTGATGCCGTACTTCGTGAGAAAATCCGACGTTTCGCTTTCGGTAACTAGGTATCCTTCGGCCTCGAGCCAGCTGTTGGCGTAAAACACCGTATCGACGTTCTTGCAACCGTGGTCCGACATCAGGAAAAGGTTGCTGTCTGGATGTTCCTCCCGAAGCCGTCCGATATGCTCGTCGATGACCTCCCACGCTAGGCGGGCCGGCTCACCGCGCCAGAAGAAGTGTTGGAGAACGTTGACGTAGAACACCGTACAGTGTGCTACGTCCGGGTCTTCCTCGTCGAGAAGGCCGCGAAACGTCTCCAGTCGGCGTTCGATGAGGTCGACGATGTTATCGGCCTCATCGAGATCACCTTTTGCGGTGACTGGTCGATCTGGATGGAGCGTGTATCCCTCGTCGTCGAGTCGCGCACCCAGATCTGGGGGATAGGCGTACTCGTTCTGCTCGCTTCCTGGCCCACCTGCAACGAGAAATCGATCGACCTCGAACGGCGGGTACGTCATCGGGAGGTTGAGTATTCCCGCAGTTCGGCCCTGCTCGTTGAGGTAGTCCCAGTAGTTGGCGCTCTTGAACGATCGCGAGTCGGGCGTCGTGAGCGTTCGCCTGTCCGTGTCGATGCGCTCCCACCAGAAAACGCCCAGTTTTCCCGGGTTTTTTCCCGTGGAGTAACACCGCCAATTCGGGCACGTGACCGGAGGGAGACAGCTTTCCATATCTGCGAAGACGCCATCGGATCGGAGCGCTTCGATGTTCGGAAGGCGCCCCTCTTCCAGCCACGGCTTGAGTAGCGACCAGTTCGCCCCATCGAGACCGAGTACAATTGTTTCAGTCATCAGTGGTTCCCTCTCGCTGTCGTCACGAACGCCTTGTACCGATCGACGACAGCCGATTTCAGTTGCTTCTCGAACACAGCGGTTGAGAACGTTTCGACTTCAGACCGAGGATCACCGTCCAGCCCGGTCGACTCGAACCGTTCGACGGAGGCCCGAATCCCTGCCGGTGTCCCGTCATGACGGTACCCGTTCTCACCGTCCTTGACGTAGATTCCCGGGAATCCGTCGTTACGCGCCAGAACGGCCTTTCCACTGGCGTTCGCTTCGATCGGAACGATCCCGAAGTCTTCATTACGACCGTTGAATACGACAGCTCGACAGTTCGCCAATATATTTCGTTTTTCGTCTTCATCGACGAATCCGCGGTACTCGAGGTTCCCACTTCGTTTTATTTTCTCGACGACCGAGTCTTCGACGTCGCCACGGCCCCCAGCCAGTATCAACTGATGGTCGAGCCCCGCGAACGCTTCGACCACCTCCGGAACGCCTTTCTCCTCGTCGAGACGGCCAAGATGAAGATAGAACCCGTCGTCGTCGTCTTCGTGGTAGGAGTCGACAGCGACAGGCGGATACAGCACCTCCGAATCACGTTTGTAGTATTTCTGTAAGCGCTGAGCGATAATCGGGCTGTTTGCGAAGTAGCCGTCCACGCGCGGGTCGATCGTGTGATCGCGCATCCGGAGGTATCGAATCAGCGGTCTGGCGAGCACCCCAGTCGGGGAGTCTTTTCGATCGTGATATAGGTCGTAAAACCAGCGCGGAGGTGAGTGGCAGTAGTTCAGATGCAAGGTCTCGGCCGGCGTAATGACCGAACGAGTCGTCGCCCCCGACGTGATCAATACGTCGGGAGATCCGTACTCACGCCAATCGACATCTTCCCAGAGAGCGTATTCAAAAGGTCGACCTACGTGTGCCTGAACCTTCCGAAGCAGGCGGGGAGAGAGATCCTCCGTCACGTCCACGAACTGTACGTTTCCATACGGATTTGGATCATCTGGTTTGGGTTCCCCGATTGTATATATCCGGTCCACGTCCAGGACATCCGCAAGAATCGTTGCAAGGTATTCTGCGCCTCCCCAGGCGTTGATTCTCCAGTGGGCGATAGCGATGTCGAGATCATGGAGGCGCAAGTCTGTGTCCTCGTCCACTGAAGAGTCACTCATATTTCTACCGAACAAAGTCGGCTGTATAAGCGTATCGGCAAGCGTTCACGTCAACGCCACTTCGTCATTCCATATAAGTAACCAAACCCAACAGCGCCGGTAAAGGCGAACAACATGATGAATTGAACGGCCTTCTCCAAAGAGGGGTTGTGAACGAGGTTCCTCGTACGTGCCGGGACGAACTTGCGGAAGAGTCGGCCGAGAAAATCGTACTCCTCGCCGGTCGATTCGGGGACCAGTACTTCCATTCCTCGCTTGGAGTACCCCTGCCAGAAGGCGCGGTCGAGCAACCACAGCAGTTTCGTTCGGTAACCGAACACCTTGTGGGCCACCTCCGCTTCGGGGTTGTAGTAGACGCTCTGGTTGTACTCGCTACGAAGCCGGGCACACAGTTCCGTTTCGCCACCCTGTAGGTTCTCGTCCCCCTGACGGCCGCCAATTGTTGTATTGAACCCGTCCAGCTCGAGGAAAACTTCGCGGCGAAAGGAGATATTCGAGCCGAAAGTGTTTCGAACTTCACCCTTGCCATCCGCAAACCCGCGCTGGGTGACCCCAACGAGAAAGTAGAACTCTTCAGGGAGGAATCTCGGCCGTCCAGCCACCCAGAGTGGAACCATTTTCCCGCCGACAGAGAGTGCGTCCAAATTCTCATACACTTCGACGAGTTCGGCTACCCATTGGGGGTCGGCTACGGCATCATCGTCGATGAACGCGACCACGTCTCCGGTCGCCACTCTGGCTCCGTTATTTCGACTTGCGAGAAGCCCGACATTGTTTTCATTGCAGTGTATTGAAATGCTTTCGTGGTCGTTGTAGTCCTCATAGAATTGTTGGCAGACGTCTTCGTTCCCGTCGGCTACCAGTACAAGTTCAATGTCGTTGTGGCTCTGGGCGAGAATGCTATCGACTGCATCTCGAAGGTCCTGATACCGGTCCAGCGTGTGTTCACAAACGACCACCGAGACGCGCATGTACGGGCCTGCGAAACTGAGAGAGTTAGTTATTTCGGTAAACGGCCTCGGGCGCGGGACAGGCGGTACTTGGACTGTCGAAGGCAACAAACGGAACATCAGGTTATTTAATGAAACGAGCAGACCATTGGTGTATGGAAGGAAAAAGCGTTCTCATCACGGGCGGTGCTGGGTTTATTGGTTCTAACCTCGCAAACTATCTTGCATCTACAAACGAGGTGGTTGTCGTCGATAATCTCTATCTGGGGACCACCGACAATCTTATCGACGAAGTCGAATTCCACGACGTGAGCGTCCTTGATGATGATCTCCCGTCCGATGTTGATATCCTGTTTCACCTCGCAGCATTCTCCTCTCGGAATATGCACGAAGATGATCCTCGGCGTGGATGTCGTATTAATGTCGAGGGCTTCGTCAATGCGGTTGAGCAGGTTCGCAAACAGGGTTGCGAAACCGTCGTTTACGCCTCCACGTCGTCCATCTATGGCAGCCAGACTGATCCATCGGTTGAAAGCATGGATGTCGAGGCACACACGGGGTACGAAGCGTCGAAATTGGCTCGCGAACGTTACGCTGAATACTATGCCAATCACCATGGACTCTCGATGGCTGGCCTTCGTCTGTTCTCTGTCTATCAAGGATTCGGAGGCAACGAGGAACACAAAGGTAAATTCGCAAATACCGTCGCCCAGTTCACCGACCAAATTGCTGCCAATGAATCGCCAAAAGTGTTCGGCGATGGTACACAGACACGGGATTTCACGCACGTCGATGACGTCGTACGAGCGTTCGAACTCGCTGCAGATCACGAACTGAGTGGGGTATATAACATTGGAACGGGCGATGCCTACAGTTTCAACAGGATGATCGAACTGATCAATGACGAACTCGGCACAGATATCGAGCCAGAGTACGTTGACTGTCCCTTTGACGATTACGTCGAGCACACGTGTGCCAACCCATCGAAATTCTCTCGAGCAACGGGTTGGACCCCTTCGATCGACTTTGAGGATGGAGTGAAGTTGGTGTGCCAGCCCTACCTAGACTGAGTCCGTGAGTTGGCCTGGAACTTGAGAACTGATACGGCCTACTTCTCGAGCACACTTGGGAACTTGCTAAGCCGAGTTGAACACCGGCATTCATCGGTCGATGCGGCGCACCCGCTCGCGTTTTTGTAATCTATCGACCAATACGCACCTTGTGTCACTAGGACGAGCCATTTTGAGTACGGTCAGATTCTTATTCGGTCAAACTACGTATGAAAACAGCCTCACCAAAGGCTTCCAATAGCAGATAACAAAGTTTATTCACCACATTGCACTGGTGGGACGTAATGAGTACTGACACTGAACACGTCGACGAGGGGACCGAAACACCCTCCGCCCTCGAGACGTGGCAGGAGTGGTATCACCTCCCCCTGCTTGGGCTGGTGATACTGTTCATGCTGTGGACTCGCCTCCGGTCCTACGAGAACTTCATCGCTGACGACGGTTCACCACGCCTGTCCGGTGTCGACTCGTGGTACCACTGGCGGACGATCCAGTGGACCGCCGAGAATTATCCGTTCACGATGCCCTACGAGGTTTACACAGGCTACCCTACAGGAACTTACGTCGGCCACTTCGGGACCCTGTTCGACCAACTCATCGTCACGGCGGCGATGATCGTCGGTCTCGGAAATCCTTCTCCTGAAACCCTCTATATGGTCGCCCTCGTGTCCATCCCGCTGATGGGCGCGCTCACTGCGATTCCCGTCTTCTACATGGGCCGTCGACTCGGTGGGACCATCGGTGGACTCGTCTCAATAGTCCTCCTCGCGCTCGTGCCAGGCTCGTTCTTCTACCGCTCAGCCGTCGGTCAGCTCGACCACCACATCGGCGAAGCGCTGTTCATGGCGATTGCGGTCCTCGCGATGATGGTCGCCGTCCGAGCTGGCGAACGCGACCGGCCGATCTACGAACTCGTCGCCGATCGCGACTGGGACGCCCTTCGTCGCCCGACGATCTACTCGTTCCTTGCCGGTCTCGCGCTCACGCTTTACATCTGGGTGTGGCCTTCTGCAGTATTGCTGATCGGCATCTTCGGCGTCTTCTTCTGCATCCAACTCAGCCTTGACTACGTTCGAGGGATCTCTCCCGACCACGTCGCCTTCGTCGGAGCCGTCAGCCTCGGCGTAACGGCACTCGGATCTATTCTACTGTTCGAACAGTGGTCCGGCAACGTCTCCCACTTCGGCTACCTCCAGCCAACGCTCGCGCTGGCTGTCGCATTCGGCTGCGTGTTCATGGCTTGGCTTGCCCGTCAGTGGGACGACCTCGATGTCAACCGGCAGTACTACCCGGCTGCGATCGCCGGCCTCCTAATCGTCGGATTCGGTGCGATGGCCGTTCTCGTCCCTGATCTCTACGGCACCGTAATTAACAACCTCACGAGCCGACTCCTGCCGCTCGACCCCTCGACGGGGGCACTCACCGTTTCGGAGGCGCAGCCCCCGGACGACTTCACCCAGTACGTCTTCAACGAGTTCGGAGCCGCCTTCTTCACCATGCTCGGCGGACTTGCGTTCCTCATGCTTCGCCCGCTGTTCGGTCGCGAGTGGCGCGCCGAGTACACCCTCGTGATCGTCTGGTCACTATTCTTGATCAGTATGGCGGCTACCCAGACTCGGTTCTCTTACTATCTCGCGATTGCGGTCGCGGTCGTCAACGCGGTGTTCGTCGCGGACATCGCCCGCCTTCTCAGCCTGGATTTCCACCGCACAGCAGATTCGATTCGCGACGTCGAGACCTACCAGGTGATTGCGATCGTTCTCGTCGTCCTGATGCTGTTCATGCCCTTGCTCCCGCCAATCGCGGCCGACGGCGCCACTACCTGGGAGCGTGGCGAGAACGTCGGACCGAGCAGCGACGCGATGACCTGGGACGAGTCGACCCAGTGGCTCCTCGAGAGTACGCCCGAACCCGGAAACTGGGCGGGCGCAGGCAACCAGAGTGAACTCGAGTATTACGGGACCTACGACCGACCCGCAGACGGCGACTTCGACTATCCGGGCGGCGCCTACGGCGTGATGTCCTGGTGGGACTACGGCCACCTGATCACGACCAACGGCGAGCGGATCCCGCACTCGAACCCGTTCCAGCAGAACGCGCAGTCGTCCTCGTGGTACCTGCTGGCCGAGGAGGAGTCCCACGGTGAGGCGATCCTCGACGGTATCGCTGCGGGCGTGCCGGTGGTGAATCAGCCAGAGGAGACCATCACCACGGAACTCGAGAACGCCGACAATGCCGACGAGGGCGAGATGCGGTACGTCATGATCGACAACGAGATGGCCGGCGGGAAGTTCAGTGCAATCACGCAGTGGACCGACCCGGCGTACAGTCGGTTCCAGACCCAGGAGACGGCAAATATTAGCGGCCAAGAGTTCGATGTGCCGACGACGAGCGAGGCCTATCACGACACGATGCTCGCCTCGCTGTACCTCCACGACGCGGAAGGCATGGACCACTACCGACTGGTCCACGAATCGAGTTCGTACTCGGTCGTCGGGACGCAGTTGCTCCAGACGCCGAACGGGCTGTATCCAGTGACGACGCGCTCGGGAACGTTCTTCGGAGAGCAACCGGACGACGTTTCCGCCAGGCTCGAGGAGGCCCGGGCGTCGAACCGCCCGACAATGTTCAACGGATACGCGGTCGAACTCGGCGGCCGGTACTATCCCGCCTACGCCTACAACGCCTATCTGGTCTCGGACGTCAAGACCTTCGAGCGCGTCGAGGGGGCGAACATCACCGGGTCGATCGACGGCGAAGTCGCCGACTCCGACCGCGTTTACGCGCAGATCGAACTCGAGACGGAGCCGGGACGAACGTTCACTTACACGCAACAGGCCAACGTGAGCGACGACGGCACGTTCGAGCTGACGGTCCCGTACGCGACGAACGACGAGCTCGGACCGGAAGACGGCTACACCGATAGCGCGGTCGAGGCGATCGACGAGGAGTACGAAATCTTCGTCGGAACGCCCGAAGACGGCGAGATCGAGCGCCAGTACCTGGGGACCACGGCGGTTCCCGAAACGGCTGTCGTGGATGGCGAGATCCTCGAGGTGACGCTCGAGGAGGGTGACGGCGAGGTCGTACCAGATCCGGATGCGGAGCCACAGCCGTCCGAAGGTGCGGACGGGAACGAGACGGACGATGCCGACGGTGCCGACGATGACGAAGCCGACGAGAACGAATCAACCGAGGACGGATCGGAGAACGTCACGGACGACGACAACGAGACGGATACGGATTCAGATGCCGGAAACGAGACGAACACGGGTTCGGACGACAACGAGACGAACGAAACGAACGACACGCCGGAGGCTCCCGCCCTGATAGATCCGGTGGCGCCTCGAGCGGGCTGATTCGGTCACAATTCTCCTCGAATCGCGCGCTATCGACTCGAGACGGACACTCGAATCAGAGGCAAACTTTCGTCGACGTCGACCGCCCACGCTTTTGTGACGCGCATCGAGAAGTCGGACATGGACGATCACGACCTGCTTCGGATGACGCCCGGGCCCACGGAGGTCCCCGAACGCGTCCGCAAACGCATGACCGAACCGAGCCGGAATCCCGACGTCGAACCCGAATTCGTCGACTTCTACCGGGAACTGACCGAGAAACTCGAGCCGATCTACGGCGACGGTGACGTCGCCATTCTCGGTGGCGAGGGCATCCTGGGGCTCGAGGCCGCAGTGGCCTCGCTGATCGACCCCGGTGACGAGGTGCTGTGTATCGCCAATGGGCTCTACGGCGAGGGCTTTGCGGACTTCGTCGACCTGTACGACGGCGAGGCGACCGTCTGTGGCGGCGACTGGCGGGAACCGATCGACGTCGACGCGGTCGAGCAGGAACTCGAGTCCGGCAACTACGACGTCGCGACGATGGTCCACTGCGAGACGCCGACGGGCGTGCTCAACGACCTCGAGCCAGTGCTCGACCGTCTCGCCGAGCACGACGTGATCAGCGTCGTCGACGCCGTCTCCTCACTCGGTGGCACTCCGGTGCCGACCGACCGCATCGACGTCGTCCTGGGGGCGACCCAGAAGTGCTTCAGCGCGCCGCCGGGGTTGACCGTCTGTGCAGTGAGCGACCGTGCCTGGGAGCGGATCGAAACCGTCGAATCGCAGTCGTTCTACGCGAGTCTCGAGCCCTGGAAGACCGTGATCGAGGACGAGTGGTTCCCCTACACCCACCTCACGGCCAACCTGCAGGCGCTCGACGCGGCGACTGACCTGCTGCTCGAGGAGGGTATCGACTCCGTTTACCAGCGCCACGAGGCGGCCGCCGGGCAGTGTCGCGAGCGGGCCGACGAACTGGGCCTCGAGGTGTATCCCGACGACTCGCTCGCGTCGCCGACGGTGACGGCGCTCGACCTCGAGGGGCGCGCGACGGAACTACAGGCGCAGATTCGCGAGGACCACGGTATCGTCCTCTCGACGGGTCTGGGCGACTTCGAAGACGACATCCTCAGGATTGGGCACATGGGACACAACGCCCGGATCGACCGAGTCGAGCGAACGATGGACGCGCTGGAGGCCGCGCTCGAGTGAGCGCTCGCCCGCGCGCACACAATGGGTTACTCTCCCCAACTCTCGAGGAGGCCGCTACTAGATTAACTGACACGAGGAGGGTTTTCACGTCGAAGTCCTCGTTTCGCGCGTGCCGCGCTGGGAGTACCGATTACCACGGTAATCATCTGATCTACGCCGTAATCATCGCTTGACTGCCATATTTCCGAATTGAATAACCACCCGGATATAATAACTTCACCATCGATGGTGTGAATATAACCAAGTATTAAGAGTATCGCCCACACTCTGTGTGGGTGGGCTTGTCATGACACAGGTAATTTGGATCGTTGCCGCGGTATTGGTAACGTTTACAGTGGGGTACGTGGGGTACTCGAGGTACCTCGCACAGTTCGTCGAACTCGACTCGAATCGAATCACACCGGCGCACAAGTACGAGGACGGCCAGGAGTACGTCCCGTCGAAGAAACCGGTGTTACTGGGACATCACTATTCGAGCATCGCCGGCGGGGCGCCAATCGTCGGTCCGATTACAGCCGGTGCGGTCTGGGGCTGGGTGCCCGCGTTACTGTGGATTGCCATCGGCAATCCGTTGATGGGTGCGGTTCACGACTTCGTCTCACTGTCGGGCAGTCTTCGACACGAAGGGAAGTCGATCGGATACATGATCGGAGAGTACGTGGGTGAACAGGGGAAAGACATGCTCCTGTGGTTCGCGTTCCTGACGATTATACTGGTCGTGGCCGTGTTCGCGCTGGTCGTCGGCATCGTCTTCAACGCCTATCCGGAGGTGTCGACGGCGTCGTTCATCTACATCCTGCTCGCGCTGGCGTTCGGGGTGTACCTCTACCAGCTCAACGGACCGTTCATTCCCGGGACGATCCTGTTCGTTCTGGGCGTATTCGGCGCTGTGTGGGTCGGAATCCAATTCCCGGTCGCGATCTTCGAACCGACCGCCGAGCGGGTCGTCGAGAACCCCGATTTGACCCCGATCACGCTCCTGAGCGGCGACGGATCGTGGGTTCCCGGCGCGGCCGACCTCGGCGGGAACACCGCGGCGTGGATTCCCGTCGTGATGCTGTACGCTGCCATCGCGAGTGCACTCCCGGTCTGGGTGTTGCTCCAGCCGCGTGATTACCTCTCGTCGTTCCTGCTGTACACTGGGGTCGGCGGGGCGATCGTCGCAATCATCGTCGGCACGCTCCTCGGGACGTCGTCTCAACCGCTCGTCATCGACGAGTCCATCGGCGCGTTCCAGGGCTTCTGGGGCGTCGAAGGTGTTTTCTTGCCCCTGTTCCCGCTGTTGTTCATCACGATCGCCTGCGGGACGATCAGCGGGTTTCACTCGCTGGTTTCCTCGGGGACGACCGCCAAACAACTCAACAAGGAAACCGACGCCCGGTTGATCGGTTACGGCGGTATGCTCGGCGAGGGACTGCTCGCCGCCGTCGCACTCTCGACGCTCGCCGTCTGGGGCTTCGCCAGCCCCGGTGGCGGGATCGGTGCGGCACTGCCGAATTTCGCTTCCGGCGGCGGCCTCATCCTCACGAGCCTCGGCATTCCCGAGACGGTCGGCGCCGTGTTCATGGCGCTCGTCCTCTGTAGCTTCCTGCTCACCTCGACCGACACGGCCGTCCGACTCGGTCGGTACATGATGGAAGAGATCGTCGGCACCCCCGCGGGCCGAACCGACACGGGACTGAACGCCGACATCGGCTCGATCGCTCGAGGACGATACACCAACCCGATCGTCCAGACCATTCCCGCGTACCTGCTTGTCGTCTCGGGCCAGTGGGTCACGCTGTGGGCACTGTTCGGCGGCGCAAACCAGCTGCTCGCGGCGCTGGCGCTGCTCACCGCGACCGTCTGGCTCGCCAACTGGGACGACAGCAAACAGCTCGTCTCCACCGGCGTCCCGATGGCGATCATGGTGACGATCACCGTTCTCGGGCTCTCGTGGCTGGCGTTCTACGAGAATCTCTACGTCAACCTGCTGAACGGCGGTGCAGAGACGACGGAAGCGGTCGTCTCCTCGGCCGTCCAGATGGTACTCGCTATCGTGCTCATCACACTGGCACTGATGCTCGTCAGGCTGGGGTACAAGAACATCAGCAGAGTCCGTCGCGGGCCTGAAACGCCCGCCGCACCGGGCGACGACTGACGACGGCCGGAACGCCGAACGCCGGACGAACTTTTTTGCCGTACGCTGCTCTCGAGTACGAGATCGTTTGACGTAGCTTCTCTACAATTAGCCACTCGTCACAGATCGTCATCGTTTCGAGTCTCGCTCGCCCCATCCCGTTTATCAGGCGATGAACGACGCGGATCGACGCCCGTCTACCGCCAGAAGCGCTTCGCGAATCGCGAGAGAACGCCTTCGTCGGGTTCGCTGACGTCGTCCCAGAGGGTGAACGCCTCGGCGACGTCGGCAGCCTCGCTGGCGACGTGATCTTCCTCGTCGGGCACCACCACGGCGAGGTTCACGTCGTAGTGACCGTAGTAGCCGAACTTCAACAGCGTCCGGTCGCGAAAGCCCGAGACGTACTCGCGGACGTCACTTGGCAATTCGTCGGCGACGAGCACAAAACTCACGTCCGTTCCAAAGTGTTCCTCGTCGGCGACGACCTTCTCGTCGGCCACGTCGTGGCCCAGATCGACCAACCGCTCGAGTTCGGCGACCGTCGGGCGCGGCTCACGGCGGGCGAAGAGGTACTCCTCGGCCTCGTGGTCGGCGTAGCTCAGCGCTGGGTGGAAGAACTGCTTCTGGTTGAGCACCCGCATCTCGCCGTAGAGGTCCCACCGCTCGCCGGCGGCATGATGGTCCTTCTCGAGGTCATAACTGTACATGAGCCGGTCGGAAACCCGATCGAGGTACTCGTCGTCCCAGTCGGGGACGGCCTCGCGGATCTCCGCCGGGAGTTCGTCGGCCTCGGGGAATTGTTCGCTGTCGCTCATGCGTCGCTTTCGTCGTCAGGGTCGTACGCGCGGGCGTCACCGTCCGTGGCCGGTGCGCCGATAGCCAGGACGGTTATCGGCCCTTCGGCGTCGGCCGGGTTGTACGCCCGTTGCGGGCTTCCCGGATCGACGACGAACAGACAGTCGGTCGGAACCTCGTAGGTGTCCTCGGGCGTCTCCACGGCCATCGTTCCTTCGAGAACGTAGAACGCCTCCTGCTGGGTCTCGTGGTAGTGGTAGGCCAGCGGTAGCTCCTCCCCCGGCTCGGCGCGAAACCGATTGATAGCCATGGTCTCGAGACCGCCCGACTCGGACAGTTTTCGACACTCGCTCGGTCGATCGGGCGCGGGGTCGACGCTCCCCGGATCGACGATACGGTATCCCATATCACCTCGTACCGACCGGGGGAGCAAATAGGCGTCGGTGACGACGGTCTCGAGACGGGCGTGAACGCCTCGAGCGTCCGGGCGGTACGTTTTAGCCCCTGGAGACGGTAACTCGTGACAGAGACTCACATGGGAGGGAAACAAACCGAATCCTGCGGACGGTGTGCGATGTCGTCGGTCGTCGACGTCGTCGGATCGGACGGTGAGAACACCGACAACGATCCGTTCGGCGACGCGGGGATCGAGGTCGATGACGCGACGCTCCGTCGAGTATCGCCCGCGGCGTGGCTGGAACGGGTGACCGATCGAATCGACGACGCCGCTCGACGCGTTATCTACGGTCGATAGTCAGTAGCGCTCGGCCGACGGACGCCGCTTCGAGTCCGTGCCCGATGCTACCTCGAGTTCTGGTCGCCCCGCCTCGAGTCGAACCGGTCAGGTCATCGTCACAGCGTACGTCGCCGCAAACAACAGTATCGCCGCCGTCGCTATGTTGATCAGGGTGTACTCGACGATTCCGATAAACGAGAGCCCCCAGATGATCGACACGGCGAACAGCGTCGACAGGACGAGGTTCATCGCGAGGAGCACGCGAGGGTCTCCCCGTGACGACGATACGCCCTCGCTGAACCCCTCTGGCTCCTCGGCGTCAGTCATACCGGACAACGGACGGTTTCCCACTTAGCTTTTGTCGCTTGGAAGCGTTCGAACCGTATGCGATTTCGGAATCGTGAGGGGGTGCCCGTCGATCCCGTCCCGTTTTTCGTCGTCGCGGGACTCGCGTGCATGCTCGTGCTCTCGTTCGGCCCGCTGTACGGGCAAGCCCTGGGTGCTGGCCTCGAGCGTTCGGCCGCCGGCTCCATCGTTATCTCGCTCGCGACCACCGTCGGAGCGTACTACCGGCAGGTGTGGACCGTCCGCCCGGAACTCCTCGAGACCGTTCCGGCCGGAATTCGCGCCGAGCGGCTATTTTATCTCATGGTCGTCCTCGCAGCGCTCATCGTTGGCCTCGCGATCCCGCTGATCCTCTAAGGTGGTTCGATATGCGCCGTTCGAGCGATTTGAGACGCTCGAGCGGCTGTGAAGAGGGTCGGGTGGTTTCGAAGCCATTCGACGGTCGTGCGCCATTGATACACACTCACAAAGGTCTGGTAGTGCTGGAGCCAGAACACTCGAGTATGGGTGTCATCGATTCGGTGAAAGCCGCGCTCGCGTCGTCCGGGCCGAACGACCGCCTCACGGACGGCTCGCAGGGGGCGTACTGGTGTGACGACTGCGACGTCAGGGTCAGGGACGTCGACCTCGAGGGCGAACCGGTCTGTCCGGACTGCGGCGAGGAGATGCGCTTCGAGCGCTCGAGCGGCCGTAGCTGCGCCTGCTGACGGGCTCGCTCTCTGTCCTTCGGGTCCCCGGCCGTCGTCAGCCGCCTCTCAGCACGACCTCTTCGCTCTGGGCGTCGGGGAACGGTCCGTCGACGCTTTCGTCCCACTCCTCGTCGGTTACGAGCGCGTCCGAGAGCTCCGCTCGGAGGGCTTCTTCGTCGTAGTCGGTACCGATGAACACGAGTTCGGTGCGGCGGTCACCGTACTCGTCGTGCCACTCGAGGTTAGGTCGGTTCGAGCGGAGCATGTCGCGCTCGACGGCCGGGAGGCTGGCGATCCAGGGGCCCTGTGAGGTGGCCCTGACGGAGGGGCCGGCCTGGGCGACCGTCACCCGCATCTCGTTGCCAGCGATCCAGGCAGTGCCCTTCGATCGAACGATTTCTGACGGCAGATCCTGGAGAACGTCGGCGAACCGCTCGGGGTGGAAGGGACGGCGGCGGCGGAAGACGAACGAGGAGACGCCGTAGATTTCGTCGGGGTGGCGGTGGTCGTGGCCGTAGCCGTGGCCGTGGCCCCCATCTCCGTGGTTATCGTGGCCTCCCCCTTCGTGATGCTCGTGATCGGAGTCACGTTCCTCGTCGTCATCGCGGGTCTCCGAGCCCTCCTCGAGCGCCCGCTTCCAGCCCGGCAGGTCGACAAGTCGGTCGGGACCGAACAGTCCCCGTTCCAGGAGTCGATCCGGGTCCACCGCGGAGAACTCCGTCCGAATCGTCTCCGCGTCGGGCTGGAGTGCCCGGACGAGGTCGGCGGCGTGCTCGAGTTCGCCCTTGCTACACAGGTCCGCCTTGTTGAGCAGGACCAGGTTCGAGACCTCGACCTGCTCGACCAGCAGATCCGAGAGCGGCCGGTCGTCCTCAGTGCCGCGACGCTCCGGGACCTCGTCCCCGGCGAAGGCCTCGAGGAACGCGGGCGTGTCGAGGACGGTCACGAGCGTGTCGACGGCGTAGCGGGCGGCGACGCGAGACTCGGTGGTGAACAGTCGCGCGACGGGCGCGGGTTCGGAGATGCCCGAGGACTCGACGATCAGGTGGTCGAAATCGCGATCGCGGGCCAGGCGGACGACCGCAGTCTCGAGGTCGTCCTGGAGTTCACAGCAGATACAGCCGTTCGAGAGCTCCGCGACGCCGTCCTCGAGGTCGAGTTCGGAGCCCTCGGCGATCAGTTCGGCGTCGACGTTGACCTCGCCCATGTCATTGACCAGCACCGCCAGCGACCGGTCCTCGGCGGTCGTCAGCAGGTGGTTGAGCAGCGTCGTCTTTCCAGCCCCCAGGCTTCCGGAGAGAATCGTGACCGGAATCTGTTCGGTCTGCCCGTTCATACCGGCTACTGGTGCCGTGGTCCCTTGAATCCGATCCTCGAGGAGGATGAGATCCGGCTCTGGCTCGAATCCCCCACCGCCGCGATACCTTTTAGCCGTCGGACCCGCATATCGGGCCATGGACCTGGCCGATCGCATCGAACGGTTTCGAGAAACGCTCGAGGAGTGGCTCCGCGGGCTCTATCACGGGATGATCACGCACCCGGCCTACGAGAAGATCGAGAAGGAAGCCGAGGACCTCGAGGACGCGTTCATGCTCGCGTGTTTCCCCGACGCGTTCGGCATCCCCTCGCCCGTGTCGTACTACACCGCCGAACTCCTGCCCTACCTCGAGACCGAGTTCGAGGCCTGGGAGCGTCGCCTGTGGGATCGCGACACCCTCATCGAGCGCAAGGGCCAGCAGTACCACTTCTGACCACCATGGAACCGTTCGTCTTCTTCGGCGGCAAGGGCGGGGTCGGCAAGACCACCGTCTCCTGTGCCTACGGCCTGCGGTGTGCTCGCGACGGGCTGCGTACGCTCGTCGTCTCGACCGATCCGGCCCACTCGGTCACCGACGTGTTCGACCAGCCCTTCGACGACGATCCAACCCCCGTCGAGGGCGTCGACGGCCTCGAGGCGATGCAACTCGACCCCGAGGAGGAGGTCACGCGACACCTCGACGACATCCGACGTGACCTCTCCGAGCAGGTGTCGGCGGCGATGGTCAACGAGATCAACCGCCAGCTCGAGATGGCTCACGGGACCCCTGGCGCCTACGAGTCGGCTCTGTTCGACCGATTCATCGACGTCATGCGCAATTCGGAGGGATACGACCGGGTCGTCTTCGACACCGCTCCCTCCGGTAGCACGCTCCGCCTGCTCGGCTTGCCGGAGCTGCTCGAGGGCTGGATCGACCGGCTCATGTACAAACGTCGGACGAGCATCGATCTCTTCGAGAAGGCCGCCATCGGGAACAACGAACCGCGCCGCGTGATGGACGGCGACCCCGTCCTCGCCCGCTTGGAGGAGCGAAAGGAGTTCTTCCGGTTTGCCGGAGACACTCTCGGCGACGATGCGGCCTTCTTCCTCGTAGTCAACCCGGACGAACTCTCGCTGAACGAGACCGAGCGCTCGATCGCCGACCTTGAAGAGAAGGACCTCCCGGTCCGCGGCCTCGTCGCCAACAAACTCACGCCCGAACCCGACGCCGACGAGAACGGCCGCGGCGCGCGCTACCTTCGCGAGCGCGTCGAAACCGAACGCGCACACCTCAAGACGATTCGGGAGACGTTCGGGCCGCCGCTGGTGGCCGAAATCGGCTGGCGACCGGCCGAGGTCAAAGGTGGCCTCCTGGAGGACGTCGCCGACGAACTCGCCATCGAGACGGCGGTCGAACCGCCGACGCACGTTTGATACTCGAGCGGGGTTCGAGCCCGTCTCGACGGTTTCACTCCGTCGTTCCGTAGTCAGTATGCTCGAGGAGCAGATGCGGCAGGATGACGCCGACCACGAAGACGATTGCAAAGACGACTTCCGACGAGAGTGCGGTAAACTCGTAGAGCCCGTACAGCAGTCCCATCGCGACCAGAACGAAAGTACCGATGAGCCTGTTTTCGGCAGTGACCAGCCCTTCCCGTCTGACGACGATGTACAGCGAGAGGAGTAGCAATCCGACCACGCCGACGAGAACGGCCATCACAAGTTCGATGGAGTTCGTCGCCAGCCCGTAAAACAGCGCGATGCCGACCGCGACGTATGACAGTCCGAGCGCTACCGGACCGCCTCGCCCGTCGAAGAAGCGATCGGCGTCCGTTCCGGACGACGGAGCATTCACGTTCCCAACGTGACACTGGAGGACAAAATACGTACCGGCGCGGTCGCTCGAGTCCTCGATCCGAGACCGTGGCATGCCGTCTCCTTTCACACGGCGACGAGAGCAAAAGCCGTTTAGCCGGGCCGCGCTCACGACTGGTAATGACCAGCAGTTACCGGATCGGACTCGTCGGCAAACCCTCCGTCGGCAAGTCCTCCTTCTTCAACGCCGCCACGATGAACGACGTCCCCGAGGGGGCCTACCCGTTCACCACCATCGACCCCAGCGTCGGCGAGGCCTACGTCCGCGTCGAGTGCGCCGCTCCCGAGTTCGACGAGGAGTGCACCCCCAACGTCGGCTACTGTGAGCACGGAATTCGCTTCGTCCCCACGAAACTCGTCGACGTCGCCGGCCTCATCCCCGGCGCCCACGAGGGGAAAGGTCTCGGGAACCAGTTCCTGACCGACCTCAACGAAACCGACGTGCTCGTCCACGTCGTCGACTTCGCCGGTGAGACGGACCTCGAGGGCGAACCAACCGAGGGCCACGATCCCCGCGAGGATATCGACTTCCTCGAGACCGAACTCGACCAGTGGTACCTCGGCGTGCTCGAGAAGGGAATCAACCGCTACTCGTCGGGCTACGTCACCGAGGACGACGCCATCGAGGAGGACCTGGCCGAACAGATGAGCGCGTTCAAGACGAACGAGGACGAACTCAAGCTTCTCATTCGGCGCGTCGACATCGGTTTCGACCCCGAGGAGTGGGACGACGAGGATAAACTCGAGCTAGCCCGCGAGATTCGCAAGGCGACGAAGCCGATGGTGATCGCGGCGAACAAGATGGACACGCCCGCAGCCCAGGCCAACTACGACGAGATCACGAGCGACCCCGACTACGAGCACTTGACGATCGTTCCCTGCAGTGCCCACGCCGAGAAGGCGCTCAAGTCGGCTGACAAGGCCAGCGTCGTCGACTATCAGCCGGGTGACGACGACTTCGAGATCACGGGCGACATCTCCGAGAGTCAGGAGGAGGGCCTCGAGCAGATCCGCGACTTCCTCCAATCCTACGGCGCGACGGGTGTCCAGGCGGCGCTCGAGACGGCCCTGTTCGACGTGCTCGGCGTCACGCCGGTGTTTCCCGGCGGTGCCAACGGCCTGGGGAACGAACGCGGCGAGGTGCTCCCCGACTGTTTCCTGATCCCGCCGGAGTCGACCGCGGAGGACTTCGCCTACAGCCTCCACTCCGACATCGGCGACGGCTTCCTCTACGCCATCGACTGCCGGAGCAACCGCCAGTTAGGCAAGGACTACCCCGTCGAATCTCGGGACGTGATCGAGATCGTGACGACGAACTGAGTCTCGAACAGCGCGCGTCTCGAGTTGACTTCGGTCTGGTTCGACCATCACATTAGACTCTATTTTGGCTCTGATAGCCCGTTTCATACGTCGTTTGAGGCTGGTGACTCGCTCTTCCGATCTTTCACGGTAACTTCACCCGAGAGCAACTGTTCAGAGGGCGGAGCAAGCGAGATCTCTTCCTCATCGAAGTGTCGTTTTACTAATCGACGGAAGTCCGAGCGAATCGTCAAGATGTCCTTGTTATTCGGATCTTCTATCCACAACTCTGCTTGCACCGTGATCGCGTTCTCCCCGAGTTCGAGAATCCGTGCGTTCGGCGCTGGATCATCGAGGATCGAATCATAGTTAACGGCAATCTGTTGAATCTCCATCATCGCCCGCTCGGTGTCCTCGTAGTAGGCGACGGACACCTGTTCTGTAATCCGGTACTGGTCCCGACCGTAGGGCCGGGTGAGCGCGTTGTTCGTGAGTTCAGTGTTCGGGACCGAGATCGTTTCGTTGTCTAGTGTCCGAACTCGCGTGACACGAAAGTCGACTGCTTCGATGGTGCCTTCCCCACCCGGCCACTCTATCCAGTCGCCAACGTTAAAGTCGGGATCAGCGACGAGAAACATCCCGCTGATCAGCGAACCGAACACGTGCTGCCCGGCGATACCGAGGGCAAACGTGATGGCAGCAATGATGACCGCCGATTCGGAAAACACCCTTCCGTATCCAGCGGCAATTATGCCCGTCAGGATCGCAAACCCGATCAGAACCACCCGAAGGTATGTCTTCGTTGCAGTCTCGATCGTGGGGTTATTGCGATTACGCGATCTGACAATTCCAGTGGCAAGAGGAATAAGAACGATCCGGCCGATGAAATAGACGATCCCGAGGCCCACGAGGAACCAAAACAATTCTGACAACACCTGGTCGTATGCTGACAGTAAATCTGTCACCCATTCTGGTGGAGAGGTCTGGCCGATCATGCTCTACGGTTAGGGTATGCGAATAAAAACACACTTGCTGGCTGCTCAATGCTATCACGCGTATTCAGGTCATGCCGTTTTTCTGGCCATTGTGCAAGACTCGCGCTGTGAATTCAGTACAGGTGGCTGAACTACTCTAATTCTGTCAGAAACGCTGTGACCGATACAGAGGATAAGTTCAGCACGACGGATTCGTTTGTTCCGCGCTTAAACTAGTAAACCACCTGTTCAGTAAACCTGCGAACTGATCAGGTTAAATCTCTCCTCCGATTCACCCGTATCCTCACAGCCAAACCTGTTTGGAAAAGCGTTTACCATTTTTACGTCGCCTGTCTTATGCTATGGGAACAGATGACGAGTCAAACGCTGGTACTGTCGGCGCCATTGTATCGGGTTCCATGTCCTCAACTGATCTTCCGATAGATCTTGATGATTTCTTCCAGCACCTTGCTAACGAACAAACTCGTTACGTACTGTATCTCCTAACGGAAAGGGGAGGGACTGTTCATCTAGAAGAGATCAATGACTATTTTGACAGTAGTAGTGACAAAATGATGCTTCATCACACAGTTGTCCCACGGCTAGTTGATTTCCATCTGATCGACCACGATCAGGAGACTAAAGCGATAACACCGACTCCAATTTGCGACGATCTAACATCTGCTCTCGAAACCATCAAAACATTGGAAAAGAAACCCGTTAACGAGTTTCTGGAACAGATGAACCGATAAACACTCTGAACTGAGCATATCGATGCGGTAAGTCCTTTACCTGTACTGGTCAATCACCACTCCTCGTTGATTGACTCTCACCACATTCTGCATTCGCGCTCTGTATTCAGCACGTCTTCTGAAACCCACTTCAAATCAAGAGTTCCAACATAAACTTCATTTTCTATAGTAATATCGAGCTTCGATGGAACGGTCGATTTTCGCGTCGGCCGTCTCGAGCGCGCCTTCGAATCTCCCCAACGTGATTCATACCCAATCTCGGCCACTCGAACTCGTCACCTTCGAGCCACCGCTCGTCGAAAATGGCCGACGAAACCCGCCCGAACAGAAGCTATTTCCCCGCGGCTTCGGAACCTCGAGTCATGACCGTGGACCTCGTTATTCACAACGGGACCGTCCTCACACCTGCGGGCCGAAGCCCGAACTCGGGTATTGCCGTCGAGGGCGGGAAAATCGTCGCCGTCGGCCGGAGCGATCAGCTTCCGAACGCACGAAAAACGATCGACGCCGACGGGAACGTCATCGCCCCCGGCGTCGTCGACTGCCACATTCACAACCGCGAACCCGGCCTCGAGTACAAGGAAGACTGGGAGTCGGCTACCCGAGCGGCCGCCGCGGGCGGCGTTACCACCGTCGTCGGCATGCCCAACACCGACCCCGTCATCGACCGGCCCGAGCACCTCGAGTTGAAACTCGAGCGCGGCGACGCGAGCGCCCACGTCGACTTCGGGAGCTACGTCGTCGTCACCTCGGAGAACCTCGACCGCATTGCCGCCCTCGACGAGGCAGGTGCTACTGGTTACAAAATCTTCCTCGGCTCGACCGTCGGGGACGTCCCCCCGCCGAACGATGGCGAGATCCTCGAGGCGATGAAAAAGATTCGGGAGACGGGCAAGCGTCTCGGCTTCCACGAGGAGAACGGCGAGATCATCGATCA
Organism: Saliphagus sp. GCM10025334; assembly: GCF_042663485.1. Lineage (NCBI taxonomy): Archaea > Methanobacteriati > Methanobacteriota > Halobacteria > Halobacteriales > Natrialbaceae > Saliphagus > Saliphagus sp. GCM10025334. The sequence goes on along the minus strand of NZ_JBHTAF010000001.1, from coordinate 998,485 downwards.
CTACACCAGCCAGTTCCAGGATGCGGGGAAGAACCGACCGATCGACCACGCTCACTCCCGGCCGGTCATCGCCGAGCGGGAGGCCATCGAGCGCATGGTCACTTTCGCCGAGGAAACCGGCGCGAGGATCCACATGTTCCACGTCTCCTCGGGATCCGGTGCGGAGGCCGTCGCCCGCGGCAAGGAGCGCGGCGTCGACGTGACCGCCGAGACCTGCCCGCACTACCTCTGGTTCACCGAGTCGGTCCTCGAGGAGAAGGGCAACGTCGCCCGGATCCAGCCACCGATCCGGGACGCCGACCAGCGCGACCGGCTCTGGAGGGCCTTCCAGACCGGTGCCATCGACTGCGTCGCCACCGATCACGCGCCCCACACCCCCGAGGAGAAACTGGTCGACGACCCCTTCGGGAACACCTGGGACGCCATCTCCGGCTTCGTCGGCCTCGAGACCGAGGTCCCTGCGCTGCTCTCGTTCGTCGAGCAGGGACGGCTCACGCTCGAGGAGTGGGCCTACCACCACGCGGCGCGCCCCGCACAGGTCTGGGGGCTGTACCCACAGAAGGGGTCGCTGCAGGTGGGCACGGATGCCGATATTACAGTGGTCGACCCCGATCTGGAGTGGACGCTCGAGGACCCCTCCGAGTTACACTCGAAGAACTGCGTGACGCCGTTCGAGGGCGAGACCTTCACCGGGAAGGCGGTGACGACGGTGGTCCGCGGCGAGGTCGTCTGCGACGACGGCGAAGTCGTCGGGGAGTCGGGGTACGGGGCTCGCGTCGAGCCGAACTGAGTCGGTGGACTCGAGGGGTTCAGCGCAGAACGCGTATCGACCTGAGGACCAGGTTTGATAGTAGACAAAAGCAAGCGCTTGTTCACCTCACCTGTATTGACTACGGGAAGATAGTTGCAACCAGTCATCCGTCGAGGATACCAACCAAATTCGACGATCATAATCGCTGTAATCGTCCGGAAGGTACGTGGTATGGTGGTCTGAGAACGAAACTAGGAAGACGGAGACTTGCGTGGGCAGTGTTTGCTCGAGATGGCGCTCAAAGCGGCGTTAGGCTTGAACAGAAGAGAGGAAGAATAACCCGAAGGGATGTGAAGAGGGGATAAATCACGCTCTCAAAGAGTTCATAATCGGTTTTAGTATGGCGTTTTCAGTCCTGAGCGACGATCGATAGACGATGGACCGAAATGCTGGCTCGAGTCTGCTATCCCGATTCGAATTCAGCGGTCTAACGGCGTCTACGCAGTGATTTGAGCCGCCACCTCGAGTAACCAATCTCCTCCCAGAGTATGCTACCTATAAGCTCATAATCGGTTTCCTGCTATCGATTTTGGGAATTTCATCTGCGAAGATAATTGCGGAGATAGACCTTCAACACAAGAAGTGAAAACAACTCTCTTAGAGCGTCTCGATCTGTTATTCAAGGAGAACGCTTCGAGAAAGGCATCAGATGATCGGATGACGACGATGAGACATACCGTGCTCATCTGCCGATTCTGATTAGCTCTGTTATTCGCCCAGACGCCAATAACTCTACTTGAGAGGCTCTCTACCCAATGTTTGTGGAATTAAGCGTGTTCTCGAGCGCGATCTCGATTTTGCAACTCCGCAGTGCGCCTCTTCCTAGATGCCCTCTAAAACACCCACTACACACATCTTCCGGACGTATAGCCCAATTATGAGTCATCTGAAAGACGGCTATAACAGTTCTCGAAGCCACTCTGCAGGGTAGACCGCAGTCATGCTTGCCGTATCGATTCGGGACTGCTGGGTTGGCGGCGTTGTGGCAGATTCTCGATTCGAGGTGCCCCTTTTGAGGGATCGGCAAGATCGAGCCGGTGTTGGTTATTAGTACTCACCACGATTCCGCGTGTGGGAGTTCCGCCGTCACGGCGAGCGAGTGTCACTCCTCCTCTTCGTCTGCATCGTCGTCATCTTCGTCCTCACTCTCATCTGCAACATCGTCGTCTTCATCTTCAGTCTCGTCTTCATCGCCGCCCTCGTCGCCTTCGTCCTCATCACCGCTCTCCTCGCTCGAGTCCTCGTCTCCTTCATCGTCTTCACTCTCGTCTCCCTCCTCGCTCGAGTCCTCGTCGGACTCAGCTTCGTCGCTCTCGTCGTCGCCGCCGTCCTCGTCAGCACCCTCGCCGTCACCGCCGTCACTATCGTCGGCGCCATCCGCGTCGGCACCCGATTCCTCGCCGCCGTCGGCCTCGCCGCTCGAGCCGGGCGCGTCCGGCGGCGTCTCCACCGTGACCCAGAAGTACGTGTACTCCATGGCTTCCTCCATCGTGGCCGTCTCGGGGGCGTCGCCCTCGAAGAGCATCACCGCGATGCGAACCGTCTCGCCGTCTCCGGCGGTCGGCGTCACCGATCGCTCGGCGGTGATCTGTCCGCCGTCCTCGGACTGGCTGATCGCCGTCACCTCCTGGTGAGTCTCCCGTTCGACGACCTCGCCGTCAGCGACTACCTGCTCTTGCATCACCACGGTGTACTCCATCTCGCGGCCCTCCTCGTTGTGGATCTGGAAGGTGATCGAGATCGGATCACCAGGGGCGACCGTGTCGGGCATCTCGGCCTGGAGATCGCCGTCGCCCTCGGCCGTGTAGATGGCCAGCTGGGTGAACCCCCCGGCGGCCATCGGCGCCGTGAACGAGTACAACAACACGCCGACGGCAGCGATGACCGCGAGTCCGAGCAGGAGCGACGAGGCGCGGGTCGCTCCGGTTTCGTTCGCACTGGAGAACCGGTTTCGCAGGCCGGCCAGCGACACCGTAAAGCGATCCGCGGGCGGGACGCGGAGTCGGCGGACCACCGCGAGTTGGGCGGCCACGACGGTCACTGCCGCGAGCGCGCCGACGGTCGAACCGACCGTGAGGCCCCAGCGTGTCAGCGGGAGCGCCAGCACGACGATCGGCACGACCGCGATCGAGAGTCCCAGACCGAGCGCCAGTCGTTCGACGGCGTCGATACCGCCTGGGCGGGCCTCGGCGGTCGCCTGTGGTCCCGGGGCCCGGGCCCGGGCCCGAACCGGGAAGAGCATCGAGACGAGCGCGTAGCCCGGCAGGAACGAGACGAACGCCAGCGCGGACAGCAGGCGGAGGCCGCTCCCCGGCGGCAGGTTCGTGACGAGCACGTACGCGAGGACCGTCGCGAGCGTGACGAAGGCGAGGTCGGTCGGGTACCGACCCACCGCTCCGACGGTGTTCTGGGTCTTCGTGGTGAGACTCATCGATTCCGCCTCCACGGGAGTCGGTCAGGGACACCGGACATACTCGAATCAGTGAATTGCTAGCGGTAGCCGGCCTTTGTTATGGCCGGATTACCGTCCTCAAGTCGGTATTCATCGGTCGTTCCCGACGTAAAACGTGATTGTGACTTTCGACGGTCAGCCGCCGTCCGTCGACCGTCGACCGTCACCCGCCGACTGCAGCACCGCCCGGTCGTTCGGGTTGGAGCGACCGGGTGGCGCGATAGCGCTCGCCAGCGATGGCCCGGCATGGGATCGAGCGCGCGATCTGCTCGAGTAGCTTCGTTCAGGCGCCGCGAATGACCTCGTTCAGGCGTTTGTTCGACGGCAACGTTGCTCGTCGACGGTGGTCGCGTCGCTCGCTGTTCGTCGCTCCCCGCTCACCGACGATCGGAAAATAGTGTCGGCGATCGTCCTGGGCGCAGCTCGTCACTTGCCGTTCGACGTCGATCGGTCACGGCCGCCGTCCCCCTAGACGTCGACGTACTGGGCCTCCCAGTCGCGGCGCTCGCTGATCCGATCGAGCCCCTCGTCGGTAATCGCGTAATAGTTCGTTCGTCTGTCGAGTTGTCCCTTTTCGACCAGCTCCTTATTGACGAGCGTATCGAGGTTGGGGTACAGCCGTCCGTGATTGATCTCGGAGCTGTAGTACTGTTCGACTTCTTCTTTGACGGTTTGTCCGGACGGGCGGTCCGCGCCGGCGATTACGTATAGCAGGTCTCGCTGGAATCCGGTCAGGTCGTGCATTGCTCAATCACATGGACCGTTCCGTAGATTGGATATTTGTTATCCGCATCATACAGCCGTTGCTCGCTCTCGGTTTTGTCAACTGAATATACTGTTTTTACGCTTTGCTCGTCTTTCTCGCGTAAACTCGGGCCAACTCCCCCGAGAGCGCCACCCGTCGTGTTCCCCCGATCTGATCGCGACGCCGGGTCGCGAATCTACCGGTTACCGCCACGTCGCGCCTTCACGCTCGGCTCCGTTTCCGTGTCGTGGCCCGACCCGGTCGAAACCGTGATCCCCGTCTCGCCGATCTCGACCTGCACGCAGTCGACGGTCGACTCGTAGGCCGTCGTGTGCGTTCCGTCCGGTTCGAACCGGATGCACTCCGCCAGCAACTCGCTCTCGAGGAGGTTGTTGATCCGTCGATAGATGGTCGCCGACGAGCAGTCGGTTCGTTCGGTCAGTTCTTTCGCGGTCCGTGGTCCCTCGCTGGCGGCGACGAGGATCGTTCGCGCACACTCGTCGCCGAGCACGTCGAGCTGAGCCGCCGGGTTGACTGTCGATTCTGTCGCCGTGTCGTTTACGTGAGTGGACATGTGTGGAATCTCCGTTGTGAGACTGTGATCGGGTCGTGGGGCAGCACCGACGTCAACTGTCGACAGTGACAGGCCATCGGTACGTTCTAACCATCTAACCCGTAAGGAGGACTAGTATTTTATAACGGACAGCCTTACTCGGCGAAGGGCGCCCGTTCCGTCACGAAAGCTGGAATTTCCCGATGGAAAGTTCGAATTTCGGTGCCCGATATCGGCCTCCTAAACGGTGAATTCGAGCGAACCCGGGTAAATCCGGACGGAAGTCGTCGGCCAGTACACCCACACAGATCGGCCGACAACGCCTCAAACACCGTGAAAACAGCGTATTAACCGGTTCTACCCGCCCTGACCGGACTGAACGGTCGGCCTCTTTTATTCGGATCTGAACACCTCGGTTGAGTACTGCTCGAGCGCTCCCTCGTTCGAGTGCGTGTACAGCCAGGACGACTGCATCGAATCCCCCTTCCCAATCCATGACAACGACTCGACTCAACTGGACTCCGAACGAATCGTCGGCGACAGGTACGCGGTGTGAGAACTGCGGAACGCACGTGACTCAGCAGTTCGCTCGCGTCTTCGGCGACAACGGCGACGTCGTACACGGCTGTCCCGCGTGTACGACCTACCGCGAGATGCAATCGGGCGGCCATCTCCCATCTCGGTAACACCGTTTTCGAGCCTGTTCCACGGAACGGTAGTGCGATCGTCGGTACGTGTCACGCCGTGTACGTTTCGTTCGCCCACAACGTCTAGCACATTTTACATCAGATTGAAGGGTGCAGTACGCGAATTGAGAGGTAATACGATGGTAGGTGGTGGAACGTCTTCCAGCGATATCCGCTGTCGAGGCAGCTGAATCATGTCGGTACAGCAGAGCCGAACGGGATCGCTCGCCGAGAGTGACGTCTTTCACATTCTGGGTAACGATCGACGACGAGCGATCGTTCAGTTGCTCGCAGACGAACACGGCCGACTCGACGTCTCCGACGTCGCCTCGGAGATCGCTTCGGCGGAAACCGACGGTGGTTCCGTTCCGAACAACCTCTACAAGAGCGTCTACGTCTCCTTACAGCAGACGCATCTGCCCCAACTCGAGGAAGACGGCGTGATCGAGTACGACTCGACGGCGAAGACGATCACGCCGGGACCGACCTTCGAGACGGTCTACGGCTACGTCGACGGCGACCAGTCGACGGATCGAACCGTCCTGATCGGTCACCTCCTCGTGGGCGTCTTCGGTCTGGTCCTGATCGCGGTGTCCGGCCTCGAGGCGCCGCTCGTCTCGAGTATCGATCCCGTCCTCTCGAGCGTGCTGGTCTTGCTCGCGGTGGCGGCGAGCAGTCTGTATCGGCTGTTGAGTTGAGGAATCGGTCAGGCTGGAGTCCCCTTTTCGTCGATGCCACGTCCCGAATCGTACCGGTGATCCGGAACCGTTGCTCGCGGTCTATCGCTGTGAGTCGATACGTCGGTTCGTTCTCGGTCGGCGGGCGCGGATTTCGAGGACGCCGTTGTTGTACCAGGCTTCGGTCGTTTCGGGCGATCGCCAGGGAATTTCGACGCGCTCGAGGACGGTTCCCTCGCGACTGATTACGAGTTGGTCCGTTCTCGAGTCGATTCCGACCGAGAGGTCGTCTTTGCTCGCCCCGGGGACGTCGGCGGTGACGAGGAACTCGTCGCCGTCGAGGCGGGTGTCGATCAGGTAGTCGGTCGTCGTCTTCCGCACCCGCTTGACTCGGGTGCGTTCCGGTTGGGCTTCCTGGCGTCGGCGGTACTCCCCGTCGTCCTCGACGGTCGTTCTGTCAGCCGAGTTCACTGGGGGTGGATCCCCCGTGGAGACCTCAACCAGGTTGCCGAGCAGGGTCGACAGGGACCGCAACCCGGCTCTCAGTCGGAACGCGCGAGGCCGGACTTCGGATTCGCTCGAGTTCGGATCGTTTGAGTCGTCTGTGTCCTCTTCGCTCATGTGTGTGTGTGTCGAGACCGTGAGCCTGTCTCACGGCACGTGTCGTGTGCTAACACCTCGAACGGGATAAGTGGCGTGCACCACTGGGCGGGGACGATGTGGGGACCAATGAGACGAAGGTTTGCTAAAAGGGACTTTTGCTCGAGTTTGATCACGTCAGCCCCACTCCACCTGATCTTCTTCGCGTCCTGCGTACCCGTTCTGCGGGGAGATTATTCAGACGGAAGTTAAAGGCGTCTGCTCGCGAACGGAAGGCGGAACGTGGACCGACTGGACGCGCGCTGGGCGACTGCGAGGACCAAAACGAGAATGCAAAGCCCCAGTGCGACGAACGGGACGAGCCCCGACGACAGGGTGCCGACGGAAAACCCGGCCAGGACGGCGACGACGGCACCGACGACCGAGACCGACGCGTAGTACCAGTGCCAGGGTCGCTGATCCTCGAGGTCCCGATCCAGGTACGGCTCGAACGTCTCCTCGTTCGGCACCAACTCGATGCGATGAGCGTCGGGATCCCAGTCGACGATGCCGTGGTCTTCGAGCATCGGCAGGTGCGTCTGGTAGAGCGAGATGTACACGCGCCGACGCTGGGCGCGCGTCACCTCGTCGGTCGTCGTGTCGTTCTCCCAGGCGGCGACCTGTTCGACCAGCGGTGCCAGATCGCAGGTCCCGTGATGGCGTTTGAGGTACTGTACCGTCTGTCGTCGTCTGGCGTTGCTGAACACGTCGAACAGCTCGGCCTGCGTAAGCGTGCCATCGGTCATGGTCATCGATGTCCTCGAAACCGCTCCCAGGTACCCGTCGTCGAGAGACTCACGCACTCAGGTGCCACCGAGTGACACTTTACTATCTCGCGGCTACCGTCTCGAAATCGGTTTGTACCGATCTGATTCGGTGTTTCTCACCACTCTCGAACTGTCACGCACGCGTGAACGCGAAACCTCCCTCTCGTCGCCGAAAGGTCGGTCGTCTCCTCGGTCTCGAGCCAGTGCCTGCTCGTTCGTAGTGGCGCGCTACCGGCGCTCAGGCCGGGGATAACAAAGCCCGATTACCGGATGATCCTACGTGATTACCCAACCGGGTATTCGATCTCCATGTACACTGACCGATATCGACGGACGGACGACCGAACGGCATCGACGACGCGAGGTGACCGGTCGTGGCGGTAACCGAAGCGACCTACACGGCGGGCGATCGGTGTTCGATCGACGACGGGGCGACCGTCGGTTACGGCGTCGACGACGCGTTCGAACCGACCACGCTGGGCGACGACGCGACGATCCGTCGGGGATCGATCGTCTACGGCGACGTCGTCGTCGGGAACGACTTCACGACGGGCCACGACGTTCTCGTCCGCGAGGAGACGACGATCGGCCACGACGTCCTCCTGGGAACGAAGACGATCGTCGACGGGCGAACCGACATCGGCTCGCACGTGAGCATTCAGTCGGCCGTCTACGTTCCAACGGACACGACGATCGGGGACAACGTGTTCGTCGGCCCCGGCGCCGTCCTCACGAACGACCAGTACCCCATCCGAACCGAGGTCGACCTCGAGGGACCGACCGTCGAGGACGGCGCCTCGATCGGCGCGAACGCGACTATCCTCCCTGGCGTCACGATCGGCGAGAACGCGTTCGTCGGGGCGGGGGCGCTGGTGACCGAGGACGTCCCCCCGGACACGCTCGCGATCGGCGCGCCGGCGGAATCAAGAGCCCTCCCGGCACCCCTCGAGGGGCCGAACCGAATCGCATGACCGGCGACATCTCCATCGCCGACCCCGACCTGGGCGAGGGGGTCTACGACCGAGTTCACGCGATTCTCGAGAGCGGCCAGCTCGCAGACGGTCCCGAGGTCCGACGCTTCGAGTCCGAGTTCGCCGACTACTGCGGCGCCGAGCACGGCGTCGCGACGACCAACGGGACCACGGCGCTGGTGACCGCCCTCGAGGCGCTGGGCGTCGAAGCGGGCGACGCGGTCGTCACCTCGCCGTTCTCGTTCGTCGCTAGCGCGAACGCGATCAGGCTTGCTGGAGCGACGCCGGTGTTCGCCGACGTCGACCCCGAGACGTACACGATCGACCCCGAGGCCGTCGAGGCGGTCGTACGCGAGCGCGAGGACGTCGTCGGCATCTTACCGGTCCACCTCTACGGGCTGCCCGCAGCGATGGGGCCCCTGCGCGAGATCGCCGAGGCGAACGACCTGTTCGTCCTCGAGGACGCCTGCCAGGCCCACGGCGCGGCCATCGACGGCGAGCGTGTCGGCAGCCTCGGGGACGCCGCCTGCTTCTCGTTTTACCCGACGAAGAACATGACGACCGGCGAGGGCGGCATGATCACGACCGACCGCGAGGACGTGGCGACCGCCGCTACGAGCTACGTCAACCACGGCCGGGACGTGACCGGAACGCGGGGCTACGACCACGTCTCCCTCGGCGGAAACCACCGCATGACTAGCCTCGCTGCCGCCATCGGCCGAGCCCAGCTCGAGCGCCTGCCGGACTTCACGGAGGCGAGGCGGGCGAACGCGGCGTACTACGACGACGGGCTGGCCGGCGTGCCGGTAGAGACGCCGACCGTCCCCGACGGGATGACCCACGTCTACCACCAGTACACCGTCGCGGCGGACGACCGCGACGACCTCGCCGCCTGGCTCGAAGACCACGGTATCGGTACGGGTATCTACTACCCGACGCCGATCCACCGCCAGCCGGCCTACGAGACGGTGAGTACGGCCGCAGCGACGCTCCCGAACGCCGAACGGGCCGCCGAGCGCGTGCTGTCGCTCCCCGTCCACCCGAACCTCGAGCCCGCAGACCGTGAGCGGGTCGTGCAAGCGATTACCGACTACTACGACTCACAATGACTCGACAGACTACTTCGACGGAGACGGTACGGGCCGGCGTCATCGGCGTCGGATCGATGGGAGAGAACCACGCGCGTGTCTACAGCGAGTGCCGGGACGTCGACCTCGTCGGCGTCAGCGACCTCGACGAGGCGCTCGCGGAGACGGTCGCCGCCCGCTACGGCACCGCCGCCGTACCGATGGGCGACCTGCTCGCGAACTGCGACGTCGTCACCGTCGCGGTGCCCACCCACGCTCACTACGAGACCGTCTCGGCGTGTCTCGAGGCTGGCGTGCACGTGCTGGTCGAGAAGCCGATCGCCGAAACCGTCGAGCAGGGCCGTTCCCTCGCGCGGAAGGCCGAGGAGGCCGGCCTCGTCCTGCAGGTCGGTCACATCGAGCGATTCAACCCGGCCGTCGACACCCTCGAGTCGGTCATCGCCGACCTGGACGTGATCGCCGTCGAGGCCGAGCGTCTCGGCCCGCCGGTCGACCGCACGGCGACCGACGGCGTCGTCCTCGACCTGATGATCCACGACATCGACGTCGTCGGCTCGCTGCTCGAGTCCCGTCCCGAGGTAGTCTCGGCGACGAGCACCGACGACGGCCAGTACGCGACGGCGACGATGATGGCCGACGACGTGATCGTCTCGCTGACGGCGAGTCGCCGCACCCAGAAGAAGGTGCGACGACTCACGGTGACCGCCAGCGAGTGCCTCGTCGAAGTCGACTACCTCCAGCAGTCGGTGCTGATCCACCGGGATTCCTACCCCGAGTACGTCACCGACGAGGGGACGAACCGCCACCGACACGAGAGCGTCGTCGAGCGTCCGCGAGTCGAGAACGGGGAACCGCTCAAGCGCGAACTCGAGTCGTTCGTCGATGCCGTACGGAACGGCGGCGAGCCGGCAGTCACGGGCGACGGCGGCGTGGCCGCCCTTGAGACGGTCGAACGGATCGACCGGTTCGTTGCCGACGAGGATCAGGAGGTGGTCGCTCGATGAGTCGGGCGACGACGGCCCTCTATGGCGGGCCGGAGGACGAAGCCACGAAGCGACGGGCGCTGACGAACGGATCGGTTCCGGTCGCGGTGTACGGCCTCGGCAAGATGGGACTCCCCCTCGCCGCGGTCTTCGCTGAGGGGACGGGCGCCGTCACCGGCGTCGATGTCGATCCCAGCGTGGTCGAGTCGGTGAACGCCGGCCGAAGCCACGTCGGCGGGGAACCCGGTCTCGACGACCTCGTCGCCGAGCAGGTTTCGCGGGGTCGACTGCGGGCGACGACCGACGGGGCCGCCGCCAGCGAGGCGCGCGTCCACGTGATCATCGTCCCGACGCTGATCACCGAAGGCGACGAACCGGAACCGGACCTCTCGACCATCGAGGCGGTCCTGGAGGACGTCGCCAGCGGGCTCGAGCCAGGCGATCTCGTGATCGCCGAATCGACCTTGCCGCCGGGAACCTGCCGGGACGTCATCGCCCCGCACCTGGCGGCCCGAAGCGGGCTCGAGCCCGGCTCCTTCGGCGTCGCGTTCTGCCCGGAGCGAACCGCCTCGGGGACGGCCCTGCGGGACATCCGCGGGCAGTACCCGAAGGTCGTCGGTGGCGTCGACGAGGCGAGCGGGCGGGCGGCCGCGTTGATCTACGACGAACTCTCGAACAACGCGGTCCACCTGGTCTCGGACGCGACGACGGCGGAAGCCGTCAAGGTGTTCGAGGGGATCTACCGCGACGTCAACATCGCGCTGGCGAACCAGCTCGCGGGCACCGCCGACGACCTCGGGATCTCGGTGCGGGAGGCGATCGAGACGGCCAACCACATCCCGATGTGTCACCTGCACGACCCGGGGCCGGGCGTCGGCGGCCACTGCATCCCTTACTACCCGCACTTCCTGCTCGCCCAGACCGAGGCCCCGCTTTCGATGGTCGAATTGGGCCGCGAGATCAACCGCGAGATGCCCGCGCGCACGGTGTCGATGCTCGAGGCTGCGCTCGACGGTACAGGCACGGATGCGGGTACGGACGAAAGCGAAAACGAACGCGAACGCGATAGCCACGGAGCAGAACCTGCCGACAGCCTCGAGGACGCCACGGTCCTCGTCCTCGGGTTCACCTACCGACCGGGCGTCGAGGAGACGCGGGCCTCCCCCGCCATCGGCGTCGTCGACGCCCTCCGCGAGCGCGGTGCCGAGGTCTGGGGCTGTGATCCGCTGGTCGACCCGGCCGACTTCGGCGCTCGAGCGATCGACGTCGAGGACCTGGCGTCGGGCCCGGCGTTCGACGCCGCGATCCTCGTCACGCCGCAGGACGTCTTCGAGCGAATTCCGTGGGCCGACCTCGAGCCGATGGTGGTCCTCGACGGCCGAGACGTGCTCTCGCTGTCGAACACGGACCACCGCGTCGTCACGCTCGGCGGCGCACGAGACGGCCGGCCGACGGTCGTCGACGGCGACGTGCCGACCGATACCGGCACGTCGACGATCGGCCGTCCGGCGGCGTTCGACGCGGCCGGACGGTAGCTCACGCTTTTCGTCGGTCGAGAGCGATGCAAGGACTGGTTAGTCAACGGCGAGCGAGCCGACAGGCACCGGTTAGCCGACCGCGAGCCATCGTAGCCGGTCCCGACTCGCTGGAAGCCGAAGAATAACGAAACCACCGCCAGTCGTCCGTCCGTTCATGACCGAACTGTTCGCGCTCGAGCGGGCCAGTGGCCGGCGCGTGGCCTCGACCTCGAGGGATCGGTAGTGGTCGACGTGAAGACCGTCGTCTTCGCGTTCGAGGGCGTGACGAACGAACACCTCGAGCGCTTCGCCGACGCGATGCCGACCGTTTCCGGCCTTCGAACCAGCGGCGTCTCGGGGTCGCTCGAGTCGACCGTTCCGGCCAGTCCGGCGAGCGCCTGGGCGTCGCTCCTGACGGGGACCGACCCGAGTTATCACGGCGTCTTCGACGACGCCGTCCGCGCGAGCTATCCCGACGACGATTGTCGGCCAGCCTCCGCTATCGACGTCCGCCGGCCGACGCTCTGGGCGTACCTCACCGGCGAGGGGGGCTCCACGGTGGCCTGTGGATTACCGATGACCGATCCGCCGGGGCCGGTGAGCGGCGTCGTGGTTCCCGGACGGCGCCCCGCGGGGTCGGTCGACGGCCATCCGTCGGATGATCCCGCGGACGCGAGGCTCCCGTCCGGCTCACCCGGTTCGCCGTGGACGCTCCGGGACCTCGAGGATCCGGCCGAGGTGCCGACGCTCCTCGACACGAGACGTCGCCTCGCCTGCGACCTGCTCGACGGCGAGCCCTGGGAACTGGCACTCGTCCACGTTCCGGTCACCGATCCGGACCTCCTCGGGGCGGTGGACGCGGACGCCGGCGACCGTGCTCTCGAGGCCGCGTGCCGGGCCGCGGATCGACTCGTCCGGGACGTCCTCGAGGTCGCACCCGAGGGAACGACTGTCATCGGGTGTTCGCCGCTCGGCGTCGAGCGCTCGCGAGGGTATCAAGTCCACGTCAACGAGGTGCTCGCCGATCACGACCTGCTCGAGCGGAACGTGCGAGATTACAGGTGGCGACTCGACGTCCTCGAATCGGTGTTCAGCGTCGTTTCTGGAGCGCTCGGTGGCGGTTTTCACGCGAGCAGGAAGGACGCCAATGGGTACCGGTGGGCGACCTCAGAGGCGTTCTTCCCCAGTGCGACCGGTGCAGGGGTCCGCCTCAACGTCGCCGGACGGGAGCGCTACGGTCGGATCGTCAACTCGACGTACGAGGAGACTCGCTCGCGGGTGCTCGAGGCGCTGAGCGATCTCACGGACCCGGACGGGAACTCCGCCCTCGAGTTCGCCTGCCGACGCGAGCACCTCTACGAGGGGCCGTTCGCCCGCGAGGCACCCGACGTCCTCGTCTCCACGGCGGGGACGGACTGCACGGTGTCGGCCGCTCCCGCGGAGCGACTGTTCACGCGGCTCGAGGGCGTGACGCGAACGGACGTCGGGACGTTCTTCGCGTCCGGGCCGACGATCCGGAAGTCCCCGGAACCGAGTATCCTCACCGCCACGGACGTCGCGCCGCTGGTGATGGCGACGCTGGGTCGCCCGATTCCCAATCTGATGACCGGGCGCGATCCGTCGCCACTGACGACTGTCCCCGTCGGCTACGGCACGTACGCGAACGTCGCTCACGGTACGGCCTGCGACGACCCCACGTTCGACGACGCGCGTCTGGGAGAGCGCCTCGAGGAGTTCAATTACCGGTCTAGAAACAACTGAAACTGTTTCCACACTGTCGCCGATACCTCTGGCGATCAGGGATGAAATGACGAGCAGTGGCTACTATCGCTCGAGGCCGGTTACCCTGGCCGTCGAGCTACCGGTCGCCCGCCTCGAACGCCTCGAGCGCGTCCCCGGTCACGCCCTCCCGTGAGAGCAGCGTCAGAAGGTCGTCGGGTTCGATCACGGTGTCGCCGCGGGGGGTCAAAACGGCGTCGTCGCGCTCGATGGCGATCACGAGCACGTCGTCGGCGAGGACTCCCTCCCTGGCGGCGCGCTCGAGGGAGAACCCCGCGATGGGGGCCGATTCGGCGACGGTCACCTCGACGACCTCGGCGCCGCCGGTCAGGCTGATGTAATCGGAGAGGGGCTGTGGCGTCCGGTCGTCGGGGCCGAAGGGGCGGTAGGCCTGGTAGTGTTCGGCCTGGAGTAAGTCCTCGTCCTCGATGTCGATCCCAAGGGAGGCGATCTCGCGGGCGATTCGGCGCAGGTCGTTCGTGTCCGTGCCGACGGCGAGCACGTGGAGGTTTCGCCGACCGGTCATGAGCTCGCGGACGTTGATTACGCCGGGAATCAGCCGCACCTGGTGGGCCATGCGCTCGCGGTCGTCGACCGGGGCGTTACAGAGGTAGAGATTACGTAACCGGCCGTCGCCGCGCTCGAAGTCGACGTTCGCGTGATAGCCCTCGATCACGCCCGCCTCCTCGAGCTGCCCGATTCGGTTGCGGATCGTCGCTGCCGAAACGCCCACCTCGTCGGCGATCATTGGCGCTGAGGTGGACCGTGCATCCTCCATGAGGGCGTGGATGATGCGCCTGTTGACCTCGTCCAGACGGATGTCCATACGGTCCGTTCACGCGACAGTATTAAGGAGACTGCGTTTCGCTTCCTCGAGTTCAGTCGATGGGGTACTCGACGATCTCGTCGTGGTCGCAGTGGGGACACTGACTCGTCTTCGGATCGACCGTCGTTCCACAGTTTCGACACTCGTAGACGACCGTCGTCGGCCCGTCCACGTGGGCGCCGCGTGGCGCGTCAGGTGACTCCGGCTCGGCGTCTGTCCCCGGCAGAAGTCCAGTGAATATATCGGAGAGTGACATTGATCGTCCTGACAGCCGCTTCAATGTTCACCAGTATAAGCGTTTCGTCGACAATCGATAAGTGGTATTTATATAACGTTGTTGAAACCAAAAATCCTGATACCCTCGAGTTCGTCAACCGGCCTGGGTGTGACCTGCGTCTGACGGACGTCGCTCGACGTTCGACGTCGACGAACCCGTTTCGAGTCGTGCCCGGTCGAGCCTTAAACCGGGGAGCGACTCGGTTCAGGTGCCCACCTCGAGGCGAAGGCCGTCCCTAACAAAGCGCGTTCCCGGTGGTCTCTCGGTCGAATGGACGTACTCACGCTGACGAACGCCACGGACGCGCCGTTTCTGAACCAGCAACAGGCTGCCCTGGAGCGCCGCGGCGTTCGATTCGAGACGTTGTCGGTCGCCGGCGACGCGACCGGTGAGAACGCTCGCGGGCCGCTCGAGTACCTCCGGTTCTTCCGGACGGTGCGCCGCGAACTGGATCGCGAATACGACCTGGTCCACGCCCACTACGGGCTCACGGCCCCGATGGCGCTCGCCCAGCGACGGGTTCCAGTCGTCTGCTCCCTCTGGGGATCGGACGTCCACGGCCCCGTCGCGCCCGTGAGTCGCTTCTGTGCACCCTTCTGTGACGAGGTAATCGTCATGTCCGAGGCGATGGCCGATGCCCTCGGTCGGGAGTGTCGCGTGATCCCCGACGGGGTCGACCTCGAGACCTTTCGGCCGGGGTCGCAGGCGGCCGCTCGTGACCGCGTCGGCTGGCCCACTGCCGAGCACGCGGTCCTGTTCCCCTATGCGCCCGACCGGTCGGTGAAGAACTACCCACGAGCGAAACGGATCGTCGACCGCGTCGACAGTCGACTCGAGCGCCCCGTCTCCCTGCGGACGATTTCGGGCGTCGACCACGACGAGATGCCCCACTACATGAACGCCGCCGACGCCCTCCTGGTGACCTCCCACAGCGAGGGCTCGCCCAACGCGGTCAAGGAGGCGATGGCCTGCGACCTCCCGGTGGTCGCCGTCGACGTCGGCGACGTGCGCGAACGCCTCGAGGGCGTCTCCCCGTCGTGCGTGGCCGATGCAGACGACGTCCTGGTCGAGGGACTGGCGACGATCCTCGAGTCGGGCGCCCGGTCGAACGGTCGCGAGGCCGCCCGCGAAGTGAGCCTAGAGCGGACGACCGACGCCGTCCTCGAGGTCTACGAGTCGGTGACGGGGCTCGAGCGAGTAAACCAGCAGCGAACGCGAGTGGCGCGGTCTTGAACGCAGGGTGATCGTAGGCGATTCTGAACACAGGCGACCCTGCACGCGTAAGCGGTCCCTAACCGAAGCCCAAAACTATTGTTTCTATAGCTATAGTCCGCATATCGTCGACAGGCCGTCCACGTCACGGGAACGACGTGGTCGTTCCCGATACCGCTCGCGGACCTGATTAGTCGTCGCCACCGACGGTTTGCGTGATGCTCGTCTCGAGTCCGTCCTCGTCCGTGTTCCCGTATTCATCGGCGTTCTCGGTCGACTCGCCGACTCGAGCGGCGACCTCGTCCATCGTCTCCACGGTGAGGTCGGTCTCTCGACGCTGCTTGTCGATGTAGGCGAGGATCGCCCGCATTCGCTCGTCGTCGCGGTCGGTCGTGAGGTTGTTCGGGTGGAGCCAGAGGTGACAGAGCCGGTCGTCGTCGGCCGCGACGGCCTGATCGATCGCTCGACGAGCCGTGACGACCATCGGATCGGTCCAGACGGACTCGGCGACGGTGCGGGCGACGCCCTCGAACCCGAAGCAAAACAGCGAGGCCGGCACGTTCACCAGGCCGTGTTCGTCCACCGTCGGTTCGACCAGCACCGAGCGCCCGCCCAGGCCGGTCTCGAGGACCGCCCGGAACCCCTCCGGCGTCGACGTTCGGCCCCGGTAGGCGGTGAACCCCGCTTCGGCGAGCGCGGCCCGGTGGCCGACGTCGTTTCGCGGGTAGATGAACGACGAGCACTCGAGGCCCCACTCGTCGGCCAACTCGAGCGCCCGCTCGAACTCGGCGCGAGCCAGGTCCCGATCGGTGCTCGGTGCGCCAAAGAGGACGTGGGAGAACGAGTGGCTCGCGAACTCGTGGTCGACCGGCGACTCGAGCACGGACCGGACCAGGTCGGGACCGAACCGGAGGTCCGGGCGATCCTTCCAGTCGGTTCGCTCGCGCTCGAACCAGCCCGCCGGGGCGGGGTGGTCGACGTGGCGGCCGTCGCAGTCTTCGAGCATGAGGTGGCCGACGACGGCCCACGTCGCAGGGACGTCGTAGGCCTCGAAGGCCTCGCGGAGGGCGTGCCAGCCGCGTCGGCAGCGCTCGATGCGGTCGGCCGGTGGTGGGTGGAGGTCGAGAAATCCCCAGCCGAGCTCGGCGTCGACCGAGACGACGACGCTACCCACGACGGTCACCTGCCACCCGCTCGCGGTCGCGACTCGTGGCGTCGACGGGAGCGAACATAGCTGGTGGATTCTCCCGTAATGGTTTTGTTATGGATGGCCTGCCGTCGCTTCGTATCGATCCGGCCCTCGTGGAACGGAAACGTCTCCGCTCGATCCGTTTCCCGCCGAATCCCGGGACGGGGACGGCGAAAATGACTGTCTCGAGCGGGAGAGTGTGTTCCGTTCGTGGCGGTTTCCAGGGGTCAGCCGTTGGATAACAAAGGCCTCCGTCCGCCTTGTCAGCGACAGCAGGCGTCACCAACGCCTCGAGTACCATCATGAGCGGATCTACATCGACGACGGCGTCCGAGCGAGCGTTCGTGCTCGGACTCGACGGCGTCCCCTGGAACTTGATCGAACGCTGGACCGACGAGGGCGAGCTCCCGAACTTCGCCCGGCTGCGCGAGGAGGGGGCGTCGGGCCCGCTCGACAGCACGCGCCCGGCGACGACGCCACTGGCGTGGCCGTCGATCGCGACCGGCGTCTGGCCCGACAAACACGGCATTTACGGCTTTCAACAGCTCTCTTCGTCGTACTCACACCGGATGTACACCAGCCGGGACTGCAAGCAGCCGCCGCTGTGGGAGCAACTCGGCCCCGCGGTCGTCGGCAACGTCCCGATGACGTATCCGGCGATCGCCATCGACGGCGAGGTAGTCTCGGGGATGATGACGCCCTCGCTGGAGCACGACTTCACCCATCCGCCGGAACTCGCCGACGAAATCGTCGACCGCATTCCCGACTACCAGATCAGTCTCAACTACCCCGACTATGCCGACCGCCTTGACGAGTTCGAGGTCGCGGTCTCGGACATCCTCCGGAAGCGCCGGGAGTTGATGCGGCTGCTGATGGAGCGTCGAGACGACTGGGAGCTGTTCTTCTTCGTCTACACCGCCCCCGACCGTTTCCAGCACCTCATCTGGGACGAAGACCGCATTCTCGAGCAGTACCGCGCGCTCGATGACATTCTCGGCGAGGTGATGGACTACACCGACGAGCACGACGCCGACCTCTACGTGGTCTCCGATCACGGGTTCGGCCCCATCGACGAACTCGCCTACCCGAACCACTTCCTCGAGCGGGAAGGGTACCTCTTCGAGGAGGAAGACGACGGAACTCGCGGCGCGCTCGCCAGTCTAGGTATCTCCCGGGAACGTGTCTCGAGTGCGCTGAACCGGATCGGCATCTCCGAGGAGTTTCTGGTCTCGAAGGTGCCGCGCCAGCTACTCGATTCCGTCGCCGAGCAGATCCCCGGCCAGCACGCCCTCTACGACGTGGACTACGAGCGAACCGTCGCGTTCGTCCACGACGCGGGCAACCTCTACGTAAACGACTCGGATCGGTTCGACCACGGCGTCGTCTCGCCGCGGGAGATCCCGGCGCTCAAGGCCGAACTCACCGACCTCTTCGAGTCGATCACCGACGACGCGGGCGAGCGCGTCTTCGTCGTCTACGACGGCGACGATCTCTTCCCGACGGACCCCGACTCGCCGGACCTCATCGTCAACGGGACGAACCGCTACGAGGGTCGAAATGCCATCACCGACGAACCGTTCGGCGACCCGTCGCCCACCGCCGCGAGCCATCGCCCCGAGGGGATCATGCTCTGTCGCGGCCCCTCGATCGAACCCGGGGCGACGCTGCGAGGTGCGCGGGTCGTCGACGTCGCCCCCACGCTGCTCCACGGCATCGGCAAGCCCGTTCCCACGAACGCCGACGGTCGGGTTCTCTTCGACGCATTCCGACCGGACGCCGAACCCACCGGGACCAAGGTCGCCCGCCGAGACGTCACGAGCGAGCGCGACCAAGAGAGCGTCGACGACGACTTTTCGGGCGTCGAGGACCGATTGAAGGGCCTCGGCTACATGGAGTGACCGGTCTCGGAATCGAATCGAGTCATCGGAACGTAACGTCGGTAACGTCACCGTAACCCGGTTGCATGCATGTCCGGGAACCGATATATAGGTTCCAATTCGTACCTGGTAACGCAATGAAACCAGTTTGCAGCTACGAATCGAATCGCCCCACGACCGCCCGCGGCCTCGAGGTGAGCGCCTGATGTTCGAGTCTGCCGGCGCCGACGTGGCGTTCCTGCTCGCTCGCGTAATCTTCGGTGGCGTCCTCGCGTTCATGGGATTCAACCACTTCCTCGACGTCGAGGGGATGGCCGGCTACGCGGAGTTCAAGGGCCTGCCAGCACCGAAGGCGTCCGTCGTCCTGAGCGGCGTCCTCCTCGTTCTCGGCGGACTCTCGCTCATCGTGGGCGTGTTCCCTGCGGTGGGCGCCGGCGCGCTCGCGGTGTTCCTCGTCGTCTCAGCGCTGAAGATGCACGACTTCTGGAACGCCGAGGGCGAAGAAGCTCAGAACGAGATGACGGCGTTCCTCAAGAACGTCTACGGCGCGGGCGCGGCCCTCGCGTTCCTCGCGGTCAGCAACGCTGCCTGGCCCTACGCGCTGAACGTCGGGTTCTAGGCACTCGAGGGCGACGGGTACGACGTTCCTCGGATGTGCTGGTCGATCCCGTTCCGAGCACGTCCGCCGAACTCGAGCAGAGCCATATTGATGGGTAACTGACACCTGTTCTCACGCTGCTCTAGAAGTAATTCAGGAGTGACTGTATGCGGATTAAATAAGAACGATACTTAACAACACAGTATTATCTGGCGGAATATTGATGCTTGGCCGTCAGACAATCACTATCGTGTTACACAGTGAAACGGCGCACCTTCATTAAAACTGTCACGAGCTCCCTCGCGGGATTAGCGGCGACGCAACCGACGCAGGCTGCCGATTCAGCCCTCGACTGTGGTGTCTGGTACGACGCCGAGATCACCCGCGTCGTCGACGGCGACACTTTCGACGTCTACGTCTACGAGACCGGTGAGGAGTACAACGTCCGTACGCTCGGGCACGATACCCCCGAAAAAACCGGCAACACGAGCTACGAGAAGATCGAAGAGTGGGAGTTCATCGAGGACGAGACTCACCTCGAGCACTGGGGTAACGAAGCCACCAACTTTGCCGAGACGGAACTCCCGGCGGGTTCGGCCTGCCAGGTGCAGGTCGACTGCGCCTCCGAGGAAATCGACCAGTTCGGCCGTCTCCTCGCGAAGATCCGGTACGATCGAAACGGCGACGGCGCCTACACGGTGTACAACAAACTCACCCTCGAGGAGGGGTACGCCCGTGTGTACGCCGCGAGCCTGACGAACACCGACGAGTACCTCGAGGCCCAGGAGGCCGCCCGGGCGGCCGGGCGCGGACTCTGGGTCGCCTACGACGGCTACGTCTCGGAGTGGCGAAACGACGACGTCGCGGCGACGTTTCACCCGCACACCTCGAGCGTCAGGACGACGGACGGCCCCGTTCCCGACTCGCGAGTGCCGGTCTGGGCCGAGGACACCGCCGTGCAGGAAAATACCACCGCGAGCACCGTCGACTACGACGCGATCCCGATGGTTGGCGTCGACGAGTCGTGCAACCTCGCGTACTTCGGGGGCTGTACGATCAACGAGCGCTGGGAAGGCGAGTCGGCCGACCTGAACCACTTTACGTTCGTCACGAACCTGATCGACCACCTGCACGGGAGCGACGAGCCCTCGGGGCCGGTGCTCGTCGATGGCGGCCACCGAACCTTCGAGCAGGACAACGCGGTTTCGGCGGAGGACACCGCGTACTACCAGCGCCACCTCGAGGGGCTGGGTATCGAACTCCACAGCATCAATTGGTACGGGAACGGATACGGGTACAGCCTGTCGGAGGCCCGCGCGCTCGTCGCCTCCTGTAGCCCGGAGGCGTGGACCGCCGACGAGATATCGGTCGTCCAGGAGTTCGTCGACGAGGGCGGTGTCGTCCTCCTGATGGGCAGCGGCAGCGAGACCGCCGGGGAGCGAGCCAACCTTGACGACCTCGCCGCGGGTCTCGGGTCGGACCTTCGGCTCAACTACGACGACGTTCGCGACGACGCGAACTACGCCGGCGATAGCCGAAAGCTTCTCAAAACGAGTCAGCTGAACACCACCGACTTCGACCTCTGGTCGGCTTACGAGAGCGGGAAGGGCATTCGAACGGACGTCTTGCGTGCATCGCCGAACGATCCCGGCGCCGACGCAGATCACGAGTGGACGCTCGCGGACCCCGCCGACGAGTTCGCCGGCGAGCTCGATACGATCACCGTCGACTACCCCGACGAGACCAGTCTGGACGGCCTCACGAACGACGACGTGACCGTCTACCTGGACCGCGACGGCGACGGGATGGTCGACGAGATTCCGGTTAACTCCGGTTCCTACGCTGGGAGCACCGCTACCTTCGACCTCGACGGTCGGTACAATACCTCGGTCGAGGGCGAGGTTCGCGTCGAGATCGCCGGCGTCACGAATCCGGAGTCGGGCGAGTACGTCGCGACGGAGACGCTCGAGGGCGACGATTCCCTCTCGGTCGACGTCGAGTACAACGTCACCGAGTTGCGGGTCGCGACGGATTCGGCCACCCGTGTCGGTGAGACGTCCGCGACGCTGAACGGAACGCTCGACGACCTCGACGGCGCGGACTGGGGCGAAGTGTACTTCGAGTGGGGGCCGGCGGGCGACTTCGTGAACACCACTCCCTCCCGCTTACTCGAGGAAACGGGATCGTTCGGCGAAGATATCGACGGTCTCGAGGCCGGTCGGGAGTACGAGTTCCGCGCCGTCGTCGAATCGAACCACGGCTACACGGCCTACGGCTCCGTGCGGTCGTTCACAGCCCAGAGCGACGTTCGGTCCGACGTCCTCGAGGCCGATCCGAACACGGCCGGCGCCGAGTCCTATCACACCTGGACGCTCGCGGACCCCTCGAGTGACTTCGACGGCGAGGTGGACACCATCGCTGTCGATTACCCCGACGGAACCAGTCTGGACGGCCTCACGAACGACGACGTGACCGTCTACCTGGATCGCGACGGCGACGGCACGGTCGATGAGATCGCCGTCAACTCCGACGAGTACGGTGGAAGCGCGACGACCTTCGACCTCAACGGCGTCTACAATACGTCGGTCGAGGGCGAGGTTCGTGTCGAGATCGACGGTGTGACCAATCCCGATTCAGGAGAGTACGTCACCAACGAGACGCTCGACGGGGAGGACTACCTCTCCGTGGACGCCGAATTCGTCGTGGACTAGTCGGCCTCTAGAGTGACCCGTTCGCGATGACCGGCGTCAATCGAGGTCGGCCCCAACAGCCTCTTCGACCGACGAAAACCCGTCCTCGCGGAGCAACTCGAGGAGTCCACGGTTGATCTCCCTCGCCGTCGACGGCCCGTTGTAGACGAATCCGGTGTAGAGTTGCACCAGCGAGGCCCCGGCGCGGATCTTCTCGTAGGCGCGCTCGGCGGAGTCGACGCCGCCGACGCCGACGATGGGCACCCCGCTGTGCTCGGCGAGCAACCGGATCACGCCCGTCGAGCGATCCCGCAGCGGCGCGCCGCTCAGCCCACCCCACTCGTCGTGCGCGGGCGAGCGCAGGCCCTCGCGCGCAGTCGTCGTATTTGTCGCGATGATCCCGTCGATCCCCTGGCCCTCGACGATCTCGAGCAACTCGAGGACCGATTCCTCGGGCGAATCGGGGCCGATCTTCACCAGGAGCGGGACGTCGGCGTCGTTCTCGGCGTGGAGGGTCTCGAAGATGGCCTCGAGGTGCCCGGGCGAACTCTCGTCGAACTCGTCGGGTGTATTCGGACAGGAGACGTTGACGACGACGTAGTCGGCGAACGGCGCCAGTCTGGTAAACACGCGGCGGTAGTCCTCGATCGCCTCGCGTTCGCTCGAGGTGTTCATCTTCCCGACGTTGACGCCGAGGGGAATCCGGGGCGTGCCGTCAGCCTCTAGCCGTTTTCGGACTCGATCCATCCCGTCGCCGTTGAATCCCATTCGGTTGACCATCGCCTCGTCCTCCTGGAGGCGGAACAGGCGCGGGCGCTCGTTGCCGGTCTGGGCGTACGGCGTCACGGTCCCGATTTCGACGAAGCCGAATCCGAGGGCGGCCAAAGCGTGCGTACACTCCGCGTTCTTGTCGAAGCCCGCGGCGACGCCCACGGGACTGGGGAACGTCGTCCCGAACCGCTCGACCTCGAGGGCCGGGTGTTCGTACCGGTAGGCGGCCTCGAGGGCCCATCTGGTCGGCCACGTCGACTGGGCCGCCCGGAGGGCCGCCTTCCCGGCGTCGTGAGCCGTTTCGGGCGGCAGCGCGAACGCCAGCGGCCGGAGCTGCGAGTACAGCGTCATCGAGTATCGCCTAGTCCTCCAGTGGGAAAACACCTAAAGGACTCGAAACCCCAATTCAGGAAACGCGTTCCGGAACCCGAAAAAATCCCCGTTCCATCTGGCGGATAACGAAATAGTTTTCCTGCGGCTACCGCTTGAGTCGACTATCAGACACCAGCGCCATGAGTAACGAATATCGCACGCGTTCGAGCGTCGTTTTCGGAGGCGGATCGGGGGCCGGAACCCGGGCGACTCGAGCGTGTCACCTGCACGTGCGCTCGACCGGAGGGAGCCGCCGTGGCGGCTGACCGCCTGCTCGTCCCGCTCTCTGAGTCGTCCACCGTCCGCCAGACGGTTGCCTATGCGGTCCAGTCGAGTCTCGAGTCCGCGTCCGGCCCCGGGGAACTCGTCTGTCACCTCGTGGTCGCCGTCCCCTTCGAGGCCGACGTCCCCGAGGAACGTGCGGAACTCGAGGCCGCCGAGGGATTGCTCGAGCGGGCGGCGACGTGGGTCGGCGAGGACACCGAGGATGTCGACGCGACCGTCACCGTCGAGACGGCCATCATCGGCGCCGACGAGTACCTCTTCGGCCCGAAGGACTACGCCGACGCGTTCGCGGCCTACGCCGAAGCACACGACCTGAACCGACTCGTCCTCGATCCGGAGTACCAGCCCGGGGCGACCGCGCCGCTGTTGCAACCGCTCGAGCGCGAACTTACACGGATCGACCTGCCCTTCGACGAAGCGCCGGTCGACCGGCCAGCCCAGCACGCGAGATTCGTCAGTACCGGCGGCTGGCGTCGCTTCTTCGGCCTCTTCGGCATCTCGTTCATTTTCTACCTGGTCCTCGGCGACCCGACCTACTGGTTCGACCTCGTCACCGGCGTCGCCGTCGCCGGAATCGTCTCGCTGACGCTCTCACACGTCACGTTCATCCGCGAGCCGTCGATCACGCGCGGCCCTGTGTTGCTGGTTCGCTTTCTCCTCTACATTCCCTACCTCCTCTACGAAATCGTCAAAGCCAACGTGGCGGTTTCGATCGCCATCCTTCGGCCCTCGATGCCGATCGAGCCCACGTTGACGCGCGTCGACGCCCGCGTCAAGAGCGGCCTGCCGCTGCTCGCGCTGGCCAACAGCATCACGCTCACGCCAGGGACGCTGACCGTCCGGGCGAACGACCAGTCGCTGATCGTCCACACGCTGATCCCTGCCGCACAGGACGATCTGTTCGACGGCGGCCTCGAGCGAGCGATCCGGTTCGTCTTCTACGGCCGGGGGTCCGCGGCCATCGCGTCGCCTCGAGAACGGGGTGATGCCGAGGTCGTCTATCCGGAGTCTGCTCTCGACGCGGACGCTGACGCGGACACTAACGCTGACCCAGACTCGAACTCGGACTCGAACTCCAGGTCTTCCACCGAAAGAGGTGACGAGCGATGATGCCGACCGACCTCAGCGAGATCTTCCTCGCCGCCGCCGCGGTGTTCGTCGTGCTCGCCATCGTCATGTTCTACCGCGCGGTCGCCGGCCCGACGACCCAGGACCGACTCCTCGCGGTCAACGTCCTCGGGACGAACACGGTCGTCATCCTCGCGCTCCTCTCGGTGGCGCTCGAGCAGCCGTGGTACCTCGACATCGCGCTGATCTACGCCCTGTTGAACTTCCTGATGGCAATCGCCATCTCGAAGTTCACCGTCGAGCGAGGTGGGGTGCTGTGATCGAAACGATCCGCGTCTGGGCCATCGTCGCGCTCGTCGGCGCGGGCGTGTTCTTCACGTTCGTCTCGGCGGTCGGCGTCATCCGCCTTCCAGACGTCTACTCGCGCGCGCACACGGCCTCCCAGACGGACACCCTCGGTGCAGGCTTCACGCTCGCGGCGGTCGCGCTGGCGCTGGGATGGCAACACGCGACGGCGTACACCGTCCTCCTGCTGTTCTTCGTCTTCGTCACGAACCCGACGGCGGCCCACGCCATCGCGCGCTCGGCCTCCGACGTCGGTATCGAGCCGTGGACGGCCGACGACGCCCGCGAAGACACGGGAGGTGACTCACGATGAGCACCGTCGCCTACACGCTCGCCGTCTTCGTCTTGCTGTCGGCTGTCGCGACCGCGCTGTTCCGGGACGTCCTCTCGGTAATCGTCGTCTTCGGCGCCTACAGCCTGGGAATGGCGATTCTGTACGCCTTCCTGCTCGCGCCCGACGTAGCCATGACCGAGGCCGCCATCGGCGCCGGCGTGACGACGGTGCTCCTGTTGCTCACCATTGCTCGGACGGCCCGCCCGACGACCGAGGACCGCTTCGAGTCGATTCACGTACCCTCGCTCGTCGTCGTCGGCGCGTTCGTCCTCGTGCTCGTGACGGCGGTCCTGCCCGAGATGTACGCCGTCGGCTCCCAGGAGGCGCCCATCTGGGCGAACACCGAGGTGACCCAAGCGTACCTCGAGTCGGCGTACGAGGACACGGGGGCCGAAAACACGGTGACGGCCGTCCTGGCCGCCTACCGTGGGTTCGACACCTTCGGGGAGGCGGTCGTCGTCTTCGCGGCCGGCGTCGCCACCCTGCTCGTCCTCAAACGGGAGGTGTTCGTCTGATGAGCGATCGGGAACCCGTAAACGGTGGATTCGAGGACACCTACACCGAGAGCCAGGTGATCCTCGTGGCAGTCAGGATCATCGCCCCGTTCACGCTCACCTACGGTCTGTTCATGACTCTCCACGGGGCGAACACGCCCGGCGGGAGCTTCCAGGGTGGTGCCATCGTCGGCGTCACCATCCTCATGATCGCCTTCGCGTTCGGAATCGAGCCGACCCGACAGTGGCTCGCAAACAGCGTCATCGTCGCCCTCGTGACCGGTGGCGTCGCCGTCTTCGTCGGGATCGGCCTCGCGACCATCGCGCTTGACGGGGCGTTCCTCGAGTACGCGCGCTTCGAGTCGATCGGCATCGCCAAAAAGTGGGGAATGGAGGCCATCGAGGTCGGCGGCATCGCCTTGATCGTCTCGGGCGTGATCGTCACGCTGTTCTTCGCGACGGCGGCCGGTTTCGCGGCCAACGAGTTCGACGAGACGGAGGGATCCACCGATGATTGAGCTACTCGCAAGCCACTACGCCTACGTCCTGGTGTTCGTCGTGCTCGGCATCGGGCTCTACATGACCATCGCCAGCCAGAACCTCGTGAAGAAGCTGATCGGCGTCAATCTGTTCCAGTCGGCGATCTTCCTGTTCTTCGTCGCCACGGCCTACGTCGAGGGCGGCCGGGCGCCGATTCTCAAAACGGGGACGGACGCGCCGCTGGCGAGTCCGCTCCCGCAGGTGATCGTGCTCACCGCCATCGTCGTCGGCATCGCGTTGACGGCGGTCGGCCTCGCGCTCATCGTCCGCATCCACGGCGAGTACGGGACGCTTCGGGAGGACACCCTCCGGGAGGTGCGCAGCGATGAGTAGTCTCGAGACAGTCGTCGTCCTGCTGATCGTCGCGCCCATCTTGCTGTCGCTGGCGCCGATCGCGCTCGGTCTCAAGTTCGACCGCGTCGGCTGGCCGGTCGCGACGATCACGACGGCGGGGCTGTTCGCCGCCGCTCTCGCGCTGGCGTCGGATGTCTTCGTCGCCGAGGGAACGAACCGCGAGGTCGCCCGGATTCACGTCCTCGGGAACTTCGAGGCCCCGGTGGGGATCGAACTCGTCGCGGACCCGCTCTCGACCCTGATCGCCCTCCTGATCACCGGAACGGCGTTCGGCGTCCTCCTCCACACCCGGACGAACGGCCCACGGGGGAACACGTTCTACACCGCCTACCTGCTGCTCGTCGGCGGCCTGCTGGGCATCACGCTCACTGGCGACGTATTCAACCTGTTCGTCTTCCTCGAGATCACGAGCCTGGCGACCTACGCACTGGTCGCCAGCGGCGACGGCCCCGAGTCGGCGGTCGCCGCCCTGAAGTACCTGATCTTGGGGACGGTCGCGGCCTCGCTGTACCTCATGGGCGTCGGCCTCCTGTTCATGGGGACGGGGACGCTCAACATGGCCGACCTGGCCGCGACGATTCCGGCGCTCGAGGGCCAGAGCGTCACCCTCGCTCGCGCGGGGCTGGCGTTCATCGTGATCGGCTTCGCGATCAAGGTCGCCCAGTGGCCCCTCCATAGCTGGCAGCCAGACGCCTACCAGCACGCCCCCGACGGCGTGACGCCGGTGATCGGTGCGCTCGTCTCGACGGCCTCGGCGTACGCACTCGGGCGCGTCCTCTTCGGGGTCTACGGCCCCGAGTTTATGGCCTCGACGCCCAACGCGTCGGCAGTCGTCGTGACCATTGGCTGTCTCAGCGTCGTCGCGGGGAGCACCCTCGCGGTGATCCAGCGCGACGTCATGCGACTGCTCGCGTACTCCTCGGTGTCTCAGTTCGGTCTGATCGTCGCCGCGTACGGCGTGCTCACCGAGCAGGCGCTCTCTGGCGCGCTCATCCACCTCGTCGGTCACGGCCTGACGAAGGCCGGCCTGTTCGTCGCCGTCGGCTGGATAGCTATCGCTCACGGCGCGCGAACGGTCGACGAGTACGCCGGACTCGCCGGTCGACAGCCGTTCGTCGCCGGAGCGATGGCCGTCCTCTTGCTCTCGCTCGTCGGCATCCCGCCCTCGGTCGGCTTCGTCGGCAAGTGGTACATCGCCCTCGGCGCCGTCGAGGCCCAGGCCTGGCCCGTCGCCGCCGTCATCCTCTTCAGCACTATGCTCACTCTCGCCTACGCCGCCCGGTTGCTCGAGACCATGTACGTTACGCCACCCCTCGATTCGACGAGCGAACCCGCACACGACACCCCGGCAGCGACCGACGGGGGGCGCCCGGGTTCCGACGCCGGTGCCGGCACCGGATCCAACCACGGCCCCGGCCTCGAGCGCGCCGGGATCACGACCCGGAAGTGGGTCCCGCTCGGCACCCTCGCGGTTCTCGTTTTCGCCGCGCTCCTGGCCGTCGCGCTCGGGTTCGCCGGTGAACTGTTCGTCGACGTGCTCGAGCCGTTCCTCGAGAGCGTTCTGGAGGTGTCTTCCTGATGGTAGAACATGCCGTTGCCGACCCGCGACCGCTGGCGGCCGTCCTCGTCTCGGCCGTCACCGTCGCCCTGATCATCGCCTCGTATCGCCATCCGAACGTCCGCGAGGGCTGGTCCGTCTTAGCTGCCCTCTCGAAGTTCGCCATCGTCGCGAGCATGCTCCCCGGCGTGATGGACGGCACCGTCTACGAGTGGCGCCTCAGCGAGGCGACGGGCCACACGTTCGTCTCGGGGATCGACTTCACCCTGCGGGCCGACCCGCTGGGTCTCTTCTTCGCCCTGCTCGCGAGTTTCCTGTGGATCTTCACTTCCTTTTACGCCGCGGGCTACATGCGCGGGCTGGACGAGCACGCCCAGACGCGATTCTTCGCCGCGT
This sequence comes from Saliphagus sp. GCM10025334, assembly GCF_042663485.1. Classification (NCBI taxonomy): domain Archaea; kingdom Methanobacteriati; phylum Methanobacteriota; class Halobacteria; order Halobacteriales; family Natrialbaceae; genus Saliphagus; species Saliphagus sp. GCM10025334. Next base: position 969,631 of record NZ_JBHTAF010000001.1, on the reverse strand, counting down.
TCGCGGCCAGCCTCTCGACGGCCGTCGGGATCGCGTTCGCGGGCAACCTGGTCACCATCTTCGTCTTCTACGAACTCCTCTCGCTCGTGACCTACCCGCTGGTCGCGCACAACGAGGACGACGAGGCCCGGGTCGCCGGCCGGAAGTACCTCTTCTACACGTTCTTCGGCGGCGGCGTCCTCCTGCTCGCGGGCACGGTGTTGGTCTACTGGCTCACCTCAGGGGTCGGGGAACCCACGCTCGCGTTCGAGTCTGGCGGCATGTCGGCACTGGCCGACGCCGCCGCGGCCGATCCCGCGATGGCACAGGCGGCCTTCTACCTGCTGATCGCCGGCTTCGGCGTCAAAGCCGCGGTGATGCCGCTTCACTCCTGGCTCGCCGACGCGATGGTCGCGCCAACGCCCGTCTCCGGCCTGCTTCACGCCGTCGCCGTCGTCAAGTCCGGCGCCTTCGGCGTCGCCCGGGTCATCCTCGAGGTGTACGGCCCCGAGACCATCCGCGACCTGCCCCTGTCGGTCCCCGGCGTCGGCGAGGTGGGCCTCAACATCCCCGTGGCGATCATGGCCGCGTTCACGCTGACCGCGGCGAGCATCATCGCCATGCGGAAGGATCACCTCAAGCGACGGCTGGCGTACTCGACGACGGCCCAGCTCTCGTACATCGTCCTCGGGCTCTCCCTGCTCCATCCGTGGACCATCTTCGGCGCACTCTTTCACATCCCGGCCCACGCGTTCGGCAAGCTCACGCTGTTCTTCTGCGCCGGGGCCATCCACGTCGAGACCCACACCGACTACATCAGCGAGATGGCGGGCATCGGCAAGCGGATGCCGCTCACCCTGTCGGCGTTCACCATCGGTGCGGCCGGGATGGCCGGCATGCCCCTGGTCGCCGGCTTCGTCAGCAAGTTCTACATGCTGATCGGTTCGGTCCGACTCGAGGGATCCGAGTGGATCTACATCGACGGCTGGGGCTGGCTCTTCGCGGCCACCCTCTTGCTCTCGGGCGTGCTCAACATCGCGTACTTCTGGCCTATCGTCTACACCGCGTTCTTCGAGCGCGAGGATCGTCACGACGCAAAGCCGCTCGTCGAGTTCCCGATGGGCGGACAGTTCCGGTCTTACACCGGGCGCGTAGCCGATCCCATCCAGCCCGACGGCGGCCGGAACGAGGTTGATGCGGACGCCGGGAGCCTCGAGGGCGAGGGTACGACCGACGCCGAAGCCGACGATCACGCGAACCACGCCGTCGACGCGAACCCGAGCGACGCCGACGTGCCGTTCGGGGCCGGAACGCGGCGCGGACCTCGCGGAGAACCCGTCCCCATCGATAGCGACCACGACCACGGCCACCACGGCGGCCCGCCCGCCGACGGCTGGGCGCGTCACACCCCCCTCACCGAGAGCACGTGGCTCATGCTCGTCCCCATCACCGTGATCGCCACCGGGGCCGTCGTTCTCGGCGTAGTCCCCGACTACGCGATCTTCCTCGAGCTGGCGGGAACCATCGTCGAGAACGTCTCCGGGGAGGTGGTCCTCGGATGACTGCCACCAGCGTCGAGACGCTCGTCTACGTCTACCCGCCCCTGCTCATCCTGGCGGCGGCGCTGCTCGCGCTCGTCCTGCCCCGTGCCCTCGGCTACGCCGTCGGCGCGCTCTCGCTGTTCGGCGTCCTCGCCGTCTCCCTGCTCGTTCCGGAGGGCCAGCACCTGACGACGACGTTCCTCGGGTTCGCCGACGTCCAGCCGTTCTTCGTCGACGACTTCAGCCGGATGATCGGGACCGGAATCGGCTTCCTCGGGGGCATGGCCGTCGTCTACGCCTACTCGAGCGAGGCCAGCCGACGGCTCCTCGCACTCGCGCTGTTCTACGTCGCCTCCTGTCTCGGCGCGGCGTTCGCCGGTGACTGGCTCGCGCTGGTCTTCATGTGGGAACTCATGGCGATGACCAGCACCCTGCTGGTCTGGCTCCACGGCGACGACGCCGTCCGCGCGGGCTTTCGGTACGCGCTGTTCCACGGCATCGGCGGCGTGCTGGTGCTGTTCGCCGTCACCGCCCACTACGCCCAGACGGGGACGTTCGCCTACGAGGGCGGCATCGCGGACGGCATCCCGACGATCCTGGCGATGGTCGGTATCGGCGTCAACGTCGGCTTCATCGGCCTGCACACCTGGCTCCCCGACACCTACCCCCGCCCGCACATCGCCGCGTCGGTGTTCCTCTCGGTGTTCACCACGAAGACGAGCGCGTACGTCCTCTACCGGGCGTTCCCCGGCGACGGCGACCTCGCGCTGGCGTACATGGGCGGGCTGATGGCTGTCTACGGTGCCACCTTCGCGCTCCTCCAGCACGACATGCGCGCGCTGCTGTCCTACCACATCCAGGCCCAGGTCGGCTACATGGTCGCCGGCATCGGCATCGCCTCGAACCTGGCCGTCGCGGGTGCGATGGGCCACCTGTTCAACAACGTCCTCTACAAGAGCCTGCTGTTCATGGCCGTCGGCGTCATCATCTACCGGACCGGCGAGGAGGACCTGTACAAGCTCGGCGGCCTCTGGCGTGAGATGCCCTTGACCGCCGCCGCGTTCGGCCTCGGCGCGCTCTCGATCACCGCCGTTCCCGGGTTCAACGGCTACATCAGCAAGGGGATGATCCTCGACGCGGCCGATCCGGGCTACTACGGCGCGCCCGAGTACCAGGCGCTGTACTACCTGCTCTGGCTCGGCGCCATCGGGACCTTCCTCTCGTTCATCAAGCTCGGCTACTACGCCTTCCTCCACGGAGAGAACGACCTCGAGGTGGCCGATGCACGACCGGGCCAGACCGTCGCCATGCTGTCGGTAGGCGGCGCGTGTCTCGTCCTGGGCGTCTGGTGGCAGGGCTTCGTCGACTTCCTGCCGCTGATCGAGGGGACGGCCTTCGAGTATCCGGGCGGCGAGAGTCACCTCCACCCCTACAGCGAGAGTCACCTGACCGATTCGGCCCTGCTGCTGGGCATCTCGGTCGTCGGCTTCGCGCTCGTTCGCAAGCCGCTCTCGAAACTCGACCTCGCGGACCCCGCGACGGTCGTCTACCCCGTCGGCTACGCCGTCGGGCGATGGTCGACCCTCGCCGTCACCGAACTGTTCGCCGCCGTCGACCGGGCCGCAGTCTCGCTCGTACGGTCGGGCTACTGGGTCGGAAACAACCCCGTACTCGCCGTCGAGCGAGCGACGCGAGGTCTTCCGTCGTGGCTCGTCGACCTCGAGGAGACGGGACGAACCGACGGCGGCCGACCCTCGACGCTCTCGCTGCGGGCGACCATCGGAACCAGCGTCCTCCTCATTACGCTCGCCCTGACAGTCGTGCTGGCGCTCGTGCTCTGACCGGAGTCGACCGATTCCGAGCGGCCATCGACGACGCTCGAGGCCCGCCGGAACGTCGATTGCGATAGCTCGAGACTACAGTTCCCGCAAGCGTCGCATAACAATGGGCGAACGGACGAATCTCAGTCGTAGATGAGACGCACTTCTACCCACGTACCGATATCGGCTCCCCGCGAGTCCGACGCTCGCCCTCCGAGCACGTCGCCTGCACAGAGGTGAGCACTGTGTACCGAGCACACAGCGTCGGCGTCGTGGTGCCCGCCTACAACGAGGAGGGGTTCGTCGGCCGAGTAATCGAGACGATGCCCGCGTTCGTCGACCGGGTGTACGTCGTCGACGACCGCTCGACGGACGGCACCTGGAACGAGATCACGCGCTACGCCGAGCGGGCGACCCCGCAACTGGTGACGGATGGAAACGGTTCCTCGAGCGTCGTCCAGGCCTCGAGCGATGGAGGGGGTCGGGCCGGCAGTTCTGACCAACCCGATCGGACGGCCCCCGACGGCGGCTCGAGCGTCGCCTCCAGTACCGACGCCGAGACGGATCGCCTCCCAGAGACGGATCTGAGCAGTATCGAGCGAGAACGCGAACTCGATCGTCCGATGGACGACCACGCACAGCGGTCCGACGCCTCCCTCAGGGACGCCGACCGCTCGGGCCAGCGTGACGATGAGGCCAGCGAGGACGCTTCGACGACGGTCGTCCCCATCCGCCACGAGCGAAACCGTGGCGTCGGCGGCGCGATCAAGACGGGCTACTGCCGTGCTCTCGAGGACGGAATGGACGTCACCGCGGTCATGGCTGGAGACGCCCAGATGGACCCTGACCAGCTCCACCGACTACTCGATCCCATCGTCGAGGGCCAGGCCGACTACGCCAAGGGTAACCGTCTCGCGGGCCACGACCACCGCGAGTCGATGTCGAACTGGCGGCTCTTCGGCAACGTCACCCTGACCGTCCTGACGAAGGTCGCCAGCGGCTACTGGGAGATGATGGACCCCCAGAACGGCTACACGGCCATCTCGAGGGACGCGCTCGAGGCCGTCGATCTCGACGCCCTCTACGAGGAGTACGGCTTCGCGAACGACCTGCTCGTCGAACTCAACACGGCCGGCTACCGAATCGCGGACGTGTCGATGCCGGCAGTGTACGGCGACGAGCGGAGCCACATCGAGTACCGGACCTTCGTGCCGCGGCTCTCGAAACTCCTCCTGACGGGCTTTCTGCGCCGTCTCGGCCGACGGTACGTCGTCCGCGAGTTCCACCCGCTGGTGGTACTCTACGGGCTCGGCGTCGCGGGCTGGCTGCTAGCAACCGCGGCGTTCGGGTGGGCGGCGGCCAATCGCGCCCGTGCCGAGACGCGGACCGGTCGAATCGGCTGGACCGTCCTCTACGCCTTCCTCGGGGCGATGTGTCTCGCGTTCGCGATGACGCTCGACCACGAGGCCAACGTCGGCACGGTGACGGTGGTGACCGAGGAATGAAGGCCGTCGTCACCATCCAGCACCCCGCCCACGTTCACTTCTACCGCCACGTCATCGACGAACTCGAGGCGCGGGGCCACGAAGTGTTCGTCTTCGCCCGCGAGAACGACCTGGCGGTGCCGCTGCTCAACGCCTACGGCATCCCCCACGAGGTGCTGACGGGCCCCCAGGACTCGCTGTCGGAACTCGCGAAGGTGCAACTGGCCTACGAACTCCGCCTGCTCCGGCGGGCGCGAACGATCGGTCCGGACGTGATGACCGCCATTGGCGGCGTGGCGGTTTCCCACGTCGCCCCGCTCGTCGGCGCCCGAAGCGTCGTCTTCGTCGACAACGAGGGGACGACCTCCCACCGGATCACGACCCCGTTCGCCCACGTGGTCGCCACGCCGCATCACTACGACGAGGACTACGGCGCGAACCACGTCCGCTACGAGGGCTTCCACGAACTCGCCTACCTCCACCCGGAGTACTTCGAACCCGACCCGGACGCGCTGGTCGCCCACGGCGTCGACCCCGACGCCACCTACTTCGTCCTCCGGTTTCGCCGGTGGGACGCGCTCCACGACGTCGGCGAGGGCGGCCTCTCGCTCGAGGGCAAGCGTCGACTCGTTTCGATGCTCGACGAGCACGGCGACGTCTACATCACGAGTACGGATTCGCTTCCGTCGGACCTCGAGGCCTACAAGCTGCCAGTTCCGCCGACGTTGATCCACGACCTGCTCTACTTCGCCGACTGTTACGCGGGCGATTCGGCGACGATGGCGACCGAGTCGGCGCTACTCGGGACGCCGACCGTTCGCATCCAGTCGTTTGCCGCCCGCGAGAAGGACATGACCAACTTCGTCGAACTCGAGGAGACCTACGACCTGCTCCGGTCGACGCCCGACGAGGAGGAGGGACTCGAGCTGGTTCGGGAGATCGTCCAGGATCCCGAGACGAGGACGCGCTGGCGAGCGCGCCGGGAACGGCTGTTCGACGACAAGATCGACGTCGCGGCGTACGTCACGGAACTGCTCTGCGAGCAGGGCGGGGCGGCGGTGGAAACGGTCGAGCACCGGGCCGTTTCGGCGGATTGATCAGGGGGATTGGACCTCGAGTCCTGAGCCTCCAGCCTCCAGCCTCGAGCCGCCGGGCGCTCGGGGTGCCCGTTCGGGTCGATCAGGATTCGTCTGCGTCCGCGTCAGCGTCGACGTCCGCATCCGTATCCGCGTTCGCGTCGACATCCACTCCCATCTCCACGTCCACCAGATCGTCGACGCCGCCGAGCCCCAGGTCGGGCCGATCCTCGACGATGGCGATCGATTGCTCCGAGGACTGCTGGCGGAGGGCCGTCTCCACCGAGGCTTGCTCGCCTGGATAGGTTCGCTCGCCCAGTCCCGTCCGGGCTCCCCGCGGGGTCAGGTAGTCGCCATCGACGTCGATCTCGGCGGCCGTACACAGCCGTTTCAGGATCGAACGCGCGCCTTCGGTGGTGATCGCCGGCGGCGCGATAGCGAACCGTCGCGAGAGCTCCGCGGACGTGTGTTTCTCACAGAGCGATTCGATCTCGTCGTCCCCGAACCCTCGTTCCTCGAGGACCGTCCGCACCCGCCGGGCGACCGAGGGGGCGTGTCGCGTCGGGAACAGCGGCCACTCGTTCGAAGGCGGGTCCTGGACGACGCGGTAGCGCCGGAGCGGGGTTCGAGCGGAGGCCGGTAACGGGACGTCCTCGAGTCGCTGGGAGCGTCCGAGGACGCGGATCGTCCCGGAGTAGAAGTCGACGTCGGCCCAGGTCGCACCGGTGCGACGGTCGTCCTCCGGAACCCGGAAGAGTTCGGCTCCACGGACGCCCGAGTGGGCCAGCACGGCGACCATCGCGTACTCGCGCAGTCGGGCAAGGCGCTCGGTTCTGGGGGCGTCTTCGGCCTCGAGCGATCGCTCGCGGACGAACGCCTCGAGCGCGTCGCGTTGGTCGCGGGTCCAGGACCGGTCGCTGGCGTCGGCGCCGTCGTCGACCGGGAGTGCTCCCTCGGCGGCGTCGGTCGCGGCCGGATTGGTCTCGAGGATGCCGCCGCGGACGCACCACGAGAGGAAGGCCCTGACGACGGCGAAGTAAGTGCCGGCCGTCGAGGCGGTGTAGTCGCCCCGGCGTGTTCTGCCGTCGAGTTCCTCGGCGTAGGCGCGCATGTGTTCGACGTCGAGGTCGAACAGCGAGGCGACGGCGTGTTCGCGCTCGAGCCACTCTGCCCACCGACGGAGGACGGACTCGGCGTTCGAGGCGTAGGTGCCGGCGCCGGGTCCGTCCGGGTTCCCGACGGCCTTGCGCTGGAGGTAGGCATCGACGGCGTCGGCGACGCGAACGCGGACCTCGCTCACGTGGCGATCACCTCGCGTCGGTCGCCTTCGTCTGATTCGTCGCGTTCCTCACATTCCTCTGGTCGCTCGTATCGGTCACGTTCTTCCCCCTCGCGGGACACCACTCGCCCCTCACGCTGGATGCGACGTCGAGCGCTCGAGAAACGGCTTTGGAATAGTTGGACAGAGGACGCGACGATCGACGCGTCTCCCTCGACGTCACCCCTTGCCGAGCAGGACTCGACCGTCATTCTCGTCGCTTCCTACTCGCGCCTCGTACATCTGCGTTTCGGTCTCGAGAAACGGAAAGAAAGTTACCGCTTCGGCCGTCAGTCGTCCGCCGTCGGCGTCTCCGGGCGGTACGACCGGCTGATCTGTTTCCACTTCCCCGTCGAGAACCGGTAGTAGTTGACCGCTGCGGGGACGGCCGTCTCGGCGACGAACGCGAGGTACAGCCCCATCAGCCCGATCGCGGGTATCGAGACGCCGGGGACCGCGACCGTGGCGTCGAGAAGGGGGACGGCGGCCTCGAGCGGCGGGAGTTCGAGACCATTCGCGCCGAGGTACGCGAGCGGGATCGCGAAGCCGAACATCCCGAGGAACTGGCTGTAGAACGGCCAACGGGTGTCGCCGCTGGCATTGAGCGGGCCGGAGGCACCGCCGGACACGCCGCGAAGCACGACGGCCACGCAGGCGGCGTGGACGAGCGAGACGGCGATCGGAATCGCGGGATCCGTCGGATCGTTGCTGAACAGCAGCGTGATCTGCTCGGCGAAGACGAAGACCAGGAACGCCGAGACCGCGTAGACGGCGACGGCGAAGCGGATGATCTCGCGGCCGTACTGCTCGGCCGTCCCCTCGTCGCCGGAGCCGAGTACCTGCCCGACGAGACTCGAGGAGGCCAGCCCGAAGCCCCAGCCGGGAGTGTTCATGACGCCCCAGATGCGTCGGGCGATGACGTAGGCGGCGACGGTGTCCTCGCCGAAGACGTCGACGATGGCGAGCATGGGGAACTCGGCGAGGGTCCAGACGAGGTTGGTGCCGAACACGGGGAGGCCGATGGTGACCAGGTCCCGCAGCGTCGGGGCGTCCACGTAGCTCCCGACGGGATCGACGCGGACGGGGAACGCCCTCGCCCCAGGGAGGCGTCCGGCGGTGAGTCCCACCGCGAAGACCGCAGTGACGACGACGTTCGAGAGGACGGTCCCGAGGGCGGCGCCGACGACGCCCAGGTCGAGGCCGAAGATCAACACGGCGTTGATCCCGATGTTGGCGACGGCGCCGCCGGCCCGAACGACCATCGGGGTCCAAGCGTCGTCCATGCCGACGAACACGCGGCTCCCGATGAGGTTGAGCCCTGCGAAGGGAATGCCGAGGGCGACGACCTGCAGGTAGGCGGACCCGTACCGAATCGCGTCCGGGTTGTCCGTGATCAGTCCGATGAAAGACTCGGCGTACAGCCAGAAGGTAGCCGTGATGGGGAGCGAGACGACGACCACGAGGAAGACGCTCGAGCGAACGGCTTGTCCGAGCTGGTCGTAGGCCTCGGCGCCGTAGCGCTGGGAGACGAGCGCGATGGTGCCGCCAGCAACTCCGCCGCCGACCGAGAATGCGAGCCCCCAGAACGGGCCGGCGAACCCGACGCCGGCGATGGCCGACGAACCCACCGCGATACCGACCATCGCGACGTCGACGGCGCTCTTGGACATGCGGGCGATGCCGGTGACGATGCGCGGCCACGCGAGGTCGGTCGTCCGCCGGGCCCGTTCGCGCTCGATCAGCCCCGCTCGAGCGAGGGCGAAGCCGATCCAGAGAATCAGCAATCGAAACGGATTTGGGACGCGACGGACCACCGGAATCACGCGAGCCTAGCAGCCTCCGCTTAAAAGCACTTCCCGACGCGGCATAGCCGACCGGTTTCGAATCGAAACCATCTACCACGGCTGGGGCTCGCATACTCTATCCTCGTTCGCGACCCTGGCCCTGGCTCATCGCACCTCTCGGCCGTTACGTTCGCCCGTCAACTCCCGGAGCCGGCGCTCCCGGACGTCTCGAGCCGTTGTTCGTACTTTGTGAGCGATTCCTCGAGGGCCGCTCCGGCGTCGACGTCGGCTTCGGTACAGAGTGCGAGCAGGGCGAAGAGTGCGTCCCCGAGTTCGTCTCGAGCGATGGCGGCGGCCTCGGGGTCAGCTCCGTAGGCCGTCGACTCGGTGAGTTCCTTCGCCACCTCGCCGACCTCGGAAGCGAGGTCGAGGGCGCGGTAGGCCGGATCCGTCTCGAGGTCGTGTCGCTCGAGAAACGCCGCGACGTCGTCCTGGGCGTCCATGACTGGGACGTGTGGCGATCGATCGAAAAAGGCGTCGGTTTCGTGACTACTCGAGCGAGTCGCTCGTTCTCCTCCGTCGATCGTCCGTTTAGCACCTCGCCAGTCACTCGAGCGGGCGCACGTCTATGGGTCTGGTGACGGGCGACTGAAAAATAGCGACTCGACGTCCGGTCGTGCCTAGACCAGTCCGACGACGCCGATCGGAATACGGGAGTCCGTATCCGTGTCGTCGGTTTCGTTGTCGTCGGTTTCGTTGTCGTCGTAGTCGTCGGTCTCGTCAGTGTCGTTGTCGTCAGTGTCGTTATCGTCCGCATCGTCTCCGTCAGTCTCGGTGTCGTCCATCTCGTCTTCCTCCGTCAGCTCGAGGAAGGCAACCTCGCCGAACTCCTCGGTGAGGACCATGTGGACGTACTCGCCGGCTTCCAGCTCGCCGGTTTCGACCTCGAACTCGACGGTGTCACTCGAGTCCGCGTCGAGCGTCACCGACTGTGACTCGATGAGGTCGCCGTCGACCCTGAACTCGACGTCCTGGGTGGCCTCCTCGTCGTTGGGGTTGGTGACGGTCGCGTTGACCGTGATGGTGTCACCGACGGTCGCGTTCTCCGGTGCGTCGAGATTTTCGACGGTGAACGATTCCATGTCGCCGTCGCCGACGTCGGTATCGTTGTCGTCTGTCTCGTTGTCGTCGACGCCGGTATCCGTCTCGTTGTCGTCCATGTCGTCGCCATCACCGACACCAGCGTCGGTTTCGTTGTCGTCCATGTCATCGTCGTCACCGACGTCGGTATCTGTCTCGTTGTCGTCTGCGTCGTCGGTTTCGTCGTCACCGATGTCGGATTCGTTGTCGTCATCGCCGACGTCGGTCTCGTTGTCGTCACCGATGTCGGATTCGTTGTCGTCGACACCGTCATCGACACCGGCATCGGTTTCGTTGTCGTCCATGTCATCGTCGTCACCTACGTCGGTTTCGTTGTCGTCGTAGTCGTCGTCGGTCTCGTTGTCGTCGACGCCATCCATCTCGTCTTCACCGTCGACGACGGTCACGTTCTCATCGTCTCCCAGCATCTCCTCGAGCCGGTCGAGCGCCTCCTCGTCGTCGAGGACGAGGATGTAGACGTTTTCGATCGTGACTTGCTCGATCGTCACCGAGGAGAAGTTCGCGTTGATAATCGTTACGCCGTCTTCGACGGCGTCAGCGTCGGGCTCCATGACGGGAGCGTCGTCGCTGTCGTTGGCTGGTTCTTCGTCGGCGTGGTCAGCCGGTTCCTCATCGGTGTCGTCGGCCGGTTCTTCGTCAGCATCGTCGGCCGGTGGTTCGGCTTCGGCGTCGTCGCCGTCATCCTCCTCCTCGACGGGGCACTCAGACGGCTTCTCAGCTTCGGCGTCGTCAGTCTCGTTGTCCGCTTCCGAGTCCTCGACGTCGTCGGTCTCGTTAGCCGGCTCTTCTGCCGACTCGAGGGTCACTGCAGCCTCGTCGGTCACCGGCTCACCGTCTTCGGTGAGGTAGGGACCGTCGTCTTCGCCCTCGGTCTCGACGAAGTCGTAGGCCTCGTTGTCGTTCGTATCGAGGTGGGGCATCGCGATCAGCGTCTCGCTCTCCTCGAGCGAGGCGTCGAGTTGGACCTCGACGTCTTCGTGCGTGCCCGCCTCGAGGTACTCGGAGGTTCCGAGGACGCTCTCGAGTGCGTTGCCGACGAGCAGCGAGCTATCGTGGATTGTCACGAAGCCGCCCTCCTCCATCGTCACCTCGTCGACGACGACGGAGGTTCCGTCGGTAGTCTGGTCACTGAACGTCACGCTCGCGGACGGTTGTGCTGTTTCGTCGTCCGCCTCGCTCGTGTCGTTCTCAGTGTCGTTCTCTGTGTCGTTCGTCTCGTCGTCCTGTACTGACAGGCTCGTCCCCGAAGATGCGGATGCCGCCCCCACCAGGGCAACACCGCTCGTCAGCATCATCAGGGCGACGAGTACGACGACTACGTGTTTTCGTGTGCTCATGTCATCTCGTGCCGTAAAGGCGTACGAAACTTGACGAAGGCGGGCATAAACCGGCCCAACGCTTTCGACGGGAAACGACAAACTGCTCCTTACCGACGTCGTTCCAACCGGCGCCCGCGCCAGAAATGAGGCATTTCGTTTGGGTTTGCGTCGGACACCGCGTCGTGTACTCGATACCTACTGGGGATCGCGCGGCGGCTCGTGCGATCGGGTCGCGGTGGGCTCGTTCCCCCGAATACACACGAGGTTCTCGCGACCGATCCGCAACTTCGTGATCTCGCCCTCGTCCTCGAGGTCGGCCAGCAGGCGGCTCACCTTCGCCTTCGACCAGTCGACTGAGTCGACGATCGCCGACTGCTTCATCCGCCCGCCGTTTCGCTGGATCAGCGAGCACACCCGCTCGCGGTCGGTGAGCATCGATTCACCCTCCGAAGAATCTCTCGAGTCCGCTTCCTTGCCCACTGCGAGTCGCTTCCGGAGAACCAGGCCACCGGCCAGAAACGCCAGCGCCAGGATGCCGACGATCGCGGCCAGGTGGGACTCCTCGCCACCCTGGGTCTGGGCCTGGAGGTGTGTCTGGAGCGCGAACACCTGTGCACGTGTCTGGACACCGATACCGGTGACCGACCACTCGAGGGTCGACCACTCGGCCGGGGCAGATACGACCGGGTTGGAGATGGTGGCTGGATTCATACGACGAGTGTAAATCGGTTGCAACTGGTCGAAACGCCGTTCTGTGGGGGTCTGTCAGCAATCATCGACGCGCGGCGCTAAAGTAGTTTTTATAAGAGTACAAGTGATATTGTGTTCGGCGACACTCAGGCGACTCGAGAGGTCGGCTCGATACCCGCGTCCAGCGCGGGGTTCTGGCGCGTGACGTTCGTCGAGGTGTGTGGTCGAGGGGTCGACCCTGGCGACTCGAGTCTGACGGTACGGTCCCAATGGCTCGACCCGACGAACACGGCTCAGACGCCCGGGACCCCCGCCGCGTCGAACGTCGTCACGCCGAGGAACGCGAGGATGTAGAGCACGATCAGTACGCTCAACCAGGCCACGAGCGTGATCGCCGCCGCCTGAATCCAGCCGCCCGGATAGCGAGCGTTGATCACCGCGAGGTACGCGATGAGGACGATCGCTGGACCCAGGAGGGGAATCCAGCCGAGGAAGAACCCGACGACGCCCCAGACGATCGCCCCAATGAGGGCCGTGACCAGGGCGTAGGTGTAGTCCTCCGTGTCGACGATGACTTTGGCCCCGACGTAAATTCCGAGGGCTCCGATGAGCAAGCTCACGGCGAACACGATGATGCTGTCGATTGTAGCCATACCAGGGAGTAGGGCCGCTCCCTCGTTAGTTATCGGCGCCCTACACGCACGCGAGCGTGACTCCCAAGAAGCCGTGGCTGTCTCGCGTCTCTCTCAGGTGAGAGCATCGCCGGATTCTCGTCGCAGTAAGTCGTCCCTTCCGTGACGGTCACCGGAGACGAAAAAGAGACCACGCACGAGAGGGACACCGAGTCCAAATCGTGGGCGCGGTCGTCCCAGGTGTCTACGCGTCCTGCCGGCTCCCGCTCGTTCCCCGCTCGCCGCCGACCTCGTTCGTCGGGCGACCCTCTGTCCGCTGTACCGCCCGGGAGTCCGTCCCCGCTTCGACGAGGCGCTCGAGCCCCGACTCGAGGTCGGTTCGTGCCGTAAAGTCCAGCTCGTCGCGCGCTCGAGCTACGGACGCGACGCTGTGGCGGACGTCGCCCGGACGGGGCTCGACGTGGACGATATCCGAGTCCGAATCGGTGACGTCCCGGATCGTCTCGGCGAGGTCTCGAATCGACGTCCGCGTACCCGTTCCGACGTTGTACGCTCGCCCGACCGCGTCGGTCGTCGCCGCCAGCAGGTTCGCCTGGACGACGTCCGAGACGTGGACGAAGTCGCGCGTCTGCTCGCCGTCGCCCTCGATGGTGATCGGCTCGCCGGCGCGAGCCTGCTCGAGGAACGTCGCGATCACGCCGCTGTAGGGGCCCTGCTGGCGGGGGCCGTAGGCGTTGAAGTACCGCAGGGCGACGGTTTCGAGCCCATATAACTGGTTGTACGCGCGTGCGTAGTGATCGATGGCGAGCTTCTGGATCCCGTAGGGCGAGGTCGGACGCAGGGAGTCCGTCTCCGCGACCGGAACGCTCTCGGGATGGCCGTAGATCGCCGCGCTCGAGGCCAGGACGACCCGGGCATCCTCGAGGCGGGCCTGCTCGAGCACGCCCAGGGTCCCCTCGAGATTGACGTCGTTCGTGTGCCGGGGCTCGTCGACGCTCTCGGTGACACTGACGATGGCGCCCTCGTGAAAGATAACGTCGACGCCGCGGGCCGCACGCTGGAGGGCGATCGGATCGCGGAGGTCGCCCTCGATCACGGTCGCGTCGTCGTGGACGTGCTCGCGCGTACCGTTGACGAAGTTGTCGAGGACGCGAACCTCCGCGTGGGGAGCCAGCGCGTCGACGAGGTGGCTGCCGATGAAGCCGGCGCCACCGGTGACGAGGACGCGGCGGTCGGCGAGTGGGTGGTGCTCCATCGGGGAGGCCAACCAGTCGCCCGCGGTTTAGTATAGACGACGTACCCCAACGTATCCGATTCCTACGAGAGCAGGGTGCTCGAGTTGTTCGCGTCGTTCGTGCCATTCACGCCGCCTGAGTCGTTCGCACCGTCTAAGTCGTTCACGTCGCTCGAGCGGGTTCCGAGGCGCTACCGATCCGCGTACCAGTCGGTGAACGCGGCCAGCGCACGCCCGCGATGGGAGATGGCGTTCTTCTCCGCGGCCGTCATCTCCGCGAAGGTCTGCCCGTTGTACTCGAAGATCGGATCGTAGCCAAAGCCCGCCTCGCCGCGCGGGGCCACGATCGTTCCGGCGACCGACCCCTCGAAGGTCTCGACACCCTCGGCGTCGGCGTAGGCCATGACCGTGCGGAAGTGTGCGCGACGGTTGGATTCGTCCTCGGCCTCGAGCAGTCGCCAGATGCGTTCGACGCCGACGGTCGTCTCGACGTAGGCCGAGTACGGCCCCGGGAAGCCGCCCAGGGCGTCGACGAAGAGGCCGGTGTCGTCGACGAGGACGCCGTCGATGTCGGCTTTCTCGGTCGCCAGCTCGTCGTCTCCCGCTAGCTCGTCGTCTCCGGCCAACGCGTCGCCAGTCGTTAACGCGTCGTGGGTCTCTCGAGCACCCGTCGCGGCGATCTCACCCAGATCGTCGCTCTGGATCTCGGTGTAGTCGTACTCGACCTGCTCGAGGGTCGCCTGCCCGTCGAGGTACTCGCGGGCCTCCTCGAGTTTGCCCGCGTTGCCGGTGGCGAAATAGAGTGTGTCCATACGCGTGGGCGCGCACGGGAGCGGGAAAGCGCCGTCGATTTCTCCGTTTCCTCCCCCGCCGGTCGCCGCCTCCGCTAGCCTTTTCCTCCCGGCGGTCGAGTTTCTGGGCATGGACGCTACGCTCGATCACGTCATGCTGCGCGTCGAGGACCTCGAGGAGAGCCTGGAGTGGTACGGCACCCACTTCGACTACGAGGAGAAGGGACGCTGGGAGGCCGACACCTTCACCAACGTCTACCTCGGTCCCGAGGACGACCACGAGGACGGCGCGGTCCTCGAGTTGACGTATAACCACGACGACCGGAGCTACGAGATGGGCGACGCCTGGGGCCACATCGCGGTCCGGGTTCCCGAGGACGAACTCGATTCGAGCTACCAGCAGCTAATGGACGAGGGCGTCGAGGACTACCGCGATCCCGAGTCCTGCGGGAACCGCTACGCGTTCGTGAAGGACCCGGACGGTCACGAGATCGAAATCGTCAAGCGCGACTACGGGGCGAAGTGGAGCCTCGACCACACCATGATCCGCGTCGAGGACGCCGACGAGGCGCTGGGCTACTGGACGCGGAAGTTCGAGTACGACGAGATCGGTCGCTGGGAGTCCGACACGTTCGCGAACTACTTCGTCCAGCGGGAGGGGGCCTCCCGGGAGGAGATGACTCTCGAACTCACGTACAACTACGACGGCCGTGAGTACACGATGGGCGACGCCTGGGGCCACCTCGCGGTTTCCGTCGACGATTTGCACGACGCCTGGGACCAGATGCTCAAGCGCGAGACCGAGGACTACCGGGACCCGGAGTCGTGTGACGACCGCTACGCGTTTACCAAAGACCAGGATGGCCACGAGATCGAGATCGTGACTCGAGACTGAGTTTTCGAGAGCGATCGACAGTCACGGACGCTCCTTTTGTGCTTCCGCGGTATCGAATCTTCTCGCTGATCGATGGTGTAGTGTCACAGTTTCGTCTGGCTCGAGTAGTTCGAGAAGTTAGAGTGATTCGAGCGACTCAAGCGACTCAAGCAGTGCGACCCTCGAGAGCCGGGCCCCAGTGACCACGCTGCGCACGACTCGTTTCGAACTGGCCAAATCGTCGTCGTGTCGTCATCACGTTCGCCACCCCTCCCGTGACTGGTTGGATCGTTGACGCGGTAATCCGGTCTTACGATCGCCCGAATACTCCATCCTCTCGGCAATCCTGGACACTCACTCTCCGCGAATAGTTCGGTCTAACCACCAGTGTTGGAGTCGATCCTGCGCCAAACCGTGACCCTCACCAATCCGTGACAGTTACTGACCTTTATATGTATTCTCGAATTGTACGTCGATCGCGTTCGGCGCTAATACCGGACTGAGCGGGGTCTGAGGGAGATTGTGCCGGGTTGGCATACCCCGAGACCACCACAAAGCATTTATAACAATGGCTCTTCGGTATCTAATACCCCTACCCAGGGTGACAGTAGTAAGTATGGCCTCACGCACGGTAATGTGTGATTGGCAGGAACGATACTGTTGCCGTAACAGAATACAACGATAACAATGACAGGCAATTACAAGGATAAGTTCAGCGCAGTCCTCATGGCTACGCTGATGGTCCTCTCCGTTGTCGCGATCGGTGGCGCGGCCCTTGCGGGCTCCGCAACCGCGGCGCACAACGACGGACCTGACGTTACCCTGAACGCGGGCGACATCTCAGGGGACGACACGTATATTGGACAGGAAGTAGAAGTGACCGGACTCTCTGAACCCGCTGACCTAATGCAGGGCGGCGATGTGGTCCAGAACCTCCGTGTTTCTGACGGTTCCGCTACCTTCAGCACGGAAGGCCTCGACGAAGGTCGATACTACATCGAGTACGGTGAAGACGAATCGACGAGCACCTTTTGGGTCAACGAACAGGAGATCAGTGCTTCGTGGAGCACCAGCACGATCAGCGTTGGGGACTCCGCTACCCTCGAATACGAGGACGTTAGCGACATCCCCCGCGACTCCGTCGACGTGTACGTGAGTGCCGAGGACGCTGACGGCAACGCTGTCAGCGCCGAAGACCTCTCCGCTGCACTCGGTGACAGCGCCGAGGTTCACGAGGGTGTTGACAACGCAGTCCTCATCGAGGGCTACGCTGGTGAAGACCTCGAGACTGACTTCGAGGGCTGGGCTGTAGGCGACTACACGTTCACCATCGATGTCGCTGACACGACCGCTGAATCGTCCGCGACGATCACGGTCCAAGAGGCAGCTGACTTCGCGACTCAGTTCAGCGCTGACGAGTACGAAGGAACTGCTGGTGACCACGCTGAGTTCACCGTCGAGATCAACAGTGGCAGCACCGCCGCAGTCCAGATCTTCGACGACGGACAGGAGTTCTACACCGCGAACATTACCGTCGAAGACGGTGACAACGACGGTGAAGTCACTGTCCAGTTGAACACTTACGAGGCTGGCCAGGGTAACGAAGACGGCGCGTACTCCGCTGTTCAGGATCCCGACACCGACGGCCAGGACTCCGTTACCGTTGAGGACGACGACAGTCTGACGGAATACGACGTCGAAGCGCGCCTCCCAGCTGACATCTACGAGATGCAGGTCTTCCCCGACACGGAGACGGAAGACGAGGACGACATCGCATTCCTCACGCTCGAGACCGGCTCGGTTGGCGACCTGAACACGTGGATCACCTCCGAACCCGCTGGCGACGATGAAATCGAGGACATCCTCGGTAACTCCATCCAGCGTAACCACGTCGCCCAGGGCGACTACCTGGTCTTCGAGGTTGAGGCGTCCGGCTTCTACGGCTACCTCACCACCGACGGCACCGATTTCGATCCGAACGACGAGGGACTCTCGATGACGTTCAATGACACCGAGGAACCGCGATTCGGTTCGCCTGACTCGGCAACCCTCGAGACGGCTCTCGATGAGGGCTGGGCTGACCTCCACACGGACGAAGAGAACGGCACGTTCTACGTCGTCGTTGACCAGTCCGCTAGCAACAACATCGACGTTGACGAGACGTGGGACGTCTCGTTCAGCGTCACCGCTGACAACAACGATTACTACGAGGAGGACGCCGAAGCCGCTGACTCCTTCTCGGTTGAAGAGCGTAACGTCGAACTCGTCGGTGACACCGACGACGACGACCGACTCCTCGTCGAACAGTCCGACGAGGCCGTGATCGCTGGTCAGACGAACATCGCACCCGGTGGCGACTCTGTCGACTACCGTGTCCGCTTCGCTGACTCCGTCATGCGTGGCTCCGCAGAAGTCAACGACGATGGTTCCTTCTCGGACACCTTCGACCTCAGCGACCGCGATGTTGGAGAGGAGTTCGATATCCGAACCACGCTTGGTGACGACCAGATCAACAACAAGGCAGTTGTTGCCGAAGGCACCGATGAGGACGAGGACAACGAGTCCGGCGCTGCCTGGAAGGCAACCGCAACCCTCCCTGAGAACGCTGTCGAAGGTGACGTCCTCGAGTTCTCCGTTGATCTCGAGAACAACGGTGACGCCGAAGGCACGACCACCGTTCAGCTCGTCTTCGACGGGAAGAACGTTATCGACGCTGAGGAGACCGTTGGCGTTGGCGAATCCGTGACGCTCGAAGGCACGGACGAGAAAGCCACCGCTGACACCTACAACTGGTCGCTCGTCGTGAACGGCACGACGATCGATGAGGGTGAACTCACTGTCGAAGAAGGCGACACTGACGGTGACGACACCGACGGTGACGACACCGACGGTGACGACACTGACGGTGACGACACTGACGGCGACGACACCGATGGTGACGACACTGACGGTGACGACACCGACGGTGACGACACCGATGGTGACGACACTGACGGTGACGACACCGACGGTGACGACACCGAGACCGACGACACCGAAGACGATGACGACGAAGGCGATGACGGTACGCCCGGCTTCGGCGTCGCTGTCGCTCTCGTCGCACTCCTCGGCGCTGCGATGCTGGCACTCCGCCGCCAGGACTAAGCAGCTGAATTAACCGGAGCAGTTCCGGTCCCGCGGTTTTCATTTTATCGAACGCTACACCGACCAGCGACGGCGTTCCGTCCACCCTCGCTCAGAACCAATCGAGGCGACGATCGATTTCACTACCGTGAACGTAGCCGACCGCTCGAGCACTCGCGTTCCACGTCCACGAAAAGTCCCCACGATCGCACGGCCGTCCTGGCGGCCCTTCGACAGCTACCACGGCTTTCGATTCACTGTCACAGTCCATGCCAGCTCGTGCGTCGTCCCTCTCTACTCTCTTGTGTCCCACTGCGTCTACTGCATCCTCACCGACGCCGACGACTGCCGACGTGAGGACCTGCTTCGATGATCGTCGCTGCTGGTCGTCAGAGTTGACGGTGGGGCTGTCCGGTTCTCACGAAAACGTCCGGTACCACACGGCCAATTCTGTGCCGTCCTGAAATCGTCATCGTAGACGGCGCTACTCGGGAGACGATAGGCAACACCACTGGTGGTGAAGGCGCGCCGTCCACGAAGCATATCAAAACGTTCCTCGGTCTCACCTCGTCGCAAACAGCATCGTTTCTGTGAGATCGCGCAGGTTCCCTTCGTGGGCCGATCGATGGCTACGTCCGGCGCTCGACACACACCACACCCAATCGTGGCGACTGCGACTCGGACCTGACGCTGCGCTTCGCCTCGTCACGATTGAGTGGTGGTCACCGCCTCCGCTCGATCAACCAGTCGCCAGCGTAAACGGCGTTTTTCGTCGCTGTTGCTCTCCCGTTCTCGGCCTCACCCCTTCTGGACGTACCCGGCTCACCGCTCGCGAATCACGGCATCGCTATTCTGTGGTACTTCGTACTCGAGTCTTTCTCGAGGCCGATTCGTCGAATCGGACGACGGGCATCCGTGGTCGAGTCCGGCAGATCCAGGTGCGAGTCGGTCAGACAGCCACTGGTCGCTCGAGGCACGTACAGTGAAAAAACGTGTGCAGATGGCATTCGAACTCGACCGAAAACGCTTGAGTTCAACGGTCTCCGACCGTGGACCTCGTAACTGAACGTCTCAGCTGGGCTCCTGGATGAACTCACCCGAACAGTCGTACTCGATGAGTTCGAACCGGGCGATATCCGGCTCTTCTCCTCTGTCGGCACGATCCGTCAGTCCGTAGATGGTGACGGTCTCGAGTTGGGTGTCGTGTTCGTCGTTCCAGCGATGACAGAGGTAGTTCGCCGTGTAGGAGCGGTGATTCTCGTTGCCGGCGTAGCGCATGTTACTGAGGTACTTCCGCCACCGCGAATCGTCGTAGGTCGCGTCGACGCTCGGCGGCCGATCCCAGTCGACTTCCCCGCCGCGCATGGCGTCGACCTCCGACCCGTCCTCGAGTTCGCCGGGGACGACGAACCACTTGGCATTCGAGGTGGGGTTCGGTGCGAACATCCGCCACTGCTGGTCGATCATCGCAGTGTCGATGACCTCATCTGCAGGGTCGGGAACCTCGGTGTAGTCGACGGCCTCGGCGTTGGCGAAGAGGACCAGGAGCAGGAGGAGCGCCGGGACGACCGAGAAGAACGCACCACGGCCACGCTCGAGGACGCTCGAGCGCGACGGCATCGGGACGTCCGCTGCAGGGAATCGCGGGACGACCGCCTGCAGTCGTGCTAGTCGCGCACGAAGCGGCGCCGCGATGCCAACGTGGGCGGCAAGGGCGGTCGTGTGGTCCCATATCACTGGTGGATAGAACAGAAGTAAGCCGGCGATGACGATCAGCGGAAACAGGCCGATGCGAAGCGTGACGAGCATGCCGAGGTGCATTCCGACGAACAGCGTCGCGAGCAGAGCGCGGCGGTAGCCCGTGAGTGCGATCAGGAGCGGCGAGAGCACAATCAGCGCGACCCAAACGTACGAAAACAGTCGCAACAGGAAGACCTGGTCCGCGAGGACGTTGCCGAGCAAGATCGTAAACTGATCGGCCTGGAAGATACGGACGAGCGCTTCCCCTTCCATCCACACGTCGCTTCGCCACTTGTGGATGGCGTTGGTGAAGTACATCAGGAACACCTGTAAGAGCACGGCCATCGTCGCCTCGCTAGCAATCGTCGAACGTTCCCGGTTGATTCGCCTGGCGTCGATCGACCACTGTTCGCCGAGAGGGAGAAAGATCCCCCACAACAACAGCAGGCGCAGGAGGATGTCGCCGCCGTTCGTTACCATCGGGTTTCGAACGTGCAAGGAGACGAGCAAGAACCAGGAGACGATCGTTACGAGTCGAGTTCGGTACCCGAGGACCATCGCGAGCGCGAACGCGCCCGCGATACCGAACAGGAGTGCCTGTACCCAGGCGTCTCCCGAAATCGCGTGTATCGAGTACACGTCGCCGTAATCCGAGTGCAACGCCTCGAGCGGGAGGACCCCTGTATCGGTGTGGAACGCGCGGAGGTTGCGAGCGCGGTTCAGCAGGTCGAGGATGATGAGGAGCCCGAGCGCGATCCGAAACGCGGCGAGCGCCCGGAGGTCTATCTCGAACCGCCGCTGGAGGGCGACGGCGAACCGATCCATGGCTGCTGACAGCCGGTCCAGAGTGGAGGTGGATTGCGAGGACATCGTTTGGGTCGACCGTTTCCGAGGTGTCACGCGCAATGACGCATAAGTTTGTTGTCTCCTTTTTTCGCTCAGTTTCGATCGGCGTGGTTTCGTGGAACTTCCTGACGCATACTCGAATTGGAGGTCCTTGTACCCGCGAATCCGCGAAAATCCCGAGCGGGGGCCATCGACCCTGATCACCGCCATCGGAATGCTGAACTACACGCCGAACGAAAATCGACCAATGAGCGTCGACCTCGAGGTTCCCGCAGATGCCCCGATCCTCCTCTTCGACGGCGTCTGCAACCTCTGTAACGGCTTCGTCCAGTTCGTCGTGCCCCGCGATACAGAGGAGCAGTTCTACTTCGCGTCCCTCCAGTCCGACGTGGGCAAGGCCCTGTGTGCCGAGCACGGCCTCCCGACCGACGAACTCGAGTCGGTCGTTCTGATCGAGGGCGAGGACAGTTACGTCAAGTCGGGGGCGATCGTCCGCACGGCGAGTCACCTTGGTGGAATCTACGCCCTCCTGTCGCCGTTTCGATTCGTTCCGCGCCCGATTCGGGACTGGGCGTACGACTTCGTCGCGAACCGGCGCTATCGCTGGTTCGGGAAGAAAGAGCAGTGTATGATGCCGACGGGGAACGTGCAGTCGCGGTTCCTCGAGTGATCGAAACCAGCGTATAGACGTCAGTTGTCAGCTGCCTGCCTCCAACCGCCAGTTGTAGGACGTCAGCCGACAGCCGTCAGTCGTCGGCCGCCGGAACTTCCTCGCTCTCTTCGAGCACGGCTTCTTCGCGCTCTCGCTCGAGGTCCTCGAGGTACTCGTCGGCGTCGATCGCCGCCTTCGAGCCCATGCCCGCGGCGGTGACGGCCTGCTGGTAGTGGTAGTCGACGACGTCGCCGGCGCCGAAGATACCGGGGACGGCGGTTTCGGTCTGGCCGCTGCCGTCGCCACCTTTCGTCTTGAGGTAGCCCTCGTCGTCGGTCTCGATGCCGAGTCCCTCGAGGTAGTCGGTGTTGGGCGTGTGGCCGATGGCGAAGAAGACGGCGCCGACGTCGAAGTCGAACTCCTCGGTTTCGGGGTCGTCGAGGCGGTCGGTTGGGTGGCCCTTCTCGTTGCGAACGAGGGTGACGTGGTCGACGCCTTCCTCCTGGGAGCCGTGGATCTCGATCAACTCGGTGTTCTTCATGATCTCGATGTTGCCGTCCTCGACGTGCTCGTGGACGCGGTCGATCCAGTAGTCTTCTGCGCGGAACTCCTCGCGGCGGTGGGCCAGGTAGACCGTGTCGGCGAACTTCGTGAGAAACGAGGCTTCCTCCATGGCCGCGTCGCCGCCGCCGACGACGAGCATGTCCTCGTCGCGGAAGAACGCGCCGTCGCAGGTCGCACACGTCGAGAGCCCGTAGCCCATCAACTCGTCCTCGCCAGGGATGCCGAGGGTCCGGGCGCTGGCGCCGGAGGCGACGATGACGGCGTCGGCGGTGTAGCTGTCGCCGTTGGTCAGGTCGACGCAGAAGGAGTCCTCGGTGGCCTCCTCCACGACCGAGGGATCCTCGAGCCGCTCGACGTTTTCGACGATGCCGTTTTTGAGCTCGGCACCGAACTGCCGGGCCTGTTCCTTCATGTTGTTCACGAGTTCGGGCCCACTGATCCCCTCGGGGAAGCCCGGGTAATTCGCCACGTCGGTGGTCAGGGTGAGCTGGCCGCCGGGTTCGTCGCCCTCGATGACCAGGGGCTCGTTGTTCGACCGGCCAGCGTAGATAGCCGCCGTCAGGCCGGCGATTCCCGTCCCGGCGATGATCAGACGACGGTGCTCGACGACCTCGCAGTCGTCGTTGCGGGCGATGCCGAGCATTTCGTCGAGTTCGCCGGTCTCGTCGAGGGCGCTGGTCTCGTCCCAGCCGCCGATTAGCTCGTCGTTCACGAACACCTCGGGCGCGGTCTTGCGTCCCTCGGCGCGGTCGACCATCTCCTCGAACAGATCCTCGTCGCCCGTGACGTTGTAGGTCTCGTAGGCGATCTCTTTGGCATCGAAGAGGTCCTTCGCCTTCTCGCAGTACGGGCAGTTCTCTTTGGTGTAAATTTCGACTCGAGGGGCGTCGCTCATGTGTCCGTACTACGCACAGGCGACCTAAACGCCTTGCGTTCCTGGCATTCCGCGGTCGACCGCGTGTCGATTCACCGAGTCGAACCGAGCGTCACCACGGTTCGCTCCGGTGTCCCGATCGACGTACTCGACGGTCACCTCGATTTGGCGGCTCGTCCGATCCTCGAGCGCGTCCTCGAGCGTAGGGACGAGGTCCGGATAGGCGACGCCGTCGGGGCGACGAACCACGGCGGTCACCTCGTACGAGGTGGACAGGTCGCCCCCGGCGAACTCCGTTCGAAGCTCGACGAGCTCGAGCCGGTCGTACTCGGAGTTGTCGAGGACGGTACGGATCTCCTCGTTGACGTCGTTCTCGAAGGAGACGTGATGGAAGAGGACGCCGCCGGCGAGCAGGCAGACGAGCGAGAGGACGAGCACGGCGGGAACGATTGCGCCGAGGCGGTCGCGGGTCAGGTTCTGTCGCAGGTCCCCTGGCACCCAGTCGCCGGGCCGGTAGCCGAGATACCAGAAGACGGCGAGGCCGGAGAGGACGATAGACGCGGCGTTGATCGTCAGCAGGACGAACGCTCCGGCCGCGACCAGGGGCGCGTTCCAGGCCAGGCCGATGCCGACGGCTGCCGCGGCGGGGATGAGCGCCGCGGCGATCATGACGCCGACCAGCGAGACGGGCAGGGCAGTCGCCAGGCCGAACGCGCCCGCAGCACCGGCGCAGATACCGATGATCAGCGAGAGGAGGTCGGGAGAGATCCGGGTGCTCACCTGGTGGATAGCGGTGATCTCGATGGTCGAGGGGACGATGGCCCCTGTGCGGATGAGCCAGGCGAACGCGAACGCGCCGGCCATCGCGGCTACTAGTCCGCCGACGAGTGAGGAGATGCCGTCGACGATCATGCCGCGGTCGTTGAGCACCATCCCGACGGTGCCGGTCAGCGCGGCACTCACCTGCGGGGCGATGACCATCGATCCCACGACGATTGCCGGCGAATCGAGCAGGAGGCCGGCCGTCGCCACGATTGCGCTCAAGAGCGTCATCGCGTAGTAGGTGAGGCGGTTCGGCGTCATGTTCAGCGCCCGCGTCCGAATCTCCTCGTAGAAGATGCTGTCGTCGGACTCGCTCCCGCTGACGAAGCGCTTCTCGAGGGACTCGAGGCCCGGCGTCCGTGCCGTCTCGATCGAACTGACGACGATGAAGTCGTCG
The DNA here is from genome assembly GCF_042663485.1 of Saliphagus sp. GCM10025334. NCBI lineage: Archaea > Methanobacteriati > Methanobacteriota > Halobacteria > Halobacteriales > Natrialbaceae > Saliphagus > Saliphagus sp. GCM10025334. The sequence continues at coordinate 944,910 of NZ_JBHTAF010000001.1, read as the reverse complement.
TCGACGCCGGCGTCCTCGAGCGTGTCGAGGACCTCCTCGACGGCCTGTGTGGGCAACGGAAACTGGACGATGACGCTGTCTTCTCCGTCGGTGTTCTCCCGGAGGGTCACGTAGTCGATTCCCTCGGTGTCGAGCGCGAACAGCACGTCGTCCTGGACGGCGGAGGGGACGAGCGCCTGTATCAATCGCATCGCCGGCGATACCACGGCCCACTAGTTACGTCTTTATCGACCTGACAATCGCTGTGAGTGGACCGTCATGGATCGATGACGATGCGTTTACGGCCGTTCCCGCCGACCACCGCGTATGTCCGCTGATCTCGAGGAGAAGACCGATCGGTACGGAACTTTGCTGGCGGAAGCGCTCGAGGCGGCGACCATCGCGCCGCCGGAGGGAACCCCGATGGCCGAGGCCGCCGCGGAGTGTGACGAAATGGCCCGGTCGTACCTCGAGGACGGCCGCCACTTTCGGGAGGAAGACGACCTGGTGAACGCGCTCGCGGCGTTCTCCTACGGACACGCCTGGCTCGATGCCGGAGCCCGGATCGGCCTGTTCGACGTGCCGACCGAGGGTCACCTCTTCACTGTCTGACGCCGCCGACCACCTCGGCGCTCGGCCGTTCGATACTCAACGAACGATCATGTACTAACCGAAACGTACATAACTGCTCGCGTGACTCTTTATAAAGAAGGCAAAAGCTTTATATGCCTTTCGCCCTTACCGTATGTTAGCTGGAGCGTCCGGGTTTTCTTCTGGTTCCCCCCACCCGGGAGCTCTGAGTAACCGAGTCGATACACCATGACAGATACGACAATTCGAACCTACAGTGGCGAGACACAGCGGGAACAAGAACCACGAGCCAGCGAGGACGAGCAGTGCCCCGAGTGCGGTGGCCGACTGGTCTCGGACAGCGAGCACGCCGAAACGGTCTGCTCGGAGTGTGGGCTGGTCGTCGAGGAAGACGAGATCGACCGCGGGCCCGAGTGGCGCGCGTTCGACTCCGCCGAGAAGGACAAGAAGTCCCGCGTCGGCGCACCGACGACGAAGATGATGCACGACCAGGGCCTGTCGACCAACATCGGCTGGCAGGACAAGGACGCCTACGGGCGCTCGCTCTCGAGTCGCCAGCGCCAGAAGATGCAGCGCCTGCGCACCTGGAACGAGCGCTTCCGCACCCGCGACAGCAAGGAGCGCAACCTCAAGCAGGCCCTCGGCGAGATCGACCGCATGGCCAGCGCGCTCGGCCTCCCGGAGAACGTCCGGGAGACCGCCAGCGTGATCTACCGGCGAGCGCTCGACGAGGACCTGCTCCCGGGACGCTCGATCGAGGGCGTCGCCACCTCGGCGCTGTACGCTGCCGCGCGACAGGCCGGGACGCCGCGCAGCCTCGATGAGATCGCCGCCGTCAGCCGCGTCGACCGGATGGAGCTGACTCGGACCTACCGCTACATCGTCCGCCAGCTCAACCTCGAGATCAAGCCGGCCGACCCCGAGAGCTACGTCCCCCGGTTCATCAGTGATCTGGACCTCTCGGACGAGACCGAGCGCCGGGCCCGGAGCCTGCTCGAGTCGGCCCGCAACCAGGGCGTCCACAGCGGCAAGTCACCGGTCGGCCTCGCGGCCGCGTCGGTGTACGCCGCCGCCTTGCTGACCAACGAGAAGGTCACCCAGAACGACGTCAGTGAGGTCGCGAGCATCTCCGAAGTGACCATCCGAAACCGGTACAAGGAACTGCTCGAGGCCAGCGACACGATGACGGTCTAAGGTCGGTCGACAGCGCGTCCGTCGGTTCGGTGTCGATCGACTCGTCGTTTCAGCTGCGCGGTAACGTTTTTGACGGTGGGTGTGTATTGCCATAGCATGGTCGAAACGACCGTCCAACTCGTCTGCCCTGAATGCGTCAAAGAATGGCAACTGACGCCGGCTGAATTGCCCGACTCCACCTCGATGTTTCACTGTCCTAACTGCCACGCTTCCCGGCGTATGGCCGAATTTACTCGGACGGATCGCGATCTGCGGACGTTGAAACAACTCGGGTGACTGCGACGTCCGTCGAGCTTTTTTCGATCGCGCTCGTGCAGAGCGCCGCAGCTCGAAGGGTGAACGAGAAGTCGATGCTCGAGTCCGGGTTCGCGTCGAGTCCGGGTTCGCGTCGAGTCCGGGTTGGCTCCGGTCTCGACCGTCGACGACCGGAACGCGACCACGCGTCGGTTTTCGACCCCGGTCTCCGACCGATTTGTTCGGGTATCGACTTGATGTCAACGAGCGACACGTTCCGTCGTTCGTGCCGGTTTCTTCACCCCACTGGCGACCAGTTTCGTCAACACAGCCACTCCGATCGGCGTCCGTGGGAAACCTCGTTGGATTCCGTCAGAAACCGGAGATTACGTCGTTCAAATCCTCGTTAGGCCGATCCTTCCGAGTGGTTTTTGACGAGCGATTTCCCCTCGAGATGGTCTCGAACGGCGAAATTTCGTTCAATCGTCACCTGGAGCGTGTTAACGAGACTCAAGATAATAATATAACCCTGCAGTGGGTATGATTGCATGGTTATGAAGAAACAAGAGCTCATTCACCTTCACGGCCTTCTTGCCGAAGTATCGAACCACTGTGCTAACTGGGAGGACTGTTCGGTTTCGCTCGACGAGTACGAGTCTCTTGGGATTCGACCGACATCGATCCACAAATCGAAAACCGATCACAAAGCTGCTGTTTTTGCGCTGGCTGGGGGAATTACGAAACCGATGCGAGAGGGGGAGGCGGAAGCAGTCGCAGCCACGGCCGACTGAGTTTCCTGCGATACCCTGATCAACGACACCACCGACTGGAAAGACTGGCGTTATCTGACGTTTGATTTCGATTTCGTTTTCGACTCTCGACGTTCGTTTTCGACCCCGACCTCCGACTTCGACGCAAATTCCAGTTTTGCCGTCTCTCTTTCCGTTTCACTACCCAAATTCGTTCTTCGAGCGCTCTCGGCGACGGACTGTGCTGCTTTCGCTCGAGGCGTACGCTGGCTTCGTATTTGTGCGATGACTGGTCGACTATTGCGTCCGGTTCGTGATCGTCACTCGAGCAAATCTTCGAACTCTGGGAGGACGTCGTCGTCCGTCTCGGAGGTCTGATCGTCAACCACGTCTTCGCTGGGAGTCTCGTCGTCGTCTCGAGCCGACTCGTCGGTCGACGTTTCGTTGTCGCTGTCGCTGTCGTCGTCCTCGTCGTTGGCGTCGCTGTCGCTGTCGTCGTCCTCCTCGTCCTCGAGCACCTCGACCGAAAGCACCTCCAGCGGGATGTTCTCGAGGCGCTGGCCGATCTCCTTGCGGGCGATGCGGGAGGCGTGTTCCTCGCGTTCGACGTTGAACACGGTCATCTCGAGTTCGAGGGCAACGAGGGCTTCGTCGGCAGCGATGAACGCGGGGGGCAGTTCCTCGCCGCCGGGGGAGGTGCGCTCGCCCATGTTAATCTCGACGTAGTTCAGGTCAGGGTTCAGCATCTCGCCAGTTTTCGAGATGGCGATACGGATTGCCTCGTCTTCCGTTTCGACGTCGAACACCGGCACGGCAGCTTCGACGACAACCCTGCAGTGCATAGTGAGCTATTGTATCGCATTCGGTATGAAGGTTCGCCCGTAGTGGGCCACAGGCGTTGTCTCGCTCTCGCTCGTACTCTCGTACCGGATTTTCGAACCAGGTCAAAATCAGAAGGCCCATACCCGCACCCACGAAGGCCACGACCAGAGCGATGGCGACAGCCACTGTCAGCGACACGATTGCCGTCGAAGCCCTCTCGGGCGGCTTCGACCTGTACCTCACCCTCGAGAGCGGCCAGAGCTACCTCTGGACGCGAAGCGATGGCGAGATGTACACGGACCGTCGAGCGCCCGAAGCGTGGTACCGGACTGTCGTCGACGACGTTCCGATCCGGGTGCGCCAGCCCGACGGCCCCGGTGGCGACCTCGAGTGGCAGTCGACGGTCGACGCCGACCCGCTCATCCGCGAGCTGTTGCGTCTCGAGGACGACCTCGAGGCGATCGCCGCGGACGCGCCCGACGACCCGCTGATCCGAGCGGCATACGCGGCCCACGACGGGATGCGACTGGTCGACGACCCACCCTTCGGGACGTTGATCTCGTTCATCTGCTCGGCGCAGATGCGCGTCGGGCGCATCCACGGCATGGTCTCGACGCTCGCGAGGGAGTACGGCGACGCCTACGCGCTCGGTGGCGAGACTATCTACGCCTTCCCGACGCCCGAACAGCTCGCGACCGCCACCGAAGCCGACCTCCGGGACCTGCGCCTGGGGTATCGCGCCCCCTACGTCCAGCGCACGGCCGAGATGGTTGCGAACGGCGAGGCCCGCCCCGAGGACGCCTGCGACCTCGAGTACGAGGCCGCCCGCGAGCACCTCACGCGGTTCGTCGGGGTCGGCGACAAGGTGGCCGACTGCGTCCTGCTCTTCTCGCTGGGGTTCGACGAGGCCGTCCCCCTCGACACGTGGATCAGGAGTGCGATCGCGGAGTACTACCCCGATTGCGACCGCGGATCGTACGGCGAGACGTCTCGAGCGATTCGCGAGCGACTCGGCGGTCAGTACGCCGGGTACGCCCAGACGTACCTCTTCCATCACCTGCGAACGGGTGCGGTCGACGCGTAGCGGTTCGCGAGAAACTTGTCCCGCAACCGATTCGGCCCCTCGAGCTGGCGACGACGCGTGACACGAGTGGTGATGCTGTCTCTCGAGATGCCGACGAACTCTCGAGGTTGCTCGAGAGTCACAACGCGAGTCGGGAGTCACCCGCGACTCGAGAGCCACAGTGTGAGTCGAGAGTTACAGCGAGAGTCGAAGACGATGGGTTGGCGTCAGTGGGCCGGCTCTTCCGCCGGCGCGACCATGTCCTCGATCCGCAGAATCAGGATGTTGTTCGTATCGTCTTTTCCATCGAGTACTCCCTCGATGACCAGTTTCGACAGCGGCGTCGGCCCGACGGTGACGCTGTCGCCCTCGTGGATGTCGCCGGTCGAGCCCTGAACGTGAATCTCGGCCCGGCAGAGTTCCGGGTGGTGGACGCTCGAGAGGTCGATCTCCTCGACGATCATGCCCTCGAGCGGGGTACCCTCGTGCGTGAGCGGGACGGCCGCCGGTTCGTCCATCTGCTGGATCTCGAGGGCCTCGAAGGCGGCCGCGGTCGGCTTGTAGCCGCCTTTGGGGCCGGGTACGCCCTCGACCAGCTGGAGGGCCTTCAGGCTCTGCATCTGGTTGCGGATGGTGCCGGGGTTGCGGTCGACCTGCTCGGCGATGTCCTCGCCCTTGATCGCATCTTCGTCCTCGGAGTGAAGATTGGTGAGCGCGCGCAAAATTTTCTTTTGGCTCGGGGTAAGCTCGATTGATGACATGGTGAATCCTTGGTAATTGATTTGCTTAAATCCGATGGTCAGGTACGGTTTCGATAGCTATCTCGAATTTCTTCACGACCGTAGTAATCAATTCCGCTTCCCGCCCGTCCGTTCACCGACGGATCACGACCGGACATCCACCGGGGTCGCGACGCGGACGTGGCGGGCCACCTCCTGTGGGAGCGAGACTTGCGTTTCGGTATCTCCCGGCTCCAGTGGCCGTGCGGTCACCATCCCGAAGGGGGCGACCTCGACGATCTCGAGTTCGACCCCGGGTTCGACGCCGTGTTCGGCCAGATACGACAGGATCTCGGGGTCGTGATCGGCGACTTCCCGGACGACGACGCGGTCGCCCGCCTCGAACGCCGAGATGGCGTCGCCGGTCGGCGTCTCCGGTGCTTCAAGGTCGGCGCTCGGAATGGGGGCGCCGTGGGGGTCGACGTCGGGGTCGTCGAGGGCGGCAGCGACTCTGGCCTCGAAGTCCTCGCTGATGTGGTGCTCGAGGCGGTCGGCCTCCGCGTGGACCTCCGACCAGTCGTAGTCGAGGTGCTCGGTCAGGTAGGCCTCGAGCAGGCGGTGGTGGCGAATTACCTCGAGCGCGACGGTCTCGCCCTCTGGGGTGAGGACCACGCCGCGGTACTTCTCGCGGTCGACGAGGCCGCGCTCCTCGAGTTTCGAGAGCATGCTGGTGACGGTCGGCGAGGTGACCTCGAGTGAATCGGCGATAGCGGAGGTCTTGACCCGCTCGTCGCGTCCTGCCTGAAGCTGGTAGATCGCCTTGAGGTAGTCTTCCATGACGTCACTCAGCATCATCGTCTGAATTTAGGTGCGTCTATTCCTAAAGGTTCCGACGATCGAATCCGACCGCGAGCGCCACGTATTCAGCGGTTTCGTGGAATCGGGTACTCGAATCCGAAATCGGGTCACTCTAAACGTCGGGTGGAGAACTGCAGGTATGGATCGAGCTGTCCACGTAATCGGTGCACCGATGGACTACGGGGCCGACCGACGCGGCGTCGACATGGGAACCTCCGCGATCAGGTACGCGGGCCTCGCCGACGAACTCGCCGACGCCGGCGTCGAGGTTCTCGACCAGGGTGACCTCCCGATGCCCCGCGCTGAGGAGCGCGACCCCGACGCCAACCAGCCGGTCGAGGGCAATGCCAAGTTCCTCCGCGAGGTCGAAGACGTGACCACGCGCGTCGCCAGTTCCGTCGCGGCCACCCTGGAGACCGGCGCGTTCCCGCTCGTCCTCGGCGGCGACCACTCCATCGCCATCGGGTCGATGGGCGGCTCCTCGAGGGACGCCGACCTCGGCGTCGTCTGGTTCGACGCCCACGCCGACCTCAACACGCCCGCGACGTCCCCGAGCGGGAACGTCCACGGAATGCCCCTGGCCGCGACGCTCGGTCACGGCATGTTCGAGGGGCTCGAGTGGGCTCACGCCCCGCGGGTCAGCGAGGAATCGATCGCCTACGTCGGCCTCCGGAGTATCGACGAACGCGAGCGCGAACTCGTTCGCGAGAGCGAGATGACCGCGTTCACCATGTCTGACATCGACGAGCGGGGCATCACGGCGGTCGTCGAGGACGCCCTCGACGTGGCGACGGCAGGTACCGACGGCGTCCACGTCAGCCTCGATCTGGACTGGCTCGACCCCAACGCAGCCCCCGGCGTCGGGACCCCCGTCCGCGGTGGCGTCACCTACCGGGAGGCCCACTCGGCGCTCGAGACTGTCTACGAACGCGACCAGGACGAGGGAATCCTCCGGTCGATGGACGTCGTCGAGGTCAATCCGATCCTCGACGAACAGAACGAGACGGCCGAACTGGCCGCCGAACTGGCGGCGAGCGTCTTCGGAAAGCGGATTCTGTAGATATGTGGGCCAATTGATCATTTCTGTCGAGTTCTGTTACATGCGAACGGTGCGCACGCCTATCCGGGTTTCAACACCTTTGTATCGGTGTGTTACGGAGGTTGGCGTATATGACCGAGAACGTCGTCGTGCTCGGCTCCGGCTACGCCGGCGCTGGTGCGATCAAGTCGCTCCAATCGGAACTCGACGAGACCGCTCGACTGACCTGGATCTCCGACACCGACTACCACCTCGTGTTGCACGAGTCCCACCGCGTCGTTCGAGATCCCTCGGTTCGCGCCGACATCACCATCCCGGTCGCCGACATCGCCGACCCGAGGACCCGGTTCATCACCGACACCGTCACTGGCCTCGACACCGAGGAACGCGTCGTCGAACTCGCAGACGGTGAGGACGTCGAGTACGACTACGTGCTGGTCGCGCTCGGAAGCAGTACCGCCTACTACGGCATCCCCGGCCTCGCGGAGCATTCCCTGACGCTCAAGAGCCTCGACGACGCCCTCGAGATCAACGAACAGATCACCGAGGCGAGTCGCGATGCGACCCGCGGCGAGCCGGCTCAGGTCGTCATCGGCGGCGCCGGCCTCTCGGGCATCCAGACTGCCGGCGAGATTGCCGCGTTCCGCGACGAGAACCGCGCGCCCCTCGAGATTCACCTGGTCGAGGCGCTCGACGAGATCTTCCCCGGCAACGACCCCGAGATCCAGCAGGCCCTGCGCGACCTGCTCGAGGAAGCCGGCGTCAGGATCCACACCGACGACCCGATTACCGAGGCCGAGGACGGCGTCATCCACTTCGACGAGGGCGACCCCCTCGAGTACGACGTGTTCGTCTGGACCGGCGGCATCACGGGGCGAGAGGCCCTCGACGGGACCGACCTCGAGAACCAGCACAACCGTGTCGAGGCGAAGGCGAACTTCCGGACCTCCGACGAGCGCGTGTTCGCCATCGGCGACTCGGCGATCGTCGACCAGGGCAGCCAGCCCGCTCCGCCGACCGCACAGGCCGCCTGGCAGGCCGCGGAGGTCGTCGGCGAGAACATCGCCCGCGCAATCGACAACCGCCCGCTCAAGACCTGGGAGTACGACGACAAGGGGACGGTCGTCTCCGTCGGCGACGAGGCCGTCGCCCACGGCGTCAAGATGCTCCCCGTCGATACCTTCGGCGGCTTCCCCGCGAAGAACCTCAAGAAGCTCATCGCCGCCCGCTGGATCGCCGACCTGACCTCCTGGAATCGGGCCCGCAAGGCCTGGTCCGTACTCTGATCGAGGCTCGAGCGTTCCGTGGACCCGATCGTTTTCGACGCGTTAGTTTCGCTCGAGGGCGCTCTCGGTAGCCTTGCCGACGGATCGGTTTCGGCTGCCGTTCTGGTTCCAGACCCAAACCTGCTCTTAGGATTCGCTCAGGCCCAACTCGCCAGCGTCGAGGAGTGGGCTCGAAACCTCCTCGACGCCGCCAGTGGCCCCTGGCAGTACGCCCTCGTCTTCGCGCTCGCGGCGACTCCCCTGCTCGAGATCCTGGTCGTGATTCCACTCGGCGTCGCCCTCGGCCTCGATCCGATCGCGGTCGCCGCGACGGCGTTCGCCGGGAACGTCCTCCCGATCTACGGCATCGTCCTCGCGGCCGACCGGGTCGCGGCGTGGCTCGAGCGCCGTCGCTCGGACGAGCCTTCTAAGCGCCGAAAACGGGCGGTCCGCATCTGGAATCGCTACGGGCTACCGGGGCTAGCGCTGCTCTCGCCCATCACGACCGGGGTCCACCTCGCGGCCGTCATCGCGCTCTCGCTGGGCGCCCGCGGCCGGGACACGCTCGCGTGGATGACCGGAAGCATCGCGCTCTGGACGGTCCTCATCACGCTCGTCAGCGTCGTCGGACGGTCGGCGCTCACGGGCGCCTTCTAATCGCTTCTACGGGCTCACTTTGTCTGCCTCGCCGTCGCCGACGACCAGCACCGGCCTCGAGGACAGGCGAATCAGCGCGTCGACCGTACTCCCGAGCAGGGCGTCGCGAAACGCCGACCGACCCTGTGCGCCGACGACGATCACCGAACAGCCCTGCTCGTCGGCGTAGTCGAGGACCTCTTCGTGAGGCGTCCCTCGTTTCCGGGCGGTCGTGACGGGGACGTCGGACTCGCTCGCCGCCGCCTCGACTCGCTCGAGGGCGTCGTCGGCGCGAGACCGCTGTCGTGCTCTGACTTCTTCTGGGTCGACGATTCCCGAATCGTAGGCCGTTCGGTCCTCGAGCACCGAGATGGCGAACAGTGGGACTGCGAGCGTCTCGGCGAGGAAAACGGCGTGATCCACCGCTCGCTCGGCCGTGTCGCTGCCGTCGGTGGCGACGAGGATCGACTCGTACATACCTGGCCTTGGTGGCCGATCGGAAAGAAGATTCACCCCCTGAATCGAGCCCTGGATTTTTCTCGTATCCGGACGAGGGCCTCGTATGAACGTCAGACAGGTTATTCCCCGGGACGCGATCCCCAGCATCGACGATCCCCGGTTCGGCCCGGACCACCGGGGACCGGCTTCCGACGAAGCAGTGGTTCTCGAGGCCGAGGATGGCCCCGCACGGGCGTACCCGCTCCGGATTATCGACTACCACGAGGTGGTCAACGACGAGGTGTCGGGCGCCCCGGTAGCCGTCACCTGGTGTCCGCTCTGTGCCAGTGCCGTCGTCTACGACGCCGTCGTCGACGGTCGTTGGCTCACGTTCGGCGTGAGCGGAAAGCTCGCCGACGACGACCTCGTCCTCTACGATCGAGAAACGGACTCGGAGTGGAAACAATCCGCGGGCGTCTGCATCGACGGCCCCCTCGAGGGAGCGCGACTGTCGCCGCGGGCGTCCTCGCTGACGACGGTCGACTACTTCTTCGAGCGCTACCCCGACGGTCGAGTCCTCCAGCCCGTCCCCGACGCCGAGAGCGAGGCCGCGAGCGAGAACGACGACCCGGTGCCGGTCGACTACGACGAACGGCCGTACGCAGGATACTTCGCGAGCGGCGAGATCGGTCTCGCTGGTCTTCGCGGCGATGGCGACGGTGACAGTGACGGCGGTCGGACCTGGAACCGAACTGATCTCGAGCCCAAAGCGGTCGTCCTCGGTATCGAGCGCGCCGGCGACGCGCTCGGAATCCCCGTCCCGTGGGTTCGCGAGGCGGGCGGCGTCCTGACGGCGTCGGTCGGCGAGAGCGACGTCGTCGTCGCCGCCGGCGAGGCCGGCGTTCACGCGTTCGAGGCGCCCGATTTCTCCCTCGAGTTCGCGCGAGCGGCGGACGTGGGCGCGGATGCAACCGATGGCCCGCCACTCGTCGGCGACGGCACAACTTGGGACCCGATCACCGGCGAGAGCGAGGACGGGCGCCGCCTCGAGACCGTCCCCGCAAAGCGGTTGTTCGCGTTCGCCTGGTGTGACGACCACGGGCAGGAATCGCTCGTCGATCGGTGAGTCGGCAGCGAGTGTACCCCTGGCGCCGGTGCCGGTGAACGCGCCGCTCGGCGACGAACGCCGCGTTACCTCACGCTCGAGGATCCTGGTCCGGTCCCGGATAGGTGCCGCCCTCGACGGCCTCGTAAAGACTCTCGGCGTCGAACACCGTCGCGAACGCGTCCGGCGTCCGCACGCTCACGGCGATCCGCGGCTGCAAGGTCATCCCGGCTTTTGCCGACCCCAGGCGCTCGTCGAACGAGAGGAGGTGCGCCGCGTTCCCCCGATAGGCCGAGGCGAGTGCCGGATGGTCCTCGGGCGGGTGCTCGACGCGAACGCGCTCGCGCTCGAGTCGGTCGCGGTGGCTTCGCGCGAGGTCAGTGTCGGCCAGCGCGGCCACGAGCGATTCGGTTGCCTCGAGGAGTTCGTCGCTTGCGACCAGATCCATCCAGGAGTGGCGACGCACGTGGTCGAGGGCGTCCCTGGCCGCCCCGCCGACGAGGAGGTCCGCCGCGAGTACGTCCGCGTCGGCGACGATGCGCGCTGGATTCGGCCGGTCAGGCATTTTCGTCCTCCGGGGTCGATTCGGGCGCTGGTTCCGATTCCGATTCCGAGGCCGGGTCCGGCTTCGACCCCGAACTCGATTCGGAATCGTCGGCAGCCGACTCGCGTCGCCTCGCTAGCTCGTTTCGAATCGTCTCGAGGTCGACCGCGAACGACTCCCCCCGGTCGAATAGCGCTTGCCAGCGTTCGGTCATCACTCGAGGTTGGGGGTCGAGCCTCAAAAGTTCTCGAGGGACGGCGCTCGACGGTCGCGGTTGCTCGAGGGGAGCTGAGTTCGAGGTGAACCGAGCCAGGCAGCGATCTCGACAGTTAGTAACCAAATTATATAGGAGGTAGAATTGTAATTCACCTATGTGTAATTTTCCGTGAGAAAAATGCATCGGTCCCCCAACGCGCAACAGAGCGCCTCCGCCGTCGAAGTTATATTTTCGATATCTGATGATTCGTACCCGTTCGTCGCAGCATCGACCATCGACGGCTGTGAAATCGAGTTAGCGAAACTGCTTCCCCGGGACGACGGCCGGTTCGCGGAGTACTTCACCGTTACCGGCACCGAGACGAGTCGAATCTACGACCTCGCTGCTGACCACGCCTCCGTGAGCGTTTCGCTTCTCGAGACGTATGACCGTGGTGGGCTGTTCGAATTTCTGGTTTCCGCCGACTGTCCCGCCGTGACGCTGGCGACGTGCGGCGCGCTCCCCAGGGAGGTTCGCAGCGTCGACGGTGAAGGACGGATCGTCGCCGAAATTCCGTCGCCGTACGATGCCGGCGACGTCATCGAGACGTTTCTCGAGGAGACCGCCGGCGCCTCGCTCGTCTCCAAGCGCGAAACGGGGTCCGTCACGCCCCTCTTTACGGAATCATCGTTCGAGCAAGTTCTGGAGGCCCAGCTCACCGACCGCCAGCACGAGGTGCTCGAGGTCGCGTACCAGGCGGGCTACTACGACTGGCCGCGAACGTGTACCGGCGAGGAGGTAGCCGACCGACTCGACATTACCTCCGCGACGTTCTCCGAGCACATCCACACCGCCGAGCGAAAGTTGCTCACGATGCTTTTCGGCGGCTCGTGAAGGTGAGGCCTGGGGCCGATCCGGAACACGACGGAACGCGTCGTCAATCGCACTCGGAAACCGTGACGGTCGTCCGACCGCAGGTGGAGATGGTCACGTCACACCCGTGAAACTGGAACTCGACGACGCCCGTTCGCAGCGATGTCCCCTGGCTTGTCGGTACGAACAGTTGATCGAGGGCCTCGGGGTCGACGACCTCGTAGAGCGGAGGGATGGATTCCGACGTCGACCCGGTGGCGGCGGCGACCGCCTCGACTACCGCCTCCGAGGGTAATTCGTCGCTCGCCCAGTCGTAGGAGACGGTGTACGTGTCAGTCTCCGGATCGTACCCAATCCTGTCGTCGGGTGAGTGGTCTGAGGACATTGGAGGACAGAAGTGGTGATCGATTACCGGACACGACGAGGGGCGATGTCTTAGTTTCGGCCCCTACATCTCGAGGGCCGCGGTTGGGTTCGAACCGTCCACCGAGTATCCGGTTCTCTTCACTCGTCGACGTCGCCGTCGTCGTCGCCGCCGACATCGACACCGACGTCGGCTGCGGCCGGAAGGGTAAACGAGAAGGTCGCGCCCTCGCCCGGTTCGGAGTCGACCCAAATCTTGCCCCCGTGGCGCTCGAGGACGCGCTGGCAGATCGCCAGGCCGATGCCGGTGCCGGTATCTTCCTTGCGGGAGTGAGCGCGGTTGAAGACGTCGAAGATTCGATCCGCCTCCCGGGGATCGATGCCGATGCCCTCGTCTCGCACCGAGATGATCCAGTCCGATTCGTCGCGCTCGGCCGAGACGTGCACGCGTGGCGGGGCGTCGCCAGCGTAGGTGAGCGCGTTGGCGATCAGGTTCTGAAAGACTTGCCTGAGCTGACTGCCGTCGGCCCGAACCCACGGCAGCGGATCGGCGGTAATCACCGCGTCCGTCTCGACGACTCGTACCTCGAGATTGGCGAGTGCCTCCTCGAGGGCCTCACCGGCGTCGACCGGTTCGAGCGGGGCTCCCTGGGTGTCGATACGCGAGTACTGGAGCAGGCCGTCGATCATCTCGCGCATCCGATCGGCGCCGTCGACGGCGAATTCCAGGAACTCCTCGCCGTCCTCGTCGAGGTCGTCGCCGTACCGGCGCTCGATCAATTGGAGGTAGCTCGAGACCATCCGCAGGGGCTCCTGGAGGTCGTGGCTGGCGGCGTAGGCGAACTGCTCGAGGCGTTCGTTCGAGTCCTCGAGGCGGTCGATCGTTCCCTCGAGTTCCGCCCGGTAGTCGGTGCGCTCGATCGTTTCCGCGAGGATGTTGGCGACGCTCTGGACGAAGTTCACGTCCTCGTCGGTGAACGATCGGTGGTCGGTGTCGTGGACGCCGAGGATGCCCCACGGATCGTCGGCGGAGCCGATGATGGTACTAATTCCGCTCGAGACGTCGTGGTCGGTCAGCAGATCGGGACCCTGGAATCGGGTCTCCGACCCGAGATCGTCGACGACGACGGGTTCCTCCGCGATGAGCGTGTACCCGGCCTGGGAGTTGTCGGTGGCGGAGACCTTCGCCGTGCCGACGATTCCCGCCTGCCAACCGACGCCCTGTCGGAGGCGCAGTTCGTCGGCGACGGGATCGAGGTCCAGGACCTTGCAGTAGTCGGCCTCGAGCGCGTCGGCGACCTGCCGGGTCGCCTCGTGCATGAGGTCGTCGATGTCGTTCGTCTCGATGGCGAACTGTCCCAGGTCGGCGATGACCGCCTGCTGGACGGCGCGGCGTTGCAGTCGATTTCGCGACCGGACGCGTTCGGTGATGTCCGTGAGGTAGACCGACTGGCCGGTCTCGGAGGGGTAGATCGTCACCTGGAGCCAGGCGTCGGCTGGCTCGTAGAACACTTCGCACTCAACCGTGGTCCTGGTCCGCTTCGCCTCGCGGGCCGCGTCGGAACACGCGGTCGCCTCGAGTTCGGGGAGGGCATCCCAGATCGGCGCGCCGAGCAGTTCCGGCCCCGAAACGTCGACCAGGTCGGCGAACGCCTCGTTGGCGTAGATGACGTGCCAGTCGGTGTCGACCGCGAAGAAGGCGTCGTCGATCCGCTCGAACAGGTCGTCGAGTTCGGTTCGCAAGTCGTCGCGCTGTCGCTCGATGCGCTCGGCCTGTACTTTCAGCTGCGTGATGTCCGTCACTGCAGCGACGACGTGGCGGACGGTGCCGTCGTCTCGCGTGACGGGCGCGGCGTTGATCGAGAGCCACCGGGGCTGGCCGTCGGCGTCTTCGATCCAGATTTCCGTGCCCGTCACCGCCTCGCCGGTCTCGAGCACCCGGCTGATCGGCCGGTCCTCGAGCGGGATGTACTCGCCGGTCGCGTCGTACATGTCCCGCTGACCGGCGCTGTAGGCTTCCATCGTCTTCACCGATCGGTCGAAGATCTCTGCCAACCGGTCGTTCGCCCGCATGGTCGTCCCGTCCGGATTCGCGACCATGATCCCGACCGGACTCGTCTCCAGGACCCGGTTTATCAGGTCCCGCTCGTGTTGGAGTTGCTGTTCGTGCTCGCGCCGGTCGGTCATGTCGCGAGTGACTTTGAGGAACCCCCGGTGGGTACCGTCGCCGTCGAAGATCGCCGTGATGGTGACGTTGGCCCAGAACGTCGTGCCGTCGCACCTGACGCGCCATCCCTCGTCCTCGACCGACCCCCGCTTGAGGGCGGTAGCGAGGTTTCGTTCGGGGACGCGCTCGCTCCTGTCGTCGGCCGTGTAGAACCTCGAGAAGTGCTCGCCGACGATCTCCTCGCGGTCGTATCCCTTGATCTTCGAGGCGCCCTCGTTCCAGGAGACGACGTGCCCCTTGGGATCGAGTCGGAAGATGGCGTACTCCTCGACGGCGTCGACCAGCGAGGCAAACTCGGCCTCGCTCTCGAGGAGGGCGCCCTCCGAGCGCTTCTGTTCGGTGATGTCGGAGTAGAGTTCGACCCGACCGCCGGCGTACTGGCCCGTCTCGATCGGTTTGCTCCAGTGCTCGAGCCAGCGGCCGGTCCGCTCCCCGCTTTCGGTAACGCGACACTCGAAGCGTTCGACCGCGTCGTTTTCCTCGTAGCTCGAGAGGACGCGTTCCGCGAACGTCTCGGAGTCGGCGACGCGTTGACTGACGTCGTCGACGACGGTGCGTTTGTCGCGACCGACGAGTTCCGCTCGCGAGAGTTCGAAGTACTCCTCGATCGTTTCGTCGGCCCAGGCGACGGTGAACTCGTCGTCGAGGACGATGACACCAATCTCGGCGTCGTCGAGGACGCTCGTGATCGACCGGTAGGTCTCCCGGGCGGATTCGGCGCGTTCGCGGTGGCGTTCGCGTTCGGAGACGTCACGCGCGACGCCGATCGTTCCGGCGAATTCGCCGTCCTCGATCAGCACCGTCATCCGGACGTCGCAGGGAACCGCGCCGCCGCCCGCTGTCCGGATCGAGAACTCCATCGTCGACACGTCGTCGGTTCCCTCCTCGAGCTGTCTCCTGATCTCTCGTCTCCCTCGAGCCACGTCTTCGTCCTCGAGGAGCATCGAGATGTGCTCGCCGACGAGTTCGTCGCGGGCGAATCCCGTCGTCTCGACGATCGCCTCGTTGACGGCCTCGAAGCGGCCGTCGGCGTCGAGCTGGTAGAGCCCGTCGTCGACCGTGTCGACGAGCGTCCGGTATCGGTCCCTCGCCACGTCGTCGGTCACCCCCTCCCAGAAGGTCGTTCGTGTGCCTATCGACCGGTCGCTCATACGTCGTAATGAGGGCTCGATGGGATAAATTCTCTGGCATGCTCCTCGTGAGGGCGCCCTGTAGCGAACATAGCTCGAGCGCCTCGTGGCGAACGATCCTCGAGCGTCGAGAGCGGGCGCGGCAAACGACCGTTAGGCCTCGAAAGCAGCCTCGAGCACCGCCGTGACCTCGGCTGCGGCGTCATCGTCCACCGGCTCGAGCGGTCGGCGCGGAGGCCCGACCTCGAGGCCGCGGTGGGCGAGGGCCGCCTTGATGCCGGGGACGCCGTAGCGAGCCGTGAGCGTCCGGTTGAGTTCCACGATAGCGGCGTTCAGGTCGCGAGCGGCGGCATCGTCGCCGCTTTGATGGGTCTCGAAAATCTCGCTCGCCAGGTCGGGGACGGCGTTCGCGACCGCCAGCACCCCGCCGTCGGCGCCGGCGTCGAGTGCGTGGGCGTAGACGCTGCCGTGGCCGACGAGCACCGAGAAGTCGGCACCGGCGGTGAACCGGACGAGGCGCTGGATCGACTCGAGGCTGCCGCTCGAGTCCTTGATCCCGGCGATATTCTCGTGGGTCGCGAGCGACTCGACGAGTCGCGGCGACAGCGGGTAGTCGGTGAACTTCGGCACGCTGTAGAGGTAGATGGGTATCGGCGATTCCTCGGCCAGGTCGCGGTAGTAGCGCCCGAGCGCGGCGTCGTCGCTGCCGTAGTACGACGGCGTCACGACGAGGGCAGCGTCGGCACCTGCCGCGGCCGCGTCCTCGGTCGCCTCGAGCGTCGGTTCGTACCCCTCGTGGCCGGTGCCCGCGAGGACGGGTTTCTCGGTCGCGTCGGCGACCGTCTCGACGACCTGTGTCCGTTCGTCGGCCGTCAACAGCGGTGCCTCGCCCGTCGATCCGCAGGGGACGAAGAAGTCGATGCCCGCGCTCGCGAACCAGTCCACGAGGGCCTCGAGGCGGTCGTGATCGACGCGTCCATCGTCGGCGATCGGCGTCACCAGCGGCACGCCAGTTCCGTGCATGGCGGTTCCTGAGTGATGACGGGTAATAGCTGTGGCCGTTCGGACGCCAGTGATTCTGCACGGGCGCCGACGTGGTCGAGCCTCGAGCGCGTCTCCGTGATTTACTATCGAAATTATATCGAATAACTATAGTATCTATCGTATTAGAAGAATCGAGAACGCCTCAAGCGAGCATCAGCAGGTCTAAGCGCCCGCCTCGAGAACGCTCGACCGTGACCGACCCCTCGCCCGACTCCGACCCCGCGCTCGGCAAGATCGACCGGACGGTGTTCGAGCGACAGATCGCCCCCCGGCTCGGTGCCGACCGCGACGACGTCGTGCTCGGGCCCACCCACGGCGTCGATTTCGGCGTGCTCGAGGTCGGCGGCCGTGCCGTCGTGGTGGCGACCGATCCGGTGTCGATTCTTCCGGATCTGGGCCTCGAGCGCGCCGCCAGGTTCGCCCTGGACATCGTGCTCACGGACGTCGCGGTCAGCGGCATCTCGCCGTCGCACCTCTCGATCTCGTTCACCCTGCCCCCGGAGATGACAGACGAGCAGTTCGCGACCATCTGGGAGACGATCCACGAGGAGTGCGTCGACCTCGGAATCGCGATCACGGCGGGCCACACCGCCCGCTACGCCGGCATCTCGTACTCGTGGGTTGGTGGCGCGACGGTGCTCGGCGTCGGCAACCACGAGGCCGTCGTCCGCCCCGATGGCGCCCAACCCGGCGATGTACTCTTGCTCACCACTGGGCCGGCCGTCGAGGCTGTTGCCCTCCTGAGCACCCTCTTCGGCGACCAGATCGACGTCTCCGAATCGACGCTCGAGGACGCCCGAGCCTGCCTCGACGATAGCTTCGCCGTCCGCGATGCGCTAACCGCCGCCGCGTCGGCCCCCGTCCACGCGATGCACGACGTGACCGAGGGTGGCCTCGCGGGCGCGCTCGTAGAGATGGCGGAGGGCTCGGGAACTCGCTTCGAGATCGATCGGTCGGCGGTCCCGGTCCGGCCGGCCGTCCAGGCGGTCTGTGACGCCCTCGAGATGGACCCCTGGCGGGCGACCAGCTGTGGCTCGCTCGTGATCGCGGTCGATCCGGGGGACGTTTCGCCGGTGGTCGCGGCGCTCGAGAGTCGTGGAACGACCGTCGCTGAAATCGGGCACGTCGAGGAAGCCGGCGATGCTCCCGAAGTTCGCGTCGACGACGCCGTGCTCGAGCACCCCGGCGTCGACTCCTCGTGGGAAGCGTTCGAACGCTTCGCCGAGAAGTGAGCCACGCAGACGAGTAACACTCGAAATGGGTTTACAGTCTCTTCGACCAGTGATCGGTTCAACAGAACGCACTGAATAGAACGTTGTTTTCGAGTCAGTTCGAGGTATCTCCGCTCGACCCCTCTACGCCCGCATCCAGTGCGTGCACTGTTGCACGGTCAGCTGAAACGAAGACGGAACCACCGGCGAATCTCGGCTCGCTTATGTCGGAATCGGTAACGAAGTTCCATCTCTCCTCGCCGGTGGTCGCATCCAGTGCGTTTAACCGGTAGGCGTCCTCGTAGTCCGTGTCAGTTCTGCTGGCGACGAAGAGGGTATCTTCGATGACGGTTATCGGTGAGACTAATAGATTACCGGCGAGGAAACTCCACAGTTCCGTGCCCGTCTCCGGCTCGAGTGCGTGAACGACGCCGTCGCCGCCTTGCCCGAGCGCCGTTCCGACATAGAGCGTGCCATCTGCCCTGGTCACTGTGTCGACGGAATTGTCCGCCTCGAATTGCCACTTTTTCTCGCCCGACGCCGCGTCGACGGCGTACAGGTTTGCACACGTCGGATGGTCGTAGCAATCGTCCGTCCCGACATACAGGGTGTCGTCGAAAACCGTCACGAACTCGGGTCTCGGCTTTTCGGTACCGGGATCCGGATTCACCAAGAACCGCCACCGTTCCTCGCCGGTGGTCGTGTCCAGCGCGGAAACGTAGTACTGGAAGTTGTCCGGCTGGTCAGTTTCACTGTCGAACGCTCCGAGGAACAGCGTGTCATCGACCACCGAGAGTTCGGTATACACTCGACTGCCGACGTCGGCGCGCCACTCTTCCTCGCCGCTGGCCACGTCCACGGCAAACACGTTCCCGTCGCCATCAGCGACGTAGAACGTGCCGGAGTCCGTCTTGGCGAAAGAGTCCATTTTGACTTTGAGCTGGGTTTCTATCCCGTACCCAACCTTGAAGTCCCATCGGTGGTCTCCGGTGTCCGCGTCTACTGCGGTGACGCAAAATTGCTTGGGGATGAAGACGGTTTCCTCCGCCACGTGTATCGGTGCGACGGTCTCATCGTAGTCGTCGAACTGCCACTTCTGTTCGCCCGTGTCTGCATCCAGCGCGTACACTGCAGTGTCCTCTACGTCCCGATCGGAGTACACGTGAGTCGTAGCATAGACGGTGCCATCGACCACGATGGGCGCTTCGTGAAACCTCGTGTCGTCAACGCCGAATTGCCACTCTTCGTCGCCCGTCGATGCGGACAGTGCATGGACGGTATCGAGGTTACTCACAAAGAGGGAACCATCCGCTACGGATGACAAATACGGTTTACCAAGGGGATCTGGAGTTTCGTAATCGACGTGCCACAGTTCCTCACCTGCACTCGATTCCGTGCTTCCGTCACTTTGGCCACCGGTAGCTATCCCGGTGCCGATTCCCGAAAGGAGGCACGTACCCGCAGCACCGGCAAGGAACCTGCGGCGAGGAGTTGATTCGAACGCCTGTTCTCCGAGTGACCCACTATCGTGTTCACCCATACGCTCGCAGAAATCATTGTCGATTATTATTAGAAGGTAAATAGACAGTTCTTCTCCTCCAAACAGTCTCATAGGACTCCTGTCAACTCTTGCAAAGACCAAAATCTTCCTTTGGTTTCAAGTATCCTACCAACGAACGGCTTGCTCGAAATCTATCATCCTTCGTTGATCAACCCGAAGCTCGTGCCACATTCGCGCTTTGTATTCAGTACGACTCACCGAGCACTATCTGTACTTGATAGACTTTCCGGCGTTTCACTCGTTGGTGTACGTATTGGTCCGTTCTAGCCTGGATGCAACATCAGCGAGCCCATACGCGATAGGCAGCGTTTGAGTCCCATTTTTCGACGTGATCTGTCTGCGCGCTCGAGCGAGCAACATCCATTTGTACAACCGACGAATACCACACGTATGGACGACCTCGGCAAAGCCGACCGCGAGTTCTTCGAGGAGTACCTCTACCCGAACCTGGGTGCCGAGCGAGAGGACGTGCGACTCGCACCGCAACACGGCGTCGACTTCGGCGTCGTCGACGTCGGCGGGCAAGCGGTGGCGATGGCGACCGATCCCGTCTTCCTCATGCCCTCGCTGGGCTTCGAACGGGCGGCGTGGTTCGCCTTCCACATCCTCTTCAGCGACGTGGCCGTCTCGGGGCTTGAGCCGGCGTACCTGAGCGTCGACTTCAACCTCCCGCCGGAGATCACCGACGAGCAGTTCGCCACCGTCTGGGAGACGTTCGACCGGGAGGCTCGCGACCTGGGCGTCTCGGTCGTCACGGGGCACACTGCTCGCTATGCCGGGTGCAACTACCCGATGGTCGGCGGCGCGACCGTCGTCGCGGTCGGGGATCACGACGAACTGATTCGCCCCGACGGCGCTCGACCGGGCGACCGCGTCCTGGTGACGAAGGGGCCGGCCATCGAGACGACCGGCCTGCTAGCGATTCAGTACGAGTCCTTGCTCGCAGAGCGGATGGATCTCGACGCGCTCGAGGCCGCGAAAGACCGTTACTACGACATGAGCCCCATCCGGGAGGCGATGCTCGCAGCAGAGGTCGGCGGCGACGCCGTCACGGCGATGCACGACGCGACCGAGGGTGGCGTCTACGGCGGGTTGTTCGAGATGGCGCGCTCGGCGGGCGTCGGGATGCGGATCGACCGCGATCGCGTGCCGATCATGCCCGGCGTCCGCGAGACCTGTGAGGCCGTCGAAATCGACCCCTGGATTTCGATCAGCGAGGGGACGCTGCTCGCGACGGTCGCTCCGGATGGCGTCGATGCGGTGCTCGAGGCGCTCGAGGCCGAGGGGATTCCGGCGGCGGTCGTCGGCGAGGTCACGGACGGTGAGGGTGTGGTCGTCGACGGCGAGACGATCGACCACCCCGGGACGGACCCGTTCTGGGGAACTTTCGAGCGATTGGCCGAGGAGGCCTCGAGCGGAGACGAATCGAGAGTAGGAGGCGAGAACGGATCGGGAGAAAGGGATACGAACGGAGGCGACGACCGATGATCGCTCCTTCGCCCGAGACGCCACCCGTTGCCCTCACTATCGCGGGCAGCGACTCCGGTGGCGGCGCCGGCATCCAGGCCGACCTGAAGACGATGGCCGCCCACGGCGTCTTCGGAACGAGCGCGATCACCGCCGTCACCGCCCAGCACACCCGCGGCGTCGAGTCGAGTTACGTCCTCCCGCTCGAGGAAATCGATGCCCAGATTCGGGCCGTCCTTGACGACTTCGACGTTCGTGCGGTCAAAACGGGGATGCTCGCGACCGCCGACGTCGTCGACCTGGTGACCGAGCACGCGGCCGACCTCGAGGCACCGCTCGTCGTGGACCCGGTCATGGTCGCCACCTCGGGCGACCGGTTGCTCGACGCCGACGCGGAGGCCGCCTACCGGGAGTTGTTCGCCCGGGCGACGCTCGTCACGCCCAACGCCGACGAGGCGAGCGTGTTGACGGGAATCGACGTCGACAGCCACGCCGCGGCGCGCGAAGCGGGACGGGCGCTCCTCGAGACCGGCACCGACGCCGTACTGGTGAAGGGTGGTCACGTCCCCGGCGAGACGGTTCGGGACCTCCTCTGTACCGACGACGGAATCGTAGCGATCGACCACCCGCGAATCGACACGGAGGCGACCCACGGCTCCGGCTGTACGCTCTCCGCCGCGATCGCGTCGAACCTGGCTCGAGGCGAGGGCCTCGAGGCGGCCGTCGAGGGGGGGATCGAGTTCGTCGAGGCCGCGCTGACTCGCTACGCCGACGTGGGTCGCGGAGCGGGTGCGGTGAACCCGACCGCGGAACTCGAGTGAGTTTGGGTGTAATACGGAGGTCGACTCGGGAGGAGGGAGGGGGCGACGTCCGACGTTCGACGGACGGTGCCAGCGGTCGAGTCCCGTCGAGAGCGCGGGCCGACTGCTGCTGGCGGGCGCCGTTCGAAATCACCGGCAGCCGCGTCTTTACCCAGTCATTAGATCAGTTTGAACAGTTGCTCAGCATACAACTGTGGGATAGTACGTCGATAGTAATGGGATGATTCGACCCTGAACAGGTATGGGAAAATGGAAACGTCGTTCCTTCCTCGCAACTGGTGCAGCACTGACGACCGGTGTCGGACTCGCCTCGAGCGGGGCGGGAGACGCCGATGTCGGCGACGGTGACGGACCCTCCAATGTCAACGCAGCGCTCGATACGGACCTCCCAGACCCGACACGTCGACCGAACTCTACTATGAACGAAGACTGGGCATCCTACCGCGGTGACGCGGGACAGACCAGGTACGTCGTTGACGGACACGACTTCGACGGCGAGGCACTCGCCCCCGTCTGGACGGCCGACCACGACGGCTCGGTCGCCGTCGCTAACGATACGGTGTACACCTCGACCGCCGACGGCGTCGTCGCGCTGGACGCCGAGGACGGGACACTCGTCTGGGAGAACACGGAAATCCTCGCACACGACCCCGCGGTCGCCGACAAAGTGGTCTGTCTGACCACGGACACGGGCGTCGTGGCGCTCGACCGGTCCGACGGTAGCGTCCGCTGGGAGTCGTCCTTCGATCCGGCGGACTCGGTTACCCGCCATGCGGTAGCCTACGACGCCACGTTCGTCGTCGTCGACGGAACCCTCTACGCCCTCGAGGTCGACGACGGCTCGATTCGGTGGGAACGAGAGTCGGTCACGCTCGAATCGCCCGTTAGCCCGGACGGGACGTTCGAATTCGCCAGGGCTCCCGCCGTGGCGAACGGCGTGGTCTACGCCGCGACCCCCCGGACCGTGCTCGCACTGGAGCCCGAAACCGGGGACGAAGTCTGGCGAAACGAGGAGGTCTACCAGGACGTCGAGAGCCCAATTCACGCGAACGCGAGCGCGGTCGTCGTCGACTGGTGGTCCGACATCGACCAGGGTGTACACGATGCGCAGACGGGTGAGGTGAAAGGCGTCATCACGTCGGAGACGGACCACGAGATAACGCTCGGCGAGGACGTGTACATCACCGGTGACTCCTTCAACCTCTACGGCGGCTCCGTCGAGGAGTGTGAGCGCGAGTGGGAAGTCCCCTGTGCGTACAACCTCGGACAGGCCGTTATCTGCGGCGAGACCATCTACGTCTACTTCGGACAGGCCAGGGGGGACCGGGGCGACTACGACCAGGAACTCGTCGCGCTGTCCAAGGACGACGGAAGCGAAAAGTGGGCGATTTCGACGGACGAGGCGCCAGTGGGATACGTTCGAGCGATCAGCGGCGACACGCTGTACGTCGACCACGACGGGGAACTGGTCGCGTTCAGAGAAGGTGCGCCCGAGGAGGGCTGCTGAAGATCTCGAGAACGCGTCGTATCCCTCCAAACCCGACTCGTCAGCCATTTCATCGATCCTGACCCTCGACTCGTCAACGATTCCCTCGATCCTGACCCTCGACTCGTCAACGATTCCCTCGATCCTGATCTCGATTTCGACCCCGACTTCACACGCTGCCTCGAGCGGACCACCGACCTATATCTGACTGGCGCCCCTGTCTCGAGCCAATGCCGGAGAGTCCGTTCGACGTCGAGATTCGGGTCGGCGAGATCGTCCGCGCGGAATCGTTTCCCGAGGCGCGAAAGTCGCACATGACGAAGTTGTGGATCGACCTCGGTGCTGATGACGACGGGTCTGGTGACGACGGTACGGAGGATGACGGGGCGAACGACGACTCGAGCGACGAGAGCAACCTCGTCCAGTCCGCCGGCCAGCACGACTACCACTACGATCCTGAGGACCTCGTCGGCCGACGGGTCCTCTGTGCCACGAACCTCGGAAGCGTCCGCATAGCCGGCTTCAAATCGGAAGCGCTCACCGTCGGCGTCCCCAGCGACGACGGGTATCCAGTGCTCGTGAATCCCGACACCGAAGTCGACGCCGACGTGCCACTCGGCGGCATCCTGTACTGACGGTTCAGGGCCGTTGCCTCGAGCGTAGTCGAACAGGAATCAGCCTGGCACACCATTATGGAATGGGGTGTGATAGCTCGAGACATGGACGCCGCACGACTCCACGAGTACACGGACGATATGACGAACGCCCTCTCGATCGACGAAGTCGACGAACCGACGGCGGACGGTCCGCACGACGTCGTCGTCGAGGTGTCGGGTGCCGGCTGGTGCCAGACGGACAACCACATCGTCGAGGGTATGTGGACCGACTACGTCGAGCAGACGCTGCCGATGACCCTCGGCCACGAAAACGCCGGAATCGTGTCCGAAGTCGGCGACGAGGTCCAGGTCGTCGAGGAAGGAGACCCGATCATCTGCCACCCCGTCCAGACCTGTGGTATCTGTCGCCCGTGTCGCCTCGGCGAGGACATGTACTGCGAGAACTCGGCCTTCAACGGGCTCACGACCGACGGGGGCTTCGCGGAGTACCTCGAGACCTCCGACCGCGCCGTCATCCCGCTCCCGGAAGGCGTCGACCCTGCTGAAATCGCGCCACACGCCGACGCGGGTATCACGGCCTACCACGCCGCGAAGAAGGCCGCCGACGAACTCGTCCCCGGCGACACTGCGGTCGTCATCGGGATTGGCGGGCTCGGCCACATCGGCGTCCAGTGCCTGCAAGCGATGTCAGCCGCCACCGTCGTCGCCGTGGACGTGAAGGAGGAGGCGCTCGAGTTGGCCCGCGACCTCGGCGTCGACGAGACGATCGACTCGAGCGAGGCGGACGTCGCCGACGTCGTCGCTTCGATCACCGAGGCGGTCGGCGCACGGCAGGTCCTCGACTTCGTCGGCCGCGACGACACGACGGCCCTGGCCCCCGAGATCACGGCCGCCGGCGGAGACCACCACATCGTCGGCTACGGCGGTCACGTCCACGAACCCGCCCAGGCGCTGGTCAACGGCGAGTTCTCCTTCCGGGGCAACCTCGTCGGGACCTACCCCGAACTCCAGGAACTCGTCGCGCTCGTCGACCGCGGCGACGTATCGCTCCACACCGAACACTACGATCTCGAGGAGATCAACACGGTCGCCGAACGCCTCGAGCACGGCGAAATCGAGGGCCGGGCGGTGATTTCGCCGTGATCGCTCGCGCGGTGGCGACTCGACGCGTTCGACGTCGGTGTCGGTGGCCAAGTCGTCCTCCTCGAGCGCGCGGTTGAACGTCGGCCGGAGGATACCCTGCACGACCGGAGGAGGGAAACCCTGATACTGCCGTCGCCTAATCGTCATGCATGGGAACCGAGTGGACCGACCGGATCGTCAGCGAGCGCATGACCGTCGACCGGGAGTTCTCGACGCGAGTCCAGAGCTCGCGCTTTTCGAGCCAGGAGTGGAGCCTGATCATGACCGCGACCGAGTTCGAAATCGAGAATCCCGAAGACCCCGAGACCGCGCGCATGGTCGCCAACACCGACAAGATCAACCAGATCCTGCCGGAACTCGAGAACGTCCGCTCCCAGGTGGGGGCGATGGGCGGCGCGCCCGGCGGCGGTAACGACTCCAGCGGCGGGTTCCTCGACTCCATCAAGGGTGCCCTCGGGATGGGCGGTGGTGGCTCTCACGACGCCGAGCGCGAGGCCGCAGAGGCGCTCACCCAGGAGTACGCCGAGGAACTGCAAGCCCGCCTCGAGGAGAACGGCCGCTGGGAGGGGATCTGTGCGACCGCGGCGGAGTGACGTCGCTCGAGTGACTCGCTTCAGCCCGCGCGTCGCTCCGTCGAATCAATCGCCCGCGTGAAACAGCGTCCGCTCGCTCGATTCGTAGATGTTGATCAGTTCGGTCACGAGTTCGTCGTAGGACTCGTCTTCGATCCGCAGGGCGTCCAGTCGCTCGATCGTTTCCTCGTCGAGTTCGACCTGGGGCATGGTCGAACGTTAGACGCCGACGGCAATAAAGGCACAGTACCTTTAACGTGGCCCGCCAAGGGGCAATCGATGACAGACGACATCGAGACGACCACGTTTTCGATCGAAGCCGTCGACGGCGACGACGACGAAGTCACGCTCCCGACCGGCCTGGTCGACCTCCTCGCGGAGGAGGGTCAGGGCGAGGCCGAGACCGTCGCGGACATCACCCTGCTCTCGTTCGCGAGCCGCGCCCACCACCTCGTCCACCACGGCGAGGATCCAGGCGAGGACCTCGAGGCCCAGGAGGAGCGCGTCATGGAGCTCTTCGAGGAGCGCTTCGGCGTCTCGTTCGCGGAAGCGACGGGCCACCACCACTGAGGCGGCGCTCGAGCTCGGGCGGCCTCGAGCCGATTTTCGCGTTTTCGACGCTACTCTCGAGCCGCGTTGCCACCTCGAGTCCTGCCGCCACCTCGAGCTACGTCGCCGGCGATTCTGCCGACGGCTCGAGTCTCGAGGGACCGAGATTCGGAGACGGTACTCGTATGGCGACGGACGTAAACCGAAGCATTAAATCGGGTTTACGAGTGACTCGAGGTATGGCTACGTCAACTGAAAACGTCGACCTCGTCGGCGGCGACGTCGTGCGTTCGTTCGCTCGAGCTGCCCTGTTAGCGGTGTTGATCGGCGCGAGCGCCTACGTATCGATTCCACTGCCGGTCTCGCCGGTCCCGTTCACGCTCCAGGTGTTGTTCGTCTTCCTCGCAGGACTGGTGCTCGGGCCCGTCTGGGGCGCCGTCTCGATGGTGCTGTACCTCGCCGCCGGTGCGATCGGCGTTCCCGTCTTCGCCGGGGGCGTAGGCGGCGTCGGTCACCTGTTCGGCTACACCGGGGGATACCTCTGGTCGTACCCGATCGCGGCGTTCGTTATCGGCCTCCTCGTCCACCGGGGCTGGCGGGTTCGAGACCCCGCGACGGTGCAGAAGACGACGCTCGCCGCGGCGCTGCTGGTTGGCCTCGGTATCATCTACGGCCTCGGCGTCCCGTGGCTCGCCTGGGTCCAGAGCCTCTCGCTCGCCGAGGCGGCCATCATCGGCATGGCGTACTACGTCCCCCTCGACCTCGTGAAACTCGCCGCCGCGATCGCGATCGTTCGGAGCGAACGGATTCCCGTCGCCTAGTCGATGATCGAATTTCGCGACGTTCGCTACGAGATCGAGGGCGTCACCGTCCTCGAGTCCATCTCGCTCGAGATCGGGAGCGACGAGTTCGTCGTCCTCGCGGGGGCGAACGGGAGCGGGAAGACGACGCTCCTGCGTCACTGCAACGGTCTGCTGACGCCGACGACGGGGACGGTCCTCGTCGACGGCACGCCGGTCACCGACGACCTCGTGGCCGCACGAACGGCCGTGGGGATGGTCTTCCAGCACCCACGGGACCAGTTCGTCGCCGCCACGGTCGGCGCGGACGTCGCGTTCGGACCCGAGAACCTCGGCCTCGAGCGGGCCGAAATCGATCGCCGTGTAGCGGACGCGCTCGAAGCCGTCCGACTCGAGGGTCGCGAGGACGACCGAATCCACACCCTCTCCGGGGGCGAACAGTCCCGCGTCGCCATCGCCGGCGCGCTCGCGATGGAGCCGACCCACCTCGTCCTCGACGAACCGTTCACCGGCCTCGACGACCCTGCCCGAACGGCCGTCCTCGAGCGCCTGACTGCCCTCTCCCGGCAGGGAACCGGAATCGTCCTCGCGACTCACGACCTGCGGGACGTCCTCGAACTGGCCGACCGGGTGATCGTTATGCGAAACGGCGCGATCGCGATCGATAAACCACCGGCCGACGCTCGCGACTCCCTCGAGGGCAAATCGTTTGCCATTCGCGCGCCCGGCAGCGGTTCGCGAGTTAGGGACTGACGATCGATGCTCGGTTACGAACCCGACGACACGCTCGCCCACCGCCTCGATCCGCGGTCGAAACTCGCCGTCCAGATCGGGTTCTCCGTCGCGGCGCTGGCTCACCTCTCGCCGCGACCGCTCGCGGCACTCACCGTCCTCGCGCTGGGGTTCCTGTGGTCTGCGGACGTTTCGCCGCTTCGTGCGCTCGTCGCCTACCGGTTCGCGCTGCCGTTTCTGCTCGCGGCCCCGGTCGTCGCCGCGCTCTCGTTCGGCCCGCCGTGGCTCGAGCCTGGCGACGCGATCGAGCCGATGCTCGCGAGTTACCGCGTCCTGTTGATCGTCCTCGTCAGCGCTGCCTACGTGCGCTCGACGCCAGTTCGCGCCTCTCGGGCGGCTATCCAGCGAACGATTCCGGGGAAATTCGGCCAGGTGCTGGGAATGGGCGTCGCGCTCGTCTTTCGGTTTCTCCCCGTGCTCCGGGCCGATCTGCGGCCGATCCGGGACGCCTCTGCGGCTCGACTGGGGACCGAACGGGGCTTGCTCGAGCGGGTGACCCACCTCGGGGTGACGGCCCTCGAGCGAGCGTTTCTCCGGGCCGACCGACTGGCGATCGCGATGCAGGCGCGGTGTTTCGCCTGGAACCCGACGCTCCCGGAACTCGCGCTCACGCGACTCGACGTGCCAGTGTTCGGGCTTGCCGTCGCGCTAACGGTATCGGCGTTCCTCTAGGCGTCGAGTTCCTCGAGAATGCGTTCCCGCTCGCCGACGAGTGCCGACTCGAGGGCGGACCGGACGGTCTCGACGGACGCACCCGAATTGTCCGCGACGCCACCCACTGATTTCGGATCGAACGGCACCTCGAGCGCGTCGTAGACGGCCGCGAGGACGTCTCGGATTTCGTCGGTCGCCTCGACGAGCAGGATGCCCGAGATGAGGGCGGCGTCGCTCGTCACTCGCTGGGCGATGCCGACGACCTTGCGACACGCCCCGCCCGCCTCGAGCGAGAGGGAGTGGGCCCCCGGACAGAAGGAGTCGTCGGGCTCGCCGCGAACCGGTTCGACGCCGAGGGCTGCGAGGGCCGATTCGACGTCGGCCGTGAGCCGTTCGTAACGCTCGTCGGTCCCTCGCCGAAAGTCCGCGACGGGTTCGGTGCGGGCGAACGCCATCACCTGGACGCCGTCGTAGGCGACCGCCCGACCACCGACGTTGCGCTCGACCGGTGGGAACCCGCGTTCGTCGGCGGCCTCGCGGGCTCGTTCGTACCCCTCGCGTCGGGCGTCGCGGCGGCCGAACGCGACCTGTCGGTGGGGCGTCCAGACGCGAACCGCCCGCTGGCCATCGGCGGCGACCTCGAGGAGGCGTTCGCTCGCCGCCCGATCGGCGTCGATCGTCGGCTTCCGGCCTCGGAGGACGCGAACCGGCGGAGTCGCTGGCATACCCGGAGCGTGGAGCCGAACTATCTAAATCCTCGCGACTCCGACTCGCAGGCGATGGACGCGCCGAAACCGGTCACGCTCGGACCCTCGGTGCTCGAGGGCTACGCTCGCTTCTCGCTGTACAACTCGCCGTACCCCGCCCACGACCAGGGCTGTGCGATCGACCTCTATCCCGGGACGCTCCGGGACGGCCGGACGACCGCGGCGCCGAGCCCCGTCTCGGGGACCGTCCTCGAGACGCGAACCGTCCGAGCGCCTTCGAAACCGTACGCGCCCGATCATGACCACCTGATCCTCCTCGAGTGCGACGAGCCGTTCGCTGGATTGATCGCCAGAATCCTCCACGTCGATCCGTCCGTCGAGGCGGGCGAGACGGTCGAGGCCGGAGACTCGCTGGGTCGGCTCGTCCGGGCCGGCTTCTTCGCCCCCTGGGTTGACAACCACCTCCACGTCGGCTTTCGTCGACCCGACCAGAACCGCTATCGGGCGTCGGGGTCGATCCCGCTGGCGCTCGGCCTGGAGGTTCGGCCGCTCGCGTGGGACGGCGCCGGTACGGTGGTCGACGTCGGCGAGACGTACGCGGTGCTCGACGCCCCGGCGCACCCGTCTCCTGGAGCGGAGTTCGTCGGAATCGCGGCGGACAACGGGGGCGTCCTCGACGGCGGGATGCCCCACTACGAGGGCGGAGGCGTCCTCGGATCCGCTGCCAAGTCCGAAGTTCGACTCGGTGGAACCCGACTCGGCACACTCGAGGACGGCGGTCGAACCGTCGAATGGGGCCCACTCACGGTAACCGTCGACGGCACGCCGATCACCGGGCTCTCGTTCTTCTGTGCCCGCGACGCCGACTTCGGCGCGAAGCTCATCTGCCCGGATCACGACTTCGCCCTGGGATCCCGGGTCGCAGTCGAGATCCGAAATGGTGGTTTCGGCGCCAACAGAAAGGGTTAGGTCCTTCGAGATACTCGTGGCCGGTAATGGCTGCACTGAATACGGATGTCGTCCTCGAGGTGGCGACGCTACTGCTTTACTCACTGATCGCGGCCGCCCTGACGGTGGCCGGGGCCGCCGCGGAGTTGCTGAGCGTCCAGAACTTCGGCGCCGGTGAACTGTCCGTGGCCGTCTGGGCGGGAGTGCTCGGTTTCGTCCTGCTGTACGCTGGCCTCTACGGCATCGGCTACCAGAAGTTGCTGACTCGAGTGATCTGAGGCGCCTGTCAGTTCTTCGGGTGATCGTCGTCTAATCAGCGGCGGCGTTGTTGGCGGAGTCGAGCCATCCTCGAGCCACCGTCGAGCCGCCGTCGACTCATCGCTGATGAACGATCGCGGTCCGGAAATTCCACCGATTAGACAACGCCGCTACCGGCGAAGAATTAGCTTCAACACGTCCTCGTCCTCGAGCACGTGCTGATCGCCCACCTGCTGTTTGTCGTGGGTCGCACTGGGTCCGGACACCCGTGCGAACCGGAATCGCTCCTCGAACTCGCCGCCGAGCTTGTCGACGGCATCCTCGATGGTCGACCCCGCCGGAATGACGAGCGGTTCCTCGTAGTCGACCCCTCGTCCCGGCTTGTCCATGTAGACACGGATCAGATCTAGGTTGTCCCACATTCGGTCCTTGAGCGCCTCGAGGCCCCTCTCTTCCTCGGCGCTGATGAACGTGACTTCCTCAGGGTCGAGGCCGCGCTCGCGGAGTTGCTCGTCGACGGTTTCCTTGTACTCCGGGGTGATCAGGTCGACCTTGTTGACGCAGGTGATCGACGGGATGTACTCCCGGTTCTCCATCAGGCCGTCGATCAGGCGGTCGATGTCGACCTTCTCGCCGAGGTTGAGGTCGGCGTTGACGTAGCCCTGGTCGCGCAGGACCTCCTTGATTGTGGCCTCGTCTAAGTCCTGGTCGGCACTCGAGGTGATCTTGATCCCGTCTTTGATCTTCGGCCGGACGGTCACCCGGGGCGGTTCCTTGTCGACCCGGATGTTGATGTCGTACAACTCCTCCTGCAGGCGGTCGTACTGCTCGATCTCGAATACCGAGAGGACGAAGAGGATGAGGTCAGCGTTCCGGACGACCGAGAGCACCTGCTTGCCGTCGCCCTTCCCGGTCGCCGCCCCTTCGATCAGCCCGGGTACGTCGAGGAGCTGGATGTTCGCGCCGCGGTGTTTGCACATCCCGGGATTGACGTCGAGCGTCGTGAACTCGTACTCGCCGGTCTCGCTCTCGGCGTTCGTCAGGGAGTTGAGCAGCGAGGACTTGCCGACGCTCGGAAATCCGACGAGACCGACCGTCGCGTCGCCGGTCTTCTCGACGGAGTAGCCCGTCCCGCCGCCCGCCGAGGACTGGTTCTGGAGCTTCTCTTTCTTCTCGGCGAGCTTCGATTTCAGCCGACCGATGTGTGCCTCGGTCGACTTGTTGTAGGGCGTGTTGGCGATTTCCTCCTCGATTGCCTGGATGTCCTCCTCGAGCCCCATTCTACCTAGTTTCACCCGGGCGTCGCGAAAAACCCTTTCGACCTCGGCGCGTGGCGATTTGCGTTCCCAACGGCAGGCGGTGAGTGGTCGTCTCGGGTCCGCCGATTGCGGATCGATCTGAAGGTAACTTCGACACACATAAACGACCGGCAACGCATCGTTTAGCCGAACGAATGCCAGATCCGTCGAGTCTGCGCGACAGCACACAAATCGTCCTCCCGCAGGAGTCCCTCGCGGGCCTCGAGGCGCAACTCGACGAGGAGTTCACGATCACCATTTTCCCCGAAGGCGATCGGTACTGCCGGATCATCGGCAGTCCGGTCGAGATCAAGGAAGCGAGTCAGTTTCTGGTGCGCCAGGGCGTTAGCTTGCCATAGTCTTGTCTACTCGTCCCCTGGATCAGCGACCGCGCCTGGACACGTGTTGCTCCTGTTATGAACGCCAACGGGTGCTGAAATCGGCTCGCTACCGCATCCCTTGTTCAATTGTGAGACGCGCCATCGATATCGGTAACCAGTACCAACTCGAAAGTACACGCTGAATAACAATACAAAATACTCAACTACTCGTGGTTGTCATGAAGGCGAGACAACCACCAACGTCGAGACGAAGACCACACAACCCTGTACCAGGACGGGCGCCGATTGTATACGCTCGTGACCTCGAACCGGCTGCTCGACCTCAAGTGCCGAGGTGAATCGCATGAAGTACCTCTTTTTCACGAATACGCCAGCACACGTCCATCTCTACAGGCACACGGTCGAACGACTCGAAGCGCACGGCCACGACGTACTCGTCCTCGGTCGTGAGTACGCGTGCACCGAACCGCTTCTCGAGTATTACGACCTCCCGTACCAAATGTACGGACGATGCGGCACGACCAAGGGATCGCTGTTTCGCGAGCTCCCACGGCAGTATCGCACCATCTTCGAACTCGCTCGAGCGTACGATCCCGACTGGATCTTCGGAATCGGTTCCTACGCAGCCCACGCGGGGGCGATGACCCGAACGCCGGTGACGGTCGTGCTCGACACCGAACCGACCTCGATCGACCACTGGCTTTCGCGACCGTTCGTCTCGACGTTCCTGACTCCGGAGGCGTTCCGGAAGGACCTCGGGTCGAACCACTACCGATTTCGCGGCTTCAAGGAATCGGCGTACCTTCACCCCGACGTCTTCGAGGCCGACCCGGAGGTCCGGGACGAACTCGGCGTCGGCCGGGACGAGCCCTACGTCATCGTGCGGCTGAACGCATTCGGTTCGCACCACGACATCGGCAAGCAGGGGTTCACTGGCGACGCTCGCCGGCGGTTGCTCTCCAGGCTCGCCGAGGACGCGACGGTGTTCGTCTCGGACGAGGGGGGAGATGCCGACCTCGAGGGGCTCGACGTCCGACCGTTCTCGCTCCATCCGGCGCGGATTCACGACGCCCTGGCCGAGGCGGAGCTACTGGTCGCGGACACGCAGACGATGGTGACGGAGGCCGCGCTACTCGGAACCCCGGCGATCCGATCGAACTCGTTCGTCGGCGACGACGACATGGGGAACTTTCTCGAACTCGAGTCGAACGGACTCATCTACAACTGTGCAGCCCTCGAGGAGGTACTCCAGCGAGCGACGGCGTTGCTCGCGGACGACTCCGTGGCGACGAAGTGGGAGACTCGCCGCGACGAGTACGTCGCGGACATGACCAATCTCACCGACCTGTTGACCGACCTCGCGCTCTCGAAGGCAGGTTACGAGTCTCCCGAGTCCGCCGTCGAGGAGGTGACGGAGGTGGTGGCCTGATGCACGTCTGCACGGTCGTCGGTGCTCGACCGCAGTTCGTCAAAGCTGCCGTCGTCTCGCCTGCGGTCCGGGAACGGGGTGAGGAGACGTTGATCCACACGGGACAACACTACGACGAGGAGCTCTCCGACGTCTTCTTCGACGAACTCGAGATCCCGACGCCGGATTACAATCTCGGTGTGGGTTCCGGAACCCACGGCGCACAGACTGCCGAGATGATCACCGGCATCGAGCGGATTCTCGAGCGTGTCTCGCCAGACGTCCTCCTGTTGTACGGCGACACGAATTCGACGCTCGCCGGCGCCATCGTCGGATCGAAGGCCGACGTCACGGTCGCCCACGTCGAAGGCGGGTTGCGCAGTTACAACCGGGAGATGCCCGAGGAGGTCAACCGGGTCGTCACCGATCACACGACCGACCTCACGTTCGCGCCGAGCGAGCGAGCCGAGGACAACCTCGCAGCCGAAGGGGTGACCGGCGGCGTCCACGTCACCGGCGACGTGATGTACGACGTTCTCCTCCAGGCGATCGACCGCGCACGGGAGCGCTCGACTGCGCTCGAGACGCTCGACCTCGAGCCCGGTTCGTTCGTCCTCGCGACGGTTCACCGGGCGAGCAACACCGACGACCGAGACGTGCTCGAGTCGATCGTCGACGGCCTCGCGAGCGCCCCGTACCCGGTCGTGTTCCCTGCGCACCCGAGAACGGTGTCGCGGCTCGAGTCGTTCGGCCTCTGGGAACGTACGACCGACGAACTCGAGGTCATCGATCCCGTCGGCTACCTCGACTTCATCCGACTCGTCGAGGCCGCCGAGCGAGTCGCGACCGATTCGGGAGGCGTCCAGAAGGAAGCGTTCTTCCTCGAGACGCCGTGTGTCACCCTCCGGCGGGAGACAGAGTGGGTGGAGACGGTAGCTTGCGGTTGGAACGAACTCGTTGGTCCCAGCCGTCCTCGAATCGAGCGCGCGCTCGAGCGGGATCGCTCTCACGACTCGAGGCCGGAACCGTACGGTGACGGCAACGCGGCCGAGCGAATCGCGGACCTGCTCGAGACCGCCGTCCACGGTACCGGAGACGAACCTACTCTCGTCGGTGACCGACGGCCGGCCGGACGGACCTGAGTTATCGCTCCGGGTGCGTCGGCCCGTCGAACCCTCCTCTGATCAGCGGTTTCGCGACGTGACGTCGCGCGCACGGGGGCACCTCGTACCACCCGACCTCGAGGTCGCGCTCGAGAGGTTGGTCGACCTTCGCCGCCGCCGTCGTCCCGCAGTCGCGACACCGGTAACCCTGTCCCCGGCCGGCGCTCTTCATCCGTCGGCCGCAGGACTTGCAGGTCGGTGTCACGCGCTCGGTTTCGACGAGCTCGCGAACTGCGAACTTCTCGAGCTTCAGGGTGCCGCGGGAGATCTCGCCGCAGACTGTGAGCCGGTCGCCGACCCGAAGGGCGCGAACCCGGTCGCGGAAGCGTTTAGTGGGCTCGAAGGCGGCGCAGGTGAGCGTCTCGGTCGAGTTCGCGCTCGAGGTGTCCGTGTTGCCATCGCCATTCGGATCGGCCAGCTCGAAGAACACGTGCCCACCCCGTCGCGTTTCGGGCTCGCTGGCAACCCGACCCTCGAGGCGGTAGGCCCGGCCGTCTCGAGCCGCCGATAGCGACTCGAGGGTCGATCCGTCCCGGAGGTGGACGTCGGTTCCCTGGTTGGTCACGAACCCCTGGGTTCGGTCGACCGGTTCGCTTCCGATAGATTCGGACGCGGTCCGGACGGCCTCCGGATCGTCGCCGCGAATCCCGTGCAGGATCGGTCCGGGCGTGTGCGGTACGCAGACCGTCTCGCCCTCGACGCGGTCGACGGTGTCCCAGACGGTCGGATAGCCCGCCTCGGCGGCCGCGAAGACGCTCTCTTCGTCGATCGTTCGCGACGTTCCCCACCGTTCCGGGTCGCGGTAGGAGATGTACTCGTGGGTCCAGGTCCAGTCCTCGAGGGCACCCCAGGCGCCAATGGCGGCCAGCGCGCCGATCTGTCCGCGGCCGTTGCCCGCACCCCACCGACGGTAGCCGCGGTCGTCGGCAAGTGTCGTGGCTTCGTCGATCGACAGGTGGTCACGGATCGCCGACAGCGCGAACGCACTCACGTCGTCGGGAACCTCGTCGGGGTGGTGGTCGGCGACGACCAGTCCCGGATTCGTCCGGTCGTCGGCCGTCTCTGCGAGGTCCTCGAGTGTCGCCCGGGCGACCTCGAAGGCCGTCTCTGGATCGCACTGTTGGTCGTGGCCGAGGTGGATCGCGAGGGCGGCGTTCCCGCGAGTCTTGTGCTCGACGGCGGGGTTGAGTCGGACGAGGAGCAGGCGCTCAGCGGTCGCACTCGTCCGTTCGGCCAGGCGGCTGGCCACCTCAGTCGCGACGTAGGTCGTACACATCCCGCGCTCGCGCGAGTCCGTATCGTCGAGGCCGACGACGGTCATCGCTGTTCGTTGGACCGCGAGTCGTTAACCGGTTTCGTCTCGTCATTTCACGAGCCAATCGGGTCGATTCCGATCGGCCGGACTGGTTCGTCCAGTTATAAAACCGGGTGCTCGGATCTCGAGGGGTGGCGACGATCCGGCCAAAACCCAAAAAGACCGGACGGCACGGAGTCATCGGGGAAACGCTCATATACCAGGAGTGACTTACCTTTCCCTATGTCCCGATCCGCACTGGTCGGCAACGTCACCGCGATGCTCGAAGACGCGGGCTTTACGGTGAGCGACCGGTGTGCAATTCGCCCGAAGAGCTTCGACATCGCGGCCCGCCGCGGCGAGGATCTGATCCTCGTGAAGATCCTCGGCAACGTCGACGCCTTCAACCAGGCGACCGGCCACGAGATGCGCCGACTCGGCACCTACCTCGAGGCGACGCCGCTGGTCATCGGCCTGCGCAGTCGCGACGAGGACCTGAAACCCGACGTGGTCTACTTCCGCCACGGCGTTCCGGTGTTCAGCCCCGACACGGCGTACAACCTGTTCATCGAGAACGTCCCGCCGCTGATCTACGCGGCCCCCGGCGGTCTCTACGTCAACATCGACGGCGACCTGCTGGCCGACGAACGCGAGGCTCGCGAGTGGAGCCTGGGGCAGCTCGCGAACGAACTCGGGGTATCCCGCCGGACGGTCTCGAAGTACGAAGACGGCATGAACGCCTCCATCGAGGTCGCGATGGCGCTCGAGGACCTCTTCGACGCGCCCCTGACCAGCCCGGTGGACGTTCTCGAGGGTACGGAGGACGTGCGCGATCCCGACGCGACGCCCGAAGAGCCGGACGCTGACCCCGACGACGAGGAGGTCGTCGCGGTCCTCACGCGAGCGGGCTACCGGGTGCACCCGACGCTTCGCTCGCCGTTCAAGGCCGTCAGCCAGGACGAGGCCGACGACGAGGACGTCGTCCTCACCGGCCACTCCCAGTTCACCAAGGCGGCGGAGAAACGCGCGAGAATCATGAGTTCCATCGGCCAGGTCACTCACACCCAGTCGGTCTACGTCGTCGACCGCGCGAAGCAGGAAAACGTCGACGGGACGGCGTTGGTCGAACGCGAGGAACTCGAAGCGCTCGACGACGCCGCGGAACTCCGGAAGGTGATTCGCGAGCGGGCGAAGCGCGAAGAAGCGGCCTGAAATCTCGCTTTTTCTCAGGCGCCGCTCCCGTAGGTCTCCTCGAGATAGG
Source organism: Saliphagus sp. GCM10025334 (assembly GCF_042663485.1). Taxonomy (NCBI): domain Archaea; kingdom Methanobacteriati; phylum Methanobacteriota; class Halobacteria; order Halobacteriales; family Natrialbaceae; genus Saliphagus; species Saliphagus sp. GCM10025334. Next base: position 907,490 of record NZ_JBHTAF010000001.1, on the reverse strand, counting down.
CGACGATGTCGCTGCTCTCCGCCATTCCCTCGACGCCGTGGGCCTCGTCGACGATGACCGGGACGCCGGTCTGACCGCTGATAGCCTCGACCTCTGTGCGCTCGTTGCGAGCCGCCGGAACCTGGACGATGTGGTACTCGAGGTTCAGGTCCTCGAGTTTGGTTCGGACTTTCGCACAGAACGGACAGCCGGGCAGTTCGTATAAGGTAATGTCTGTCATGTCTGAAAAACGGGGCTCGAGCGAGAAGAAAGACGTGGTTGCGGCAGTCAATTACTCGTCAGCCGAGCATCCCGCTCGTGTAGACGTAGAAGTAGCCCACGAGCGCAAGCGCCATCAGCCACTGGCCGAGACGCACGTCCTCGAGTTCGCCAGTAGCGGCCTTGATGATCGGGTACACGATGATCCCGGCGGCGAGGCCGTTCGCGATGGAGTACGTGAGCGGCATGATCGTGATCGTCAGACCGGCCGAAACCGCCCAGGCCGGGTCCTGCCACTCGACGTCGAGGACCCCCTCGAGCATGATGATGCCGACGACCACCAGGGCGATGAAGGAAGCGTAGGAGGGGATCATCGCGATGAGCGGGATGAGCACCAGCGCGGCGAGGAAGAGGAGCCCGACGACGAACGCCGTCATGCCCGTTCGTCCGCCCTCCTCGACGCCGGTCGAGGACTCGATGTACGTCGTCACCGTCGAGGTGCCCACCATCGCCCCGACGGTGGTGCCGACAGCGTCGGCCATCAGCGGCTTGTCGATATCGGGTAGGTTGCCGTCTTCATCGAGGAAGCCGCCGAACTGAGAGACGCCGATGAGTGTCCCGGCGGTGTCGAAGAAGTCGACGAAGAAGAAGGTGAAGACGACGAGCGTGAACGTAAGCGGATCGATGTCGCGCAACCCGCTGACGAACGCGAAGAGGAGGGGCGAGATGTCGTACTGCGGGGAGGTAACGACGGCGAACGAGAGCGCGCCGTCCTCGGTGACGAGCGCTCCCGGAAGGACTTCGCTACCAGCGAGCCCCGATAAATACGTCAGCCAGCCGAGTACGGTCGTTCCGAGGATCCCGACGATGATCGAACCCGTGATGCCGCGTGCCCAGAGGACGAACGTGATCAGCAGGCCGAACAGGCCGAGTAAGGCGGCGGGATTCGTCGCGAGCCCGCCGAGCGTGACCGCCGTGTCGGGGTCGGGGACGACGATCGACATCTCGAGCAAGCCGATGAAGAGCAGGAAGATCCCGATCCCGGCACCGACGGCGAACTTCACCGGTTCGGGAAACAGCCGGATGACGTACTCGCGAGCGCCGATCGCCGTGATCGCGATGAAGAGTATTCCCTCGACGAACACGGCCGCGAGCGCAGTCGTCCAGTGAATTCCCATCCCGATGACGACCGTGTACGCGAAGAAGACGTTCAGCCCCATCCCGGGCGCGAGGCCGAACGGCCGGTTCGCGTAGAACGCCATCACAAAGATGGCGACCGCCGAGGCGATGATCGTCCCAATGGCGATCATCTGTACGGTGGCGGTGAAGCCATAGCCGGGGATGTCGATCGCCTGCGCCAGAATGAACGGGTTGACGAGGATGATGTACGACATCGCGAGGAACGTCGTGAGCCCCGCGATCGATTCGGTCCGCAGGTCCGTGTCGTGAGCCCGGAAGTCGAAGTACTCCGCGAGCGTGTCGGTTGCCCCCATGTTGGACGTTCGAGCATAGGTAGTAGGGGTTGCTTAAACCTTCCCGTCTCGATGTGACCACCTATACGCATACTTGCATACTCGAGGACAAATTCTATCGCCTTCCCGACACGCTCGCCCGACCGGACGCGTGCCGTGTCACGGACCAACATATTTCACCCCTCCCCACGTACCGCTATCGCATGAAGTTCATCATCGTCGGGTACGGTCGGGTGGGCGCGCGAACGGCCCGCATTCTCGCGGAGGAGGGCCACGACGTCGTCATCCTGGACAACGACCAGAAACGCCTCGAGCGCGCCGACGGCGAGGGGTTCGACGGCGTGCAGGGGGACGGTGCCGACGAGGACGCGCTGCTCGAGGCGGGCATCGAGACGGCCGACGCTATCGGCGCGATGACGCCCGATCTGAACGTCAACTTCGCGGCGTGTATGGTCGGCAAACACTACGGCTGTCGGACCGTCTTGCGGATCGACGAGGACTACCGGGAGGACATCTACGAGAAGTACGCCGCGGACGTCGACGAGATCATCTACCCCGAGCGACTCGGTGCCGCCGGCGCGAAGACCGCGCTCCTCGGTGGGGACTTCAACGTCGTCGCCGACCTAGCCCAGAACCTGCACCTGACCGTTCTCGAGATCGCCGAAGGGTCGCCGGCGGTCGGCAAGCGGCTCAGCGAACTCGAGTTACCCGCAGGCTCGAGCATCTACGCCCACGGACGGGAGACGGAGTCGCTGACGATTCCGCTCCCGGGGACGGCGCTGGCCGCCGGTGACGAGGTAGCGGTGATCACCGAGACGGACGCCATCGAGCAGGTTCGGTCGACGTTGCTGGCTAAAACCTGAGTCGACGCCGAAAGAGGGGGTACGTGCAGGCACACACCGGGGAAGGATGGGAACTGATACCGTCAGGGTGGTGCGTGCCTCGAACGTAGCTATTCACCGAACGGGCATAAAGCTGAGTCAGACGGCCGTGTGACGGCGGTCAGACGCACCCAACACTCACTCGTCGATCCGAAACACGAGCACGTTCTGGTGGACCATCGACGGCACGAACGAGAACGGGTAGCCGTAGACGTGGAGATCCTTCGACGGATCGTACCAGATCAGGTTCGCCGCGAGCGTCATCGGCGCTGCGTCCTGGATCGCTCGAGCGAGGTCGGCGGCCAGGAACGCGTAGGATTGCTCGCGGTACATGTCGCCAATGAAGACGACGGCGTACCGACCGGGTCTGACGACCCTCGCGAACTCGGCGAATCGCTCGCCCATCTCGGCGAGCCAGTCGGCTTTCGACTGGCCGCTCGCGTCGGCGTACTGTGCGTCGTTCTCACCCCCACCGTCGCCCCCACTCTCACTCTCACGGCCACCGACATCGTCGCCGCCACCGTCGTCGGCATTGGCGTTGACGGCATCGCCGTCGGCGTCGAACGCCCCCAGTTTGCTCTCTCGAGTCGCCCGCCGGTTTCGCGTCTGCTCGCGCTCGTCCATGTCCCAGTAGGGGACGTCGGTCAGGAGCAGGTCGACCGAGTCCTCGGGGAGGTCCTCGATCAGGTCCGCACAGTCGCCCTCGCGGACGTCCTGTGCAGCCAGCGGCCGCTCCCCGCGTTCCCGCCGTTCCTCGTTTTCCCGCTCGAGCGCCGTCTCGTAGATCTCGATCCATCGAGGGTTGCGCTCGAAGCCGATGGCCTCCCGCAGGCCAGTCCCCTCGTGTTCACAGAGGCTCGCACCTAGCAGGGTGCCCCCGACGCCCGCGAACGGGTCGAGGACGGTCTCGCCGGCTTTGCTGAACCGATCGACGAGGTCCGCACAGAGCCGTGGGGGTTTCTGCCCGCCGTGTTCGCTTCGCAGGTCGTGCTGGAGGTCCGGCGGATACGCCTCGGGGATCACCGACTTCGTGGCGAACTTCCACTCCCGGCCGGTGAGGTCGTTGAGTCGGTTTCGCTCGTCGTAGATCCCCCGTCCCTCGAGGTAGGTCTGGTGGTCGGCCAGTTCGTCGGTGTTGACCACGTCGCCGTCCTCGACGGGGAGGGACTCCTCACGCGCCCGCTCGGCGTCGAAGTCACCGTCGTCGTCGGTGAACAGGCGGCTCTGGCGGTGCCCGTTCTCGCGGCCTGCGTCGCCGTCGTCGGCCATACCTCGAGTCCTCACCGGTCGGACATAAGCGCTTTCGCTCGCGGATCGGTGTCGGACCAGTGCCGACGCCGACGCTTATCCGATCGGCGGTGGAAGGTCACCCGTGGTCCCGTTCGAACCCATCGCCTCGACTCTCGTCGGTCTTCTCGCGCTCTGGCTCGGCGCTCGCTGGCTCGTTACCGCGGCTTCCCGACTCGCTCGAGCCGCGGGCATCCCGCCGCTGATCGTCGGTCTCACCGTCGTCGCCTTCGGGACGTCGGCGCCCGAAATCGTCGTGGGCGTCGAGGCGGCCCTCGAGGGACGCGGCGCCATCGCCGTCGGCAACGTGGTCGGATCGAACGCGTTCAACCTGGGCGCGATTCTGGGCGTACTGGCGATCATCAGTCCGTTTCGCGTCGCCGATACCCTCGTCCGGCGGGACGCCGTCGCGATGGCGGCGGCGACCGGGGTCGGGATCGCGGTTCTGGTCAATCTGTACGTCTCGCGCACGGAAGGCATCTTTCTCCTCGTCTGTCTGGCCGCCTATATGGCCTGGCTCGCCCGTTCGGCACGCGATTCCGACGTCGACGCCGTCGACTCCGACCGCTCGGGAACGAACCGCCACCCTGGGATCGACGCGCTCGTCCTCGTCGTCGGCCTGGTTCTAGTCGGTCTCGGCGGCCGGTTGCTCGTCCAGGGCGCGGTCGAACTCGCTCGCGCCGGAGGCGTCTCGGAGTGGCTCATCGGCGTGACGGTGGTCGCCGGGGGAACTTCCCTCCCCGAGGCGGCAGCGTCCGTCGTCGCGGCGCGGCGTGCCGAGGTCGGCATCGCGGCCGGGAACGTCGTCGGGTCGAACGTGTTCAACCTGCTGGGCGTGCTCGGCATCTCCGCGGTGGCCGCGCCGCTGGCCGTCGACGTGAGTGTTCGCTCGGGACTGTGGTGGCTCGCCGCGTTGACCGCCGTTTCGGCCGTCCTCCTGGCGACCGGGCGTCGGCTAACCCGTCTCGAGGGCGTCGCGCTCGCACTCTCGGTGGCGGGCTACTGGGTGCTGGCGGCGGGTTGAGGAGTCTCCGACTCGAGGCTCGATAGGCCCTCGAGCCACTCGTCCGTCGTCGCTCGAGGTGACATCGGTGTTAGCGAGGGCCTTTGTGCGGGCGGCCCCTCTATTCGACTATGAATATGCTCGTCGACGGCGAGTGGCGAACCGACGCGTCCGAGACTACGAACGAGGAGGGAGCCTTCGAGCGCCAGACGACGACGTTCCGCGACGAGATTCGGGACGAGCCGGACGCTCGATTCCAGCCCGAAGCCGGACGGTATCACCTCTACGTCTCCTACGCGTGCCCGTGGGCCCACCGAACGCTCTTGGTGCGGTCGCTGAAGGGGCTCGAGGACGCCATCTCCGTCTCGGTCGTCGACCCCTACCGCGACCAGGACGGCTGGCAGTTCACGCCCGAGAAAGACGGGTGTACCGTCGATCACGTCCACGGGGCGGACTTCCTCCGGGAACTCTACGTGCGCGCCGACCCGGACGCGACCTGCCGAGTTACGGTGCCGGTGCTCTGGGACACGAAGGAAGACACCATCGTCAACAACGAGTCCGCAGAGATCATCCGCATGCTTGATACCGAGTTCGGCGACCTGGCGACCAGGGACGTCGATCTCTACCCCGAGGGCTACCGCGAGGACGTCGACGATATCATCGAGGCAATCTACGAGCCGATCAACAACGGCGTCTACCGGGCCGGGTTTGCGACGAAGCAGGAGCCGTACGAGGCGGCCGTCGACGACCTCTTCGAGGCGCTCGAACGCTGGGACGACGTCCTCGCCGAGCAGCGCTACCTCGCCGGTGACCGCCTGACCGAGGCCGACGTCTGCCTGTTCACGACGCTCGTGCGATTCGACCAGGTCTACCACACGCACTTCATATGCAACGTCAAATTCATCCGCGAGTTCGACAACCTCTGGCCGTACCTGCGCGACCTCTACCAGACGCCCGGTGTCGCAGAGACGGTCGAGATGGACCACATCAAGGAACACTACTACACGACCCACCCGGACGTGAACCCGCACGGCATCGTCGCCCGCGGCCCCGACCTCGAGTTCGAGGCGCCACACGACCGGGACGCGCTCTCTGGAGAGCCACCCGCGGCGCTGGCGTCGTCGCTCGATTAACCTGATCAATTCGCGATCGGTTCTCCCTCCCTTCGAGGCGATCCTCGACGATTCACGCTCCGACTTCGAAACGCGTCGTGACTACTCGTCTTCGAACTCGAGCGCCGCCGAGTTGATGCAGTAGCGCTTCCCCGTGGGTTCGGGACCGTCCTCGAAGATGTGACCGAGGTGGCCACCGCAGTTGGCACACAGGACTTCGGTGCGGTGCATGCCGTGGCTGGTGTCGACGCGCGTCTCGATCACGTCGTCGTCTGCGTCGTAGAAACTCGGCCAGCCACACCCCGAGTGGTACTTCGTGTCCGACTCGAAGAGCGTGGCTCCACAGCCCGCACACGAGTAGGAGCCGTCCTCCTCGTGGTCGACGTACTCGCCGGAGAACGGGCGCTCGGTCCCGGCCTCCCGGAGAACGCGGTACTCCTCGTCGGTCAGGCGCTCGCGCCACTCTTCGTCGGTCAGCGCTCGCTCGTCGGATTCCTGGCTCATAGCCGTAGTTGGGCTGCCGGACTCAAGAGTCTGTCTGCGACGGAGCGGCAGGTGACGCGGACTAGCGCCCCGTCATCACGTTCGTGCTCTCGCACTCCGGACACTGGGTCATCCGCCCGAGGCCGGGCACCTCGAGGCGAACCCACGCGTCGTCGCCGCCGGGCGCTTCGAAGCCGCAGTTCAGGCAGCGCGAGTGTCGACCGGAGGGGGATTGCATCGCCATACTCGAGCTATGTTAGTTAATGGCATAGTCGTTTTCACGACCTCGAGTGACTCTCTTCGCTCGTGATTGGTCCGCCAGCTATCGGCGGATTATCATATAAAAACCATAGTTATGCAGGAGACGCTCTCCGTCGCGACCGAATCAGGCGTGACCCGGATAATCCCGCTCGAACCGGTCCTCGAGGTCCCCGTACTCGAACTGCACGAGGACGGGACGACCGTGGGGACAGGCGTAGGGGTTCTCGCAGTCGTCGAGCGCCTCGAGTAGGTCTAGTACGGACCCCTCCGAGAGCGAGGTGTTGCCGGTGATCGACGGATAGCAGGCCAGGTCGGCGAGGAAGTCGTCGGCCAGCGCGTCGATCGTCTCGGCGCCCGCCTCGCGGTCGCCGTCGAGGAACGACGCGAGGACGTCCCGGAGCTGGGCCGGCTCGAGGGTCTTCTCGAGGACGGCGGGAACGGTGGTGACGGCGACCGTGCGGTCGTCGACGCGGTCGGCGGAAAAACCCAGGCGCGCGAGCGCGTCCCGGTAGTGCTCGAAGGCCTCGGCCTCGACGGCAGTGAGTTCGAGTTCGACGGGCGAGGCGAGCGCCTGGGTCGTCGGATCGTCGGCGAACGCTCGCTGGAGGCGCTCGTAGTTGACCCGCTCGTCGGCGGCGTGCTGGTCGACCAGGACGAGGCCCTCGGGCGTCTCGCAGACGACGTAGGTGTCCTTCAGCTGACCGAGTACCCGAAGTGAGGGCAGAGAGTCGTACTCGAGGGCCCCGGTAGCCGTCCCGCCCGCCAGCGTCTGCTGGTCGGTCGACGGGGTGATCGAGCGCGACGGGTCGCTCGAGGCGGTGTTTCGAGATCGATCTCCTGCGTCTGTCGTCTCCGCCGCGTCCGTCGCATCCAACGTACCTGGCGTTCGATTCGTCTGTTCGGATGCCCTCGAGGGATCGGAACGGTTCGCCTCGAGGTCGGACGAAGGGGTCGACGGTGACGTTTCGGCCCCACTCGAGGTGTTCGCTCGTGATCCGTCCGACGACTGCCCAGTTTCCGGTGCCTCGGTCGACCTCGAGCCATCTGTCTGCGTTGCGGGTGCCTCGCTCGAGTCGGCATTCGAATCGAGCGAACGCGAGCCGACGCCGTCGCCCGAGACCGACTGATTCGACGGTCCTGAACCGGTCGACTCGCTCGCCTTGGCGTCGTCAGCCGCCCCCGCGAGCGTTCCGTCCTCGTACTCGTCGTCGGGCCCGACCGCCGCCTCCTCGGGTGCCGAGCGTCCTCTCGGCGCCCGCGAGCGGAGCAAACCGTGCTCGAGCAGCGCGTCCTCGACGGCCGACTCGACCGCACGGCGGACGGCATCGTCGTCGTCGAAGCGAACCTCGCGCTTTCTGGGGTGGACGTTCACGTCGACGGCGTCGCCGGGGACCTCGAGGAAGAGCACGACGAAGGGGTAGCGGTCTCCGCCGAGTTGGCCCCCGTAGGCGTCCATGATCCCCTCGCGGATGGCCTCGGAGGTGACCGCTCGCCCGTTGACGTAGGTCGCGAGGTAGTCCCGGCTGGCCCGGTTCGTCTCCGGGTGCGAGACGGTTCCCGAGACCGACTCGAGCGGGCCGACCGGGAGGTCATCGGCTTCGGCCTCGACGTCGATCATCGAGCGGGCGACCTCCCGGCCGTAGACCGAGAGGATGGCGGCCTGCAGGTCGTCCTGGCCCGTCGTGGCGAACACCTCGCGCCCGTCGTGGGTGAGCGAGAGCGCCACGTCCGGATTGGCGAGGGCGTAGCGGGTGACGATCTGGTTGACGTGGGCGAACTCGGTCGCGGTGGTCTTGAGGAACTTCCGTCGGGCGGGGGTGTTGTAGAAGAGGTCCTCGACGACGACCGTGGTTCCCTCCGGGCAGCCGGTCGGTTCGACGGCGACGACGTCGCCGCCCTCGTAGACGAGTTCAGTTCCCGTCGGAGATTCGCTGCTGAGTCCGTCGGCTCGAGGCCGGGTCCGAATCGTCAGCTTCGACACCGAACCGATGGTGTGGAGCGCCTCGCCGCGGAAGCCCAGGCTTTCGACGCCGCGCTCGAGGTCCTCCAGGCCCGTGATCTTGCTCGTCGTGTGCTGGCGAACTGCCTGGCGGACGTCCGTCTCGGTCATCCCGCGGCCGTCGTCGCTGATTCGGATGAATTCGGTGCCGCCCGCCTCAATCTCGACGTCGATGCGCGTGGCGTCGGCGTCGAGGGCGTTCTCGACCAGTTCCTTGACCGCGCTGGCGGGCCGCTCGACGACTTCTCCGGCAGCGATCCGGGCGACGGTGTGCTCGTCGAGATGGTGGATGGTCGTCTCGTCCGCTGCTCGCTCGTCCGTTGCTCGATTGTTTGCTCGGTCGTCCGCGTCGTCGGTTGGGTCGTCAGATGGGGTGTCGATTGTGTCGTCGGTCATGATTCAGCCCTCGAGCAGCGTGTCGGTACGGTCGGTGATCGTCTCTCGTCCTGCCTCGGGAACGGTGACCAGCGGCGGGCGAACCGCGTCGGACGGGAGCCACCCGCGGTGGCCGAGGGCGGCTTTGGTTGCGGGAGCGAATCCGTAGGTTCCGCACGCCTCGAACAGTCCCGAGATCGCCGTCTGGAGGACCTCCCCGCGTTCGGTTTCGGCGGTCTCGAGCACCTCGACGTACGCCTCCGGGGCGACGTTCGAGAGCGCGTTCACGCCGCCGTCGGCGCCCATTCGGAGGGAGGGGACGAGCAGCGTGTCGAATCCCTGCAGACACAGAAACTCTTCGGGCGTCCGGCGCATCGCCGCCAGGAAGTACTCGAAGTCACCGCTCGAGTCCTTCAGGCCGACGACGTTCTCGTGGTCGGCGACCGCCTCGAGCGACTCGAGGGCGATGGGCTGGCCCGTACACGAGGGGATGTTGTAGAGCACGAGGGGGAGCGGCGACTCGTCGGCCACCGCCTCGAAGAACTGTCGGTCGCCGTCGGGGTTGTTCGATGTGTGAAAGTACGGCGGGACGACAACCGCGATGTCGGCGCCGACCTCGGCGGCCGCTTCGGCGTAATCGACCGTCTCGGCGACGCTCGTCGCAGCGGCGCCAGCGAGTATCGGTACCTCGCCGTCGGCTCGCTCCACCGTGACCTCGACGACCCGACGCCGTTCGTCGGGCGAGAGGCTCGCGAACTCGCCGGTCGTCCCGCAGGGAAAGAGCCCGTCAATGCCGCCCTCGAGGAGAGCGTCGACGAGCGGCCCCAGCGATTCCTCGTCGACCGATCCCGATTCGTCGAACGGCGTCACGATGGGACACGTGACGCCCTCGAGCGCCTGCTGGAAAGTCATGTATGGTTGTTTCTGAGCGGATGCAAAAGGGTATCGACGGGAATTCGACTGAGTTCGTGACCCTCGACAGGTGCGTCGAACGATGGTCCTGTGTGAGCGGTAATTCAACGCTTTTCGGCGTTCCTTCCGGAATCGTTCTCGGTGATGTCTGTTCGAATCGCCAGTATCTATTTATTTCCTGAATGTAGCTTTGCGGTATGGTTGCAACCAACACAGAACCAGCATCGAGTCGATCCCTCTGGAATCGGATCACGGCCATCGGTCCAGCGCTCATACTGGCGGCCGTCGTCGTCGGACCGGGCAGTATCGCGCTGAGTACGATCGCTGGGAGTCTCTATGGTTACCAGCTACTGTGGGTGCCGATAACCGCGACGGTCTTCATGATCACGTACACGTGGATGGCTGCACGGATCGGCCTCGCAACCGGGGAGACGCTCCTCGAGGTCGCTCGAGAGAAATACGGTAACGGCCTCGCGACGGTTGGTGGTGTTTTCGGCTTCCTCGCTATCCTCGCGTTTCAGGCCGGCAACAACGCGGGCATCGGATTCGCGACGAACGCGCTCGTCGGATACGACGTCAGGCTCTGGGCCGCCGTGTTCTCCATCGCGGCGATCGGGTTCATTTGGTTGCCGAACCTGTACGAGAAGATCGAACTCCTAATCAAACTCGTCGTCGGGATCATGCTCGTCGCGTTCGTCGGGACGCTCGCCATCGTCGGGTTCGACGTTTCCGCGGCTGCCGGCGGTCTGATCCCGTCGGTCCCGAACGTCGACGCGCTCTTCCTCGCGCTCGGAATGGCGGCCACGACGTTTTCGATCGCTGCCGCGGCCTACCAGACGTATCTCGTCCGGGAGAAAGAGTGGGGCCCGGACCAGCTCGCCGAGAAGGGATCGGACAGCATTCTCGGTATCGCCGTCCTCGGTCTCATCGTGACGGTCATCATGCTGACGAGCGCGAGCGTCATTCACGGCGAGACCGATCCAGTCTTCGACGCCGTCGGCATGGCCTCCCAGCTCGAGCCAGTCGCCGGTTCGGGCGCGTTCTACCTCTTCACGCTCGGCTTCTTCTTCGCCGCGCTCTCCTCGCTGGTCGTCAATGCGATCCTCGGGGCGACGCTCTTGGCCGACGGGTTCGGTCAGGATCCGACGATGGACGGCCGGCCGGTCAAGACTTGGGCGACGGTTGCAGTTCTTTTCGGCCTCGCCGTCGTGATCGCGTTCCAGGAGGACCCGATCGAACTCCTCCGGATCGCGCAGGCGGTCGCCGTGATCGCGTTCCCGGTCCTCGGCTTCCTGATTCTCGGCATCGCGAACGACGAGGAGGTTATGGGCCCGTACACGAACGGGTTGATCGTCAACGTCTTCGGAATCGTCGGCTACCTCGCGATCATCGGTATCGTCCTCAACTACCTGCGGGAAGTGATCGCGTTCCTCTGAATTCCGCTGTCGGCCTCTATTGTGCTGTTTCTCGCCGATTTTCACTCCTCGAGCCGTCGTTTCCACTCCTGCACTTTCGCCATCAACTCGACGGGCGGCGTGGCATTCACGTCGAGCGATTCGAGGTCCTCGAGGACGGCCTCGACCGCTGGGTCGACCGCCGGCCCTGGTGGCTCCGGGTCACCCCCGTCGGCGTTCGCCGGTCCCCGAAAACTCCCGCTCGAGACGTCGAACACCGTCTGGACAGGCTCGCTCGAACCCCCGCCCTTCGCTTCGATGGCCTTCTCATCGCGCAGTCGTTCGAGGACGTCGCGGGCGCGGTCGACGACGGGAGCGGGAACGCCCGCGAGGTCGGCGACGTGAATCCCGTAGGAGCGATCGGTCGGGCCGTCGCGAACGGTTCGCAGGAAGGTCACGTCGCCGTCGCGCTCGTCAGCTGCGACGTGGACGTTCGCCACGCGGGGCAGGTGGTCGGCCAGGCCCGTGAGTTCGTGGTAGTGAGTCGCGAAAAGCGTCTTCGCCCGGATCTCGTTGTGCAGGTACTCGGTGGCCGCCCAGGCGATGGAGATGCCGTCGTAGGTGGCGGTTCCCCGCCCCACTTCGTCCAGGATGACGAGCGACTCGTCGGTCGCCGCGTGCAGGATGTTCGAGAGTTCGCTCATCTCGACCATGAACGTTGAGCGCCCCTGGGCCAGTTCGTCGAGGGCGCCGACGCGGGTGAAGATGCCGTCGACCAGACCGATCCTGGCTTCGCGGGCAGGGACGAAACTGCCGATCTGGGCCAGCAGGACGATGCAGGCGACCTGGCGCATGTACGTCGACTTCCCGGACATGTTGGGTCCGGTCACCACCAGAAAGCCGCGATCCGCGTCCATCGCCACGTCGTTCGGGACGAACTCGGTCGTCTGCTCGACGACGGGGTGACGCCCCTGGGTGATCTCGAGGCCCTGTCCCCGCGAGAGGGTGGGCCGAACCCAGCCGTTCTCGGCGACGTGACTCGCCAGACTCGAGAGCGCGTCGACGGTCGCGAGGGTACGTCCGACGTCCTGGAGGAGGGCCGCCCGCTCCGCGACGTCTTGGCGAAGCTGCTGGAACAGTTCGTACTCGAGGTCGCCGCGCTGTTCCTCGATTCTGAGGATTTCGCGCTCTTTGTCCTCGAGTTCGTCGGTCGTGAATCGCTTGGAGTTCTTGAGCTGTTTGATCTCCTCGTAGTGGTCGGGCACGCCGTCGGCCGCCGATCGCCCGACCTGAACGTAGTAGCCGTCGGTCTTGTTCCGGTCGACGGTGACGTGACTGAGCCCGTGCTGGCGCTTCTCGCGGTCGGCCAGCGTGTCGAGCCACTGCTCGAGTTCGTCGTGGCGCTCGATGAGGTCGTCGAGGTCGTCGTCGTAGCCCTTCTTCAGCAACTCGCCCTGGCGCACCGTCGACGGTGGGTCCTCGGCCAGCGCATCAGCCAGCGTCTCGCGGAGGTCGGCGGCCCGCTCGCGGTCGACCCGGTCGACGATGGTCGACAGCGGCGAGTCGACCAGGTCGGGCGTCGATTCGACGACTTCGACCACCCGGGGAACCAGCACGAGGGTATCTCGCACCGCGAGCAGGTCCCGCGCGTCCGCGCTCCCGTGAGTCGCCCGCGAGGCCAGGCGCTCGAGGTCGTAGGCCCCACCGAGCACGTCCTGGAGTTCGTCCCGGGCGAGCGCGGCGGTGGCGAGGGCGCCGACGCTCGCCTGTCGCTCCTCGAGCACGTCGAGCGAGCGCCGGGGACGCTGGAGCCACTCCTTGAGTAACCGCCCTCCGGCGCTGGTCTTCGTGTGGTCGATAGTCGCGAAGAGGGAGCCGTCGCGCTCGCCGTGCATGGTCTCGGTCAGCTCGAGGTTGCGCTGGGTGGTCACGTCGAGGGTGACGTGATCGTCCCCGCGGTGGGTCTGGAGGCGGGTCATCGACGCGAGCACGCCCGCACCGGTCTCCTCGACGTAGGCGAGGACGGCGCCCGCGGCGGCGAGCGCGGATTCGGGGAGGTCGAGCCGGTCGACGGTCTCGGCCCCGAAGTGGTCGCGGACGCGGTGGGTCGCTCGTTTGGGGGCGAACGCTTCGGTCTCGTGGAGGGTGAGACGCGCCTCGAGTCGGTCGCGGAGCTGTGCGAGGAAGTCGTCGTCGGTCCGAACGTCGGGGCCGGGCAGGACCTCGACGGGGGCGAAGCGGTAGAGTTCGGTCATCGCCTCGTCGACGTCTTCGGCACCGGCGACGAGGAATCGGCCCGTCGTGACGTCTGCGAAGGCGAGCCCGTATGCGGTTTCGCTGCTGGAACTCGAGTTTTGATCCGCAACCACCGCCGCGAGATACTGCGCGTCGGCGTCGCTCGTCTCGACGAACGTCCCCGGCGTCACCACGCGAACGATCTCGCGGACGTGGCCGTCGTCGGTCTCGTACTGGTCGGCCACCGCCACGCGGTAGCCGCGCTCGACGAGTGCCTTGAGATAGGGCGTGAGGTCGGCCAGCGGGACGCCCGCCATCGGGTAGGACTGGCCCTGGGACGATTTGGAGGTCACCTTGAGCTCGAGTTCCTCGCCGACGAGTTCGGCGTCGTCGCCGAAGAACTCGTAGAAGTCGCCACACTGCATCGCCAGCACGTCCGCCTCGGTGTCGGCTTTCAAGGCAAGAAACTCGCCGACGATCCCCGTCGCCTCGGTCATACTGGCTCGAGCGTGTTCCGACGAGTAAAGTCCTCCGGGTTGGGGCAGGACTCGAGCGATCCGCACACCATCAAAACGTTTTTATTCCGTTCGGGGATACCCAGAGGTACGATGGTAGGTGTCTACTTTACAGGGCCGTCCGCCCGTTTCTAATTCCCACCTACCGCTCGTTGTGTCGACACGAACGCCTCAGCGAGCGGTACGCACGACGCTCGGTGCGACGCCTGGCAGAACAAGAACGGACGCGATCACGCGTACCAGCGTCCAGACATCTTGCCCGAGCGACTCGAGCGAGGATACCACCTGTCCGTAGTCACCCGATAGCGACACTCACAGCTACCACAACACCGAACCCACCCACAACCCACCAATGTCAGAACCCGAACCCGAATCCGAATCCGCACCGCAATCGATCAACGTCGTCCTCCCCGACGGCTCCGAACTCGAGGTCGCCTCCGACGCCACCGTCGAGGACTGCGCCTACGAGATCGGCCCCGGTCTCGGCCGCGACACGGTCGCCGGCAAACTCGACGGTGAACTCGTCGCCAAGGAGGCTCCCGTCTTCGAGGAGGCTCGCCTCGAGATCGTCACCGACCAGTCCGACGAGTACCTCGACGTGCTCCGCCACTCCGCGGCCCACTGTCTGGCCCAGGCCGTCGAGCGCCACTTCGACGACGTGAAACTCGCCATCGGCCCGCCGACGGAGGAGGGCTTTTACTACGACTTCGACGACCTCGAGGTCGACGAGAGCGACTTCTCGGCGCTCGAGGCCGAGATCGAGGACATCATCGAAGCCGATTACGACATCGAGCGCGAGGAAGTCTCGGTCGCGGAGGCCGAGGAGCGCCTGGCGGACGAACCCTACAAACTCGAGTTGCTCGAAGAATTGGCCGAAGAGGGCGAACAGGTCACTTTCTACAGCCAGGGCGAGTGGGAGGACCTCTGTGCCGGCCCGCACCTCGAGTCGACGGGCGAAATCGGCGTCGTCAAACTGCTCGAAATCGCGGGAGCCTACTGGCGCGGCGACGAGGAAAATCCGATGCAGACCCGGATCTACGGGACGGCTTTCGAGGACGAGAGCGACCTGGAGGACTACCTCGAACGCCGCGAAGAGGCCAAAGAGCGCGACCACCGTAAGATCGGCAACGAGATGGACCTGTTCTCGATCCAGGACGTCACGGGTCCAGGGCTCCCGCTGTATCACCCGCCGGGGAAGACGATCTTACGGGAACTCGAGGGCTTCGTCGAGGACCTGAACGAGGACGCGGGCTACGATTACGTCGAGACGCCCCACGTGTTCAAGACGGACCTCTGGCACAAGTCAGGCCACTACGAGAACTACGAGGACGACATGTTCATCTTCGACGTGGGCGACGACGAGTTCGGCCTGAAGCCGATGAACTGCCCGGGCCACGCCGCGATCTTCCAGGATCACTCCTGGAGCTACCGCGACCTGCCGATCCGATACGCCGAGAACGGCAAAGTGTATCGGAAAGAACAGCGCGGCGAACTCTCCGGCCTCTCGCGAGTCTGGGCGTTCACGATCGACGACGGCCACCTGTTCGTCCGCCCCGATCAGATCGAGCGCGAAGTCGAGCAAATCATGGACGTCATCGACGAGGTGCTTTCCACGTTCGACCTCGAGTACGAGGTCGCGCTCGCGACGCGCCCCGAGAAGTCCGTGGGGAGCGACGAGATCTGGGATAAAGCGGAGGCCCAACTCGAGTCGGTCCTCGAGAAACGAAACGTCGACTACGACCTCGAGGCCGGCGACGGCGCGTTCTACGGCCCGAAGATTGACTACGCCTTCGAGGACGCCATCGGCCGCCACTGGGACGGCCCGACGGTTCAGCTGGACTTCAACATGCCAGAGCGCTTCGACCTCGATTACGTCGGCGAGGACAACGAGGCCCACGAGCCGGTCATGATCCACCGGGCGCTCTACGGCAGCTACGAGCGCTTCTTCATGATGCTCATCGAGCACTACGAGGGGAACTTCCCGTTCTGGCTCGCTCCCGAGCAGGTGCGCGTCCTCCCAATCTCCGACGACAACCTCGGCTACGCCCACCGCGTCGCCAACGAGTTCGGCGACTTCAGGACCGAGGTCGACCACAGGGACAGCACGCTCGAGCGCAAGATCCGCGCGGCCCACGACGACCGCGTCCCCTACCAGATCATCGTTGGCGACAACGAGGAGGAAGCCGGGAACATCTCGGTTCGGGATCGCTTCGAGGACCAGGAGTACGACGTCGAAATCGAGGACTTCCGGGCCCACCTCGAGGCCGAGCGCGACGAGAAGCGTTCGGAGCCGGATTTCCTCGCGGAATAGGCGTTCGAGACACCGTTTCGTTCTCTCCGCTCATCCCGTCGCGTCGCGCCCAGTGTGCTCGTCCGAGAACCGTTTGAACGTTCGCAAATCGACGAAGCGCGGCGTCGAGGCGGCGTACCGTTCGTAGGCCTCCCCGTACTGCTCGCGGAGCCACGGCTCCTCGGCCAGCGGCAGGAGGAGCCACCAGCAGGCATACAGTCCACAGAGCACCGCCACGGACGCGGAGTTCGCCAGCAGTGCGAATCCGACCGTAGCGACGAGGTAAGCGACGTACTGGGGGTTCCTGGAGTAGCGGTACCAGCCGCCGGTTCGCAACTCGCCGGTCAGGCCGACGGTCTCCTCGCTTCCCAGATCGCGTCCTGCGGCGAGTGCGACGACGAAGCCGGGGACGAAGAGCACGAGGCCGGCGACGAGCGTCAGCCTTCGAGGGAGCCAGAACTCGTTCCAATCGAGCACGGCCACCGCGAGAAGACACACGGAAAACGTCTGTGCGAGCGTCCACTGGGCGTAGAACCGCCAATCACGCTCGCCGGGCGGCCAGTAGTCGGCGCGGCCCGCGAGTGTTGCGAGCACGCCGACGAAATTGAGCGATAACGCGCTCGCGGCGACGACGAACGCGAGTCGTTCCGGTGCGTCGAGCGGAATCCAGTCGACCATGGTCGTAAGTTGCGCCGCGGATTCGATCGGCGTTATCACGAATTGACTAGTGCATTTATACCAATTCGACCACTCGAGACGAACGGACCGTGAAATCGCTCTCCGTGGAACTCTCCCAGCCCGACTGGATGCTCCACCCGATGCAGCGATTCATCAGGGACGGCGACGCCGTTCGCTACGAGGAACTCCAGGCCTGGAACGTCGCCGCCCGCCAGGACGGCCTCGAGTACGAACTCTTCTACGTCGAGGCCGACCGCGAGCCCTACGAAGCGGCGCTCGAGTCCACGGAATCGATCCGGTGGTACGATCTGACGCCAATCGACGACGGCTCCTTCTACCTCTACGTCTGCCAGGAGACCCGCGAGGCGGACGTCGAGTGGCGAGCGGCGTTCGCCGCGCTCGACCTCGTCGTGGTCCCGCCGATCACCTACGACGAGTCCGCGGATTTCGGAATGACCGTCGTCGGCACGGGCGAGAACTTGCAGGCAATGCTCGAGGGTCTTCCCGAGTCCATCGACGTCACCGTTCGCTCGATCGGCGAGTACGATCGTCGCCACGCCCCCATTGCGGACGCACTCACCGACCGGCAACTCGAGGCCATCGCTGCGGGCGTCGAGGTCGGCTACTTCGAGGTGCCCCGCGAGGCCGGCGTCGCAGCCGTCGCCAGGGAACTGGACTGCGCCTCGAGCACGGCGTCGCGCCTGCTCCAGCGTGCTCAGGCACGCCTCGCCCGGCGGCTGGTGGCCCGGTATCATCGGTAGCCGACGCGTGCGATGGATCAGACCGAGCTACCCACGTTTGTGGTGGTGTGACACGAAACTATCGATCGAAATATACATACTTGTGGAATCGTGCGTACACGCATGAACCGAGCCGAAAAAGCCGCGCTCCAGCTGAGAGCGGTCGACGTGCTGCGGATGCTCAAGGAAACCCGGACGTACGACGAACTCGCCGAGGCAACCGGCCTGCCGGCGGGCGACCTCAACCGCTACGTCAACGGACACGTCCTCCCCGGGACCGAACGCGCCCGCGAGGTGGTCGAGGAGGTCGGTCGGGAGGCGCTGGCGGCCGAACTCGAGGCCCGCATCCGGGTCGACTCGGAGGGGTACGTCGACAACTCCGGGGCCGTCTTCGACCAGCCGTTTCTCGACCTCGCCGCACCCGTCGTGGCCGACGCGTTCGACTTCGAGCGCCCCGACGTCGTGTTGACGGCCGCCACCGACGGCATCACGCTGGCCGCCTCACTCGCCAGCTACTACGGAACCCGGTGTGCGTACGCGAAGAAACGCAAGGAGACTGCCGTCGAGGACTTCTTCGAGGCTCGCGAGCGCCTCGAGTCGGGCATCGAACTCACCTACTACCTGCCCGCGGCCGCGATCGACCCGGACGACTCCGTCCTGGTCGTCGACGACCTGATCCGGTCCGGCGAGACCCAGGAACTGCTCCTCGACATCGTCGAAACGGCAGGGGCGGAGGTCGCCGGAGTCTTTGCGCTCATCGCGGCGGGAACCGACGGCATCGAACGAGCGAAAGGCCGAACCGAAGCGCCGGTCGGATCGTTGACGACGGTTTGAGGTTGGTTTTTGCCCTCGGACCTCGCCTCCCCCTGCTCCCGCTCTCGGTCTCCCTCTCACTCGACCCACGCCCTCACCTCACTCAAGCATCTCTTCGGTGATCGTGTTCGGCAGGAGTTCCCCGAGGGTGTACTCACTCGGCGGATCGTCGTCGCCCTCGTCACAGTAGACGACGAGGTCGTCGTCGGCGAACTCCGCGAGCGTCTGGCGACACATTCCACAGGGTGTGACGCCGTCGCGACGACCCGAACTGACGGCGAGACGGACAAAGTCGCGGTGACCGTTCTTGACGGCTTCGGCGATGGCGACCTCCTCGGCGTGGAGGCTGTTGCTGTAGTTCGCGTTCTCGAGGTTGCAACCGACGAAGACCTCGCCGTCGGCCGTCTCGAGCGCCGCGCCGACGGGGTACTTGGAATAGGGGACGTGGGCTCGAGACTGGACGTCGCGGGCGGCCTCGATGAGTGAATCCATAGCTGTGGCCCACGATTCGGCGGGGAAGTATCAAAGCGTTTCGTCGGGATACGAACGCCTGCCAGCGTTTCCCACCGAGTGGGAGCGACTGACAGGAGGTATGTGAACACTCGGTGACGAATACGTATGGGCCAGACAGTAGCCGACGGACATCCGTGCGGTATCAGCGACGGGGAGGGAGGTTGCAACCCCGAGCGCATTGTCTCTCTCCTCTCCGAGGACACCGCTCGCGAGCTGTATCGCTACGCGGACGGCTCGACGCCCGTCAGCGAGTTCGCAGAGGAGCTCGAGATTCCGCTCAGCACGACCTACCGAACCGTCTCCCGACTCGAGGACGCCGGACTATTGCGCTCGGTGAGTCGGACCGATCCAGCGAGATACGTCCGCGCGGCCGACCACGTCTCCGTGAGCTACGACGACCCGATCCGGATCACGTGCGTGCGTGGCGGATTGCCGCTGTACTGCGATCTATAGACTCGGTCGCTAGAATCTTTTTCTTGTATTGGACGCCCCACGGCAGGGTTATCTGTGGTCGGCCACCGCCGACTCGATCACGTCACGCGCGTCCGAGACGAGCGCGTCGACGTCGTCGCTCTCGGCGTACAGGCGGACGTAGGGCTCGGTCCCGCTCGGGCGGACAAGTAGCCACGAGGCGTCGGGGAACTCGAGGCGGACCCCGTAGTCGGTGTCGACCGTCGCATCCTCGAACGCCGCCGGCAGCGTCGATTCGAGGGTCGCCATCGCAGGGCCTTTCGCAGACTCCGGACAGTCGACCGAGACCTTGCGGTAGGGTCGTTCGGTGACGGGGTCGCGCAGGGCCTCGAGCGACCCGGCCTCGAGGGTGAGCGCGCCGACGACGGCCGCGCTGGTGACGCCGTCGATCCAGCCGCCGGAGGCGGTGTGGATGTGTTTCCAGGGTTCGGCGGCGAAGACGACCTCAGTGTCCGCCGCGGCGCCGTCTCCGGCGGCCGCTGCTTCGACCCGGGCGATTCCCTCGTGGAGCGAACCCAGCCGAACTCGCTCGACGCGGCCGCCGGCCTCACGAACGCGCTCGTCGATTCTGGCGGAGGCGTTGGGCGTCGTGACGACGACCCGGTCGTCCGCGGCGCTCGTCTCGGCGTAGTGGGCGGCGACGACCGCCAGGATCGTGTCCTCGTGGACGACCTCGCCGTCGCCGTTTAGGACGACGAGTCGGTCGGCGTCTCCGTCGTGAGCGAGCCCCAGGTGGAACGAGCCTTCGGCAAGGAACGCCGAAAAGTCCGTCAGCGTCTCCGCGGTGGGCTTGCTCTCCCGGGCGGGGAAGTGGCCGTCGACGGTCGCGTTGATCGCCACCACGTCGGCGCCGAGGACGTCGAGCACCTGCGGGGTCGCCAGCGCGCCGACGCCGTTGCCGCAGTCGACGGCGACCGACAGTCCCGCGAGCGGGCGGTCGTCCTCGGCGGGGAACCGCTCTCGGACGTAGTCAACCACGGCCTGCCGGTACCCCTCGAGGACGTCGCCGCGTCGCGGTTTTCCCCACTCGTCCCACGGAGCGAGCTCGGGCGTTTCGACGATCGATTCGATCGCCTTCTCGGCCTCGCGGTCGTACTCGACGCCGTCGACGAACAGTTTGATGCCGTTGTCGGCGGGCGGGTTGTGACTCGCCGTGACCATGACGCCGCGACGCCCCTGCGAGGCGAACGCGAGCGCGGGCGTCGGCACCTGGCCGACGCGTTCGACGTTCGATCCGGCGCTCTCGAGGCCGGCCTCCAGCGCGGCGGCCAGCGCAGGGCCGGTCTCCCGGCCGTCCCGACCGACGACGAAGGAGTCACCCGGCGAGCCGGCAGCCTGGCCGACGGCGAGCGCGAGCGACGGCGTCACCGTGTCGGCGACGGGGCCGCGAATACCTGCGGTTCCAAAGAGGGTCATGGGGTGGTGTTGCTCGAGGAGGTACTTAGCGACACCGTCTCGAAGAGTTTCGTCGGCTGGCGTCGACACTGTTACGAACGCCGCCGCCCTCTCCTTCGGCGCGACTGCAGGCATCACGCTTTTTGACGTCACCGATGGACCCTCGAGCATGTCCAACGAACGCCCGCAAGCGACCGAACTCAGACAGGGAATGACCGTCCGGATCGTGCAGGGCGACCAGGACGTCCAGTCGACCGACCAGGAGCCGATAGTCGGCGAGATCGGTACCGTCATCGGCGACGACCCGAACGGTCCCGAAGTCGAGCTGAAAAACGGGGCCGTGGGACACGTCCTCGAGGTCGTCTCCGACGCGTAGAGTCGATCAGGAACGAAGTTCGAAAACGTCTCGAACCACTTCTCGCGTAGCCACGAACGTGCCGACAAATCGACTATTTCACTCTCTATCAACCTCGATTGAGTAACTGCTTCGTGGCGAGACTCAACGCAGGATTCGGTAGAACGTCACCTCGTAGCACCGAGTGTCTGCATCTATGGAGACTCTCTACTTGTAGTCTGGCGCCCTATTCTACGAGGTGAGTACGGAGCAAAGAGGGAGGTGGCGATGGGCGAACGTCCCCGTCCCCGAATCGCACGTTGCCGGGCTTCTCGCAGGGACGGTCGCCCACGTACTGAAGCCGTTGCGGTTGCTCGAGGACCAGCGACTCGCTCGGTCCGCTGGCTGGGGATTGACCGGGATCGGCCTGCTGATCATCGGGTGGGCGGTTCGAACGGTTGGCGAGCTAGAATTGGACGGTGAGAAGCCGACGGCGCTCGTGACGACCGGACCGTACGCGTTCAGTCGCAACCCGATGTACGTCGGGTGGACGGCGTTGTATCTGGGGATCGCAGTGCTTCTGAACACCGCGTGGCTGCTCGTCGTACTTCCGGTCGTGCTGTCCGCCGTCCACCTGGTCGTTCGCCAAGAGGAACGTTTGCTGGAACACGAATTCGAAGACGCGTATCGCGACTACCAACGCGACGTTCGTCGGTATCTCTAGACGAGAACGCGCCGTCGATACGTCGATTACAGTCGATTATCCGGTCAGGACCGATCCAGATACGCAATCGCCTCTTCGTCGCTCACCTGATCGAACCGGCGGTAGAACTGGCCGACCGCGCGAAAACTCGCCGGCGTCTGGAGCGCGACGACCGCGTCGGCTTCGTTCTCAAGCCTGGAAATCGAATCCGGCGAGCCGACGGGAACGGCGAGGGTGACGTGGGCCGCACCTGCCTCGCGTACCTGGCGCAGACAGGCGATGGCCGTCGCCCCCGTCGCGACCCCGTCGTCGACCACGACGACGCTCTTCCCCTCGAGGTCGGGCAGCGTTCCCGCCTCGCCTCCGTCGCGGTAGCGAGCCGCCTTCGTCGCCGCGTTTTCGGCTTCCCGCTCGCGCACGTCCTCGAGGTAGTCACTGGAGACCGAGAGGTGCTTGACGAGCGAGTCGTTGAGCCAGACTGCACCGTCGCTCGCGACGGCCCCGATGGCGAGTTCGGGGTTCGACGGCGCGCCCATCTTTCGCGCGACGACGACGTCGAGGTCGGCCTCGAGCGCGTCGGCCACCGGGCGGGCGATGGGAAGGGCGCCGCGCGGAATTCCGAGGACGACGTCGGCCTCGACGCCCTGTCGCTCGAGTGTGGTGGCGAGCTGGTTCCCGGCCTCGGTTCTGTCCGCGAACATGGATACAGGTATGGGCTCGAGCGACTTTGTTATTCGCGACGGAGCGCCTCGATCGGATCGACCCTGGCCGCCCGCCAGGCGGGGTAGAGCCCGGACAGCACGCCGACGCCGACGCCAACTGCGACCGCGATGGCGATCCACTCGAGCGGGTACACCATCGGCCACCCGAGCGCCGAGACGGCCAGGTAGCCGACTCCGACGCCGAGGGCGACGCCGAAGACCGCGCCGACGGCACCGAGTATCACCGACTCGACGAGGAACAGTTGAACGATGTCGCGCTTTCGGGCACCGACCGCCTTCATGATCCCGATCTCGCGGGTTCGTTCG
The DNA here is from genome assembly GCF_042663485.1 of Saliphagus sp. GCM10025334. Classification (NCBI taxonomy): domain Archaea; kingdom Methanobacteriati; phylum Methanobacteriota; class Halobacteria; order Halobacteriales; family Natrialbaceae; genus Saliphagus; species Saliphagus sp. GCM10025334. Next base: position 884,398 of record NZ_JBHTAF010000001.1, on the reverse strand, counting down.
GTTACGCTGACGATCATGATGTTGGCTATGCCGATCGAGCCGACGACCAGCGAGATGGCGGCGATGCCGCCGATGAAGACCGTGAGCTGGTCGATGATGCCGGTCACCTGATCGATCGCGTCCTGGATCGTCTGCACCTCGATCCGGTCGCCGTCGTTCTTGAGTTCGCGGGCGTCCGCGTCGCTCTCGAAGTACTCGACGACGTCGTCCTGGACCGGGTCGACGGTCTCGAGCCCGCTCGCCCGAACCTCGAGGGTCGGATAGGCCCGCTCTGTCGTTCCGCGGGGCGTCTCGACTGTGACGTTGTAGTGGGACTCGAGGGGCAGGTAGACTGCCGGCTGAACAGGTTGTCCCGTGAGATCCTCGTCGACGACGCCAACGACGGTGACGGTGGTCCGCGAGCCGTCCTCGAGTGCGACCGTCAGTTCGTCACCGGTCGTCACGTTCTCCTCGAACAGTTGTGCGGCACCGGTGTTGACGACGGCCTCGTCGCCCCCGGTGAACGTCTCGCCCTAGGTGAGCGTGTACAGATCGTCGTCCTCGAATCGCTCCCCGCTGGTCGCAATTGCCGTGAAACCGCCGGTGACGCGGTCGTCTTCGCGGGTTAGCTGGACGGCCGAGAGGTCCCCGAGCGGCGCGACGTAGGCGACGTCGTCCATGGACTCGATGGTCTCGACGTCGGTTTCGGTGTAGATCGGCGAGTCGACGATCATGATGCCGGTGCCTGCCTCCGGCGAGGTCTGGGTCTGGACCTGCATGACCGGCGCATTCTCCTCGCCGACGTCCCCGAGGATGTCGTCGGTGAACGCACCCCCGAGGATCATGAACGTGATGACCGAAGCGATGCCGATAATGACGCCAAGGGTGGTCAGCGTCGAGCGAAGTTTGTGCCCGGCTATCGACCGCCAACTGATGCGGAAGCTCTCACGGAGGTTCATCGATCTCCCTCCTCGTCATCGGTGCCGGACGGCTGGCCATCGAGGTCCTCGACCTCGTCGATTCGGCCGTCGACGAGGTGGACGATCCTGTCGGCGTGCTCGGCGACCGATCGTTCGTGGGTCACCATGAGTATCGTCCGGCCGGCCTCGTGGAGGTCGCGAAAGAGGGCCATGATCTCGGTCCCCGTCTCGGTGTCGAGGTTCCCGGTCGGTTCGTCTGCGAGGACGAGCGCGGGTTCGTTCGCGAGCGCGCGGGCGATGGCGACCCGCTGGCGCTGGCCTCCCGATAACTCGTTCGGCGCGTGATCGAGCCGATCACCGAGGCCGACCCGCTCGAGCAGCGAGCGCGCCCGGTCCCGCCGGGTCTCGTCGACGGCGTCGTGAAACACCATCGGGAGGGTGACGTTCTCGGCGGCGGTCAGTCGGGGCATGAGGTTGAACGTCTGGAAGACGAATCCGATCTCGGTGCCTCGAAGTCGTGCGCGCTCGGTTCCGGCGAGGTCCGCGACGGACGTCCCGTCGATTTCGACGGTCCCCTGGTCAGGCGTGTCCAGGCAACCGAGGAGGTTCATCAGCGTACTCTTCCCTGACCCGCTCGGCCCCATGACGGCCGTGAACGACCCCCGGGGGAGCGTGAGGGAGACGCCGTCGAGGGCGTGGACGGGTTCGCCCAGATGGTACGTCCGACGTACGTCGGTCGCGGCGACGACCGGACCGGAGTCCTGGTCGACGGGCGCTTCAGGTGTCGACATGCCTGCGGGTTGTCATCTACGACGTATTATACTATTGATCTGTCTCCGCAGAATTAGAACGGCCCTCGTCTCGTTCGATCCGCATCGCGTCGTGAGATACCGCCGAATCGCCGAACCGGTTTACTGGTCCCGAGCGTTGTAGACGACGTCGACCTCGGCGTCGCCGAGTAGCGTGAAGTCCTCGAGGTCGCCGTCGAACCAGTAGGCGTCGAGCCAGTTGCCGACGGCGCCGCGGACGGTACGGTCCTCGAGCAGGTCGCCCTCGTCGACCGAGGCGTTTCGATAGTCGGCCTTGCGAACGCGCCCGTCCACCTGGAGGGAGTACGTCGACGGACCGTCGGCGTTTGTCCCGTCGACGACGAACACGTGGGGGAGGAGTTCGTCGTCGCCGGTCTCGTCGGGATCGACCGTCTCGTCGTTGAGCCGAACCGCCGCTGCACCGTCGGTGAAGGTCACGTCGGTGAGTGCGCCGGAGAACCGGTAGCGCTGGGTGTCCTCGAGGATCGAGCTCTGGACGGTCGTCCCCGAGCGGACCGTCACCTCGTCGTCGTCGCCCTCGTACGCGATCGTTCCCTCGACCGTGACCTCGTAGCTCGCGGGCTCGCCGGTGCCCTCGATCTCGAGGACGTTCGGCAGGTCCTCGCCGTACTCGCCGGGGTCGACTTCCTCACCGTTGAGGCGAGCGGTACCAGGACCGTCAACGGTCAGTTGCTCGAGGTCGCCGTCGAAGCGGAATGCGTCCTTCCAGTTTGCGACGGTTCCGTGGACGTGACCATCCGCAATTGCGTCGGTATCGTCGATCGTCGCCCCCTCGTAATTCGACGGGACGACCTCGCCGTCGACGACGAACTCGTAGCGGGTGACGTCCGCGTCCGCGCCCTCGACGAGGAGCACGTTCTCGAGTCCGTCGTCGAACTCACTGGGGTCAATTTCGACGCCGTTGACGCGAACCGCGGCGTCGCCGTCGAGCTGGAGACTCTCGAGTTCGCCGTCGAAGCGGTAGGCGTCGAGGTAGTTCGCGACGACGCCCTCGGCGCTCGAGCCGTCGACCGTCGATTCCTCGTCGATGGTCGCCCCGTCGTCCGTGGACGCCTCGAGGTCGCCGGTCACGGTGAACGCGTAGTCGGTGGTCGCCGTGGACGCGTCGCGACCGTCGAAGACGATGACGTTGGGGAGGTCCGCCGAGTCGCGCTGGTCGGTCGCGCTTTCGATCCGACTCTCACCGCTGTTCGCGTTTCCCGACGCGGCCGCCTCCGCGCTGGTCGGACAGCCCTCGGGAACGACGTCCTCGGGCGACGTGCCGTTGCCCGACTCGAGGTCGATCGAGCCCCCTGCTCGTCTGAAGCCCCCGCTGTAGCCGGTGTCGTACTGCGTGTTCACCATCCGAACGGTGGAGGAGCCGCCGTTGGCGCCGACGACGACGGAGTAGTGACGGCCGTTCATCGCGAGGTTGCAGTCCTCCACGACGACGTCGCCAGGTGCCCAGGCCCAGATGCCGCGGCCGTCCTTGTGTGCGCCAGTGTTCACGGCCGTGCAGTTCGTGACCGTTCCCTCGCCGAGCCGGAAGTGCGAGACCCAGGAGTCCCGGGAGTAACAGTTCGAGATGTCGACCGTCCCACCGGCGCCGTTGTACCCTGGCGCGGAGCAGTAAAACGAGTTGTCGCCCATCTCGGAGATGTTCACGCGGTCGATCTCGATGTGGCCGTTGTGCTGGGGGGCGACCCACAGGCCGACACCGTGTCGGTGGCCGTCCGTGGCGCCGTCGCCCAGGTAGACGTTCTCGATCCTGGAGGTGCCAGCCTGGCGATCGGAGACGCCGAAGACGGCGTTCTCGCTCGTGACACGGCCCTCGATCCCGACGTTTCGGATCGTCCAGTTCGTGCCGTGGGCGGCGATGGTCACCGTTGCCCCGTCGGCGGTGACGTCGACGAGTGTATTCTCGAGCGTCTCGTTCGACTCGACGCGGATCACCTCCCGCTGTCCGGCGGGGACCGTGATCACGTCGTAGTCGGCCGCCGCGGCGGTGCCGGTTGCGGCGGCGAGTGCCGGACCCGCCACCGCGCTCGCGGACGCAAGCTTGAGGTAGCTTCGTCGGTCGAGTAACGTCGTATTACCGTCTCGCGGGACGTTCCCGTCGTGTCCCGCAATCGAATCGTCGTCCAGTACCGAAGAGTCGCGTGCCATGCGTTCAGGTAATGCGAGGATACTGGTTTAAATCTTCCGTAGATAGAATCCATTGAATTTACAGATAATAACAGAGACCAGAACGTACACGTTCGAAAGCAAGAGCAAATACTCAGAATAGTTTATACGAACGAGAGCGCAACAGACGGTAGTAATTGTATCTTACCGCTCGAGACGCGTCTTGGCGGCCGAACGAGGCGATAGACTGGCTGCCGTGACCTTCATCCACCGATGAACGAGCGAGCGAGGAACTCGAGCGTAATCCTGGGTTACGACGGATCGTTATCAGTGATTTATCGCGCGCGAAGACGTTTTCGGCGCGTTCGAGCGAGTTCCGCGTCGCTCGAAGGGAGCGCTAGAACAGTGCTCGAGGCGAGGCTGGAGTGATAGTCACCGTCGAGGAGGATAGGACGCAGAACGGAGACCGGATCGGCACCCGTGTGGAGGGCCGCTACGTCAGCAAAACAGGGCGACTCAGTTCCCGCTCGCCGCGTCCTCGGCCGTCTCGGGGACGCCGTCGGGGATCGTCGGCTCGGGGTCGTTCCCAACGCCGTCGCCGAAGTCGACGGTCGAACCGGCAGTCTCGTTGACCCCGCCGTGGAAGTCCGTGCTGTAGTCGGTGTCGGTCACCGTCACCGATGTCCCGCTGCCGTTCGCGCCCGCGTCGATCGCGTAGTTGTGGCCGTCCAGCTCGAGCTGGCAGTTGTCGATCTCGCACTCGCCCGGCGCCCACACCCAGATGCCGCGGCCGCCGTAGCCGTCGCGATCGACGTGGACGCTCGAGTTCGTGACCGCGCTGCCCGCCGACCCGATTCGGAAGTTCGCCACGTAGTTGTTCGCGGCGTAGCACTCGTCGATGTGGATCGTGCCGCCACCCTTGCCGGCCGGCGCGGAGGCGTAGATGCCGTTGTCCGGGAAGTTCTGCACGTTGACGTTCTTGAAGTCGATGTGGCCGCTGTGCTCAGGGGAGACCCAGAATGCGGTCTCGTCGGTGGCTTCCGAGCCGTGAATCGCGCCGTCGGCTACGTACACGTTTTCGATGGTCGAGGTGTTGCCACCCTGGTCGGAAATCCCGAAGGCTGCGTCGGGGCTTCCGACGTCAAACTCGCCCTTGATACCGACGTTGCGGATCGTCCAGTCGGTCGCGTGGGCCGCGATGGTCACGCGCGCCCCCTCGGCCGTGCAGTCGAACAGGACGTTCTCGAGCGTCTCGCCGTCTCCGACGTTCACCTGGTGGTCCTCGCCAGGGTCGAGGGTCACCGTTTCGTAGTCGCTCTCAGCCGCCGCAGCGTCAGCGACGCCGCCGAAGACGCCCGCCGCGACGGCCGCTGTCGCAACCGATCGGACGTAGGAACGACGGCTTACCAGCGAGTTTCGAAGGGTAGTCGAAGATTCAACGTCGGTAGTGGGGGACTTCTGCGCCATGCACTTGCGTAACCCTGCCTTTCGCACATAAACTTTTTCTTATCACACTCATTAAATTTACGTAGATTAATTCGAACTGTTGCGTTCACTCACGTATTTTTGAACGATTATTCGTGGTTCGAAGAGTTTCAGAGACGGCCGGCCAATGAACTGGACTGCGAATAATGGCTCGTTACTGCCGATTTGGGTCCTGTGCGTAGACAGTATCGTCTCGATACCGCCGTTTTCCATCCTGGCTGTACGCGCGTACTCGAGAATTACCCGGTGAAACGGTCCGGGATTTCTCAGCTTCGGCGCTTCCCACCGTCGGCGACCAGCCGACGAGCCAGCTCACACTCGCCTCAGATCATCTCATACTCGACTTGGACCAGCTCACACTCGCCTCGACACCGCCCCGCCCGGACAAACAAGAACGACAACCACTAAACCGCCAACTCTCCTCCATAGACGTATGCGAGCCGAGCCGCAGTCGTTCGACCGGGTACTCTCGTCGATGTGCACTGAGCCACACCCGGTCGCTCGAGAGGCCGCCGTTCGCTTTCTCGCGACCAATCCCGGCGACCCCGGCACCTATCCGCAGGTTGCGGAACTCGAGCGCGAGGCCGTCTCGCGCCTCGGCGACGTCGCCGGGCTCGCCGAGGCGTCAGGGTACGTCGCCAGCGGCGGAACCGAGGCGAACCTCCAGGCCGTCAGAATTGCCCGCGAGCGGGCCGACGGCGACCGTCCGAACGTCGTGATGCCCGAGTCCGCCCACTTCAGTTTCCGGAAAGCCGCGACCGTACTCGAGGTCGATCTCCGCGTCGTCCCGACCGACGACGACCACCGGGCCGACCTCGAGGCCGTTCGCGAGGCTGTCGACGAGGAGACGGCGCTGGTCGTCGGGGTCGCCGGATCGACGGAGTACGGACGCGTCGATCCCATCCCGGAACTTAGCGAGGTCGCTCGAGAGGTGGACGCGCTCTTTCACGTCGACGCCGCCTGGGGCGGCTTCGTCCTCCCCTTCACGGACTACGAGTGGAACTTCGCGCACGCGAGCGTCGACACGATGACCATCGATCCGCACAAGATGGGCCAGGCGGCTGTCCCCGCAGGCGGCCTCCTCGTCCGGGACGAGACCCTGCTCGACGAACTCGCCGTCGACACGCCCTACCTCGAGACGACTTCGCAGGCCACGCTCACCGGCACGCGGTCGGGTGCGGGCGTCGCCAGTACGGTCGCCGCGCTCGAGGAGCTCTGGCCTGACGGGTACGCCGCCCAGTACGAGCGTTCGCAGGCGAACGCCGAGTGGTTGGCCGACGAACTCGGGGCGCTCGGCTACGACGTCGTCGAACCGACGCTCCCGCTGGTCGCGGCGGACGTACCGACGCCGACGTTCGACGCACTTCGCGAGGCCGACTGGCGAATTTCTCGGACCGGGTCGGGCGAACTGCGCGTAGTGTGTATGCCTCACGTGACGCGAGCGATGCTCGAGGCGTTCCTCGCGGACGTAGCCGAACTGACGCCGCAGGCGACGGTACCGGTCTCGAGTTGCGACTGAGAAGGCCGGCTCGAGTATCGCGTCACGCATTCTCCCGGGATCTCTTGTCGACGACACTCCCACTCTCGAGTCACCTGTCTCGAACTGGTTCCCGACTTTCCGGCAGCGACGGGACCGTTCGCTCGAGGGGCACTCGCCGGACGAGACGGGCAGCCGACCGTTTCGCCGCGACCGGGGGGAAGTTAAGCGTCGACGCCCCTTTCGTCAAGTAGATGCTCCGGGTCGACGAGAGCGTTCGGCAGGTCTGGCGGCGAGCGCTGCGCCTGGGCTGGCCCGTCGCTGTCCAGCAGACGCTGACGACCCTGATGCGGACCGTCGACGTCATCGTCACCGGTCTGTTCTCGCCCGCAGCGGTAGCCGCCGTCGGCCTCGCCGACCTCTACGGGCAACTGCCCCTCCGGATCGGGCTCGGGCTCGGAACCGGTGCCATCGCACTCTCGAGCCAGGACACGGGCCGGGGCGCGGAACGCACGCGCGACCGCGCGATCACCCAGGCGCTGCTCATCGGCGCCCTCTGTGGCGTTCCGCTCGCCGTCGTCGGACTGGTCGCCAGTCACTGGCTCATCGCCGTGCTCGGGGCGGAGTCGGCGGTCGTTCGTCTCGGCGGGCTCTACCTGGCGATCGTCTTCGCTGCCGCGCCGATGCGCATCGTCGGACTCGTCGGGGCGAACGCGTTACAGGGCGCGGGCGACACGCGGACGCCGATGGTCGTCAACGGCGGGGCGAACGGGCTCAACGTCGTGTTGACGATCGCGCTCGGACTCGGCGTCTGGATCGCCCCCGACATGGGAATCGTCGGCGTGGCCGTCGCAACGGCGGCCAGTCGAACCGTCGAGGCCGGAGCTGTCGTCGCCGCCATCGCGAGTCCCTGGACGCCAGTTTCGCTCGCACGACCGCGGGACCTCACCATCACTCGCCAGCTGCTCGCCGTCAGCCTGCCGAACGTCGCCGAGGGGATGAGTACCTCGCTGGCGAACTTCCCGTTCAATGCCCTGATCCTCCTGTTCGGCACCGAGGCGAACGCGGCCTACCACATCGGTCGCCGCATCTATCAACAATTTACGGGTCCGCTCTACCGCTCGAGTTCGACCGTCTCGAGCATCATCGTCGGCCAGACGCTCGGTGAGGGCGAGCCTGCAGCGGCGCGTCACGCCGCCCGATCGATTCTTGCTCTCGGAATCGTGACGCTCGGCATCTCGGGCGTCCTGTTGTTCGCGGCTGCGAGACCGCTCGTGTGGGTGTTCACGCGCGATCCGCTGACTGCGAGCTACGCCGTCGAGTTCACGCGCGTGTTCGCCGTCTCGATGCTGTTCTTCGGGATCTTCTTCCCCATCGCCGGCTCCCTCCGCGGGGCAGGAGACACCCGGACGCCGTTCTACGCTCGACTGACGGGGACGGTCGTCTTCATGCTCGGCGGCTCGTACCTGCTCGGGGTCACCCTCGAGTACGGGCTCCTCGGCGTCTACGTCGGCATCGTCCTGTGTTACGTCTGCTGGGCCGTAGTGGCCCTGGCCGGGTTCCGGTGGGGTGGCTGGGCGGACCTGGCTGCCTCGATGATGGCCGAACGAGCTGAGACGAGCGGCGACGACGACTGAGTGGAGGACGTCGAGCGACCGATCGGCGCCACCTCGAGCCAGGGCTCACGTGCAAACCGAACGCTGGAAAAACGACATCGACTCCGACCGTCAGAAGAACGTTCCCTGAAGGAACTCGACGTACTCCTGGATCGCGAGCGCCACCGTGATGAGGAGGACGATCGGCACGACGTACCGGACGACGTTGATCCAGTACGTGTCGAACCCGCCGTTGCCGCCCCGCCCCTGGCCGAGTTCCTCGAGGGCATCGGGGGCGTACACCCAGCCGATGAATAGCGAGAGCACGAGCCCCCCGGCGATCAGCAGGATGTTGTTCGCGAACAGGTCGTACGCGTCGAGGTAGTTCAGGTCCATCGCCGTTGGCAGGCCGATGACGAAGATGATCGCCGCCAGCCCCAGCGTCGCCGGGAGGCGTGCGACGTCGAAGGTATCTACTACGAACGAGACCACCATTTCGAGGATGCTGAACGCGCTGGTGAGCGCGGCGACCGCCAGCATGATGAAGAAGACGCCGCCCACGAGATGTCCCATCGGCATGGTCTCAAACGCGGCCGCGAGACTGATGAAGACGGCGCCAGCCCCGCCGCCCCCCTGCTCGAGGTCGACGCCCTGTGAAGCCAGGAAGGGGAATGTCACCAATCCTGCCAGGATCGCGATGAACGTGTCGATGGCGACGATGATGAGCGAGTCGTTGAGCAGATTTCGATCTTCGCCGAGATAGGAGGCGTAGGTAATCATCACGCCCATCCCGAGCGACAGCGTGAAGAACGCCTGCCCGGCCGCGGCGGGCAGGATGTCGATGGCGTTGGTGGCGAATGCGTCGACGTCCGGGGAGAGGTAGAACTCGTATCCCGCGCCGGTGTCGGGCAGCGTGGCGGCGTAGACCGCGAGGATCACGAGGAGCACGATGACGCTCGGCACCATTAGCTTGGCCGCCCGCTCGAGGCCGTCTCGAACCCCGAGCGAGACGATGCCGGCGACGAGCGCCATGAAGATGGCGTGGTAGATGATCGCGTTCGTGCCGGACGCCGTCTGGAGGAAGAACGCCTCCGTGTCGCCGGTGTATCCGCCCGAAAAACTGGCCACGACGTACTGGAGTACCCACCCGCCGACGACGCTGTAGTACGAGAGGATGATGAACCCCGCTACCGCACCGATGGCTCCCGCGAACTTCCAGGACGGGTGGCCGAGGCGTCTGAACGCACCGACTGGGTTCCGTTCCGACCGTCGCCCGATGACGAACTCGACGAGCATCACGGGGAGGCCGATGAGCGCGACGAGAGCCAGGTACACGAGAACGAATACGGCGCCGCCCGATTCACCGGCCAGGAACGGAAATCGCCAGATGTTTCCAAGTCCCACTGCACTGCCAACAGCGGCGAGGATAAACCCCGCCCGCGTTGCCCAGGTATCACGTACCATGGGTGTGCGTTTCCAGGTAATTGATTAAATACCTATTGAACTACCATCGGCGCAGTCTGTTGATACACTATCTATTGAATTTTGATATGAATGGATATTGATTGGTACGGGCGCCGATCACCGACGACAACGCCGCCGGTCGTCGCGGGGCCGCCGCGGAATCGCCCCTCGAGCGGACCCGATCCTCAGAGGACTCGAGACCGGGCCGACACGGGTCGCGGGTACTGCCTCGACGACTGCTTGAGTCGGCAGGAATTGCCCACTTCGCGCGGCGAAAACCGGCGGGTTTTACGCCCGCGGGCGAGTGGTGACGAGTATGAGCCACGACGACTTCCCGACGGACCGCCCCGCGGTGGTGACCTGCGGGTTGCCTTACGCCAACGGCGACCTGCACATCGGCCACCTCCGCGGCTACATCGGCGCCGACGCGTTCAACCGCGCCCTCGAGACGCTGGGACAGGAGACAGCCTACGTCAGCGGCTCGGACATGCACGGCACGCCGATCGCCGTCACCGCTGAGAAGGAGGGCGTCGACCCCGAGGAGTTCGCCCTGCGATTTCACGATCGGTACCAGGAGACGTTCCCGAAGTTCGACGTCGAGTTCGACAACTACGGTCACACCCACGACGAGACGAACGTCGAGCTCACCCAGGAGATCGTTCGCACGTTAGACGAGGAGGGCTACGTCTACGAAGACGAGGTGCTCGTGGCCTACGACCCGAAAGCTGACGACTATCTGCCCGACCGCTACGTCGAGGGCACCTGCCCCTACTGCGGCGCGAAGGCCCGCGGCGACGAGTGCGACGAGGGCTGTCAGCGCCACCTCGAGCCGGGCGAAATCGAGAACCCGACGAGCGTCCGCACGGGGAACCCGGCGGAGTACCGCGAGCGCACCCACAAGTTCTTCCGGGTCTCGGAGTTCGCCGACTACCTGACGGAGTTCCTGGACGGTCTCGAGGGCACCGACAACGCCCGCAACCAGCCTCGCCAGTGGATCGAGGAGGGGCTCCAGGACTGGTGTCTCACCCGCGACATGGAGTGGGGGATCGACTATCCTGATACCGACATCGGAGACGGCGAAGTCGAGGACATCGTCCTCTACGTCTGGGTCGACGCACCGATCGAGTACATCTCGAGCACGAAGCAGTACACGGAGCGCGTCGGGAGCGACGAGTACGACTGGGAGCGCGTGTGGAAAGACGACGGGGAGATCGTCCACGTCATCGGTCGAGACATCATCCAGCACCACACCGTCTTCTGGCCGGCGATGCTCGAGGGCGCGGGCTACAACGCCCCGCGAGCGGTAGCCGCGACGGGCTTCATCACCATCGACGGCAAGGGACTCTCGACCAGCCGGAACCGTGCGATCTGGGCCAGGGAGTACCTCGATGAGGGATTCCACCCCGACCTCCTGCGGTACTACCTGACGACGACCGGCGGCCTCCAGCAGGATATCGACTTCACCTGGACGGCGTTCCAGGAGAAGGTCAACGGCGAGCTCGTGGGTACCATCGGCAACTTCTGGTACCGCTCGCTGCTATTCGCCCAGCGAAATTTCGAGGGGACGCCCGAGGCAGACGTATCCGGGGAAGTCGAAGAGCGCATCGAGGGCGCCATCGGCGAGTTCCGCGAGGCCGTCAACGACTATTCCCTCCGCAACGTCGGCCTCGCCGCGACCCGCCTCGCACAGTTCGGCAACGAGTACATCCAACGCAATGAGCCCTGGAAGCTCGAGGACGGCGACCCCGAGCAGGCTCAGGTCATCCGCGACTGCGTCCAGATCGCGAAGGCCGTCGGCGTCCTGCTCGAACCGATCGCCCCCGACAAGGCTCAGGCGCTCTGGGAGCAACTCGGCGAGGACGGCGCCGTCGCGGACGCCCACCTCGAGGACGCTCTCGAGGCGCCGCCGCGGACATTCGGGGAACCCAGCGAACTCTTCGAGAAGATCGAGGACGAGCGCGTCGACGAACTCGAGACGACGCTCGAGGAGAAGATTGCGGCGGCGGCCGAAGATGCGGATGCAGATGCGGATGCGGACGCGGACGAAGGTGACGATAGCGACATGACCGACCCAGATGCCACTGAAGCGGACGCCAACGCTGACACCAGCGACCTCGAGCCCCTGCTCGAGGATCGAATCGGCTTCGAGGACTTCCAGGAACTGGACATCCGCGTCGGCCGCATCGAGGCCGCCGAGGGCATCGATGGCGCCGACGACCTGGCTCGCCTCGAGGTCGACATCGGCTTCGAGACCCGCCAGGTCGTCGCCGGGATCAAGCGACTCCACGACCTCGAGTCGCTGCCGGGGACGAAGTGCGTCCTGCTGGCCAACATGGAACCCGCCGAACTGTTCGGCGTCGAGTCGAACGGCATGATCCTCGCGGCGGGCGAGGAGGCAGACCTGTTGACGACCCACGGCGACGCCGCCCTCGGCGAGAAGATCCGGTAAGTTCACTGCCTCGAGGGGAACCGACCCGATCTGAGCGTTCGTATTTTCACAGGATCTAGGAAGTACGGAGTGCTGACGACAGAATCGGGCGCTGGCTGAACCAGCTCACCTGCTCGAGACCAGAATCGGGTGGGCGCACTCGAGTAACGAGGCGGTTATACCGTCTCGACGTTTACCCTCCGCAATGAGTGCGAAGGAAGCGGGGACGGAAGAGCCAATTACGATCCTGCTGGTCGAACCGAACCCGGGCGATACGCGACTCTTCACAGAATCGCTGCACGAGGCAAAACTCGCGAACCGTCTGTACACAGTGACCAACGGCGAAGACGCGCTCGATTTCCTCTATCAGCGGGGGGAGTACGAATCGAACTCCTGCCCGGACCTCATCTTGCTCGAGCCGCAGTTGCCGGGGAAAAGTGGAATGGAGATTCTCTCGGAACTGAACGACGAGCCGGTGCTCGCCGAAATTCCGGTCGTCGTCCTCACGGGGTCGGACGCCGAAGAGGACATCGTCAAGTCCCAGGACGTCGACGCAGATCACTACATCCAGAAACCGGTTACCCCGGACGACTTCTTCCAGTTCGTCCGGTCGATCGAGGACTTCTGGTTCGCGATCGTGCAGGAACCGACCAGCTAGGGCCGAGGTCGCTCTCCTGATGTCGCTGTTGGATGCTTCACCACTCGAGGTTCCGTCCACCGCTCGTCCTCATCGTTCGTCGCACGTCCTCGTCCTCATTGCTCGTCGCTCGTCGGCGGATAGCACACGCAAGGCCAAATGACACGGGCGAGATCATTGTATATCCTCACGGATACTATCATGGTCGCCCAGAAACACAGTCGAGATGACAGGCCGTCCGCTGAGCGCGAGACCTCGAGGGGTGATGTCGGCCGTGATCCGTCGGCCGTCACCGTCGCCGAGGAGGGCGACGAGCCCAGGACGCTCCTACCGGACGGCGGCGAAGCAGAGGCAGAGGCAGACGACTCTTCCGGTTCCGACGACGGAGCCGCAGATTCCGAAGACGGCGAGGACTCGAGTGACGCGACGGACGAGTCCGAAAGCGCCGACGAAGAGACTGACGACGGAGAACCCGACGACTCCGAGGATCAGGACAGTTCGGCTGACGACGAAGCGTCCGAGAACGATGACGGTGGAGGCGACGAAGCTGAGGAGGGTGACGACGAGAGCGAGGATAGCGACGAAGCAGACGAAGAACAGGCCGAGGAAGAAGCGGACGACGAGAGCGAGGAACCCGGCGAAGAACACGACCGCGACGCCGAGGAGGTCTACGAGAGCGAGGACGCCACCGGCGTCGCTCACCTCGACCTGGACGGCCTCTTTCTCGACGTTCTCGGTCTCGAGGTGAACCTGAACGAAGTGACCCTCGACGTTTCGGCCCGGCCGGGCGACAACAACCTGCTCGGAAACCTGCTGTCGTCGGTGACCGGCCTCCTCGATGGCCTGGGGTCGCCGCTCGAGAGCATCTCGAACGCACTCGGGAAGATCCCTGGTGGCCTCAAGAGCGCCGCGACCGGTCTCCTCGGCGGACTGCGGGACCGACTCGGCGGACTCCTGCCCGGAATCGGTTCGGGTGAGAGTGACGGCGACGAAGACGAAGAAGCCGAAGACGGCGAGGAAAGCGAGGGCGGCGTCCTCTCCTCGATCGCCGACTGGTTCCGTGGCCTCGGCCGTTCGATCGTCGACACGCTTCGCAATCCGCTCGAGCGAGCCATCTCATCGCTGCCGATCGAGCAGGTACTCGCAACGATCGTCCGGTCGGTCCTCGAGCAGGTGATCGAACGGATGGAAGCCGCGTCGGAAGGCGACGGCGACGAGAGCGCCGAGGAATCGGATAGTGAAGAGGAGAGTCCGGATCAGGACCAGGAGCAAGACCAGGAGCAGGAAGCGGAGGCTACTGCATGACCGACGACACACTGACCCAACGCGTCGACGTGGACGAGATCATCGACGGCATCGACTTCGAATCGCTGCTCGAGGGCACCTCGCTCGAGGACGAGTTCGACTCGGAGGAACCGATCGGGCCCGAGTTAGGCGGGCTCATCGGTGCGACGGTCGGCCGGACGGTCGGCAAGGAGGTTGGCCGACTGCTCGGTGACGTCCTCGTGGATTCGATCCTCGAGAGCGACGAGGAGGAATCCGAGGAGACGGACGACGGTGACGAGTCAGCCGAAGACGAGAGCGAATCGGACGAGGCGGCCGACGGTGAGAACGGCGAGGACGATGGCGAAGATGGCGAATCCGACGAGGAGTCGACGGGTGAGGAGGAGGGCGAAGAGAGCAGTGAGGGCGGCGAAGACAGCGATGCCGGCGAAGAAACCGAGGGCAACGAAGACGGCGAGAGTAGCGAGGATAGCGAAGACAACGAGGATGAAGCCGACGACACTGACGAAAATGACGAGTCGTGACGCCCCTTCCGCGCTCGACGGACGACTCGAGGGCAACTGCCACTCGAGGCGGACCGACAACTGTCGCGCAGGCCACGGAGGGATCTAAATGAGCGACGACCCCACACTGCAGGAGATCGTCGTCGAGGAAGCTCTCGACTACGTCGACATCGAGTCCGTCTTCAACGGAGACGGCATCGGTGACGAGGTCGAGGCCGGCGAAATCGGCGCCGCCGCCGGCGCCCGAATCGGCGAGCGGTTCGGTCGCTCGATCGGCGAACGCCTCGGCAGAGCGATCCAGGAGACGGCTACCGACGCGATGGAGGAGGGCCTGAGCCTCCGGACGTTCCTCAAGGAACTCGTCGTGTCGCTCCGGAACGCGATCGCTGCCTGGCTCGAGGAGTTCGGGCAGGAAGCCCTGGCCGAGCAGGTCGCCGCCGGCGAAGCGGAAGGAGACGCGGAAGATGCGGACGAGGCCGGTGACGAAACCGGGGAGTCCGACGCAGGTGAGGGCGACGAGAGCGAGACGGACGAAAAAAGCGAGAGCGAAAGCGAGAGCGAGACGGACACCGAAGCGCTCGTCGAGAACGGCCCACCATCTCTCGACACGCTCGAGGACTTGCGCCGGGAGACCCTCGAGGACGTCCTGGAGATGCTCTCCTACCGGGACCTCCAGTCGGTCGCGAAGGACGTCGGCGTGAAGGCGAACCTCAAAGGCGAGGAGATGCGCGAGCAGATCGTCGACGCCGTGATCGACGAGGAGTCCTGATTAGCACGACCAGCGAGGTGAGTTCCACCCATGACTACAGAAACGGACGACCGAATCACGACACTGTTGACCGACACTCGAGCGGCGCTCGACGACCTCGGCATTCGCGAGGCGGGGGACGAAAGCGATGCGGACGACGAGGCCGGCGGTGACGACGGTGACGAGGCTCGAGCGCTCGAACTGACGGCCGACCTCGAAGGCGGCGCCGAGGACGGCCTTCCAGAGCCGATTTCGTCTACCGACCTGCCCTCGCTCGCGGAGGAAGCACACGAACTCGTCGAGGAGGGCGACGTCCAGTCGCTGCTCGAGCGCGTCGGCCTGGATACGCTCCCCGACGGCTCCACCCCGTCGTCGCTTCCCGAAGCGATTGCGAACGGCGATCCCGGCCAAGTTGCCACGCTGCGGGCCCTCCAGCGACTGGCCTCGCTCGCCGACCCCGATTTAGAGTCAGATTCAGATTCCGATCTGGACGATGCGGACTCGCTCGAGGAGACGGTGCTGGATCTGTACGGCCTCCTCACGAAGAGCGTCGCAGTCGAGACGGGTGACGAGGAGGTCAGCGAGGCCGACACCGATGCGAGCGAAGATACCGCGGAACCCGACGAGGAGGGCGAAGCGGGCGGAGACGAGGACGAGACGGACGAAGACGGGGTGGACGAGGAGGGAGGCGAAGCGGACCAGAAGGACGAAGACGAGACGGACGAGGATGACGAGAGTGACGAGGACGACGAAACTGACGACGGCGACCTCGAGGACTCCATTTCGTCCGCCCTCAAGGATGCAGTCGGCGGATTCGGTGACGAAGTCGAATCTCTGAAAGCGGGGCTCGAGGCGGCGGGTCTCGGTGACGACGAGGAGGCGGATGCCGAGGACGAAGCAGATCCTGAGGACGAGGAGGCGAATGGAGACGATACCGACGAGGAGGACGGCGTTGAAGAAGAGGAGGCCGACGAGGCGGCCGAAGAAGTTGAAGACGAAGACGACGGCCTCCTGAGCACCGGAGACGACGGCGGCCCCTTCGGCGGCTCGAGCAGCGGACGCAGGCGTGGAACGATGTACTCGACCGTCGCCCGCTCGCCGTCGAAGCGGGCAGACATGAAGTCGACGACCCGTCACTCGACGATGCCGAAACGAAACTGAGGAGGGGCGATCCAACAGGTTCTCGTCGGTGGATCCACTTTGGGCGGCTAATGGACGTTTCACGGGCGCTCGAGTCGACGCGATTCTCGAAACCCGAACTCGCCGTCTTCGTCTCCGGCGTCGTCAGCATGGGTCTCGAGATCCTCGCGTTGCGCATCGTCGCGCCGCAGTTCGGGAGCCACATCTACACGGTCGGCGGCCTGCTCACGGTCTTTCTCGCCGGACTGAGTCTGGGCTACTGGCAGGGCGGGCGAGCGGCGGCGCGGGCCTCAAACAGTCAGATGCGGTGGTTGCTGTTCGCTACGGCGATTTACATCGCGATCATCATCTACACGAGCGATATGCTGCTGTACGCGACGGCGGCCATCCCGCTCTCGCCCCGGTACGCCTCGCTCCCGTCGATCATCATCCTCTTCGGGCCGCCGACGTACCTCCTCGGGTTCATCAGCCCCTACGCGGCGGAGCTATCGGCCAAGGAGGGCATCGGCGAGGCCTCCGGACACGTCTACGCACTCGGCACCATCGGAAGCATCGTCGGCTCCGGTGTGACGACGTACCTGCTCATCCCGTCGCTGTCGATCACGCAGATCAGCCTCTTCTTCGGATTCGTGCTCGTCGGAACCGCCGTCGTCGTGTCGCTCCCGCGGCCGTCGAGGCGGACGCTCGCCGTCGTCGCCGTCGTCTCGCTCCTGCTGGTCGGTGCCGCCACCAGTAGCTCTATCGGCCTCGATCCCCGCGGCGACGTCGTCTACCAGACCCAGACGGCTCACCAGCAACTCGAGGTGGTCGACAACGGGGACGTTCGGACGCTGTACCTCGACGGAACGCGCCACAGCGCGCGCGACTTGAACGACCCCGACCGCCACGTCTTCGAGTACACGCGCTACTTCCACCTCACGATGCTCATGGCCGAGAATCCGGATTCGGTCGATCGGGTGTTGTTCATCGGCGGCGGCGGCTACACCGGGCCGCAGGACTTCGAACGCCAGTACGACGTCGACGTCGACGTCGTCGAGATCGACGAGGAGGTGACCGCCACTGCCGAGACTTACTTCGGCCTCGAGCAGTCGGACGACCTCCAGGCCCACACCGTCGACGGGCGATCGTTCCTCCAGAACAGCGACGAGACCTACGACGTGATCGTCCTGGACGCATTCAAGCGCGATCAGGTTCCCTTCGAGTTGACGACCGTCGAGTTCATGCAAGTGGTCGATGAGCACCTGAGCGAGGACGGCGTCCTCATCTCGAACGTCATCTCCGCGCCCAGCGGGCCGGCCTCGGATTTCTATCGCGCCGAGTACGCGACCATGGACGAGGTCTTCCCGCAGGTGTACAGCTTTCGCACGTCGGATACCGGAGCGGTCCAGAACATCCAGGTAGTCGCGACCAAAAACGCCACGCGCTACTCGGAAGCCGATCTCCAGGTGCGTAATCAAAACACTGACCTCCCGATCGACCTCGAGGACGAGATCGAGAACTACATGGCCGAACCGAATACCGACGACGTACCGGTGCTCACCGACGACCGGGCGGCGGTCGACGAGTTGCTCGACCCGATGCTCGGTCAGCAGTACGTGATCGAGGAGACGACCGACGACGCGACGTCTGGGGTGAGTTCGGGTTCTGGCTCGGGCTCGAGTGACGAAGCCGACGAAACGAACGACACTGACGGCACGAGTTCGAACTCGAGCGATGACGACACTGATGGAACGACCTCGAGTCTGGCGCCGCTCGTGCGAGCGTCGTGATCGATCGCTACGGCCACATCCGTAATCGAGATCGCTACTGCGACGACAGTCGCACCGACACCCGGTACCCGCGGCCGGCGAAATCGGTACGTTTTCGAGAATTCGAGAGATCTGATACCGCTACAGCGGGAAGTCGCCGCCGACGATCCCGTCCGCCATCAGTGCCATGTACTCGACGTAGGGCTCCCAGTCGGACGCGTCTCCGGCCTCGAGTCGGTCGCGATGGAGGTCTTCCCACACGACCGCGAGCGAGAACGCCGCCAGTGCCCGGTAGAGCCGCTCGTGCTCGAACGCGAATCCCGTCGCCGCCTCGTAGCGAGCGACCATGTCCCGTCGAGTAGGGCTGCCGGGTTTCGCCGTGAACGGACTGAGGCCGCGCTCGTTTTGCTGCCGCAATCGCTGGAGCGCGCCCTCGTATTCGTCCCCGTGACGCGCCTCGAGCGCCTCGAGCGACGGCCGCCAGTCGTTCGCGTCTCGCCACCGGAGCAGCAGGTAGCCCAGGTCGACCAGCGGGTCGCCGAGTGTGGCCGTTTCCCAGTCGAGGACGCCAGTAATCTCGGGTCGGTTCGTACCGGTGAAACACACGTTCCCCGGTCTAAAGTCGCCGTGGACGAGCGTCGTCCTCGTCTCCGTCGGCGCGTTTTCTCGGAGCCACTCGGCGACCGACCGGAGCGTCGGAACCTCGTGACCCGTCACCTGGACTGTCTCCTCGAGTCGTTCCACGGCGCGGCCGACGCGGGCCCGCGGTGTCACCCGGTGACAGACGTCCGCGAACGACTCAGGGTCGACCGTGTGGACGTCGGCGAGCGTCGCGACGAGTCGCACGGCCACCCGTTCTCGCGACTGCGGCGTCCGAAAGCGCTCGGGGAGGTCCTCGCCGAGAGGAATCGGCCCGCCCTCGAGTGCAGTCATCAGGTAGAACGGGTCGCCGAAGATCGACTCGTCGTCACAATACAGAACGGGAACTGGCGCGGGCACCGAGGTCTCCCGAAGCCGCTCCATCACCGCGTACTCCCGTCGCAAGTCGTTCATGTACGCCGCGTCTCGCAACTTGTTGGGCGTTCGCAGCACGTACGGGCCGCTGGCATCGCCGGTCGAAACCTCGAGAATCAGGTTGAGGCCGTCGGCGACGACCTCGAGCCCGGTCACCTCCGTTCCGAGACCGGCGGCGAGGACGGACTCGAGTCGGTCGACGTCGAGGTCCACGTCGTCGCTGGCGTCCACGTCGTCATCGCCGTCGGCATCCACGTCGCTGTCGTTCATACAGCGACAACCCCTCCGGTCTTCAAAAACGCTCCCGGTCGTGTGACTGTGATTCTCGAGCACTCATAACTATACTTTCTATAGTTATCTACACTCTGCAACCGCTGGACCTACCGACGGCGTCGCTCACTCATCGTCCGCCCCGAGCGTGGACTCCCTGTCGAGCGCAGTCGTCCTGTCGAGCGCGTCGAGCAATCCCGGCTCGAGGACGTAGGTGCCGTCCGCTCGTCGGTCGACGACGTCGCGGGTTCGAAGCTCCGAGAGGAGGCTCTGGACGGCGACGGGCGAGCGACCGACCGACTCCGCCGTCGCGGTCGTCGAGAGCGGCCCGTCGATGGCGACCGTCTCGATGACGCGTCGGGCGGTCGGCTCGTCACACCGGGAGTCGTCGCAGGCCGCCGTGACGCGGGTCGAAATCTCCTCGAGGGCCAGCAGGTCCTCGATGGTGTCGCGTTCGTCGGGAACCATCATGTCGAGGTCGATCGGTCCAGTCGCGGGGTCGTCCGCCGCACCGGTCTCGAGGATGTCGTCCTCGCTCGCGTCGTCGACGGACGTGTAGCCGAACGTGAGGTCGTCGCCGTCGGCGTGGAGGATCGGCGTCTCCATTCCGTCCGTCGCCTCACCTTCCGCTTCCGCTTCCGACTCCGCCTTCCCGTCCGCGTTCTCACCACCGTCGGCCGCCGCTTCGCTGCCACCCTTTGCCACCGCTTCGTCACCCGAATCCGCAGGCTCGAGCCACAACTCGAGTTCTCGACAGCGTTCGCGGAGGTCCTCGTTCTCGGCTTCGAGACGCTCGAGTTCGTCGGCTCGGTTCTCGAGTTCCCGCTCGCGCGCCGCGAGTCGCTCGCGGAGGTCGTCGTTCTCCTCCTCGAGTTCCTCGCGCTTGGCCTCGAGTTCCTCGATGCGATCCTCGAGGTCGACCAGTTCGTCGTGCAGTCGGCGCATGTCGCCGCCCGTCTCCGGAAACGTCGTCTGGACGGGTTCGGCCTGGGAGAGTGCGTCGGCCATCTGCCGGGCGGCATCGGAGACGTCTCGTGCCGAGGAGAGTTCGTCCTCGAGGGTCTCGATCCTGGAGTCTTTCCGGTCGAGGCGCTTCTCGAGTTCGTCGATGCGGTCCTCCTCGCGATCTTTGCGCTCGGAGATGGTCTGGAGGTCGTCGACGAGCGCGTCGGAGACGGACTTGAGTTCGGGCCGCTCGAAGTCGTCCAGGCCGGGGGTCGCCCCGGCGTCGAAGGTTCGCTTGCGCCGGAACTGGATCTTGCGGACGCCCGCATCCATCCAGTCGGTCTGGACGAACGCCTGGCCGTCCTCGAGTTCCGAGACGAGTTCGGCGTACTCCGAGTCGATGATCCGCCCGACGACGTTGGTGTCGTTCTCCCAGGTGAGCCGGTGCCAGACGAGCCAGTTCGCCTGCGTGATGAAGTCCTTCTTGACGTCGGCGGGGCGCTGACTGATGCCCAGGATGCCGAGGCCGTGCTTGCGCCCGCGCTTGCCGATCTTGATCAGCAGTCGCCCGGTCTCGCCCATGCCGCCGCCCTCGGGGATGTACTCGTGGACCTCCTCGACCACCAGCAGGAACGGCTTCTTGAGCTTCTTCTCCTTGACGAACAGCTGTCGGGCGGTCTCTCGCAGGAGTTCGTCGGCCTCCTCCTCGTCCAGGTAGCCAGAGACGTCGAGGATGACGGGGACGTTCTCCTCGAGCGCCAGCGAGGCCATCTGCTCGGCGTGTTCGGGCCCGATCTGGATGTCGCACTCCTCGTCGGCGCCCGCGTGGAGCATCTCGTACTCCTCTTTCAGCCCGTAGTACTCGCCGTCGGTGTCGACGATGAGCAGTGGAAAGCCCGCCTCGAGGAGTTCCTCGGCGATCACCGACGCCGTGTTGGACTTCCCGGAACCGGACTTGCCGGTGACGAACCCCCGGCCGGTCAGCAACTCGACGACGGGGAGCCTCACGTCGGTCCCGTCGGCCGTCTCGCCGACCGTCACCTCGCGCGTCTCGCTCACCGTCTCCTCACCCCGTTTCGCCTGCGCGAACGTTGCATAGTTCACACTGCCCTCGGGTTCCCTTGAAGGTTCGCCTCGCGTGACACTCGCCGCGTCCGACGAATGTGAACGATTCACAACCCTGGGAAACGATTATGTCACTCCCCCCGGATGTATCGGGTAGCCGATCGTCACAGATCGCGACCGACCATGACCACCACGACCCACCCGATTCCCGCGTTCGCCCCGATGAGTGGCAACGCGGGGGTTGCCACCGACGTCGACGCCGCCGGCACCGCCGGTCGGTGTGTCGACGTCGCTGGCTGGGGCGTCACCGGCGTCTCCGGACGCTATGGCGTCTCCAGGACTTCCGGCGTTGCCGGACTGAAGGGTCGTGGACGGGCACTCGGTTACCCGACCCCGATTTCGTCGAATCTCGACGGAATCTCCGTCCGCGCCGCGTAGGTCCATTCTCCCGGCCGGACGGTTTGTACGCGTTGCCGACACTCTCGTTCCCTCTCGCTCGAGGTCGGGGGTCGGTCCGTCGATCCCATCCGTTCTGCCGGCGAGCCTGGACCGCGCGGTTTCCCCCGGTGTGTGGACACCGCGCGGTCGTCAGCGTTCCCGATTCCCGGGCACGTGCGACCGCCCCCGAGTTCGACTCTCGGCGGGGGACTATGGCACGATACCAGACCGTCGTGGCGACACTCACCGTGCGCGTTCCCGTGAACGCGACCGGCGACCTCGTCACCGCAGGCGCACGAATCGTCGAACGAGTCGCGACCGTCGAGCGCGTCGACGACGCGACCGTCCGCGGCCTCGAGCCCGGCCTGAACGACACGACCGTCACCCTCGAAACCCGACTCGTCCTCGTGGGCGACCGCGGCGAGGACCTGGCCGTCGTGAGACGCGAGCTAAACGAGGGCGTCGGCGTGACCGTCGAGGAGGTGGCGACCGTCGAGGTCGAACTCGAGACCGAGGCCGACCTCGAGGCGGACGCCGAGGAGGAAGTCGACCTGCAGGTGGCGCCTCGAGCGTAGTCAACCTATTCGTCGGCGGCTTCGGACGACGTATCGGACCCCGTTTCCGTCTCCGCCTCTGTCTCGAGATCCCGTTCGACCGTCTCCTCGCGAACCGTCAGCCCCTGCCGCCCGAGGTGCTGCAGCTGGCGGCGGGCGAACTCTTCCTCTCGCGTTCCGCGGGTCGCCAGGACGTACATCAGCGCACCCCCAGCGGGACGCATCGTCCGGCCCGCTCGCTGGGTGCCCTGTCGCCGCGAGCCACCGAGCCCCGACGCCACGATGGCCAGGTCGGCGCTCGGAAGGTCGATCCCTTCGTCGCCAACCCGCGAGAGCACGAGCGTGTCGATTTCGTCGTGGCGGAACGAGTCCAGGAGCCGCTGACGCTCGATGTGGGGCGTCTCGCCGCTGAGGAACGGCGCGTCAAGCGCCGACGCGAGGTCCCGGCCCTGCTCGAGGTAGTCGACGAAGACAAGCGTACGGGAACCAGGGTGGGACGCCAGGAGGTAGCGAACCTCGGCGACCTTGCCGGGGTTCGTCGCCGCCAGCCGGTAGCGCTCTCGGCCCTCCGCCGACCCGTACGCGTTTTGGTGTTCGTCGTCGCCCCACGGCACGTACCGGATCTCGAGTTCGGGTTCGGCGACGAAGCCGGCCTCGAACAGCGCCTCCCAGTCGGTGCCGATGGGCGGCCCGATCAGCGTGAAGATGTCCGCGGCGCGGTCGTCCTCCCGGAGCGGCGAGGCCGAGAGGCCCAGGCGGTGACGCGACTGGAGGTGCGTGCTCCGGCGGTAGACGTCCGAGGGGACGTGCTGGCACTCGTCGAAGACGACCAGTCCCCACTCGCGGTCGTCGAAGAGCGATCGGTGGCGGTCCATGCCGGCGATCTGGTAGGTCGCGATCGTAATGGGACGAATCTCTTTGCGGCCGCCGTGGTACTGGCCGACCTGCTCGGGTTCCAGACTCGTGACGTCGAGCACTGTCTCGGCCCACTGGCGGGCGAGGTCGCGGCTCGGGACCAGCACGAGGGTCTCGCCGCCGACTTCCTCCATCGTGGCAATCGCGGCGATCGTCTTGCCGCTGCCCGGCGGGCCGACGTAGACCCCCGATCCGGCCTCGAGAAAGCGGTCCACCCACGTCCGCTGGTACTCCCGCAGGGAGACCTCGAGCCCGACTTCCAGGGCGTCCCCCGACTCGAGGTCGCGGTCGTCCCGGACGGGGTAGCCCGCCTCGTAGAGGATCCGCTTGATCGCTGCCTCCGATCCCTCACGAACCCAGTCCTCGGTGTCGGAAATCGGTGCGTGGACGTGCTCTTCGTCGAGTTTCTGCCGGGCGACGTTACCCATGATCTCGGCGCTCCGGGCCTCGAGCACGGTGTAGCCGTCGGGGTGGGTGACGAGCCGAAACTGGCGGGCGCGGTCCCACTGGCTCTCGACCCAGGACTCGAGCGCGTCCGAGCGCTGGCCCAGGGCCTGGCGCATCGTTCGCTGCAGGCCGGAAAACGAGTCGTGCGGGGCCTGCCAGACGTCCTCCGGACGGACGACGTAGCGGTAGCCGTTCTCGCCGTTGCCGTCCGCGAGGTGGGCGAACTGGGAGAGCTGTGCGCGGGTGAACTGGTCCGGGCGGTCGACGATAATCTCGCGGCGCTTCGGGAAGACGACCACCCGCTCGCGTTCGGTCAGGTCCTCGAGTTCGGCCGGGAACCAGACCACGGGGTCCCTGGAGACGGCCAGGTGTTCGAGGTCGCCCCGCTCCGCGAGCGCCTCGAGGTCGTCGGTCACCTCGCTGTGGGGTCGCTCGAGGTGTCTGGCGAGTTCGGACGCGGTGAGCAGCGGGCGGCCGGCCCGCTGGCAGGCGTCGTGGAACGCCGAGAGCGAGAGGGACGGGTGGGAGTCGTGAGGGTCTGTCACTCCATCCCCGTCGGCGGGGTCGTGGGGGTCGTTGGCGTCGTCGGCGTCGTGGGCCTCGTCGACCACATCGGTCTCGTCGTCGGTCACTGGATAGGCTACCGGACTCGGCGATAAACCGATTTCGCTCGAGCGCGTCGCTCGATGCCAGGGTGGTGCTATCCGCACAAAACGGCTGCAGTGGCAGCCGGGCGCACAGCGGTAGGTGGTGGTGTTGGTGGTATGCGCCAGCGAAAATTTTGGTACACGGCGACATAATGATTGTGGTGTTTCAGCGGTCGAGGCAAACGGCTTTACCACCCGCTGGCGTATTCGAACCCATGTATCGCGCGATCCTGCCCGAAGGCCAGATCATCTGTGCGCGCTACGAACACACCGAAACGGGCGTCGAACTGTTCGACGAGGACGACGCGTTCGTCGCGTTCGTCCCATACCAGTCCCTCCACGCGTTGCTCGACGAGGACGTCTACAGTGGTGACGAACGCTCGATCATGTGAAAGGCAACGTGGTCGCGTCGACGATAACTCGCGACCGCTCTCTCCCCTGGTCGCTTCGGAACCAAAACAACGCCCACTCGAGTACTGTCGTGGCCGCGACGACTAGGCCTCGACGCTCTGATCGATGGCGTCGAGTTGCTCCCGGTAGCGGTTCCTGACGGTGACGACGGTCGTCTGGGCGGTCTCCGCGACCGCTCGCTGGGGGATCGTTTCGTTACACAGGAGTCCGGCGGCGTAGATGGCAGCGGCGGCGAATCCGGTCGGTGACTTTCCCGAGTGTAGTCCCTGGTCGGTCGTCGCGTCGATGATCTCGACCGCCTTCGACTCGACGTCCTTGCCGACGCCCAGTTCGGAACAGAATCTGGGGACGAACTGGCGGGGATTCGTCGGCTCGAGATTGATGTTCAGTTCGTCGGCGATGTAGCGATAGGTCCGTCCGATCTCGCGCTGATCGACCCGCGAGACGGCCGTCACCTCCTCGAGACTCCGTGGAATCCCCTCCTCTCGGCAGGCGGTGTACAGCGCCGAGGTGGCGACCCCCTCGATGGATCGTCCGCGGATGAGGTCCCGGTCGAGTGCCCGCCGGTAGATGACGCTCGCGGTCTCTTTGACCGAGTTGGGGAGGCCGAGGGCGCTCACCATGCGGTCGATCTCGGAGAGGGCGTACTTGAGATTCCGCTCGCCGGCGTTCTTCGTGCGGATGCGTTCTTGCCAGACGCGAAGCCGGTGGAGCTGTCCGTGCTTGTCGGCCGACATCGTGTGGCCGTTCGCGTCCCGATTGCGCCAGTCGATGGTGGTCGTGAGTCCTCGGTCGTGCATCGACTGGGTGAGCGGGGCGCCGACGCGAGAGAGCTGATCGTGTTCTTTGGCGTTGAACGCCCGCCACTCGGGGCCGTAGTCGATGGGTTCTTCGCTCAGGACGAGACCGCACTCCCGACAGACCAGTTCGCCGCGGTCGGGATCGCTCACGACCGTGTTCGTCTCACAATCCGGACACTGGCCGCTGTTCGTCCGCTGTGACTCCTGTCGTGTGCGTTCGGTGACGGACCGCGTCATTAGTAGGCGGTGAGAACCCAGCCGTCTTTGTAAGGGGGTCACATGGTTTCGAGAGTAACAGGGACTTTCCGCCGGCTACGGCGCCACCTTCGGCAGGTTGGTGCTCGACGCGCGTCGGTAGGCGTGGTCGATGGCCACCCCGCGCCGGCGGATCGAACGTCGGACCGACCCTCGCCAGAGGCCGGTTCAACCTAGGCACACGGCGCTTCAACTCCGGCCTCGCACGAGCACACTGACTGTGTACAACTCGGTAAGTGACGACTGAGGGGAGTAACGGTCGGCTTCGATGACGAACCGACCACGACCGTTAAGCGGTCGGTTCTCGAGAAGGACGCGCGTGTCGCTGGATAGAGTCCACCCGCTCGTCAAGGACGGACGTACCGGCCAACGTGGTCCCGAGGAGCCCTCGCTAGCCCGTTTTCGATCGCCCCGCAGGGCGCGCTTCAAGCGGCCCCCGTCTCTGCGAAACGTCGGTCGGTCGGCCCAGTATGCGCTCGATACAGCCCCTATCGCCGATACAAACGGTGCATCGGGCGAGTCGCGATTCGACCGACTCGAGCGAGAGCCGTCACGACCCTCGTTCGAGACGAGAAGCGGCGACGTACCGGCTTCGCAACCAATGCAAAACGTGACCGCGTTTAAGACTGATACCGTTGGCGTAGAAACTGGTGTGTCAAACGTGATTGCGAGTATCCCTTCGCCGGGACAGCGGTCTCCCCCGGCGGAGCCGAGCGGCTCTGTGGTGGCAGTAAACGATCAACTACGGTGGACGGAACCGACTCGTACCCGACTCCGAAGCCGGTCGAGTCAGGTGCGATCGAGCGGCACTCGAGCGCGACCGGCCGCGTTCGGGCGTCGAGTTCCCGGCGGGGGGTGCCGGTAATGTCCTCCATCGATACGTCCCTTCCCGAGGAGATAACCTCCGTTACGGCGAACGATACCGACGAAACGCTCTCGAAAGACGTCATCTTCGAGTTGCTGAAAAACCGGCGACGGCGAGAGGTACTCGCGTACTTACTCGAGGCCGAGGAGACGGTAACGCTGGGTGAACTCGCCGAACAGATCGCAGCCTGGGAGAACGACACCGACGTCAACGCCCTGAGTTCCGATCAGCGAAAACGAGTCTACGTCGCCCTCTACCAGACGCATCTGCCGAAGATGGACGACGCGGGTATCGTCGATTACGACCAGGATCGCGGTCTCATCACCCTGGCTGACAACGCGGATTTACTGGTCATGTACCTAGACACGGACACCCACCGTCGCGAGCGGTGGGATCGGTGGTACGCGGCCATGAGCGTCGTGGGCGCGGTGGTACTCGCCGCCGGCCTCCTCGGCGTCCCCGGAATCTCGGCCATCCCGCTCTCGGCCCTCGCTGGCGTGATCGTCGCGGCCTTCCTCGCGGTCTCGTTCGTGCACGTCTTCGTGAACCACCGATTCCAGCAGGTCATCGAGGAGAAGCTGTCCCGGATCCAGTAATCTCGACGGCCGCGCTTCGGTCGCGCGGGTTGCGACGCGGTGATTGTTTCGACTCGACCAGCGATGCAAACCTCGGGTACCGACCCGTTCGTGGCCGAATTATCGAGAAGCACTTTTAGTTCTCGAGCACGTACACGAAACTGGCTCCCGAGGTCATCCAGTACCGGAGCAGTTCGCGTGCCAGCAATCTGTTCCCTCGCGGGAGCCCCTCTACGCGCTGAGCGACGGCGTTAGCGTTAGCTCGTTTCGCGCTCGATTTTTCGGTCGCCAGGTTCCGAACGATTCCGCCGGCGCTCGAGGATCGTTTCGGGGTCGCTCCCTTCGCTCTCGAGCAGCGTCTCGAGACCGCGTTCGAACGCCTCGTCGTCGATCTCGCCGCGGGCGTAGCGTTCCCGGAGGACCTCGACGGGGTCTGTCGCTGATTCGTCGGGGCTCGCAGGTCGGCGTTCGTCAACCACCGGGTCGTGCTGGTCGCCGTCGATTCCGAGGACCTCCTCGATGAGCACCCCCGACAGCGGCAGCAGGCCGACCCAGCAGAAGAGTACGACGAAGACGGCCGCTGACACGCCGACCGTAAACCAGGCGAGAATCGCTACTGGAAGCGTCCCGACGGCGATCAGTGCGGGGATCGAGCCGAGTAATCGACTCGTTTTCGCTCGCATAGGATTCGATCAGAGGATGAGGGAAAACGTCTTCCGAGTGACGAATCTGTGGCCGGCGCAGACCGCGAAACTCAAGTTGACTTGCACCAGTCACACGCACGTGGCAGTTTCGTTCGACCTGTTCGGCACGCTCGTCGCCGTCGACCGCCCTGCGGACCCGGCGACGGCGGTCGCGTCCGAACTCGAGAAACGCGGCGTGGCGGTCCCCGGCGACTGGGCCGAGCGCTACGCTCGCCCGACCATCGACGCCCCCGAGGGTGCGGAGGTGCCGCTCCCGGCCCACGTCGGCCGGGCGCTCTCGAGCGCCGGCGTCGAGTGGCGAGAGACCGGGGCGGGGAACGTCGTTCGTCGGGCCGTCGTCGCCGCGTTCGACCCCGACGTCGAGACCCGGATCGGCGCCCGTCGTGCGGTCGAGGCCGCTCGCGAGGCCGGATCCGTCGCCGTCTGTTCGAACTGCGCCGTTCCGGAACTGGTCGGCCGGACACTCGCTCGCTCGACGCTCGAGCGAGACGACTTCGACGCCGTCGTGACGAGCGTCGGCTGTGGGTGGCGCAAACCATCGCCGCACATCTTCGAGACGACGGCGCGACGGCTCGGGGTCGACGTCACCGACCTGGTCCACGTGGGCGACGATCCGCGAACCGACGGCGGCGTCGACGCGGCCGGGGGAACGTCGATCGTGCTCGAGGAGACGCCTCTCGAGTCGGTCCCCGATCGGCTCGAATTGGTGTTAGAAAACAGTTCGGCGACGGCGCCGACCGGCGGAGAGCCGGCCTGTGACGGCGATTCGAGTGACAGCGGTTCGAACGACGACTCGAGTGACCACGTGAAATGACGGTACAAACGCTCGCCGCGATCGGCCTGGCGCTCAGTCTCGATCTGCTGGTCGGGGAACCGCCGACGCGTTGTCACCCCGTGGCGTGGCTGGGTCGACTGATCGATCGACTTGACCGGCCTTGGTCCGCGAACGATCGAACGCAGCGTCGAATCGGATTCCTCGTCGCCCTATTCGTTCCCCTGATTCCGGCGATGATCGCGGGGTATCTCGTCGTCGCGACGGGAGGGATCGACCCCTTCTACGGCGCGGTCGCCGCCGCGCTCATCCTCTTTCTGACCACGAGCCTCCGCGCGCTCCTTGACCTGACGCGAGCGGTCCTCACGGCGACCGGGGACGACCTCGAGACCGCCCGCGAGCGCGTTCGTGGCCTCGTCGGACGCGACGTGGACTCGCTCACGGACGCCGAAATCCGTTCGGCGGCAGTCGAGAGCGCGGCCGAGAACCTCGCCGACGGGTTCGCCGCGACGCTCCTCCCGTTCGCGCTTCTCGGTCCGATCTCGCTCCCCGCCGCTGCGGCGGCCGCCGCCTGGGTCAAGGGCGTCAATACCCTGGACTCGATGCTCGGCTATCCGTCGAAACCGATTGGCACCGCCAGTGCCCGCCTCGACGACCTCGTGATGGCCGTCCCCGCTCGAGCCACCGCGTGCTGTCTCGTCCTGGCGACATGGCGACCGCGAACGCTGCTCTGCGCCCGTCGCTGGGCGCGGATTCCCGACTCGCCGAACTCAGGGTGGCCGATGGCGACGCTTGCGTGCGCGCTCGACGTCCGTCTCGAGAAGCCGGGAGCGTACGTTTTGAACCCCAAGGGGTCGCTCCCGAGCCTGGAGGACGGCCAGCGTGCGGTGTCGGTGGTCGGCATGGCCGCCGCCGCGCTTGTGGTGGTGGCGGCAGTCTGTGCGGCGTCCGCCCCGACGCTCGAGGCCTTGATCGCGCCAACCACCGATTTCGTCGCGACCCGCGTCCGGGGGGTGGTGCCGTGATCGGCGGCCGAGTCGGCGTCCCCGTTCGTGCCCTCAGTGGAGCGATTGCCTTCCTGACGCGGCTCCCCGTCGGTTCGAGGTCGCGAAACGCGGGCGGGGAAACTACCGCCGCGAGCGACGACTGGGAGGCGTTTTGCTCGAGGCCGTGGACCTTCACGATAGTGGGATGGATCGTCGGGACCCTGGCGACAATCGTCTTCCTCGCTTCAACCTGGCTTCCGGCCGAGTCGATTGCCTTCGGATACCTGCTGGCCGTCTTCGGCCTGACCGGGATCCACCATCTCGACGGCGTCGCCGACCTCGGCGACGCGCTCGTCGTCCACGGCGACGCCGATCGCCGGCGGGCCGTCATGACGGACACGACGACCGGCGTCGGCGCGCTGCTCTCCGTCTCGCTGGTCGTGGCGGGACTCGTATTGGGCGCGCTCGCGCTCGCTGTCGCGCCCGTCGCGGTCGCCGTGGGCGTCGCCGTCGCCGCTGAGGTCGGCGCCAAGACTGGAATGGCCGCGATGGCCTGCTTCGGGACGGCCGCTCACGAGGGATTCGGCTCGCAGTTGACGGACGCCGTGGGCCCGTCTACGTTTCTCGGTCCCGCGGCGCTGGCGATTCCGGCGGTCGCGCTGACATGGCCCCACCCGGCCGCGGCCGCGGCTCTCGTCGGCGCGCTCGCGGGAACCGCCCTTCCGTGGCTCTGGGCCCGACGAAGACTCGACGGCGTCTCCGGCGACGTCTTCGGGGCGGCAAACGAGGCCGGACGCCTGCTCGGCGTCCACCTGGGGGTGATCGCGTGGACGCTCTGGTGATGGCCGGCGGGCAGGGAACTCGACTGGAGAGCCAAGTCGAAAAGCCGCTGTACGAGATCGGCGGCGTCGCGATGATCGATCGGGTTCTCGCGGCGCTCGAGGCGAGCGCGGTCGACCGGATTACCGTCGCGGTTTCGCCGAACGCGCCCGACACTCACGAGCATCTGGCGGAACGCGATTGTTCGCGTTCCCGTGAGATCGACGGGGGCGTCGAGACCACCACGCCTGCCACGCCCGAACGGGTCATCGAGACCGCCGGCGACGGGTACGTCACCGACCTCGGGTCGATCCTCGAGTCGGACTCGTCCCCGATTTCGACGCCGGTGCTGACCGTGGCCGCGGATCTTCCGTTGCTCGAGGTGGCGACGGTAGACGACGTTCTCGAGCGGTACCGGCGCCGCGTTCGGGCGAGGAGACAGGAAGGCGGTGACGGCGGGGAAGCGCCGGCGCCGTCGATGACCGTCTGCGTCCCGACCGCGCTGAAACGACGGCTCGGGTTCAGCGTCGACGCGACGCTCGAGTCAGACCGCCACCTCGTACCGACCGGGGTCAACGTCGTCGGCACCTCCAGTGAAACGATGATTGCACGCAGCTACGACCACAGACTGGCCTGTAACGTGAACAGACGAACAGACGCCCGCGTGGCGAAGACGTACTGCCGCGATGGGAACGGCGACGGGGAGGAGGAAGAGGAGGCGTTCCGATGAGAGTCCTCCTCGCCGCCGGGTCGACCGAAACGGGACTCATCGACGGGCTCAGTGCCGCCGGGGCGTCGACCGAAGTGATGGGTTACACGCCGCCAGCAGACGCCGAAATCCTCGTCTACGGTCGGCCGACGGCCGCGCCCATCACCCCGGTGAGCCCGGCCGGGTGCCCGACCCCGGCGGCGATCACCCGCGCCGTTCGGGAGGTCGTCGGCTTCGACGCGACGGTGCTCGAGGCCGGCCTGTTCGAACCGACGGCCGCCCCGACGGTCGACCTCGCGGCCGATCCAGGCGCCGACGTTCGCGAGGCCGTCGCGGTACCGGACGCTGCGGGGATCTACGACCGGGCCCGCCGGTTCGGCGCGACGCTCCCCGAAGACCGGGTATTGATCGGCGAGACGATTCCGGGCGGGACGACGACCGCCCTGGGGGTCGCGACCGCCCTCGGAGCGCCCATCGGCGTCTCGTCGTCGCTACCCCGGAATCCGCTCGAGCGCAAGCGGGCGGTCGTCGAGACGGGGCTAGCGGCGAGCGACCTCGCGCCCGGCGACTGCGAGGGCGATCCACTGGCGGCGATCCGGGCGGTGGGCGACCCCGTCCAGGCCACGGTCACGGGCGTTGCGGCCGGGGCGCTCGAGGCCGGCGTCGACGTGACCCTCGCCGGGGGGACGCAACTGGTCGCCGTCGCGGCCGTCCTCCGCCACGCCGGGGTTGACGGGCCGCTCCGACTCGCGACCACCTCGTTCGTGGCCGACGATCCGAGCGTCGACCTCGAAGCGGCCGGCGACCGGTTCGACCTCGAGGTGGTCGTCACCGACCCCGCGTTCGAGCGGAGCGAACACGTCTCGATGACCCGGTACTGCGCCGGGGAGGCGAAAGAGGGCGTCGCCATGGGCGGGGCGCTCTCGCTCGTTCCGCCTGGAGAGATGGCGACCGTTCGCCGACGGATCGAAGTCGTCTGCGAGCGACTGGGCGTCGACAATGAGACGGCGCCGGAGGTGCCGGGATCACCGGACTCGAGGGGTGGCGATGCATCCTGACGCCATCGACGACGAAGGGCGCGTTCCCCACGGCGGGGAACCCGACCGCTCGCTGCTCGACTTCTCGGCGAACACGAATCCGCGGACGCCGGCGGGCGTCGAGTCGGTCTACGCCGACGCGCTCCAGTCGGCCCGGCGGTATCCGAACGACGGGTATCCAGCGTACCGGGACGCTGCCGGAACCTACGTCGGCTGTGACCCGTCCGCTGTCGTGCCGACGCCGGGCGGCCTCGCCGCGATTCGCCTCGCCCTCGAGGTGACCCTCGAGCCGGGCGATCTCGCCGTCGTTCCGCACCCGAGTTTCGGCGAGTACGCCCGGGAGGTTCGCCTCCAGGGAGCGACGCCGCGGTTCGTCCCCCACGAGGCGGTGTGCGACCTCGCGGTCGAGTCGCTGCGGGATGTCGACGTGGTCGTCGTCTGCACGCCGAACAACCCCACGGGCGACCTCCCCGATCGCTCGCGGCTCGAGGGGCTAGCCGATCGGTGCCGAGCGGCCGGGACGACGCTGCTCGTCGACGAGGCGTTTCTGGGGTTCACCGAGCAGGAATCGATGGCTCGACGGGAAGACGACTGCGTCGTCGTCGCCCGCTCGCTCACCAAACTCTTCGGGCTGCCGGGGCTCAGAGCGGGGTTTGCCGTCGCGTTCGGCCCGCTCGGCGAGCGCCTCGAGGCGGCCCGTCGCACGTGGAACCTCGGCTCGCCCGCAGCCGCCGTCGGCGCGTACTGCATGGGGCAGACGGCGTTCGTCCGCGACACGCGAGAGCGAGTCGCCGAAGAGCGAGAGCGGCTGCGCGAGGCGCTGCTGGCGGACGGCCGCTACGTGGTGGCCCCCTCGAGCGCGCCGTTCCTGTTGCTCGAGGTCGACGGCGACGGCGGTGACGGCGGGGCAGCCGGTTCCGTCGATGGTGACAGCGCGGCGACCGATCCCGTCGACGACCTCCTCGAGCGAACCCGTGAGGCCGGGATCGTCATACGGGACGCCCGATCCTTCCGCGGGCTCGAGTCCCACGTCCGCGTGGCAGTCAAGGACCGCGACGCGAACGATCGGCTTCTCGAGGTGTTGGTGGATGGGTAACACTGACGCCGATGCCGACGCCAACGTCCACACCGACACCGATGCCGACGCCGACGCCGAGTACCGAGCCGAGCGAACCGACGGCATCCTCTGTGTCCACCGGCCCGGGGCCGAGTGGCTCTCCTCGGGCTGGAACGGCGGCCGATCGCGAACCGACCGGGCGTTCAACGTCTCGGTTCCCGAAGGCTGGCACTGTGACGACCTCGAGCGCTACGTCGAGGCGCGCCTCGAGCGGGCGGGTTTTGTGGACGGCCAGCGTGATCGCCCCGTCCTGCTCACCGGCGTCGACCTGGAGCACGCGCGCGGCGCCCGCTGCGGGTCGGTCACGGTCTACGCCACGGCCGGCATCTCGAACCCGGCCGCGTTGCCGATGGATCCCGCGGGAGGGTCGTTGCCCGACGGACGGCTCGAGCCCGACTCCCTCGAGCGGAGCGAGGGGTCGAACACGGGGGACGATAGGGACGATGGGGGCGAGCGAGGAAGCGAGCGCCACGCCGGCACGGTCAACCTGATCGTCGGGACGACCCACGCGCTCGAGGCGGGAGCCCTCGAGAACCTCCTCGCGGTTGCGGCGGAAGCGAAGGCGGCGACGCTCCTCGCGCGAACGGGCTTCCCTGGAACGACGACGGACGCGATCGTCGTCGGCCACGACCCGTCTGGCTCCAACCTCCCGTTCTCGGGCAGTGCGACGGCCGTCGGCGCGGCGACCCGGGCGTGCGTTCGGGAGGCGATCACGGCGTCACTGGCGTCCCGGTACGAGGGAACCGACGCGACGATTCCGGCGAGCGTCCAGACGGCCGAGTACGGCGTCTCGACGGACGCGCGGGCGACGGTCTTTCGCCCGTGATCCGACTCACCTCGAGCAAGCATATTTGCCCGTTCGCCACCTGCGATCTACCATGTCGGGGGACGCACGCGATCCCACAACGATTCGCTCGCTGGCCGTCGCCGCCGAGGACGTGGTGAACGCGTTCGTCTACACCCGTGAGAACCCTGGCCGAGCGGTTCTGCGGGCGACGCCGCCCTTCCACGGCCGAATGCGCGCCCGCCTGCACGTCTACCGGGTCGACGATTCGACCGAAACCGGTGCCGTTCACCTCGAGGCCGCGGATCTACTCGACGCCGAAACCGTCGCGGCGTATCCGACGCTCGAGGACGTCGAACAGCACGTCGACGGCGAGGCGAGTGCCGGAACGGTCCGAGAGCAACGCGCCGACGCGCTCGAAGCGTGGGCCGAACGAGCGCGGGAGTCGATCGTCGAGTCGGCGGCCTTCGAGACGGCCAATGGCCCACACCGGGTATCGGTGAGCACACTCGGGTGAATTGGCCGTCGGTGAGTACGCTCGGCTGAGAAGGGGGACGTCGTTTTCGGGCCATTCGGGCGCTATCGAGCCCGTATCCGTCATCAGTTTCACTTTCACTGCGGACGGATCGACTTCACGTTGGTCGGGTCGAATGCCAACGTATGCACACCGCTTCGACCCACGACGACTCGAGACAGCAACGCACGCGGCGAATCGACGTCACCGACCTCGACGCCGCCGGTGTCGAGGAGTTCGTTCGCACGAGCGTCGACACCGACGCCGTCTCGCTCGAGCACCGCGGCGCGCGGACCTACCTCGTCGTCGGGCAGTGAGTTGAGAACGGTTCGCGGGAGCGTCCTCGACGCGGATTTTCGAGTGGGAAGGCACTTCCGTCGGCGCCCCCTCGACTCGAGCGTGACCGACGATGCCGGGAGCGAGCGCGAGACGCGGGATGGCGACGGTGATGCCAGCCCTGGCGCCGGTGCCAGCGCCGGCGACAGCGACCGGAACCGCGACCGCACCCAGACCGATCCCCACCTCGGCCTGGACCGACCGTCTGCACCCGAAACACACACTGAACTCGACTCGAGCGAAATCGCACCCGACGTGGAACCGCCGTTTCCCGTCGAGGTGTACCCCGATCGGGAGGTGATCGTCGAGTTCGATCCCGACCTCACGTTCGAGTGCGTCGAGGACTGCACCTGGTGTTGCCACCACGGTGTCTTGCTCTACGACCGGGATCTCCTCGAGCTAGCCCAGCGGGCGAATCTCTCGGAGACGACCACCCAGTTTCGCGGCGAACCGTTCGTGACCCGCGAGGCCAAAAGCCGCGAGGAACACGTCGCCGAGGACGGCCAGGCCTGCGCCTTCCTCCGGGAGGACGGCCTGTGTTCGCTTCACATCGAGCAAGACTGGAAACCGACGCGGTGCTCAGTCTTCCCGCTGGGCGTCTGGCTCGAGGATGACGGGCTCCACGTCGATATTCGGGACTCGGCGCACGACCACTGCGAAGGTCTCGGTGTGAGCGAGCGCCGGGTCGTCGACAACCTCGAGGCGTTTCTCCCCGAACTGCTGTGGGACCTCGAGAATCCGGACAGCGACCGGGTGCTCTGAGGCGGTCTCGGAGTGGTAGCAGCCGATATTGGGATGTCCGTATAATACTATAGATTGTATAGTCAACACTCTCCGGTCGCGAACCGCGACGGCGAGAAGATAGCTATTAACCGTCGTCGTCCGAACGCCCCCACATGACAGTCTCGAGCGCTCCCGGGAAGGTCTATCTGTTTGGGGAGCACGCGGTCGTCTACGGCGAGCCGGCGGTCCCCTGTGCCATCGAGCGACGGGCGCGGGTCACCGTCGAACAGCGGTCCGACGACCGACTCCGGGTACAGGCGGACGACCTCAGTATAGACGGCTTCACCGTCGAGTACGGCGGCCAGCACGACGGCCGCCACGACGTGAACGTCCCCGAACCGCTCATCAGCGCCGCGATGGGCTACGTCGACGGCGCCATCGAACAGGTTCACGACGTCACCGGCGAGGACGACGTCGGCTTCGACGTCACCATCGAGAGCGAGATTCCGCTCGGGGCGGGCCTCGGCTCCTCCGCCGCGGTCGTGGTCGCCGCCATCGACGCCGCGACGCGGGAACTCGGGCTCACCCTCGAAACCGACGAACTGGCCGAGCGAGCCTACCGGACCGAGCACGCGGTCCAGGAGGGGCAGGCCTCCCGCGCTGACACCTTCTGCTCGGCGACGGGCGGCGCCGTCCGCGTCGAGGGCGACGACTGCCGATCGATCGAGGCACCGGAGCTACCCTTCGTCATCGGCTTCGACGGCGGCGCTGGCGAGACAGGCGAACTGGTCGCCGGCGTCCGTGCCCTCCGGGAGGAGTACGACTTCGCCGCCGACACGGTCGAGGCAATCGGCGACGTCGTCCGCAGGGGCGAGTCGGCTCTCCAGGCGGGTGACCTCGAGGAAGTCGGTCGACTGATGAACTTCAATCACGGCCTGCTCTCGGCACTCGGCGTCTCGGCGCGGGACCTCGAGACGATGGTGTGGGCCGCTCGCGATGCGGGCGCCTACGGGGCGAAGCTCACCGGCGCGGGCGGAGGCGGGTGTATCGTCGCGCTCGATCCCACCCCGGAAACGGAGACGGCCCTGCGCTTTACGCCCGGTTGTGAGGACGCATTCCGGGCCGAACTGGCCGAAAAGGGGGTGAAGCGACTCGCATGACCAGGATCGGAACCGGAACGACCGTCGTCAAACTCGGGGGCAGCGTCGTGACGGACAAGGATCGCGACGAGACGCTCGACGCAAGTTCCCTCGAGACGGCCGCCGCCGCCGTCGCGACGGCGCTCGAGTCGGGAGACGTCGACGACCTCGTCATCGTCCACGGCGGCGGGAGCTTCGGCCACGTTCACGCGAGCGAGCACGGCGTGAGCACGACCGACGGTACGCACGACGTGGGCGCCGTCCACGCGATCCACGGCGCGATGAAGACGCTCGACGGGTTCGTCCTCGAGCGATTGCTCGAGCGTGACGTCCCCGCGGTTCCGGTCCACCCCTTCTCGGTCGCATCGCGGGACGCCGAGGGCCGACTCGACCTCCCCACGGCGCCGGTTGAGACGATGCTCGCGGAGGGGTTCGTCCCCGTCCTGCACGGCGACGTCGTGAGCCACCGGGGGGAGGGCGTCACCATCGTCAGTGGCGACGAACTGATCGTCGAACTCGCAACGGCCCTCGAGGCCGAGCGCGTCGGCCTGTGCTCGACGGTTCCCGGTGTGCTCAACGACGCGGGGGACGTGATCGAGCGCATCGAGGACTACGGAGCCGTCGAGGCCGTCCTCGGCGCTAGCGAGTCCACGGACGTCACCGGCGGCATGGCGGCGAAAGTGCGGGCCCTGCTCGCCCTCGAGAGCCGTGCCTCGATCTTCGGCCTCGAGTCACTGCCGGCGTTCTTCCGCGGGGAAGGTCCGGGGACGACGATCGAGTAGTCGGCCGGCCGTCGACCGTTGCCCGTTTCGGGCCGGGCGCCGTTCATATTCAGCACCTCTCCGGAGCCGGCCCCGGCACACGAAACCCAACGGCTACCGTCCTCGAGGTGGAACGGCGCCTATGGACCGAGACATGCTCGACGACCAGCGCGAACTCGTCGACCTGATCGAAGACGCCGGCTGGGAGGTCACCGGCCTCGAACTCTCGAGTTACGACAGTCCGTGGGTCGACGAGGATGCCCCCGAGGCCGAGGTGACGATCACGGCGAGAAAGCCGTACGTCGACGGTGACGTTGGCGGAGACGGAGACGAAGATGGTGGTGGCGAGGGTGACGAGGACGACAGCCCGTTCCGGATCAACTGACGAAACTGAGGCCGCCGGATCTAACGGCGATCACCCCTTGATGTTACACACCGGGAACGTCCGAACGACCTTGTCGCCGATCCCGAGTTCGTCCGAGACGCGCACGACCTCGTCGACGTCCTTGTAGACGCCCGGGGCCTCTTCGGCCACCGTCGCCCCCGACTGGGCCTTGACGTAGATCCCCTGGCCCAACTCGAGGTCCTCGCGGACGTCCTCGCCCCAGTACTCGTTTTTGGCCTGGGTGCGACTCATCAGTCGGCCGGCGCCGTGGGCCGTCGAGCCGAACGTGAGGTCGAGTGAATTTTCGCCCCCGCGAAGGACGTAGCTGCCGGCGCCCATGCTCCCGGGGATGATCACCGGCTGGCCGACGTCGCGATAGGCTGCGGGGACGTCGGGGTGACCCGCCGGGAACGCCCGCGTCGCACCTTTCCGGTGAACGTACAATTCCCGATCTTCGCCGTCGACCTCGTGGACCTCCTTCTTCGCGATGTTGTGAGCCACGTCGTAGAGGAGGTCCATCTCCATCGACTCCCAGGGGCGGTCGAACACGTCCGCGAACACCTCGCGGGTCTGGTGCATGATCAGCTGACGGTTGACCCAGGCGTAATTGATCGCAGCGTTCATCGCCGCGTAGTACTCCTCGGCCAGCTGAGAGCCGGCGGGGGCGGCGGCGAGTTCCTTGTCGGGGAGTTGATTGAGGAGGCCGCCGTGCTGGCGCTCGATCTTCCGCAGGTAGTCGTTGCAGGTCTGGTGGCCCAGCCCGCGGGAGCCACAGTGGATGAGCACGACGATCTGGTCGCGCTCGAGACCGAACGCCTCCGCCACGCCGTCGTCGTACACGTCGGTCACCCGCTGGACCTCGAGGAAGTGATTCCCGGACCCCAGGGAGCCGACCTGGTTCTTCCCGCGATCCTTCGCCTTCTGGCTCACCATCGACGCGTCGGCGCCCGCCCGGACGCCCTCGTCCTCGCAGTGAAGGAGATCGTCCTCGACCGCGTAGCCGGCCTCGAGCGCCCAGTCCACGCCGCGCTCGAGGATCTGCTCGACGGTGTCGACACCGGTCTCGACGACGCCACCGCCGCCGAGTCCCGAGGGAACGGCCTCGAACAGGGCGTCGACTAGTTCCCGCTCGTGCCCGGCGACGTCGTCGTAGGTCAGGTTGGTCTTCATCATCCGGACGCCACAGTTGATGTCGTAGCCGACCGCTCCGGGCGAGATACAGCCGTTCTCGGCGTCCATTGCGCCCACCCCGCCGACCGGGAACCCGTACCCCTGGTGGCCGTCGGGCATACAGATCGCGTAGTTCGTGATCCCCGGCAGGTGCGTCGCGTTGTGCAACTGCTCGAGCGTCTTGTCCTCGCTAATCTCCTCGAGGAGCGATTCGCTGGCGAGTACGCGTGCGGGGACGCGCATCCCGTCCTCCTGTGGGAGCTCCCAGACGTGCTCGCGAACCTGCTCGAGCACGATGCCGTCGGCGTCGAACGTGGTGGTCATACTCGAGAGTGGGGCGCCGTCGCTGAAAGACCTTTGTGACCGCGTTCGGCGAGTCCGGCCGACGCTCGGTCAATCGGCCGCGGCCGAGACCGTGTCCTCGAGTCTGCTTTCGACGGCCTCGAGGCGGTTGTCGACGGCGTAGGGACCCGCGCCGGTAATGAGCAACACCGAGGCCATCCCGAACAGCGAGACGTGTGCCAGCACGGGGTCATCGGGCAGGGCGAATAGCGTCAGCGAAAACATGGCGATGGCGACGGCGGCGCTGGCGCGCGTGAACAGGCCGACGACGAGCGCGAGGCCGAGTGCCGCCTCGGTGAACCCGGCACCGAACACCCACAGTTCGGCCGGAACGGGGACGACGCTCGTCAGATCGTACCGGTCGACGACGGCCAGGGCGATGCCGGGGCGCAGCAGTTTCTGGCCGACGCCGAGGGTGATGAACGTCAACCCGAGGCCGACGCGGGCGATCGTCGGGGCGTACACCTCGTAGGGGTCGATTCGCGACTGGAACGCCTGGGCCACGTCGTGAACCCGGTCGATTCGGCCGTACCGCGTCCCCGGGCCGCCGGCGACGCGCTGGAGGACGTGATCGGCGCTCGGCCGTCCGCTCCCGACGAGGGCGATGGCCAGCAGGCCGCCGACGAACTCGAGTTGCAACAGGAGCGTCGGCCAGACGAGCAGTCCAACGAGGTAGGCCGCCAGGGTTACGAGGGCGACGAGGCGCGTCGCGAGACCGAACAGGAGCAGAAAGCCGAGGGCTACCTGGAGCAGACGGACATCGACCGTCACTGCGGGGCTAATGAAGTACCCCGAGAACCCCGCCCCGACCAGCGGAATGCCGAACGAGATCCGGAGCAACCAGGGAACGAACTCGGTGTACTCCCGCATGGCCGTCCGGAAGGCGGCGACGTCGTTCGGAACGGGACGAATCCGCAGGTAGAGCACCATGGCGAGACCGACGCCGATGAGGCCAGCGAGCAGCGGGCCGAGGACGGCGGGATCGCCGAGTCCGTCCGCGAGGAACTCGAGAGTCGACGTCTCTCGCTCTTCGTCGACGACGTACTCCTCGTGGGCGGTCGCGGACGTCGAGAGCCAGACCAGACCCACTCCGGCGATCCACGAGGCGGCTATTCGGTTGCGAAGTCGTCGACCGTCGAGCATGGTCGTGTCTATCCGGTCGATCGATAAAAGGACTCGAGTTGCAGCGGGCGAGACGGAGCCGGGGATACGGCCACGAGTGACTCCCTGTGGTCGCTCGATCCCGATCAGACGTCGAATACCACGTATGCCTCCCAGCCGCCATCGACGGCCTCGAGGCGCATCTCGGAGTAGGTGACGGCTTTGACCTCCCTGGCGTCGATCGTCGACAGCGGAATCCCGCGAGCATCGGCCTCGAGTCGCCAGCGGTCGGCGTGTCCGTCCCCGCTGGCTGGTTCCTCGAGTGCATCCTCGTCGCCCGTGCCCTCGCTTTCGTCCCCCGCATCCTCCTCGATCCGCTCGAGCTTCCGAACGCGGTTGTCGACAGGTAGCTCGAGGCGGACGTCCCGGAGATAGATGAGTTCGTCCAGATACTCGAAGAGGAGGGCCTCGCGGCTCTCTGCGCGCACCTCGAGTGTGAAGCGGCCGTCGCTATCTGCGTCGCTCTCCACCTCGCCACTCGAGTCGCTCCCCACCTCGCCACCCGACTCCCTGTCCGCGTCGGCGCCGGGAATCTCGTCGCACGAGGCCGCCGCCAGCCCGTCGGCCACGGCGGCGACGGTTGCCTCGAGGGTGTCGCCGCTCGCGGCGACGGCGACGTCCGCGGTGTGCGCGCGAAGCTCGTAGCTCATGGGGAGTCGTTCCGTCGCCAGCGTGCTATGTGCATCGGTTCCGCGAGGCTCGAGCGGTATCGTTTCGCGACCGCCAACGACGTCGTTCACTCCGTTTCCGCGAGGAACGCCTATCCGGCCGCCGGTGGAATTATATTGGCGACGGTGGTACGGTTGGTTAGTGAGCGTCAACATCGACAGTCGCGTCGTCGAACCCGGTAGCGACGAGTTCGTCGACTCGGCCTGGGAGCTCAAGGAGACGATCAGCCAGGCCGAGGGGGTGCTCAAGCAGCGACGCAACTTCTTCGTCGACGCCTACCGGCGCTCGACGGTCCACTGCTACGTCCGAAACGGGACCGAACTCGTCGGGTTCGCCGCGGTTCGACGCGACGGCTACATCCTCTTTCTGGCCGTCTCGCCCGACTGTCGGGGCGAGGGCATCGGCAAACGCCTCGTCGCCCAGGTCGCCGAGGACCACCGCTCGATCACCTGCCACGCCCGCACGACCAACGAGAATGCTCTCCAGTTCTACGAACACCTCGGCTTCGAGATCAAGCGCCGCATCGACAACTACTACGAGGACGGCGGCGACGCCTACTACCTCAAACTCGGCTCGAGCGCCGGGCTCTCGGATCGAATTTCGGAACTAATTCGTCGGTAGCGATCGGCTTCTCTCGACTGTCGCGACTCTCTCGAGCGACGGCCATTCGGAAACGCCTATATGCCAGTGCCGCCGACTACCGGGGACGCATGGAGGAGCGCACGCGGGCCTATCTTCGGGGGCGGTTTCGAGACCATTACCGACGGACGGAGATCACCCCGCCCCCGGAGGCGAACGAACGCGAGTGGGGCTACATCCCCTGGACGGAGGGCCCCAAGACCACGATGGTTCGTCACCGCTCGCTCCTCGAACTCGGCTCGCTCGAGGACTTCCTCGAGCGCAAGCGCCCGCAGCACGTCTACTTCTCGGTCGGTCGCTACCGCGACCCCGGCGCGAACTCGATGAGCGCGAAGGACTGGCGCTCGTCCGATCTGGTTTTCGACCTGGACGCCGACCACCTGCCGAGCGTGACCCTCGGGGAGGATTCGTACGCCGAGATGCTCGAGAAGTGCAAGGACGCCCTGTTTCGCCTGCTCGACTTCCTCGAGGACGACTTCGCCTTCGAGGACCTGGAGGTCGTCTTTTCGGGCGGGCGGGGCTACCACGTTCACGTCCGCGACGAGTGCGTTCAACAGTTAGAGAGCGACCACCGCCGGGAGATCGTCGACTACGTCCGTGGGATCGGTCTGGAGTACGACGCGCTGATCGAGACCGAGACCGTCGCCGGACTGGGCCGAAAGACGCCCACCCAGCGTCGCCACCTCTCGATCGACGGCGGCTGGGGCCGACGCACCCACCGGCGGTTCATGGCCTACGTCGACGACCTGCTCGACCTCGAAGAAGCGGACGCCCTCGAGAAGTTGCAGTCGTTCGACGGTATCGGCGAGGGGAAGGCCCAGGCGACGCTCAAC
Organism: Saliphagus sp. GCM10025334; assembly: GCF_042663485.1. NCBI lineage: Archaea > Methanobacteriati > Methanobacteriota > Halobacteria > Halobacteriales > Natrialbaceae > Saliphagus > Saliphagus sp. GCM10025334. The sequence goes on along the minus strand of NZ_JBHTAF010000001.1, from coordinate 841,256 downwards.
GCTGCTCGGAACAACCGATCGGAACTCGAGGCGGGGAACGTGACCGTCCACACGGCGGTCTCCCAGCTCGCCGAGCGCTTCGCCGACCAGGCCGTCGAGGCCGACAATGCGCCGATCGACGAACCGGTTACGACCGACACGAATCGCCTGATTCGACTGCCGGGGAGCCTCCACGGCGGCAGCGCGCTCGAGACGCGACGAATCGACAGGGACGACCTGGCCGAGTTCGACCCGCTGGTCGACGCCGTCCCCGAGACGTTCAGGGGCCACGAGATCGCCGTCGACGTGAACCGCGGCGGCGAGGTCGAACTGGGGGGCGATATCTTTACAGTCCAGGAGGGTGACCAGTCACTACCGGAGTACGTCGCCATGTTTCTGATGGCACGTGGTCGCGCCGAAAAGGAGAAAGAATGAACCAAGAATGAATCTCGACGAGTTACGCACGGTGCAGAGCAAGGAGCGCCAGAAGGACAGCCTCCAGCACCTGCGTCCGTCATTTTACAAAGAAGTCGGCGAGTACATCGCGAACCTCGAGGCCGAGCGCGAGCGCGTCGCCGAGGCCGCCGACGACCCCTTCTCTTCGCCCGAGGTCGGGCGCCTGACGGACGAAATCGAGACGGCGAAGGACGTCGTCGAGGCCATCTATGAGCGTCGGATGGGGAAACTCGTCAAGCAGGCCAGTCTTTCGGCGGCCGGAATGCCCGCCGACGACGAGGGACTGACCGCGGAGGAATCGGACCTGTTCACGGACCTCGTCGACCGTATCCAGGGCAACAAACAGCGCGTGCTCGACGTGCTCGACGGGAACGAGGACGCGGTCGCGGAGACAACGGCCGCGAGCGAGTCGACCGTGCCCGATCCGTCAGCCGATCCCGGCGACGCGCTGGCCGACGTTGCCGGGTCCGCGAGCGACGAGTCGACCGCCGACCCGTCGTCGGAGGGGTCGGTCAGCGTCGCCGACGCCATGGGCGGAGACCTGCCCTCGAGCGACGACGCGGATGCCGTCGATGCCGCCGAGGCAGGGACCGCGACTGGAGTGGGAGACGCCGGCGACGACGTCCCGCCACCGCCGCCGGACGAACCGCCTGCGGACCGCGAGGACGCTGGCGACGCCGAACCCGGTGCCGAGACGACGGGAGCCGAGGACTCGAGCGGTTCTGCACCAGACGTCGACCGCGTCACCGTCCGCATCACGCGTGACGTGGGCTCGATCCTCGGGATCGACGACCGCGAGTACACCCTCGCGACCGACGACGTCGTCACCCTGCCCGAACAGAACGCCACGCCGCTGGTCGAGCGCGAGGCGGCCGAACCGCTGGAGTGACTCTCGAGTAATCTCGGGTGATGCCCCCAGGGACCGACAACACTACAACTCGTGAGACGAATCACCGGACATGCTCGAAGCTGGCGACGACGCACCCGACTTTGCACTGCCGAACCAGCACGGCGAGACGGTTCGCCTGGCCGACTTCGAGGGTCAGTACCTGATCGTCTACTTCTACCCCCGGGCGAACACCGAGGGCTGTACGGTCGAAGCGTGTGAGTTCCGCGACGCGCGCCCCGCTTTCGAGACCGAGAACGCGGCCGTCGTCGGGATCAGTGACGACCCCGTCTCAGACCTCGCAGACTTCGCAGACGACTACGACCTCGAGTTCGACCTCCTCTCCGACGAGGACGGCTCTGTGTCGGCCGCGTACGACTCCTACGGCGAGAAGCAGATGTTCGGGAACACGTTCGACGGCGTCTTCCGGAACACGTTCGTCGTCGGCCCGGACGGCACGATCGAGGCCGTGTTCGAGGGTGTCACTCCCGAGGGACACGCCGACGAAGTGCTGCGCGTTCTCGAGTGAACCGTCCGGACGGTCTGGTTTCGGTTCTCGGTCCGATGGCGACGATTTAGACGCGTGTTCCATTCGAGCTAACGAGCATCGCGACCGGGTTGGTGCCCTGAGACTATCTGGAGCAGTTTTCGAGTCGCTGGTGCGGCGCTTACCTGGATGGACGGCGGTGCTCGTACGGTTGACGGTAGTGTTCACCTGAGTAGGCGACGATACGTATCCAGGCCGACGACGGTGTTCGTCCAGAGCGACAACGATAATCACTCAATTGGACGAACGGCCACCTCTCGACGCGCGCGAGCGGCCACACCGTTACGTCCTCAAAAAACCGAGCGGAATTTACAGTGTCGCGTCGTACCGTGTCCGAGACTGGCATAGTATCATTGGGTGGCGTATAAGGTCTACCCGTTCGATATAGGTCGTTTACGTCGTGCGATTTTCCGAACCCACACGATCGTACATCGGTGCGCAAAAACTGCCAGCATCTGTTTCAGCGCCAGGTTTATATACTGCCTCGGGCCTGGGGTTGGATACAATGTCGACACCAAACGACACCGGCTCTGAGACCCCTCAGGGCGGTCGAGTTCTTCCAGGGCACGTTAGATTCTACTGACGAAATCGCAACCGCACGCGTTTTCGACACGACCCTGCGCGATGGCGAACAGTCCCCAGGCACCTCGTTCTCGTACGACGACAAACGCGAGATCGCACGGGTGCTGGACGAAATGGAAACCCACGTCATCGAAGCAGGCTTCCCCGTCAACTCCGAGGCCGAGTTCGAAGCCGTCAGTGACATCGCGTCGTCGACGCAGACCACGACCTGCGGACTGGCCCGCGTCGTCGACAAAGACGTCGAGGCGGCGCTCGACTCCGGGGTCGAGATGGTACACGTCTTCGTCTCCACGAGCGACGTCCAGATCGAGGACTCGATGCACTCGAGTCGCGAGGCCGTCGTCGAGCGCGCCATCGACGCCGTCGAGCGCGTCACCGAGGCGGGTGCGATCTGCATGTTCTCGCCGATGGACGCCACCCGGACCGACGAGCCGTTCCTGCTCGAGGTCATCGAGGCCGTCACGGAGGCGGGAACCGACTGGATCAACATCCCCGACACGTGCGGGGTCGCGACCCCGCGACGGTTCTACGACCTGATCGAGACGGTCACCGATCACACCGACGCGCGCATCGATGTCCACACCCACGACGACTTCGGGCTGGCGACGGCGAACGCGCTGGCGGGGATCGAAGCCGGCGCCGACCAGGCGCAGGTCTCGGTCAACTCGATCGGCGAGCGGGCCGGCAACGCCGCCTACGAGGAGTTCGTGATGGCCGTCGAGTCGGTCTACCAGGCCGACACGGGCATCGACACGACGCGGATCACCGAACTCTCCCAGGTCGTGGCCGATCGAAGCGGTGTCCCGGTCCCCTCGAACAAGCCAGTCGTGGGCGCGAACGCCTTCTCCCACGAGAGCGGCATCCACGCCGCCGGCGTTATCGAGAACGCCGACACCTTCGAACCCGGCGTCATGACCCCGGAGATGGTCGGCGCCCGGCGCCGACTCGTCCTGGGGAAACACACGGGGACCCACTCGGTTCGCGAACGGCTGGTCGAGACGGGCTTCGACCCGACCGAGACCGAGGTACGGGCCGTGACCCGTCGCGTCAAGGACTACGGCGCCGAGAAGCGTCGCGTCACGGTCGCCGACCTCGAGCGATTCGCCGAAGCGGAAGGCGTCGCTCGGCTCCCCGAGCGGGAGCGAGAGGAGGTGCAGGCGTAACGATGCACCCTTCGGTTGCTTCGGCCGGCCAGCGTCGGCTGTCGCGGATCGACGTTCGATCGGATGGATCAGTCAGCCGCTCGAGCGCCGCGCGCGCCGACGTCGCCTCGAGTGGTGGTCGCCCCTCGTCTGTTGACTCGAACCCGAGCAACGTTTGCCACTCGGGCAACGGTTATATGCTTCGAGGCGTCTACCAGTGTAGTAATGACGACCCGCGCTTTCAAATCGGCTCACGGTGCCGACAGCGGCGCGGTCGCGACGCTCATTATTGTAGGGGCCGCCTAGCCCCTCACTTCACCCTCTCTGTCCCGACGTTGCACCGATTTGCCAGCGACCAGCGACGCAGCACCCACAGTCCCCAGCGACCCCGAACGATGACACGACAGCACACACGAAATCGCCGCTATCCGGCGGCAGGAGGGTATCGATGAGTGAACGCGCGACACCGGTGACACCGCGGACCGAAGCGGATGCAGCGGAAACCGAGCGCGACCGCAACCCTGATTCCGAAGCCACCGCCGACACCTCGACCGAACCGAGTTCGAACACCGACGCCTCGACGAAACCGGTGACGACGGGCGCCGAATCAGTCATTCGCGCGCTCGAGACCGCGGGCGCCGAGTACGTCTTCGGCGTCCAGGGCGGGGCGATCATGCCCGTCTACGACGCGCTCTACGACTCCGAGATCCGCCACGTAACGATGGCCCACGAGCAGGGCGCCTCCCACGCCGCCGACGCCTACGGCATCGTCTCGGGCGACCCAGGCGTCTGCTTCGCGACCTCCGGACCCGGCGCGACGAACCTGGTGACGGGCATCGCCGACGCCGACATGGACTCGGACCCGATGATCGCGCTGACGGGCCAGGTGCCGACCAGGATGGTCGGCAACGACGCCTTCCAGGAGACCGACACCACGGGCGTCACGAAGCCCATCACGAAGGCCAACACGTTCTCGAGCGACCCCGACCGCGTCGGCGACGACGTCGGCGAGGCGTTCGCGCTCGCGGGCGCGGGTCGACCCGGCCCGACGCTGGTCGACCTGCCGAAGGACGTGACCCTGGGCGAGACCTCGACCGAACCGGGCCAGCCGCGGACGCCGGACACCTACGAGGTTCGAGAGCACGCTGACCCCGAGACGGTTCGCCTGGCTGCCCGTCGCATCGAGCAGTCCTCGAAGCCGGTCATGCTGCTCGGCGGCGGCGTGATCAAAGGCGACGCCACCGAGGCCGTTCGGGCGTTCGCGATCGAACACGAGATCCCGGTCGTGACGACGATGCCCGGCCTCGGCGCGTTCCCCGAGGATCACGACCTCGCGATGGAGATGGCCGGGATGCACGGGACGGGGTACGCCAACATGGCGATCACCCACTGCGACACCTTGATCGGCGTCGGCACCCGGTTCGACGACCGGCTGACCGGCGGCATCGAGCACTTCGCGCCCGACGCGGAGGTCATCCACGTCGACATCGATCCGGCCGAGATCAGCAAGAACATCCACGCGGAGTACCCGCTCGTCGGCGACGCGGAAACGGTGATCGAGCAGTTGGCCGACGAGGTGTCCGAATCCCCGCGAGCCACCAAGTGGCGCGCCCAGTGCCAGCAGTGGAAGTCCGAGTACTCGATGGCCTACCGGACGCCCGAGGACGAACCGGTCCAGCCGCCGTTCGTCGTCGAGGCGCTCGACGAGGCCACGAGCGACCGGGCGATCGTGACCACGGGCGTCGGCCAACACCAGATGTGGGCCTGCCAGTACTGGACGTTCACCGAACCCCGGACCTGGGTCTCGAGCCACGGACTCGGGACGATGGGCTACGGCCTGCCCGCCGCAGTCGGCGCGCGACTCGCCTCCGAAGACGATCAGGAGGTCGTCTGCTTCGAGGGCGACGGCTCGTTCCTGATGACGATTCAGGAGCTCGCCGTGGCCGTCCGCGAGAACATGGACATCACCGTCGTCGTGCTCAACAACGAGTACATCGGCATGGTTCGTCAGTGGCAGGACGCCTTCTTCGAGGGTAGACACGCCGCCTCGGAGTACAACTGGTGTCCCGAGTTCGACACCCTGGCCGAGGCGTTCGGCGCGAAGGGATTCCGCATCGACGACTACGACGAGGTCGCCGATACGGTCGAGGCCGCGCTGGCCTACGACGGCCCCTCGGTGATCGACGCCCACGTCGACCCGCGGGCGAACGTTTACCCGATGGTGCCGAGCGGCGGCGACAACGGACGGTTCGCGCTGTCGGAGGATCAGCTATGACCGCCAAACGGACACCGGTCGCCCGCGCCGACCTGCGAGGCCGGGTCCGAACTCGAGGTGGTCCGCGTGACTGACCGACGCGGACTCGAGGGCCCGGCTCCCGACGAACGGCCGGCCCCGGCGGGCAAGCGCAACGAACTCGGCATCCGGGTCGATCCGGAAGTCGAGGCCGCCCGCCCGCCGCGACGAACCGTCATCTCGGCGCTCGTCGAGCACGAACCCGGCGTGCTCTCGGATGTCTCGGGGCTGTTCTCGAGGCGGCAGTTCAACATCGAGAGCCTCACCGTCGGGCCCACGGAGAGCGAGGACCACGCGCGCATGACGATCGTTGTCGAGGAGCCCGATCCCGGCATCGAGCAGGCGAAAAAACAGCTCCGGAAGCTGATCCCGGTGATCGCGGTTCGCGAACTCGAACCGGACGCGATGCGCCGGGAACTGGCGCTCGTGAAGGTGAACGCGACCCGGCCCGACCAGGTCGCCGCCGTCGCGGAGATGTACGGCGGAAAGACCGTCGACGCCAGCCCGGAGACGGCGACGATCGAGATCACGGGATCGCGGCAGAAAATCGACGCGGCGATCGACTCGTTCGGCCAGTTTGGCATCCGTGAAATCTCCCGAACGGGAACGACCGCGATGGCCCGTGGGACTGACGACACGGCCACCGAGCAGACGCAAGCACAGCCAGCCGACCACCGACACACCGTTCCAGCAGACGATGACTGACGACACCCACACCCACACCGATACCGACGCAGACGACACGTTTACGACGAACATCTACTACGGCGAGGACGCCGATTCCAGCTACCTCGAGGATAAGACAGTAGCCGTCCTCGGCTACGGCAGCCAGGGCCACGCCCACGCACTGAACCTCCACGACAGCGGGTTCGACGTCGTGGTCGGCCTGCGCGAGGACTCGAGTTCCTGGAGCCAGGCCGAGGACGACGGCCTGCGGGTGACGACGCCCGACGACGCCACCGCGGAAGCCGACGTGATCATGTTCCTCGTCCCCGACACCATCCAGCCCGCGGTCTTCGAAGCCGTCGAGGACGGCCTCGAGGAGGGGAACACGGTCATGTTCGCCCACGGGTTCAACATTCACTACAATCAGATTCAGCCACCCGAATACGTGGACGTCACGATGGCCGCCCCGAAGGGCCCGGGTCACATCGTGCGTCGCGACTACGAGAACGGCGGCGGCACCCCCGCGCTGATCGCGGTCTACCAGGACTACACGGGCGATGCCAAGGAGGAAGCGCTGGCCTACGCCCAGGGAATCGGCGGCACCCGTGCAGGCGTCGTCGAGACGACGTTCCGCGAGGAGGTCGAGTCGGACCTCTTCGGCGAGCAGGCCGTCCTCTGTGGCGGCGTCACCTCGCTGGTCAAACACGGCTTCGAGACGCTGGTCGACGCGGGCTACGCCCCTGAGATGGCCTACTTCGAGTGCCTGAACGAACTCAAACTGATCGTCGACCTGATGTACGAGGACGGGATCGGCGGCATGTGGTACTCCGTGAGCGACACGGCGGAGTACGGCGGCCTGACCCGCGGTGACCGCATCGTCGACGACTCCGTGCGCGAGAACATGGAGGAAGTACTCGAGGAGGTTCAAAGCGGCGCGTTCGCCCGCGAGTGGATCAACGAGAACCAGGCCGGACGCCCCTCCTACACCCAGTTGAAGCGCCACGACGAGGAACACGAGATCGAATCGATCGGCGCGCCCCTGCGCGACCTCTTTGAGTGGGAGGACGACTCGAGCGAGAACGAACCGGCGGAGGTGCCGGCGGACGACTGAGAGGAGAGAACCATGACACGAACCACCGACTCCACGACCCCAGCGAAATCGAACGACGTGAAACGGAAACGGAACCGAAACCGAAATCGAGACCGACGAACGATGGACGACGTCAGCCACACCAACCCCTACACGGGCGAGTCGACCGGCCACCTGTTCAGCCGCGGGCCGATCGTGGCCGCCGACGGCGGGGAGGCGAACGCGGTTCCCGATGATCGGGTGGACGAACGGGACGGCCGAGTCTCGAGCGGCCCCGCAGACGGGGACAGGGAAGACCGCATGAAAGACGTGAGTCACACGCCGCCGCGCGACGCCGACGACGCGAACGCGGTGTTCGAGCGCGGCGGGAGCGAGGTCGGAGCCGACGAATGAGCGAGGGAACGCTCTACGACAAGGTCTGGGACCGTCACGCGGTCACCCGCCTGCCCACCGGCCAGGACCAGCTGTTCGTCGGCCTCCACCTCATTCACGAGGTGACGAGCCCGCAAGCGTTCGGGATGCTCCGTGAGCGTGACCTCGAGGTCGCCTACCCGGACCTGACCCACGCGACGGTCGATCACATCGTGCCGACATCGAGCAAGGAACGGCCCTACGCCGACACGGCGGCCGAGGAGATGATGGCCGAACTCGAGGAGAACGTTCGCGAGTCGGGTATCGAGTTCTCTCACCCCGATACGGGCGAACAGGGCATCGTCCACGTCATCGGCCCGGAGCAGGGGCTGACCCAGCCCGGGACGACCATCGTCTGCGGCGACAGCCACACCTCGACTCACGGTGCGTTCGGCGCACTCGCGTTCGGGATCGGCACAAGCCAGATCCGGGACGTGCTCGCCACGGGTACCGTCGCGATGGAGAAACAAAAGGTCCGCAAGATCGAGGTCACGGGTGAACTCTCCGAGGGCGTCGAAGCCAAAGACGTCATCCTCGAGATCATCCGTCGACTCGGCACCGAGGGTGGCGTCGGCTACGTCTACGAGTACGCCGGCGAGGCCATCGAGAGCCTCGACATGGAGGGCCGGATGAGTATCTGCAACATGTCCATCGAGGGCGGTGCCCGCGCGGGCTACGTCAACCCCGACGAGACCACCTACGAGTGGCTCGAGGGTCGCGAGCGCGTCCCCGAGGGCGAGGCCTTCGAGGAGCGCAAGGCGTACTGGGAGTCGATCCGATCGGACGACGACGCCGAGTACGACGACGTCGTGACGATCGACGGCGGCGAACTCGAACCGGTCGTCACCTGGGGCACGACACCGGGACAGGGCGTCGGCATCACCGAGCCGATTCCCGAGCCCGAGGACCTCCCCGCTGACAAGGTCGAGACGGCTCGCCGCTCCCAGGAGCACATGCGGGTCGAACCGGGCGACACGATGGAGGGCTACCCCATCGACGTGGCCTTCCTGGGTTCGTGTACCAACGCGCGCCTGCCGGACCTCCGGCGGGCCGCTCGGCTCGTGAAGGGCCGGACAGTCGACCCCGACGTCCGTGCGATGGTCGTCCCCGGTAGCCAGCAGGTCAAGCAGGCTGCCGAAGAGGAGGGCCTGAACGAAATCTTCACCGATGCTGGCTTCGACTGGCGCGGTGCCGGCTGTTCGATGTGTCTCGGCATGAACGAAGACCAGCTCGAGGGCGACGAGGCCTGTGCCTCCTCCTCGAACCGGAACTTCGTCGGCCGCCAGGGGAGCAAGGACGGCCGCACAGTACTGATGAACCCCCGGATGGTCGTCGCGGCGGCGATCAACGGAGAAGTGACTGACGTGCGGGCGATGAAGGAGGTGACGGTGAATGAGTAACCAGAACGAACTCGAGACACACCGTGTCTCGGAACGGCGAACGGCCGGTGGCTGTGAACAAGCGACGCGAGTGGGGCCGCTGGAGGTGGCCGTATGAGCGACGAACTCCAGATCCCGAGCGTCGATTCAGTGTCGGGAACGGGCGTCGCCGTCCGCGGCAACGACATCGACACCGACCAGATCATCCCGGCGCGGTTCATGAAGGTCGTCACGTTCGACGGTCTGGGCGAGTTCGCCTTCTTCGATCAGCGATTCGACGACGACGACAACGAGAAAGAGCACCCGCTGAACGAGTCCGAAAACCGGGATGCTTCGGTGATGGTCGTCAACGCCAACTTCGGTTGCGGCTCCTCGCGGGAGCACGCCCCCCAGGCGCTCATGCGCTGGGGCATCGACGCCTTCATCGGCGAGAGCTTCGCCGAAATCTTCGCGGGGAACTGCCTCGCACTCGGGATGCCCACTCTCGAGGCCGACACCGAAGTCGTCGAGGACCTGCAGGAGTGGGTCGAAGCAAATCCCGACGGCGGGATCGACGTCGACGTGGCCGAGGAAACCGTCACCTACGGCGGGAAGACGGTCGACGTGCGCGTCGACGACGCCCAGCGAAAGGCCCTCGTCGAGGGCGTCTGGGACACCACGGCGCTGATGAAAGCGAACGCTGACGCCGTCGAGGCGACCGCCGAAAGTCTTCCGTACGTCGAAGACGGGAAACGAGTGTAGGTTCTGTAGGTTCGCTTTTCACCCTCAATCCGGACGAGGAGATTCTAATGGAACGATTCCGGTGAGCGTGGCTTTTCCACTCCGCTGAACGCCTCGAACGACAGGCTCGATCCCGTTCAGGGTGCGTACAGGTGTACGGTTCTCGGTCGTTATCCTTCGGCCGGTAATCGATTGTCGAGCACCCCGTACAGGGCGTCCAGGAACGCTTCGGGCCGCTCGAGTTTGGGATCGTCACCGGCGTCATCGATTACGCGCAGTGGCCATCCGTAGCGGGCGCTCGCGTCGCTGGCAATTTCGAGCCGGACGGCGCGGTCGTTTCGACCCCAGATCAGCGCCGTCGGAACGGTGATTCGCTCCACGTCCGCTGCCGGTATCGTTGGTATCCCAACCTCCTTCATCATGGTCCGCATAGCGGCCTTCACGTCCGACGCCCGTGAGCGCTCGAGGTTGTACACCAGGAACGGCTCCCAGTCGTCGCCCATCCGCTCGATCAGACCGTCTCGATCGACCAGACACTGGTCGAGGAACCGGTGGTACGCACGGTCCGACGGTCGCACGAGGAACCGGACTAAACCGAACGCAAACATCGGGGATGGGCGGAACGGACCGAGGCCGAACGTGTCTACGAGGATCAGTCCTCGGAGTCGGTCATTGTGATCGCTCGCGAACCGGGCCGCGATCGCGCCCCCGAGCAGGTGCCCGACCAGCGTCGGCGGCGTCGGACAGGTCCGCTCGATCAGTTCGCCGAGCCACGCTTTCACGGCGTCAGCGTCCAGCGCATTGTCCGTGACCTTCGAAGCGCCGTGGCCAGGCAGGTCGGGAACGATCACACGATGGGTCGTCACCAGGTCGGGGATTGTCCGCATCCACCAGAACGCGGATTCGCCGGGACCGTGGAGCAGAACGATTGGCGTACCGGCACCGCCCTCCAGAACGGCAGTCGAAACGCCAGCCAGTTCCAGTCGTCGCTCCGTTACAGGGAGGCTGCCGAGCAGCCGCTCTCGAGCATTCTCCGCGTGTCGTTCCTGTGTGTCCTGTGTGGTCATTGATTTCCTCAGACCGCCTCACTTGGTTCCGATACCGACGTTGACGGTGTTGTTCAACACGGCTGGACCGCTCCCGTCGGAACGCTCGCTCAGTTTGTCGTCCAGCACCGTTCGGGCCGCATCTCGCTGCTCCGCCGTCAGGTTGGCGACTAACCCCGCCCCGATCGGATTGCTGGCGGTCACCCAGTCCCACAGCTGCGCGCCGGAGTGGAACGCCAGCCGATGATTCGTCGTCTCCACGCTAATCTTCGTGAGGCCGGCGTCGGACAGTTTCTCGTGCAACTTCTCGGGATCCGCCACCTGGAACGGTAACGGCGGCGGGTCTGACGGGAGGCCCGCGAAACCTGGGACGGCGGCTTTCACGGCACCGAGGAAGAACTTCAGGAACTCGATTTCGGCGGGCGGCCCCATCGTGACCAGGAGGACGCGGCCACCGGGTCTGGTAACGCGCGTCAGTTCGTCCAGTCCCCGTGGGAGGTCGGGAAACAGCATGACGCCGAACTGTGAGCCGGCGACGTCGAAGGTGTTCTCCTCGAGTTCGAGTGCTTGCCCGTCCATGACGCGGGCCTCCAGGGTGGTGAGCCCCTCGTCACGCGCACGTGCCTCGAGGTGCTCGACCATGGCGGGGGAGATGTCCGTCGCCAGCACCTGTGCCCCCGCGCGAGCCGCGGGGATGCTCAACGCGCCACTGCCGGCCGCGACGTCCAGCACTCGCATTCCCGGCTGGAGCCCCACCCACTCGAGGGCCTGTTCCGCGATGGCCACGTTCGACGGAGTTACGTACTCGTCGTACTCCGGCGCGATTTTGGTCCATTCGTCCTGGATGTCTGCTTGTTCGGGCATGATTCCTCGAATTCCAGTACGCTCGCTGGATACATCTACATATCCGGTGAAATATTTCATCCCGTGAAGAACCGGTTGGGGTCGCGATAGTTGTGGTCAATACAGTGGATCACCGTGGTCGTCCGAGTCCGTGATCTTTGGCCGTATCGGTGGTCGCCGACCGTCTCCTACGTCTCCTCAACTCGTGGACGTACTCTACCGTTGGCGGTCCGACGAGACGAGCGTCTCGAACGCCTGCGACTCGACTGGCCTCGCCTCGTCGCGGACGCGCTCGAAGGTGGAAATGGCCCACTCTCGAGCCGCCGGTGCATCCGTATCGATTATGGCCGTCAGCGCGCCAGTCTCCGCGTCGTGACAGCAGATGCCGGCGCGGTCGTCGACGACGCCGAGCCCGCACCGGGACCGGTCAGGGAGATCGTCGTGGACGAGAATGGTGCAGTGGTCACACGATGCGGCTTCCATCACCCGTTCGGGATTCCAGGCGAGGGTCTGCTCGAGCGCCGTCGGGGAGTACACGTACTCGAGCTCCATCCCGTCGAGGACGGCCTGGCACACCGCCTCGTTGTTGATCGACTTGAACACGATACTGTCGAACCCCCGCATTCGAGTGGTCCCTTCGATGAGGTGGGTGAGACGTTCGATCGGCTCGTACGGGTACCCAGGGCCGGGGTACGAGACCACCGCATCGGTGAAGAGGTCGACGGAGAACCCCTCCATCTCCTGGGGGAGCCACTGCCAGACGTCGCGGAGCTTGTGCTCGATTTCCATCGCTTCGCGGAGCTCGAGGAACCGCTCTGCGACGAACTCGCCGAGCGACGTCAGGTAATAGGTCGGCCCGTCCCGGGTGATCCATCGACGGTCTTCGAAGTCGGCGAGAATCCGACTCATCGTCGGTGTAGAGGCTCCCGTCGCGGCGGCGAGATCGCGCCGTTCGCGGGCGCCATCGGTCAGCCCCTCCAGGACACCAACTCGGTGGGTGGATCTGGCGAGAAAGTCGATCTCTTCGAGGGCAGCATCCATGGTATGTTTACACATGGCACTGTATAGTACGTATCGGTGCTCGTCTCCCTCGAGCCGGAATGCGCGCCGTTTACTCAGCATCGCCTGAGCGTGCTATTCGATACTCGAGTTCGGTTATGCCCCAATTCTCGAGCGATTCGGGACAAACAGCATTTCATTTCGCCTGCACCGGCCCCTATCGCTCGCTCGTCTCACCTTACGGCTTGGCTTCGAACACGAGATTCAGGGGCGTCTCGGCCGCCCGGCGGAACCGGGTGAAACCGCCGTCGGTCACGGCTTCCCGAATACCGGTCTCGCCAGCTTGTGCGCCCAGCACGCGCTCGGCCTCCTGGTCGAGCGCACACGGCGTGCAGATAAGCGTCGAGATCGAGTAGGCTGCCCGCCCCATCGGATTGAGGTTGTCCGCCACGCGGTCGTTCGCGAACAACTCGACGATCATCCACGTGCCGTCGTCGGTGAGCGTGTCACGGACGTGCGCCGCCGCACCGACCGGATCCCCCATGTCGTGGAGGGCGTCGAACGTGGCTACGAAGTCGTACCTCGCGCCGTTGTACGACTTGGCCGTCGCCACCTCGAAGCTGACGCGGTCGGCGACGCCGGCTTCGGCTGCTCGCTCGCGGGCTGCCGCGATCGAGGGTTCGTGGGGATCGATGCCGACGAACGTCGACTCCGGGTACGCCTCGGCCATCAGAATGGTCGAGGCGCCGTGGCCACAGCCTACGTCGGCGACGCGCCCACCGTCCTGAAGCGTCGTGTCCGCCCCCTCGAGCGCGGGAATCCAGCTGTCGACCAGATTGGCCGCGTACTGTGGCCGCCAGGAGTGTTCGATTGCGTGGAAGAGGTCCGCATCGTGTTCGTGCCACCCCACGCCCTCACCCGTGCGGAACGCCTCGACGAGCTGTGATTCGATCCTGGCCGCCGACAGGGCGACCCGGAAGTTACCGACCATGAACGCCGGGCTGGTCTCGTCGGCGAGCACCGCGGCCTGCTCGGGAGTGAGGGTGTAGCTGTTCGTCTCCGCATCGTAGGTGACGTACCCCCCGGCGGCCTGTGAGGGGAGCCACTCGCGAACGTACCGTTCCGCAGTGTCCGTTTTCTCGGCCAGTTCGACCGACGTGAGCGGCCCCTCGTCGGCGAGCGTCTCGTACAGGCCGAGTTCGTCGCCGATGACGACGAGCGGCGCGTGCGCTGTCGCTCCGAAGTCGGTTATCGCCGTCTGTACGTGCTGGTTCAATCGTTCTTCGTCGAGTGTCATGAGTTGTCGTCGTGGGTGTCGTCGGCTGGATTGCCGATCGCGTTCGGTCGCCCGATTCTCACACCCCACACTCGAGGCGGCTCGACAGCGGCCTCGGTGTGGGTACAGTCTCACTCGTCGATTCGCACCAGCATGACGTTCCGGGGGTTACGTCGGTCGCGGTGTCGTCGCTGATCACGGTGTGAACGACGAACGGATGGTGACACGACGACCTCGGCGACCGTGAACCAACCCCCGTGACCAGGCCATACGATAGCGCCGGATTTGACTAAAATCGTCACCTCACCGGACACAGCCATCCTACCGTCGCCATCTATCCCATAAGTTAATGCTATGTTGCAGGTTACCAATAGATATGACGGCCGCTCTCGAGGACGTCGCGTTTCTCGCGAACTCGGAGAACCGCGTGGCAGTCTTGCGACTCCTCGTCGAGGCACCCAAAAGCCACGACGAGATCCGTGATCGGATCGGTGCATCGCGGGTAACGACCGCGCGCATTCTCCGGGAGTTCGAAGCGCGCAACTGGATCGCACGCTCGGGACAGGAGTGTACGGTGACACCGACCGGTGAATGGGTGTGTGACGAGTTCACGCGCCTGGTGGGCGAAATGGAGGCCGAACGTCGTCTCCGCGAACCGCTGCAGTGGCTTCCGTCCGACCTCCTGACGTTCGACGTTCGGCGCCTTCGCGATGCCGAACTCATCGTTCTCGAAGAGAGTGACGCGACCGCCATCGTTCGACGGATACTCGAATTTCGCCGCTCTGGCGACCGGATTCGGGGCGTTACACGCACGGTCGCCCCGGAGTTCATCGAAAACGACTGGGAGTCGACCGTCCACGGGGACACCCGCCTCGAAATGGTGATCACACCGGACGTCCTCGACGCCATCCGGACCCATCCGACCTCCGCGAAGCAGTTGCACGAGATGCTCGAGGAAACGGATGTCCACGTTTCCGTCTTCGATGACGTCCCGATCTCAGTCGGGATCGTCGACGGTGCGGTTGGAATCGACCTTACTGACGAACAGGGCGTCGTCAAAGGAGGGTTCGTCACCGAAGACGAGACCGTCTACGAGTGGGCAGTCGACCTCTTCGAAACGTGTCGTGAGGAAGCGACCCCAGTGGAGCCTGACGAGGTCGCGCCAGACCACTCGGTCGGCGTCAACTCTGCTCAGTCTCGAGAGCGAGACGGGCCCGTGTCGTAGTCCGTGGCGCCGGAGTCGACCTCGACTCTCGCCGTGGGGACCTTTGACCCATTCGCGCGTGTCGGAACTGCTCGAGCCCTATTCGAGGAAGTCGGATCCAGCGCAACCGCAGGTTGGCTCAGCCTACCACCTGTAGACTCGGCGAATCCATCTCGACGTCGCTTCTCCAGTGTTGCTTCTCCGACGTCGTGGAATCGTCGAGGGCAAACGCTCGATGCGTCTCAGTCGTTAGCTTCCGCTTTCTGGTCAATGGGTGACTCGAGGGGACTGCGGTACCAGGTTACTGGGGGGTGACGGTTCGACGGTACCGCGAGGCCCCGTTCGGTTCCGTCACAGGGTTCGCGCGTGGAGCAAGAATCCGAGGGTGAACAGCACCGGAACGACCACGAGCAATCCGAAGAGGTACAGGAAGAGTACGTTCAGAAGCACCAACCCACTGTACGAAATCTCTCGCTTCCCGAGTGTATTCAGTGTACTGTACGCGATCTGTGTCCGTCCGAGCACCACCATGAAGCAGATACTCGAATGCGAGTATGATAACCTTTCTGGCTATTCGTGTTTCTGGGAGTGTGCGATATATTGATATATGACCGTTCGTCTCCGGCCAGGACTGGCAAATATACCGCTTTCGATACCCTCTTTGAGCTTCCACGACGAGCGCGAGCATGAGCCACGACATCGCCGTCGTCCCAGGCGACGGAATCGGCCAGGAAGTGACGCCGGCAGCGCTCGAGGTGCTCGAGGCGCTGGACATCGACTTCTCGTTTCGAGAGGCGGCGGCGGGCGACGCCGTGAAGGCCGAAACCGGCGAGGCGCTTCCCCAGGAGACCTACGACCTCGTTGCCTCGAGCGACGCGACGCTCTTCGGTGCCGCGGGCGAAACCGCTGCGGACGTGATCCTTCCGTTGCGCGAGGCCGTCGACTCGTTCGTCAACGTTCGGCCCGCGAAAGCCTACCCTGGCGTGGACGCGGTTCGGCCGGAGACGGATCTCGTCTTTCTCCGCGAGAACACCGAGGGAGTCTACTCGGGCCACGAGACTCGGTTGAGCGACGACCTCTCGACACTGACGCGCGTGGTAACTGACTCGGCCTCGCGGCGGCTCGCCGAGTTCGCCTGTGAGTTCGTCGACGACCGTGGACTCGACGGATTCACGGTCGTCCACAAGGCCAACGTCATGCGCGAAACCGACGGTCGGTTTCGCGACGCGGTCGTCGATGTAGCGGACGCCCGTGGCGTCGAAACAAGGGAGGTACTCATGGACGCTTTCGCCACTCACGTCTGTCTCGACCCGACGCAGTTCGACGTGGTCGTCTGCCCGAACCTCGCGGGCGACGTGCTCTCGGACCTCGCGGCAGGGCTCGTCGGCGGTCTCGGCCTGCTCCCGAGCGCGAACATCGGTCCCGACCGGGCGCTGTTCGAACCGGTCCACGGCACTGCGCCCGACATCGCTGGCCAGGGCGTCGCCAATTCCGCCGCCGCCATCCTCTCGGCGGCGATGTTGCTCGAATATCTCGGCCACGAGGACGAGGGCGCGGCCGTCCAGGCAGCCGTTGAGGACGTGCTCGAGAACGGCCCACGGACGGGTGACCTGGGTGGCGACGCCTCGACGGACGAGGTGACGGCGGCAGTTATCGATCGACTGTAAGTATGATTGGCTACTTTTGATCGATCGTGCTCGTATTCGGCTGAGTTCTATGCCGATCTGCGACCTCCGGCTTACGTGGTTGCGAGTAAACGGGCTGTTTTCGTCGTGTACGTCCCGTACTGGCCGCTCCACCTGGCCGAAAAATAACGGTGTGTTTGGCTATTATCACAGCAACCAGTTCGATAAAGGGCCCATTAGAGATCAAATTCGAATCCACAGGACTTGAATTCATGGTGGGATGATTGAACGTGATTGATATTGCGCAAGATTTATCACTCCGTTCAGGAATGTGTGATGGTATGCCAGGCAAACGGCACACACGGAGGAAGGTCATGAAGACGACGGGGGCGCTCGGCGCCACCAGCATCGTAGGCCTCACGGGCTGTCTCGGTGATGATTCGGACGGAAACGGGGACGGCGAGGAAATGGCAGACGAAATCACGTTCTACAACGCGGGGAGCCTCGAGTTCGACGAGGGGACCAGAGACAACATCGAACGCTTCGAGGAGGAAACCGGTATTACCGTCGACGTCAACGAGGTTCCCTGGGCGAACCTGAAGACCAGCCTGACGACCATCTTCAACAGCGAGAGCCCGAAGGTCGACGCGTTCAATGGACCGACGTGGTGGCTCGCGGACTTCGTCAACGCCGGGTGGCTCGAGCCGATCGACGTCGACGACGACCACATGGGTAACTTCCCGGACAGCCTCGCCGACCTCGTCACGTTCGACGGCGAACCGTACATGGCGCCCGAGTTCGGGAAGTGGGGATCGTTCCTCTACGACAAGGACGTCGTGGAGACGCCGCCGGACACCTGGGACGACGTACTGGAGATGGGGCCGGAGCTCTCGGACGGGGACCGTGCCGGATTCGGCTTCACGTGGGCGGATAAATCCGTATTCACGTTCAAACAGCTGATCTATCAGGCTGGTGGGTCTCTGTTCAACGACGACAACGAACCGGTCTTTGCCGGCGAGGAGGGCCAGCAGGCCATGGAGTTCATCACACAACTCCGTGACGAGGGCATTATTCCCGACGGCATCTCGAGCATGGGCGAAGGGCCGGTCGGTGACGCCTTCATCGCTGGCGAGTTCGCGACAGTCGAATCGTGGACGCCGCTCGGCTCCCGCGCAATCGAGGAGTGGGGCGAAGACCGCATCGGAAGCGCGAAACCGCCCGAAGGACCCGGTGGACGTGCCACGTTCCAGGACACGAACGGAATCAGTATCTCGGCGTTCTCAGAGAACAAAGCGGCTGCCCAGCGGTTCGCGGAATTCATGACGAACCGCGAGTCGTGCAAGAACAACATGCTCGTCGAAGGTAACCCGTGCGTCGTCCCCGACGTCTACGAAGACGACGAGATCCAGGACGCCTACCCCTCCTGGTTGCTCGAGGACATGAAGTACAATCTCGAGCACGCGAAGAGCGAGACGTACCTTCAGCAGCCACAGGTCGACGATTACATCGACGAGCAGATCACGCCGGCGCTGCTCGGTGAGAAAGATCCACAGACCGCACTGGAGGACGCGCAGGAAAACATCACCCGGCTCTATCAGGACATCGGCCTCCTGTGAAGAGCACCTGAGCACTATCTCCGCTAGAAGTTACTATCATGGAAACGTCAGAGAAGTCGTTACGACGAACGCTCGACCGGCTGTTCATCCCGTTGACGGTCGGGCCAACGCTGATCTGGATCGCCGCAATCATCGTCTACCCGACCGCGAGGCTCTTCTGGTCGAGTCTATTCTGGGAGAATCCGCTCACGCAGGAGTCGGAGTTCGTGGGATTGCGAAACTTCAAACGGCTGTTGCTCGAATCGGGCGGCACGCTCGGCGTCCTGAACCCGGACTTCGTCGCGTTCACGAAAAACACCGTCATCTACGTGGGCTTCAGCGTCACGTTCTCGTTCCTTCTTGGACTCGGGATCGCGCTCCTGCTCAACAAAGACCTCAAGGGACGAGGGTGGTTCCGGACGGCCGTGATCGTGCCCTGGATCCTGCCGTACGTGATGAGCGGGCTCATGTGGCGCTGGATGTTCGAATCCAAAAACGGCGCGATTAACGGTCTGCTTGTCCAGTCGGGCGTGCTCTCGGAGAAGATCGCGTTCCTCTCGGACGGAACGCTCGCGATGATGGCGCTGATCATCGCCGACATCTGGGTTTTCACGCCCTTCATCGTGATCATCCTGTTGGCAGGGCTCCAGAACGTCCCCGAACAGCTGTACGACGCGGCTGAAGTCGACGGCGCGAGCCGCTGGTCGCGATTCCGGAACGTCACGTATCCGTTCCTGAAACCGTCGATCATGGTCGCGCTGACGATTCGGATCATCTTCGACATCAGAGCGCTCGACCTAGTCTGGGTGATGACGAAGGGCGGCCCCGGGAAGTCCACGGAGGTGTGGGCATCCTGGCTCTACCGAACGTCCATGGAGTTCCAGCGGACTGGCGAGGGGGCCGCCCTGGGCGTCGTCATGCTCGCGGTCACGTTCGCCATCGTGGCGATCCTCTACTCGGTCTTCGGAGGGACTCCTTACAACTCATGAGTACGAAAGATTCACGTCTCAACAGAGTCGCCGAACGCGCCGGCCTCGTCACGGACGACGTGTGGCCGAGCGTCGTCAGAGAACGGTTGCTCGCCTACGGGCTACTGCTCCTGTACGTGATCGTGATCTGGTTCCCGATCTACTACATCTTCATCACGAGCCTGAAGACCCAGAGCGAGGTGCTGACGATTCCGATCACCTTCTTTCCGCAGGAACCGACGGTACAGAACTACGTCGACATCTTCCGGAATAGGCCGTTCGAAGCGTACACGATCAACAGTCTGATCGTCGCGACGACGACGACCGCCATCTGCGTCACGCTCGGAACGTTGACCGGCTACACGTTCTCCCGGTACGACTTCCTGGGGAACAAGGCGCTGTTGCTCTCGATCGTCGCTGCCCGGATGATCCCGCCGATCGCGCTGATCGTCCCGTTCTTCCAGATCATGTCGAACCCGCCGCTGATCGGCGGATTGACCGGCAACCTCACCGACACGCGAGTGGCGCTCATCCTGACGTACACGTTCTTCAACCTCCCGTTCGCGGTTTGGATCATGAAGAACTACTTCGACGGGGTGCCGGAGTCGCTCGACGAACAGGCGATGGTCGACGGTTGTTCGACCTGGGAGGCGTTCGTGAAAGTGATCCTTCCCGTTGCCAAACCCGGAATTGCGGCGACAGCGATTCTCGCGTTCATCTTCTCGTGGAACGAGTTCATCTTCGCGCTGGTACTCACACGAAGCCAGACCTCACAGACGCTCCCGATCGCCGTCTCCCTGTTCGTCGCCGACGACTTCATCGATTGGGCGCACCTCGCCGCTGGCGGCATGATCGCCGCGTTGCCCGGCATCCTGTTCGGGCTGTTCTTCCAGCGGTACATCGTCAGCGGGCTCACGCAAGGGGCGGTAAAAGAATGAATTCGAAACCGATGCACCTACGACACACGATCACCGGCGGTGGTATAGATGGCTGAAGTACGACTCGAGGACCTCGTCAAGCGGTTCGACGACATCGTCGCCGTCGACGGCGTCTCCCTCGAAATCCCCGACGAGAGCTTTACCGTCCTGGTGGGGCCCTCCGGCTGTGGCAAGACGACGACGCTACGGCTGATCGCCGGTCTCGAGCGAGCGAGCGAGGGAACGATCGAGATCGGTGACGAGGTCGTCAACGACCGTCGCGCGTACGAGCGCGACATCGCCATGGTGTTCCAGAACTACGCGCTCTATCCCCACAAGACGGTGCGCGGGAACATGCGATTCGGGCTGGAACAGCACGGCGTCGAGGAGGAGACGATCGACGAGCGCGTCGAGGAGACGGCGAACCTGCTTCAGATCGACGACCTGCTGGATCGCAAACCGGCGGAACTCTCCGGCGGCCAGCAACAGCGCGTCGCCCTCGGTCGAGCGATCGTTCGTAAACCGGACGTCTTCCTGATGGACGAGCCGCTCTCGAACCTCGACGCGAAGCTTCGCGTCCAGATGCGTGCAGAGTTGAATAAACTCCACGACACGCTCTCCACGACGACGGTGTACGTCACCCACGACCAGGTCGAAGCGATGACCCTCGGCGACCAGATCGCCGTCATGGACGGCGGTCAGATCCAGCAGGTCGGCCCGCCGACGTACGTCTACTCCAACCCGCGGAACCTGTTCGTCGCGGACTTCCTTGGATCGCCGAGCATGAACTTCCTCGAGGGGGCGGTCCACCGGAGCGAGGACGGCCTCGCGCTCGATCTCGGGCCCTTCCAGCACAGTGTGCCCGACGAGTACCAGTGGGCCCTCGAGGATTCGATCGGCGACGAGGTCGTTCTCGGCGTCCGTCCCGAGGACGTGACGTTGCGTCCCGACGGATTGCCGGCGACGGTCAACGTCGTCGAACCGCAGGGTGAGAAGACCGTCCTCGAACTCGGACTGGGCGACGGCAAAACGATGAAGGCGTCGGTCGAGCCGGGCGGCCCGATCGAGGTCGACGACCGGGTTAGCGTCGAATTCGACCGCCGTTCGCTCCACTACTTCGACTCCGAATCCGGCGAGTCGCTCACGTTCGATTCCGAGACGAGACCCACGACGGAAGGTGGAGAGCAACTCGCGTGACGTCGATCGACACTGCTTCGGTGGCGGAATTCGTCCCGCTGGCGCTCGGTGTCGCGCTCGTCCTGATCGCGGCGTACAACTACCTGCAAGGGATCTACGGCGGCGCGATCGTATCGAGCGTCGGTGCCATCGTCACGTTCGTCCTCGCGATCCTCTCGAGCCGTCAAAGATGAGCAGAAACGAGCGAAAACACATAAGGTCCGGGCCGGTGAATACTCAACTAACGAGTACTGTTACCCCTGTCCGAATTATGCTGCCCAAACAACGGAAACGCGAGATCGTCGACGTCGTCTCCCAGGAGAACGGACGGACCGTCACCGAACTCGCCGAGGAACTCGGCGTCTCCGAGGCGACGATCCGCCGCGACCTGCAGGACCTCGAGTCCGACGGGTTGATCGAACGCTCTCACGGCGGCGCGCTTCCGGTCACCAGCGTCGCCGAGGAACGATCGTACAGCCAGAAGCAAGTGCAGAATCTGGATGCGAAACGCGCCATCGGGAGACGGGCGGCCGAGGAGATCCGCGAGGGGCAGGTCGTCTTCTTCGATTCCGGCACGACGACCATGGAAGTCGCGAAAGCCGCACCAGACGTCGGGTTCATCGCCGCGACGAACTCGCCGCTCATCGCGATGGAACTGGGCGAACACGGTGACGTGAAGCTGACCGGCGGCACGCTTCGCGAGCAAACCTGGGCACTCGTCGGACCTACCGGCGAGGAATTCCTCGAGCGGACGAATTTCGACGTCGTCTTCCTCGGAACGAACGCGATTCACCCCGAGTCGGGGCTAACGACACCAAACGAGGACGAAGCGCGGATGAAGTCGTTGATGGTCGAGAAGGCCCAGCGAGTCGTCCTCGTCTCGGACGGGTCGAAACTCGGTCGACGGAGCTTCGTCAACTTCGCCGACTACGCCTCGATCGACGCGTTCGTGACCGATGCGGTCCTCACCGACGACCAGCGCGAGCCGTTCGAGGCCGCGGGCGTCGATGTCGTCGACAGGGTGGTCGAGTGATCCTCACCGTGACCCTCAATCCGGCTGTAGACCACACCATTACCGTCGATGGGGAACTCGATCCCGACGCCGTCAAGCGCGCGAGTATGTCTCAGTACGATCCCGGGGGGAAGGGGATCAACGTCTCGAAGTACCTCTACGGACTCGGCATCGAGACGCTGGCGACCGGACTTACGGGCGGCTTTCTGGGGACGTACATCGAGGAGCAACTCGTCCGGCAGAAGGTTCCGAACGATTTCGTCGAGATGGGCGGGTGTACCCGGCTCAACACGACGATTCTCACGGACGACGAGGAGTACAAGATCAACCAATCGGGACACAACGTCAAGAAAGAGACCGTCCGCGAGGTCGTCGCGAAGGTCCGCGAGCACGACCCCGAGATGGTCGTCGTCGCCGGAAGCCTGCCGCCGAATCTGGGCCCGGCGACGATCGATCGGATCGCTCGAGCGGGCCCGTGGCAGACAGTCGTGGACGTCCAGGGCGACCTGCTGAGGGGACTTCGAAGCGAGTACTTCGTCTGTAAACCCAACCGTCGCGAACTCGGCACGGCGACGGGAATGCCCGTCCATACCGTCGAGGAGTGCGTGGAAGCGGCACAGGCGCTCCGCGACGATGGCTTCGAACACGTCGTCGCATCGCTGGGCGACGACGGCGCGCTGCTGGCCTCGCCAGACGGGATCTATCGGGCGGAATCCCAGGATGCCGACGTCGTCGACACTGTGGGCGCGGGTGACGCGCTCCTGGCCGGCGTCCTCTCGACGTTCGTCCGTGGGCAGTCCGGAACCGCCGCCCTCCGCATGGGCGTGACCGTCGCCGCGGAGGTCGTTTCGGTCCCGGGGACGACCGTCCCCGAGATGTCCGGTCTGCGCTCGGACTCGACCGACGTCCCGCTCTTTACCAGGTAATCCGCGCCGGAGACACACATAAACATGACCGTCACGACCGCCCTCTCTGCCCACCTCGCGTCGGTTCGACGGGACGTCATGACCGGCGTGAGCTTCATGATCCCGTTCGTCACCATCGGCGGCGTCTTCTTCGCGGCGGCTCACATCGCCGGAGGAGAGGGGGCGCTCGAGCGACCGGGCACGCTCGCGTGGTTTCTCGCCGAGATTGGTCGTGCGGGGCTCGCGCTCGCGGTGCCGGCGTTCGGCGCGTACATCGCCTACGCAATCGCCGATCGACCGGCGCTCGCGCCGGGTTTCGTCCTGACCGCGCTCGTCCAGCAGGGCGCGGTCGTCGAGCAGGCGGGCCGAATCGTCGGCCTCGAGACCGGCCAAGCGGGGGCGGGCTATCTGGGGGCGCTCGGGGTCGGACTGCTCGTCGGCGTCGTCGTCGCCGTCCTCGCACGCATCGACGTTCCGCAGACCGTCGAACCGCTCGTCCCAGTTCTCCTGCTCCCCGTCCTGGTAACCTGTGTACTCGCGCCGGTCGTGCTCTTCGTGCTCGCGCCACCGCTCGCGCTCGCGATGGAGCGACTGACGGCTCTGGTTCGCGACCCGGCCGGTCTCGAGGCGCTCGCGCTGGGGGCCGTACTAGGCGCGATGATGGCGGTCGACGGCGGCGGCCCCGTCAACAAGATTGCGTACGTATTCGGCGTGACGCTGATCCCCGAGCAGATTTACGCGCCGATGGCGGCGGTGATGATCGCCGGCATGGTGCCGCCGATCGGACTCGCGCTGTCCAACGTCGTCGCCCCGCAGAAGTATCCGTGGGGGCGCTACGAACGTGCCAGACCCGCGCTGGCGATGGGGCTATCGTTCGTCACCGAGGGGGTGATCCCCTACGCGACCGCCGACCCCGCCCGGGTCGTCCCCAGCATCGTGCTCGGAAGCGCGACCGCGGCCGCGACGGCGTTGTGGCTCGGCGTGACGATGCCCGCGCCCCACGGCGGGATTCTCGTCGTGCTTTTGGCCAATAGCTGGGTCCAGTTCCTGGCGTGTCTCGCCGTCGGAACGGTCGTGACGGCCGCGGTCGTCACGGCCCTCAAACCCGACTACGAGGCCGTTTCGAGTGGGGCGAGATCGAGAGACGGGAGAAGAGTGACTGACTAAACCCCTCCCGGGTATACTACATGCATGGACGACATCGACGCCGTACTCACACCGGAGCTCATCGCGCTCCAGGAACCACCCTCGGACGCGTACGCCTGCATCGAGTACCTACTCGACCGCGCCGTCGAGGCCGGTCGCGTGACGGACCGCGACGTCGCACTCGAGGCCGTGCTCGCCCGCGAGGCCGAGACGAGTCCTGCAGTGGGAAAGGGCGTCGGCCTGTTCCACGCCAGGACCGAGGCCGTCAGGCGGGCGACGGTCGCGTTCACCCGCTCGAGCGAGGGGGTCCCTCTCGGCAGTCCGGATGTCGAGTCGGCGACGCTCCTGTTTATGCTGCTCGCTCCCGCCGACGAGAGCGGGGCAGAGGATCACCTCGAGACGCTCAGTTCGCTCTCGCGCGCGCTCGTACACGACGAGGTGCGCGAGCGCCTTCAGGACGCCGAGTCTCCCGCGGAGGTCCGAAACGCGCTCACGGAGGCGATCGCCTGATGGACCGGATCGTCACCGTGGCGCCCGAGGACGGACTCCACGCCCGGCCGGCCACGAGGTTCGTCCGGACCGCGAACGGGTTCGACGCCGACGTACGGATCGGGCCGACGGACGGTGACCTCGTCGAGGCGGAGAGCGTTCTCGCGGTGACGAGCCTCGGCGTTCCGAGCGGCCAGGCGGTTCGAATCGTCGCGGAGGGATCCGACGCCGAGGCGGCCCTTGACGCCCTCGAGGCGGTACTCTCGACTCCCGAAGCGAAGCGTTCGACCTGAACCCTGAGACTCCAACTATGCCCGAAGACCACCACCGCCGAACGATCGACGGGACGGGCGCTGCTCCCCTCGTCGGCGTCGGGACCGCGGTGTGGGCCCGTTCCGGGTCCTTCGCCGATCTCGAGGAACCGCCGGAGCCGGCGACGGTCGAACCGGCGGTGGAACGAGGCCGGTTCGACGACGCCAGAGCGCGCGCTCGCGAGGAACTCGAGCGCGAACGCGAGCGAACGGCCGAACGGATCGGCGAGGCGGAAGCGGCGATCTTCGACGCCCACCGGCAGTTCCTCGACGATCCGCAGATCACGGACGCCGTCGCGGACGCCATCGCGGATCGACTGCCCGCCGAACACGCGGTCCGTCGAGCGTTCGAGGGTCCGATCGGCCAGTTCCAGGAGACGGACGTCGCAGTGGCCGAGCGGGCCGACGACCTCCGGGACGTTCGCGATCGATTGCTTCGGATACTCACCGACGACGATCGCGTCGACCTCGGTGCGTTGCCAAACGGGGCGGTGGTGCTCGCTCGACGACTCACGCCCACCGACGCCGCACGACTGGACCCCGACCGGGTAGCTGGATTCGCGACCGTCGAAGGCGGGCGAACCGCTCACGCGGCGATCTTCGCCCGGTCGATCGGCATACCTGCCGTTGTCGATGCGGGCGAGGAACTGCGGTCGATCGAGGCCGGTGCGACCGTCCTCGTCGACGGCGACGCTGGATCGGTGTTCGTCGATCCGACGACCGAACAGCGAGCACGCGCCGAGGTAGGAGGGAACGTCGAAATTCGCTCGGCGCCGGTATCGACGGCCAACGGGAAATCGATCGCCGTCGACGCCAACGTCTGCACCCTCTCGGACCTCGAGGCGGCAGTCCACCGCGGTGCGGATGGAATCGGACTCTTTCGAACCGAATTCCTCTTTCTGGACCGACCGACCCCGCCGAACGAGGACGAACAGGTCGAGACCTACGCGGAGGTACTCGACGCGTTTCCCGAGGGTCGCGTCGTCGTCCGAACCCTCGACGCCGGGGGCGACAAACCGATTTCGTCCCCCGACCGTCCCGGAGCGGAGCACTCGTTCCTCGGCGAGCGCGGGATTCGTCGGTCACTTGGCCCGGACGCCGACCGATTCGAAACGCAGCTGCGGGCCTTGCTCCGGGCGGAGGCCGTCGGCGAGGGTTCGCTGTCGGTGCTGTTCCCGATGGTGTCGACGGTCGGGGAACTCGAGGCAGCGATCGCGGCGGTCGAATCGGCGGCAGGGGCGCTCGCCGAGGAGGGCGTCGACTACGCGATGCCCGAACTGGGCGCGATGATCGAGACGCCGAGTGCGGCGTTGCTCGCCGAGGCGTTCGCCGATCACGTAGACTTTCTCAGCATCGGGACGAACGATCTCACGCAGTACGTAATGGCCGCCGCTCGGGGAAACGATCGGGTCGCACACCTCCACGATCCCTGCGAACCGGCGGTGCTTCGGATCGTCGAGCGTGCGGTTCGGGCGGGTCACTCGGGTGGCGCTCGAATCGGGATGTGCGGCGAGATGGCCGCCGATCCGGAACTGACCGAACTCCTGATCGGACTCGGGCTCGACGAACTCAGCGTCACTCCCCACTCGATTCCCGAGGTGAAGGCGAGCGTCACCGGCGTCGACACGGACGAGGCCAGGTCGTTCGTCGAACGCGCGCTCGAGGCGACCACGAAACCTACGGTTCGTGACTACGTAGCGGACCGCTAACCCATGAAGTTCGTCGCAGTCACCGCGTGCCCGACGGGGATCGCACACAGTCAGATGGCCGCCGAGAACCTCGAGCGGGTCGCCGAGGCGAGCGGCCACGAGATCGACGTCGAGGTTCAGGGGGCCATGGGCACGGAGAACGAACTCTCGAGCGAGTCGATCGGGGCGGCCGACGCCGTCATCGTCGCCGCCGGCACGTCGGTCGAGCGCGACCGGTTCGACGGGAAGCCGCTCGTGGCCGCGCCGGTGAGAGACGCGGTCGACGACGCCGAAGGGCTTCTCGGCCGGGCGGTCGAGGTAGCGAAGAACGACGGAACCACGGGGGCCGCCGATGGGCGCTCGGAACCGCCTCGCCAAGACCAGGGAGCCATCGAGAGGGGCGTTTCCGCAGGTCGAGACGACGAACGAGCGAATGGGTTGTTCGCCCGGCTGAGGCGGTTCTTCTCGTAGCACCGATCTCCGTCCGACTAGGGGCGTTCCTCGAGTCCGTACCCCGCCGTGGCGGCCCGTTCGAGAATCTCCTCGACGAGTGGTTCCTTTCGGTCGGTGTACGCCGCCCGCTCATCTGAATAACGCTCTGCGAGCTGCCGTTTGAGCGTGTCGTACGTCGCGGCCGTCGATGGGTTCGCCTGCAGGAAGTCCCGGAAGCGCACCTGTTCGCGGTGGCAGTCGCTCCCCCACGGCGCGACCGACAGGTAGTGCGTCCGGTCGGTCTCCGGCCCCTTCGAGAAGAAGACGCGGTCGGGAACGCCGTCGTTCGGTCGCCGTTCGTATCCGAGGCGCTCGAGAACCGGTTGCAGACTGGTGACGCCCTCGAGATCCGCGACGAGGACGAGGAGATCCAGGATCGGCTTCGCGGCGAGTCCGGGGACGGCCGTCGAGCCGACGTGCTCGTACCCGAGGACGCGGTCGTCGACCCCGTCGCGCTCGAACGCCGCCTCGAACCGCTCGAGTTCGGCCGCGGCCGCGTCGAGCCACCCTGGGTGGTGTGGCGTGAGGGCGACGGTCCCTCGCTCGAGGCCGAGCGGTGGGCCGTCGTTCGGGGGACTGGGAGCCGGCATTTGCGCGAATCAGGCGATTTCGAGGTCGTCCCGATTCGCTCCCGCCAGTTCACAGAGGGCGTCGGCCTCGAGCAGGTGCAGTTCGCCGGGAATCACGAGCAGGTGGAGCGGGTCGCCGAACTCCCGCTCGGCGAGGGCGGTCATCGTCCCGGCCTCGACCAGGGGGTCGGGACTGCCGGCTCGAGCGACGACGACGGCCACCAGATTGGGGTACGTGTCGGCGAGCAGTTCGGCGGCGACGTCGGCGGTCATGTACTCGCCGCGCTCGGCTTTGATGTCGAGGTAAACCACGGTGTGGAGGTTCGCCTCGCGGTTGGCCTCGATGGTCTCGGTGACGCTCGCCGGCAACCCGTCGGCGCCGTGGGCGTACGGGAACGGCAGGGTCGTCGCCTTCCCGAACCGGTAGTTCTGGAGCCCGGTGAGCGAACTGGTCGCGGTCTGGGCGGTGATGCCGTGGATCACGCGGGTCTCGATTCCGCGTTCGTGAGCACGCAATCGGAGGTCGACGTGCGTGGTCGAGATCATGGTGTCCCCGGCCGTGAGGAAGACGACGTCCTCGGTCTCGGCGGCCGTGAGGATGTCGTCCGGATGCTGTTCGACCCCCGCCCGATCGCGGACCTCGATGTCGATGCCGTGATGGTCCTCGAGCGACTCGACGGTGGTCCCGACGAGCTGACTGGTGTAGAACTCGGCGTAGGCGCGGTCGGCGGTTCGGAGGGCGTCCCGACCCTCGACGGTGATCGACCGCTCGTCGTAGAGGCCGAGTCCGACGAACGTGAGCATACCGGGTCTTTCGGCGGTGGGTGGAATACGCTTTCGAGTCACGCCTGCTCTCGAGCGCTACAGCCGTGCGTATCGAGCGGTGAGTCGACCGCTGAAACGGTCCGAACTACTAAGGTACGACCAGGACATTTCGAATGTAGTTACTAGTATGGTCGAGATGGACGTGCAATTTCTGGGCGGTGTCGCTGTAACGGTCTTTCTGGCGTTATTGTTTTTCGCGGTTGTCGTCCTCTGGGACCTCTCGCTCGCTCTCCGTAGCGTCGGTGACAAAGTCGACAAACTCGAGGACACGCTGGACGATGGGTTGACCGACGTCGGGCACAACCTCGAGGGATTTTCCCACGGTTCCAGCGGTGGGACTCAGTTGCATCTTAGTAGCGGGACGATCAGTTCGGGGCCGACGCAAGGTCCGGCCCAGCAGGGACAGCAGCCTCACCAGCCCCAGCAAGGACAGCAGGCGCCACCCCATGCACAGGCGGGCCAGGCGCACGCACAACCCCAGCCCGCACACGAGAACCAGGCCGAACAGGCGGAATCGGTGTCCGAGGCCGAGCAGGCTCGAGCGGACGACTCTGCGGTGGACGACTCTGCGGTGGACGACGATGCGGCGGCTGACGAGGCGGCTGCCCAGTCCACCGAACCGGAGGGTGACGGTGAAGGCGAGTCGAACGACGACGGTGACGAGTCGGCTGAAGCGGAACGCAAGGATAACGAACAGGAGGATACCGCGAGTGATGCCGACGCTGACGGCGACGACGCCGAGGACGCGCAATCCGAACCCGACGACGCACTGCTCGCACGCAACCGCGGGCGATTCATCACGTCTCCGGACCGAACGGCGTGGTACGCGACCCCGCTCGACCGGGATACGATCGCCGACGCCAGGTATCCCCAGATCGCCGGCGAACTCGAGAGCGCCCCGGAACCGGATGCTGAGGACTCGAGTTCAGACAGCGAGGATGACGACTCGGATTCGGACGACGGCGACGAGCAGAGGGTAACGGACGAAGGAGATGACGACGCGGAGACAGCGAACGCCGACGAATCCACCGTCTACGCCGCCCCGCCAGCGAACAGTCCCGACCCTCCCGAAGCCGTCCGCCAGTCGACGGTGGACGGCTCCGACGGGGCCGGACTCGAGGCGTCCTCCGATGCCAACGGCGACCTCGAACCCGACCACCTCGACACGGCGACCGCCAGCGATTCTGACCTGACTCCAGAAACCGACGTCGATAGAGGCGAGTTCACCTTCTCGGAAACAGTCACCGGCGATGCCGGTGCCGAGAACGAACGACGAGATGGTGACGGAGACGGCGAGGAGGGCGCAGATGTCGACACCGCTGATTCCGACGCCACGGATTCCAACGCGGCAGTCCAGACTGAACGAGACTCGTCCCTCGAGACCCCCGCTCCTCGAGAATCGGGCGACCCGG
This sequence comes from Saliphagus sp. GCM10025334, assembly GCF_042663485.1. NCBI lineage: Archaea > Methanobacteriati > Methanobacteriota > Halobacteria > Halobacteriales > Natrialbaceae > Saliphagus > Saliphagus sp. GCM10025334. The sequence continues at coordinate 810,607 of NZ_JBHTAF010000001.1, read as the reverse complement.
AGGAAGCGAGTGATGACGAGTCCGTCGAGGTTGTCAGTGACGATTCGGACGAGCCGAACGCCGCTGCAGACACGGCCGCCGCATTCGACCCGTTCGATCCCGCCGATCACGTCGATTCCGTCGAGGACGACATCGAGGAAATCCCGGTCGATCGGGCACTCGAGACGCTCAACGAGGAGAAACCGGACCTCTCGCTGAGCAGCCACGGTTTCGAGGTATCCGCCGAGGAGAACGAAGATGGGGCCGTGTTGACCTACACGTTCGACCCCGAAACGGTGTCCATCACGGGGTCGACGAAGCGCTTGCTCACCTATCAGCTCCAGAGCTTCGCGGACCAGGAGTCGACGCCGGACGGCGACGTGACGATCGACGGCCAGCGGATCGTCATCGACGTCCCGGACGCCGACGGCGCGGCAATCCAGCGCTGGGGACAGGGTGCTGTCAGCATCATCGACCGAACGCTCTACCTGTCGGACAACGGCAACTGACCGTTTTCTCTTTATTGCTCTCGAGTCGTTCCCTCGCTATCGCTCCCGCTCTATCAATCTCGAGTCGCGCCCTCGGTCGCCGCCTGCGAGACGAGAACTCGTCCCTCGACGCCCGTCCCCTCGAGTGCGTCCCTCGCCGCGGCGACGGCCTCGTCGGCGTGTCGGTCGTCGGTGACGCCATAGACGGTCGGCCCCCAGGACGATTGGCCGACGCCGGTGACGACCGGACTCGAGGTCAGCGAGTCGACGAGTTCGCCTGCAGGCGGGCGAAAGACGCCGCCCTGGACGTCGGCGTACCAGGCACCGTTCTTGTGACCGATGGTCGATATCGCCTCGCCGAAGGCCTCGAGTCGGCCTTCCGCGGCCGCGGGGAGCAGTTTCCGCGTGAGGACGCCCGCGATGTCGTCGGCGATTCCCGGGTCGGCGTGTTCGATGACCGAGCGGAGGCTGGCGTCCTCGTCCTCGCCGCAACGGCCGGGTTCGACGTCTGGAACGACGATCAGAAACCGCCAGGAGTCGGGGAGGTCGTGTCTGGCGACGACGGGCGGGACCGTCCAGTCGCCCTCGGGCGGCGGCTCGGTGGTGAACCGGCCCGTCGGGTGGCCCGCGTCGACGACGAACCCGCCGCCCTCGAACGTCGCGACGCCGATCCCGCTCCGACCGGCCCGCCCGAGCGCTGGTGCCAGGTCGCGAATCGACGGCTCGAGGTCGTAGGCCCCCGCCGTCGCCGCCAGGACGGCCAGGGCGAGTTGCGTCCCGCTCCCAAACCCGACGTGTCGCGGGAGCCGTTCCTCGAGGGTGAGGCGAACGCCGGGAACGTCGAGACGCTCGAGGGCTCGCCGGGCGTACTGCTCGGCGAGTGAGTCTTCGACGCGGACGGCGTCCGCGGGTTCGGCCGCGACCGTTACGCGGGGCTCCTCGAGGCCGACCCCGATGCCGCCGTAGAGACGCTCTCGGGCCAGCGAGAGGTTCTGGAAGCCGAAGTGCAGGCGGGCGCCCGCGCTGACGGTCACGCTCGGCATACTCGATGACACGAAACGCACGGAAAAGGGGGTTGCGACGGTGGCAACGGTCGCCGACGGTCTGCCTCCGTCGTTTCGAACCGGTGATTGCCGCCCCGAGGGACGAATCACCTCGATTTATGTCCTCGAGACGACAGTCCGGCGCATGGTCAGCGTCTCGGTCGTCGTGCCGGCGAAAGCCGAAGGAGCCCGACTCGAGGCGACGCTCGACTCGCTGTCGGCCCAGCGCGTCGACGGCGATCTCGAGGTGATCGTCGTCGCGAGCGGGGCGGAGACGATTGCCGTCGCTCGCGAGCACGCCGTCGTCGACCGCGTGCTTTGTGACGAGCCCGAGAGTCGATCCGACGAGTCCGGAGATGGACCCGAGAAGACGGCCCCAGGGCCGGCCCGGGCACGAAACCGCGGCGCGAGCCGGGCGACCTGTGATGTGCTCTGTTTCACCGACGCCGACACCGTCGTTCCGCCGACGTGGGTGCGCGATCACTGCCGTCACTACCGGAATTCCACCGTGATGGGCGTCGGCGGACCGCTCGAGCCGCTCGAGCTCGGCCTTCGCCACCGTGTCTGCTTTCGGCTCCTCTCGGACTGGTGGTATCGAGTGAGCTGGCCGCTTGGATTCGTACAGCAACCGGGGCCTAACTGTAGCGTGCGCCGGACGGCGTTCGAACGGGTGGGCGGATTCGACGAATCGCTCCCGTTTCTCGAGGACACCGACCTCTCTCTGCGCCTCCGTCGAGAAGGCGAGGTCATCTACGACCGGGAGTGTGCGGTCAAGACGTCCGCCCGTCGTCAGGAGCGGGAGGGGTACAGGCGGCTCTTTCTGACCTACGCTCGCGGTTATCTAGAATACCTGCTGCCCGGTCGGTCACCGTCGGCGACGTACTTCTAGCGCGTGGCTCGAGAGGCACTGCGACCAGAACTGAAACGCGAACTCACGGTCGAGCGACAAAACTAGCGGCGTTAGAGGAACCGGAACGTCTCGAGGTTCTTCGGCGCGAACGTCCGCATGTTGAACTCGTGGTAGAGCGCCGAGGAGAGGTCCTGGACGGAGCGTTCGTCGCCGTGGACGCAGAGAACCTTCTCGGGCCGGGGGTTCATCGTCCGGACGAAGTCCTCGAGGCCGGCGCGGTCGGCGTGTCCGGAGAAGCCATCGACCGTTTCGACGTCCATGTTGAGCTTGAGGGTGCCACGGCCGCCGTTCCCGTTGCCGTTTCGGCCCCTGCTTCCCACTTCGCTCGTCGGAATCTCGTCCCAGCCGTTCTGGATGCGTCGGCCGAGCGTTCCCTGGGCCTGGTAGCCGACGAAGACGAGCGTCGAGTCGGGATCGGGGCCGACGTGGGAGAGCCAGGACATGATCGGGCCGCCGGTGACCATCCCGGACGTCGAGAGGACGATACAGGGGCCGCCGTCGGCGACGTCCTGGCGCTCCTCCTCGCCGCCGTCGATGTGGTTGAACTCGTCGGCGAGGAACGGGTTCTCGTCCTCGTGGAAGATCCGATCTCGGAGGTCGTCGCGCAGGTACTCCGGATAGGTGGTGTGGATCGCCGTCGCCTCCCAGATCATCCCGTCCAGGTGGACCGGCATCGAAGGAATGTCGCCCTCGCGCATGGCCTCCTCGATGACGAGCATGATCTCCTGGGAGCGGCCAACGGCGAACGCCGGAATGAGTACCTTGCCGCCGCGCTCGGCCGTCTCCCTGATCACCTTCTTGAGTTTCTCCTCGGAGTCGGCCTGGTCGGTCTGGTAGTCGTTCCGACCGCCGTACGTCGACTCGAGGACGAGCGTCTCCACGCGCGGGAAATCGTTGGTCGCGCCGTTGAACAGGCGTGTATCCTTGTAGTGGATGTCGCCGGAGAACGCGACGTTGTAGAGGCCGTCACCGATGTGGAAGTGCGAGACGGCGGAGCCGAGAATGTGGCCCGCGTTGTGGAAGGTGAGTTTGACGTCAGGCGCGATGTCCGTGACGTCGCCGTACTCAAGCGGGATCGTGTGTTTGATCGCTTCGCGGACCTGTTCGGACTCGTACGGTGGGGTTCGCCCCTCCTTGGCCGCAACGTCGAGGTAATCGAGTTGCAGGAGGCCCATAAGGTCGCGGCTCGGCTCGGTGCAGTAGATCGGACCGTCGTAGCCGTACTTGAACAGCAGCGGAAGCAGCGCGGAGTGGTCGAGGTGAGCGTGGGTGAGCACCACGGCGTCGATCGTTTGGGCACCCGCGCCGAGCGCTTCGGGGACGTGGAGGTACGGCACCTCGCCTTCGGCACCGGGTTTGTCACCGCAGTCGATCAGAATCCGCGTTTCGGGCGTCGAGAGGATGAACGAGGCGCGTCCGACCTCTCGACAGCACCCGAGAGTCGTGATACGGACCCACTCGTCATCGGACATCTCCTCGCGGTGGATCTGTCGACCGACGCGCTCTAAGATGTCCCGGCGATCGCTTCGCTCCTGTTTGAGGAAGTTGCGAACGTTCGAGACGGTCGAGGATTCGATCGGTGGTGTGCGGACGACCTCGGGCGTCCAGCCGACCTGTTTCGTGATCTCGCGAAGCGTCGAGCCGTGGCGACCGATCACCATACCGGGCTTGCCGGCCTCGATGACCACCTCGCCCGTGTCGGCGTGGAAGTCCAGATCCGTCACGCCCGCCTCCTCCGGGATCACGTCCATGATCTTCGCTCGAGCGGTGTCGGGCGGGGAGAGGACGTCCGGGTCTGGTCGGATCGTGATGCGCTTGCGAAGTTTGCTCGCGAGTTTTCGCACGAGGTCGCCCTGGCGGGCGAACTTCTTGGGATCGCGCGTGTAGACCACCAGTTCGGGGCCTTCGTATTTCACCGAGGAGACCGAGATGTCGTTCGGTAACTCGCTCGTGATCTCTGCTTTCAAATCGTCGAGTTGCTGCTCTACAGTACTCATAGTCGCCAGAGGTGGCTTGCGTGAACTCGTCGCCGGGCGAGTGCCGTCACGGCGAGGACACGGGACCAGATGCGGGTGACCGGTCGATCGCTGTCTACCCCCACGAATCGACGAAACCGGTTCGAAGCCGTCGGGTGAACTGACCTCGTCGATTCCGGTTCGGGATCGGGTTCGGGTACGAATGGTCCACCGTATCGGATCATCGTCTCGAGTGTCCGGTGTCGTGCTGTGACGAGCACGCTCCCAGGTCGGTTAGCCTGGTTCGTGCGGGAAGATTCCAGGAAGAACCCGCTTATCGGAGCCTATCCGGTGCGTAGTATAAAAGTCTTCGCAACCCGAGCAGTTGATACGTCGACTCGACCCGCCCGAACACCCACGACGCTCGAGTCCGTAGGGCTGGTATGGACACGCTGACGCTGACGCCGGAGCGCGTCGTCGCCGAGCGCGACTGGGTACGAGATCGCGCGAAGACCGTCGTCTCGCTCATCAACGCCGTTCGAGACGAGTTTAGCGACCTCTTCGATACCGACGTCGAACCGGTCACCGAGGCGCAGTACCTCGAGGCGGTCGACGACGTCTTCGCCGACGGTGACCTCGCGGTCAACGTCGCCGGCATGATCGCCGTCCTCAGAGAACTCGACGTCGAGGGCGACTACCCGGGATTCGTCGTCGACGAGATACTCGGTCGAGAACTCGCAGGAACGATTGCCGGACGGCAACCGCTTCGGACGCTCGGGGAGGCCACGTTCCACTACGCGGACGTTCACCACCATGGCGGCGACGAAAACGCCGGCGTCGACGACCTCGAGGCGGCGCTCGCGGCCGGCTTCCAAGAGCGGCTACCGGGTTGGCCGTGGGTGGAGCGCGAGAGCCCGTTTAGCGTGCGATAGGTGTGTGTCGTTACGGTCGGTCTACGACGATAGACGCGTTCAGTACGCAATCAGGACGAGTTTTCGGACGAGTTTTCCTGCTGGTCCTGTTGCCCTTGCTGTGCCTGCTGGCTCTGGACTTCTGCGAACCGACCGCCAGGCAAGAGCGCGCTCACGGCGTCGTCCTCGAGCGTGGCGACGAGCGGGCCGTCGTCACCCTCGAGCAGGAGCAACCCGTACTCGCCGATGCTGCCGGCGACGGAGAGCCCCTCGGCGTCGGCGGCGTATGATTCGAAGTCGGTGACGGCTTCGATCGTGAGCTCTAGCTGTCGTTGTTGCAACTGGGCCTGGGCTTCCTCCTGGCTGATCTCGTCGTCCTGTATTTTCGTCCCGAGTTCCTGCCGGAGGGCCGCGAGTTCGGCCTGCCCTTCCTCGCTCGGCTCGACGACCGCGGCGATGCCGTCTTCGGGGTCGATCGTCGGCTCCTTGTTCGAGTACTCGGTGTCGTTCGAGTCGCCGGTGTCTTCCGTCTCGTTGCCGTCTGCCGGCGAGTCGTCCTGGGAGCGAAGTTGACTGCAACCAGCCAGCGAGGCGAGACCGGCTACGCCGGTCGCCTGGAGGACCCGTCGTCGATTGGGGGCAGCATCCATCGTGCCTTAGCGTCGAGGCCTGGCCGCCAATAAGCCTTGGCTATCGCGTGACGGAGCCCCGTTCCGGGCGGTTTTTACTCGTTCGAGTCCTGGATCGACACGTGCACGCTCCCCGCCGAAAGCATCTGTCCGAACAACCAACCTCTCCATGACGACCGACGGGGACCCCCACTCCGTGACGCGACGATCCCCCGTCACCAGTCTCGAGACCCCTTCCCTTGCAACCGCTCGAGACGCCGTCCAGCGCGGCCTCGAGGACGGCGCGCTCGTGACCGTCTTCGGGCGCTGTACGGTCGACTACGAGGGCCGGGCGGCCAGCCGACTCGAGGCCGGCGACCGTCACGTCATGCTCAAGCCCGACGGCGCCGCGCTGGTCCACACGGCGGAGGGCCAGCAGCCGGTCAACTGGCAGCCGCCGGGGTGTGAACACGCCGTCCGGGTCACAGATGGGGCGCTCGTCCTCCACAGCACGCGCTCGACCCCCGCGGAAGAACTCGTCGTCACCGTCGAGGACGTCCTCCAGGTTTCGACGTTCGCGATGTCCGACCCCGACTCGGTTGCCGTGATCGGCACCGAGGCCGACCTTCGTGATCGCATCCTCGAGGATCCCGCCCTGCTCGAGCCCGGGTTCACGCCGCTGGCCACCGAGCGCGAGACGCCCGCCGGTGCCGTGGACATCTACGGAGAGGACGACGCGGGACGCACGGTGGTCGTCGAACTCAAGCGACGACGCGTCGGCCCGGACGCCGTCGGCCAACTCCGCCGATACGTCGACGCCCTCTCTCGCGACCTCCACACCGAGGCCGAGTTACGGGGTATCCTCGTCGCACCCTCGGTAACCGATCGGGCGGGGCGGCTCCTCGAGCAACACGGCCTCGAGTTCGTCGCGCTCGAGCCGACGGTTGACTGATTCGGTTACACCGATAGCGAATACCTAGTCACTGTTGCAACCCAGTCCCCAGAGACGGTTTTGTGTGAAAGACTTGCTCAGTAGCTCACTCATCCGTCAATTCAGTTCTCACGGAAACCCGTAGTACTCGTCTTTTCGACGGCCTGAAACTCGGTTGATCCGCATTGACACCCGTTTCTCGCCCCGATCGGTTGCGCCGTTCCGTCAGGCCATTGCTTCGCAGCATAGGCAGATCCGCAATTGAGACACGTGACGGCTGTCCGTTTGCTCTTTCCATTGGGCATGAGTTATTCTTTCTTCAACAGGTAACGCCGTCAGTACTACTTTTGGATATACAATGTCTTTTTAAATAGGTCATCGATTCGACTCCACCGTTTCGGGGAGGGTACTCTCGAGAATGTGCTTCATCCCTCGGCGGAGTCGAGACGCGATGGCCTGCTGAGAGATGCCGAGTTCGTCGCCAAGTTCTTCCATCGTCACTTCGCGCGGGGATTCGAAGTACCCCCGCTCGTGGGCGAGTACCAGCGTGTCTTGCTGCGTGTCAGTGAGTGCTGCCGCGGTTTCGGTTTCGACCGGCGTCAGTGCGTGCAGTTCCGTCAGCGTGACCGGGATTTCTAACTCTCGACAGCGAGAGTGAAAGGTTGCAAGATCGCTTCGAGTATCCCCGCGAAGGTCGAACGTCCACTGCTGGTTCGTGCCGGTCGCTTTGATGAGCGGAACCCCGGTCTCGGTTAGTACGCTCAGCACGTCGTCGTATTCGAGTGACCACTCGACACGCAGGAGATACTCGTCCTCGACGGAATCGACGAGCTGGAGTTGCTTCACCCCTGGGTGGGCAGAAAACGCCCTCTCAATGTCTTCAACTTCCGTTCCTCGAACCCAGAAGTAGGGGATCACCACGTCCTGTGAAGGGATCAGTCGCTCCAGTTCGACCGTCACGTCCGGGAGTTGTGCGAACACGGTGCCGAGGGGGAACTGATCGGATGGAACGGTAAAGGTCGCCTCAGTCGCCATGACTCGAACGATGTCACACTGATTGTAAAACTCTTCCATGGAACAATGTGGCAGGGGGACGAACGACTCCGTTAATCCGCTTTGATCGGGCTCTATCTGCTGGCTACACGCTTTGAGTTCAGCAGAGTAGACCGAAAACTCGAATCCTATCAGGATTAGCATGCGTGATTCAGCGGATGAGTTCAGTGCGGCGGCTTCGTTTGTTTCCCGCGAAACCGGAGAACCACCCGCTCACTACACGTCCGTACAAGCAGCAACCGGGTTCTCACAGCAGGCAATTGCCTCTCAATGCCGGCGAGGGACCCGGAGAACCTCGGCAAATCCCTCTCTGCGTTGGAGGCCTGAGCCCGAAGCTATAAAAGGAAGTTGTATATCCAAAATGAAGTCTCACGTGGAGCGGTCTCTTCAAGTCGAGTACACCATGTTCACGGAAACCGACTCCTCGCCAATGATTCCCAGAAGAGATACGCTCCTCCTCGCGCTCGCCAATCGGCACTCTCGTTTTGTCATCGAGTACTTCAAAGACGCGCCCGAAGACCACGCCACCGTCGATGACATCGCAACCGCGTTCGCCCGGCGTGACCACGCAGACGAGACGCAGGTTGCAATCCGGCTCCACCACGCTGCACTCCCCAAACTGGACGACGCTGGACTCGTTGACTACGACAGGCGGACCAAAACGGTCCGATATCACGGTCACTCGCAACTCGAACAGGTAGCGGAGCGCTTCTCCGAGTCCGGTTCCCCCAAATGCCATGGAGGAGTGAGTAGTACATGACGCAAGACAACCCCAGGCAAACGAGCAAGGCACGGGAAAGGTACACCCCTGATCAGGACCGGTCGTTGACCGAAGCGGTGCTCGACGCCATCGAGGACTATAAGGGAGAAGACCTCCTGCGAGCGGATTTCGTCCTCTACGAGGACATAGACCCTGACGCTCTCAATTCCCTCTTTCGCCCCGATGCACAGTCGAGAACGACCGTGACGATCGGCACCGACGGGGTCACAGTCGAACTCTGGGGGAATGGCGGGGTCGAGATTCGCGTCACGGACCGATCAGTTGACTAAGTGTCCGAGGTTGGTCTCGAATGCTCTATTGAAAATGCAGAACGGAAGCCGGGTGAGTAGATTTTGAGTCAAACAACCACTCATATCTGTCGAGAAGAAAAGTAATTTTCTCGCCTACATTAACGAAGCGCGGCTCCATCAAACTCATCGCCATCTATAGAAGCAATACTGGCGGATATAAATTTTTGACCCAAGGGTGCAAAATACCTTGATGATTGAAAATTGCAAAACCAATACAGAATAATCCAGGCCGAATAATTCATCAAAAACGATCCGACGGAAGCATTACGGCGATACAAAATGACACGTATTGCCATGAATCAGCCTCCGTCGTACTGTCCCTACTGCGGGTCGCAAGTCGAGGCCGTCGATTCGCCGATGCACTCGAGCGTCGAGACGCCGATGGTCTACCGCTGCGAGTCGTGCGAGGACTACGTCTTCTACAACCCCACGCCCGGCGGGAGCACTGTCGTCGTGGACGGCGACGCCCTGCTTCTCGTGGAGGACTTTCGCGCCTCCGGGGAGTGGAAACTGCCGTCCGGTCGAATCGAACTCGGCGAATCGATGCGGGAGGGCGTCGCCCGCGAACTCGAGGAGGAAACCGGGCTCGTCGTCGATCCCGACGATCTAGTCTACGTCCACGACGAAGCGGGGGAGCCGGTTCCGGACCAGCACATGGTCAACGTCGAGTACGCCGTCCCCCGGTCGAAGACGAGCGGGACGCTCGAGGCCGGGTCGGACGCGACAGACGCCCGTTTTTTCACCCCTGACGAGTTCGAGTCCTCGACGTCCGTCCTCCGGGAGTCGCACGTGGATCGGTTCGGTGACGAGAGTCTGCCGTGGCTCCTGGAGGCGGCCAAATCGGCACTCGAGCTGCAGTCGAACGCCTCGCGCTAATCTGGTTCAGATGATGTCCGCGATGCGCCGGGGCTCGCCCTGGAGATTCGGCTGTTCGGCCACCATTTGCAACACCTCGTGGTCGGTCACCTCGGGGTAGGGTTTCCCGACGGCTTCCTCGATGAGGGCGCGTTCGAGGCGAAACTCGGTTCCTTCGTAGACGACGTCGACGCCAGCATCATCGAACGCGAGCGTGGTCATACCGCCATCGAAGCGACGCGCGAGCAAAAAAGATGCGAACCGCGGGGCATCCGTCCCCGCGACGTCGTCAACGTTTGGCGCTAGTACTCTCCAAGCGTCGACTGACGAGTGAAACCGGATGACCGTCATCGGTTTCATCCATCAGTTCAGGCTTGGGAAAGCACTAGAGGCCCTGTCTGCCGCCCGTCAGACGTTCGCGCGGGGTTTATTACCCGGGGGTCACATTGGCTCAGAGTGTGGCGTTCAGTAGCGATCCGCTCGACGAACTCGTCGTGCCGACGGGGACGGAAGCCGAGGAGCACGACCTCGTAACCGGCGGCGACGTGCTGGTCGGCGGTCGGTCGACGGTCGAGTTCGGCGTTCGCGGGCGAAACGTTCTCGCCGGCGAAGGCGCCAAGTTCGGCGGATCGATCGAGGCCGAGGGGGACTGTCGGCTCGACATGTGGTGTGAAGTAGCCGACAACGTTCTCGTCGGCGAGGACGCCTACCTCGGCGAGCGCGTTCACGTCGGCGGCGAACTCAAGGTCGCGGGCGACCTCGACATCGGCGACGACGTCGACATCGAAGAGGGCTTCGAGGCCAACGGCTGGATCGTCATCCGCAACCCGATGCCGACGATCATCTTCCTGTTCATGTACCTCAAACACCTCCTCCTGATCGGCGAGGAGGACGCCGCTCAGCAACTCATCTCCGAGGTTGTCGACGACGACGCCGAACCCGAGACGGAACCACTCGTCATCCCGCGGAACGCGACCGTCAGCGACGATGCCTGGCGGGTCTCGACGCCAGCCCGAATCGGCGACGACTGCCGCCTCCACGGGAACGTCCGCGCGGAGTCGATTTCGGTCGGGACCAAAGGCAACGTCTTCGGCAGCCTGCGGGCTCGAGGCGACATCGCGGTCGGCGAAGGAACCCGTATCCACGGCGACGTGACGACGCGCGACGGCGCCGTCGCGCTCGGTCCCGACGTTCGTGTGCTGGGCGACGTGTCCTGTTCGGACCTCGAGCTCGGCCCCGATGCAGAGGTCGACGGCTCGATTCGGGCCAGCGGCGAAATCACGATGCGGACGACGGAGCGCGATCTCGAGTAGCGCGCTCGAGCGACGTCGGTGGCTCGGAAATATCGTTCTGACGACCATAGTGTGACGCCTCGAGCACGTGCTACCGCCGCGTCCGTCGGAAAAATCGGTTCGTGGGTCGAAAAAAACCGCTACGTCAGCGGATTTCACCACCATTCTTAATAACACCTGTTGTGATGGAACGTACTAGGCATGATACGAACAACCATACCACGTCAGTGGAGGCGAGTATGCGATCGGTAGTGCTGACGAAAGGCGTCCCGGACTTCTCTGAGGGGGCCGTCTCGTTCGACGAGGACGGCCACCTCGAGCGGGGGAAGACGCCGACGGTGATGAACCCGAACGACTATTTCGCACTCCAGGCCGCCCTGCAGACGAAGGTCCGTCACGGCGGCCACGTCACCGGGATGAGTATGGGGCCGCCGAGTTACGCGAGCGTCCTCGAGGAGGCGATGGGGTCGGTCTACGCCGACGACAGTATCCTGCTCTCGGACCGGGAACTCGCAGCGTCGGACACGTGGGCGACCGCGATCACGCTCTCGGCGGGAATCGAGAAGTACCAGGAGGAGATCGCGGACGTCGATCTGGTGTTCGCGGGCTTCAAGACGGCCGATGGGGAGACGGGTCACACCGGCCCGCAGACCACCTGGTGTCTCGACTGGCCGATCGTCACGCACGTCCTGGCGCTGGACATCGACCCCGACGAGCGGACGCTGCGAGTGAAACGCCTCGTCGAGGGCGACGTCGACGAGATCGAGACGGTCGAGGCGCCCTTGCCGTGTGTCGTCATCGCCGATCCGGAGTTCGAGCCGACTTACCGGAAGGCGGCTCATCGCCTCGAGCACAAGCGACTCCGCGCCGAGACCCAGGAGCGGGTGGCCGACCACGAGGAGGAACTGACGACCTGGAACCATCAGGATCTCAACCTCGATCCGGACTACATCGGGCTGGACGGCTCGCCCACCATCGTCTCCTCGGTCGACCCGATTCCGAAGGCTCCCTCCGAGCGGGAGGCCACGATGGTCGATCCGAGCGACGACGACGGGATGGGACAGGTCCTCGAAGAACTGCAGCCGTTTGCGACGGGTGACTGATCATGACACTGGATCCGGACGAGTACACGGTAGGCGAATTGCGCGACGAACTGGACGCGGTCGACGACCTCGAGACGGTCCAGTCGGTTCTCGAGGCCGAACAGACCGGGCAGAACCGGAAGACGGCCCGCGAGGTGATCGAGCGACGGCTCGAGGTACTCGGCGAGGACGCCGGGACTGAAACCGACGATGAGACGGAAGGCGAGTACGAGGAGACGCGGGAAGACGTCGGCGAGGACGCCGAAGGAGAGGAAGTAGAGACCGAGTCGAAGTCCGACGAGACGACTGAGGCAGTGGAAGAAGCGGATGCCGAGGACGAAGCGGCAGACGAAGACGAGGAGGAAGAAGACGACGGACTCTCCCACCCCACTCGAGACAAAAAGCACGTCCGCGCGCTCCAGGGAGGCACCTACCGCGACATGTGGGTGTTCTGTGAAACCCAGCAGGGCGAACTGCTCGACGTCTCGAAGGAGATGCTCGGGAAGGCCCGCGAGCTGATGGACGACTACGCCGAGGAGTACGAGGAAGAGAACGTCGTCGCCTTCCTCATGGGCGACGACTGCCGGGACCTGGCCGAGGAGGCCATCGCCTACGGGGCCGACGTCGCCGTCTACCACGAGGACGACCGTCTCGAGCGTTTCCTGCACACGCCGTTCACCCGGATCACGGCGCACATGGCCCGCGGGCAGGGGAGCGAGGAGAGCACCGACTGGCGCGACTACGACGAACCGCGCTACGCCCTCTACCCGGCGACGAACAACGGGCGTGACCTCTCGGCGCTCGTCCAGGGCGAACTCGACTCGGGGCTGGCTTCTGACTGTTCGGACCTCTTCATCGAACCCGAGGAGATTTCGAACCCGGTCAAGACCGGCGAACCCGGCGTCAAGAAGACGTTCGACCGCGTCCTCCACATGAAGCGCCCGGATTTCTCGGGCTTCGAGTACTCGACGATCCTCTGTCTGGACAACCCCGACCGGGACTTCCACCCGCAAGGGGCGTCCGTGATTCCGGGTACGTTCGACGTCCCCGAGCCCGATTACGACCGCGAGGGGCTCGTCGTCGAACACGAGATGGAGCTCGAGGACGAGTGGTTCAGCGTCGAGATTACCGAACACGACACCCTCGAGGGCGGCGTCGACCTCACGGGTTACGAGGTCGTCGTCTGTCTCGGACGCGGTATCAGCGACGACCCAACTCTCGGGATGGAACTCGGCCTCGAGTTGGCCGACGCCTTCGAGGACGCCGCCCTGGGAATCACCCGGGGCATCGTCACCTCGTCCTACCAGTTCGAGGGCCACGTCGAGCAGTACTCGAAGGAAGAGCGCCAGATCGGCGAGACGGGGCAGGTCGTCGCACCGCCGCTGTACATCGCCGCCGGCGTCTCCGGTGCGGTCCAGCACAAAGTCGGCATGGACGAGTCGGACACCATCGTCGCCATCAACACCGATCCGGAGGCGACGATCAGGGACTTCAGCGACTACTTCATCGAGGGCGACCTCTTCGACGTGCTGCCGCGGCTCACCGAGGCGGTGAAGTCCGGGGAGTTGCCCATGGAGGCCGCTGCCGACGGAGGTGAAAGCAAATGACAGAGAGCGACTACGAACACTACGAAGCCGTCGTCGTCGGCTGTGGCCCCGGCGGGGCGGCCGCGGCGGCGCGACTGGCTCAGCACGGCATCGAGACGCTCGTCCTGGAGCGGGGAGTCGAGGCCGGCTCGAAGAACGTCTCCGGCGGTCTCATCTACGCCGAGGAGTCCGCGCCGTACACGATCGACGACTTCTTCCCGAACTTCCGGGAGGAAGCAGCCGAACGGCCGATCACCGACTACGAGATCCACAACATCGCCGGCCGGAAGGTCAAGTCCTACGACCTGACCGACCTCCACGAGCACGACACCGAGTGGTGTGACGCCGTCCTCCGGCGTCGGATGGACGGCTGGCTCGAGGACCGGGTCCACGAACTGACGAGCGAAACCGGGGGCGGGTTGTTGACCGACGTACGCGTCAACGGCCTCCTGCGGGAAAACGGCGAGATCGTGGGCGTCACCTGCGACGAACTCGATCCCATCACGGCTGACTTCATCGTCGCCGCCGACGGGGTCAACTCCGAACTGGCACGCGACGCTGGCCTGATGGACTGGGAGGAGCCCGACGAGTGGTTCCAGGGCGTCAAGGCGGTCGTCGAGATGGATCCCGAAGTCATCAACGACCGCTTCGACATCGAGGAGGGCGAGGGAGTCGCCCACCTCTTCTCGGGCGACCTCTTCGACGACGTCCGCGGCGGCGGCTTCCTCTACACCAACGAGGACACCCTCTCGATCGGGACCGTCTTCCACCTGGACAGCCTCGTGGCCGAGCAGGCCGAGCCGCACGAATTGCTCGACGCCCTGCTCACGCACCCGCTGCTCGCCCAGTGGCTCGACGAGGAGTACGTCGAACTCGAGTACGGCGCGAAACTCGTCCCCGACTCGAAGAAGGTTGCCAACCGCGAGCCCTACAGCGACCGGCTCGTGCTCGTCGGCGACGCGGGCGGCCAGATGCAGGCCCAGGGGCCGATCATCAAGGGGATGAACCACGCCGTCACCGCGGGTGCGCTCGCGGCCGACGCCCACGCGGTCACCCGCGGAAACGCCGACGCCGAGTCGGCCGGGCGACGGTACACGACGATGCTCGAGCAGTCGGGTACGATGGGCAAGCTCCGTCCGCGGCGCTACGAGATGACGAGCCCCGTCGGCGAGCACGGTCTCGTGACGCGAGCGATCGAAGGCGTCCTCGACTCGCCGGTCGGCTCTGCCGCCGTCGGGAATCGGCTCTCGAATCGGCTGCTCGAGAAGGCCTACAACTCCCCGACCCTCGTCGGGATGCTGCCGGACACGGAGACGGGCTACACCACCCTGCCGTCGATCATCGGGGAAAAGCAGGGGCGGACGATCCACTGGGACAACGAGGTCGAACCGCCGACGCTGGAAGAGCGCATCGGCGACCTGACCTACGACACGGACGTCGGCAATCCGCACATCCGACTGCGCGACAACTCTGTCGAGGCCAGCGGCGCCGCGGTCTACGCCTGCCCGGTCAGCGCCGAGGACTTCGGTGGCGGCTGTTACCGCTCGGAAACCGTCAAGACCAACGGGGGCGAGGAGACGGTCGTCAGCCTCGACACCCAGCCCTGCGTCGAGTGTGGCACCTGTGCCGTCGTCGCCGACACCGAGTGGGAACACCCCCGCGGCGGGAAGGGTGTCGAGTTCCGGCAGGGATAGCCGAATGAGTCGGTACGGTCCCCGGATCGCCGCCCTCGAGCGCCGGGCCGAACGCGATCGCGAGGCGTTCGATCCGGCGGCTGCCACGGTCGCAGACGGACGGCAGTACCTTCGGGACGGGGCCGGACAGGCGATCTGGCTCTACGTCGAGGCGCGAACGGGTGGTCGAATGGTCCCGTTTTCGGAACCGGAGTTGACTGCCCTGCGGACGTCGATGAACGGCTGGCTCGAGCTATACGCCCGCTGTCACGGCGTCGAACTCGAGGCCGAGTTTACCGTTCGCGAAGCCGCAGAAGTGTTGCTCGAGACGCGAAACATCTTCGACACGGCGCAGTTGTTGACGCGGGTTCCGGAGCGGTAAGGGGGCCACCGTTCGAATCGACCGTGAAACCACTATAGCGGAGTCAGGAGGCCGACCCACGCTCCACTATTGGGTCTGGGATCGTCAGGAACGGACAACTGCCAAAGAAGCGGTTCGCTCCCCGTCCGTTACGGGAATCGCGTGACGACCGTCGCCGACTCAGCCGTCTCCTCGAGCACGCGGTGGGCGTAGAAGGCCACGGAGAAGTCCTGCGGGGAGGGGATCGAACACGCCAGCCAGCCGACGAGGACGGCGGCGACGGCCGGATGCGAACTCGGGAACGCGGTTGCGAGGACCAGCGCGGGCACCGCGAGCACGAACGGGATCATTGCCGCGGTCCGAAGCTGCCAGGGGGGTTCGTCCCCGGTCGGCCGGGGGTGTACGGCCGCCCAGGGACAGCTCGCCAGGGCGGCGAGGACGCCGTCGCGTCGGTCGGGGAAGTACACGACGTCGTAGTCGATGCCGGCGAGTCGAAGCACCAGGGCGTGGGCCCACTCGTGGGCGACAAGGCCGAGCAGTACCGTTATCGGGAGGGCGATTCCAGCAACCAGTAGATCGATTCCGTTCATTCGTCGTTTGCGCTCGTATCGGTCTCTCACGAACGGGTTATCAATCCGTCGGTCCGATCGACTCGCGCACTCGAGGATTCGAGTCGGGGGAGAAACCGTTCGGGGTGGATAGTTTGCGACTTGAAGTAGGCACCACTCGACGATGCGACCGACCGTGAACAACGGTTAAGTATACTGGTGCGTTATAGCATGCCATGACGTTCGCTGAAGAGATCGAATTCGGGCACGAGGACCGCAAGCGAATCTACGAGTACGTCGAGCGCCACGGGGCGGTCGACCCCGACGACGCTCAGGAGCGCCTTCGGATCGATCCCGGCGGTTTCCGCCACCACGTCGCCATCCTCAAACGCGACGGCCGGCTCGAGGACCGCAACGGTCGCCTGCAGGTAGCGATCGACGCGGGTGCCGAAGAGGAGTATCAGAGCGACGACCTCGAGTTCCACATTCGTCCCGCTCGCCAGGACGACCTCGCGGGAATCGTCGGCGCGATTCGACAGGTCGCCGAAGAGCGAACCTACATCGTCGCCGAGAGCGTCGCCGACGAGGTCGACCACCAGAACGCCCTGCTCCGGCACAACGAAATCGAGTCCCGGATGTTCTTCGTCGCGACCGTCGGCGACGAGGTCGTCGGCTGGGTCCACCTCCACGCGCCCGAACTCGAGAAACTGAGCCACACGGCCGAACTCACGGTCGGCGTCATCGAGGAGTATCGCGGGAACGGGATCGGCTCACATCTCCTCTCGCGCGGGCTCGAGTGGGCCGGCGCCAATGCCTACGAGAAAGTGTACAACAGCGTCCCCTCGAGCAACGAGGATGCCATCGCGTTCCTCGAGAGACACGGCTGGGAGGTCGAAGCGATTCGCGAGGATCACTACAAACTCGAGGGCGAGTACGTCGACGAAGTGATGATGGCCCTCGAGCTGTAGCGCCGCTCTCGTCTGGACGCCTCGAGCGAACTCGGAGAACCGAAAGACAGTTTTCCCGATCCCGGCAACGGACAGTATGCTCTCGATCGCACTTGCCGGGAAGCCCAACGCCGGCAAGTCCACGTTCTACACCGCGGCGACGATGGCCGACGTCGACGTCGCGAACTACCCGTTCACCACGATCGACGCCAATCGCGGGGTCAGCTACGTCCGCACCGAGTGCCCCTGTCTCGAGCGCGACGAACGGTGCACCAGCGACGACTGCCACGACGGCAAGCGCTACGTTCCCATCGAGCTGCTCGACGTCGCGGGACTCGTGCCGGGTGCCCACGAGGGGAAGGGGCTGGGCAACCAGTTCCTCGACGAACTGACCAACGCCGACGTGATCGTCAACGTGATCGACGCCTCCGGCGGGACCAACGAGAAGGGCGAACCCGTCGACGTCGGGAGCCACGACCCGTTCGAGGACATCGACTTCGTCGAGACGGAGATGGATATGTGGCTCGCCGGCATCGTCGAGCGCAACTGGGAGAGCGTCGAGCGCAAGTCCCGCTCGCCCGACTTCGACCTCGACGAGGTACTGGGGGACATGATGTCGGGCTTCGGCGCCTCTCCCACCGACATCGCCCGAATTCTGCGCGAACTCGAGTACCCCGCCGACCCGATCCAGTGGACCGACGACGACCGTGAAGCGCTCGCGACCGAGATCCGCCAGCGGACCAAGCCGATCGTCGTCGCGGCGAACAAGATCGACATCGCACCCGAGGAGAACGTCGACCGGCTACTCGACCTCGACAAACCCGTCATTCCGACGTCGGCGGAGGGCGAGCGCGCGCTCCGGAACGCGGCTGAGGGCGGGCTGATCGATTACGACCCGGGTGACGAGGACTTCGAGATCACCGGCGACGTCAGCGACGCCCAGCGCGAGGCCCTCGAGGGGCTTCAGGAGACGATGGCTCGCTGGGACGGCACGGGCGTCCAGGCCGCGTTAGACTACGCGGTCTACGAGTTGCTCGACCACCTCACCGCCTACCCGGTTCAGGACGCCGCGAAGTGGTCCGATGGGAGCGGGAACGTGCTCCCCGACGCGTTCCTCCTGCCACAGGGGTCGACGCCGGTCGACCTGGCGTACTCCGTTCACTCCGACATCGGTGACGGCTACCTCCACGCGGTCGACGCCCGTAGTTCGAGGGAAATCAGCGACAGCTACGAACTCGAGGAAGGCGACGTGATCAAGATCGTCTCGACGGCGTCCTGACCGGTCGATGGCGTGACCCGTAGAAAACTCTGAGACGCACGTTATACGTACTCGAGTCCTATATCGTGTGGTGAGCTAGCTATGAGCACTACAACAGAGAACAAGGAGATCGTTCGCCGGTACTACGAAGAAGCTTTCAACGAGGGCCGAACCGACCTGCTCGAGGAGCTAATTGCCGAGAACGTCGTCAACCACGACCCGGTCTCGGACGAGACGCTCACGCCCGAGGAGTCCAGGGGGTTCGAGGGGTTCGTCCGCCACGTTGAGGCCGCCCACGAGGCGTTCGACGGCGCGACGGTGACGATCGAGGACATGGTCGCCGAAGGCGATACCGTCGCGGTTCGATTCACGTTCGCGGGCACGCACGAGGGGCGGTTCGCTGGATTCGACCCCACGGGCGAGCGGCTCGAGGGTTCGAACATGGTCTTCATGCGACTCGGGGACGGGATGATCGTCGAGCGCTGGGAGGAGTCGGACAGCCTGGACGCCCTCCGACAACTCGGCATCGTCTCCTCGCCAGAGGATCTCGAGCCGGCGCCGGTGTGAGTGTCTCGACATTCGATTTTTGCGCGACTCGGGTCCGGTAGTGCTCGGGCGTGTACCCGGACCTCAGTTCTGTCACCAGTACGGGCTGCTGAGCCAGCGGTCCGACCGCGCGCCCAGGACGAACAGTGCGAAGACGAACGCGAAGGCGACGACGAGGGCGCCTGCCGTCGGGAGCAGGTACTCGGTGTACGACTCGACCACGTAGGTGTCCACGACGGTCCAGAGCGCGGCCGCGACCAGGCCGGCGGTCACGAGCGGAACTCCGAGACCGGAGACGACGCGATGCATGGCCGACACGACGCTCGAGAGCCGTATATAGGTTGAGGCTTCGACGGCTTCAAGGCCGCGGCGGCCCCCGTTTCGGGTATGATCGTCGTCGTTCCCGTCGACCCGCCGCACGAAGCGCTGGCGCCCGACTCGTTGCTCGAGTACGACTCGTTCGCGGCCGCGGACTGGCCGGCGTACTATCGGGCGATGGTCGCCGACGTCGTGAACGCCGTCGCCTCGAGCGGTGGCGACCTGCTGATCAACTACCGCGACGAGGAGACCCTGCCCGACGACGTGGCCGTCGAGGACCCCGAGGCGGCCGTTCGGGCGATGGTGCTCGAGGCTCTCGGGGATATCGAGAGCCTCGACGGGGACGCCGAAGTCACTGACGGCGCCGAAGCCGTCCGATTCGAGCGCCAGGTCGGCTCGACGCGAGCGGCCCGCGTCGGCAACACAGTGGCCCACCTCCTCGAGCGCGAGGAGGTCCAGAGCGTCGGGGTGCTCGAGCCGACGGCACCCCTCGTCGGACGGACGGAAATCGACGGCGTGGCGATGTCGCTACGCCGGAACGAGGTCGTCCTCGGCCCCTCCCAGGGCGGGGACGTGTACCTGGCGGCGTTCACGGAACCGATCGACTTCACGGACGCCTTCGCGGAGCCGGCGGTGTCGACGCTGACGGCTCGAGCGAACGACGCTGGCCTGGGGGTCGGGTTCGCGCCGCGAGTGCCGACGGTGACGGATCGTCGAGGGCTCGTCGGGACGGCAGCCGAGGCACGAGCTCGTCGGCTGGCAGGTCGAGTTGCGCCGGAGCGGACGCTTTCGGCTCTCGAGGGTGACACCGACACCGACACCGACAACGCTTTTTGAGTCGGTCGAAAAGGACGACGTGCAACTCGAGGTGAGGTGGCAGAGCGGCCCAACGCGCCTGCCTTGAAAGCAGGTGGCGCAAGCCTCATGGGTTCAAATCCCATCCTCACCGCTTCTGCGTCGAACGGACGTGAGGAGCGGAGCGTGAACGCTGGGATTGGAATCAGAGAGGTCGCGCACAGCAAGCGACGCGAGCGAGCACGTCCGACCGTGGTTCAAATCTCACTCTCAGCCGTCCGTAAATACACTGCCCGAACGAACGCGCGGACATCGCTACCCAGCCTCGAAGAGCGAGACCGCCGATCCTCGGTCTTCACCTCGAGCCACTCCCTGAATTTACCGCGTTTCCCGTGTACGCTCGGGTATGAGCCTCGAGGAAGACGACGCGACGATCACGCACTTTTTTCTCGGTCTCGAGCCTCGAGAAGGGTATGACCGGGAACGATACCGACGTGGACACCGACACGGACGCGATTCGCCTCGAGCGCGACGACGGAATCGCGACGATCACCGTCGACAGACCGGAGCGTCACAACGCGATGGACGAGACGGTGGCCAGAACGCTCGCCGAGACGGTGACACAGGCCGCGGAAGACGACGCGGTCCGGTGTCTCGTGCTCACTGGTACTGGCGCCGTATTCAACACGGGTGCGGACCTCTCGACGTTCGAGGGCGACGAGACGGACGCCGAGCGCCTCGAGGCCATCGCGACGCCCCTCCATGAGACCGTCTCGACGCTCGTCTCGGCGCCGAAACCGGTCGTGACGGGGATCAACGGGGTCGTCGCCGGCGGCGGACTCGGACTCGCCCTCGCGGGTGACGTCGTCCTCACCGCCGAAGACGCCCGGTTCGAGTACGCCTACCCGAAGATCGGCCTCTCGGGCGACGGCGGGGCAACGTGGCTGCTGCCGCGACTCGTCGGCCGCCGGACGGCCCAGCAGATCGCTTTCCTGGACGAACCGATCGACGCCGGGGAGGCCGTCGAACTGGGACTGGCGACCGAAGCCGTCGCGTCCGAGCGGTTCGACGACCGCCTCGAGGCCGTCGCCTCGGAACTCGCGAGCGGCCCGACGAAGGCTTACGCGGAGATCAAACGGCTGTTTGCGGCCGCCTCGACGAACGGGCTCGAGGCTCACCTCGAGGAAGAACAGGAACGAATTACCGATCTGGCGTCGACGGCCGATTACGCGGCGGGGTTGCGCGGGTTCCTCGAGAAGGAGTCGCCGACGTTCAGGGGGGAGTGATCGAGGCAGCCTGAGTCGACCACAGGTTCAAGAGGAATCGACGTGAGGGTAGCGATATGACCGAGACGGACAGCGGTCGGAGCGGCGAGGACCTCTCGATACTGGTCCTCCGCAAGGGAACGCACGGAACCCCCATCGGAGAGTACGCGAACGCACTGCGAGAACGCGTTTCGAACCCGGACGTCGAGATCACCGTCGCCAGCACGCCAGCTGAAGAACGGGAGGCCATCCGGAACGCCGAGATCGTCACCGGGATGACGATCGACGAGTCTCTCCTCGAGCACGCCGAGAACCTGGAGTTGTTCGCTTGCGCCTACGCGGGTACCGGTCACCTGCCCCTCGAAACTCTCGAGGAGATGGACGTCACGGTGACGAACGCGTCGGGCGTCCACGGGCCCAACATCGGCGAACACGTCCTGGGGGCGATCCTCTGGTTCACTCGCCGGTTCCACGTCGCGGCCCGTCGCCAGCGTCGCCGCGAGTGGCGCCACTACCAGGCTCACGAGCTGCAGGGCTCGACGGTGACGGTCGTCGGCCTCGGTGCGATCGGTCGATCCGTCTGTGCTCGACTCGAGCCGTTCGGCGTCGACGTCCAGGGCGTTCGCTACACGCCTGAAAAGGGCGGGCCGGCGGACGAAATCTACGGCTTCGACGCGGACGACTTCCACGACGCCCTCTCCCGGACCGACTACCTCGTACTGGCGTGTCCGCTCACCGACGAGACCCGGGGACTGGTCGACGAGGCGGCGTTCGACACCCTCCCGCCGAACGCGGTGGTGATCAACGTCGCCCGCGGCCCCGTCGTCGACACCGACGCACTCGTCTCGGCGCTCCGGCGCAACGGCATCCGCGGGGCTTCCCTCGACGTCACGGATCCCGAACCCCTGCCCGAGGATCACCCGCTGTGGACGCTCGAGAACGTCCAGATCACCCCGCACAACTCGGGGCACACGCCGAAGTACTACGACCGTCTGGCCGACATCGTCGCCGAGAACGTCGAACGCGTGCTCGAGTCGGGGTCGTACGAGGACCTCGAGAACCAGGTGCTGCCCCGGTCGTAGCGAGTCGTCGGGACCGGGGCGTCAGTATCGACCGCAGCGACAACCCTTTTCGACTCGCTGGCCGAAAGGCCGCTATGACCGTCACGTTCGACTCGCTTCGCATCGACTGGCACGGTTACGCGACCGTCCGCCTCGAGGGCGAGACCGGCACCGTCGTCTACCTCGATCCCGGCCGATACGGCGTCCTCGACGACGTCGAACCGAAAGATGGCGACCTGGTTCTCGTGAGCCACGACCATCACTACGACCCCGATGGCATCCGGCGTGTCGCACACGAGGACGCCATCGTCGTGGTTCACGAGGCCGTCGACGCCGACGAAATAGACCGCGTCGACGAACAACCCGAGGCCCTCCCCTACGAGGTCGAACGCGTCCGGGAGGACGAGTCGTTCGTCCTCGGCCCGCTCGACCTCTTCACGACGCCCGCGTACAACGAGCCGGACGGTCCCTACACTCGCGACGACGGCACGCCCTACCACCCCGAGGGCGAGGGCTGTGGCTTCGGCGTGACGATCGACGGCATCTGTGCGTTCTGGACCGGCGACAGCGACGTCCTCCCCGTTCACGAGCGACTCGACGTCGACCTCTTGCTCCCGCCGATCGGCGGCAGTTACACGATGGATCGCCACGACGTCGCCGACCTCGCCGAGACGATCCGTCCCGATCTCGTCCTCCCGATCCACTACGACACGTTCGAGGCGGTCGAGACCGACGCCGACGCGTTCGTGCTCGACGTGGCGAGACGTGCAGTTCCGGTCGTTCTCGACGAGTGATCGTCACGTCGAGGCGAGCCTCAGAATAACCTATAAGTTCCACAATAATTACGTCGCGCGGCCCGTACTCATCGGTGATGGACGAGACTCGAGCCTCGAGTCGGTTCTGTGAATCCTGCGGGAGTTGCCTCTCCCGGCGAGCGAACTTCTGTGGCCAGTGCGGGACGGCCGTCGACGGCGACGTCGGCGGTTCCAGCCGGGATCGAGCGACTTCGAGCGGAGCCGTGACCGAACTGCTGCAGTGGGCCGTTCGCTCGCGGGGGTCGTCCGGCCCGCGGTCAACTGCGACCCCCGACCAGCGAGCACGACTCCGCCGCCGCGTCCGACGACACGTTGAAGACGGCTGGCGAGTCGAGGACCGAACGGACGACAGCGCGACCCTCGTGCGACGGAGCCTCGGCTCCACGCGAACCCACCTGCTGATCGCGGCGATCACGGTCTGGTGGACGATGGGACTCGCGAACGCGATTTACGCAGCGATCTGTTACTTCGACCGAACAGAGCGGACAGTCCTTCACGCCGACGATTCACCGTCGGTGGATTCGCCCGCTCGCGAGCGAGCGAGTCCGTCCGCTCGAGCGGGAAACGAACCGACACGACGCTCGAGGTGGCTCTCGACGTTCGTGTCACTCGCCCTCCTCACACTCGGGCTCTGGGTCGTCGCCTCGAGCGCGAGTCTCGGCGGGTTCCTGGTCGGCGCGCTCGCTCTCGGTACTGGAATCGTCGTTTCGCCGCCAGCCAGGAGCCGTCTCGAGCGTCGAAAACCGATCACGACGAACGGCCGGACGAGGTCGATCGAGGAGCGGAGCGTCCACGCCCCCGAAAAACGCTGCACGGGCTGTCTCGAGCCGGTCGTCGACGGCGTCGAACGAACCTACCGACAGGAACTGGTCGTCGCCGGCGTTCCGATCGTCACCACGAACGCGGGCTCGAACTGCTACTGCGACCGCTGTGCCTACGCCGATCCCTCCGCCGGTTCGATCCGTGACGCGCTCGAGATGGACGACGGATTCGAAGCGGACGACGAACTGGCGACCGAAGCGACGGAACCGGACGCAGAAATGAAAACGTCCTGATAATCAGATAACGCCCATTTCCTCGAGTCGCTCCGGCAGGTACGTGTCCGTCACGAAGTCCAGGCCGCGCGAGGCGAGCGCCTGCTGCTCGGCCTTCTTCCCGATCTCGAGTTGCAGTTCGATCTGTTCTTTCCAGTAGTCGGTCTGGAACCGGGGATCGGTGAGTTCGTTCTCGAGGGCGTTGACGTCCGAGTCCGAGAGCGGGTCGGTCGGGAGGTCGTACTCGACGATATCGGCGGGCTGGATGCCGATGAACTGCGCTTCGGGCGTCGCCAGGTACTCAGAGAGGTGGGCGGACTTGATCGAGCCGTAGGCGACTGAGCCGAAGATGCGGTACGACCACGGGTCGCCGTCGGTAAAGACCGTCACCGGAAGCTCGAGTTCGTCGTGGAGCCGTTTGGTGATTCGACGGGTCGCTCGAGCGGGCTGGCCCTTGAGGTGGACGATGAGCGCGCCGTACTCGTCGTCGAAGCCGTTCTCGACGAGTCGGTCGCGCATTCCGCCGGTCTCCACGCAGAGGATGAACTCGGCATCGCTGTCGAGGAACTCGATCGTGTCGGGGTTGTTCGGAATCTGGTAGCCGCCCTCGCCGACGTCCTCCTGGCAGTGGATGTCGCGCTCGCCCCGGCGGGTCTGCTCGCGCAGGTACAGCGGCCCCATGATCGTCGCTCCCGACTCCTCGGGGCGCATGTGGAAGTCCTCACGGGTGACCGCGCTCACGATTTCGAGGTCCTCGACGAGCTGGTTGGACTCGTCCTGGTCGTTGAACTGGGCCTCCTCGTTGTCCCAGCTTTCCGAGAGGTAGTAGAGTTCACGCAGGGTCGAAGAGCGATCCTCCTCGAGCTGGTTCGCGAGGAACTCGATGGTGTACACCGCCTTCAGGAGCTTCCGGGCGCCGCGAACCGAATTGGCGCTCCGGGTCGAGGTTCGGTCGCCGTAGACCCAGACGTTGGCCTCCTCGTCGAGTTCGATGTTGCTCTTCGATCGGGTCGGGACCTCCATGTGGGGAATCTCGCCCAGTTCGAACTGGTCGTAGAACTGAGCGGCGAGGTCGATCAACTGTTCTCTGGCCTGTGATTCGTCCGTGCTCATGATGTGATCGTCAGTTTTTCCGCGTCGACGCCTTTGACGTCGATGTCGAACGTCGCCTCGCTCGAGACTTCGTACTCAAGGGTCGCTTCGTCGCCACCGGGGACGTCCGCTTCCCAGGAGATAAACCACTCGCCGTCCATCTCGACGGCCGAGGCGCCGTCGGAGAGGTTCCGCGGTTCTGCGGAGACGATGTCGGTTATCTCGAGGGTCTCGCTCGTGCTCGAGTGGTTCTCGACGACGAGTTTGACCGTCGATGCGTCGCCGTCACCGCCGCCGTCGCGGTCGCCACCCCCCAGGTGGCGCTCGACCAGGACGTTGTTCATGATCCGCGCCACGGCGTCGTCGATGTCGGGCTGGTCGCGCCCCGTCACTTCGGCGACCTTCTCGGCCATCTCCGGGAGGATCTTGCCCAGGACGTTCTGCTTCTTCCGGCGCTTTTGCATCGAGCGCCGTTTGTTGAGGTAGCGCTTGAGTTCGCGGGCGGCCTCCCGGATGGCGAGTTCGATCTCGTCTTCGATCTCGGGAACGTTCGCGATGGCGTCTTTGGACTCGCTCGTGAAGGGGACGTTCGTCGAGGCGACGTGGACCATGATCACGGCGGGCCCGGTTGGTATCCCGGACCCCCCGGGCTGGTCGAGGCCGTAGTTGCGCCAGCCGATGCTCTTGACGACGTCGGTGGTCGCACAGGCGCCGCGCTGGTAGACCAGCGGTACCCGGTTCGCGAACCGGAGGACGTCGGCTGTGCCCTCGGCCGGGAGGTCGCCGCCGTAGGCGATGCCGGCCTCGACGATGAACGGGTCGCCGCCGGAGACGCCCGCGTCGCGGGTCGCCGCCGCGTAGAAGTCCGCGTCGAACTCCTTTTTCAGCCCGGCCTCGACCAGGTCGGCCGTGATCGGCGAGAGACACCGCGTCGGCGGCGCCATGATGTTCGTCGCGCGCATTCCCTCGACGAGGTCGCTGGCGGCGTCCCGGTCGCTCGCGAGTTCGCGAACGAGCGGCGTGTCGTCCGGAACGGTCACCATTACGTCCCAGACCGCTTCGACGACGTTCTCGCGGGCAGTCTCGCCGAACGCCACGTCGTCGTACTCCTCGGTCAGGTCCGCGGCCCGGTCGACGGCCGACTCGAGGGCCTTCCGGGTGAGCCGATGGCGGTCGTCCTCGAGGTCCTCGAACGTGCCGGCCAGACGGACGGCGAAGGCGTGGACGACTTCGTCGTCCTTCCGGGTGCTCGTGGCGTCGTCGCTGAGTTCGTAGAGGTCGGCGACGATTCGGGAGACGTCTTCCGGGGTCGTGGCGTCTGCGCCTTCTTGGTCGTCCTGATCGTCCTCCTCGTCCGCCTCGTCGTGCCCGACGAGTGCGGCCCACGCAGACTCGAGGGCCTTCTCGCGAACGGTCGATCCGAACGTCGTGCCGTACTCGTCACCGACTTCGTCGGCGACCTCCTCGACGACCGTCGACAGTTCGTGGTGGGCGATGCGGTCCCGGCTCGAGACGGCGTCGGCGATTCCCTCGGCGAAATCGGTCGTCGCTTTGGCCCCTTTGTTCGCCGTGGAGTTCTCGACGGCGGCGGCGACGTCTGCGGCCTCGTGGCTCGCTGGCGGCTTCCAGGCCATCTCGCGGCCGAAGTGGCGGTCGCGGAACTCGTCGATGATCGAATCCGCGGTCTTCTTGCCGACGCGGGTGAACTCCTCCTGGAGGAACCCAGAGACGGAGTGGGAGTCCGTCGCGGCGAGCATCTTGATCACCGTTCCCAGTTCGACTCCGTGGGGGTGAGGACGAATCTCCTCGGTCTCCTCGGGGAGCTGGTCGGTGGCGCGCTCGAACTTGAAGTGGGCCGTGGGCTCGCGCAATTCGAGGCGGGCGTGGGGGTTGACGACCGCGGTGTGTTTGATGTAGTCGTGGAGCTGGGCGCGAGCGCGCATGTTGGCCTCCATCTCGAGTTCGATCCGGGTACCGTGGGGACGGTCCCAGGTGGTCGTCTCCGCGACGCTGATCTCGGGTTCGTTCTCGTCTGTGTCGACGATCAACTCGAAGTACTCGGCCTCGCTCGAGCCCTGGGTTCGGCTGGTGATCTTCGCGGGTTTGCCGCTCGTCAGCTGGGAGTAGAGTACTGCCGCGGAGATACCGATCCCTTGCTGACCGCGCGACTGTTCGCGGGCGTGGAAACGAGAGCCGTAGAGGAGTTTCCCGAAGACCTTCGGGAGCGATTCTTTCGTGATTCCCGGTCCGTTGTCCTCGACGATCAGGCGATAATAGTCGTCGGCTTCCTGGATCTCGACGTAGATATCGGGGAGAATGCTGGACTCTTCGGCGGCGTCGAGAGCGTTGTCGACGGCCTCCTTGACGGCCGTGACGAGCCCGCGAGCACCGCTGTCGAAGCCCAGCATGTGCTTGTTCTTTTCGAAGAACTCGGCGATGGAGATCGCTCGCTGGTTGTCAGCGAGTTCCTCGGCGATCCCCGGCTCGTCGCCGAGTGTCGACTGTAGCGACGTCATCGTCGTTCTGTTGTAGCGGCGGGGGTAAAAGGTGTGCGTTACCGTAGTGAAAGTGATCGAGGCTCGAGGCGGCCGGTGCCTGGTCTCTTCGTGCGTTCCGTTCGCGGTTGTTTCTGCGCACCCGAGGCGAGCAGCTCGACGAGTCGTACTCGACTCGAGGCGTAGGTGAATACTCGTGTGTCGCATACGTGACAGTCGGCCGAAATCCGCGCGCTCGCGCGCGTACGTGACTTTTATTACCCTCCGACCACTACCCGCAATCAGGTTTTGTATGTCTCAAGATAGCGAGTACGGCGCCGGACAAATCCAGGTCTTAGAGGGCCTGGAAGCGGTCCAAAAGCGACCGGCGATGTACATCGGTTCGACGGATACGCGGGGACTCCACCACCTCGTCTACGAGGTCGTGGACAACTCCATCGACGAGGCGTTGGCCGGCCACTGCGACGACATCACCGTGACCATCCACGAGGACGGCGCGGTGAGCGTCGCCGACGACGGCCGCGGCATCCCTGTCGACACCCACGAGGAGTACGACCGCCCGGCCCTCGAGGTCATTCTCACCGTCCTCCACGCCGGCGGGAAGTTCGACAACAAGTCCTACCAGGTCTCCGGTGGGCTCCACGGCGTCGGCGTCTCCGTCGTCAACGCCCTCTCGGAACGCTTCGAGGTGACCGTCAAACGCGACGGCGGCGTCTTCACTCACGCGTTCGAGAACGGCGAGCCACAGGGGGACATGGAGCGAGTACGCGACCTCGAACCCGGCGAGGAAACGGGTACCCAGATCACCTTCTGGCCCGACGGCGACATCTTCGAGACGACCGAGTTCTCCTTCTCGACGCTCTCGAACCGGCTTCGCGAACTCGCGTTTCTGAACTCCGGCGTTCGGATCACGCTTCGGGACGAACGCGAGACGGACGACGAGGGGCAGCCAGTCGAGGACACCTACGTCTACGACGGCGGGATACGCGAGTTCGTCGAGTACCTCAATGAAACACGCTCTGCCCTCCACGACGACGTCATCTACTTCGAGGACGACGCCCAGAACATCCAGGTCGAGGTGGCGATGCAGGCCACCGAGGAACTCCAGGGCTCGATTCACGCCTTCGCCAACAACATCAACACGCGCGAGGGCGGGACCCACCTGACCGGGTTCAAGACCGCCCTCACCCGCGTGGTCAACGACTACGGGAGCGAGAACGGCCTGCTCTCGGACCTCGAGGAGAACCTCCGCGGCGACGACATCCGCGAAGGGCTCACCGCGGTCATCTCGATCAAACACCCCGATCCGCAGTTCGAGGGGCAGACGAAGACGAAACTCGGCAATTCGGAGGTTCGGGGCATCGTCGAGAGCGCGATGCACGACGGTCTCTCTACCTACTTCGAGGAACACCCCGACTCGGCCCAGGCCATCGTGATGAAGGCCGTCGAGGCCGCGAAGGCCCGCAAGGCCGCGAAGAAGGCAGAAGAGCTCACGCGGCGAAAGTCCGCCCTCGAGTCCACTTCCCTCCCCGGCAAACTCGCGGACTGTCAGACCAAAGATCCCGACGAAGCCGAACTGTTCATCGCGGAGGGTGACTCCGCGGGCGGCAGCGCGAAACAGGCCCGAAATCCGGAGTTCCAGGCCGTCCTCCCCATCAAGGGGAAGATCCTCAACGTCGAGAAGCACCGACTGGATCGCATCCTCGAGAACGAGGAGATCCGGAACATGATCACCGCCATCGGCGCGGGGATCGGCGAGGAGTTCGACATCGACAACATCCGGTACAAGAAGATCATCATGGCGACCGACGCCGACGTCGACGGAGCCCACATCCGGACGCTGCTGCTGACGTTCTTCTACCGGCACATGCGCCCGCTGCTCGAGGGTGGCTACGTCTACGCGACCCAGCCGCCGCTGTACCGCATCCGGTATCGCGGGAATACTTACGACGCGATGACCGACGCCGAGCGCGACGAGATCGTCGCGGAGAAGTGCAACGGCAACCCGACGCAGGTCCAGCGCTTCAAGGGGCTCGGCGAGATGAACCCCGAACAACTCTGGAGTACGACGATGAATCCGGACAACCGCATCCTCAAGCAGATCGCCGTCGAGGACGCGGCGGCAGCCGATCGCATGTTCTCTGTGCTGATGGGCGACGCCGTCGAACCCCGAAAGCAGTTCATCAAGGACCACGCCCCCGAGGCAGAGTGGATCGACATCTAATAGCGCCATGTACGCAGCCACACACCGACTGACGACGATGCAGCCACGACACGAATCGACACCGCGACGAGACCACCGACGAACGGAGGTGTCCCTCGAGCGATGAGTTCCGACGTACCAGACCCGACGGACATCGATGCGGCCTCGGTCGAACCGGTCCGCATCGAAGACGAGATGGAGCAGAGTTACATCGACTACGCGATGAGCGTCATCGCCGGGCGCGCCCTCCCCCGGGTCGAGGACGGCCTCAAACCCGTTCACCGGCGCATCCTCTACGCGATGCACGAGATGGGTGTCTCGAGTCGCTCGAGTCACCGCAAGTCCTCCTCGATCGTCGGGGAGACGATGGGTGACTTCCACCCTCACGGCGACCAGGCGATCTACGACACCCTGGTCCGGATGGCCCAGGACTTCTCGATGCGCTACCCGCTCGTGGACGGCCAGGGGAACTTCGGCTCGATGGACGGCGACCCGCCAGCCGCCCAGCGGTACACGGAGGCTCGCATGGCCGCCATCGCCGAGGAGTTACTCGAGGACATCGACAAGGACACGGTCGACTTCTCCTCGAACTACGACGACCGCCTCCAGGAGCCGGACGTCCTGCCAGCGGCGTTCCCGAACCTCCTCGTGAACGGCTCCTCGGGGATCGCCGTCGGCATGTCGACGAACATTCCGCCGCACAATTTAGGGGAAGTGATCGATGCGACCGTCGAACTCATCGACAACCCCGAAGCGACCGTCGAGGATCTGATGGAACACGTCAAAGGGCCCGACTTCCCGACGGGGGCCAACATCGTCGGCCGCGACGCCATCTACTCGGCGTACAAGACCGGCCGCGGGCGCATCCGCGTTCGCGCCGAGTTCGAGGTCGAGGAGTGGAAGCGTGATCGCGAGCGCATCGTCGTCACCGAAGTGCCCTACCAGGCGAACAAGGCCCGCCTGGTCGAGCGCATCGCCGAGGACGTCACCGAGGGCACCCTCGAGGGCATCTCGGACCTGCGCGACGAGTCCGACCGCGACGGCGTCCGCATCGTGATCGAACTCAAACGCGGCGCGAACACGGACGTCGTCAAGAACCGACTGCTCGAGAATCACCTAGAGCGCACCTTCGGCGTCATCAACCTCGCGCTGGTCGACGGCCAGCCGAAAGTGCTCACGCTCAGAGAGACGCTCCAGGAGTACATCTCCCACCGAAAGGAGGTCGTCCGACGGCGCAGCGAGTACGACCTCGAGGAGGCGGAAGACCGCGCGCACATCCTCGAGGGCCGGCTGAAGGCGCTCGAGAACATCGACGACGTGGTCGACCTCATCCAGGACTCCGAGGACCGCGACGAGGCGCGGGCGGGACTCGAGGCGACCTTCGACTTCTCGGAAGCCCAGGCCGAGCACATCGTCCGGATGCAACTCGGGAGCCTCACCTCCATGGAGTCGGCCGAAATCGAAGACGAGTACGACGAGGTAACGGCGGAAATCGAGCGCCTCGAGGCGATCCTCGGAAGCGAGTCGGCGCTGTACGAGGTCATCAAGGACGAACTGCTCGAGATCAAAGACGAGTACGCCGACGACCGGCGGACCTCGATCATCGAGGACATGGGGACGGTCACCCACGAGGACCTGATCCCCCAGGAGGACGTCTTCGTCGTCATGACCGAGGACGACTACGTCAAGCGGATGCCGATCGAGAACTTCGAGGCCCAGGGTCGGGGCGGCAAGGGGATCATCGGTGCGGACGTCAAGGACGAGGACCGCGTGACGACGGTCTTCCGGGCGAACACCCACGACTACCTGCTGTGCTTCACGAACCACGGTCAGGTCTACCGGCTCAAGACCTACGAGATCCCGGAGATGAGCCGGACGGCGCGGGGGAAATCCGCCGTCAACATCCTCGACCTCGATCCGGGCGAGGACATCACGGCCATCGTCGACACCGATGCCTTCGACGGGGAGGAGTACGTGACGATGGTGACCAAACACGGGTACGTAAAACGGACGGCGGGCGAGGAGTTCGACAACATCCTCTCGACGGGTATCATCGCCGCCAGCCTCGAGGAGGGCGACGAACTCGTCGACGTGGACGTCACCGACGGGTCGAAGGATCTGGTCGTCGCGACCGAGCAGGGAATGACGATTCGCTTCGACGAGGACGAGGTCCGGGCCATGGGTCGGAACGCCCGCGGGGTCAACGGCATCAAACTCGAGGACGGCGACGCCGTCGCGGGACTGGTCTCGACCGACGAGGGCGACGAGCGGGCGCTGTTGACGGTCACCGAGAACGGCTACGGCAAACGGACGGTACTCTCGGCCTACCGGACCCAGTCCCGGTACGGCAAGGGGTTGATCGACATCAAGACCAACGAGCGCAACGGTCCGGTGACGGCAGTGAAGGCGGTCACGGACGACAACGAACTCGTCCTGATGAGCGAGCGCGGCCAGATCATGCGCACGCGGGCGAGCGAGATCTCGACGGTCGGTCGGAACACGATGGGCGTGACGGTGATGGACGTCGAGGCAGGCGATGCGGTCGCAAGTGTGGACGTGATTCCCGCCGAGCTCGGGGTGGACGCCGAAGAGTCGGACGCTGACGACGCCGACGAGGCAGGTATCGACGAACCGGACGCCGACACGGACTCGGCGAGCGACGAATAACGGCTATTCTATTTTCGTTCACCAGCCTCGAGATCGGTCCCACCCGGCTCGCCGGTCGCGTCCTGGACCCGGTCACCGCCTGGTGAGGAGACGCTGGTAGCTCGCCTTCGCCGCACTCCAGGCGGGGTACAGCGTCGTGTACACCGGATCGGGCGCGTTGCGGGCGCCCGCTCGGAGCACGCGGTGGCGCAGCGGTGACCCCGAGTTGTCGACGATTTCGGAGAGGTCGGCGGACTCGAGCCAGGCGAAGAACGCCCGTTCGGCCGACGTTCTCGGCTCCGTTTTTCGAACCCGGTCGCGGATGTCCTCCCACATGTAGCGTTCGTCCTGGCCGAGGATCCAGCGCCCGCCCTCGAGCCCTCGTCGAAGGTCGTGGTACCGGTCGTCGGTGAACGGGTAACCGTGTTCGGTCGGTTCGAGCCCCGCCAGTCGGAGGCCGACGGCCGTCCGGTAGCACTTCTCGCAGACGCCGCAGTTGCCGTCCATCCGGTCGTTGCAGGTCTGGAGCTCGAGGTCTGGTGCGTCGCTCTCGGCGTAGGCGGCGAGCACGTCGAGGCGCTCTTGACGGGTCAGATCGTAGGCGTCGTGATGACACCGGGTCTTGGCCCAGCGGACGTTGTCGTCGATGTCGGGGCGAGAGCCCCATTCGAGGTCGATCCCCTCCCAGTGGGTGGCGGCCATGTAGAGGTTCGTCATCCCACGGGCGGCGGCCAGTGGGGCACAGAGACCCAGCAAGCCAAGGCCGTGGCCGACGGAGCTGTACCAGCCGCCGTCGACGTAGCGTTTGTAGTGGGCGAGCAACATCGGGTGGTCGAGGAAGGAGAGCATGTTGGCCTCGACGAAAGCGGTCTCGAGGCCGCGGTCGGCGGCGAAGTCGGTCACCCGGTCGACCAGGTGGTTCCACTGCTCGTCGTCCGAACTGTCGGGCGTAATCGTCCAGCCGCGGATGCTGATCAGCGTGGGTTCCTCCTCGCGGTGACGGACGTACGAGCACGTGGAGTCGACGCCACCAGTGAAGAGGAGGCCGCTCTCTGCGTTCTCATCGTCGCCGTCGTCGCTGGATACACGCGTGTCGACGACCTCGCGAGCGTAGAGGTCGCCACCCTCGAGGAAGTCGTACATCTCGAGCATGGCCGACTGGACGTCCTCGAGCGCCGAGACGAACGTCGCATCGACGATATCGACGTACACGTCCGCGCCCGCGGCCCAGGCGACGGGACAGACCTGAGCCAGCGCCGGGACGACGAGCAGCGAGTCGGGAACCGACTCGACGTCGACGTCGTAGGTAACCTCGAGCGGGTCGCCGGTGAAAAACCGGGCGAGGTCGTTCGAGGGGCGAACGGTCGTTCGAAGGGTGCGTCCATCCGTCGTCGGGGTGTCGATGTGTATCGATGCCATGGTCGAAGAGTGGGGTCGCCACCGGTTTCGGCTCGAGGGTGACGACCGGTCGTCCCGTGACCACCACCGAGGACGGTAAAAACAGGCACAATCGTTGATGCGTTGGGCGTCGTAGAAATCACCGCCTAGAGACTGGTAGGCGCTCGTATCCGCCTCTGGCGCCCCTTCGATCGTCGTTTCGACCGCCAAATTGAACTCCCGCATCCCCCGTCTCTACTAACGTGCACCATCGCCTCGAGCGTCGCCTCACGCCTGGTGCGGGAGGGGAGGGCCGATACCGGGCGCAAGCGGGCGCTGGCCAGTCATCCACCGGGCCGACCCGTGGCGTGACTGCTTCGAGAGGGTAGGCGGAGGATAACAAACCCCTCCCTTCTCGAGGCATTTCACCAATGCGAACTGTCACGCCAGCCATCGTCGACGGTCGCCTCGCGCGGGTGAGTCGATGACACAGAGACGAACCCTGCTGGACCTCGTCCTCGCGGTCGGCTTTCTCGCCGTGGCGACCGCGATCGCCGTCGCGCATCGGTCCCCACCCTCGGGGTACGAATCGTCGATCTACACGGGTACGCCGACGCTCACCTGGGTCGCCTTCGGTCTCGCGCTCGCCGTCGCGGTCGGCGTGACCATTGGGACTCGCGGGTGGTATCAGGCCGGCGGGATCGCCCTTGGCGGGCTCGCGGTGACGAGCATCGTCAGCCTGCCGGTGATCCGCAACTACCACTTCCAGGGGATGGGCGACTCGCTCACCCACCTGGGGTGGGTCCGGGACTTCGTCCAGGGGACGATGCAGCCCCACGAACTGTTCTACCCCGGGCTCCACGCGGTCGCGACGACCCTCCATCTCGGCGGCGGTGTCTCGATGGAACGGGCGCTCCTGATTGCCGTCGTCCTCCTGTTCGTCCCGTTCGTCGTCTTCGTTCCCCTCATCGCACGCGACATCTCGGGAACGGGCGCCGCCGCCGGGTTCGCCGCCATCGCCTCCTGGATGGTGCTCCCCATCAACAACGTGGCGACGCACATGGGGCCGCACACGAACTCCAACGCGCTGTTCGTCGTCCCCGTCGCCCTCTTCGCGACTGTCGCGCTCGTGAGCCGTCGGTCGGACCTCGAGCGCCTCCCGTTCGGCATTTCGCCGTTCACCGTCTGCCTATTTCTCGCGGGCGTGGGCCTTCTGCTGGTCCACCCCCAACAGATGATCAACGTGGTCGTCTTCCTCGGAGCGCTCGCCGGGGTGCAGTACCTCGCGAAGCGCCGGTACGACGATCATCCGATGGTGCACCACCCGTCGCTGTTCGCGCCGGCAGTCATGCTCGGCGTCCTGTTCGTGGTCTGGGCAGCCGCGAACGCGCGGTTCCGACGCGCCTTCTCGGGGCTCGTCTACGGTCTGTTCAGCCGCGACATCGGGACCAGCTCGACCGTTGGGCAACGAAGCGGGTCGCTGACGGAACTGGGCGGCAGCTTACTCGAACTGTTCGCGATCATGTTCCTCGTCGCCGCGGTGCTCGGGGCGATCGCGGCGCTGTTCGTCCTCGCAATGTGGCTCGGGCGAACGAGCCTGGATCCCGACGGCCGCTCGTACGTCACCTACTTCGCGCTCGCGCTGGTGCCCCTCGGCGGGATGTTCGTCGTCTACTTCCTCGGGACGCCGACGATGGCGTTCCGGCAGGTCGGCTTCATCTACGTCGTCCTGACGATCCTCTCGGGAATCGCCCTCGCGCACCTCTTCGGCTGGCTGACCGGACCGCTGACGACTCCGGGGTCGAACGCGCTCGCCGCCGTCTTCGTCGCGGCCTGTCTCGTCCTGACGCTCGTGACGCTGTTTACCTCGCCGCTGATCTACCAGCCGACCCAGCACGTCACCGAACAGCAGCAGTTCGGCTACGACACCGCCCTCGAGCACCGGGTCGACGAGCAGTTGTACGCCGGCTTCGGCTACGGGATCAACCGCTACGGCGACGCCCACTACGGCACCGAGGCCGGGAGCGAGATCAACTACGACGGCGGCGCCGGCGGGGCGGTCCTCGTCGAGGAGTTCGAGGACGGCAACTACCGGGAGGCCTACCACGGTGCAGACTACTACTTCACCGTGAGCGCCTACGATAAAGCGCGGGAACTCGAGGTGTACGACGAACTCCACCACTCCGAGGAAGCCCTCGAGGGAATCGAGCGCGACCCCTACGCGGATCGGCTGATCTCGAGCGAGGAGTTCACGATGTATTCGGTGGAGGGGACGCCCTCCTAGTAAGACGGCGGAACTCGAACTCGGCGTCAGTTATCGACGCCCGCTCCCGTCGGCGCGTCCGGCAGTTCCTGCTTCTCGACGTCGATCCCCAGTTCCTCGAGGGCGGCCTCCATGTGTCGCTCCTCGGCGAAGTCTGAGCCGTCCTCCTCGCGGATCCGCTGGGTCGTCGCGAGCACCTCGGCACGGCGGTCGTCGGGAATCGAGAACTTGTCCGTGGCGAGTTCGATGGTCAGGCCGTTGTTGTCCCTGGTATAGAGGGAGTGGAAGATGCCCCGATCGAACTCGTTGTAGCCGTAGCCGGCCTCCTCGAGGGCCTCCCGGGTGTCGACGAAGCGCTCGGGATCGATGCTGAACGCGAGGTGGTGGACCGAACCGATCTGGTGGCGAAGCGGCGCCGGGTTCGACTGGCGGTCGTCGCTCACGAAGAACGTGATGATCCGGCCGTCTCCGGTGTCGAAGAACAGGTGCGTCGAGGTCGGATCGTCCAGGTTCGGCTGTTTCAGGACCAGGGGCATCCCCAGCACGTCGCGGTAGTAGGCGATGGTGTCCTCGGCGTTCGAACCGATCAACGTGATGTGATCGGTGCCGGTGGTCTGAATGGGGCTCTCGGGTCGGTCGGCGGTGATTTCGAAGTCGTCGGCCATACCTTCTCGTAGACGCCGGACGTACATACATTTCCGCTAACGTCGGTGTCACCCGGAGCCAAATCGCGACTCGAGTACGCCGTCGCTCATCGTCGTTACTGCTCGAGAGGCCGCCACCGCCAGGCACGGCATCGCCACGGCCACGCCACACACGGCCGGGAACGGCGCTCGAGCGCGGCGTACGAAGCGAGAGCGCCGTGACCCGGGGGAGGGCAGGCCCTCGCCGGGACGACGCGGTCACGCGGCGCTTCGGTTGTGAACCACCTCGATCGTCCTCGCAACCGGGGCCCAACTCGAGATCGGGACCCAACTCGACGTCGAACCCACTTAACGCGTGCATCTGGCCACCCCCGAACCTACCCAGACTCGCTCACAAGTGACCGTCAGATGTCACTCGAGTCCCCCGCGCGCACCGACCTGGACGGAACCGACTGGGACGGCACCGTCCCCAACGCCTTCGACCTGCGGGTCGTCGCCCTCGTCCTCGTGGCCTCCGGTCTCGCGGCCTCCGCCAACCTCACTGCGGGTGGCCTCGAGTTCGCCCTCGTCGCGTTCGGCCTGCTAGTCGCCGCCGGTATCGCCGCTCACTGGCTCGGCCAGCGTCGGGTCCGTCGCGTGACCGAATCGCTCGTCGAGGAGTGGGTCGCCGCCGGCGGAAGCGTCGAGTCGGTCACCCGATCAGCCTCCTGGCTGCGAACGGAGTGGATCGTCCGGACGAACGAGGGGCCGGTCACCGTCGGTGGCCTGGCACTGGTACCGATCTCGCGGGTGTCGATCACCTGGCGCGGGATGGGGGACTCACACTCTGCAACGGCGGCGAGCGCCGATCTCGAGTCGCTGGCCGCGGAGTGGTATCGGGAGATTTTCGACTCAGCGTAGGCGGTCGAACGCTGTGACTCTCACGTTCGTAGCCAGTTCGATTTCGCCGGATCAGTGCTGCTCGGTGAACCCGCGCGTCCACAACAGGTAACTGCTCGAGTGTTGACTAGCGACCTACCGCGCATGACCACCAACCGAGCCGAGTCCAAAGGGCGTTCCGACGAAATCGGCGACTCCGGCGTCACCTCGATGACCGAGATCGCCAGCCCGCGGGGATCACCCGGGGTCGAGTCGCCCGTGATCCAGTCGCGCGACCTCGACGTCTTCTACGGCGACACCCAGGCGCTCGACGGCATCACGATGGACATTCCCGAACGACGGGTGACGGCGCTCATCGGACCCTCGGGCTGTGGCAAGTCGACGTTCCTGCGGTCGATCAACCGCATGAACGACCTCATCGACGTCGCCCGCGTCGAGGGCGACCTGTTCTTCCACGGTAAGAACGTCTACGACGACGACGTCGACCCCGTTGCCCTCCGCCGGAAGATCGGAATGATCTTCCAGCAACCGAACCCCTTCCCGAAGAGCATCTTCGACAACGTCGCCTACGGACTCCGGGTCCAGGACAAGGACGACGACCTCGAAGAGCAGGTCCGGACCGCCCTCGAGCGCGCTGCGTTGCTCGAGGAGGTCGAGGATCAACTGGACTCGAGCGGATTAGACCTTTCGGGTGGCCAGCAACAGCGGCTGTGTATCGCCCGCGCCATCGCGACCGACCCCGAGGTCATCCTGATGGACGAACCGGCGAGCGCGCTCGACCCCGTCGCTACCTCGAAGATCGAGGATCTGGT
Source organism: Saliphagus sp. GCM10025334 (assembly GCF_042663485.1). Taxonomy (NCBI): domain Archaea; kingdom Methanobacteriati; phylum Methanobacteriota; class Halobacteria; order Halobacteriales; family Natrialbaceae; genus Saliphagus; species Saliphagus sp. GCM10025334. The sequence continues at coordinate 771,811 of NZ_JBHTAF010000001.1, read as the reverse complement.
CGAGACCCTGGCCGAGGAGTACACGGTCGTCATCGTCACTCACAACATGCAACAGGCCGCCCGAATTTCGGACAAGACGGCCGTCTTCCTCACCGGCGGGGAACTCGTGGAGTTCGACGACACGACGAAGATTTTCGAGAACCCCGAGAGCCAACGCGTCGAGGACTACATCACCGGGAAATTCGGGTGACTCGAGGTCGAGATCGAGGACGCTCGACTGTTACTCGCGTTCTGTGGGCCCTCGAGTGACGACCTGGATCGGGCGGTTAGGTGTGCTCGGTTACTCGAGGCGAGCAGTTTGGTGTAATCGGATATTCGAGGCGGGTGGTTCAGTCCGCTCGATCACTCCAGATAGCCCAGCCCCCGGAGCTGTTCGGCGATCTCCTCGAACTCGGCCTCCGTGAGCTGTCCGGATTTCTGGTGTTGAATCACGATGCTCCGCAGGAGAAACCGGGTGAGATCGCTCGTACTCTGAAAGCTCGTGCCCTCGATGGTCTCCTCGACGCGCGCCGCAAGATCCTTCGGGATCGAGACCGTCGTGTATTCGGTCATCTCGTGTCGAAACTGGGTGACGGATCGGCGTAAAGATTCCCACTGCAGGCGAGAGCCCGTGAGCGCTCGAGCCGTCTCGAGAGCGTAGCCATTTTCGGTCCCGAGGTGGTATGGCACCCCATGGGAGTCCGGCCACCATCGAACGGACCCGACGACGAGCCGACGAGCATCGAATTCGGCATCGCCGCCGTCGACGCCCGCCTCAAACGAGTCGACCTCTCGTTTCCCGCCTCGAGAGCGGACGTCTTGGCTACACTCGGCGACGCCAACATCCCCTACGACGTACACGGGAATACGGTCGGACTCGAGACGGCGCTCGAGCACGTCGACCGGGAGCGATTCGAGAGCCGACAGGAGTTGCTCAACGCACTCCACCCGGTCTTCGAGGAGTATCGCAAGAACCACTCGGGCGGCTTTCTCAGGCAGGTCCGGACGCTGCTTCCGTTCTGATCGGTTTCGTTCGACGCCCGTTCTGCTCGTGTCGATTCGACGCCCGCCCTGACCGTTTTGGTTCGACGCCTGTTCTGGTCAGTTCTCGACTCGTCCTCGAGAGTCGCCGACGTCTGTTCTACCGATCGTCTCGATCCCGACGGCTCTCGAGGCGAACCTGCTCGAGGCGCCGGCGCTGCTCGCGGTGGAGGGTGACGATCATGTCCGAGAGGACGCCGAACATGAGCAACTGGACGCCGAGCAAGATCGCGGCCGCGGAGACGAGCGCGAGAATCTCGTGGCCGGTGTTGAACTGGATCCAGCGCCAGAGCACGTAGCCTGCGAGGGTGACTCCCGAGATGACCGACGCGGCGCCGACGCTTCCGAAGTAAAACAGCGGGTTGTTCGTCTTCGCCAGCGAGTACAGCGTCAGGATGATCGTCCCGCCGTCCCAGACGGGGTGGAGGTTCGTCTCGGACTCGTCGGGTCGGGCCCGGTAACTCACCGGAACGACGGCCGTCTCGACGCCGTGGCGGACGCACTCGACGGCGAGTTCCGTCTCGATGGTGAACCCGTCGGAATCGAGCAGGAGTCGCTCGAACGAGTCCCGGGTGAACGCGCGATAGCCCGAGAGGATGTCCTCGTAGTGCGCCCCGTGGATGAACCCGAACGCGCCGTTGATCATCCGGTTGCCGAACCCGTTGAGGCGCTTCATCGCGTCGTCGTCCATGTCGGCGAACCGATTCCCGATCACGTGTTCGTATCCCTGGGACAGGGGCTCGAGCATCGTCTCGGCGTCGGCCGGGTCGTAGGTGCCGTCGCCGTCGAGCATGAGGACGTAGCGCGCGTCGATGTACTCGACGGCTTCGCGGACGGCCTGTCCCTTCCCGGAGCCGGACTGGGTCAGCACACGAGCGCCGTGCTCGCGGGCGATGTCGCGCGTGCCGTCGCTCGAGTCGCCGTCGACGACGAGGACGTTCTCGTAGCCACGCTCGCGAAACCGGTCGACGATCTCCCCGATCGTCGCGGCCTCCTCGAGCGTGGGGAGTAGAATACAGACCTGTTCGGGCGGGAGGGGGTGATCGATGGTCGACGAGCGAGATTCCTCGTCGGCGTCACTAGTCGCGTTCGCATCGCCGTCCACGTCAGCGTTCTCGTCCGCGGGTGATGATGATGCATCGCCGTCGGATGCGGCGGACTCGATCCCTGCGTGCTCGTCCATTGGAATGCACTCGACGCCCGGATTGGAAAAACGTACTGGTGTATTTGGTGAGTGTTCGCATTTCCGATGGAAGTAATGCCCTCCTGACGGCTCGCCACTCACCAGGTGAGGCCCTCGTAGACCTCGAGGTCCGCTTCGGAAACGTCGACTCGACGGCCGTCGACGAGCACTCGTGTGGTCATCCCCTCGATCGCTCCTGTGAGGTCGTCGAACTCGGGCCAGTCGGTCGCGACGACGGCTCCGTCGGCACCCTCGAGGGCCTCCGCGGCGCTCGTAGCGTACTCGAGGCCGTCGCGGTCGGCGTACGCGGGGTACGTAGATTGCAGGTTCTCGGTGGCGACTGGGTCGTAACCGACGACGGTCGCGCCACGCTCGAGGAGGGCGTCGATGACCTCGAGCGCGCGGGACTTCCGGACGTCGTCGGTTCCGGGTTTGAACGCCAGGCCGAGGACAGCGATTCGGGCGCCCTCGAGGTCGACGTGGTTCGAGAGCAGGTCGACGAGTCGGCGGGGCTGGCCGTCGTTGACGCGGACGACGGCGTCCAGGAGTTCGGGATCGTACCCCTGCTCTCGCGCGCCCGATCGGAGGGCGTTGACGTCTTTGGGGAAACACGAGCCGCCCCAGCCGAGTCCCGAGCGCATGAACCGCTCGGAGATGCGGTCGTCGAGTCCGACGGCGTCGAGCACCTCGTAGGCGTCGACGCCGTAGGCCTTGGCGACGTTCCCGAGTTCGTTCACCAGCGAGACTTTCGAGGCGAGGAAGGCGTTGTTGGCGTACTTGATCAACTCGGCCTCGCGGACGCCGGTTTCGACGAAGTCCGCCCCGCGTTCGCGCATGGGAGCGTAGAGTTCTCGCAGGGTGTCGGCGGCCGCCGGGTCGGTCGCCCCGACGACGACTTTCTCGGGCTCGAGGAAGTCCTGGACGGCGGTCCCCATCCGCAGGAACTCGGGATTCATCGCCAGCTCGAGGCCCTCGCCGACAGCCCGTCCGCTCGCCTCGCTGACGATCGGGCCGACGACGTCCTCGGTCGTCCCCGGCAACACGGTGCTCTTTACGACGACGAGGTGGTCGCCGTCCTTCTCGGCGAGGGCGTCCCCGAGCGACTCCGAGGCCGCGCGCATGGCCGTCAGGTCGAGGCTGCCGTCGTCGTGTTGTGGCGTCGGCAGACAGAGGAAGGTGAGGGCGGTGTCGCGAACGGCGCCGTAGTCGGTGGTCGCCCGCAACCGCTCACCCGCGTGCTCGGCAATTCGTTCCGTGAGTCCCGCTTCGTGGATGGGAGCTTCGCCGGCGTTGATCGCGTCGACCGTGTCCTGGTCGATCTCGACGTTCGTGACGTCGTGACCGAGGTCCGCGAGACAGGCTGCGATCGTCGTGCCGACGTAGCCGCTGCCGACGATGGAGACGTTCATACGATGCTCAAGGCACCCGGTGGGGTAGTGATTTTTGGGTTCGTCGCCCGCCGTGTCCGCGACGGGACCGCCAACACGGATAGCCTTTCGGCACGTATTGGACTCTATGGCGACGGACGGTTCCTCCCACCCGCTGCTCGCGGCGATTTACGATCCAGCGACCGCGCTCGCCGAACGAACCCTGCTTCGCCCCCACCGCGAGTACCTGGTCGACGGCCTCGAGGGCCGGGTGCTCGACGTCGGCGCGGGAACGGGCGCCCTCTTTCCGTACCTCGCCCGGGTACCCGACGGAGACGCGACGTTCCACGCCATCGAACCCGACCCACACATGCGCCGCCAGGCCACGTCGACGGCCGCCGACCTGGGCCTCGCAGTCGACCTGCGCGACGCTCGGGCCGAGGCGCTCCCCTACCCGGACGAGTCCTTCGACGTCGTCGTCGCCTCGCTGGTCTTCTGTACGATTCCGGGCGCCGAGGCCGCCCTCGAGGAAGTCGAACGCGTCCTCCGTCCCGGCGGCGAGTTCCGATTTCTCGAGCACGTTCGAGACGACGGCTGGCGCGGGCAGGTCCAGTCGCTGGTCGAACCGCTATGGAAGCGGGCCGCCGGTGGCTGTCACCTGACTCGACAGACCGCGTCGCTGTTCGCGGCCGACCGTGCCTTCGACGTGCTCGAACTCGAGCGGGTGAACCTCGGTGTGACGCCGGTGCGTCCGTTCGTCCGGGGACGGATGCGAAAACGAGTGTGAGAGGGCTCGGGCGCTACTCGAACGTCGCGACCAGTAAGAACGTCTCCGGACGGACCGCCACGTGCTCGAGGGCGAAGCCTGCCGTCTCGAGGGCCTCGATCGCCTCCTCGGCACTGTATCGTTCGTCGGTCGGCGGACCGTTTTGGCCGGTGCCGCTCGCGGCCCAGTCGACGATGGCGAGTCGCCCGCCCGTCGCCAGGACGCGGCTAATCTCCTCGAGGGCCGCCTCGCTCGCGAACTCGTGGTAGGTCATCGTGGAGAACGCGGCGTCGACGTCCCCGTCCTCGAACGGGAGGTCGCTCACGTTCGCCGTCACGAGGTCGACGTTCTCGGGGACGCCCTTCTCGCGGTAGTAGTCGTGCATCGCCTCCTGGAGGTCGACGGCGTACACCGTCTCGACGTGCGGGGACACGTCATCGGTGAAAAAGCCCGTCCCGCTCCCGAGGTCGGCCACGGTGTCGGTTTCTTCGGGGGCGAGCGCCCAGAGCAACTCCTCCCTCGAGCAGAATCGGTACCGACGCTCGGCGCGCTCGAGTTTGTCCGCCCGCGAGGCGTCGAAGGTGTGGTGTCCCATGGGATTAGAGGTTCGCGAAGGCGTCGTCGACCAGTTCGCCAGTTGTGGCCACGATGTCGGCCATCGCGTCGTCGTCCGGAGCCATTCCGACGAGTCGGGCAATGCGCATGATGCTCACGTGATAGACGCGCTGGGTGCCGGGCGACTCCTCCCAGATCACGACGTTGCACGGGAAGATTGCGCCAATTTTGTTGTCCGAGACGTCAAGTACCTCGTCCGCGATGGCTGGATTACACGCCCCGAGGACGTAGTAGGGGTCACGGTCGGCGTCGACTTTTTCGTTGAGCAACTCCGAGGGGGAGAACTCGACGGGGACGCCGAAGCCGACATCGGTGAACACCTCGCGCACGTGCTCGATTGCGTCCTCGTGGTCCATCTCGAGGGTGGTCTGTTTCGCGCCGATGTCGTCGGGGTCGATCTCGGCCGGGTCCATTGGGAGCGTCATTCGTGTGAAGTAGTGGGGCCGGCGAGAAAAGTCCTTTCGACGGCGGTTCGGAACGCGTCTCGCTCGACTTCGGCGTTCGGGTGAATACGGGGACGTACGAACCTGACTCGCTGGGATCGAGTCGATAGTCGAACGAATGCCTGGATCGAACGAACGCTCCGCAATCGAGGCCCTCTTCGATCGCCAGTCGTTCTTGCAGTACTCGAGAACGACTCCGTCGCCGTCAACTCAATTCCCTCGTTATAGTCGTCCTCAATTCCCGGCCTCCAGCAGCGCTCGAGCCGGAATTGTGCAATCTATACACAAGTCTTTTAACGGCTCGGCCGCTACCTATTGGTGATACCGATGCCTGACTCGATGGCCGAACAATTGCAGCAAGACATGGTCTGTGAGGGCCTCCTCGAGTGCTTTCACGGCCTCAAACAACTCGACAGGGCGTGCTTCGAGGCGCTGGTGGAAGCCGAGGAACCGCTGACGGTGGACGAAATCGCGGCGACGGTCGACCGCGAGCGATCGACGGCCTACCGGGCCGTCCAGCGCCTGCTCCAGACGGGCTTCATCCAGAAGGAACAGGTCAACTACGACCAGGGCGGCTACTATCACGTTTACTCGCCGACCGATCCGTCGAAGATCGCCGGCGACATGCAGCGCCTGCTCAACGACTGGTACGCGAAGATGGGCCAGCTCATCCAGGAGTTCGAGGACAAGTACGAGCAGGCCGAGGCGACGGCCCCTGCCGAAGGATAGTCGATCACTCGCTAGTCGATCCTCGAGCGGTTCTCTTACTTTATCGCTTCGAGACGCCGCTCTCGAGCGTGTCGGGACCGATACCAAATAACAGACGTCAGAGTGCACGGTTTATCGCGAAACTCGATAGCCTCAGGACTTCCCGTCGATTTCGCCACACCGGCAGTCGTATCGGTGCTCGCTCAATCGGGGGTGTTCGGTTCGCCTGACGGTGTAGCCGATCGGTCGATCGAGCCCGACCGTCCGCCGTCTCCGCTGATCGTGGCCACGTCGACTGATTCGTCGGCGGAGACGGTGACGCGATAGCCGGCGAACGTAAACGTGAGTTCGTCGGCCGTCCGGTCGTCGGCCGCCGCCTCGCTCGAGAACAGCCTGTCGAGGCTATCCGGATCGATCGCGTGATACAGCGGTTCCAGATCGATCGGATCGATCCCCTCCTTCCTGGCGACCGCGTTCACGACACGATGGCTGACAGACGGTGAATTCTGGTGGTCAATTGTCATTCTAACAGATACGCGCTTCTGGTTTTACCGATACTTGCAAGACTGTTCCCCACACTGTCTCCTGTGCGTCCCGCAGCGGGTGCTGAAGACCGTTCGATAGTGTACATGATACCACTCCCTTCGCCGATTTATCCTTGGTGAAGCGGGCGGAAAGGTCTGTTGTGGTAGCACGCACAGCGTTTATAACGGGTCCCGTCTCGCCACCACGACGTGAGTCGTGAACAATCGTTCACTTCTCGCGCACGAGTGTGTTGGCGAGGAGGTTTCGCTGGCCGCGCCGGAGCCGAGCGGACAGCGCGTTTCGCGAGATGTCGAGTTCGGTCGCGAGGTCCGTCAGCGTCCGATCGCGGGGGACGTCGAAGTATCCGGCGTGATAGGCTGCCTCGAGCGCTTCCTGTTGCTCGGCTGTGACGCCGTACTCCGCCTGTTCTTCCGGGTTTTCGGGGCGGTACACGCGCTCGGGTTCGAACGAAAAGTCGTGCTCGACGCAGTACTCGTGAAAGTCAGCGAGGGATTGCTCGCCGGGAAAGAGTATCTTCACCTTCCATCGATGTGCTTCGTTGCTCACCGCCTCGAGCACGGTCGCTCTCGCGTCCGAGACGGCCGTGATGAGATTTGGAACGTCCATCTCCCAGGTCACCCGGTAAAATCGTTCCTCCGTGTCGTCATCGTTCGACCGCTCGTCTTGCTCCTCGAGCATGAGGACCTCCCGAACCATGTCGTCGTCCCGGAGTTGTTTCTCGAAGGCGTCGAACCCCTCGCCGGAGGCCCAGAGGTAGGGCGTGACGGTGGACTTCCCGCCCACGACGCGCTTGATCTCGATGTGCATGTCCGGCGACGCCGTCAACGTATCCGCGAGGACGAACTCGTCGGCCGGGATCGTGAGTTCCGTGAGTACGCTCATTCGTACCGTCTCGTTCGACGAGCACGACCGTAAATCGCCTACTGCTAAATCCGTACGCACGGACCGTTCGACCGTCGCGGTCATCCGGCCCGCTGCAGGGTCGCGAACCGACACTAGGCCGCGCAGTTATTCGGCCCCATCTCGAGTTCGGTCGCCTCCTGCTCGTCCTCAAGCGCCGCCTGCCCGGTGTTGATCTCGATGACGCGTTCGTAGTTCGCCGGCTTCTCGGGCGTGTTGTCGACGAGTTGGCTCACGAACGCCTCCTTCTCGAGGCCCAGGAGCTCGAGTTCGTCTCGGAGCGTCACGAGTCGGGCCTCGATCACGTCGCCCGGCGAGCCCACCTCGTAGACGCCGTCCGCCGAGACCGAGACGTGGCCGGGCAGGACGCGCGTGTCCTCTGGAAGTTCGAGGAGCGTCTCGTGGAGGGAGTCGTAGAGTAACTCGGCGCCGTCGGCGGCGTCCTCGTCGCCGAACTGGAGTTCCGTCCGGCCGACGGATTCGACGAACAGCGTGTCCCCGGTCAGGACGGCCTCGCCGTCGACGCGGTAGTTCATCATCTCCGTCGTGTGCCCCGGCGTGTGGAGCGCTTCGATTTCCACGCCGCCGACGTCGATCGTTTCACCGTCGGCGAGCGGTTCGTAGTCGTACTCGACGTCGCGCTCGCTCGCGCGTTCCCCGAGGTGGTAGGGGACGCCGAGTTCGTCGGCCAGCGTTCGGCCCCCCGACACGTGGTCGGCGTGGACGTGCGTGTCGAGGACGCGCTCGATCGTGAGGCCAGCCTCCTCGGCGACGACCTTGAACCGGTCCGTCTGGCGGGTTGGGTCGACGGCGACGGCCCGTCCCGACTCGCTCGAGCCGACGACGTACCCGAGACAGCCCTTCGCTCGTCGCTGTACCTGGGCGATCACGAGGTCATCGTTCTCGGTGTCGATGGGGACGACCTCGTAGACCATGGACCAGTCTTCCATCCCACCTTTCACGACGCTGACGTCGTCGTACCCGATCGTCTCGAGTTCGAAACTGAACGACGTCGAGGTGAGCCCTTTCCCGCAGATCGCGACGATGGATCCGGCGTCGTCGCTGTTACCGATGCGGTTTCGTTGTTGCTCCGTGAGGTCATCGTTCGGCCCAAAGGGGACGTTCTTCGCGCCCCGAATGTGCCACCCTTCGAAACTGTCCTCCGGCCGCGTGTCGATGAGCGTGAACGACTCGTCCCCGTCGATCATGTCGGCGAGTCGGTCGGCGGTGATCTGGCGTACCATGGGTGCCTCCGTACACTGTTACTGCGAGCAGGACGCGCAAATGCATCTCCCTTGCAAGATCATCGGCGTCGAGCCTACCGTTACGTCCGCGAGGCCGCGGAATTGGCCCTCGAGCCCAGTTTCGATCCTCTCACTCTACAGCTATCAGAAAATATATGACGGCAAACCTGAACGGTCGGGTATGGTCAACCCGATACTGGGAACGCTCGTCATCGCGATCGGGCTCGCCGGAGCACTCTGGCCCTACAAACTCGCCGGGTTCGAAGAGCAGATGGACTCCATCGGCAGCAAACGCTCCTGGTCCAGCGTAGAGCCGGCCGACTGGAAGGTCGCGGTCACTCGCGCGATAGGCATCGCCGTGACGCTGTTTGGTCTGCTAATCTTCTTCGACATCTGAACTCGGGAACGGGGCGCTTAAGGAGGATACGGTTGCACACTCCCCTATGGTCATGAAAGAATCCGAGAGCGAACTCGAGGCCGGCGACCCCGCGCCGACGTTCGAACTCGAGGGCGTCGACGGCGAGACCTACACGCTCGAGTCCTTCGCCGACGTCGAAGCCCTGCTGGTCGTCTTCACCTGCAACCACTGCCCGTACGCGAAGGCGAAGATCGGCCTGCTCAACGACCTCGCCGCCGAGTACGACGACGTGGCGGTCGTCGGGATCAACCCAAACGACGCCGAGGAGTACCCCGAGGACTCCTTCGACCGGATGCAGGAACTCGTCGAGGACGGAACGATCGCTTACGACGCCTACCTCCGGGACCGGACCCAGGCTGTCGCGACGGCCTACGGCGCCGTCTGCACGCCGGACCCGTTCCTCTTCGAGAACGACGGCGAGGAGTTCAGGCTGGTCTACCAGGGTCGCCTCGACGACGCGCCGAACCCCGACGACGACCCCAGTCGATTCTACATTCGGGAGGCGATCGAGTCCGTCATCGCCGGAGAGTCCGTCGACCTCGAGTGGCAACCCGCTCGAGGCTGTTCGATCAAGTGGACCGACGACTGATCGGGTCTCGGACCGTCGTCCCGTCACCGTCGCCGCCGACGTTGAGACTGCCGGCCGCGCTCCTTATGCCGTCGAAACCATAGGCGCCGTCCGTATGGTCGTGGTCGCCGCTGTCCGCCCGCTCCAGGCACTTCGCCCAGGGCCGCTTCCCTCCATCCAGGAGACGTACCTCTCGACGCTCGAGGCACAGGTGCTGGCGACCGTCGGCATCGTACTCGGAGTCGTTCTCGGGTTCTGGATCGCCCGCCTGGGCTACCCCTCCCTTCGACGCCGCTACGGCGTCCAGGTCGCCGAAGCGACGACCGTCGCGGCGATAGGCGTGCTCGTCGCCGGCTCCGTCTACGCGCTCAGCGTCGTCTGGCACGTCACCTACGTGCTGGCGTACACGCTCGAGACGGTCCAGGTCGATCGATTCACGGCTGCCCACCAACTCGTTACCGTGGCGCTAGTGGCCGTCGCGTACCTGGCGATCCGGTTCGTCAACCGCTCGATCGACAAACTCAGCGAGACCGACGCGATCACGACCCACCAGCGCGAAGTCGCCTATCACGTCACCGACGTCGCGATCGTGCTCGGGACTGCCTCGCTCATCCTCACCATCTGGGGCGTAGACCTCACCAACATCTTCATCGGGGCCGGCGCGGTCACCGCGATCGTCGCGCTCACCGCCCGTCAAACGCTCGCCGCGATGCTCGCCGGATTCATCCTGCTCTTCTCGCGACCGTTTCGCGTCGGCGACTGGATCGAAGTCAACGACACGACTGGGATCGTCACCGACGTGACCATCTTCACCACGAAAATACAGACGTTCACCGAGAAACACGTCCTCGTGCCGAACGACGAGATCACCGACAGCCAGCTGATCAACTACTCCGAGAACGACCAGCTTCGCGTCGACGTCGAGATCGGCGTCGACTACGATACCGACCTCGAGCGGGCGCGAGCGGTCGTCATCGACGCCGTCGAAGACCTCGAGGAAATCCGAACGAGCCCGGATCCGCAGGTCGTCGCCAGACGGTTCGGCGATTCGGCGATCGTGCTCGAACTCCAGCTCTGGATCGGTGATCCGACGAGACGTCGCCAGCTCGATGCCCAGACGGCGGCCATCCAGGCGGTGACGGAACGATTCGAACGGGAGGGAATCGAGATTCCCTTCCCCCAGCGGGTTCACGCCCCGCGAGGCGACGACGGGTTCCCGATCACCGAGGGCTCACGGGAGGGACTCGAGGTCGGTCAGCCGACCGATTGAGGGGTGGAGAGGGCTCGACCGTGATCACTTGCCGACGGCCCGCCGGTACTGCACCGGCCACTCGGGCCCCTCGAGCCCCAGGTCGTCGGCCCACCGGAGCGGGAAGTACGGATCGCGCAGGAACTCGCGAGCGACGAGCACCAGGTCGGCGCGCTCGTTTCGCACGAGGGCGTCGGCCTGCTCGGCCTGGGTGATGCCGCCGACTGCGCCTACCGCGACGTCGTCGCCGACGGCCTCGTCGATCCCCTCCGCGAGGGGCACCTGGTAGTTCGGTCCCGACGGTGCCTGCTGGTCGGGGTGAACGCCGCCGGAGCTGACGTCGATCAGGTCGACGCCGAGGTCCACCAGGTCCCGGGCGAGGCGCTTCGACTGCTCGAGGTCCCACGAGTCCCGGTCGGGGAGCCAGTCGGTGCCAGAGATGCGGACGAGTACGGGACGGTCGTCGGGCCACACCTCTCGTACCGCGGCGGTCGCCTCCCGGACGATCCGGGTTCGGTTCTCGAAACTGCCGCCGTAGTCGTCCTCGCGGCGGTTCGTCACCGGCGAGAGGAACTGGTGGAGCAGGTAGCCGTGGGCGGCGTGCACCTCGACTACCTCGAAACCGGCCGCGAGCGACCGTTTCGCACTCTCGCAGAAGGCATCGATCACGGCCTCGACGTCCTCCGTGGTGGCCCGTCGCATTTCTTCGGGCTCGTTTTCGAACGGGTACGCCTCGGGCGAGGGCGACAGGACTTCCCAGCCGCCGTCTTCGAGCGGGACGGGGACGTTCCCCTCCCAGGGCTGGTTCTTGCTGGCCTTGTGGCCGGCGTGGGCGAGCTGGATCGCCGGCACCGATCCCTGCGACTTCAGGAACGAGGTGACTGGCTCGAGCGCCTCCGCGTGGGCATCGCTCCAGATGCCCAGATCGTGCGTCGAGATACGCCCGCGGGCCTCGACGGCCGTCGCCTCGGCCATCACCAGCCCCGCCCCGCCGACGGCCCGACTGCCGAGGTGGACGCGGTGCCACTCTCGCGCCAGGCCGTCGTTCGGCGAGGAGTACTGGCACATCGGCGAGACGGCGATGCGGTTGGGAATCTCGAGGTCGCGAAGCCGCAGTGGCGAGAACAGGTTCGTCATCGAGCGAAGAGACGGACTCGAGGCGGAAAACCGACCCGACGGGCGACGTCCTTGCCGCAATCGAGGATTCGCGTTGAATGACCTGGGTTCGTCACCGGTTCTTTCGAGGGAACGTCGTCCGGGAAACTCGGAGTGTATCACTTTACTATACTTTCTGTGCCATTGGTGCCCGTGGAACGCGAGACGCGAACTGTTCCTCCCAACAATAATACGGTTCAACCGAGCACCACGCGTATGGACTGGAATCACCGCGACGCCTTCGGAACCGACCGTCCCATCCTCGGCATGATCCACCTTCCGGCGCTCCCCGGATCGCCGGGCTACGAGGGAAGCCGCGAGGCGATTCGAACCCGCGCGCTCGAGGACGCCGCCATGCTCGAGGCCGGCGGCGTCGACGGCATCGTCGTCGAGAACTTCGGCGACTCGCCGTTCTACCCCGACGAGGTGCCGAACCACATCGTCGCCGAAATGAGTGCGCTGGCGACGACGATCACGAGCGCGGTCGACGTCCCGGTCGGCGTCAACGTCCTGCGAAACGACGCCGAGGCCGCTCTCTCGGTCGCCGCCGCGGCGGGGGCGTCGTTCGTCCGGGTCAACGTCCACGTCGGCGCCGCGACGACGGACCAGGGCATCGTCGAGGGGCGAGCGCACGAAACCCTCCGTCTTCGCGACCGGCTCGAGGCCGACGTGGCCATCCTCGCGGACGTGGACGTCAAGCACGCGACGCCTCTCGGGGAGGCGGGGCTGGCACAGACCGCCCTCGAGACGGCGGTCCGTGGACGGGCCGACGGGCTAATCGTCTCTGGGGCTGGCACCGGACAGACGACGTCGCTCGAGGACCTCGAGCGAGTGGTCGAAGCGGTATCGACGGTCGACCGCGAGGTGGCGGTCCCAGTGCCAGTGTTCGTTGGCAGCGGCGTCACGCCCGAGTCGCTTGACGACGCCTTTGCGGTCGGCGCGGACGGGGCGATCGTCGGGACAGCGCTGAAAGAAGGTGGGGAGACGACGAATCCCGTTTCACGGGAGCGAGTGGAGGCGTTGGTGGAGGCGGCTCGAACGGCGGAATCGTAACGCTCGCTCTTTAGCGATCCACGTCCCCTCGAGCGTCGACCGGTTCGGAAGCGTCGGTCCTACCGGATCGCGAGCCCTCGCCCGAACCGAGCGATAGCAACGTCGAGACCCGTGCGTTTTCCTTGATCCGGATGCCGCCCGCCGGGACCGAGAGTGGGAGCAACGGGAGGTGGGAGAACACGTGGACGGTCGGGTGGGACCCCCCTCGAGCCAGCAGCTCGTGGCGGGGCTGGAGGACCAGTGGTCCGTCGTCCTCGGCACCCGTCAGGAACTCGTTGTACTGGATGACGTACTGGCCGCCCTCGAGGGTCCACCACTCGTACTCGTCGTCCGGGTTTCGCGGCTCCGTACCGATCGGCTCGAGGTCGGCGTCCTCGAGCTCGTCGCCGCCGAAGTCCAGGCGACCGGGTCCGGCGACCTCGTAGACGGCGGCCACCGTGAGGTCGACGCCGTGGTCGTGGACCTGTTCGGGCTCGTACACCAGGTTGTCGACGAACGGTAACACGTCGTGTTCGACGGACATACTGGTCGAGGCAACGGTCCCGGAGGTGAAAAAGCGTGGTGTCTCTCGTTCGTCTCACGACGTTCGCGGCCGGCTGTCACCGTCTGCACGTGTATTCGAGGCCCCGATCTCGTCGGTCCCCGAAATCAGTAGACGTACTCGTCCTCGCGCAACTGGACGTACTTCCCGTTCCGGTACTTGAATTTCCGTCTCCGGTAGGCCATCAGAATCTTCGCCCCGCCGACGCCCGACGTGAGCCGCTTGTCCAGGATGGGTCCGTCGCCGCTGCTCGAGCCCTGCATCCCGCTGATGACGTCGAACGCCCAGTCCCAGTCGTCCGGCTCGTAGTCCTTGACGATGTCCGCGAAGGCGACGTTCCGGAGGAGTTCGTCGCCGATCGCTCGCTTCCAGACTTCGTTGTAGTGCTCGAGGCTGTCCGTCGCCGCCAGTCGCCCGGCGATCTTGCCCGTGCGAACGGCGACGTGGTAGCCGCCTTCGTGGAAGGCCGAGGTCGTCCCCATCGCGCCGCCCGCGACGGCGATGTTGGCTCCCACCGGCGACTCGATCGGTCGCGTCGAGGAGATCGGATACGTTTCGGTCCCCTTCGACTTCCCGCGATTCTCGACGATCGGGATGTCTTCCTCGATATCGTACTCGTCACCGTACTCTTGCTCGAGCAGACGGCGGATATATTCCGCGCCGGTCGGGATCTTGTCGTCCGAGGGCCGCAGGAGCTTGTACGATTCGGGGTGAGCGACATCCTCGAGGTCCATCCCGATGGGCATCGTCAGGCCGACGCGGGCGACGGTGCCGTCGTTGGGGAAGATCCACGGGTACGCGGTCTCGCCGGGCATGTAGCCCCACCAGAACTTGAGGGTGTCCTCGAACTCGGCGAACAGTTCCTCGGGGAACTCGCGGTACTGCTGGTAGGCGATGTGGTTCGCCTTCGGGGGCGAGAGGTGGTCGGAGACGCTCTTGCCCACCAGAAATTGATCGAGCGCGTTCAGCGTGATGCGGCGCTGGGGTCCGTCGGCGAGGACGACGTGGCTCGCCTCGAGTTCGTCGCCGTTCGAGAGCGTCAGGGTGTGGACCGGCTCGCCCGAGAGGTCGCTCTCGAGGTTCTTGACGCCCGTCCCGACGCGCATGTCGGCCCCCGCGTCAGCGGCACGCTCGTGGAGCCAGTCGTCCATCCGCGCGCGGTGGAAGGTGTAGCCGAACTTGGGGTATCGGGCCTCCATGCCCGTCGTCTCGAGACGGATCTTCGTCGTGGGACCGACGAACTCCGTGCCCTCAAGTTCCCGGAGGATCACCTCGTCGGGAATCTCCTCGTAGTCGAAGTCCATGATGTCGATCCAGTAGTCGAGCATCCCCGCGGCGTCGGTCGAATCCGGACCGAGGCCCTCTCGATCCTCTCGAGGGACGCCCTGTTCGAACAGGACCGTCTCGGCGCCGTGGGCGGCGGCCCGTTCGGCCGCCGACGCACCCGCGGGCCCACCGCCGACGATCGCAACGTCAACGCGTTCCATACAGCGTGGGGACTCAGCGACCCCTATTAAAGTGCCTGAAAGTCGCCGCGACGAGAACGGATTCGCGACGCCCGGTTTCCGTCACACGGACGCATTATACTCGGGGATCGGGCGGCACAAGACAAACGTAGCCTCGAGCCGTACGCCGCTTATGAGCGACACACCGACAGAGACGGCGGACGCCGGCGCGACCGACCGATCCTCCGAGCGCCCCGTTTCCCTCGAGAACGAGGCCGACCTCGAGGCGTTCGTGGCGGACCACGACCGTGCACTCGTCGAGTTCTACACCGCCGGGTGTTCGATGTGCGACGCGATGGTCCCCGTCCTCGGGGGCGTGGCCCGCGCGACCGACGTCGCCATCGGCACGATCAATCCGCGGGACGACCCGCCACTGATCGAGCGATTCGACGTCCGGAGCGTGCCGTTGCTGGTCGCGTTCGTCGACGGCGAACCCGTCGCCCGCCGCGCGGATGGCTTTATCCCCACCGAGGAGGTCATCGCGTGGCTCGAGTCGGAGACGGATCAGTAGCGTTCCGTTGGCCGGATCAGGGACAGTGGGTGGTCTTGCGCCGTTTCCGGCCGGACGATTGATGCGGCTCAGTTTTGGATTGCCGACCGAACAATCGATTCGGCTCCGTGGCGGATTATCGGCCGATAGGACAATGGTATAGAATTGATAGTTATGGAATAAATACTCGACTCTTCCAGGGATTCGTCGATCAACCACTTATCGAACGACGGTTACCGGCATCGGGGCTCGGCGAACCACCTTCTCGGCCACGCTTCCGAGCAGAACGCGCGAGACGCCCTGTCGGCCGTGGCTGCCGACGATAATGTGGTCCACGGCGTTGTCCTCGGCGAACTCGACTATCTCTCGAGCGGGGTCGCCAACGGCGGTCTCGATCCGGAACTCGACGTCTTCCTCGTCGAGTAACAGTCTGAGTTCTTCGGAGACTTCGGGGGCCTCCTCGTCCGCTTCGAACTGTTCTTTGAGGAGGTTGTAGCCGGCGCCCGTGAAGCCGTCGGCGAGTTCGACGATGCGCAGGAGGATAATCTCCTCGTCGTCGTGTTTGCGAACTGCGTGTTCGACCGCCTCCTGTGCGGGGTCCGAGCCGTCGTAGGCGACGAGAATTGCCATACGTGGATTCGACGGCGAGCGCTAATAAATGTCGGTACGGCACGTGCTCGAGAGTCAGAAAGGGAGCGACACGTACTCGAGGGCCGGAGAACAGACGGCAATGCGCTCAAGCAGTCGGCAGCGCGCCCGGAGCGTCGCGGATCGGGAGACACGCGCTCGAGTCCGGGTTCGAGCACTGAGCACTGAGTACTGAGCGCTGCACGATCGAACCAGCTAGAATCGCTTGCTCACGTACGGCCCGTCCTGGTGGTACCCCAGTTTGTTTCGGTAGTACTCTCGCGCACCGATGCCCGAGATGACGCTGATCTTGTCGTAGCCCGCGTCGGCCGCCAGTTCCTCGGCGCGGGTCATCAACCGGCGGCCGTAGCCCTGGTGTTGATGCTGGTCGCCCTCGCTCGCGTCGCCGACGGACACTTCGCTGCCGTAGACGTGCAGTTCGCGCACGAGGGCCGCGTTCTCGAGTTCCGGCCTGACGGGCGAATTCGGAAACCGGAGCCGGCAAAAGCCGATCAGCAAGTTCTGATCGAAGTCCTCGATCGAGATGAAGTGCTCGGTGCCGCCACAGACCTCGTAGGTCATGACGTCGAGGTCGATCTCTTCGGGTTCGGCGTCGTTCATGCCCACCTCCCGACAGCGGATACAGTCGCAAGTCCAGCCGTGCTCGTCCATCCGCTGGCGGGCGAGTTGACGGAGGTTCGACTTCCAGACCCCGGCGTCGATGAAGTCCGCCGGAATGTCGCGCTGGACGCGCTGGAGGCGGGTGTACCGGGGGATCATGTCCTTGATCTCCGCGACCAGGTCGGCAGCCTCCTCATTCGTCAGCGGTTCGTACTCGTCGTTGTGCCACCAGTCGTAGGTCGCCGTCCCGCGCACCACGAGCGTCGGGTAGATCTTGAGGTAGTCCGGGCGCCACTGGGTCGACTCGAACAGCTCGCGGAAGTCCTCGAGGCACATCTCTTTGCTCATCCCGGGCTGACCCGGCATCATGTGGAAGCCGACCTTGAACGCCGAGTCCCGGAGCCGTCGGTTGGCGTCGATGGAGTCCTTTGTGCCGTGGCCGCGGTGCATCTCGCGGTTGATGCGCTCGAATGTGGTCTGGACGCCGACCTCGACCTTCGTCCCGCCGAGATCGAGCATCCGGTCGATCTGCTCGGGGTCACACCAGTCGGGCTTGGTCTCGAAGGTCGTCCCGATGTTGCGGACGTCCGCGGTCTCGTTCTCGGCGATCACGTCCTCGAGGTAGCGGAACTCGTAGTCTTCCCGGTCCTGAGCGAAACTCTCGCCCTCTGCTGGCTCCGGATCCTTCTCGACGTCGTAGTCGTTCATCGCTTCGAGGGCGCGCTTGACGAACCACTCCTGATAGTCGTGGCTGCGGGCGGTCATCGTCCCGCCCATCAGGATGAGTTCGACCTTGTCGACGGGGTGGCCGATCTCGCGCAACTGCTCGAGGCGCAGGGTCACCTGGCCGTAGGGGTCGTAGTCGTTCTGGACGCCGCGGGCGGCGGCGGGTTCCTGGCCGGTGTAACTCTGGGAACTCGAGAACTCCGAGTCCGGCCCGCCGGGACAGTAGAGGCACTTCCCGTGGGGACAGCGCTCGGGGCTGGTCATGATCGCGACGGGGGAGACGCCCGATGCAGTCCGGACGGGTTTGCGCCGGAGGAGGTCCTCGAGGTCCTCGCGGCGTTCGCTGGGGGCGAAGTCGAGGAGTTCGGAGTTCTTGGGCACCTTCGGTGCGGAGTGCTCCGAACAGACCTCGAGTTTGGCCTTCTCGACCTCCTCGCGTTCGATGTCACCCTCGAGCAGCCGCTCGACGAGGGTTTCGCAGGCGCGCTCGAACGCGTCGGTGTCGGTCGGATCGGGCGTCTCGGTACTCACTGGTAGGTACTGGTGCCCGTTCGTGAATAAGCGTGTCGGACTCCCCAGGGCCGGTACTCGAGCCCAAAACCCACGGGCCGAAACCCGAAAGGTAATCGTTTAAGGACGGCCTCGTCTTATCGTCGGCGTATCGCATGTCTCCCGACCTGCCGGTCGTTCTCGCGGCGGTTTTTCTCCCCTTTCTGGCTGCCGGCTTCGCCCCGCTATTCGTTCGCTTCCTCGAGGAGCGAACGGGGTACGTCGGCGCCCTCGTCGCCCTCTGTTCGTTCGGTCTGCTCGCCACCCAGTACGAGACGGCGACGACCGATCCGGGGACGGTCGAGCTAGCCTGGATACCCACTCTCGATATCGCGCTCCGGTTCACCGTCGACGGCTGGGGGTTGCTGTTCGCCCTGCTCGCGAGCGGCATCGGCGTACTCGTCTTCTCGTACTCCCCAGCGTACGTCAGCGGTGCCGACGGCCTGAGCCGGTACTACGGGGCGTTGCTCGCGTTCATGGGCTCGATCATCGGGGTTGCGCTGGCGGCCGACCTGATCGCAATCTTCGTCTTCTGGGAACTCACGAGCGTCTGGTCGTTCCTCCTGATCGGCTACTACACCTCGGATCCGGGCTCGACACGAGCGGCCCGCATGGCCATGATCGTCACCGCCGGCGGCGGCCTGTTCTTGCTGGTCGGTCTCCTCATCCTCTCGCTAGTCGCCGGTGACGTCATCGGCTCGACCGCCGCGTTCGACCTCGCGGTGATGCTCGAGAACCCCGACGCGATGGAGGCGGGCCTCCGCGAACGTGGGCTGTTCCTCCCGGCTCTTGGCCTGATCGCCGTCGGCGCGGCGTCGAAGTCCGCGCAGGTCCCGCTACACTTCTGGTTGCCGAACGCGATGGCCGCGCCGACGCCCGTTTCGGCGTTCTTACACTCCGCGACGATGGTCAAGGTCGGCGTCTACTTCGTCGGCCGGGTTCGACCGATCTTCGTCGGCTCCGAGTGGCTCCTCCTGTTCGTGACCCTCGGCCTGACGACCATGGTCGTCTGTGCGGTTCTGGCGCTGGCGTCGACGGACATCAAGGAACTGCTCGCGTACTCGACGGCCAGCCACCTCGGCCTGATGATCGCCGGATTCGGCGTCCCGTCGTATCTGGGGGCCGAAACCGGGGTCTTTCACCTGCTCAACCACGCGCTGTTCAAGGCCGCCCTCTTTCTCATTGCCGGTATCGTCGCCCACCAGATGGGGACCAGGCGCCTCTCGGAACTTGGGGGGCTCCGTCACCACCTGCCGATTACGGCCGGAATGACGACCATCGTTGCCCTCTCGATGGCCGGTATCCCACCCTTCAACGGCTTCTACTCGAAAGAACTGCTCTTCGAGGCGGTCCTCGAGGTCGGCACCTCCCACGACGTCGGTGCCCTCGAGTGGATCTACCCGGCGGTTGCCGTCTTCGGGAGCGTGATCACCGTCCTCTACTCGCTGCGGTTCCTGTCGATTTTCTTCGGCGATCGCGTCTCGACGCCCGAGCACGCGGGCCGGCCGGCGATCCCGCTGCTCGCGTCGCCGGCCGTCCTGACGCTGCTCGCCGTCGTCGTCAGCGTCGACCCCGACCTCGCCGTCCGGGCGATCGTCCAGGCGGGCTTCGACGCGACGGCGACCGATCCCCACGAGATGCACGTCGGGCTTCCCACGTCCCTCAGCCTTCCCGTCGGCATGAGCGCGGTGACGATCGCCCTCGGCGTCGGCCTGTTCCCCTTCGTCGACCGCTTCCAGCGCGGAGCGAGTGGACTAGTCGGCCGAACGCGCGCTATCAACCCGTCGCGCTGGTACGACGGCACCGTCGACGGCCTCGAGGTCCTGGCCGACCGACTCGACGCGACGGTTCACGACGGCCTCCTCCGGACGTACGCAACTTGGACGCTGCTCGGCATCTGCGCGCTCGTCCTCGGCGGCTTCGTCGCGACCGGCGCGATCACGCCGTTCGAACTCGGGACGGACGTCCGCCTCGAGGTCGCCCTGATCCTGCTCGTCGCGGTGCTGGCGAGCGTCGCCCTCGCCGTCGCCAGCAGCCACGTCTCAGGGGTGTTGACGCTCTCGATCCTCGGATTCATGCTGGCGATCTTCTACATCCTCGCGAGCGCGCCCGACCTCGCGTTGACCCAGCTGGTCGTCGAAACGCTGGTCCTCGTGCTCTTCTTGCTCGTCATCGAGGAGGTCCCCCAGTACGTCGAGACCGGGCGATCGCTGATGGGGGAGATTCGGGATGTCGGCCTCTCGATGCTCGTGGGCGTGACCGCCTTCGTCACCGTCGTCGTGACGACCGGCGCCCGTCCGGACGGGACCAGCGACGTCGCTCGCCAGTACATCGGGTGGGCCGTGCCGGAGGGCGGCGGGACGAACATCGTCAACGTCACGCTCGTCGACTTCCGCGGGTTCGACACGCTCGGCGAACTCGTCGTGGTCGCGCTCGCGGCCATCTCGATTTCGACCCTGATCACGATGCGCTCGAACACCGAACGGACGGGCGACCGGGCGAAGCGAGCGCGACTCGAGGCGGACGACTATCCGGACGACGTCGACGTCCTCGAGCGCGGGCTCGGGGGCGACGCTCAGGGTTTCTACATGACAACTGGTGAATCGGATATGGACGGGGAGACAGACGCAGACGAGGAAACTGGCGATACAGAGACAGACGCGGACACGGAAACTGCTGACACAGGGACGGGGACGGACACGGACGCGGAAACTGACGAATCGGAGACAGACAGGGACATAGACGACTCGAGGGGTGCCGACCGATGACCACCGTAATCATGCGGACCACCGCTCGCGTCGTGGTCCCCATCATCCTCGTCGTCGCCGCGTCGCTGTTCGTCGAGGGCCACAACCTCCCCGGCGGTGGCTTCATCGGGGGCGTCCTCGCGGCCACCGCCTTCGTCGTCATCTACCTCGCGTTCGACCTCGACTTTCTCGAGCGCGGCGTCCTCGGGCGCGAGGTCGAACCCGGCGAGCCGCCCTCGCGGGACCGCGTCGTCCTCGCTTACCGCCGGCTGTTCGAGTACGGGCTGGCGATCGCCGTCGTCAGTGCTCTGGTCCCAATGGCTCTCGGCTATCCGTTCCTCAGCCAGACGTTCCGCGAGTTCGAGGGGGTCCCGATCTACCACCACGTCGAGATCGCCAGCGCGCTGGCGTTCGACTTCGGAGTCCTCTGTGTGGTACTTGGGGGCCTCCTGACGATCCTCTCGGTGGTGGGTGACGAATGACCGCCATCGTCGTCGCGACCGTCGTCGGTGCGCTGTGTGCCATCGGGACGTACCTGCTGCTCCAGCAGGACCTCGTGCGCGTCGTCTGGGGGCTGTCGCTGCTCAGCCAGGCGGCGAACGTCTACCTGCTGGCGATGGGGAATATACTCCCCGCTAGCCCCGACGCAGTGCCCGTTCTGGCGGGCCATGGCGAACCCCCATCGGGCGTCACCGACCCGCTGGTCCAGGCGCTCGTGTTGACGGCCATCGTCATCGGCTTCGGGATGACGGCGTTCGCCCTGTTCCTCTCGTACCGGGTTTACCAGGAACACGGGACGCTCGCGCTGGCCGAGTTGGCCGAAGCGGACGAGGCAGGTGATCGGCGATGAGTGTGATCGCGTCCTGGACGCAGATACCGGCGGCGATCGGGGCCGACGCGGCCTCCACACTCGTCGTCGCCCCGCTCCTGATCGCCCTCGTGACCGGCGTCGCCAGCCTGCTCTCCGGTCGCCAGCACCGCGGCCGGATCGGCGTCAGCCTCTTCGGCGCGCTCGCGTACCTGCTCGCCGTGGTGGCAATCGACTGGTACCTAGTACTCGCACCCGACGCTCCAGGGATCGCGACCTACCAGGTCGGCGGCTGGCCCGCCCCCTTCGGGATTACGCTGGTCGTCGACGGCCTCTCGGCGTTCATGCTGACGATGGTCGCCGTGATCGGGATGGCCTCGCTGCTCTCCTCGATTCGCGTGTTGCCCGACCTCGACCGCCACCGGTACTACTTCCCGCTGTTTCACTTCCTGATGGTGGGCGTGACCGGCGCCTTCCTCACGGGCGACCTGTTCAACCTGTTCGTCTGGTTCGAGGTGATGCTGATGGCCAGTTACCTCTTTGTCGCCTACGACGGCAACGCGCTCCAGACCAGGGCCGCGTTCTGGTACGTCAGCCTCAACCTCGTCGCGAGCGCCGTCTTCCTGCTTGGCGTCGGCGGCCTGTACGCGACGGCGGGATCGCTCAACATGGCCGACCTCTCGAGGCGCCTCGCGGAACCGGCGGCCTACGGCATCGACCCCGTGCCGGTCGTCGGCCTCTTCGGCCTCCTGCTCGCGGTCTTCGCCATCAAGGCGGGACTCGTCCCCTTCCAGTTCTGGATTCCGTCGGCCTACCAGGCCGCACCGCCACAGATCGCCGCCCTCCTCGCCGGGGCGACGAAGAAGGTCGGCATCTACGCGATCATCCGGCTCTCGTTCACCGTCGTCGGCGACGCGCCGGTCGACGTCTCCCTCGCGGTGCCGTTCACGGGCCTCGAGCTGGCTGGCGACTCGCCGCTCGTCTTCGTCGGCGCGGCGCTGTTCGCCATGGCCACCGCGAGCATCGTCGTCGGCGGACTTGGCGCCGTCGGCGGCCGCTCCATCGAGTCGGTGCTGGCGTACTCGAGCATCGGCCAGGTCGGGTTCATCGCGCTCCCCGTCGCCATCGCGGCGGCAGTCCCGGGGCTCCGAACGCTCGGCATCGTCGCCGCGCTCGTGTACGCGCTCAACCACACCCTCGCGAAGGGGCTGCTCTTTCTCGCGGTCGGGGCGGTCCGGACCGCGACGGGAACGAGTCGCCTCGCCGACCTGGGCGGCCTGGCCGGGCGCTGTCCGTCGATCGCGGTCCCGTTCTTCGTCGGTTCGCTCGCGCTCGTCGGCATCCCGCCGCTGTCGGGTTTCTTCGGGAAGTTCCTCGTCTTCGACGTCGCCGCGCGAACGGCCTCGGGCTGGCTCGTGGTCGTGGTCGTCGCCGGATCGGTGCTGTCGCTCGTGTACGCGACACGCCTGTGGACGCGGTGCTTCTGGGGACCGCCGTCTACGGCGGTCGAGACGGCCGTGACCGATCACGTGCAGGTGGCCGTCCTCCTCGCACTCGCGCTCGCGATCGTCGCTGTGGGCGTCGGCTTCGAGCCCGTCTTCGCCTTCGCCGAGACCGGGGCCGAGGCCGCACTGGACGCCGACGCCTACGTCGAGGCCGTCGATCCGGCCGACGAAGTCGAGACGGGATCCGGGGGTGACCACTGATGCGGACCAGAACCTGGCCCTTCGCCGGCGTCGTCTTCGCGTTCCTGTGGGTGCTAGTCCGCGGGGTCACCCTGACGCCGTCTGCCATCCTCGGACAACTGCTCCTGGGGCTCGCCGTCGGGTTCCCCGTCGCGTTCGTCTTCCGTCGGCTCTACGACGAGTGGGTCGACGTCCCGCGGAGCGTTCGCGCGATTCCGTCTGCCCTCTCGTACCTCGGGATCTTCACCTGGGAGATCCTGCGGGCGAACGTCGACGTCACGAAACGCGTCCTCTCGCCGTCGATGCCGATCGAGCCGGAGGTGTTCCTGTTCCCCCTTCGCGTCGAGACCGACCTCGCGATCACGACCATCGCCAACAGCGTCTCGATCACGCCGGGGACCGTCACGCTCGACTACGACGGCGAGACGAACGCGCTCTACATCCACGCGGTCGACGGCCGCGACCCGGAGGCGATCGCCAGAACGATCAGGACGTGGGAGGAGTACGCACTCGTGATCTTCGACGAGCGAGCGGGTCCCGAGGATCCGACGCGAGACATCGTCGTCTCCGGCGGCACCCGGGCGAGCGTACCGACCCCGCCCGACGAGCGCGCCGACGAGACCTCGACGGTGAACCAACTGCCGGCGGACGAGTTGGCCGACGAACTCGAGGCCGCAGACAGAGCCGAACGGGAGAACGGAAACGGAGGCGATACCCGTGACTGACCCCGCCCTCCTCGAGGTACTCTCAGCCACGCAACCGAGCGCTCCGCCGGCCGCACTCGAGACGACCGTCCGCGCGGCGCTGGTACTCGCAGGTATCCTGTGCGTGCTCGCGAGTTATCGCGTTATCCGCGGGCCGACGGAACCGGATCGCGTCATCGGACTCGACGCTATCGCGACGAACGTGGTGGCAATCGCCGTCCTCGCGGCTCTGCTGACCGACCGTGGGCTGTTCATCACCGTGAGCCTCGTGCTGGCGATCATCGGCTTCATCGCGACCGTGGCGGTCGCGAAGTTCCTCACCGAGGGGGAGGTGATCGAGTGATCCGAACGACGATCGTGATCGGCCTGGTCGTCGTCGGGACGTTCTTCCTGACCGTCGGCACCATCGGTCTCCTGCGATTGCCCAACGTCTACAACCGGATGCACGCGACGAGCAAGCCGACGACCCTCGGGACCGCCTCGATGTTCCTCGCCGGCTTCGTCCACTTCGGTCCCGGCGCCGAGGGACTGACCGCGCTCGTCGGCATCCTCTTTCTGTTCCTGACGATTCCGACGGGCTCGCACATGATCGCCCGCGCCGCCGAGCGCATCGGGGTTCCCTTCGTCGAGGGGGTCACCTGGCCCGACCCCGACGCGCTCGAGCGACCGCCCGAACGGACCCGGGACGAACGAGCACCCGATCCTGGCGACTCGAGGCGATACGAAACGGGCGCGAACCGATCGGGAGAGCCTGGCGAGGCCGAGGACTGACCTCGGTGCTGATTCTCGTCGGACGAACGACTACTCGCGCTCGAGCGATCGCTCCCGTTCGCCCGGTTCCGACTCCTCCTCTGTCGATTCGTCGCGTTCGCGCCCCCAGACCTCGGCGTCCTCGAGTGTCTCGACCTCGAGCAAGCGCTCGAGTTTGTGTTCGAACTGCGCGTCGGTCAACTCGCCGGTGGCGTACCTGGTTCGGAGCGTCGCGAGCGCGTTGGCTCGGTCTTCTGACGACGGGGCTCGAGATCCGGGTTGTCGTTGGTTGGGTTCGTGTGTGGCGGTTTCGTCCGTTTCGCCCGGGACGTTCAGCCAGCCCGCATCGTCAGCTTCGTCGGTTTCGTCAGCTTCAGCAACTTCGTCGATTTCGTCCAATCCGTCCGCTTCGTCCTCATCGTCGTCGAACAGCATCGACACCGCGGGAACGATCCCGACGTACCCGACGATGAGCACGGCGAGCCATAGGTCGTCGCCGATATCCCCAACGAGCAACCCGAGCCAGAGACCGGTGACGAGCGTTGACGCGATTCCGGTCGCGTTCGCTCGAAATCGCTCCCACAGATCCTCGTCCATGTACACGCCTGCGTCCCCTCAGTAAAAAGACGTTTCTCTCGATGAGGGTTCGTGTCCGTACGGTTCGGTGAAATGGCACCATCTCGTTGCGCACCACCGCCAGGCGTTCACTGCTCTATCTGGTACCTACTCGGTAGTGGCTGGTACCGGAATGGACAACGAAAACGTCGCTCCCTCGTCCGGCTCCGAGTCGACCCAGATGTCGCCGCCGTGGCGTTCGACGATTCGCTTACAAAGCGCGAGTCCGATACCCGTACCGGCGTATTCTTCTTGCGTATGAAGTCGCTGGAATACATCGAAAATTCGATTCTGATCCTCCTGGTCGATTCCGATCCCCTCGTCACAGACCGACACGACCCACTCGTCACCGTCTCGTGTGGCCGAGATGTGAACGCGTGGCGGTTCGTCACCGCTGTATTCGATAGCGTTATCGAGCAAATTCTGGAATAACTGGCGAAGCTGGCTCGCGTCACCCTCGACCTCCGGGAGATCGGCAATCGTGACGTTGGCGTCGTGTTCTTCGATCTGAAACTGGAGATCGGCCAACACGTCCTCGAGGATTGCGTCCAGTTCCACCGGTTCGAACGCATCGCCCTCCGTCTGGATACGGGAGTACTCCAGTAAGTCCTGGATCATCGACCGCATCCGGTCAGCACCATCCACCGCGAACTCGATGAATTCCTCACCGTCCTCGTCGAACTCATCGGCATATCGATTCTCGATCAACTGGAGATAACTCGAGACCATCCGTAACGGCTCCTGGAGGTCGTGAGAAACCGCGTACGCGAACTGCTCGAGGCGCTCGTTCGACTCCTGAAGTTTGCGTTCGTACGTCTTTCGTTCAGTAATGTCACGAGCCACACCGACCACCCTGGTCGAACCGTCATCATCCTGTACGGGGTATCCAGGCGCTTCGATCCACCGTACGTTTCCGTCTCGAATAATTCGAATCTCCTCGTGCTTTGGCTCACTTGTTTCGAGAGCCTTCTCGATACCCTGTTGTGCTCGTTGTCGATCGTCCGGGTGAATTATGTCGACGAACTCCTCCCACGTTTCGACTGTCGTCCCATAGAGTGATTCTGCGGAGGGATAGAACGACGCTTCGTCGTCATCGACGTCCCAGTCCCAGACGACCGAATCGGTAGCATTGAGAGCGAACTCCATCCGGTCTCGGATGCGCTGGAGTTCCCACTCTCGTTCTTTTCGCTCGGTGATGTCCTGGACTGCGCCACGGAGCAAGACGACTTCTCCCTCATCGACGTCGGGGTCGCCCTTGACGTGAAGCCAGCGTACCTCGCCATCGGGTGTTCTGAACCGAACCTCCACGTCGAACGACTCGCCGGAGTCGAGTGCCTCCTCGACGGCGTGCTCGATGATCGATCGATCCTCCTCGTGGTAGACGTCGAGGGCTTCGTCCAGCGGTGGTTCGTCGCCGTCAGGTATCCCCAGAATCTCGAAGAGGTGGTCGGTCCAGAACACCTCTCGAGTGTCGGTGTCGATCTCCCAGCCGCCGACGTCCGCGATGCGTTCGGCCTTCTCCAGGAGTTCGCGCGTCAGTTCGAGCTCTCTTTCGCGCTCCTTCCGCTCAGTGATATCCCGGAAGTACACGGAGAGACCGGACTCAGAGGGGTATACGCGGACCATCGCCCAGATCCCCAGTGGGTCGGAGTACCGCTCGAAGCTCATCGGTTCCTGGGTGACCATCGTCGTCTCGAACTTCTCGAAGAGCGAGTCGGATTCGTCGACGTCGAGCACCTCCCAGGGTTTTCGCCCGAGAAGTTCTCGTTCCGACGTAGCGAAAAACGCCTCGGCGCGCTCGTTTACGTATTCGAACTGGAACTCGTCGTCGAGCGCGTAGAACGCGTCGTCAATTCGCTCGAAGACGTCGTCGAGTTCCCGCTTGAACTCGTCTCGCTGCTGTTCGAGCCGTTCAGCTTGCTCCTCTAGCTGCTGCTCGTACTCGCGACGCTCGGTCATGTCACGCGTGACCTTGGTAAATCCTCGAAGGGTGCCCTCGCTGTCGCGAATGGCAGTGATCGTGACGTTTGCCCAGAACCTCGAGCCGTCCTTACGGACCCGCCACCCCTCGTCCTCGACGCGACCCGCTGTCGCTGCGGTTTCGAGATTGCGATCGGGAATCTCGTCGGCGATATCGTCTTCGGTATAGAACGTCGAGAAGTGTTCGCCAGTGATCTCCGCTTCGGAATACCCCTTGATCTGCTCGGCTCCCTCGTTCCAGGTGACGACCGATCCCTCGGGATCGAGCATGAAAATCGCGTAATCTTTGACGGCACTCACGAGGGCGCTGAACTGCGCTTCGTCCTGGTGTGAGTCGTTAGCGTTTTCCTCAGCCTTCCACCAGATCCGACTCGAGTCGCCTCCCTGTTTGGTCTGAATTTCGCCCCGCTCAGCGAGGGCCTCCAGACAGTGACGGACGGTTTGAGGGGGCCACTCGAGCGCCTCGGCGACTTCCTCGGTGAACACTGGTGTCGATGGCTGATCGGTTCGACTGAAGAACTCCTGGACGTCCGCTATCGTACGTTCCGGTGGTGGTCCAGGCGAAACCATTGCTTCCGGATATCGCCGTGACCCTAAAAGTTTGCTGTTCTAGGTGTCGTTTCTGACAGATCGCCCCTCTCTACGCATACGACGTAGACTGTTTTTTCGATTCGACGGCTACGTCTTCGTCTAATTGAATCTCCAATCGTCAGTTCGTATCAGCGTGTTTTCGACTCTAGTCTTCCCCCGACGATGGGCCAGAGCGAAGCTATTGCTCGATTCAGGTTCCGGTTTTGGAAGAGAGTTGGCGTTCGTTAGGCGTGGCCCTGAATCCGACCTGGATTTTACCGAGTCAAGTATTTGTACCCCTTTTCGTATTCGGTACCGCTCGGGCGGGACGAGACGAGAAAAACTGACTTACGCGAGCGTCTCGCCGAGCGCTTCGAGCGCCGCCTCGCGGACGGCCTCGCGTTCGCCAGA
This sequence comes from Saliphagus sp. GCM10025334, assembly GCF_042663485.1. NCBI lineage: Archaea > Methanobacteriati > Methanobacteriota > Halobacteria > Halobacteriales > Natrialbaceae > Saliphagus > Saliphagus sp. GCM10025334. The sequence goes on along the minus strand of NZ_JBHTAF010000001.1, from coordinate 743,247 downwards.
GAGGAACTCGACGTAGCCGTCGCGCCCGCCGACGACGGTGATGCCAGCGTCGGGGACGATGGTCTCGAGTGTCGAACCGAGTTCGCGGACGTCGACGTCGTCGTCCGAGCGCACGTAGAGTTCGTCCTCGCCGACGCCGAGGGTGACCGACTCCTCGTCGCGTCGGTGGAGTTCGTCGAGCAACAGCGTCGTCGTCGGGAAGTCGAAGCGGTGGATGAACGCCGCGGTGTCGATCACGGCGACCGACCGACCGTCGACGTCGCGAACCTCGATGTTCTCCCGGGCTGTCTCGAGTTCCGTCTCGAGTTTGGCCCGGAACTGGGCGGCGACGTGAGCCGCGAGGTCGCCGTCGCCGGCGCCATCGAACAGCAAGTCGGCGACGAGTTCGCGCTTGTCCTTGTAGGACTGGTAGTACGCCTCGAGGGCGACGGCCTCCCGTCGCTCGGCGCAGGCGTCGGCGTCGTAGCCAGCATTTTCCGCCAGGTTGGCGTAGGCTTCCGGGACGTCGCCCCAGAAACTCACGGCGGGCAGGTGCTCGAGGTCGGCGCGCACGTCGTCGTTGACGTGGGCGGCGACGTTCGCGGCGAGCGTGCTCGTGGTGATCGCCGAGCGGTCGTCACTGGCGTCACCGTCGGTCAGCGACGGCGAAACCACGACGTCCACGGCATCGGCGACCGCCGCGTCGGCACGACTGTCGTCGATCACGAGTCGGTCGGCGCCGTAGATGTCGAGCAGTTCGAAGCCGTCCAGCGAGTCGGTCGTCGACCCGGCGTCGACGAGCACGATCAGCGGCAACTGCTCGCCGTGGCGGTCGCGGGCCTCGAGCATCGAGGTCACGTCGCCTGTGGCGGCATCCATGTCGTAGACGTGGCCGTCGAGCGGTCGGCGCTCGACGTAGTGGTAGACGGCGTCGTCGCGGGTGTGTTTCTCCTCGATTAGCGGCAGGATGGCGCGCTCGAGGGCGGCGCCGGCGACGTAGCCGTCGGCGGTCGCGCTGTGGCGGACGACGATGGGGCGTGCCTCGACGACCGCACGGCGGATGGCCGTCGCGGCGTCGACGATTTCGTCCTCGAGCGTCTCGACGAGCGGGTCGTCGACGAGCGGGGCGACGATGGTCGGGCGGGCCTGCTGGTCGATGGCGTCCTCGAGTCGCTCGGTGACGGTCTCGCGGTCCTCGCCTTCGAGCACCTCGAGGGTCTCCGTTTCGATCTGGAGGTCGCCGTAGTGACGTTCGACCTCGCCCTCGAGAGTGACGACGTCGCCAATCTCGACGGCGGGATAGGCGCGGACGCCGGCCTCCTCGAAGGCGGCGCACTCGACGGTGCCGGTCTCGTCGCTGAGTTCGAAGACCGTCGGGCCGCTGGTCTGGCGGACGCCCGTGATCTCGCCCTCGAGTCGGACGATGGAGCCGACCTGATTCTCGATCGTGTCGATGGTAGTCCGGTTGAGCGGTGTCGAGGGCGTCGCTTCCTCGGTCGCGCTTGCTGCGTGGGCACTTGAGCCCGAAGTCGAACTCGAGTCTGAACTCGAAGTCGAAGTCGAACTCGATTTCGAGTCCGAGCCGTGACCAGCGTCGGTCGAGGACGAGGTCGATGCAGCGGCAGCTGCCGGTGTCGATTGCTCGTCGGCGGTCAACGTCGTCTCGGTGTCAGCGTCGGCCGACACCTCGGCGGAATCCCTCGTTCGTGGCTCGTTCGATTCGTCAGTGGACTCGGTACCGTCGTCGGCTCGCTCGTCCGGCAGGATGTCGCCCTCGGGGGTCTGGATGACCTTCCCGCGGAACTCGCGGTCGTCCTGGCGGATCGACCAGCCGAGGTCGATGTTGCCGTTGTCTCTGACGTCCAATACTTGTACGTAGACCGGGTCGCCGGCCTCGAGATCGAGACTCTCGAGGCGACGATCCAGCTCGCTTCGATGGAGCAAACCCGTGACGTGGTCTCCGATGTCGACGAAGAGACCGAAGTCAGCGTAGCCGTCGACCGAACCCCGGTAGTACCGGGAGGTGACGAGTTCCGACGCGGAGGTGCCTTCGAATTCGAAGGCGACGTCCTCCTCGTGGAACTCACACACGTGGTCGTCGACGGGTTTGCCACAGATGATACAGGTACCCATCTACTTTTCACAAGCAGGTTCGTCCTAAAACGGTTGTCGAAATCCACTCGCGTCGTGATGGCGCGAATCGGCCGCCGAAATCGATAGCCGCGGGCGCGATCACTCCTCGAAGACCGGTGATTCCGCCTCGAGCGCCTCGAGGTCGTCGACGATCGCGCGAGCGTGCTCGGGAAAGAGCGCGGCCTGGAGTTCGTTCCCGTCGTCGTCCTCGAAGACGAGTTTGACGCGCTTGTCGCCGAACTCGCGGGCCTCCGCACTGGAGACGTCGAACAGTTTCGCGGTCGCGGACTTGTTCGTCGGGCCGACGTTCTTCACCGAGCCGTCTTTGAGTTCGATCGTGAAGTCCTCGAGCGAGAGGGTGAGCATACGCTGTACCCTCGTGGCGACCGCTGTAAAGATTGATGATTGACGGTGTGTGGTACTCGTTCGGCCCACGTGCGGGACTCGATCGTCCGTCGACAGTAGGCCAATAAAAGACACGGCATCGCCGTGTTTCGCTCCCGGTTCGCGTGAACCGGCAGTCCCCGTCTTCCTGATCGGTTTGACCGCGTGGTGTGTCAGCAGTGCGGTCACCGACTATCGACCCCATTGTCACATAAACATTGGTGATCGTACGCATTCGCAGTCGACGAGTGGAACCAACCGGTAGACGGTTGCGCCCACCTTTATGCCGACAACGCGAGTAGGTCGACCCGCAATGGAGCTCACCTGGCACGGCCACTCGACGTGGCACGTCACCGTCGGCAGTACCGACCTGCTGATCGACCCGTTCTTCGACAACCCGAAGACGGACCTCGAGGCCGACGACCTCGAGACGCCGGACTACGTGTTGCTCACGCACGGCCACGCCGATCACATCGCTGACGCCGGCGCCTTTTCCGATGCCACGCTCGTGGCGACCCCGGAACTCGTCTCCTACTGCCAGGACGAGTTCGGCTTCGAGGACGCCGTTGGCGGCATGGGAATGAACATCGGCGGGACCGTCGAGTGCGGCGACGCCTTCGTCACGATGCACCGCGCCGACCACACCAACGGCATCATGACTGACTACGAGGCCTCTGCGGGAATGCCGGGAGGATTCGTCGTCTCGGACACGAAACCGACCCAGGTCGAAGACGAGGAGTCGACGACATTCTACCACGCCGGCGACACCGGCCTCATGACCGAGATGCGGGAGGTCATCGGCCCGTACCTCGAGCCCGACGCTGCGGCGCTGCCCATCGGCGACCACTTCACGATGGGGCCGTGGCAGGCCGCCATCGCGGCCGATTGGCTCGACGTCGATTACGCCCTGCCACAGCACTACGACACGTTCCCGCCGATCGAGCAGGATCCCGACGACTTCGCTCGCGAGGTGAAAGCAGCGGGGAGCAGCGCAGAGGTCGTCGCTCTCGAGGGCGACGAGACGTTCGAACTCTGAACCGGCGGTTCGACACCTCGGGGCGGGCCCCGGCTGTTCCGTCCGAGAGAACAACGTTTACGCCGCGGGGGCACGATTGTCGACGTGCAATGACGAAAGAAGTGACCACCATTTCCGAGGAGGGATTCAGTGCGACGAACGAGGTTCGCGACTTCAGTGTCGACATCGACGCTACCGGCGAGGAGGCCCCGGACACGCTCGAGAGCCTGCTCGCGGCCTACGGCTCCTGTTACGTCCCCGCCCTGCGCGTCGGCGGTCAGCAGCGCGGCGTCGAGGAGCTGGGGAAAATCGAGATCGACGTCTCCGGTGACCTGAACGACGACGACAAACTCGAGTCGACGGCCTTCGATATTCGCGTCGAAGCCGACGTCGACGACGAGACGGGCCAGAAGATCATCGACCGCGCGTTCGAACTCTGCAAGGTTCACGACGCGTTGAAGGACAGCCTTCACGCCGACGCGTCGTTCCAGGGCGACGCGTTCTAATCGCGACGGCTGTCATCGATCGTTGTTTTCGCGGCGCGTCGGCGCTGTTTTCCCGCGGTGAATCGGCTATCGTCCCATTCGGTCCGTGTGCAGTTCATGACTGCCGAAAAATGCACACTCGAGCCGATTAGAGCAGGGTCGACTCCGCGAGGTCCCCGAGGACCGGAAGTCGGGTTTTCTTGCCCTGGAACGCCGTCACGACCAGGTATAGCCAGACCAGGAAGAGCGCGAACCAGACGAACAGCGAGACGATCGAGAGCCCGGCCCCGACGAGCCACCCGATGAGGAAGACGTCGCCCAGAACGATCGAGACCGTCACCCCGACGATCGTCAGGCCGGCGTACAGGGCGATCACACCGACGCAGAGGGCGATGCTCTGTGCGGCGTGGAACCTGGCGAACTCGTTTTCGTCCTCGAGCAGGTACACCAGTAATCCGCTGACGATGCCGAAGACGTACGACAGCGCCCCGAGAACGTTCTCGTCTGGTCCGAGGCTCGTCTCCTGGGTTCGTTCGTCGGCAATCGTCGTCTCCGCGACGTCCGTCACGTCAGGTGCGGGAGTGTCGTTTGACATGTGCGTACGTCCCTCACCACGTCGACCCTGATATCCTCATCTCGTGAAATTTGTTCACGGCGTGACGCGCTCGAGCCGGTTCGACACCGGACCGCGGCCGACCGCAGGTCACTTAGCCCATCGGCGTTCATCACGGAGTATGCAGATCAAGAGTCGCGAGCCCCTCGAGGGCGGACGCGAGCGGGTGACGGTCGTCCCCGAGAGCGTCGACGACCTCTGGCACCTCCAGTACGTCCTCGAGCCGGGCGACCGCGTCGCCGGCGACACCACCCGGCGAATCCAGCGCGACGACGAGCAGATGCGCGACACGGGCGGCGAGCGCGAACACATGTGGGTCGCCATCGCCGTCGACGACGTCGAGTTCCACAAGTTCGCCAACCGCCTCCGGGTCGGCGGCGAAATCGTCGCCTGCTCCCGGGAGGACCAGCTGGGATTTCACCACACGCTGAACGTCGAGGCCCGCGACGAACTCTCGATCGACAAGCGGTTCAAGCCCGACCAGAACGAGCGACTCGAGGAGGCCGCCGAGGCCACCGAAAATCCGGACGTCGCCATCGCGACTGTCGAGGAGGGCGAGGCCCACGTCCACACGGTCGCCCAGTACGGGACCGAGGAACGGGCGTCGATCACCGGTCCGACCGGGAAGGGCGAGTACGCCCGCGACCGCTCGGAACTGTTCGCCGAACTCGGGACCATCCTCTCGCGGCTCGAGGTCGACGCGATCATCCTCGCGGGACCCGGCTTCACGAAACAGGACGCGCTGAAGCACCTCGAGCGCAACCACCCCGAGGTTGCCGAACAAATAACGATGGTCGACACCGCGGGAGTCGGCGATCGCGGTGTTCACGAGGTCCTCAAACGCGGCGCCGTCGCGGACGTCCAGGAAGAGACCCGGATCGAGTCGGAGGCCGCCTACATCGACGAACTCACGAAGCGAATTGCCGAGGGAGCGAAAGCGGCCTACGGCCCCGAGGCGGTCGCCCAGGCTGCCGAGTACGGGGCCATCGAACGACTGCTCGTCCTGGACGAGAAGCTCCGCAAGGAACGCGGTCCCGAGGGCGACTGGGTGATGAACGTCGACGACGTCGTCCGAACGACCGAACAGAAAGGCGGCGACGTGACGGTCTTCTCGAGCGAGTTCCCGCCGGGCGAACAGCTCTCGAATCTCGGTGGTATTGCGGCGCTGTTGCGGTATCGCCTCGAGTAAGTTGTCCTAGCCCCGCGAGAGCCAGCTACTCCGCCCGTCCACGAGCCTCGCTGTTGGCCTCGATCAACTGGATCAATACCGAGGCGAATAGCGAGTCGGCGCTCCAGATGGCGGTCTCGCTCCCGTCGTCGTCGACGACGCTGAGCAGAATCGTCTTGTCGTCGACGATCAGAATCCGTCCCGAACGGTCGTCGGCCTGGCGATGGTCCGGGGACTCGAACACCGCGATGCCCTCGAGCCGTTCGAACCGCGACCGCACTTCGGGCGCGGCGCTCACGGCCGTCACCTCGAGACCCTCCTCGGCGCTGCTCTCGAGCAGTTGCTCGATCTCGTCGGTTACGAGCGGCGGAAGTCGTGCGCCGAAGATGATTCGGTCTTCGGCGCGCGAGCAGAGGTCGACCACGCGGTCGTCGATGCGTGCTCGACCGCGAACCGTCCAGATGTCCTCCTGTTCTTCCTCACCCCCGGGTTCCTCCCGGACGCGCTCGACGTAGTCGAAGGCGCGCTCCTGTTCTGACTCGAAGCGCGAGCGGAGGATCGAGCGCGCCTCCTCGAGGTTCACCGGTCGGTACCGGATGGGGCTGGACTGTTGCATCTCGAGGAGTCCACGGTCGGCGAGGCTCTCAGCGACGCTGTAGACCTGCGAGCGGGGCACGTCGGCGACGCTCGCCACGTCGCGGGCGGTGCCCGAGCCGAGTTGCTGGAGCGCGATGAACACCCGGGCTTCGTAGCTCGTGAGTCCGAGTCGTTCGAAAGACTCGATGGCGTCGTTCTCGGTCGGCGCGCTCATTCGTCGTCACCTCCGGCAGTCGCGCCGCCCGGTTCTCGGCCGCCGTCGCTGGCCGCCGTCGGCCGGTCGGTCGACCAGTCGGCGCTCGACAGGTCGGGGCCGAGGTAGCGCGTCCAGAGTACGAGCAGGGTCGGCAGGACGATCACGCTCGCGAGGAACGCGTAGATGATCGTCAGCCCGGTGATGATCCCGAACTGGCGCAAGACCGGCAGGATGGCGAACGCGAGGACGCCGAACCCGCCGACGGTCGTCGCGGCGCTGCCCAGGAGCGCGCCGCCGGTGCCAGTGACGGTCGTCTCCATGGCCGTCCAGACGTTCCCCTGGCGCTCGAGTTCGAGCATGTACCGGGAGCTGACGTGGATGCTATAGGCGATGCCCAGTCCGATCGTGAGGCTGGTGATCATCCCCGTGAGGACGTTGAAGGACATCCCCAGCAGATACATCGAGCCGAGGATCCAGCTCACCGCGAGCGCGACCGGCAACAGCGTCACGACCCCCAGCGTCGCGCCTTTCCCCGTCAGCCAGTAGGCCAGCGAGAGGAAGACCACGACCGCGACGAGCGTGATCAGCAGGCTCTCCAGGACGGTCTGCATCAGGTCGTTCTCGACGACGTAGTTGACGATCGGGTCGCCGGTAGCGGTCGCCTCCCAGCGTGGGTCGGTGCCGCCGTCGTCGATGCCGTCCGCGATGGCGCGTATCTCCGCAGTGACGTCCGCGAGGTCGGCGTTGCCCTGGACCGCGATCGATAGCTGGACCGCCTCGTACTCGCCGTCGTCGGTCCGGTAGACGTACTGGGAAGCCGACGGTTCGACCTCGAGCAGGTGATCGTAGACGCCCTCGAGGTTCTCAGTCGGCACCGAGTCGGGCCCGCCGCCGGCGGCGGTGAACGTCTCGTTGAACGACTCGTTCTCGGCGGCCACGTCGCGCATGGTCGACAGCGGCCCGGAGACATCGGCCTCGCCGTTCGGCAGGACGTAGACGACGTCCTCGTTTGCGGCGGCGGCCGATTCGGCCGCGTCGAGGCGCTCGAGCGTCTCCGGATCGGTGACGTCGCCCGTCACCAGAACCTGGGCGCGGACGTCCTGGCGCTGGAAGTGGTCGTTGACGTAGTTCAGGTTGGACTTCGCGGTGTACTCGCCGGGGCTCAACGGCCCCAGGTTCTCTGTCCAGGCGGGCGGACTTTCCGCGAGGAAGTCTTCCTCGCTGAAGGAGGTGTCGACCTGGCTCGCGCCGTAGACCCCACCTGCGGTCAACAGGAGTGCCGCGACGAGGACCACGAGGGGCACCTTGCGCGCGGCAGTGGATCCGAGGGTGAGGGTGTCGCTGAACCGGCCGCTCCCCGTTCCGAACGCCCGTTTTCGCCGGTCGAATCCGTGGGACTCGAGCAGGCCGTCGAGTTCGACCTTCGCGGCGGGGACGAGCACGCCGAAGATGGCCAGGGCAGCGACGATGCCGAACGAACTGACGATGCCGAAGTCGCGGATGGGCGCGATGGGACTGATGAGATTCGAGAGGAATCCGATGACCGTCGTTGCGGTCACCCAGACGAGGGCGACGCCGACGCCGGCGAGCGCTACTTTCATCGACCCGCGAACGTCGTCGGTCGTCCTCTCGTCCTCGCGTTGTTCACGGTGACGCATGAAGACGTGGATGGCGTAGTCGATCGAGAGGCCGATCAACAAGACGGGTACGGCGACGAACATCTGGTTGAACGCGATATCGGCCCAGCCCATGAAGCCGAACGTCCAGATCAGCACCAGCAGGATGCCGAGGACGCCCAGCGCGATGTCGATCAGGTCGCGATAGGCGATAGCCAGCGCCGCGACGACGAACAGCAGCGCCAACGGCCCGACGATGGCCAGGCTGTCGCCCATCGATCGATCGATCTCGTCCGTGATGACGCCCGCACCGAAGATGAGGTACTCCTCTCCCCCGTCGTGCCCGCTCGCGAGCGTCTGCATGTCGAGCTGGGCGTCGAGCGCGGGTCCGCCGCCACCGCCCATCTCGGCCATGCCGCCACCCTCGGAGGTCTGGGTGACGAACAGCATTCGTGCCTCGGCGGACGTCTCGCCCGGCTCGTAATCCGCGGGCATGAACGCGAGCGCGGCGGTGTCCTCGCCGTCGTCGGACAGGACGTCTGCGATGAGCTCTTCGTACTCGTCGTCGTCGAGGCCCTCGAGGGCCTCGATCTGTTCTTCGAGCGACGGCTGGTCGGCGGTCTGGAGGGCCTCCTGGTCCGCCTGGAGCGCCTCGCTATCCTCCTCGAGTTGCGCCCACTCGTCGGCGAGCACGCCGGCAGTGCCCTGCTCGAACAGTCCCTCGCGTTGCTCGGCGAGTTCGGCGGACTGGGTCTCGTAGGCTTCGTCGCTCATCTCGTCAGCCTCGTACTGGCGTTCGAGCTGGGCCTCCTGGTTGACGACAGCACGGAGGTCCTTGACCGTTGCCTCGAAGGTTGCTGCCTGCTCGGACTCGAGGTCCGCAGTCGCTTCGTCGGTGGTTTCCTCGAGTTGGGTTTCGATTGCGGCCGATTCCTCCTCGTACGTTCCCTCGTCGATCTCGCCGTTTTCGTAGGAGGCGTTGAGGGCGGCGTACTCGCGCTCGAGGCCGACGACGGTCACCAGCGACTCGTTGAGTCGTTCGGTCGTCTCGTTGAGCTGCTGGCTTCGATTCTCGAGTTCGGCGCCGCGTTCGGCGAGTTCGGCGGCCTCCTGGCTTCGAATGTGAGTGATCGCGGCGATGTTCTCGACACCGGTGATGGCGTTTTCGTCGACGAGGGTCGCGTTGATCGACTCGTCCTCGCGAAGCGCCTGCTGGAAGCGAAGCGAGTCGATCAGCGACTCCTGGGAGAGGACGTTCTCGCCGTTGCCACGGACGATCACCTGGACGGTCGTCGTGTTCTCGGCGCCCTCGACGGTGAAGTTCTCGGCGATGTACTCGGAGGCCGCGACTTCGGGCGACTCGCTCTCGAACTGCCCGAGCGAGGAGTCGTCGTCGACCATCGGTGCGCCGGCGCCTACCACGAGCGTGAGCACGAGCATGACCGCGAGCGCCGCCTTGCTGTGGCTCGTGATCGTTCCGCCGAGGCGATCGGCGAGACTCATCTCGAGCCTCCGTTCTCGTCTCGAACTGCTGGGGGTACCATTCTGTTGTTACGATCCTACTAAATCAGCGCATAAATACTCGTTGTTACGATTATACTAACAGATGTAGTCGCTGACAGGCCGCTGGTGGACGGGTGATTCACACGGCGACCGCAGCTCACTCCTGATCGTCGTCTCGAGTCGGCCGTGACCACGGTGATCCCCTCGAGGGGGCGATCGCGAGCGACGGAACGCGATACGGTTCCGGGGCCAGGTACCGCGTCCAGCAGGCGAGTAGCGTCGGCAGGAGGAGGATGCTCACGAGGAAGGCGTACCCGATCGTCAGCGCCGTCACCAGCCCGAACTGCCGGAGCAACGGGACGAGAGCGACGACGAGAACGCCGAAGCCACAGCCGGTCGTCACGACGCTCCCGGCCAGCGCGCCGCCGGTCGTCGATAGCGTCCGTTCGAGGGCGTCCCACGCGGTTTCGCCGGTCTCGAGCGCCTCGAGCTCGTGCGTGTACCTGGTCGTGACGTGGACGCTGTAGTCGATGCCGAGGCCGATCGTCAGGCTCGCCACCATCCCGGTCAGGACGTTGAACGGGAGGCCGAGGAGGGCCATCGTCCCCAGCGTGGCGCCGAGCGCGACGAGGACCGGGACCGCGGCCACGGCGCCCAGCGTCGCCCCGCGGCCCGTGACCCGGTAGCCGACGGCGAGCAGCGCGATGATCGCCCCGAGTGCGACCGCGAGCGCGCCGACGACGCTCTCGAAGAGGGTCCGCTCGAGCGCGTAGGTGGTGAGCGGTCCGCCGGTCGCGATGGCGTCGCCGGCGCCCCCGTCGCCCTCGAGCACTGCGGCGACCGCTCGCATCTCCGCGGCCGTCTCGTCGCTCTCGGCGCTGGTCTGCACCCCGACGACCAGTCGAATCGCCTCGTACTCGCCCGTCTCGCTGCGGTAGACGAGATCACTCGCCGAGTCGGGGTTGTACTCGAAGAGGCCGTCGTAGAGCCCCAGGTGGTTCTGGTCGGGTACGCCGTTCCCGGTCCGATCGGCCAGCGAAAAGGTCGCGTCGAAGGACTCGCTCTCGTCGGCCGTCGCCCGCATCACCGACAGGGGCGACCGTACGTCGGGTTCGCCGTCCGGGAGCACGTACACCACCTCGCTTGCCGCCGCGCGCGCCGACGCGTCCTCGACTCGCTGGAGGGTGTCACCCGCCGTGACGTCGCCACGCAACAGGATCTGTACCTGTCCGCCCTCGCGCTGGTAGCGTTCCTCGAGCACGTCGAGGGTCGACTGCATCCGGTACTCGCCGGGGGCGAGCGGGCCGAGGTGTGCCGTCCACGACGGGGGATCGCCCGCCAGGAACGAAGTTTCGTCGAACGTGGTGTCGACGTATGTCGCCCCGTAGGCCCCGCCGGCGGTCACCAGCAGGGCACAGACGAGGACGACGAGCGGCGCTTTCCGGGCGGCGACCGCGCCGACGGAGAGCGTTCGGGCGACCCGGTCGCTCCCGCCGATCGCTCGTCGACGCCGGTCGACGCCCCGCGCCTCGAGGACGGCGCCGAGTTCGACCTTCGCGGCCGGGACTGCTGCCCCGAAGACGACGAGCGCGGAGACGATGCCGAAGGCGCTCACGACCCCGAACTCCCTGATGGGGTCGATTGGACTGACGACGTTGGCGAGGAAGCCGATGGCCGTCGTCGCGGTGACCAGTACGAACGCCGTTGCGAGCCCCGCGAGCGCGCCGGCCATCGACGTTCGAACGTCGTCGGTCGTTCGGACGTCCTCGTCCTCGCTCTCGCCCTCGCGTTCCTCGCGGTGGCGCATCACCACGTGGATCGCGTAGTCGATCGAGAGCCCAATCAGCAGGACGGGCACGGCCACGAACACTTGCGTGAACGCGACGCCCGTCCACCCGGCCATCCCGAGCGTCCAGACGAGCACCGTCGCCGTGCCCGCGACGCCCAGTGCGATGTCGAGGACGTCGCGGTAGGCGATGGCGAGCGCCACGATCACGAAGAGCAGCGCGAGCGGGCCGACGATCACTAGGCTATCGGCTACCGCTCGATTGACCTCGTCGGCCACCAGGCCCATCCCGAAGACCAGGTTATCCTCGTCGTGCTCGAGCACGCGCTCCTCGAGGGCGAGCTGGCTCTCGACGACGTCGGGACCAATCTCGCCGGGTGGCCCCGCCCCGCGGTCGAGCGACTGGGTTACGAGCAGCAGTCGTTCGTCGGATTCCAGCGATCCCGGTTCGTACGACGACGGGAGGAGGCGAAGCGCTGCTGCACTTCCCGGACCGTCCTCGGCCAGCACCAGGGTGATCGCCCGGTCGAACCGATCGTCGTCGGCACGTTCGAGGGCCGAAATCTGCTCCTCGAGCGGCGGTCGGTCGAGGCGTTCGACCCCGTCGCGCTCGGCCTCGAGTTCCCGCGCTTCCTGCTGGAGGGACTGGAGGTCGTCGCCGAAGAGCCAGCGCGAGCCGTCGACGATAGCCTGTTCACGGTCGTCCTCGAGGGTCTCCATTCGAGCCTCGTACTCCCGGTCCGTGACGGAACCCGCGGCTCGCCGGCGTTCGAGGTCGGCCATCTCGCTCTCGATCGCTCGGACGGTCGCGGCCGCCCGTTCGAACTGCGTGGTTCGCTCCTGATCGAGGTCGGCCGTCGCGTTCGAAACCGTCGCGTTCAGGTCGGCCTCGATAGCGGCTGCCCGCCGGTCGTACTCCTCGTCGCTCACCTCGCCGGCCGCGTAGGAGTCGTTCAGGGCCTCGTAGTCGGCCTGGAGCGAGCCGAGTCTCTCGAGCGCTGACGCGAGGCCGTCGATCCGTTCTTCGAGGTCGCTCGCCCGGGTTTCAAGGTCGTTGGCCCGATCCTCGAGGGTGTCCGCCTGTTCCAGCCGGATGATCGCCGTAGCGACGACGTTCTCGATCCCGAGCGTCGAGTCGTTCTCGACCAGCGTCGGCCCGATCGCCTCGTCATCGCGGAGCGACTGCTGGAATCGGAGCCCCTCGAGCAGCGACTCGCGCTCGAGGGCGTTCTCGTCGGTGACGACGACGTGAGCGGTCGTCGTGTTCTCGCCCCGCTCCTCGAAGTGGCGATCGGCGTACGCGAGCGCCTCGCTCTCGGGGGTGTCGGTCCGGAACTGCTCGAGGGTAGTGTCCGTCTCGAGGGCGGGGATTCCCGCGCCGAAGAGCAGCGTCGCGAGGAGACAGCCGATCAGCACGAATCGTGCGTGGGTCGTGATCGCTTCGACCAGCCGGGAGCGCCGCCTCACGCGACCACCTGCCGACCGTGCGACCCATCTCCCTGCATTCGATGAGCCGTTGTCAGGCCGCGAGTATATAGCTTGATGACGACGCGTCTCGAGGCGGTGTGCCTGAAGCTACTCGACCGAAATCGTCTGGAGGTCCTCGGCAAATCGCACGTCGCCGTCGTAGTGACGGGCAATCGACTCGCGCATCTCCGTGTGGCGGCCGTCCGTGTGGGGGTAGAGGTGACTCAGGTAGACGCGACCGATCTCGTGCCCCTCGAGGACCTTCCCGAGTTCGCTCGGCGTCGGGTGGTTCGAGACGTCGACGTCGTCGGGGAACGAACAGTCGTGGATCAAGATTGCCGAGCCGTCGGCGAAGTTCGCCAGCCCCGCGAACGCCTCCGTGTCGCCGCTGAAGGTGACGTAGTCGCCGAATCGGTAGGCCAGACACGGCAGCGAGTGACGCGTCTCGTAGGCCTCGACGTCGAAGTCAGCCACCGTGAACGAGCCCGCCACGACCTCCCTGACCCGCAACTCGAGTCTGTCTTGCATGTACTCGTGGACCTCGAGCAAGCCGTCGACGAGCGCCTTCGTTCCTTGCGGGCCGACGATCTCGAGGTGCTCCTCGCCGGCGAGCCACCGGGCTTTCATCAGCGGAAGCAGGTCAGAGACGTGATCCAGGTGGTGGTGGGTCAGGAGGACGCTCGAGATTGCCTCGAAGCCGACGCCCGACTGCTGAAGCCGTTGGAGGACGCCAGCGCCGCAGTCGACGAGGACGGTCCGTCCCTCGTTCTGGACGAGCAACCCGGTCTGGAACCGTTCACCGGTCGGGATCGCGCTACCGGTGCCGAGAAACGTGACGCGCATACTCGTTGATGTGGCCGGATCACGGATATATGTTCGTGGCTGACTCGGCGGTGAGCCGTCGTTCGGTTGATCGGTTCGAACCGATGTGCACCGTCCTATCAAAAGTGATAGGTGAATCCATCAATTTATATGATGTGGTTTACGTATCGGGTAACGTACAAATGAGTCCCGGGGAGTCCACCCCGCCGGATCCGGCGTTAGCGGTCGGGGAAGCGTCAGCGACCGACGGGCGTCGTTCGGATGACTCCCCGTCGTCGCTTCCTCCTGACGACCGGTATCACATCTTACAGACGCGTCGTCGTCGCGATACGCTCCGGTACCTCCGTCGACGCGACGAACCCGTCGACGTCCGGGACCTCGCCGAGTGGGTCGCCGCGCGCGAACACGAGACGACGCCGGAGATGTTGACCTCCCGCCAGCGCCAGCGCGTCTACATCTCGCTCTACCAGACGCACCTGCCCAAACTCGACGAGTACGAGGTCGTGCGCTATCACAAGGACCGAGGGGCCGTCACCCCGCTGGCGCTCGTCGAACACTTCGACGAGTACCTCACCCCATCCGAGGCCAGGGACGTAGACGTAGACGAGGACGAGGGCAAGGGCGCTCGAGCGTGGTGGCGAACGTACCTCGCCCTGTCCGGTCTCGGCGTCGCACTGGTCGGTCTGGCGGCGGGCGACGTTCTCCCGTTCCCCGCACTCGCCGCCGCGAGTCTCGTCGTCTCCTCGTTCACGATGCTGTCGATTTTCCACGCGCTGGTGGCAACGGGACGGACGAACGGACTCGACCTCGAGGCGATCCAAACCCGAATCAGGCGGTGACGGCGGTAGTATGATCGGTCGCCGACCCTAATCGCGCTGCAACGTGGGCGACTCGGATTCGTTTAACCCCTCGAGCGGTGATAGGTTTCAATAAGACTGCTGAATACAAAGCGCGAATGTCGCACTCGACTCCGTTTGAATTACGACAGTGGAGGTCGGTCAGTGCAGGTGAGATATGTTTCGAATGACCGTAGCTCAAATCACTCCTTGAGGTTGGAGTATCTATTTAAGACACATTATCGTACTGACAGGCCACCGTATGAATCGTCGGGAACTTCTCGCTGCGAGTGCTGTGAGTGTCCTCCTCGGGGCAGGCGGCTGCATCGCCGACCTCGACCCACAGGATGAGAATTCCACTGATTTGGACGACGAAAATACCTCTAATGAGAACGCTGTCCCGGGCTGTACGTCGAAAGCAGAGTGGGCAGATGACCATACTGACGGCCCGTTTCCTAGTCCAGATTCGATCGCCGGTCATCGTAACTGTGCGAACGCTGACCGCCCGGAACCTACCGGAGATGTATGTGAGACGTTCGAGGTAGAAGGTGAAGACGGCGAAACTACCGAGTTTTACAGTGCTGGCGTCGAGTCGTACCCGGATCCACCATCGGATTTCGATGCGATAACGCTCCAGTCGTACGTGTTCGAGTACGAACTGGCCTACACGCAGAACTGGGCCGTACTGGAGCACGAGGGAGAAAAGGTCGTGGAGTTTTCGTTCACTTCTCACGACACTGCGATCATCGACGGAGACGACGAGATCACTGCCATCTATATTGCGTTCGGCTTTGCGTTTCGGAGAGCGTCCGGGTCTGGTACTGGCGGCTATTACGATGCCTTCGGTGAAGGTGCAATTTACGGGATCGACGAAACCGGAGTTGTACGCGCAGATGCAGACTACTACCACAATCTCGAAAACCTCCCCGACGATTCAGAGAATCTTCCCGACCCGGTTGAAGACGGCGATCTCCTCCAATGTTTTTGAGCAATACACACCTCATTTCTTTTGATCAATTCGCAGCTGTATGTGCCAGTTGGTTCGCCCTGATCATGTGAAATAAACGAGGGCACGGTGCTGCACTCATCCTCTGAATTCAGCACGCGATTCCTATCAACTACGAATGAAACCAACAGAGCCGGCGACTCAGTAGATGAGTTCGTCGTCGTTCTCGACCATGTACAGCGTCCGGGCGGCGATGTTGACCGCGTGGTCGCCTACCCGTTCGAGGTCGCGAATCGTCAACAGGAGGCGAGAGACGTCCTGGAGGAGGGTCTCGACCTCGTCGGGTGCGTCGAGTTCCCGCTCGATGAGGTCCCGAACGACGATCTCGCTCGCCCGTTCGGCGAAGTGGTCGAGGTCGTCGTCCCGAACCGCAAGTTCCCGACAGGCGTCGACGTCCTCCTCGTCGTAGGCCCGCAATGCGTCGTCGATCATTTCGAGGGTCAAATCGCCCATCGCCTGCACGTCGACATCGGGAAAGAGGTCCTGTTCCGCGTCGATGGTGTACTCTCCGAGGTTGACCGCCAGGTCGCCGATCCGCTCGAGGTCGGTGATGACCTTGAACGACGAGGCAATGAACCGCAGATCGCTGGCGACCGGCTGCTGGAGCGCCAGGAGGTCGATACACTGTTGCTCGAGGTCGAGGTACATCCGGTTGATCTCGCCATCGCCCGTGATGACCTCCTGGGCGAGGTCCTCGTCTTTTTGCTCGAGCGCGTCGAGGCCCATCCGGAGGCGTTCCATGACGACCTCACCCATGTAACAGATGTCCGATCGAAGCTCCAGAAGCTGTTCCTGATAGGAGGTTCTGGCCATGCACGAATCACCGCGGCCGGCGTCCAAATACCTTACGTACGGGTGCATCATCTTCCCGTCGGCGTTCTGGACTCGAGCGCGTCGGTCACGCCCGACCGACCCCTCGTTTGCTACGGCAGAAACGATTATACACCCTATATGAGATCGTTGTACTGGCGGAAAATCGCCGCTACGACCCGTTTTACGGGTTTCAGTCTCGAGGCGTCTCAATCACAGTGTATCGACGTATAGTGACCGCATAGTTCCGTGAACGATGGGCGCCGTTGATAGTGCGGTCCGTGGTCGAGTCACGTACCGACCCGCCTCGACCAATGAGCGTTACAGATACCGAACACACTAGCGACGAATCGACGCAGAGTACACTGGTCAGCGACCTCCCGCCGAGTGCCAAACTGGTTTACAAGGTGCTCGAGTACGAGGGCGCGATGACCCAGGAAGAGATTGCGACGGAGTCTCGGTTGTGCGCGCGGACCGTCCGCTACGCGCTCACGAAACTCGAGAACGTCGACTGTGTCGACAGCCGCCCGTCGCTGCGAGACGCGCGCCGGTCGATCTACACGGTCGACGGCGAGTTGTAACGGCCGATCGGCCGTTCTTCGGTCGGGGGTGGCCCGCCCCGTAACCCTGTCACACCATCGCACCACCACTATCGGGCCACCCATTCTTCGATCGCTCACCTGGTGAGCCGTCGGTTCGTCCCTCGAGTCGTGATCTGCCGGAAACCTCCCGGGCATGACCTGCCATCGTCTCTCGCTCGTCGGCCGCTTCATCGCTCGTCCACCGCTTTCTCACACCAATCCTCTCCCGTCTCACTTTCGCTTCCGATACCTGTCGATCAGCACATCGAGTCCGAACGCCCCGGACGTGACCGTGTAGTAGGTCTCGAGACGCGGATTGAACTTCGCCTTGTAGCGGTTGATGCTCGGCACGCCCGCCCCGACCAGGTCGTAGCGCTCGAGGCCGGCCTCGAGGCCGTCGCGCATGACGTGCCAGTCAAGCAGGTCGTTGACCGGTAAGTCCACGCCAGCATCCGGTTTCACCCCGCCCTGCCAGCGGTAGCGTGTCGAATCCGACTCGAGCACCAGGATGCCGCCCTGGAAGTCACCGTTCACGCGACAGACGTAGGGCCGAACCGATCCTCGGGGAAGTTCCTCGTAGAGCGACCGAACGAACGACGCGGAGAGGTGAAACGACCGACCCTGACTCGCGTAGCGCGACCGGACCTGCTCGACGATCCGGTCGATGTCGTCGATCGACCCCTCCTCGATTACGTACACGCCCTCGAAGTCCTCGGCACTTCGTACGTTGGATCTGGCATCGCTGCTGAACGTATCGAGCAGCCCGGCGGGATCGCCCTCGAGGTCGACGACGTAGGTGTACTTTGGTTCGACCTCGTAGCCGTTCCAGACGAAGGGTCGAACGTCGCCGATGCGAACCGACTCGAATTTGGCGTACATCGGCGAGAGATGCTCGTCGATCCACTCGAAGCTTTCCTCGAGGAACGTCTTCGTTCGCCGGTCGGCCTTACGCCGTTTCAGCTTCCCGAAATTGCACGTGACCGGTCCGAGGTAGCAGGCCCAGGAGTACGGCGCTGGCGAGAACGCTCCCGTGACCGGCCCCTTCCTGAACTCGAATACGGGAAAGAGGCCGACAACCTCCTGGCCCTTGAATCCGACTAGCGGGTGGACCGTCGTGTTCGTGTCCGCTGCCTGCAGCGCGAGCGACTCGGCCCGGTAGAACGGGTGCGTCCGATCCGCGTGTTCGACGTACCGGTTCCACTCGTCGGCGTCTTCGCGGACGTCCAGTCGTTCGATTTCGATGCCCATGATCAGAGGTACCCCAGGTCGGTCAGTCGCTCCTCGACGGTCGCGTCGTCGGTGGCCGTGATCGAGTCCGGGTCGTAGCTCGGGTACGCGGCGCGTTCGCTCGCCTCGACCACCGGGAGGACCTCGCCGTCCATCGCCGCGTCGACGTTCACGTCGAAGAACGAGCAGATCGTCGGCGCGACGTCGAAGATCGTTGCGTCCGAGAGCGAGGCGCCCTCGTCGAAGTCCGTCCCGGCCGCGGCGATCACGCCCGTTCGCTTGTGGTTCCAGGACTCCCAGGGTTCGGCGAAGTGCTCGCCCTCGAGTCCCTCGACGATTGCGTTGTCGAAGCCCGCCGGAACCGTCACGATGTCGGGTGCGCGCTCGAGTTCGTGCCCGTCGAAAACCGCCTCTCGCGGCTCGACGGCCTCGAACATCGGCTCGCCATCGGGCGTCTCGACGGCACGGAAGTCCTCGATGAGGGCCTGCCGGTAGGCGTCGTATTCCCCGGTCGAGACCTGGCCGTTGGGCTCTCGTCCCTCGAGGTTGATCCTGACGCCGAGTTCGCTCTTCGAGCGAAGGTACGCCCTGGAGTTGGGGAAGTCGACCTGCTCGCTCGCCGACCGGATCACGTCGTTCGGCACTCGCTTTCCCACGGCCTCTTTCAGGCCGACGCGCTCGAGCGCGTTTGCGACGCGCTGGGTGGTGAGACCTGCCTGGGCAGCCAGGTTTATCGCTCGCTCGAGCGTGCTCCGGTCGTGGGTGCCTGCCGACTCGCCCTCGAGTAAGTCGTTCTGCCAGGCCCGCGACCAGGTGGGCATCCCCTCGCCGCCGCTCTTGGCGACCACGTCCCCGCGGTCGCGGAGGAACTCGTTGATGCGGAACTCCCAGCCCTCGACTCGGCCCATGCCGTGGTCGCTGACGACGAGGACGTTGTCCGGTTCGAACTCGAGGATGATCCGGGCGAGCTGGTCGTCGACGGCCCGGTAGACCGCCTCGACGGCTCGCTTCTCGCCCGGACGTTCGTGAAACACGGAGTCGGTCTGCTGGAACTGGAGGAAGGCGAACGCGGGGTCGAATCGCTCGAGGAGGTATCGAACGGCCCGTCCGCGTCCCGCGATCGTCCGCTCGTAGCTCTCGATCGACGTCGCGGGTTCGGGGCCGCTTCGAGGATAGATCCAGTACTCGCCGCACTCGGCTGTAATCTCCTCGAGGATCCCTTCGGGATGACACGGTGGATCCTCCGGCGCGGTCATTCCCGGAATCAGCGCGCCATCGAACTCCCGTGTCGGGTGGGTCACGGGCACGTTGACGACGACGCTCGAGAGGCCGTGGTCGCTCAGCAGTTCCCAGATCGGGCGGGCGCGAACGTGCGAGGCGTTGACCACGTCCCAGTCGTACCCCTCGAACCGGAGGAAGTCGTACACGCCGTGTTTGCCCGGGTTCTGTCCCGTGTAGAGACTGGGCCAGGCGCTCGCCGTCCACGGTGGCAACTGTGACTCGAGCGGGCCGCAGGCACCGACCTCGAACAGGCGACGAAGCGTCGGCGTCGTTCCCGCCTCGAACAGCGGATCGAGTACCGGAAAACAGGCGGCGTCGAGCCCTACGACGAGCAGTTGTGGTCCGTCGTCATCCATACTCGAGTGTTGGTCGTCGGCGCCATTGTTATGCAACTGCATTGACCGTGTACGTCGAGACTTCCCCCGGTCGGCGGACGATACAGACGGGTTCCGGGGGGTCGTAAGCCGACGTTGAACAGCCGAACCGATCCGTATCGTCCGCATCACTAAGCCGCTGGCTGTCCGTGGTCTCGCTGATGGTGACAGGACGGGAAACGACCGAGGGCAGGTATGTGCGGACGAACCGATGATCGAGGGAAATCCGTCAGTGCTCGCGTCGATACGCGACGGTGGACGCCCCCTCCTCGAGCGGGCGTTCACCGCGCCGACTCGATTCCGAGCCACAGGTGCGCTCTCAGACGACGACGTTCTGGCGTCTCGCACGAACCACCCGACCGTCGCCTCCTACCTCGAGCGGCACGCCGATGAAATGGCGTACTACGGCTCGAGCAAGGCGGCACTCCGCGACGGTCTCGCGACGCTCCTGGCGAAGGACGAGGAGGCGGCCACGAACGTCCTCCTCCCCGCGTACCTTCCCGACGCCGTCGTCGAGCCGATTCGCGAACTCGGCCTCGAGCCCCGTCACTACGCCATCACCGAATCGCTCGCGCCAAACCGGCGGGACTTCGAGTCCCGCATCGACGGCCGGACGCTCGCCGTCGTCTCCGTGAACTACTTCGGGTTTCCCCAGCCGGAGTTCGACGTGATCGAGACGCTGGTCGACGAGTACGACTGCTACCACGTCGAGGACAATGCACACGGCCCGCTCAGCCTCGATCGGGGTCGATTGCTCGGAACGCGAGGCGACGTCGGCGTGACCAGCCTGTGGAAACTGCTGGCAATTCCGAACGGGGCGGCGCTTTACCTCTCGGATCCGAACGTTTCAGCGCGGTTCGAGCCGTCCACCCTCGCGGGCGTCGAGGGTCGCGTTAGACAGGCCGACCTCGCGTTCGTCTGCAAATCGCTCGCGACCGACGCGCTCGACCGGAGTGGAACGATCCGCGACGCCGTCACCGGGTTCGTGGCGACGAATCGTAGCACCGAGGAGATTCCAGATCCAAATCAACGGTACGAGGCGTCGAAGCGGCGGCTGTCGCGGCTGTCGGCGTCGGTAATCGCGGGATCGAACCCCGACGAAATCCGTTCGCGCCGACGGGAGAACTACCGCGCCTGGACCTCGTTGTTCGCGAATAGACCCGACGTCGACCCCCTCTTCGAGACGCTCCCGCCCGGGGTCTGCCCCCAGGTCTTTCCCGTCCGAACCGACCGACCCGAACGACTCCGTCGTCTGCTCGAGTCCCACGGCGTCGACGGCGTGCACACCTGGCCGCGGCTCTCGCGGTCGGTACTCGAGAATCCCGCCTACGAGACGGCCCATCGGCTCTCCGAGACGGTCGTCCTCCTGCCGGTTCACCAGCACGTCGACCTGGACGCCATCCGTGCAGTCGAACGGGCTATCGAGCGCCGCCTCGAGCCACTGTGACGAGCGTTCGATTCCCGCCTCACGACGCGCCAGGACGGAGATACTGGTGGCCGGGCGACGTCGTTTACTATAGAATTCGAAGTATGGGCTCTGGGCTCGAGGTGCGAATTGTCCCGGAGAGCGCCTCGAGTCACGAGCGGTCGTCCGACACAGTCAATACCGTCTCGTTCGTGGCCACTCGTAGTGAGTCGATTCCAGACGCTCGTCGTGGACCCCTTCCTCGTGATGAACGCGGTCGGACTGGTCGCGTTCGCCCTGGTCGGATCCGCCAAGGCGATTCGCGAGGAGTTCGACCTCTTCGGCGTCACCGTCGTCGGTCTCGCGACCGCGTTCGCTGGTGGCGCGACGCGCGACGTGCTCGTGGGCCGCGTCCCGCTCGCCCTGCAGTCCGCGGGGGAGATTGCCCTCGGACTCATCGGCGTTTCTCTGGCCGTCGTTCTCTACACCTGGCTCGAGGCACCCGACGACCGACCGATCACGCGGTACGCCGACGCGGTCGGCCTCGCGGCGTTCGCCACCGCGGGAGCGATCGTCGCCACCGAAATCGGGCTGTCGGCGTTCGGCGTGGTCGCCATCGCGACGATCAACGCCGTGGGCGGCGGCGCGTTCGCCGACCTCTTGCTAGATCGTTCGCCGTTCATCCTCTTCGAGGACTTCTACGCCAGTTGCGCCGTCCTCGGTGGAACCGCCTACTGGCTCTTCACGGTACTCGCCGCCGACGCGACCCTCGCGGCCGCAGCCTGCGCGACTGTCACCGTCGGAACGCGAGTGCTCGCCCTCTCGCGCGGCTGGACCGTCCCGACGGCCCAGCGACTCGAGACCGTCGCCGGCGAGTAGGAATTTCGCCTCCTCGAAGGTAGTGGGCCTCGACGCACGCCGTGAGTTCTAGTGCCCGATCGCTATCTGCTCTGCCACCACACCGATAACGCTGGCGCTCACCGGCTCGAACTCGCGGTCGCCGAAAACACAATCTGAATCGAAACGCGACCTTACACCAGGCTCTCGAAATCCTCGAGTGCGTAGCTGGGCTCCGCCCCGCGGCGGTCGAGGGTCTCGTTGGCCAGCAGCCAGTAGACGACCGACAGCGCCTTGCGCCCCTTGTTGTTCGTCGGGACGACGAGGTCGACGTTGCTCGTCTGGTTGTTCGAGTCACACATCGCGATGACCGGAATGCCCACCGTGATGGCCTCTTTGACGGCCTGGGCGTCGCCGATCGGGTCGGTGACGACCACGACGTCCGGCTCGATGTAGCCGTCGTACTTCGGATTCGTGAGCGTCCCCGGGATGAACCGCCCGGTGCGAGCGCGAGCGCCCACGGCCTCGGCGAACTTCTCGGCGGGGAAGCGACCGTACTGGCGACTCGAGGTCACCAGAATCTGCTCGGGCGCGTAGTTCGCGAGGAAGTCCGCGGCCGTGCGGATGCGGCCGTCGGTCTTCGAGACGTCCAGCACGTAGAGCCCGTCGGTTCGGACGCGATGGATGAACCGCTCCATGTCCTGGGTCTTCTGCTGGGTCCCGATGTGGACCCCGGCGCCGAGGTAGTCCTCGACGGGGATGAGGAGGTCGGCCTCCTCGTCGCTCATGACGTCGTCGTCGAGCGTGGGTCCGGCTGATTCCGATTCTTCTTCCTGTTCGTCCGCGGCCTCCGCGGCCTCGGCGTCCTGTTCGTCTACTGGCTCGACGTCCTCGTCGGCGGATTCGGCGGCGGGGCCGGCCCCTTCGGCTGGCTCCTCGTCGATTTCCGCCTCGGCGGCGTCGAGTCCGTCCTGTTGTGCGTTGTCCTCAGTCATGTCGCATCGTCTGCAATTCGGATGAGTTCGTTGAGTTTGGCGGTTCGCTCGCCGCCGACGGCGCCCGTCTTGATGAACGGGACGTCCGTCGCCACGGCGAGGTGTGCGATCGTGGTATCCTCGGTCTCGCCCGATCGGTGAGAGACGATCGACTCGTAGCCGTTCTCGCGGGCGAGTTCGATCGCGTCGAAGGCGTCGGTGAGCGTCCCGATCTGGTTGGGCTTGATCAGGATGCTGTTTGCTGCACCCTGTTCGATGCCCGCAGCGAGGCGCTCGGTGTTGGTGACGAACAGGTCGTCGCCGCAGACGAGCGTCCGGTCGCCCACCTCCTCGGTGAGTTTCGCGAAGGCCTCGTAGTCGTTCTCGTCGAGGGGGTCCTCGACGTAGACCAGGTCGTACTCGTCGACCAGGTCGGCGACGTAGGCGATCTGTTCGTCGGTGTCTCGAGTCGTGTCGCTGTACTCGTAGACGCCAGACTCCTCGTCGTACATCTCGGCGGCGGCGACGTCCAGGCCGAACCGGATCTCGAAGCCGACCTCGTCCTCGATGGTCGAGACCGCCTCGTCAACGATGTCGAAGGCCTCGGCGTCGTCGATCGACGGCGCCCAGGCGCCCTCGTCACCCTTGCCGGCGGGGACGTCGCGCTCGTGGAGCAGTTCCGAGACTTCGGCGTGGACCGCCGCGTTCGCGAAGACGGCCTCGGCGATGCTCGGGGCGCCGACCGGTGCCGAGAGGAACTCCTGGATATCCGTCGCGTCGGCGGCGTGTTCGCCACCACCGACGACGTTTCCGAGCGGAACCGGGAAGTTCTCGCCGCGGAAGGTGCCTCCCAGATGCTGAAACAGCGGCGCACCGAGTACGTCGGCGCCCGCCTTGGCGGCGGCCATCGAGATGGCGACCGCGCTGTTGGCGCCGATTTCCGAGAAGTCGTCGGTGCCGTCGGCCGCTCGAATGATGCCGTCGACCTCGCGCTGGTTGCCGGCGAAGGCCTCACCGACGAGACGCGGGACGACGGTTTCGCGAGCGGCGGCGATGGCCTCGCCGGCCGGCCGCTCGATCGCCTCGTACTCGCCCGTGCTGGCTCCCGAGGGGGCGGCGGCGCGGCCGAACCCACCGCTCTCGGTGAGGACGTCCGCTTCGACCGTCGGGTTCCCCCGCGAGTCGAGCACTTCCCGGAGCCGAACGTCGGTGATGCGCGTCATTTCCCTCCTCGATGGACGGTGAAGGGCAACACGCCCTCGTCGTACTCCTCGGCCGCGATCAGGATCGGTTCGGACTGATCCGTGTCGATCAACACTGGTGCCCCGTAGGACACCTGCAGAGCTCGAGCGCCGAGGATGCGAGCCTTCTCGTATCGGTTGTGGCGTTGTTGCATCATTGGTAGGGTGAGACGACGTCGACGAGGTCGGTGTGACTGACGAGCATGCGCCGGCAACAGAAGCGGTCGACGCCGAGGTCGTCGAGGACCTCCTGTGGGTCCTCATCGCCCTCGTTCGCTCGTTCGTCGAACGCCTCCCAGTGTTCGCCGACGACGTTACCGCACGTGAAACACCGGACCGGTACCATCATATCTTGATCACCTTAGCGGTAGGACTTCTGGTAGCGGGCCCGTGCGCCGGGGCCGCCCCACTTCTTGGGTTCGGACTGTCGAACGTCGTTGACCAGCAGCGAGCGGTCGAACTCCATGTACGCGTCGCGGAGTTCGGCGTCGTTCGTGTGCTGGACGATGCCGCGAGCGATGGCGGTGCGGACGGCGTTGGCCTGTCCGCTGACGCCGCCACCCTCGACGTGGACCTCGACGTCGATGCCGTCGCGGAGGTCGTCGCCCGCGATGCGGAACGGCTCGAGCATCTTCAGTCGGGACATCTCGGGTTCGACCAGCTCGACCGGCTGGGAGTTGATTCGGACGCGACCCTCGCCTTCGCGCACCGTGGCGCGGGCGACGGCCGTCTTCTTCTTTCCACTCGTGTTCGTTACCATGTGACGTTAGCACCTAGCTGTTCGGAGACTTCGTGCAGGTGGACGAAGCGGATGTTCGAGAGTCGGTCCAGCGACGTGCCCTCCAGGACCTCGGCCTCGTAGTCGTCGTCGCCCTCGTAGGGGTTGCCGACGTAGACGCGGACGTTCGAGAGCGCCTCGCGGCCGCGCGGTTTCTTCGCGGGAAGCATGCCGCGAACGGCGCGCTTGAGGATGGCGTCCGGACGACGCGGGTAGTACGGGCCGCTGTCGGAGCCCAGCTGCTGGCGCGTCTGGTAGGTCTCGAACACGTCGTTCTTGTCGCCGGTGATCACGGCATCTTCGGCGTTGACGATGGCGACGCGTTCGCCGTCGAGGGCGCGCTGGGCGACCTCACTGGCCACGCGACCGAGGATACAGTCGCGAGCGTCGACGACGACGTCGGCGTCGTATTCGGCGACACTCATCAGGCGATCACCCGGACGTTCGACCCGTCGGGGTTCTCCTCGAGCAGCTGCTCGAGCGAGACCGACTGGCCGACCTGTTCGATCTTCGTCTCGGCCGACGACGAGAAGTCGACGGCGGCGACGGTAACGTTCTTTTGCAGTGCGCCGGACCCCAGCACCTTGCCGGGGACGACGACGGTCTCTTCCTCGCGTGCGTACCGCTCGATCCGCCCCAGGTTGACTTCCGCGTGGTTGCGGCGGGGCTTCTCGAGACGGTCCGCGATGTCTCGCCAGACGGCCGCGTCCCGCTGTCGGGACGTCGACTTCAACTCGGCGATGAGATCGGTGAGTCGCGGATTGGTCTTTGTACTCATTGGTTTCCTCCAGATTCGGTCTGTGTCGCGATTGCAGGTACAGTCGAAGTCGCAGCCGCAATCGCGGTCGTAGTCGCAATCGTAGTCGTAGTCGTCGAGACGCCGACCGATCCTCGAGACCCGGCCGAAGCCGTCACTCGAGCAGTCGGCGTCCGATTTCGATCGGAGAAGTGATGCAGGGAGCAGGATTTGAACCTGCGGACTCCTACGAGACAGCGCCCTGAACGCTGCGCCGTTGGCCTGACTTGGCTATCCCTGCTCGCACTCCTCCGTACCCGTCGCCCCGTAAAACCCCTTTCGATTTGGGAGTCCGATCGGCTGCCAGTTTCGCCGCTCGCGGCCTCGACGGCCGTCGATGGCGACCCAGCGTGTGTGTGAACGGGGGTGGGACGTCGGATCATTGGTGGTTCGTGTGTTGTTCGTTGTTCGGGGGACGCTTACAGCTGGACGGCTTCCTCGAGTTCGGCCGCGCGTCGGTCGATCGAATCGACCGCGCGCGTGACGAGTTCCTCGACGCTGAACGAGCCGTCGGTCTCGACGTGGAAGACGAACGCGCCGGGCACGTCCTCGACGCGCACTTGCTTGCCGGGGTAGCGCTCGGAGAGGTCGTGGCCGAACTCGCTCGTGGGAACGAGTTCGCCGTCCTCTTCGATCACGCCGCGGACGATCTGGGTCTCCTCGTCTTCGAACTCGGAGAGGTCGTCCTCGACGGTCACGCGCTGTAAGTGGCGGTAGCCGACGGCCACGCCGCCCTGGTGTTTGGCGTGGTCCTTGCCGCGGTCGATCACGGCGTCGGCCTCGGCCTCGAGCCGCTGTCCGTCCTTGAGATCGATGATCGGGACGTTCTCGTCGGCGGGTCGAACGAGGTCGTCGCTCGTGACCAGATCGCCCGAGTAGGCGGTCGCCGGTCCTTCGACGTCGATCGAGAGGGTGACGGTGTCGTCCTCGACGAACTCGCCTTCCGGGGGCGTCGTCAGCGGGACGAGCCCCAGTCGGAGCGCGAGTTGCTCGTCGAACATCACCGACGAGTTCTCGATGAAACGGACCTCGTCGATCGCCATCGTGGGCACGTCCGCGACCATCGCCCGGCGGATACCGTTGGCGAACGCGGGCGTCAGGCCGCGGACGAGAAAGCGTGCGCTCCGATCGTCGCGTTCGACGAACTCGACGTCGTACGTTTCAGTCATGATCTAGTAGCCGCCCTTGCCTTTGGGTGCGCGCGATCCGTCGTGAGGGATCGGGGTGACGTCTTCGATGCGGCCGATCTCGAGACCCGCACGGGCGAGCGCGCGAATCGTCGCCTGTGCGCCGGGTCCGGGCGACTTCTGTAGGTTGCCACCGGGACCGCGAACGCGGACGTGGAGGCCGGTGATGCCGGCCGCCTTGATCTCGTCGGCGATGGACTCGGCCATCTGCATGGCCGCGTACGGCGACGCCTCGTCGCGGTTCTGCTTGACCGCCGTCCCGCCGGAGGACTTCGCGATCGTCTCCGCGCCCGTGAGGTCGGTCACGGTCATGACGGTGTTGTTGAACGATGCGTGTACGTGGGCAATGCCCCATTTATCGTCGTCTGCCATGTTATTGACCCTCCGCTCGTGCCGGGTGGAGTTCGTCCGCGATCGGACTGTTCTCGTCGAAGTCGACCAGGTCCTCCTCGTCGACGTCGACGACGTACGACGGAATCCGCTGGCGCTGGCCGTCCAGAACGATGTGACCGTGCGTGATGAACTGGCGCGCCTGCTGTGGCGTCTGAGCCAGTCCCTTGCGGTAGGCGACCGTCTGGAGACGGCGCTCGAGGACGTCTTCGATTTCGAGGCTCAGGACGGCGCCGAGTTCGTCGCCTTCGTTGAGGATCCCGACGCGCTTGAGGCGTCCGAGGAACTCCTCGGTCCGGTTGATGACGGTCGCTTCGTCCTGTGGCTGGGCGAGCAGGTCACGAGCCTCGCGTCGGTACGAACGAAGTTCGGACTGGGCTCGCCAGAGTTCTTCTTTGTTCTTCAGGCCGTAGCGGTCGAGCAGCGCGTGCTCGTTCGAGATGCGCTCACCCTGGTATGGGTGATTCGGCGTCTCGTACTGCTTGGTGTTGGATCCCAGCGGCATTATTCGTCATCCTCCGCTTCCGCTGCGGCTTCCTCGGCCTGTTCTTCGCGGATCTCCTCGACGTTGACGCCGATGGTCCCTTCCGTTCGGCCGGTGGACTTCGTCCGCTGGCCGCGGACCTTCTGGCCGCGCTTGTGACGGACTCCCCGGTAGGAGTCGATCATCTTCATTCGGTTGATGTCGTGTTGACGGGTCAACTGGAGATCGTTGCCGATCTCGTGGGTCGTTTCGCCGGTGTAGAAGTCCTTCTGGCGGTTGGTGAGCCACTCTGGGACCTCCTCGGCGTAGTTCTCTACGAGCGTGACGACTTCGTCGATCGTCTCTTGCTCGAGGGCACCGAACGTCGCCGTACGGTCGACGTCGGCTTCCTCCGCGATGATCCGGGCGGCACGTCGGCCGATCCCGTTCATCTCGGCGAGCGAGCGTTCGACGGACTTCGTCCCGTCGAGGTCGGTCTGCCCGATCCGGACGAAGTACTGAAGCTCGTCTTCCTCCTGTTCTTGCGGTTCTTCCTCACTCATGTGTTGTAGGTCGTCTGTGGTTCGTTGATCGGCTCTCGCCGGCGACGGGTCACGGGGTTCCATGCTGCGGGTGGCGGTTGTGGGTCCCGTGACTCGTGGCCGGGTGCGAGTGGGTGATCGACGTCGTGGCGGGGATTTGAACCCCGGAGGCTTGACGCCACATGGTTAGCAACCATGCGCCTTGGGCCGCTTGGCTACCACGACACCGTGGTCATTGTCGCCCTTCCGGACTCGGGGACGGATCCCCTACATCGTAGTGCACCCCTCACTTCCCGTGGCCAGTACTTAAGGGCAACGAAAGGCCGTGATTCGTCAGTCTCGAGTCGCGTGCTATCACACCGAAATGCTACGACTTATTAGGAACTAGGAACAACGGACTGACAATCGGTGCCTTCCACAGAAACGCTCTTGCGGCTGGCGGTTGCCCTCCTCGTGATCGTCGCGATCGGCCTCGTCGCCGCGACCATCACCACGCCCATCGATCCCGGAAGCGACGGAACCGGGTTCGGCGACGGCGACGGCGAAGGGTCAGGCCAGGGGGCAAGCGAGGGGGAGCCCTACAGTGACAACAGGGGTGACGAGCCAGGGACGCCCCCCGAGTTCCTGCAGTATCTCGTGTACGCGTTACTAATCATGCTCGCCCTCGTGGTCGTGTGGTACCTAATTTCTAACCGTCGAGATCTCGTGAAAATTGGTGCCGCCACGATTCTGATCACGTTGATTCTGTCCACAATCGTCTATCTCCTCCTCAAGTACGGCGAGCAGCCGGAGTTCGTCACACAGAACCAGACGTACAACACGTCGAACAACAGTTCTGGTGGCGGAGGAACCTCAGGAACCGGCTCACGCGAGACGGACGTTCCGCTCAATTTCGGCCCCCTCCTCGGTGTGCTGGCCCTCGTCGCGACCATATTCGTCGGCGGACTGGTCTTGAGCAAACGTGGATCGTCCACGGGGGGGACCGCGTCCGTCGAGGAAGGCCAGGACGGCACGAACACGGAACGGGCGGCAGTCGCGGCTGCCGCCGGTCGTGCTGCGGACCGGATCGCCGACGAGTCCTCGACGGGCGTCGACAACGAAATCTACCGCGCCTGGCGCGAGATGACCGACCTCCTCGAGGTCGACCGTCCCGAGTCGACGACGCCCCGCGAGTTCGCGGCCGTCGCGGTCGATGCGGGCCTCGAGCGCGACCACGTCGAGGAACTCACAGGCCTGTTCGAGGCCGTTCGCTACGGTCACGAGGACACGACCGACGAACGCGAAGAACGGGCGGTCTCGATCCTGCGAGCGATCGAGTCGACCTACGGCGAAACGGACGCTGCCAGCCGAGACGGTCGAGGTGACGACAGATGACCCGCCGTTTGCCGCTCGCCGTCGGCGTATTCGTGTTTCTCGCCGGCGTACTCGTTCTCGTCGGCGCGACCGATTTCAACGTCAGCCAGAGCCTGATTGGTCTGATAGGCGTGCTGGCAATCCTGGTCGCGGTGAGTGGATTCAGCCGTCGCCGCACCGAGCGCGACCTGACGACGACGACCGACCCCGAACACCGGACGACCGTCCCCGTGCCCGGGCGGACGCTCTCGAGCGCCATCGCCCAGTTTCGAACCGACTCCTACGGATTCGTCTCCGGCTCGAGACGCATCGTCGACGGGCTCCGGGAGGCGGCGATGGCGGTCCTCACGCGGTTCGATGGGCTCTCGACGGAAGACGCGCGGGACCGCATAGAATCGGGCACCTGGACGGCCGACGAACGCGTCGCCGCGTTTCTCTCGCCGGACCTCGAGCCCCCGAAGACGTCCCTCCGAAATCGGCTCGTGGCCGGACTCGACCGCGAAACGACCTTCCGGCAGAACGTCCGGCGAACGGCGGCCTCGATCGCGGCGATCGGGTACGGCGGCCTCGGCGATCAGGTACTGCCCGACTCGATCCCGCAGTACGACCCGGAAGAACTGGAGGACGTCACCCCACGAACGACCCAGGACTCGTTCACCGGCCGGGTCGAACGGTCGGTTCGCGAAACCGGGTACTGGACGGGCGTCGGCGGCCTCGCGCTCTTCGCCGTCGGCGTCGGTGCCGTCGCCCAGTCGCCGGGCGCCGTTCTCGCCGGCGTCGTCGGGGTCGGCTACGCCGGCTTCGCCCACCTTCGGGACGCCCCGAACCCCGACCTCATCCTCGAGCGCACGCTCAGCGACGACCACCCTGATCCGGGCGAGGAGGTGACGGTGACGGTGACGATCACCAACGACTCGAACGGATTCGTCCCGGACCTTCGCTTCGTCGACGGGATTCCCGCGGGGCTCGCACTCGAGTCGGGTTCGGCGCGACTCGGGACGTCACTTCGCCCGCACGACTCGGTGACCCTCGAGTACACCGTCACGGCCCGTCGTGGGAAACACACGTTCGACCCGGCGCTCGCGCTCACGCGCGACCTCTCGCGCTCGAGCGAACGCGAATCGTATCTCACGACCGAGACGGAGACGACCATCGTCGCCGAACCCACGCTCCAGGCGCTCACGACCGCAGTCCCGCTCAGACCCGCCGCCGCGGCGTTTTCCGGTCAGCTGACGACCGCCGACTCGGGAGAGGGGATGCAATTTCACTCGGTTCGCGAGTACCGGCGAAACGACCCGCTCAACCGGATCGACTGGAATCGTCACGCCCGGTCGGGCGAACTTGCGACCCTCGAGTTCCACGAGGAGCGGGCCGCTCGCGTCCTCGTGTTGATCGACGCGCGGAAGGCCTCCTACCTCGCACACCAGCCCGACGCTGCCCACGCCATCGATCGGTCCGTCGAAGCGGCCGGCCGGATCGCCGCGTCGTTGCTCGACACTGGCGATACGGTCGGGCTGGCCGCACTCGGCCCCGTCAACCGGGAAGCCAACCAGCGACTCAACTTGCGCGAGACGTGCTGGATCGCCCCCTCGTCGGGACAGCATCATCGAATCCGGCTCAGTGAGGCGCTCGCGTCCCACGAACAGTTCTCGACGGAGCCGCCCCGCGATGAGACCCAGTGGCGACCCCAACTGCGGATGATCCGTCGTCGCCTCGCCGCCGAGACCCAGATCGTCTTCCTCAGTCCTCTCTGTGACGCCGCCGCGGCCCGGATCGTCCGTCGCCTGGATGCCAGGGGCCACGCGCTCACCGTCATCAGTCCGAACCCGACGGCCGAACGGACGACCAGCCAGCAACTTGCCCGCGTCGCCCGCCGCATTAGGCGGTTCGACCTCCAGCGAGCCGGCGTCCCCGTGATCGACTGGGAGCCATCGGAGACGATCGACGAGGTGGTCGCTCGAGCGAACGCGGGTGGTCGCCGATGAACGAACTGACCAGGCGACCGACGCGGATCGCGAGTCTCGGGGCGGCTCTCGCCGCAGTGATCGTCGTCGGAACGACCGCCGTTGGGTCGCCGGCCGGCGCGGTCGTCGCCGTGATCGGAACCGCCTCGCTCGCCGCGGGCCTGGTGTGGGGGATCACCGACGCGACCGACGCCGGCGCCGGGTTGTTGTTCGTCGCCGTCGTCCTCGGTGGGTTGCAGGGGATGCCCCCCGAAGTGACGGTCGTCGGTGCCATCGCCGCCCTCGTCGCCCTGGACCTCGGCCGGAGCGCCGTCGAACTCGGCGAGCAACTCGGCCGCGAAACCGACACCCGCCGCCTTGAGGCCGTCCACGTCGTCTCGAGTCTCTCGGTCGGGCTGGTCGCGGCGACGCTCGGGTACGGCGTGTACGTCTTCGGCGGCGGCGGACAACCCGCCGGCGGCGTCGTGTTGCTATTGCTTGCGGTCGTCTTCCTCGTGGCTGCGCTCAAGTAGCGTTCGTCCTCGTGGCTGCGCCAGGGCACCAAGTAACGTTCTTCCGCGAGTCGCGAATCAGGCGCCGACGTCGATGTACTCGTCGTTGAGTTCCCACTCTCCACTCGCGTTCCGGACCATGTACTCGCCGTAGTAGGGCACGCGATTGGCGACGACCTCGCGGAACGCCTCGCGAATCTCGGGTTTGGTCATCTCGCCCATCGGACGCAAGTCGTCGTTGCGGTTGAGACAGCCCTTGAGGTACCCCTCGTGGGTCACGCGGACGCGGTGACAGTTCGCACAGAACGTCGGGTTCTCGACGGGGTCGACGATCTCGACCATCCCGCGGCCGTCCCCGTCCTCCTGGCCGATCCAGTAGCGCTTCCGGTCGTGCATCTCGCGGTGTTCGATCGCCTCGGCCTGGTCGGCCAGCCAGTCGTGGACGCGTTCGATTTCGACGTTCCACTCGGGCTTGCCGGTCAACTCGGGCATGTACTCGATCAACTGGAGCTGCAAGCCATCGTTTTCGGCCACGTGCTCGACCATCTGCGGGACGTACCCCGCGGTGTGTTCGAACACGACCATGTTGAGTTTGACCGGATCGAGGCCGGCCTCGAGCGCCGCTTCGACGCCCTCGATCACCCGGTCGTAGGCTCCGCTCTTCGTCACCGCCGCGAATGCCTCCGGGTCGAGGGCGTCCTGGGAGACGTTCACCCGCTCGAGTCCGGCGTCGACGAGCGCTTCGGCGCGGTCGGGCAGGAAGGTCCCGTTGGTCGTCAGCGAGACGGCCATCGAGTCGGGCGTTCGCTCGATGATCTCCTCGAGGTCGTCACGCAACATCGGCTCGCCGCCGGTGAACTTGACGGCCTCGACGTCGAACTCGGCGGCGACCTCGAGAAAGCGGACGACGTCGTCGGTTCCCATCTCGTTTTCTCGCGGGTCCATCGGCCCCCGCGTGTCCCCCAGTCCCTCGTTGTGACAGTAGATGCAGTCGAAGTTACACCGATCGGTGAGCGAGATGCGTACCCCGGAAACCTCGCGCCCGAAGTCGTCGGTGAGCATGCGACTGACTTACGCACGAAACCGCTTAAACTCGAGGGTACATTCGGACGAGAGGTAACCGTTTGTGGTTGCGTTTCAAGTGCGTACGTCGTTTTCTCTTCGGGCATTCAGGCAACCACTATCGACGGACCTGCCAATTCCTCGGAGATCGGTGTGGTAATATTTACTCTGTCCTGGGCTGTCACGGCCGGGCGCTTTATTACGAGGACCGACAAGGGGTTCCTATGGGACGTTCTCCTCCGGCAGCGCTCGATCAGTACGACCCGGGCTCGAGCGTGCTGGTCGTCAGCCCCTCCATGGGCGCCTCCGACATCGTCACCACCGTCGAGGACATTCGTTCTCACGATCCGACCGGCGAGACCGACGACGAGCGGCCAACGGTCGTCGTCTCGCGCGCCCACACGGCCGAGGCGATCCTGGACGCCTGGCGGTCGCGTATCGGCGACTTCCCGAGCAAGTTCGGCATCGTCTCGATCGGCGAGGTCACCCGCTCGATAGCTGCCGGCACCAGTTCCGTGGAACTCCCCCAGGCGCACATCCTCACCGTCGGTACCGAGGACGTCACCGGCATCGGCATCGCGATTGGCGACGCGCTTTCGCGGTGGGACGAGAGCGAGGGTGCACTCGAGGACTCGAACTCGAGCCCCCACCAGCACCCGATCCTCTGGTTCGAATCGCTCACACCCCTCCTCGAGCGAAAGGGTCTCGAGATGACCTTCCGATTCCTGCACGTGACCCTCGAGGAGATTCGCCGGGCCGACGCCGTCGCATACGTCCACGTCGACTCGTCGGTCCACGACAGGGAGACGATCATGACACTTACGCATCTCTTCGACGACGTCGTCGAACTCGAGCCGTGAGTGAAAGTTCGACGCTCTGCCAATACCGCACGACTGTGAATACCGTTCGAGTGTAACCTGTGTACGACGGCCCAGAACCTGTTACTCCGAGGAGTCCCTTCTAAGGTGAATCGAAAGCGTCTATCGACGATCGGTTAGCGCCGACAGCGAGTCGGACGCGCGGGACGCGACGATCCCCGATGACGGCTCTCCGCCTCAGGACTCGATTGGCGGGTGCTGTACCGACTCGATCCAGAAATCCTCGACCGCTCGCACCATCGTATCGAACTCGTCCGGCGAATCGGGCTTGGTCAGGTAGGCGTTGGCTGCCCGCTCGTACGATTTGACGATGTCCTCCCTGGCCGTCGAACTCGAGAGGACTAACACCGGTGGAGACGGGTGGTCGAAGTCGTCTTTGAGCATCTCGAGAATCGCAAATCCGTCGAGTCGAGGGAGGTTCAGGTCCAGCAAGATCAGATCGGGAAAGGATCGTTCGTCGTCCTGTTGGCACTCGTGTAAGAATCGAACGGCTTCCTCGCCGTCCGTCGCAATCTCAAAGCGCACCTCGTTCAGAGCTGATTTGAACGCCTCCTCGGTGAGTCGAATGTCACCTGGGTTGTCCTCGATGAGGAGAATGTCGACGGGCTCCGTTGGTCTGAACGTCTGCACACACGTCTTTTACTTCCAGACCCGCCTAAAGGTAGTCCCTAAACATGTGGGATAAGCGCCGATACGCGTCGATTTCGTGTCGGAGAGGCGCCAGAGACGACGGATGCTCGCGATGGCTCACGCGCGCTCGACGCGGACCGTGACTCCGTCCGGATCGGTGGTCTCGAATCCGTTCTCACGCTCCGTTGTGGAGGCGTCGGTAGCGTCCAGCCGGTCACGGACCATCTCGAGGGCTGCCGCGCTCGGAACGAGGAGTTCGACCCATGCTAGCCCGCGGCCGTCCGCCGGTCGCGGCTGCGACTTTCCGGCCCACGCGTTCACGCCCAGGTGGTGGTGATAGCCGCCCGCCGAGACGAACAAGGCACCGTCGAGTTCGGTCTGAACCTCGAATCCCAGTGTATCGACGTAGAACTCTCGAGCGGCCTCGAGCGAGGTCGTTTCGAGGTGAACGTGACCGATCGTCGTCCCGTCGGGAACGGTCGTCGCTCCGTCCGAGGCGGCGGCGACGGCCTCGAGATCCAGTGGAATCGTGCCGATTCGAACCGTTCCGTCCTCGCGTCGCGGCCACGCCGACCGCGGTCGGTCGCGATAGATCTCGACGCCGTTGCCTTCGGGGTCGTCGAGGTATAGCGCCTCGCTGACGTAGTGGTCGGAGGCGCCGTTTAGCGTCCAGCGGTC
Source organism: Saliphagus sp. GCM10025334 (assembly GCF_042663485.1). NCBI lineage: Archaea > Methanobacteriati > Methanobacteriota > Halobacteria > Halobacteriales > Natrialbaceae > Saliphagus > Saliphagus sp. GCM10025334. The sequence goes on along the minus strand of NZ_JBHTAF010000001.1, from coordinate 707,699 downwards.
GCGGATCCGATCGAGCACGGCCCCGAGCGCGGTCCTCGAGGTGACCTCGAAGGCGTTGTGGAACAGCCCTGCCTGGCTCCGATTGCGAGGTGGGGCATCGGCGTCTCGGCGTAGCTCGAGCAGCGGTTCCGTCTCGGTGCCGAGTGTCGCCGCCGTCTCGCTCTTCGCTCGGACGACGAGCCCGACGACGTCTCGATAGAACTCGATCGATTCCTCGAGGTCCGCGACAGTCAGCGCGGTGCGGCCGATGCGCGTCGAATCCGGCAGGTGGTCAGTCATGCGATTCGTGGTCCTCGTCGGCAGCTGGCGGTGTTCGTCGGTCCGTTGTCGATCCGGCTGGTGGCTGTCACGATGTTCTGTTTGAAACTCGAGTGTGAACCCGATATACTTTCGCGAACACCAGTTTCACCTGGTTACACCGATGTCATCTGGCGTTTGCTCGAGCGATTACGTTCTCCTGATTCGTCTGGCTTCCGACTCTTCCAATTCGTTCGGGAGTCGGCGATCGTCCGAAGGGAAATCGTCCAGAGGCGGAAACACAGCGAACCGCGACCACCCGCACTGCGAACCGCAAACCGCGACCGTCTCGAATCACTGACGCCGCAGCCAGCTCCAATGGACCAGTCCGGTCACGCGAGCCGACTCGAGGCGAGTTCCGCACCCTCGACGAGCGACTCGAGTTTCTTCCAGACGAGGTCCGGATAGACGAGGTTCGCAGTCATCACCGTCTCGAAGCCACAGTCGCAACCGGCGACTATTCGCGACGGATCACCGACGCTCTCGGCGAATCGCTCGAGTCGGTCTGCGACGACTTCGGGGTGCTCGACGACGTTCGTCTTCACGTCGATCACGCCGGGGACGAGCGTCCAGTCGTCGGGGAGCGGATGCTCCGCGATCGTCCGGTACTCGTGGTTGTGTCGGGGGTTCGCTCCTTCGACGACCAGACCCGAAACGTCGGCCTCGTAGAATTTGTCGATGACATCGCCGAGCGCCACGTCGTGGTGGTGGGGACCCGGGTAGTTTCCCCAGCAGGCGTGGAGTCGAACGCGGTCGGACGGGACGTCACCGAGTGCGACGTTGATCGCCTCTACGTAGGTCTCGACCTGGTCGCGAAACTCGTCGGTCGAGGCGTCCTTGTAGGTGATCGTGAACCCGGCGAGCAGCTCCGGCGCGTCGATCTGTAACTGGGCGCCGCTGTCGACGATGATCTCGTACTCGGTCTGGAGCGACTCCGCGAGGTCGAAGATGTACTCCTCGTTCGAGTCGTGATACGTCGAGTCGGTGAACCGGAGCACGGCCCCCGGCGACGGCGCGGTGTGGAATCGATCACTGAAGGAAACGCCCGTCTCCTCGACTGCCTCGTCGAAGCGAGTCAGGTCTCGCTCGAGGGCCTCCTCCCCGACGTACTCGATGGGGCCCGTGGCGATCGGTCCGCCGATGTTGTCGATGTCACCCAGTGCGTGTTCGGCGAACTCGGGATACTCCTCGAGGTCTGCCGGCAGGTCGCGCTCGGCGAAGCGATCTGAGTACCCGGAGAGGCGGTTCGTCACGTCGACCGAGTACGCGAGTCGACTCTGTTCGCCGTCGTTCGCGACGTCGATCCCTGCTTCGGCCTGTTTGCGAACCACGTCGCGGACCGCCTCGCCGACGGCGGCTTCGAACGCCTCTGAACGTGAATCGTCGTCGCGGCGCAACACTTCGCGGAGGGCGTCCGACCGGGGAAGACTTCCGACGTGCGTCGTCTGGATGGAGAGATCACTGGACATCTACGTTCACTCTTGTGACGTCAACGTGCTCGAGTTACGTTTATATTCCCCTCTCTGCTGCTTCGGCCGTCCCGCGGGGAGTGCGAGCGGCCATCGACATCCACGACGGCGTCGACTTCGATCACGGTCAGGGCCCGTCGCCGTCGATAGTCCAATCGATGTATTCCGGTAAACGCGCTGTTTCGTTCGTTCTGGAGGCGAGAAGTGGTGCAATACGATCGCCGGAAGGATCGACCGGGTAGTCGGCCGCGACGGACCGGATTCGACGACGGCATCGTGTAACTCGACGTTACGTCTGCGTCCACCTGTGCTCTTCGTACAGTCCAGGGACAACAACCGATTGAACGAGAAAAGTACGGGAATGATTGGTGGCGTTTATCCATTCGTCCCTCGCCGTGTCGAGCGTTATGAGCGAACAGCCAGGCGACGAGCGACCGACCCGTCCGTACGATTCCGCGGGAACCGAGAACTCCCGGTGGTGGCCGACCACGCGGCGACGACTGCTGCAAGCGACTGCCGCCGCCGGCGGTTTCGCCGCGGTCGGTAATACGACCCTCGCCCAGGAGAGCGAGCTGATCGAACTCGGGGGCGAGACGAGCGGGTGGCAAGGAATCGCGCCGGACGCGCTCGAAGGCGAAACCAATCCCACGCTGGAACTCGAGGAGGGGGCGACCTACGAACTCACGTGGGAGAATCTCGACGGCCAGGCGCACAACATCGTCATCGTCGACGGCGATGGCGAGGAACTCGAGCGCACCGAACTCCTGGCCGAGGAAGGGGAGACCCAGACGCTCGAGTTCGAGGCGACGAGCGAGATGGCGGAGTACTACTGTGAACCGCACGCGGGGACGATGCGCGGGGAGGTCTCGATCGGCGGTGAAACCGACGACGAAACCGGTGACGAATCGGAAGACGGCGAAGTGCCGGCGTTCTTCGATCCGGGGGTCGAAATCGGGCTCCAGTCGGTCGCGGAGGGCCTGACGGCGCCGACCGACTTTGCCGTGATCGGTGGGGGCCAGGACCAGGACCAGGACCAGTACCTCGTCGCCGATCAAACGGGCGAGCTCTGGCTCGTCGATGGCGACGGACGGCGGGAGGAACCGTTCCTCGACGTGAGCGACCGGCTGGTCGAACTCGGGACGTTCGAAGGATCGTACGCCGATCCGAACCAGGACTACGACGAACGGGGTCTCCTCGGCGTGGAAGTCCACCCGAACTTCGCCGAGAACTGTCGCTTCTTCGTTCACTATAGCGCGCCGCCGAACGACGAGACGGCCGATGGCTGGAGTCACGTCGAAGTCATCTCGGAGTTCCACGCGTCGAGCGACCGGAGTGAAGGCGACCCGGACTCGGAGACCGTCCTCCTAGAGTTCCAGAAACCGCAGTACAACCACGACGCGGGCCCGATGGCCTTCGGACCCGACGGCTACCTGTACGTGCCGATGGGCGACGGCGGCGGCGCGAACGACGACATGGAGGGCCACCTCGAGGACTGGTACGACGAGAACGCGGGCGGAAACGGACAGAACGTCACCGATACTCTCCTCGGCGGCATCCATCGGATCGACGTCGACGCGGAGGGCGACGACAAACCCTACGCCGTCCCGGACGACAACCCTCTGGTCGACGTAGACGACGCCATCGACGAGTACTACGCGTGGGGATTCCGGAACCCGTTCGGCATCTCGTTCGACAGCGATGGGCGACTGTTCGTCTCCGACGCCGGGCAGGACCTCTACGAGGAGGCGAACCTCGTCGAGGCTGGCGGCAACTACGGCTGGAACGTCAAGGAGGGGACCCACTGCTTCAGTACGGATAGCCCGAGCGATCCGCCCGCAGACTGTCCGGACGCCGCTCCCGACGAACCGCCGTACAACGGGCAAGAACTGCAGGACCCGATCGTCGAGTACCCCCACGTCTACGAGGGCGAGACGGTCGGGATCACGATCATCGGCGGTCACGTGTACGAGGCCGACCAGCTCGAGGAGTTGCAAGGCAAGTACGTCTTCGGCGACTGGACGGCTGATCCGGCGCGCCAGGCGCCGGCGGGTCGACTCCTCGCGGCGTCCGAGCCTATCGACGGGGATTCGGACGACAACGGAGGTTCGGAGGACGACGGAAGTTCGGATGACGACGAGACGACGGATACCAACTCGAGCGACGATGCTGACGGCGAGGAGGACGTCGAGGCCATACCCCGTGACGAACTCTGGGAGATGGAAGAACTCCAGGTCTCGGGGACCGACGACGGTTCCTTCCCCTACTTCGTTCGGCAGTTCGGCCAGGACGGCGACGGTAACGTGTACGTCCTCGCGAACCGGGAGGGTGTTCCGTCGGGCGACACGGGAGTCGTCATGAAGATCGTGTCACCGGACGAGGGAGACGACATCTCGGTACCCGATGACGGGGCTGACGAACAGGAGGCGGACGAGGAGGCGACCGAGGACACCCAGGACGAGCCAATCGACGAGGACGAAGAGGAGGGCGAGGGTGCTGACGACAACGAAACTGACGGCAACGAATCCGACGACGAGACGTAGCCTGGATGCTCAGGGGGTGAAGACCGGCCGCACGCACCCGTCTTTCTTGTGTTTGAACAGTTCGTACCCGCGAGGTGCGTCCTCGAGGGAGAGTTCGTGCGTCGCCAGATACGACGGGTCCATCTCGCCCTCGGCAGCGTGTTCGAGCAGCCGTGGGACGTAGCGTTGGCCGTGCTGCTGGGCGGTTCGGACGGTGAGCCCTTTGTTCGTGACGATTCCCAGGGGGAACTTGTCCATCAGTCCGTAGACGCCGAGAATCGAGAGGGTGCCGCCCTTCCGACAGGCGACGATGGCCTGTCGGAGCGCCTCCCCGCGGTCGGTGTGGAGTTTGAGTCGTTGTTTGAGCCGGTCGTAGGCGTGAGCGACGCCCGTGCCGTGGGCCTCCATCCCGACGGCGTCTATACACGCGTCGGGGCCGCGACCGCCGGTTCGAGCGTCGAGTTCGTCGACGACGCTGTCGACGTCGGTGTAGTCGACGGTCTCGGCGCCGGCCTCAGTTCGCGCGAGCCGTAGCCGTTCGGGAAAGCGATCGATCCCGATCACGCGTTCGGCGCCCATGAGTTTCGCGCTCTGCTGGGCCATCAGCCCGACGCCGCCGCAGCCCCACACGGCGACCGTGTCCCCGTCTTCGATGTCACAGAAGTCGGCGCCCATGTAGCCGGTCGCCCACGCGTCGGAGGCGAACAGCGCCTGCTCGTCGTCCAGTTCGTCGGGTACGTGAAAGCAGTTCTCGTCGGCGTGCGGGACGCGAACGTACTCGGCGTGGGACCCGGCGTATCCGCCGAAGGCGTGCGTGTATCCGTAGATACCGGCGGTCACGTCACCCAGGATCGGTTCCTGTAGTTCCGGATTCGGGTTCGTGTTGTCACACAGCGACCAGAGATCGTCCGCGCAGTAGCCGCAGTTCCCGCAGCCGATGAACGACGGGACGACGACCCGGTCGCCTCGCTCGAGGTCCGACACGCTCGGCCCGACCTCCGCCACCTCACCCATGAATTCGTGGCCGATGACGTCGCCCTGGCGCATCGTCGGCAGGTAGCCGTCGATGAAGTGCAGGTCCGAGCCGCAGGCCGTCGTCTTCGTCACCCGGAGCACGACGTCCCGCGGGTTGACGATCTCGGGCTCCGGAACGTCGTTCACCCGCAGGTCGTTGACGTCGTGCCAACAGAGCGCTCTCATACCAGATCACCGTAGCCGCGCGCGGAGGGGTTTCGCTCGAGCGTGGGGATCTCACCCGTCTCGATGAGGGCCTTGAATCGCCGAAGAGTCTTCGTCACGAGCGTGGCGGGAATGATCCCGCCGCGGTTCACCGCCGCGTCACCGAGCGCCCCGCCGGGGGGATCGAAATTCAGATCGAGCGTGACGACCGTTCCGCGGTCCGCGGGCGCGGGCCGGAATCGAACGGTACCCCAGCTCGGGATCGCCGCGTCGTCGTGCGACTCCCAGCCGATAAACGTACCGGGCTCCGATTCGACGACCTCCGTCTTCCAGGTCCACTGCCGGTCGAATGGGCCGGCGATTCGCCACGTCCAGACGTCCGGATCGTCCGCGGTGACGTCGACGACCGGCCCGAGAACCCTCGTCACGGTGTCGGGGTCGCGCCACCGCTCGAAGAGTTCCTCCGGCGATCGGTCGATCGTGATCGAACGCTCTACCGCCGGGGCCGCGCCGGAGAACCGCGCGTCGCGTCTCCGCTCGTCGTCCGGTTCCGACTCGAGAGCGGATCGACTCCCGTCGCGCGCCGCGAGACCCCGATAACAGAGCAGGGCGCCGACGCCCGCGGCTATCGCTCCGCCGAGCGAACGCTTTCTCACCCCGATCGCCAGGAGCGTTCCGCCGGCGACGATGCTCGCGAGGCGCGTCCAGAAGGGTCGATCGATTGCGGTCGAACCGGTCTTCGCGGATCGGTGTTCGGCGGTTACGGATTGCGTCATCGAAATTCCTCCGCCTGTATTTGCGACGATTGTCCCCATCGATCACCGGGTTGAAAGTGCAGCCACCGCATCCGCACCGTCATTTCTCGCGGACCTGTCACCTGTCGACGCTCCCGAGCACGATGTCGAGGCTGCCCAGCGTGGCGATCATGTCCGCGACGTACTCCCCCTCGGCCATCTCCGGGAACGCGGACAGATTGTGGAAACACGGGCTTCGGATCTTGAACCGGGCTGGCGAGTTAGAGCCGTCCGACCGTATGTACACGCCGAGTTCACCCGTGCTGATTTCGACCGCTCGATAGGTCTCGGCGTCCGCCGGCGGTTTGATCGTCCTGGGGACGTTACTCTGCACGGTCCGTTCGTCCTCGGGCCAGTCTTCGATCAGGTCCAGACACTGCTCGACGATCTTGGCGCTCTCTTCGACCTCTCCCAGACGTACGAGCACGCGCGAGTAGTTGTCACAGCCGTCTTCGGTGACGACGTCCCACTCGAGTTCCGGGTAGTAGCCGTACGGGTCGTCCCGCCGGAGGTCGTAGTCGACGCCCGACCCCCTCGCGATTGGTCCGGTGCAGCCGTAGTCCTTCGCCACCTCCGGCTCGAGGATGCCGGTGTCGACGGTCCGGATTTGATAGACCTCGTTGCTCGTGAGGAGGGCGTCGTACTCGTTCATCTTCCGCGGGAGTCCGTCGAGGAAATTCCGCGTTTTCTCGATGAAGTCCTCGCGGGGTTCGGGCAGATCCCAGGCGACCCCACCCAGGCGGAAGTAGTAGAACATCATCCGCTGGCCGGTGAGGTCCTCGAGGATGTCTTGGACGACCTCGCGGTCGCGGAACGCGTACTGGAAGATGGCCGTGAAATCGCCGTACACGTCGAGGGCGAACGTGCCGACGGCGAGGAAGTGACCCAGCATCCGACCGAGTTCGGTCGTCATCGTCCGCAACACCTGCGCGTACTCGGGGACCTCGAGGTCTGCCAGATCCTCGATGGCGCGGGCGACGGCCCACTCGTTGGGGAGGTTCGACGTGTAGTGCCACCGGTTGGAGTACGGGATGATCTGGTAGCGGTAGGTGCCCTGCTGGCACATCTGCTCCTCGCAGCGGTGGAGGTAACCGACGTCGGGGTCGACGTCGACGACCGTTTCTCCATCGAGGACGGACTTCAAGTGGAGGACACCGTGGGTCGCGGGGTGGTGGGGGCCGACGTTGATGAACATCGTTTCCGTGTCCGCGTCGTGATGGTCGGACAGGAGCGGGTTCACGTGTTCCGCCAGGTCGACGACCTGGGGCTTGTCCTGGTCGTAGTCCAGCGAGAGCGGGTGCCCCTGCCACGTCTCGGGCAGGAGTATTCGGCGAAGGTCGGGGTGGTCATCGTACCGGATTCCGACCAGGTCGAACGCCTCGCGCTCGTGCCAATCCGCGGTGCGGAAGACGGGTTCGGCGCTCTGACAGACCGGTTCGTCTTTCGGGAGGGGAACTACCAGCGTCACCTCGTGCGTCCGCCGGTCGTACTTCGTCAGGTGGATGTTCGACTCGTAGCGGTCCTCGTACTCCTGGGGCGTGATCAGCGAGAGGTGATCGAACCCCGCCTCGTCGCGTAGGGTGGTGAGCGCCTTCTGGACCTGATCGGGGCGAATCACGAACGTGGGCGCATTCTTGTGGTTGTCTCGGCCGATGGTGTACTCCTCGAGTAACTCAGCGACCCGGTTCTCGTCGACGAGGTCTCTTCTGACGTGGTCGAAATCGGGCGGAATCCGACCCTTCTGGTACGTTGATTGTTCGTTCATGGAGTCCTCCGCGAGGCACGACTCGGCTTCTCGACAGCGCGCGTACACGTCGCACCCCTGCTACGCAAAAGAAGCTTTTCGGCGACGGAGACGACCGTCACGACGAGCCGAGAGACCGTCGATGGAGACTGTTTCCTACGGCGGCTCGAGGTTTGCTCATCGGTGTCGGGTCGAGAGGTGACAGCGAGCCTCGTCGCTGGAGCGCGAGGTGGTTCTGTTCGCTACCGTTGCCACTCGAGCCGATGGACGACCTACGACTGCTGATTTTCCGGCCAGCCGGCGTCGATGCTCGCACCGAGGACGATTCCGAGAGCGATACCGATAGCCAACTCGTCCATCGCGACGCCGATGGCGACGCCGAGTACGAGCCCAATCGACATCCCCGTCCGGGGCGCTCGTCCGGATCCGTCCTCTTCGTCCCTGGTAGTCACAAGGACGTACTCGCCGTAGTCGGAGATAATCCTATCGCTGAACGTACCGAAAACGGTCATCTGAGTTGAGCCTCTATTGGCCGCAGCGACGCCCGACGCGCCGACGAGTGTCAGGAACCGGCGGCGCGTCGAAGCACGCGTGAGTGCCCCGTCCCCGTCACGATCAGATGTCCTCCGCGACGACGGTCACGTCGCGATCGGTACCACCGACCAGAATCCACTCGCGGTCGGTGAGCGTCCCGTCGTCACCGGTGTCACGCGAGACGGCGATCGGTCCAAACGTGTACTCACCGGTGTCGAGTAGGTCGTCGGGAGCCTCCGCGAAGTGCGTGAGGTTCTCGGAGACCGATTGAGCGTCCTCGAGGCCGAAGTAGACGTGCGTGCCACCGTTCGACGCCGGCGTCGTCGCCTCGACGTCGCCGTACTCCTCGTCGACCGTCCACTCTTCCGGCACGGTGTCGCGTACCAGCACCGGTTCGGTGGCCTCGACGTCCAGTTCGGTGCGATTCGTTTGCCCGCCGGTGAAAACCGAACCCGAATCCTCGCGGTCGCCGTCGACCGCGAACGGCGGGCCCTGCTCGCGGTCGCCAATCGTCCGGACGACCTCGCCGTTCACGAACCGTCGCTGCTCCATGCCGAGCGCGTTGATCAGGACGGTAAACCCGAAGTACGAGAGGACGTAGTTCTTCAGCCCGAAGGGGTGCAGTTCCTGCTGGCTGGCTGGGGGAAAGACTCCGCCGATCGCGTGGATACCACGCCACTCCTCGCTGTCGGTGAAGATCGAACCGCCGCTCACCAGGTCGTCGGTCGTCCCGGCGACGGTTCCGCCGGACGTCTCGAAGGCCTCCGCGTCGAGCAGCGTCATCGGCGCGTCGTTCGCGTACGGGTAGCCGAGCGGTGCCACCTTCCACGTCATTCGCTGGATCGGACGGGTGTCGGTGAGCAGCGGGTGTTCCTCGTCTTTCTCCTCGAGGTGACTGACGCCGAACGTCTCGTCGATAACGTCGCCCTCGCCGATGCCGGGTGCGGCCTCCAGGTCCGCGAGCAGGTGGAGACCAGTGTCGGTCACCACGAGGTTGCCGCCCGACTCGACGAAGTCGTCGATCGCTGCTGCGTAGCCCTCGGGGTCGTCGCCGCGGTCGTCGTGGACGACGACGAGGTGGTCGGCGTCGACCCCCGCTTCGGCCACCTCTTCGGGTGTGAGCGCGACCGTGGTGAGAAGTTCGTTCTCAGCCTCGAAGTCGTCGAAGAACGCCAGCGGCGTCACCTCGTACTCCTGTTGCTCGAAGCCGAGCGCGTCTCGAGGATCCGGGTTGTCGGCCTCCGACTGCAGCGTCCCGACGTGAGCGTGGAGTTTCGTCGCCTCCTCGGTCATCAGGCTCTCGACGTCGAGCGTCCACTCACCGCCTGCCGGCTCTTTCACGACCATCGGCGGGATGTGGTGATGTCGATCGCCGTTGAACGTCGAGGGGCGGTACGAGCGGACCTCGTTCCCGTTCGGATCGCGGAGCACGACGTCGACGAGGCCATACGGCGCGTGGGCGTGTACCGATAGCGTGTGCAGGTCGTCGGCGACGTCGAACGTCAGCGTCTCGGTGGATTCGGCGTCGACGACGAGCTCGTGCTCGGTGCTGGCGAGTTCGGTTCCGCCGCTATCGGTATCGTCATCCTGCAGGAACGAGAGGTCGTCCGACGAGCGCGTGAGTTCGTCGGTCGTCACGTAGGCGATCTCCGTGGGTTCGCCGTCGCGGGTGACGACCTCGGAGTCGACGTCGCGGAGCGCGTAGTCGGTCATCGTCTTCATCGCCGCAATGTAGCCCGTCACCCACTTGTCGGCCAACTCGGGATTGTACACGTTTCCCCCGATCATGTGGCTGTAGGCCATCTCGAAGGCCATCGTCGTCACGTCGAGGCCGCCCAGGTCCTCGCTGGCGCCCATGAAGCCGATGAGCCCGCCGGTGATCGTGTAGCCGATCGTGTCCCAGATGGTCGAGTAGTCGTAGGCCGTCTCGGGTAGCGTGGGCATGAGGACTTCGGGGTTGAACTTGCCGGTGGCCTCCTCCTGGACCTCGGCGAGCGTCTCCCAGTCGTCCATCGCCTCCTCGAGGTTCGTCTCCAGGGTCCGGTTCATCTCGTAGAGGTCGTGGAACTCGTTCTGGGTGTACTCGATCTGGTTGATGAGCCCCAGGATGAAGTCCGAGTTCCAGAACATCGCGTGGAGGTCGGCGCCGTGAGTGAGGTTTTCGTACCCACGGAAGTGCTCGACGACGCCCATCGCGTCGGGCACCTTATCGATGATGTCGTGTGGATTGTCCTCCGCCCAGCGGTCCTCGTCCGGCTCGCCGGGGTGGTGGGACGGATCGATCCACCCGACGGTGGGGTACTGCCGGTTCGTGTCGTACACCTCGGCGTTCCCCCGCTCGTGGAGTGGCGCCGCGGGAAGCCGGGGATGCGTCGCACCGGGTCCCCCGGTCTGCCAGCCGCTATCGTACTGCGGACTGCGGGCCACCCAGCCGTCGGGATTACACGAGAGGATGATCAACACGCAGTCGTCCAGCAGTCGCTCGAACTCCTGTTCGCGACCCGTGAGGACTCGTTCGATGAAGCGATAACACGCCTCGGGGCCGGCGCGCTCGAGGCCGTGCATCGAGGCTTCGAACATCACCTTCTGACGATTCTCGAACTCCTCAGTCCCGCGGATTTCGTCGATGTCGTTCGTGATCTCGGCGACGTGGAGGTCTTTCGGATCGTACCGGTCGGTCAGTCGGTTGTGGTGGCCGGGACTCGTTCCGAACTCGACGTCGTGCGGGTTCTCCGCGTCCGCGAGGGCGTAGAAGTTGAGCCGCTCTGCGTGTTCGGACTCGAGGTACTCCATCCCGCTGATCATCTGCTCATAGTCGATGAAGTCGACAGCGCGGTGCGGTGCCGGGAAGACGCCGAGGGGATAGTAACCCAGTCGCCAGAACGGGTTCGACCCGGGCGTGTAACTTAACTCCTCGGCGGTTGGAATCTCGAGTACCTCCTCGGCCTCCGCCGTCGTGAGTTGCGCGTAGGCTGCGGGTGGCTCCTCGAGAATCCAGTCGTCGTCGATCTCGACCTCGAGGTCGAGTCCGAGCAGGTCGTCGATCCCCGACTCCTCCTCGAACTGGATCAGCGTCGCGACGGCGTAGTCGTCGGGTGTGTGATTGACGACGTACTCGTACTCGTCGGTCATCGCCGAGTCTTCGAGATCAGCGATAGCGTTGCCAGGCAAGGCCAGGACGCCACCTAGTGCAGCAGAGAGTCGTACGAAGTCGCGTCGGTTGATCGGTACGGTATCGAAGGTCGCCTCGGCTTCGTGCGTGTCATTTGCATCGTGTTCGTGTTCCATCATAGTTCGTGTGCAGCGTGGTCCAGCGGACCTATCGCGGTCAACAATAATCATGATAAAAATGGTATTGACAAACTCATCCAGGGGTCCTCTCGGAGTCCGGATAGCGATGAATCAGTCGTCAAAACAGCTACGCTTCGCAGACGGTTACGCGACTTCAGCCTCGAGTCGCGACTCGGACTCGTCCGATCCGTGATTCGACCAGTCCTCGAATATTACAGACTCAACAGTGGGAGCGAGTTCGTTGACGACTGTCCGGCCGTCGCGCTTCCGAACGACGAAGCCGGCGTCTTCGAGCATCGAGAGGTGGTGTGAAACCGTACTCGAGTCGCACTCGAGTGCGGTAGCGAGGCGAGCATTGTGCGTCGGACCCAGCGTCGCCAGTGCCTCGAGCACCCGTCGCTTTGCCGGTTCGAAGAGGACGCTTCGCAACTCGACGTCGTCCTGACTGAACGGAAAATACCGTCGTTTCCCGCAGGCTGTGACCGATTGAATCACGTTCTCGTCTTCGAGAACGCGGACGTGATAGCGAACGGTCGAGAGTGCGACGCCGCTTTCCTCGCTCACGGCGGAGAGACAGAGACCGGGCTCGGCCTCGACGGTCTCGTAAATCGTCCGCCGTCGATCGTTTTCGAGCAGACCCGAATCGCCAGATGGCTCATATTTGGAAACCGCCATCGTCACACTCGTCGTTGAAAGAACCGACATCTTGACGGACAGTCCATTACCAATCTCCTCCTCTCATCGACGGCGTCGGCTGCGCTCGAGCGAACCCGTCACGATCGGGTATCGGCTTCGTTCTACGAGCCGGTTCCCACCACCGCCGTTGTCCCAGTTCAGATGTGTCATCCACTCCGTGATATCGAGCTGTTCCGGTTTCGCGTGCCATTCGATCCCATGAATATCACGACCTGGTATAAACTAATGTTGCCGATATATTTTGGATTGAGTGTATATATCGGGCATAAATGAAAAATCTATGTAGAATACTTCCAATATGTGTGGGGATCTGCCAGGTAAACGCCGACTCGAGAGTTCCGTGGGCTCCTATGCCTGGTTCGATGGCGTCACACCGATCCCGTGCTCGTGTCGGACACGAAACGCAACTCGCTTCGCTCGTCGGTTTGATTCAGTGAAAATGCGATGGCTGAGACGTCGCCCTTGATTGGGAGGCCGTCACCGCTTTCGACGAGGAGCAGGTCCACGTTGTGTTTGTCAATCGCATCGAGATAGTTCTCGTAAGTGGCGGATGTAGACAGGATTCCGGAGTCGTAAGCTGCTCCGACGCCCTGCCCATTCGTCTCGAAGTGATCGATCACGGCGGCGTGCCCACCGATGTGATCGGCATGGCTATGGGTGGCGATCAGATGATCGATCCGGTCAATACCCTGTGCCTCGAGATACGCGATCACCTCGCTCCCGTCTTGGGGTCAGTCACCGGTGTCGATCAGGATCGTCTCACCCGCCGGGGTTACGAGGAGCGTCGAATCCGCTTGTCCGACGTCAATGTGATGGATCTCGAGTTCACCCTCCACCTCACCAGTTTCGTCGTCCACTCTGCTGTTGCTGCCATCACCTCCCCTACTATTGGAATCATCGCCTCCATCTGATTCACCGACTGGATCCTCGAGGTCGATATCTCCGTAGGCGTGTTCGAGCGCGAGTTGGCCGTTGGGCCCAACGAGCCGAATTACGTCACCGTCGCCTCGCCAGATATTCACGCCGTAACCCCAGTAGAGATCGCTGGTCGTCGGGTCGCCCTCACCTGTCGTTATCGTCACTGATTCGCCGGATTCGAGCACAAATCCGCTCGGGAAGGTAAATGGCGAGAGTCCGCCATCGACCTGCCCGCCGTCGCGATCACGAATGGTAAACCCTGAGAGATCGACAGGGTTGCCACCCGTGTTTTCGAGGACGATATACTTCTCGTCGGGTGTAACATCGTCGACATTCAGAGCAGTGACCTCGAGAGCAGTGCCGACGCTCTCGGAATCCTCGATCGGTTCGTCGGTGCCATCCGTCTCAGACGAGTCGCCCGTATCGTCCCCCTCGGTCCCGTCATCATTGCCGTCGGTGGTGGTAGACGTATTCGAAGAACTCTGCTCCCCGCTCTTATCCGTGTCTGGTTCTTCAGAATCGGCATTAAGCGGGTCATCAGCCCCGTTTCCGTTCCCACTCGTGTCGGTCGCACATCCAGCGAGAACGACCAGAAGCGCCACGAGAACGACGAGTACCGCTTGTTTCATATCCATAGCAGTTTCAGGAAGGGGCTTGAGTGTTCCGTCCAGCGAAGCAACCCTCGGCGAGAACACATAAGTCACTTGGCTGGGAGCCGAAACTATATGCAATCGAACGCGTATCGGTCGATTCAATCGCAGGTCGATGCCCTGTTTGCGGCGCGACGTGGTGGGAAAGTTGGCTACTATCTGGACTGGGTCATCATGACTCTCATCGTCGTGAACGTTACCGCAGTCGCCCTCGAGACGGTGAATCCTATCTACGAGCAGTACGCCGCCCAGTTTTATTGGCTCGAGGTCATCTCGGTCGCTATCTTCAGCATCGAGTACCTGGGCCGGCTCTGGGCGTGCACCTCACGGGCCTCATTTCGCCGCCCGCTTGAGGGCCGACTGCGATTTGCGGCACGGCCGATGCTCGTCATCGATCTGCTGGCGATCCTTCCGTTTTTCCTGGGAGCAGTTCTTCCCGCGGATCTGCGGTTCCTCCGGGCCCTTCGCCTGTTCCGCTTTTTCCGACTGTTCAAGATGGCTCGATACAGTGAATCGATCCGCGCGTTCAGTCGGGTACTCAGGACGAAGAAAGAAGATCTCGTAATTGCGTTCTCAGCGACGCTCGTCCTGTTGCTGGTCGCCTCGAGTATGATGTATTTCGTCGAAAATTCGGCCCAACCGGACCAATTCTCCTCGATCCCAGAGACGCTCTGGTGGGGTGTCGTGACCTTGACCACGGTTGGTTATGGTGATATTCATCCAGTGACCCCGCTGGGACAGTTTGTCGGATCGATCGTTGCACTCCTCGGAATTGGATTGTTCGCCCTACCAGCTTCCATTTTGGCCTCAGGGTTCATCGAAGAAGCCAGACGGGATACTGACCGCGGGGGGCCGACATACTGCCCCCACTGCGGTGAAAAACTCGAGTAGCTGTCGAAGGGGATCTGGACATCCGTTCTCTCACTCCTGGATCGAGTAAACTTACAGTAGGGCATCGACTCTTGCGGCAACATACGTGCCTCTACTCGGAGTCGACCTTTCCAATCCGTGGCGAGTAACAGGGTTGCGACTCTACACTCAACCACTGCCTCGTAGAGGGAGAGCTGCGCCCTCGGGCTGTTGACAAGTGAAAATAGGGCTGAGGCGCGATCAGGGCACCGTAACTCCCCCCCCAGAGGATGTCAATGGGGGTAGATATCCCTATCAGGGGTGTGAGACCGTTGTTGCAGCACCCAACTATTGACTGAGCTGGTGCTCAGTAGCCTGTACCGATCAGACAGACACCGAAGAAGCAATCGACACCTGGTAGCGGGCAACCCAGTGTACAAATCAGGAGGGTGGAACCAAAATGACCCTTGTTTGAATGTGGGAACACGCCGACAGCAGCGCTTACAACTCCTAATTCGCGTGATGTTACGAGAACTGGGTTTCAAGCCAGCCAGCCGCAGTCTCTACTCCGAAAATCTCTGAACCAGTGAAGACCGACAACGGTAATTCACGTCCGTCCGCCGCGTAATTCTCTCGCCATAACTCCGCCAGCGCCTTCAGGTCCTCTGCTCGCACTAATCGAATATCCGTTCCGACTTGCATCTCCAGCTGTAACGCATTCGATGCCGCCTGTTCGGTGAAGGCAGGAGCGATGATGAGAAACCACTCTACGTCGTGCTGTTCGCTCTTCGTATCGATATAATTCTTAATCTTACTGCGGGTATCACTTCCCAGACGGAACTCCTGACGGCGACGCTTATTATCCCAGAGAAGCCACTGGCCGTTCTGCTCGACCTCGCCATCTGCGACCACTCCGGTTGCCTGTTGGCCGAGCTGGTTCGTTCCCTCGAGATTGAACACGTCTCGGAAAATCTCTCCGGTCGCATCTTCAAAGAGCACGTCCAGTTTCTCCGATGGATTATCCGCCTCGACGAGGTCCTGGAGTTGTGGTGGAACGTCAGTGACAGCACCATCTGCGATGTCTTCGTAGGCTTCCAAATAGAGGTCGACCGCTGGTTGCCCCTCCTCAACGGACTTCTGTGAAAGCTCAAAATACTCGATAATCGCCGGTACCATCTCCTCGGTCTTCAGTTTGTGCGCATCGAGCCCGTATTTGTCGACAATCTCCTTGAGGGCATCCTTCGGTACGACTTCTTTCAATAACTCGCTCGGGTAGACACCGGCTTGGACGATGTTCTCTCGTCGGTTCTTGTTTTTACCATAATTTTTCCCAGTCACACCGAAGCGTTCGCGAGCCTCAATCAGCACGGACTGTCGGTCGAAGACTTCGAGCGTTTCGAGCATCTGGCGATAGTTCTTGTTGGACATTTCGTAATAGAGCCAGTCTCGGATCTTGTCAATGTAGTCTTCAGGGATGCCAACGAGCTCCTTGTAATCGGGGTCATCGACCTCGTAGACGAGCGCTTGCTCTTGAAGCGACCAGACCCCTTTCTCGATGGTATCATGGGCGTGTTCGGGGCTGTCTGATCGGGAGACTTTTGGAAACCGGCCGAGTGCAGATAGTCGCTGGAAGAAATCAAGCCACGTGTAGTACTCGTGTTTGCTGTCGTGGGCATTGTTGTGAAGTTCGAAGTAGCTGAACACCATATGGAGTTCAGAATCATCGATCTGGTTTTTGTAGTCGACGGCGGCTTGGGCGATGTGGAGAAGGTCGTCGCTTTCTGGGAAGGAATCTTCGTCGTGAGCTTCAATGAGATTCCGTTGCCAATCCTGAACAGCATCGATTAGTTCTGACTTCTCCATATTATAGTCGGATTGCTGGATGAGTTGGCGAAGAATCCCATACCGGATGACGAGCGCCTGGTAGGGTGAGTTGTTAATCTCACTAAGCCTCGGGGGTGTGAAGTTGTTGAGTTCCTGCTCAAGGCGTTCCTCAGCGGCAAGTGCTGGGGCGTACGTCTCCAGATATGCTTCGCGGTCGTCGAAACCGTCGTGTTTGAACGCTTCCGGATCAAAGTCGTCAGTCTTGGTTTTCGTGTCGTCCTTGATGAAGCGTTTGCGCTCGTAGCTATTCCAGTTTCTATCAATAAGTTCAGATAACTCCATCTGTTGTGAATTCGATATTATCCAATATACTTCAATATAGTCCCAGAACCGGGGGTCTACTTCTCATTCAATTCGTTCACAGTAGGTCGACTAATGCCCGCGCGGCTCAGAGAGTCTATATAAAGGTGAAGCGCCCAGCTCGAGTTCGACAGAGGCGAACCTCGAGGGCGTAGATTCCAAAAAGGGTGTTGCACCCTTTGTATGTATGCGCTGGCTGGGATTTGAACCCAGGTTGTGACCATGGCAAGCAATTATCAACTAACTAGTATATACGGGCATCGAATGCGTTCGATTTTCCCATACGTTTTGGGAACGCAAACCCTGGTTTACTAGCGAGCGCCTCTGTAAGCCCTGTATTCGCCCGTTGGCGTCCGGAGTTTCCTTGGCCTGTAGTACTACCTCTTGAGTTATAAACTCCCGCGACATGGTCTCTGAGCTTATGCGTGTAACCCGAGCTCTGTACCGGTGAATAAACCGGGTTTCAACGTGGGAACATTAAACACGTAGGAAATCATACCAGTAGTTACCGTGAAGACGAGGGAAAATGTACAGGGGGTTCGAGCAATCGATTTACTTACTTACTGGTATGCCTGGTTCGGGTTTGGAAAGATCCACGAAATCTCAGAACACACGTATAATGGGAAGACACGCCAGGTCTACTGGTTTGATTCTGAGGACTCCAAAGGCGGACACTGTACACCGTTCGCTACGATCTTGATGAACAGACAGCGCTTAGAAGAGTACTCTGAGCAGGTGACGGACTACGTTTTTGTCCATGAAACAGGGCATGCTGATCTCCCATGGTATCTCCAGTTTCTCGTGTATCTGACGCTGATCCCGTCAGTGCTGATTGCGTTGGTTATGCCGTTTGCAGCTGGAACCCAGATTCTCGTCGTTCTGTTTGGAACCGGGTCAGCGTACTATACGGTACTTGCAGTGGTATCTGGTTTGCTTGCTATTGGGCTGTTTACGCTTCCGTTTTTGGTGTTCTCATGGATCAGTGAGGGGCACGCTGAACTCGTTGCTCTGAAAGAACTGGGTGAGACAGCGTTTCTCGAGTGCCATGCTGAGATCGAGGAGAAGTCTGAAAGAGGATTGCTACGCCGGTTGATCCACCGGGTACAGTATCCGCCGCCAGAACTCGTAGTGTGGGGCGCTCAGAAATTCAAGCATACCTAGTATTTTTCTCACCTCCACTCTAACCATGGCTCTAGTATGCCTGAAAACGAGTTAGGCTCAGATCTTTTCAGTTTGTTTGACGGCCCGATCGGTGACGACGTCTTCTTCGAACTCATGAAGAATCCGCAACGTCGATTCATCTTCCAGTATCTGCTGGAGAAAAAGGAGACCACGCTCGTTGCACTCGCCAGGGAGATCTCCGCTCACGAACACGGCTACCAGGTTGACGATCTCGAGGAAGGTGACTGGAAGAGGGCCTACGTTGCATTGGAGCAGACGCATCTCCCGAAGATGGATGATGTTGATCTCTTGGATTATGAGCCTGATCAAGGCGTGATCTGCCTTGCTGAGAACAGCGAACGTATGAAAGACGAGCTTAATCGAGATGATATCGTCGGTTCCGAAAACAGACTCAGGTGATGGTCAATCTTTTTGCTGTATTTACGGATCGAGATATTTGGCTCTGTTGAAACTCTTAGTAGATGACAATAGCTGCCTGCTGAATACAAAACATGGATGCAGCGATTGTTGGTTTCGGCCAGTATACTCGTGAACCAGCCGTTCAGTAGGTCTGCGAACCGAGCGTATCTCACTGCTGGAGCCACGAGAAAAAGTAGGGAGGTCTACTGCCGTTCTACGACAGGTAACTGTGGTTCGTATAGCGAGAAAAGAAACCCATCACAGAATACACATTTTCTCGGTCCTGTACTCGATGACGTGGCCATGACATTCCCGCAGTGCAGGCACACGTGTAAGTGATTTCTGTTAGCCATGGGAGCACCATGTGAGAGTGTGTCTTGCATAAACATAGATTATTCATGGGAGGAGGTGGAATGTCCTTGTTCCTGCTATCTGTGTCACCTGTATTGAGCGATCCTCCCCATCACAAATTGAGTCAGCTCTCGTGCCACACTCGCGCTGTGTATTCAGCATTGTCTGAACGTCTTACCAGAATACAGTCAGGATCGTCTTGCGAGATACAGAGGATGGATGCGGCACACCGAAATAGTTCATTTCACTCACTCAGTGCGGAACAAACTGATACATACGGATGTGAGCTTCCCATTAAGTATTCAACCAGCTGACTCGCTTTGGCCGCTTAAGAACATGATGGGAGTCGGACATTTCCAATCCAAAACTCCTCAACAATTTGTACTAATTCGATAAAAGATCCCGGATCGTCAGGCTTTGTTAAGTAAGCGTTTGCATATCGCTCATAGCTCGAAAGAATATCCTTTTTGGCTGTTGAACTGGTCAACACAAGTATTGGAAGATGAATCAAATCAGGGTCGTTTCTGATCTCTTTCATTACGTCGAACCCATTTTTACGCGGGAGATTCAAATCTAATAATACAAGATCGGGACAGGCTGATTCTTCATCTCTCAAGAAATTTAGCGCCTCAATGCCATCGACGGCGATATGCAATCTCGCGTCAAATTTAGCATCCCGGAAGGCTTCCTGTGTTAGTCGAACATCTCCGGGATTATCCTCTACAAGCAGAATGTCGGGAACGGATTTATTTTCACTCACAGAAATCAATGAATTTCGCTTTATGGTTGGAACTGTCACAGCGTTCTCCCTCTTCGTTATTAAACGTGTTCGCCGAACAGGGGATGTGGTAGCATATAGACATATCTCTCTACCACTGGTTCCCTGTACTGAGCACTCGCCACCCCGTGTAGATCGAGGAGTATCTCGCTCCATATTCGCGCTCTGTATTCAGCATGACTAATGAAATCGATCACTGCACGAAGGGTTTAACAAAGCCATTGATCATTTGTTTCAAATAACTCGGTTTTAGGCTAGCACTGTACTCGGTTTTCATCGGGTGATTTTCCGCAGTACTGATCGTCATCTCAGGACTGGTTCTGAGGAGTTTGTGGGTATATCTTGGACAGGGTTATCGTAGACTCGCTTTTAGAGTTTAGAGAGAACTGAGTTGACGTGAGTCTGAGTTAAGCTGCGGTCATTTTCCTGATTGGCTTTCCGCCCTGCTTTCAATAAGATCTCTAACCCAGTTCGGCAATCACCGGTTTTCTCGGCGACCTGTTCAGCAATGTCTTCAATTATTTCGTCTGATACGGTACCTGGTTTGAAGGCGTGTTCGACCCGTGGTCTAAGGATTTCAAGGAGTTGGGAAGGGGTATACGGCGTGAATTCGAGAACTGTACAGTTGAGTCGGCTGCGGATTCGAGGCCCGAACTTAATCTGCGAAGGATGCTGATTTGTGATCATCACGATACCGATTTGGTTTTCGGCGTCTCTGCTTGCGAGATGCAGGTCGTAGATGACTTGAGTCTTCGCCCGTAACTGATCAAACTCGTCGAGCATGACAGCAAACCCATGGTGTTTGTCGAGGTACTCTCGAAGTATAGAGAGCAGGTCGTCGACTGGTCGTCCTTTCCGTGGGATCGGATAGCCGAGCTGGACGAGTAATGCGGTGAGTAGCGAGGGCCGGGTATTGTACTTCCAGCAGTTGATCGACACCGTTTTGGTCGAAGTTTCTTTCTCAACCCGGTCGAAAACGTAGTTGACGCAGGTGGTTTTTCCTGTGCCTGACGGTCCATACACGATCAGATGCTGTGGTGGCTGGCGGTGAGTCAATGGCCGTAACGTATCTGCCAGGGTCTGGATCTCCTGTGCTCGACCCAATGCTTTCTCAGGTGTATACCCAGGTGTAAGCACGGCTGCGGCCCGTAACACCTTGTTTTTCCGTGGATCTGATCGATCGAACACTGGCGGGAGAACACCTCCTTCAGAACGTAGTATGTTCGTGACGGGTTTTTATACCGTATTGGACACCACGGTTCAGTTGAGCTTAACAACTAGAGTAGTCAAGCGTCTGCCCTGTTTATACAGATAGGATGCTAAGAGTAGGTGGTCTTCAAGCGAAGACCGCTGTTTCAAACCCTATCTAACCGTTCCTTTATCTCTCTTTGCTGTATGATGACTACTACTCCTATCCGAGATGCTGAGCCACTGAATCCTGAGTTCCTGCCGGAAACGTTTCACGGCCGAGCTGATCAGTTGCAACAGCTCCGGTCTGCAACCAGCTCTGAGTCAGTGCCGGTGAATCTGCATCTGTACGGGCCGCGTGGCACCGGGAAAACCCATCTCGCCCGGCATGTTCTGGAAACACTGGCTGAGGATACCCAGACCTGTCTGGTTCCGTGTACCGAGTTTGATACCCAGTATAAAGTGTTGAAACAGCTGTGCCGAACCGTGACCGGTGACGAGGTTTCTGATGGATACCATGCGTCTGATCTCAAACGAATGTTCGAGGAACGGAGTAGCGACGTCCAGACGATTATCGTCTTGGACCAGGTTGATTTTCTGTTGTTGAACGATGGCTCGGACCTACTGTACTACCTATCTCGGCTTCAGTCCGATGATGGACTTGGCATCATCACGATTTCGGAAACCCTGCCGACGCTGCAACCGGAACTTGAAGAACGGACGTTTAGCACGTTACACCCGGAAACAGTGCTGTTCAAACCGTACTCGTCACAGACCTTGTTCAAGATCTTATGGGACTGTGTGTCAACTGCGTTCCATCCTGATACGGTTACTCGGGAAGCCGTCTCCGTTATTGCATCGTCGACGGAGAACGCGGCCTACGGCTTACAGTGGTTGAAAACCGCAGGTGAACACGCAGAGACGATTGTTTCGAAAGAACTGGTGGAAGAGGTCCGTCCGGAAACGGATAGAGCGTATGTGGACCAGTTACTCGCCGGGTTCTCGATTCATCACCGGGTACTGTATGAGGCGGTTGTCAAGCTAACAGACGGCTCTCGTGAGGTCGTGCACACCGGTGAGATCTACAGGACGTACAGGAAACTGCTGGAATCGAAACGGGTCAAGCCGTTAAGCGACCGCCGGATCAGCGACTTCATCAAGCATTTAGAGCTGTTGCAGGTGATCGAAGCCGACTACCATTATGGCGGTAGACACGGAAAGACACGTGAGATTCGGTTAGCTGATGAGACCGAGGCATGAGGTTACAAATGTTCAGTTTAGCTGAACCGGAGTCAGTCTGTCTTGCCCCAGGCCGGGGAGGTCAATTTAACAACTTTTAGAGGATCTATTGAACTTCTGTTTTCAGTTAACGGTTACTCTGTTGAGTACTGCTTTTGAATTCCGATCGAGAAAAGCCGAAGGCCGAGGCTGATGATCAAGAATAGGCCTGCGTAGAGTGCAGCAAGAGTTGCAAGAACTGCTAAATTGTGCGCTGTAAGCGGCTCTATCACTAGGTCGGGAAAGAGGCCGAGTGCGAAGACTGGGAGAAGCAAGAGACCTCCCAGAGCCAACATTCCCAGGCCAATCAGGCCAGAGGTTCGGCTAGCGCGTCTAGCCTGTGAGCTGTACCAAATTAGGTCGCCTATTCCAAGAGAAACCGGATAATCTGGTTCAGATTCATCAAGCCACCAGACACGCCCCTGACCAGCTGATTTCGAATGGACCCGCTCATCTGTTTCCAATTCGTTCAATCGGCTGCTCGTCCAGTTTTGGGATATAGGGAGCTCGTCAGCGATTTCAGCTGTCTTTAGAACCTTCTCGCTTTCTTCCTGGAGTTTTCTCCGGAATACATTGAGAATCTCTTCATCCGAGAGTTCATCGTCTTCTTCCTCCCTGAGTTTGTCAATTATTGGAACCATGGTATTTGAAGAATTGTTTACTTTGTTAAGGAAGTTACTATGCCCCAAACCAATACTACGACTCCGAAAACTGCTACGAGCAGGTATAGAACACCCATCGCTGCTAAATTGATTGTACTCACTTGGTTTAGATGAGGTGCCAACTCTATTAGCATGACTCCGCCGATAGCTATTCCGATCAATGCGACGGCCGCTTCGCCGAAATCTCCTGACATTACACTTCAAGCGTTAGTCGTGATAACCATAATGTGAGCCAATTGTTCTACCTCAATTCCGCTACTTTGGATACACAAACCGCAAGAAGAGATCGACCCAGGAATTTCGTCGGATTGAAGTTGTTAGGTTCAGCTAGAAGACATCTAGATTCCACATTTCCCGATCGATATCGATCTTTATTGGATCATCCTGTTCTGCGCTCTGGTTGTATATCTCGTTCAGTTTCTCGCCGTCAAGAACCACGATGCCTTTCTCCGTAAGTTCAGCAACCACCTGGTCGCTGAGTTCTTTTGGCATCTGTGGCGTAGCAATTACAGGAACGATTTTCCGCTGGGAGCCTTCAAAGACGTCTATATCAACGATGTCAGATTCTTCTTCACGAATCACCGATGCGATCTCTTCGGTTCGGTCTAGGATCGATTCTTTCTCGGAGATCCGTTTGTTGGTACATTCAACGAATAGGATTTGGGAACCGTCCGGCCGATGGGCAACTAGATCAACCTCGTCATACGGGAGTCCATCAGATTCTCGGGACCAATTTGGAATTTTGAAATCAGACTCACCGAACCATTGGACAAGGTATCCTGCAGTGCTTAATGCGTTTAGGACAGCTATCTCGAAGACACCAGGGTTGTCTCCTGATAGATAGTCGAAAAGTTTATCGCGCTGATCATATTCGTCGAAAACATGGTACCGGGAATTGATGGAGCCAGGACCGTTTTCTCCGCTCCATGTGTAGTGGTCTTTGAACTCAAAGACTTCATCACCGATGAAGAGGATGACATATGCTTTTTCGACCTCATCAAAATCAAGATTTTCAGTGTATGCAAGTTTTCCATCGTTAGATTCTACAAGATCTTTATCTGATAATTCGATCCGAAATCCTTCCTGTGCGCCGTAAGGTCGTTGTGGAAGGATGCTAACAGCGGCTTGGTCCTTGATTTCCTCTGGGAGTACAACCTTGACTGTGTTATCCTGAGTGACAGTGAATTCAATCCCTGTTTCTGCGAACAATAGTATCTCGGGATTAGCTGTTGCCTTTCCACGAAAGTGGTGGTCGAAGTAGTGATACTCGCATTTGGCAATATCGTAGTATGGTTCCTCCGCTCGCTGAATCTGGTGCTCTAGTTCGTCAACGACAGTGCTGTATTCGTCTTCTTGATCTGAGGAGAGATTTACCGAGAAAACCCCGTGAATTTCTGTTCGAGGCCGTTCGTTAAACACCCGGCCCTCAAAGTCGTCCACAAATTTTTGCTCCGGCCGATGCTCTAGCATTTCTAGATCCACTCCCTCACCAATCACCGTTTCACCCTCAACCAAGCCCCACAGAAGGTCAAAGGGATTGTTTATCGTTTTTTCGACGATTCTGAACGCGCCTTCGGAATACAGAACCTTCTCCTGTTCCTCATACTCCTCATTTGAAAATATTATCTCCCCGTTCGGAATCATGACACCGTTTTCTAATTCTACGGTAGAGAAACGAACTACCGCGGACTCCCAGAGATTGACGAACAGCGACTCATACTGCTTAAGGTCAGACTCACTTTCTATCCCAGTCATCTGGTTATTATGGGAAAACCAGTCAGTAGTTATCAAACTTGGCAGATTCTAATGGGACTGGTAATTAGGCGTCAAGTGAGAAACATCAACCTCTTAAATGCGTATCCTTCTCCAATTCACCCCAAATAAACTATAGGAGTTCGTGTAGCCAGTCCTCGTCGAGTTCACTGAGTTCGTGAAGGAGTTCTCGGCGTTCCTGTTCCAGTGTTTGCCGGTCCTGCCAGTGACTTCGTTTCTCCTGTCGTAACTCCCTATACAGTTCTTTGACTCTCTGTTTCAACTGTTCTCGTTTCCCATGGTGTATCGACCGGAGGTACAAAAGTTCTAACCGGTTGATGTACCAGTCTTGTTTTCCGGTGAGTTCGTCGACGATCTCGGAATGGATCTGGCTTCGTTCCTCAAGCTGCTCATTGATTCGCTCCAGTTCCTGATTTAACTGCTTTCGTTGCTGTTGTTGTACCTGTTCCAGTAGCCCCTCGATGTCCAACCCGTCCATTGGTGTGTGTTTGTACTGATCCACACAAAGAATAGAGAACCAAGTGTTGTTCTGAGTTACTCCAGGCGTTGTTGCGTTAGCCGCCGGTATTCCATTGCTTTCTCCCTATAGAACCGGGGCAGTTCCTCAATGTCCTCTTCGGACCACGACTCAACCTTTTTCAGAAGTTGCTCTAGTTCATACAGTTCTCGTGGACGTATTCTCATAACCAACTAGTAGATTCAAATACATTTACTATGTTCTCCCTGGGCAGAGTTCGATTGGCTTTCTACTTCTGTCATTAATCTCGTCTCAATTCTTGCCACACAAGTTTCCGTGGATGTTTTTAACTTTCAAAATGAATGGTTTGAATAACACCTATGCGAGATATTCCTCTTATCTCCAGTTTGGCCCGGCGTATTCGGTTCTGGTTTGCTGAGCTTTGGTTGAGAACTTCAGAACTCTCTTCGTATCAATACGGCCGTGCCGGTTTTTTTAGTGCCGTTGCTATAGTGTTGGCTTCAGTTATTGGCGTGGCGCTTGGTGAGGCTGGATTCGTAATTGAAAGGCTCTCTTTCCTAGTTCAAGATCCTTCGAACGGGTTTTTTGACTCTTCTTTAAACCTTATTCTAAGTACTATCAGCTTAGTGTTCGTCGTTGTGATTTTTCTCGTTCAAAACGCGAATCAAGAGTATTCGTCCCGTTTATCAGGAGTAATTCTTCATGACCGGTATTTTCTCGCAATAATAGGGTTTATCTTGACTGCATCTATATTTAGCGTATCTGGGAGTTATTTTGATCTGGGGACTCCTTTCACAGTAATCGGCTACGCTTTCTCAGTTGCGGTTGTTCTCCTTGTCGGTTCTCTAATCGCCTTCGCCGGTTACTTCATCAGCATTGCTAACATTATAGAATACACTACAAGAGATATAGAGAAAAGTATCGCTACAGAACGGATCTACCGTCCAAATCGGTTTGGTGTCCCATTACAGGATGAGGATTACATTGGCCGGCTTGCTAGCGATACACAGCTAATTGTCAGCACCTGTATTGAGGCAATTGAAGAGAATCAGCGGCCGGTGGTTGATTCCTGTTTAAACTCTCTTGAACGGATTGCAAACAAATACCTCGATCAGACCACAGAAAGAGAGGTCAGTGAGGATTTCCTTCAAGAACTTAACGACCAGTTTCAGTTTATAGGGTCCACAGCTTTTGATGATTACTCGCGTCAGAAGTACTCTGAGAGTGTGGTCGAGACGGTTGGTAATATCGGTGTGGCGATAACCAAGAATCGTGAACTGGGTGCCCAGGCCTCAATGTGGGCAAATCTCCTGAAAAAGCTTTTCAGAGATTCACTGGAATTCGATAGAACTACTGCTGCGTCCATTAGTATCCAGAAGCTCGGAGAAATGTCTGTTACAGCGATCAAGAAAGGTGACACCGACTCTGTCCGGGTTTTCCAAGGTGAGCTCGAGACTATTGCTGCTATCTGTAGTAGCAGAAACCATAGTTACTTGGCTTCTCTCTTGCAGACCCTGCATTTACAGTATCAGAAGATGTACGTATCCTACCTCGCAACGTTACTGAATGCAGGGTACGCGCCAGAGTACGATGTTTCATCACTACTAGAGACGTTTGCAGATAGCTTCAACCAGGCTAAGTCAAACTACGGTCATATGAACAAACAGGTTGTGTATGCTGGACCTTTCGGATTAAGTTCTTTTGCAGGACGGATCGCTCACTCTCTTTTAGAGAATCAGGATCCAGATCCTCGTACCCAGCACGCACTTTCCGAGTTCCTGTCTCAGACTGTTGATTTTCTCAGAGACATAAGCCTGACAAATTCTGAAGAAAACCATCAGGATATCTATAAGGGGTATACACAGTTTCTTTTTATCTTCGAAACTGCTGTTCCAGTTGATGATGAACTTAAGATCGATCTGATTTCGGAACTGAACGATGCATGGATCGAACTAATCGGGACGGCCTATAAGGACGCTTTAGAAACCTCAGAAAGTGTGGATCACAGGTTAAATGAGAGAATTAGCGATTTTATCGCGTTCCTGATCTATTTCCATCGAGATGACCCAGAAGTCCTTGCGGAGTTGATCGAACAGTACCCGGAACTTTACCGTGAGCTTTCTGACGAGTATCCAGGATCCGAGAACCATGTTGAGAATAATCTGAAAAGGCTGTACAAACAACTTAAACTGGCCGGTGCTTGGGTCAACCGTTTCCATGATCCTGAATCAACTACTCCTGAACTCTGGAGTGTTCTTGTAGAAGATTTCTACGAAATCCCCGAAAGTAGAAGCCGGATACCTCGGCCATTGATGGCCGAGTATGGGTATCCCACCGGAACTAGGACTCATACTAGAGATAACTGGTGGCTGAGACCGGATAATCTTTGGAGCTATACCGGCTTCCAAGATACCATCACTGCCAGTTTGAACGGGGAGGATGGAAGTAACTACGTGGAACTCCACGAGCGGTTGGAAGCTGCTTAACTCTCTAAGCTACCTTCTTTACTCTCTTGAACTTGTTCAAGTAGTTCTAAGAGCCCTTTCTCCTCGAGTTCTTCCAGTTTTTCCAGGACCTCGAGTTTCTCCTGTTTCTCCGTCTCCTGCTTCAGTGAGAGTATTCGGCCGCAGGTCCGGCACTCCGTATACTGTTGCTGGTTCTCGGTGCCGCAGAACTTGCACTCGATGCTTTTCTCTCCGTCTTCGCTCGAGATCCCGTATTTTTCCCGGATGGATTGGTTGACGTCGTCACTGTTGAGGTGGACGTAGACTTTGGCTCTATCTGAGCCGGGTACCCAGCCCGCGAACTTGTTGAGTTGTTCGTAGCCCATGAACGTCGCCACCTCCGTAAGCCGGGTGTGTCGTAGGTTGTACGGTCGTTGCTTTGACTTGGGGATCTCGGCCTGGGTACACGCTTTTTTGAATCGGCGTCGGTACGCAGCGTAGTTCATCTCGTCCCGCTGATCAGGTTCATAACTGGGGCAGGAATGGTTTTTCAACGGGTCTCCGCAGTTCCGGCATCTCTGTTGCTGGAGTTTGACCCAGAGCGGTGCGGTCGAGTCTTTAAGGTTTCCGAGTTCTCCGCCGAACGGGTGCTGACTGATCCATTCCCGGAGTGTTCTCCCGCTTCTCACTAACTGGTTGGTCCGGTCCGGTGTTCCTTTCAAGCCTTGGAGGGAGATGAAGTCGCCTTTCCCGTTACTGTTGAAGTCGCTGATCGATGCGCCTAACAGTTCTCCGGGGCGTGCAGCACATTCGTAGAGAACCATTGTGAAGGCACGGTCACGGGTATTATTGAACTGGTTGAGCAGTTTTTGAAGCTCGTCTTCGGTGAACAGGTCGTCCCGTGTAACGGGTGATGGCTTCCGGTTTCTATGGACGGAGAAGAACTCGACTTTCTCGGGGTGTTCGCCGTTGTTCTGTATTTTGTAGTACTTTTTGATTGAGGCTCGGAACTTGTGTTTGGTGGATTCGGCGTAGCTGCTTCGGTTGAGATCGGCCACGATCTGTTTGAGCTCGTCTTCGGTGGCTTCCTCCATGACAAAATCTTCGGGCGCATACTTCTGTAGAAGGGTTTTCCAGGAGTAGATCAGTCGTTGTTGCTGGCTGTCTCCGATTCCCTCGGCGGCGCAGTGGTTGATAAACTCTTTTATCGTGTTGTAGTTCGGTTTTGAGACCTGTTTTTCAAGGATTTCGAGGCTTCGGTCTACGTTGATGTATTCGGTTGTGCTCATCGGATAGTGTTACCTTCAGGGATTCGAGGAGTACAGGGTGACAGCGGGTTTCGGTTGCCCAGGGTACAGGTTCGGTGCCATCACCGGGGAAAAAGGGTTTAGTGGCCCATCGACACCAGTTATCCAGGGTTTGGTGGTCCAGTTCCTGAGATCAGAGCGGGTTTCTCTTGCGGTTAACCGGCCACGTCGCGGTTGGTGGCCATTGAACCCTTTATGCATGTCCCGGGTGGACCAACGCATTATGCGTTATATTCCCGTTGACCTGTTCTCCTCGTTTCGTTTGGGTTTTCAAGTGAAATTTAGGGTCTGAATTTTATATAAGTACTTGTGGTAGATTACGGGAGAACTCTTTTGGGTGTGATGAGAAGACTAATACCGTAAGGATATGGTAAAGGAAGAAGACACTCTTATAAATCAACCATTTGTTGAATCAATTGCTCCTAAAGAGGTTCCAACGAATCTAACATGCCCTAATTGTAGAATTCGATTTTTCACAAACATTTTTAGAATGATTGATATCTCAGCAGTAGGGTTTGAGCAAAAATTATTCTGCCCACAGTGTGGGATTGGATTCTGGCCAGAAAACGGTCTCCTACTTACTGGAATGCTCCATGAGGGAAAAGGAAATTTCGGGATACCTCTATCACTGGGAGGAGCATTACTTCCAGAATATAAGTATCTCTCTGTAGGTCAGACCCATATTGGGACTACAAGTCTGGACGACGCCATTGAGTACTATGATGACTATAGTGTAGAAGATATTACGATCGAAAGTGTACACAAAGATAACTTCACTGAGAAGAACCTTCTGGATGTTGAACCATCGTTTGACCGGTTTAGAGAAGTAATCTATGAAGATGAAGTACATATCACAGTTTCAAAAGTCAGTGAAACAGAGTATGCTGTATCTGCAAACCTACAAGAAAACCAAGATGGAAACTTAGAAATTGCAGAGAACGATAAACTGAGTATCCATTATACTGTTTGTCTCAAACTTTCAGAAGTTACTGATCCACCTTGGCTTCATAATCTTCGAGCTGCCGAAGAAAGTCTCCGAAGAGGCAATACAGTCTCAGCACTCCCTGCCTTAATATCGGCGTTTGATAACCAACTCTACCGTCAAATAGTTCTATTATTGAGGAGTAGGGGGCTTAACAAGTCTGAGGCGGTTGAATGGCTTGAGGATAGAAAAGGAGGATATAACATTCGCCGTAACGAATTGGCAAAAGAGATCTTGGAAGAGTTGGTTGGAGAAAGACTTAGTACCGGGGCTTATTCTAATGAATGGAACACTTTTCAAGAGATCAAAGCCAGAAGAGATGAGATTGTACACCCACCGGACTCCTCAATCTCATTTCCAACACAGAAAGAAGGAATAGAATACTTCAATAATGTATTTAATTTGATGCTTGGGGTATTCGATCTCTGCTGGGATTGGAACCGTGTCTCGTCGAATTCATATCGTCGTTCTTGATGTTTGAACTCCTTCCTTTTTGATTGACTCTCGTGTTATGTCCGAAATCCGCTGTGAAAACCAGGCACACTTTCTACGGGAACTGTTTTCAGTCTCTCCTGAGTTTCGCACCTGTTACTTGCCATCACAGCGTGATGGGGTCCAGCTCTGTTGACTCGCGGACGGTAGCGTTAGAACTTGGATGTGAACCCGGTTTCGGTGGCTCGGACAACAACGCGTATCAGTCTCTGCAGTTGGATTCTAGCTGTTCAGTCCGAAATAGGATGTAGCCCAACGATCCAGTTCGATCAGGATCGACTTCTTATCATCACTAACAATGTTTTCGCCGCGTGAGTGTATCTCAGCAATCCGTTGCGCAAGACATACCTTCTGCACCCTTCTAATATCGTTTTCGTCACACCACTTCGTTAGAACGCCTAACCGACCGTACTCAGAGATCGTGTCTTCATCAATTCGGTGTTCAACACCTTGCCATTCCTGCAACTCCTCGTTCACAGCTTGGATATAGATCTCGAGATCAACAAAGTCCTCCAAGACAAGAGGGCTGTCCGCTGACTCATCGAAGTCGAGATACGATCTCACTTGTTCGTCATCAGCTCCCGAACTTGTCAGATTAGCTTTCGAGGTTTCGCCTCCTCCATCTCCGTCAACGATGAACGCTGTTCTTCCGCTTTCATGCAGTAATTCGTCGAGAGAGCTGTTCTCAACGGTAGCTACACCGGGTGCAATTTGGTACTTGAGATCCTCCTTCGCTGTTGCATCCCTGATTAGAGAGGGTAACAGAATACATTCACATGGTCCCTCTCCGATCAATGAGTTTCGAGTAACAGTAAACGCAAACGACTCAAGACCCATCGAGATCATTAATGGCGAGAACCCTTCGCCTTTGTTCCAGAACCCGTTCTTAATCTCACTATGTTCTCTATCTTCGCTCGGAAGGATAGGACGGATACCTGTACCAAGATCGGAAGGCAGACATCCCGCTGAGTGCGTCGTATAGATCACTTTTTGAGCGATCTGCTGAGATTCAAGGACATCTATTAAACTTGCTTGAGCGTCATAACTCAAGTGTTGTTCTGCTTCATCAACGAGTAGGACAGG
This sequence comes from Saliphagus sp. GCM10025334, assembly GCF_042663485.1. Taxonomy (NCBI): domain Archaea; kingdom Methanobacteriati; phylum Methanobacteriota; class Halobacteria; order Halobacteriales; family Natrialbaceae; genus Saliphagus; species Saliphagus sp. GCM10025334. Next base: position 676,178 of record NZ_JBHTAF010000001.1, on the reverse strand, counting down.
TTCGTTTGTAGCGTCTTCCTTGTTTAAGAACGAGACCAAGGCGATGAACCAACGAAGTCCATCACTTCGTTCTCTGATCGGGACGAATCCTTCTCCATCCTGTTTTTGAACCTGGAGATAGAGTATATCGCCGCTGATCCGTATATTCGGTATTACGGTTCTTTGGATCCAAGATTTGGAGAACTCATCTTCCAACCTCTTATTTATTTTCTTTTGATAGGTGTGTAGGTCTGACTGGCGGTCTTCCTCAACTGCCTCGACGATCTCCTCAGTCTCATATCCTCCTAAACGAACCAAATTCTCCAGGGCAGCCGGGATCTCTTCCAGCTTTCTAAGATTGTACTCGTACCTCAGATTACGGTCCTCATCACGGAAAAGGATGAACTGAGGCCGATTTTTCTTCAGTACCTCTTTTACCAGATAAGGCGAACAGTCTCGCTCATGCTCTGCAATATCTAACAGCTTCTTACCAGCATTTACGATAGTCTCATCGTGCTCAGATGACTCATCGGAATCCTGTACGAGATCTATTAACTCGGTTGCCAGTTCTTCGAGAACTTCAATATTGGTACGGCCCAGGTATTTCTTTTCATTGTCTGCAAAGCCGACAACCCGTTTTATCTTCTTATTCCTCTTCTTTCTTGCTCTGCCACTGCCTCTATTTTGAACGACATCTATCTCACGTACTTCTTCTACTAACTCACCAATCTTCTTCCGAGGCGTCAAATCATGTTCTAACTGATGATCGGGCTGGACAACCAAGGGACCCGACTCTATTTTCGTTACTGTGCATTCGGTTATGTTCTCAGCGCCATCAATATGTGATAGCCGTTCGTAATCTTTTGACTCTAAAACGAAGGTTGCAGAGATCTGTGGATCATCTTCTCGTGTTCGAGTTGCATCAGCATCATCGATAGATTCCTCGGTATTCAGTTCCTCAAGAGCGTTCAGAAACGAGCTTTTCCCGGCTTCATTGGGCCCAACAACTGCAATCAGGACCTCATTCAGCCGGACAGTGTTTGGCTCGCTGAAACGCCGGTAGCAGCGTATTTTGGCGTTCCGTAGTTTCATAGATACGAATTTCACGTTTCATTATTAAATGTCCCTATGACGGTTTCAGGTTGATATCGATTGTAGGTTTGGACAAGGGTTTGATCTGAATGATTCACATCCCCACGTGTAGAGGCGAGTCAACAGAGCTGTATATTCCGATATGCCGAAACCGCCGAACTCCCCCTCAAGCAGAATCCTCAGTGCTTAGAACCTGCCGAAGTCGCCGAAATACCTCTAGATTCTCCCGTAACCCGATCTCGATCCAGTACCGGTAACCTGGACTGGGTTTTCACGGTCTTCGAAAACCGGAACCGAAACGGCAAGGTTGTACTCTAATAAATACTTTTCACTGTACTAACTTGCATATGGTTGATGCCGGTTTAGATGCAAGAGAAATCCCGAAACAGCTCTACTTCGCACGACACAAAGGAAAATGGCATCTCTTCCCATCCAAACACTGGAAAGCCAACTCGTACTGCGGCTCGATCAAGTACGGTCAACTCAACACGAACAACAACGGACGAGAACTCCAAGTAGAGAACAACAACGAGTTACACGATTTTCTGAACGAAGAACCCGAGCTTGGAGAGCTATGCGGGAAATGCAGATCCAGTATCACACAGTATATGAAGAAACGGTCGTTCCAGAACAATCTATACGACTGAACCAGTCTGGTTGATTTTACTTAGTTATCGAGTTTGCATTGTGTGTTTGAGTATAAAAGAAAAAGAATGGGGAAAGAAAATATGTTAGAAGAAAAAAAGCAGATTTTACTCTGCTGTCTCTTCTGTCATTGTCTGAAGGTTGACACTTGCCTGTCCTTCTAGCTCATCCTGGTGATCAGCATAGTTGGATAGGTAGTTAGCTACACTTCTTGTGTCTTCGCCACTGTAACCAGATACAACAAGTGCATCGTAGTCATCGTGGAAAGCACCTTCAACGTAGTCAAGTCTCTGGTCTCCTTCTTCGTAGTCAGCTTGTGCAGCTGTTAGACCTTCATCAGCCAATTCTGCTGTTAATGCGTTGACTGCTGGTCCTCCTACGAGAATCATGTTCTGAGAAGTCTTCTTCTCATCAATGTCGCTGTCAGTGTCTAGTGCTGAACTGTCAGGCCATCCTGCTGGAGATGATTCTTCGTAAGTTACTGATGCTCCACCTTCTGAACTTACAGAACCTTCAGCACCTGTAACTGCAACTCCTGCTGCAGCTTGTGCGCCAGGAACTCTTAGTTCAACTTCTCCTTCGTCACTGTCGTCAACTTCAACGTAGCTACCAAATCCAGTGTAGCCAGCTGTGACATCGCTGTCACTTTCTAGTTCAGCTGTCTGAACGTGATCTCCATCGTAGTCTCCATCTTCGAATGAAAGACTGATTTCTTCGTCGTTGTCAGCTCCTGTAGGAGTGATTGTGAAAGATCCTCCGTCTTCTTCGTGGATTACTGCTCCTACGTTAGTGTAGTCGAAGTCTAGGTAAGCTCCGTTCTCAAGTTGAAGTGCTGCTCCGTTAGCGCTATCAGGACGCTGGTCTGGAGTGCTCCATCCTTCAATGTTGAACTGATCGTTTGTGTCTTCTACATTGAATGTGTAGGTCTGTCCGTTGATAATCTTCTCAGCTGTTTGTGCGCCGCTGTCTACATCAACTTCGACTGTATTGCCTGTGAATACATTCTCAAGTTCAATCGTACCTTCTTCATCAGTTTCGAATTCTCCTGTGGCGTCTCCAGTTTCAGATGTGGTTAGATCAGCGTTTGTAACTTCGTACATGTTGCTGAATCCTCCTGCATCTGTGATGAAGAGATCTCCTTCTACTAGTGAATCTCCTGCGTCAGCATTAACGATTGATCCGTCTTCGTTCACTAACTCAACAACGTTATCGCTGTTGCCATCTACATCAGTAACGTCTGTAGCGAATTCGATTGTTTCTGTGTTTCCACTGTTGTCTGTCACTGTTACTTCTGCAACTTCATCGTTTGTTGCGAAGTCGACTTCTGCCATGTCGTCAGCTGATGCTGCGTCAGGGTTTAGTCCGCCGAAATGCACTTCTACGTTTTCAAAGAAACTGTGTGTGAATGATTCTCCTGCTAGGATTGCGTCGTTTTCATCGTCTTCAGCTGCTACGTTTACTTCGATTGTGGATACTTCTGTGCTGAAGTCAGTTACTTCGCTTCCATCTCCATTATCGTGGTCGCCGTTGAAGTAAACTTGTGTTCCGTCTACTGTTTCTCCGTCGTCTTCGATTGGTTCGCCGTCAGATAGAACGATTTCGTCGCTTCCGATCTGGAACTGTGCTAGTCCTTCTCCGTCTCCTTCAGGGTATAGTCCTGATACTCTGACGTCTTGACCGTCGACTCTGAAGGTGTCTTCTTCGTCTACGTTTTCTGGTTCGCCGTTAACTCTTAGTGTTACACTGTCTCCGTCAATGTATCTTACTTCGACTGTGTGTTCTGTTCCGTCAAGTTCGAATGTTCCGGATTCTCCAGTTTCCAGGTTTAGAGTTTCGGATGATCCCCATAGAACTAGTTCGCTAGGAGCGGTCTCTTCTTCTCCTGTTTCCATGTCTGTTGCTACTGTGTATGTCTGTCCGAACAGTTCGATGTCTTCTCCAGCTACGTCTCCGCTAGTGAAGTCAACTCCTGTTGAGAACACTGCTTCAAGTGTGTAAAGCGGACTACTTTCTGCATCGTCGCTTACAGGCACGTATAGTGCAGGATCTTCTTCTTCATCTTCCATGTGTGGTGACTGTCCGAAGGTTACTGATGCGTCTCCCACTCTGTTGTAGTAGTCGATGTCGTAGTCTTCTCCTGCGTCGTCAGTGAAAGTTACTGATTCTAGAGATTCTAGGTCAGAACTTGTTAGTGTTCCTCTTACATCACTGATTGCGTCTCCGAAGAATAGGTTTTGGTTTACTGTGGCCAGTGTTACGCCGTTTGATGCACTCCATCCTGGTGTGCCTTGAGCGTCTACTGTTCCTTCTACTGTTGTGTATGCAGCTTGGCTTAGTGAGCCTGCTACGTTGATTGCGCCTACAACGTCTACTGTTGCGGCTTCGTCTCCTACTACGATTGAGGAGTCTACTTGTCCTTCATCATCTACAAATGGGCTTGGATAATCTCCAAGGTCTGCTGATGCAGCGCCGGCCGCTCCAACTAGAGTTGCCCCTAGAAGAAGTGCAGAGCCTGCTACAGCTTTTCCTGTCTTTGAAATTCTTTTCATTGTTGTATTGTCACCTATATTATTTTTTGACGTGGTTGTAGTGGTTTCCACGTTGACACTGTGTTTTTCTTGTCCGCCTGTGTCATGGGGCGGTTTGTGATCGGATGTCGGCTGATCTCGAAGCCGCGGGATCCCGATCCCAAAAAAGATAACCTGGTTCAGGGTGCGGGGTGTGAAACTTTGGAATCCCGTGCCACTATGTTACTATTTGGATTGGTTGACTGTGTTTTTCTACTATCGTATAAGATGTATTACCTTTATAAAACCCGGTGTGGGAAAGCCAGATATAACCGTTCATGACGCAAAAATAACTGTTCCTAACTCTTCATTTGCACAGACAATGGTTTAGCTCCGTTCGTATGCCGAATCAACGGCAGGAGACAGAGTTACTGGAGATATAGAGCAAGAAAACCAGATAACACCAAAACCCGTTTAGAACGTCCAAGAACACAACCCGGAAACTCTCCCACCTTCATAGGGGAAATCCGTACCTGCTAAACCTCCATGAACAGTCCCCTACCCAATATCCTACTGAAATAAATGGAACCATCCTGTCATTTATAAATGATTGTGACTGAGCCAATTCTCCTAACTGACTTACTTTGCGATGGGGGCGTTTCGAACTCTTCTCTCACTCTCCTTTTCCAATATTCTACCCGATATTCACTGACCTCCGTCCGATATGGCGGCTTCCTCACCAGCATTTAGATCTGGAAAGCCATATGATTCGGTGATCTCATTCCCAAACCGATCGATGATCCGGGAGAAAGCCTCATCTTGTTGCTTTCCATCGTAGTCAAGTAGGTGTCGTCCTGCCCACTCAACCGCAGCCTTCTCATCATCAATATACGAACACTCGACATAGATCTCTTCTAATCCGAGAAGGTGCGCTGCCCATACCCGCTTGTGACCGTTGATCAGCTCAAACCAGTCACCACAATCACGGACCAATGGAAACGGCACCGGATACTCGTATCGCCCTATCTCAGCAATCCAGTCACGGTTTGGCTCGACCGTGAAGTTCCGGGAATGATACGGTGAGGGAAAGACCTTGCTTAGATTTACCTTCACTGAGTCAAGCGAATCTACCACTTTAAGCCGAGACTCAGGAAACGAGTAATACTTTACACCATCCTGGTTGAGACGTGATAACCGGATCGAAAAAGCACCAGTATAGTACGGATACACTTCCTCTAAATCCTGCTTATACACAACAATTACGACACGATCATCCTCTGGATATTCAGGATTGTCCTCAGCAAGTGTTTTCCTTCGGCTAAAGATCTCCCAATCGTGTGCCACAGTCGGCGGTTGGTTGACAACGACCGCTCTATTCGGATCCGAGCCAGCATACTCCCTATCAATAACCACCTCGCCGGTTTCGAACGCTGGCTCAAAGTCGCTCATGAAACCACCTTCCTCTTTGGATCGATCCCTCGAGATGTAACAATCGTCGCCGGTCTTGTGAGTTGAATCGTCTGCTCCGTTAGGACCGTACTCGATTTCTGATGTAGAAAAGCACGTCTAATGTGACCATCACTCATGGAGACACTATCTCAGATCAGTCCAAAAAGACCTATGATTTGGAGTAAGCTCATCTCCATAGCTAGATCGCGGTAGATCCCGTATCGCTCTATTTCAAGAATTTTTCAGGGTCAGTGATGTCTTGGAACCGGTGGAATACAATACGATCAGTATCCGCACCACTCTTTTTCAGCCGCTTTTCTAACCCGGTACAGACTTCTTCGGTACGTCCGAGGATCCAGACGGTATCGAACTTCTCTAAATGTGTTTCTACATGTTCGATCTCTCGAGGATTATCGCCCATCGCGATCTCAACCACAAACTCTGAGGTACCCATGTTGATGTAGACATCGGCATTGAATAACTCGAGTTTCGCCGTCCAACCCAGTCCCTCAACCAAGTCTTTGACCTGGTGTTGCCAGTACTGGTGGACGATCCCGCCTCTCCCCGGGACAGAAGGATCAAGCTCGAGCTGGTCTTCAACGTAGTTCCGGCCTTTCTTCGTCAACTCAAGCAGCTTCAACTCCTCCGGTCCACGGATATGCCGTTCGATCACTACACCGTTCTCCAAGAGTTCATTCTTCGCCTTGTTTCCCTTGTAAGTGCTTGAGAACTCGGAATATCTCTCTGTCAACGGTTTAAACGGGTGTTTGACTACATCGGTTAGGAGTTGATCTGCATCAGTGGAAACCGTGATTTCTGACTGTGGATCTTCTACGATTTTTGGCTCAGGTGATTCTTCCGACCGGTTTGGAGCTACCCGGATCTCGTACTCAGGGGTGCGTTCTCGAGAAGTTGCAGACAAGTCGTTCCAGTCTTCAGCCATCAACACCTGAAGCTCGTCGTCAGAAACCGTCTTCTCCAATACATACTCCTCAAACCTTACTGGCACGGAATCACCGTTCCCGACTTGGACAACAGCTTCACCGATATCCAAGTTTTGAGCATACTCTACCTGTCTCTGGGACAACCCGATCGAGTCAACAACCGCATCAAACTGTTTTCGATCACCAGTTGGCAGGAGAATCTTGGTGTAGGTGTTCGCTTTAATCGAGTCGGTCAGTTTCGTGGCTTCCTGATCAGCAACCACCAGACCTTCTCCGAACTCTCGCATCTTCGCCGTCAACTCATCGATCGCAGGTAGTCCGGCGGCATCCTGACGCTCCTTGTACACCGAGAACACCTGTTTTCCCTCGTCGAGAAAGAATAGATGGCGGAGACCAGTACCTCGTTGATATTGTCTTAGTCGGTATTCATAGACGTAGGCGAACAAGATCTCCATCAAGAAGTTCTGGACGTCACGGTTCAAACCGTCAAACTCGAACACCACGTTCTTCGAAAGCAACTGTTCTACTGAGTAACCGGTACTACAGTCGAAGACGGTTCCCGCCACCAAGTTCATCGCCTCGACTCGATTTAATATGGTGTCTCGGTAGTTCGAAGTCTTCCGTACGTAGTTGATTTTCGCCGTCTCAATCAGTAGCTCGAGCTCGTGCAGACTCGGGTACGGTGGGGATACCTCTTCAAACAGGTTGTAGGCTCGATAGAGTTCGATTATCTGTTTCAACAGGTAGTTTTTCGATCCGGAGAGCAATGCTGTGGCGTGACCAAAGATCTCGGTTAAGACCTGTGCCCAGCGTCGTGGAGGTACATTTGGCGGCGGCTTCAACGGGTTAAACTTCAGTTCTGTCCACGGCAACACCAACACGTCTCGCTCTTGCGCGAGATGCCGATAGTCCTGCTTCAAGTCAAAGCTCCAGAACGGAACCGTAGTCTGCTCCATCAGATTGTAGAACAACGTGGTCTTTCCCGCTCCTGACTGCCCGACCGCCAAGAGATGCATTGAGAGATCGTCTTCCTCAAGCTGGACACGATCGCTGGAAAAGCTGGTTCCCAACTCGATGGTGCCCCTTGTTGGCTGGTTCGTGAACGGGTAACGGTGTTCCTCGAGCTGTTTCAGTGTCAGCAGTGTTCCCACCCGGTTTTGTAGCGTAGTGTTCTGTGACGCGACTGCAGCCGCTACAACCGTTTGAAGATCCTCATCGATCTCCTCAACGTCTTCTACCAACCGAAGCAACCACTCGGCACTAAACTCAATGGAACGGCTCACACACCACTATAGAAGCCAGCGTTGATAGGCTGGTACGACACACCACGTTTCCTTTGCCGAATCCCTGTGTTTTTGATCAGCTGTAGCGGCCAAATTGATTGACACTCCCTCAAACCTTGTCTCCTCGCGAATACTTGATTGGAAAGAAACAATATTGGATTTTCAGTAATTTCATGACCTTTCGCTTACGTAGCTACGCGCAACACGAATGAGTCAGCTTACGCTTGCCGATCAGCCCTACAACAATTCAAACCTTTTCTCAAGCCACTATCTTGATGAACGCCTCAAACACCGGCCCGAATGGGAGTGTAATACCGAAGCGGAAGAAGTACTAGAAGAGCTTCAAACGCTCTACCAACTCGAAGGCGATCTGTTCAAAGGGCTGAAAGAAGATGCACTGATCGACGACTGGATTAAAAACGTACTCGAGATCCTCGGATACGGAACACAAGTCGAAACCACTCTACCCGACGGCCACGGCTATGTCGATATCCTTCTCTTCGAAGACGATGAAAAACGTCGAGATGCGGCAACAGTCTACCTAGATACACAGAACACAACCGATCTCTTCGACAAAGGAGTCGGAATCGTCGAGGCCAAACAGTGGGACGCCGACTTCAACACTCGATTCAGCGAACAGCGACCGTATCGAGACGCTTCCCATCAGATCAAACACTATCTTGAGAACATCGAAAATATTGAATGGGGTATTCTTACCAATGGCAGGAAATGGCGGCTCTACGGAACCAAAGACTACGAGACAAAGACATACTACGAAGTCGATCTCCCTGAACTCTTGGAACAAGGCGACCTAGAGCAATTCAAGTACTTCTACGCATTTTTCAGACCAGAAGCCTTCCAAGGAGGATCTGGCTCTACGTTTCTCGAATCAGTCTGGTCTGAGAGCGAAACCGCCTCTCAACAGCTTGGCGAAGATCTTCAGGACAACGTCTTCACCGCATTACGAGTGCTTGGACACGGATTCGTTGAATCAAACGACTTGGAGATCGATCCGGATGACACTGAAGGACTGGACGAGCTAAAGGAACAGTCCTTGGTTCTACTCTACAGGCTGATGTTCGTGCTGTACGCTGAGTCGCGTAATTTGATCCATCCGGAGGGACAGGCGGCCAAAGAAGAGTATGAAGAGAACTTTAGCCTCGACCAGCTACGCTTACAGATCCACGATACGATCGGGGAGGTGGACGAAGGGTTCGACGATGAGTACAGTGAGTACTCCCAAACGATGTGGAGACAACTTGAGGATCTGTTCAGACTAATCGATAAAGGCGAGGAATCCTTAGGAATTCCCCCATACAACGGCGGTTTATTTGACCGTGAAAACCATGAGTTCCTTGCGGAGAATACGGTCAGCAATCAGTACTTAGCTGAAGTGATCTACCGGTTGTCGACGACAGAAAATGAGGAAAGCCGGTACGTGTTAGCGGATTATGCTGACTTAGATACTCGGCACCTCGGAAGCGTTTACGAAGGTCTATTGGAGCACCAGTTCCGGATTGCACCGGAAGACTATGCTGCTGTCGAAAAAGATGGAGGTCAAGTCTGGAAGTCAGCAACAGAAGTAACAGTCGCTGATGCTGTCGAGACGGTTCCTGAGGGTGGGTTGTACGTTGTCAACGACGAGGGCGAACGGAAGGCTACAGGCGCATACTATACTCCAGACTACGTAGTCACGCACATTGTTGAGGAAACTGTGACGCCCCTAGTTGAGGAGATCCGAGAGGATTTGGTTGAACAAGGATTTGAACCTGGCACACAGGAGTATTTGGGTCCGTTCCTTCGAAGGGTGACCGAGTTGAAGATTTTGGATCCTGCGATGGGGAGCGGTCATTTCCTTACTCGAGCAACCGGATACCTTACAGAGCAGGTGATGAACGAGGTTAGAGAGGTTGAAACGGAGATGGGTGTTGCATTTGATGAGCAGCATATACGCCGTGAGATCGCTAAAGAATGTATCTACGGAGTCGATTTGAACGGGATGGCTGTCGAACTCGCAAAGCTCTCGATGTGGCTCGATACCTTGGCAGCTGATCGGCCACTCGCATTCCTCGATCACCACCTGAAGGCTGGCAACTCGTTAACCGGCTCTGACGTCACCGAGGTACTGTCAAACGGATCCCCCAACAATGATGATGGTCAGATCACCCTCACACAGGCTTGGGCAATAGTTCGCCAGAAAACTCTTGAGCACGTTATGGAGAGGATGCAGGAACTCCTCGAGATCGACAACGAAACTCTGGAAGACGTCAAGTCCATGGAGGAGATCTACGATCAAATCCGAGACGACCCTCTCTACCAACGGTTGTTCAAGCTGACCAACGTACACACAGCCGAACGATTCGATCTAGATGTTCCTCAGGATGCCTATGAGCAAATGGCGGCAGCGATCGATGACGATGACAAATGGAGCGAGATCCAAGAGAAAGACTGGTTCAAGTCCGCACAAAATTTAAATTCCGATACTGACTTCTTCCATTGGGAACTCGAATATCCCGAAGTCTTCTTCGACGAAGAAGGAGAGAAACGCGATAACGCAGGATTCGATGCTGTAATCGGGAACCCGCCATATTCACCAATCCAGCGACTGCCCAAGCAATTCACTGGATATTACAAATCAGTCTATGAAACTGCGATCGGGAACTACGATTTATATGTGCTATTTATCGAAAAAGGAGTTGATCTACTCAACAAAGAAGGCAAATTTGGCTATATCATTCCCAACAAAGTATTCCAGGTCGATTACGGAGAAGCACTCCGGAATAAACTAGCCACAAACAAACAGATCTCCGGTATCGCTGATTTCGGATCTAATCAAGTGTTCGCAGGAGCTGCAACCACATACACCACCCTGCTCTTCTTAGAAGGCCAAGAACAGGGGGAATCGTTCCCCCATTGGAAACTTGAGGACGGTAGCGATCCCGGCACCATTCAGGATCTTGAGGACTCAGATGATTGGGACAAAAACACCTTTGAAAATGAATCGCTCTCTGGTGAGAGTTGGAACTTCCACCGCAGAGAGATACAAACCATAATCGACAAGGCGGAAAGCAAGGCCCAGCCATTAGAAGAAATCGCTGCAGCGATCGGGCGCGGAACCAGCTCCGGTGACGACAGCGTCTTCGAATTGCAAAAGGAAGACCAACACAGCAGTATCACAGTTTGTACATCAGACGCCAAATCCGAGACGTTCAACATTGAATCGGAGGTGCTGAGAAAACCTATTCATTCTACTGACTTCGGAAAATATACGTTCACTGATCCTGAGGACAAGCGTTTGATCTGGCCTTATAACTCAGACTACAATCTAATCCCTGAAGACGAGTTCTCTACCAACTATCCGCAGGCATGGAGCTATTTGGAAGAGAACCGAGATCTGCTGGAGGATAGAGCAGATTACTCGCACTGGTACGACTACAGTGCACCGCGAAACCTGAGCATCCATGATGAAGCAGAACTGCTAATCCCACTTCTTGCGGATTCTCCTTCCTTCTCAAAATATCCTGAACCACAATCCGACTACATTCTCATGGCTAGCGGCGGATTCGCCATTTCCCTTCTGGAGGATACTGACTATTCCGAGCTATACGTCCTCTCACTTATCAACTCGAACCTGTTATTTATGTGCCTACAATCGATCAGCAATGTCTTCCGAGGTGGCTATATCACCTGCACGAAGCAGTATTTCCAGCAGCTCCCAATCCGGGAAATCGAGTTCGAGACTCCTGAAGCTGAACGCAAATCGCTGCTTGAAAACGCGGTCTCCACCTACGAGTCTGCGTTAGAAACCGGTGACACCAGTGAAGTACTGAGCATAGTAGAACAACACATCAACGATAATAGTACTGATGTCATCCATGACCTGCTCGCATATTTCGCTCAAGAAATAACCGATCTCAATTCACGGTATCAAAACTGTAATCTCTCCCTCCTCGACCATCTTGGGTCTTACTCAGATGGCCAAACGCTGTCAGAAGTCGGGCTCTCTCAACCGCCAGCAGGCTCGTCAGACTCTATCTTAACCGATACAGCTGAGGATCGTGAAAAGCTCAAAGTCGGAACCGTAGAAGTAGTCCGTGAGTCACTAACCTCTATCGAGATACAGCTGACCGCACGCTACAAGCCGGAAGACGAAGAAGAAGGTGACTATGAAACAGACCAGTGGGGATACACCGAAACCGATCTCAAGCCGGCTCTACAGATCACCAATCTCTCTGAGACTGAGGCAGATTTAATTGAAGGATTTGTGCCGGTAGCCATCAGCGAAGCAGGCGGGTTCGCTAACTTCCGTGAGACAGCAACTAAGTCCAATTCCTTGGCGGATCGTCTGCGGAAGCTTACGCTTCCCGAAACCAGTGATATTGAGAGTGGATTAGGTAGCTATCTACAGGTAAAGAATCACGCCGGTGAATTGGAGGAAAAGATTGACAGAACTAATGATCTAATCAACCGGATAGTCTATGAACTGTACGAGTTGAGTGACGAAGAGATCGAGATCGTAGAAGGAACTGTCAACTAGAAGAAGTAATTCTTCCATAGGGATGTTGTCAATGTCATAGGATCTGGCACACTCGACATCGAGATAGATCTTTCCCAGCTCGCAGATGATCTTGATCCTGCAATTGCTGACTATAACCCAGACAAGTATCCTGGGATCTACCTACGGATTAACGATGATGCACCACTAATCACGATCTACCATACTGGGAAGTATATCGTCACTGGTGGAGAGTCTGAAGAAGAGACGTAATCCTACCGTGACCGGTTTCTGACACTCTTGTCAGAAATGGGGGTGATAACGAATCCTAATGATACTGACTTCGCCATTCAGAACTACGTTCTCGTAGCTGATCTTGAACAAACTCAGAACTTGGAAGCCCTTGCAATCGGACTAGGCCTCGAACAGACCGAGTACGAACCCGAACAGTTTCCGGGTCTAGTCTACCGCCCCTCTGATCATGACTTTGTTTTGTTGATCTTTTCCTCTGGAAAAGTAGTCATAGCCGGAGTAACTGATAAACAGGAAGTTATGAACGCCTTTTCAGAGTTAGAAACGACACTTGAACAATATGGATTGAATTAGTCGTCTAGGACTGCAAGCGACTACTCCTCTATACTGAAGGAACTCTTCTCCCTGGCACTTTCTCACACTTATTGCTGCTTAACTAGTTCTGGTGCTACTGGTAGACTGAAGAAAAAAGAAAAGGGGGACAAGAGAAGAGTAGGCGTTTAGGCGCGTGTGTAGTGGTCTGCCATGAGCTGGCGTAGGCTTTCCTCTTCTCCGTCCCAATAAGGAGTTGTCTCGTCCGGGTTTTCGATAAACTGGTTGGCTCGATCCTCCACGATATGTTTCCCGAGTTTGTCAGTGTCCGGAAGCTCTGAGTACCCGGTTTCCAGGAGGTTTGCGGCTTGTTCGTACCCGGTGTCAAGCTCGTAGTCCGGAAGATCGCGGTGGTAGTGGGTGAGCGACCGAGTCGCCGCATTATAGGTCTCCCAAAGGGTTGGTGCGTCTGGATCCTCGACTTCTTCATACAACGCGTTCAACAGATCCGGGACCGGTTGATCGAGATACTGGCCGATCCCTTGTTCAAGCAGTACAAGCAGTGCCTCGTCTTGGTTGATGAACGTCTGGTCTTGTGCTTCGTCAATCCGGTGTTCGATACGGTCCGGGCTTTCAACAACGCCGTCAACCGCAGTATACACGATTCCGGCCTGGAACGGATCACTATGTGTCTGTTCGAAGTGGAGTCTTGAGTCGAACGCCATCATCCCGTTACTACAGACTTGGCGCATCCCTCCCACATCGTATTTGAGGCCGTGGAACCCGGAGTGTCCGGCCCGTATTTTCAATCCGAGATCGATCGGGTCGTCAGCATCCGCGTACACCCGGGTGTCACCCGTAAAGTCGACGTTCGCGGTCATCTTGTGGGCTGAAGGTGATAAGGAGATCGTGCCGTTTACATCGAGATCTAACTGGTCTTGGTGGCGTTCAACGGCTTTGCCCACGGTCTCCAGGATGTCACCGTACTGAATAATGTGGTAGAAGTCTTCTGAAGCCGAGATATCACCGGTAGCGCGACCGTCATCCGTCCATAACGAGTTCCGGTACGGCAGGTTTTCCCACTCCTCGAGTTCGGTATTGAACGCATGGATCTGGTGGCGTTCAACCAGGGGAAGGGTTTCACTGGTTTCGTAAAGCTCGTCCAGGCTGTCGAAAGTGTAGTAGTCCATAGCGCAGTAATCAGTCCTCGTGTAACGGTACAACGCGCTATGAGCAGGGTTATAGCTGTGGAGACACCGTGTTTCAGTTGCTTATCATTGGTGTTCTTTTCCAGGTGGTCTGCCCGGTTATGATCTGAAGTTGTGGTATTTTGGTTTCTGTTGGGCGTTGAGGTCTTCGTCTTTGAGGATGTCGAGGAACTCGTCTACGTATGGTTCGGCGTCTGTCCGTGCGTAGTGGAGATGGAAGACGGTTTCATCGAGCTGTGGATGAGCTTCTAAATGGAAGTAGTGAGCCGCATGATCCAGGTCATCGATACCGGGTTCTTTGATAAAGATCCGGCCTTGTATCTGCCAGAGCATGTTGTCCACCGCCTTCTCGATATAGTCGCCTGATTTTTGTTCGAAGAGATCTGCAAACGTAGTGGGTTCGAGACTGGCACCTACCGAATAGGCATCATGGACATGGCTGAGAAAGCCGTCTACCGCAGCTTTCGGTGTATCGCCTAGTGCTTCAAGATCGTTGTCTTCGAAGCCGTGGACGTTGTAGCCGTTTAGTTCATAGCCGTGGTTTTCAACAGCATCTCCCGCAGTCTGTAAATCAGTGATGAACTGGTTGTAGAAGTCTTGGTCGGTAAAATCCATTGTGTATATCGCCTATACTGAGCGATCTAGCTATCCGCTTTTAACAAGACTCATGTACTGGAGTACAACGATTTTGTTAGTGCCACCACGTAATATTCCGGTCCTCAGATGTTGTCTGCGCCGGAATCGGGAGATAGATTTCCAGACAGGTATCTGGCTGTTTCCTTGGAAAATACATTCCCCGCCAGTCCGGGGTTATCTGATAGCCGGTGTATGAATGTCTCTTGAGATCAGTCTCCTCGTCGAGAGAATAGTTGCTGAGCCAGGTCTTTCCCTCGCCGGTCGAACTGTAGGCGGAGATCATGAACGCGCCTCTCTCAGGAAGGGTGACACAGGCTTCGTCCGTCAAGAACTCTTGGTACACCAGCTCTGAATCCGCTGACGATGCTTTATCATTGAACCAGGGTCTGTACTGTTTGTGATCCGGAAGCCATCTGATCTCAAGCCTGTCTACTGTTTTCGCCTCCATTTCGTGATTCTCCTGGAACTGGTGGAAACGTTCAGCCGTAACTACGACGTCATCTGACCCGGTTACATTCGAGACAGTCTGTATAAGCGGCTTGTAGACGGGCTTGATCGGAACGATGCGGACACGTTGCCCGGTATTTGGCTCGGAGTTCGTGAGATCGGTAAAGCCCTGTTCAAACTCTGCAGCGGCTATAGCGACTGGTGCTCCTTGCTTCGGTGTTCTCCCTTTTTCTACAAGCTCTGGATACCGGGTTTCGAAGTAGTCCACGATCTTGTAGATCCGGAGATGAGGATCTTTCTCACCTCGATTGATCTCGACCAGGAGCTGTTGGATACCGTCATGTTCCAAAAACTTGTCCGTTAGATAGGAAGGAAACGTTACTGTCGGCCCCTCCTTCTTCCCACCAACTGTGTACCCGCCTTTCAGGTGATGAAGCTTTCCTGGATAGTACTTGCCGGTGAGATACGGTGGATCTGCATCTCTCGTCATTCCATCGTCGGTTTCCTCTTTCCCATGTTTGAGTTTGATTGTCTCGCTGGGTTCTAACCCAATCTCTGCGATCTCTTTGGGAAGTTTGAGTTTGTAGTAGGTACCGCTCTGGTTGGTGAATGACCCCAGTTCTTCAACGTGAAAGGTTGGTCGACTAGTTGAACTTACCATTTCGAGCAGGCGGTTTTGCTCACAGCTCCAAATAGCTATTTTCCGTTCTCACTCAATGCAATTCCTGTACGGTTCCAAGCTGTGTCTTGGGCTGTACTGACAGAAAGATGATGTTGAAATCCCTGCGGATAGTGGAAACGCTGTCCGCCACGAAACGTATCGGCCCAGATACTCTGTACCCGGCTCAGACCGTGTTCGATACCTTGGACTGTGACGAGCCACCGGAGTTCGAACCGTTGATGAATCTTATAGGCAGTATCACCGAGTTAGCGTACGTCTTCGGGCTTACTCTGGCGGTGCTCGCGCTCGTGTATGCAGGTATCGTCATGATCTGGGGGTCCGAGGAATCGAAACGTCGAGCGAAAAAGCATTCGCAGAACGTCGTGGCTGGCGTGATCCTGATCCTGTTAGCGAACTCGATTATCGTCTTCCTCGTCCGCAGTATGGACGTCTGCCAAGGAGGGTTCTAAAGTGACGTACCTACTCTTTACCACAGTCGTACTCTATCTTCTGCAATCCGAGGTCGAGGATCCGGATGAACACTGGCTTATCGAAGTCCTGCTCGCACCGTTTCGAGGACTGGCAGAGGTCGTGATCTGGGAGTTTTCACAGATCTTGATGAACACGCCAACGATCTATCCGAATCCGGCGGTTGAAGAGATCCACCAGCTCCTGTTCGTGCTTGCAATGCTGAGTCTCGGCCTCGTCGTGATCGTTGTCGGGCTCTACCTGATTGCATATCCCTCCCTCGATATTCATCCTGAACGAATCTGGAAAATACTTCCTAAATTAGTGCTCATGCTGCTCTTCGCCTCGGTCTCACTTCCGGTTTTGCAGCTTGGAATCGAATTGAGCGATGCCCTTGTGTATGCGTTTCGACCTCCACAGTTCGAGACGACGTTAACCGAGATGGCCGGGTTTTCAACTGCCTTAGCACTTACAGTAGTGATCAACTCGATGCTGATACTCGGCTTGGTAGTGATCTTCATCATCCGGAACGCCTATCTCCTGATCGTCGGTGCGATGGCCCCGGTTATCGCGGTCGCCTGGACGCTCCCTTCTACCCAGCGTTATGCGCGTTCACTCGTGAGCGGATGGTTTACAGCGCTTGCTTTAGCGCCGTTGGATATGCTGATTCTGCGGTTTAGTTTTGAGATGATGAAAGGCACTGCTGGCTTTGGGCTGCAAGGTATTTCTAACTGGATTATCGGCGTATCGAGCTTCGCCCTTATGTACTGGCTGCCGTTCCAGCTGTATGGTGCCTCTCAAGCGGCTATCGTCCGTGGT
This sequence comes from Saliphagus sp. GCM10025334, assembly GCF_042663485.1. NCBI lineage: Archaea > Methanobacteriati > Methanobacteriota > Halobacteria > Halobacteriales > Natrialbaceae > Saliphagus > Saliphagus sp. GCM10025334. Next base: position 658,981 of record NZ_JBHTAF010000001.1, on the reverse strand, counting down.
ACACGAATCGCGAATAATCTCAGGCCGTCAAAACCACCAAAACGTCCTGGCTCTGGTGGGTCTGGCCTGAATGAAGAGGAGATTCGTCGGGTTCGGAGAAATCAGCGTCGACGTCGACGCGGTGGCGGTCGTGGAGGGATCTAGATATGAAGCACCGAATGCCTGGACGGTTCTACTACCCGTTCTACGTCTTCGGACGGTACACCGTACGCGATCTGATACGGCTTGGTCTCCCAGTTACTGTCTGCTACTGGCTGCCACCCTCACTCCCTGAAGAGCCGATAACCGCGTTCCTGTTGATCTGTATCGGTGTCGTGCTTGGAGTTCTCTGGAAAGCGTGGCGGCCGTACGGCCTTCCGCTCGACTACCTGCTCTACCATTGCGTTCGGTGGTGTTTCGGGGTGATCCGATCATGAAAACGATTCGACGCCCGGTGGTCAGCCCCAACGAAGAGTTTCTCGAGATCGGGGCGACAAGGCTTGCGGTAATCAAAGTAGGGTCTGTCAGCTTCGAACTGCAAACCGACCGTGATGAACGTATGGCGCACAGCTTCTACCAGGAGCTGTTAAACGGGGTTTCAGACCCGGTCTATCTGCACTCCCTGCAGCGCACCACCACGCTTGACACCTATCTCGAAGGCATTAACCCGGTTCCTGGGTTGAAAGATCGGCAAGAGGACTACTACAGGTACTGCTACGAACTCTTCGCTGACGGTGTCGGGGTTACCGACCACTACCTGATCCTTCGAGCAGATCCCGGATCCGGTTCTGGAACAACAGCTGAAACACTGGAAACCCGTCTCGGAAACCTGTTGACGCGGTTTCGTGCAACCGATTTCCACGCTGAGCACGTGACTGGCGACCAGCTTCACCACTTCGTTGACCGGGAACTCAACCAGGACCCGAAGGTTTCACCACGGTACTCCACGGTCCCCAGCACGGACAGCGACGAGTTCCGGAAGACGGTGTACGTCGACGAGTTTCCGTCACAACTCCGGTTTGGCTGGCCTGCCACGCTACTGAATCTTGAAGGCTTAGTGGATATCACTCAGGTGATCCGTCCACAGGATCCAGGGAAAGCGACAAACCGACTGAACCGGTTGGCTGACTGGCTCGAGGTCGAGATTCTAAGCTTTCTCAGTCGCGGGTTCCACGGCTTCGACCGGCTTGAACGGTTGCTTGAGGACGCTGAATGGGTGCTCGAACAGTTACGGGATCATGACTCCCAGGTTCACGAGTACGGGGCATACATCACCGTCCACGGACCGTCCGAAGAAATGGTTGAAGCCACGTACAACCGAGTGAACACCCAGCTCCAACTGTTAGGTATTCAGACCGGATCAACGACGTTCCGAACCGATCAGGCGTACTACACGGATTCACCGTTCCACAGAGACCGGTTAGACCAGGTCTCATTGATGCCAACAGCGTCGGCCTCCAACGGCTTCCCGTTCGGGACACGTCCATTGACACAGAACGGCGTGGTCTACGGGACCGACCAGATAGAGGAGACACCGGTGCTGCTTGATCGCTTCAGTTGGGACTCACACTCGATGGCGGTCATGGGCACACAGGGCAGCGGGAAAACCTACTGGACACAGCTCGAACTACTGCGGGCGGCTTGTGTCTACCCTGATCTCAGGATCGTTGTCATCGATCCGAAACTCGAGTACCACGATGTTATTGAAGCACTGGGCGGGGTGACACAGATCATCCAGTCCGGTCTCGTCTACGACTTCGGTGAACAGTTCACGTGCTTCCAGCCCGAGGAACGAGGAATCCTGGATCACGATGCTGTGATTGTTGAACTCCTCAAACAGGTCTACACCGCAGCCTCCAGGAACCAAGAGAAGACGATTGTCGTAGTTGATGAAGCGCATCGACTGCTTGAACAGCCGACCGGGAGATCATTGCTCAACCGGTTTGTGTTAGAGGCACGTGATATCGACACCGCGGTCCAGATGGTCAGCCAGAGTGCAGGCCATTTCACGAAGTATGAGCAAGGCCAGGACATCTTAGACAACGTTCCGGCACGAGCGTTCTTCCGGCATGAAGACGTCTCCAAAGCACTCCGCGACTATAACGTGCTCTCAGCGGAAGAGCAGCGACGGATCAGTACGTTTCCCTCAGCAAAGAACGCGGGGCGTAGCGAAGCACTGCTACATATCCCTGGACAGGAACGAATCCATCTCCGAGTCGACAGCACGCAGAAAGAACATCGAATCATCGAAGACGGTCTCGAAGAAGAAACCCAGTCGGTTGAACACACCGAGCCGGTCAACGAGTCACCACGCCACTTCGATTTCGATGAAGACGACTTAGTGATGCGTGATCGGGCGTACTTCAAACGGTCAGCAAACCGGCTTCTCAAAAAGGAGTACCAGCGATGACACTCCGGAAAACCCATGTAGTGGTGTCGGAAGAGGAAGCAGAACTTCTTGCACACCCGTTTCGACGTCTCTACACCGTTGAGGTACTGCTATCGGCAAAGAAAACTCCTGCCACAGTACCTGATTTCATCCGTGGCATACTCGAGTTACAGACATGGTTGTTCGGGTTCAAGAACGCGTCACCGACGATCGCGTTCGAACTCCATCGAAGCAAGACGGATCGGCTCCGGCTTCAGTTCGTGGTTCCTACGAAACGGTTGGAGCGAAAAGTCCGGACACAGCTCTCAAACACGGTACCCGGGATAGGCTTCGAGACAGGAACCACCACACTCCCTATTCTTCCCGAGGATTCGATCGGTGGCGGCCTTCTCACACTCGGACGAGATCACGGGTATCCGCTTCGAACCGAGTTCGACTCTCCGCCCACAAACAGCGTGGTAGCCGGTCTGCACCGTCATGCAATGCGAGACACGAAATTCGTGATCCAGATCCTGTTCCAACCTGTGGCGGGTCGTCCAGTCCGTGACTGGTGGTGGAAACGCCGGACCTACAAGACGGTCAGCTTCCTCCGGAAAGAGAAAGAGCAGCTCTGGGGAAGTCGGTCATCTACACCACGTGAAAAACGTCAGGCCGATCTCGTCGAACGGAAGGCTGGGACACGCCGGTTCTGGACCTGTATCCGGTTCGCTGTCATCGGGGCCAAGGAATATACCCCGAGTCGTGTGAAGGAACTTGCTGGCGCGTTCAACGTCTATGAAAACAGCGACTCCGGTCAGTACCTTAATATGGAGACCGTGTCAGGCGTCCGTGAAAAACCGTTCCATGAGTTCTACCAAGGACTACGAGATCGAGAGTTCGGCGGGTATCATCGACGGTTCCAGGCCTCGACCGAAGAATTGGCTGGCCTTGTCGCAGTACCGGACCGAGACCAGAAAAACCTGAAACGTGCGTTATGAACCCGGAAACAGTACAGAAGCGTTTGAAAGACGGCGAGACGAACACCACCTACCTCGGGACACACACGAGTATCCTTGGTGTCGAAGAAGATGTTGGAGTTGCAGACGAGAAACGGTTGATCCATGTCCTGAGCACAGGACCAACCGGCTACGGCAAGACTCAAGTACTGGTGCATGCCGCGCTTCAAGACATCTACAAAGGCCACGGGATTTGCATGGTGATCCCGAAAGGCGACGCTATCAACCAGATACTCGGCAAACTTCCCGAGAACCGGATTGACGACGTGCTCTACATTAATCCGGGTGGAAGCTCTGTCCCTGCGATCAACGTTCTCGAACTATACACCAACTCGAGAATGACTGAGGCGCAGAAGGAGAACCAGAAAGAGATCATTGTCTCCGACCTCATCGAGTTATTCAAACGCCAGAGCGAGAACTGGGGCGACCAGTTCGGCCGAATCCTGGAAACACTGCTGCGAGCACATCTCGACCTCAACATCTACCACGGCGAATCCAACTCGTTGATGGACGTCTTCCGGTGCGTGATCAACAAAGACGCGCTCACCGAGCTTATCGATCGAACACAGGATACGGTGACGCGAGAGCAACTGGTCCGGGTTCGAGAAGATACAACAAGCTACCAGTTGGAGCCGTTGCAACGCCGGTTAAACGATTTCGTGATGAACTCGACCATCCGGAACATCGTCTCCAGTACGGAGTCTGCAGTCAACTTCGAGGACGCGGTCAACCAGCAGAAAATCGTGCTCGTCGATATCCAGAAAGGAGAGATCGGTGACACCGTCTCAGAGCTTGTTGGCTCGATCGTGATCACGAAGATCTGGGCAGCCGCACAAAGCCGGATCACACAGAACCCGGAGGAACGTGTCCCATTCTTCCTCTACGTCGATGAACTGCAGAACTTCAGTGGTGAAGGCTCTGCCGTCGCTAAAATGCTTTCCGAGGCACGCGAATACAGGTTAGGCTGCTGGCTGTCCACCCAATATCTCAACAACCTTGAGTCGAGTACGATGAAGGAAGCAGTTATCAACAACTGCCGGTCCAAAGTCGTGTTCTCACCGCTCGGGACCCAGAACGAACACCGACTGCTTGATCTATTGAACGGGGTTGACAAACACCGGTTAGCCGGGCTCGGTAAGTATAGAGCTGTTCTCCAAACACCGCACAACGGCCGACAGTCCTCCGCCATCATCTTCGACACCTACCCACCGTGGAACGGCAACCCGGAACAGATCAACGAAATCAAACAACAACAAACGGTGACCGGTGAAAGCCCTTCAGTTCGATTCGAACAGTCGCTGGGGAGAGGCAGGAACGCAGGAGGTAAGATCCATGCACAGCTCCTTACCAAGGCGAAAGAAGAACTCGAGGAGCGAGGACTACGGGTCGATCTGCTCTACCAAAGCGAGGGAGAGAGCAAACCCGACGGCAAAGTACATCTTCCGGACGGCTCTATCGCGTTTCTCGAGGCTGAACACTCAACGCTCACTAAGCCTGTCAAAGTCCTGCGGAACCTGCAACGAGCAGCTGACCACAACGTCGAGTGTATATTTGTTGTCGAACAGGGGAACGCTGAGAAGCTTCAGAACATCCTTTCAGATCCGGTCAACCGGCGCGGACACGACCACCGAGACCAACACGGAACTTACAGCTACTACACAGCCGATGACGGCGAGTTCCTTGATACAGATCCAGTGAAAGACGCAGAGTACCGGATACTCGAACTCGGAGAACAACTCGAACTCCATAAAGACTCAATCAAACAGTGTCCTGAGCTCAACGCGCAGAATCGAGAACGTCTCGAACGGTTCTGTGTCTTCCGGGAAGAAGACGGGTACTGCACAGAACTCCGACAACCCTGCGTCCTAAACCATGACTGACGAGCTACCGCTACGCGACAAAGACCGAGCTGTACTCCAGAAAATCAGTGAAGGCTACGACGATGTCCAGAAGATTACTGCGGAAACCACATTGGAGAACCACGAGGTCAACTACTGTTTTACCAAACTCGAAGATCTCGGCCTGATCACTATCCACAAACCGGAGGGCTACACTGAGAGAGTTATCGACGGTCAGAAACGGGTCTTCAAAGCTCCAAAAAGTGTAGATCTCACTGAATATCCAGAGCTACTATTCCAAGACAGCGATCGAAGAACGGAGAAATATCAGGAGATAGAGTACGAGGAGTTAGTTGACCATGTCTTTGAGCTTGAAACACAGATGGCTCAGCTCCAACAGTCGTTTAGAGATTTGCAGGAACAGATCCGTGAAAATCGATAGGCCTTACAGTACTACTGGGCCAGTTTCTGTTGCTGGCCGGTTAGTAGGGTCTGGATGGTAGGGTTCTGCTCGGAAACCAGTTCTAAGGCTTCCGTGAAGTTTTCAGCGAACTGATAGTGTTGTTCGTATATCGGCTTGTTCAATAACTCCGGATACTCGGTTGCGAGATCTCGAGGATCATCCTCTAAGATACGGCGGCAGAAGTATGCTATCTCTGCTGTAGCTTTGAAAAATACATCTTCTGAGTTTGCGTTGTTATTCTGGACTTCTTTGATCTCTACGTTGTAACTCTGGTTTTCGAAGTCGGCTGAAACTAGTGGGTTGTACTTAGAGAGGTCTTCTAACCCGATTTCGTGACTGCTCTGTATTATACCGATGTTCCGTATGAGACAGGGTACACATAGCCCGCAGTTCTGGTTTCCGAACCGTGCCTTATGTGGGCAAGAGACGGTCTTCTGTACTGTTTCAGTAGTAGGCACCATCTCAATGATTTCGGCCTTTGTTTGGTTGACAAACGGGTTTTTGACTGTAACAGGCTCGGAAAGACTGTTTTCTAGTATCTTGTTAAAGTAGGTGAGGAAAAGTGGTGAAACCGTTCTCGTGGTCATCCAGCCTTCGGACAGTATGTGGAATCGAGCCATGATCCCGTTTTCGAAACAACGTATTTCGTTGGCTCCGTTGGCTGAGGCGGCAGCAGCTGCAAAGCTGAGATGGAGAAGTCCTCGAGAGAACTGGGTTGATTCACCGGTACCTTCGTACCGTGCTTTAAAGATCAGTGGCCTAATCCCTGCATCTTCTGCAATCCCTTCCACTTTAGGTTTAACACCGCTCCCATAGTTTACGGTAACATACTCCGAATCCGTTTCTTGAGACTTGTTGTGGTATACTCCGGCGGTGCTATCTAACCCATCTGAAAGCAAACTAACCATTTCTTTCCCATTTTGAGGGATATGCTGACTTACAGACTTGGCTTCATTGACAAAGCGGAAGTCGTACTCTATAACGTCCCGAGTCATGTGGGACACCATCTCCGAGTAAAGCTGTTCCATCTCCTCAGTCGCTATCTCTGGAGAGAGAACCGGGATCTGAAGCTTTATATTCCGCGTGTTGAGCCTGCTTTCATCAAAGTCCTCATGATTAACCTTTATTTCTCGATCTACTGCCTTGTCAGCAGCAAATGTGGCTACAGCGATCTCAACAATATCTAAGATCTTGTCGGGTACCTTTCCGAAGAAGAGACTGTGGGTGATAGAATGATCGTACTTAACCGCTTCATCAGTTTGCGGCGGTTTCCATCTGTCATAGTCTGGATAGTGAGGTACTTCGTCTCCTTGGTATGGAATGACCGCGATGGTATCGTCGTAGTCGGTACTCTCTCGATGAGTAGAGTCTGTACGGTTCTGAAACTCCGGGTGCCTTTGGACATAGAACTTCTTCGTTGTCATTCCAGTTCCTCCAGAATGGTTTCGAGAAGGGTTTCCCATTCGCCAAACTTGTTGTGGATCGCTTGGTGGACGCGTTCTTCAACGTCATCGTGTTCAAGTCGGGAGATGTCTCCGGATTCGATTACTTCGGATACGACGTCATCTTCTTTCAGGTGGTCGACGAGGTCTTGTGCCCAGTGTTCGCACCGTTCGAGCATCTGTTCGCGTTGGTCCTTGAGAAGTTGGTCGCCGTCCGTACTGAGGTGGAGCTGCGTTCCAATATCGTCGATTTCGTCGTCGCTAGACTTCAGTTCCTGCATTATGAAGCTGAAGATGAACTGGCGGAAGTAGACTACAAATAGTCCTTCGTTCCCGTGTTCTTCGATGAACTCTTGGATGTTCTGTTCCGCCTCTTCTTCGTCTATGAATTGATCGTCACTCATCGTTGTTCGAACCTTTTGTCTTCATCGCGTCAGCCCCGTTAGAAATAACGCTTCCAAGGGTCGCTTTCGCGGCTTCCTCTGAAGGAGTGCCAAAGTTGTTGTTTACCTCATCGACTCCTCTTGCTACTGTCTCGTTTTCAGAGGCGGCTGAAACTGCATGCTGTGAAGTATTGATAATTCCCCCGGAGACCTGGTTAACGATCTCTCCTTGGATCGCGCTTTTTCCGGTAGCTTCGATACCTGCTTGGATACCATCCTGGCTCGCAGTTTGGATGAAAGTGTTTGTATGTTTGAGATAGGAGTAGGCCGTGACTTTAGCCGGGCCGTTCGGTTGTACAGCTAACGCTCCAGTAACAGCAATATCAACAGCCATCTGAGTACGGTTTGATTCTAAGGCCTTGTTCATCCCCTTCTTCGCATCTGAGTATCCTATACTAGATGCTGCGGAGGAACTGGCAGACGCACTTCCCATATACTTTGAAAGTTTAAAACACCAACCATAAATAGTTACTGTCTAGTGACACCAGGGCTTTTAGATTCTCGGAGAACCCCGGTTGATGACAGAAACGCTGAGATAGTCGCTTAGAACACCCAATAAGTTATGGCTGAGAACGATAACTCATATAAAAATTATATGAATATTATATAGTATGCCAACAACCACTGTAGATCTTCCGTCTGTCCTCTACCAGTACGTCGAGTCAGAGGTTGAGGAAGGCCAGTATGCTTCGAAAGCGGAAGCCATCCGGTCAATGATACGGAAAGAGATGGAGCGAAGACACAGCGTCACCGAACCACTATCTCGTGAAACACTGGAAGCAATAGAAGAAGCCCGGGAACAGGACGATGCGGGAAACATTAGAGAACTTATCGAAGACAACGTATAAACCGCGTTTCCAAACCGATTTTGAAGACCTGGACGAAACCGTAAAGACATCGGTAGCAGAAGCCGTCGAAGAACTCGTCTCAGACTATCTAACAGATCCCTGGCACCATCCCAACGTCAAATACATCGAAGCAGAAGGAAGCGTCTGGCGGCTAAAAGTCGGGAATCGAGGCCAAAAAGTCGATCACAGAATCTTCTTCGACATCAACGACAACGGACTAGTGTTCCTCTCAGTCAGTCACCGCGATACCGCGTACAAATAGGTCATTCGCTTAGGACCTGTGAACCGTTAAGCAGAATATCTTGATGAAGCTGGAAGGCGGCCTCCACTTCGCCTTGTTCTTCGATTTCAGTCGTGTTAGAAGGCGTCCAGTTCAGAAGATCGTGTGCGTATGAGTTCCTAGCCATGTTCAGATTTTTCAGAATACGGTAGTTGTTCTCGCTGAGTATGCCGGTTTGGCGAGACTGATCTAGTATCTGGTTGTGGTTCATCTTCTCGATAAAGAATAGTTCGTCGTCAGTAAGCCCCTTCTCCCTGTAGTATTGTTTGAATGCGTCATAGAGGTATGCTTCAAAAAACGTGTTGAGAAGGATGATAACGGTTGCACGGTGACCTTCATCTCTGGCACGCCATAACTGCTCCCGGTATTCTGAGAACCAGTCGATCTCTTTCAACCGATCTGTGATTCTGTTGAGTTCTTCAGGCCAGTCTTCGTTTTCAGCAAGTTCGTCAAGCCTCTCATATTTCTCATCTGTATTTGACTTCATCAGAGTATGTCACCAAGCATTCTTGAATCGATATTCCTGTGTTTCTTTTCTATCTATATTTAAGTGTTTGAATTACATCTAATCCAGTCCTTCCCGGTACTCGATAAACTGCTTCGCTTTCCGGTTTTGAAACGCCCAAGCCACGTCTTCACCCTTGTACTCGTACTGTTCTACATAGGCGTGCTCGAGTTCTTCTCTAGTGAGTATGAGATCGCCACCTTGGTCCATAAAAATCGGTTCGTCCGGTTCTTTCACCGCAGGCCCATACAGGTCTCGAGGCCCGGTACCCGGCCAGATACCTTTGTCTTGCCAGTACGTTTTGATCTCTTCCAAGGATTTCTGGACGGTCTCCCTGACTGTAAGCTGATCGGCGGGCTGCCAGCCATCACGGCTCCAGTACTCGCCGTTGTACGCTACTCTGTGGAACCCGTTCCAGTCCAACCCCACGATGTCAGCTGGTGGATCACCGGTGAGCGTGGGCTGCGTCAAATCCTGGATCACCTCGTACTGTTTCGGCGGTGACGCTCCCAAGAGATGAATTTTCAAACCTCGCCAGTCCACTATATCAGAGAAATCTGAAGCTTGGACGTCGCTGTAACCCATCGAGTAACCTAGTATGAGATCTTCACCGAGTATCTCGAGTGCCTCACGGCACTTCGGCACCGCAACGTACTCTTTGTACGGATGCTCGTCTCGAAGTTGTTCAACAACCAAGTCCAGTTCCTCCGCTTCTTCTTGTGTATAGGCGTCACCGAGGACTGCAACTGATGGATCATATCGTTCAAATTTTTCCAGATAACGGTCGAGATCCGGGTCTCGGAAATCGTTATCCAACATTATGACTGGAAGATCGACGTTTGGAACCTCCTCGATCTGATAGCTGTAGTCTTCTCTGACCCCGACCGCGTACCCTAGTTCATAGGCATCGGTCGCGAACGGATGCCGGTGTAGAAAACCGATATACTCCGCTTGCTGTGCGTCCTCGATCGATACGATTCAATGACCCACCTCATATCTCCCTAATCTGAGAGACCAACGGAGTACTGCTTACTGGAACACCACCGTTCAGATGGCGCCCAGACAGTTCGCATCCAGTACACCGGTAAGCACGGTGATAGCAGACAAATATTCGGTTACTTCTGCCGTGGGTTGTTCCGTATGCTCAGGATTACAAATACAATCAAAAAAGTGAGTATTCCTGAGTATGGACGATCTCACAGGGTTCCAACGAGACCTCTTATACGTCATTGCCGGTGCCGACCAACCATCCGGACAGGATGTCAAAGAAGAGGTGGAGCAGTACTACAGCACCGAGATCAACCATGGACGGCTGTATCCCAACCTCGACACAGTAGTCAACAAAGAGCTAGTCGAAAAGGGGCAGCTAGACCGGAGAACGAATTACTACGCGATCACGGACTCGGGAGAACAAGCGATTGAAAAGAGACGAGAGTGGGAATTACAGTACGTCGATTAGCTGACGGACACCTCGTAGTAGTTCATGTACTTCGACAGGTCACGTATCAATACCACTCAAACTGGATTTACTTCGAAATCAATGACTGCTGGTAACAATTGTATCGAAAAGTATTACCGAGATGCTGTGCCCTGTAGGGCTAATGACTCAGTCTCTTGCAAGCGAGAGCAATGAGATACTCGAACAGATTCTAGACGGAGTAACCGCTCTTGAGGACACAGACCCATTAGAGCTTCCTCCACTCTATGACGTCGTGGATCCTGACGCATTGGAGGCGATCTTTTCTACAACCGTTAGTGGGGCTACTCGAGTTGGCCGAGTAGAATTTCCGTACGCAGGTCACACAGTTACTGTGGAGTTTGAGGAAGAGCCGCTAGTTAGAGTTGAGTGAGAGCAACTGAAGCTTCGACGCTATCTCTCCTCACCAAATCAATACAGGGATCAGACAACGAGAACAAACCGTAGCGTCTCTTCTCTATTCTTCTCAGCCTTGAAAAACCAGGTTTGAAACAGGCTTCAACAGACTCTATCCAGCTTTGAGAACCAGGTCGGAATCAGCTTTGAAACCGGAAACGACTGTACACCGTACCACGGTTCTCCTGTGAAGCCAAATACTCTTGCAGGACTGAAGAGCACTATCATACTGTCATGGGTAGTGTGGATACACCACATGGAATACTGTCGGACCTGCGATGAAGAGATAACTGACGCTGCAAACTACTGTCCACACTGCGGTACCAGCCTCAATGACAAACTTGACTCTGAAGAAGGGTTAGACAAGTTCTGGAACGCTGTCGATGGATTGGTAGACAGCCAAGTTGACGGGTTAAAGGACTGGGATCTCACGGTCCCAGCTTACATGGAGGATGAGTACGTGCTCGGGTTACGGATGTACGTCATGGGAAATGCGAAGGGCACAATCCGCACCCTCATCTTGTTAGCTGCCGATGACTGGGATGATGTTGACCCGGACGATCTCGATCTATCGTTTGTCTACGACCGGATTATCCAACGGATCGATGAACGCGAAACCGATATCAAAGCCGCAGTAAACGTTGAGGAACCCGATTTTTAGTCCCACTGGTTGACGGTTTCCTGTCTATCGTCTACGGGTGCTTGATCGTACCGGATCGCCATCTCATACGACTTCTGTCGGAGCTGTTGTTGGACCGCGGCCGGTCCTTGGTCTCGGCTCATCTGTGTCCCTACACTGTGTCTAATACTGTACCAGGTGAGGCTTCGGTTCTCGACAGGTATTTCAGCGGTTTCACACAGCTTTTTCAGAAACCGGTTGAGCGAGGAACTACTGTAGGGGTTGCCGTATCTGGTCAGCCAAAGTGCATCCGTGTCCTGGTATTTGTCGTAGTTTTCTCTTTCAGCCAGCCAGTGCTGAAGCATGTTACAACTTTGGTCGCTTAACGCGACGTGCCAGTTCTCCGTGTTTTTCGTGGACTCTTCCTTTGGAATCCGGAGCAACCGGTTCTCGAGGTCCAGCCAACTGGTTTTCGCACGGCCCACTTCGATAGGCCGGAAGCCAGCGTCCATCGTGGTGTAAAGGATTGACGGGTATTTCCAGCCGTTCGCACGGTCCCAGTCCTTCTTCGAAACCTCGGACTTCGGTTTCTCGAACCGTTGAGCTAAATGCGCTTTCCATTTATCTCGTTCTTCAGGCGTCAACGAATTGTAGTGCGGGATAGATCCGTGTTCGAGAACGGCTTGTTTGAGCTTCCGGCGTTCCTCACCACTAAGAAAATCCTTGATCTGGTGAGTACTTGAGGAGGCGGTGAAACTGATCTCAGGCTCCCACTCCACGTCTTTTCCTTTCTCGTACCGGTAGTATTTGAACAATGTTTTCAACGCTTTCTGGAATCCGGCCTTAAGCGTCTGCGAGGTCTCCTCGTAGATCAAGTGCTTGATGTACTGGTCGGCATGATCCGGAGTCATGCTGAGCGTGTACCCGTCTTCCTGTTCCCAGACCCAGCGATAGAACCTATCCAGTTTGTACGCGCGTTGGCGGACGGTCGCGTACGCGTAGCCTTCAGCCCGGTCCGGATCTTTCCCAAGATGGTTCATCCACTGTATCAGGTTTTTCCGGAACGCTTTGTAGTCTTCAAACTGGCGTGGGTTCACGTATTCCGCTGTGGGCTTCGGAACCAGGGGTACTCCGTCTAACTCGCCAGTATTCGGGTTGGTGTGATTCATGACAGGGGTCGCCTCCGATCTCCGCAAACGGGGTGGGAATCGGTCTCTGTGCTTCTAGTAAGCCTGACAGCTTTTATAATCGCTAGACAGCGGAGCACTACTGTTCGAGTACCCACGGTGTGAGCTTTGAACGACATGGTTAGGTTTCACGGGGAAACCCGGAAAACCTGCGGGAGAAGGGCTGTGTATGCGCTGGCTGGGATTTGAACCCAGGTTGTGACCATGGCAAGGTCACGTGATACCACTACACTACCAGCGCCCTGTTGCACCCTCACCTACACCGGCAAGGGTGTATAAGGGTTGCGAATCGGGAGGGGTGTGGGCTACGACTGCACGCCTCATGCCTCGAGCCCGGCCGGCGGTTTATCGACTCGATAAATGCCTCGAGGCCGGTGGCCACGGCGTCGGCTCACTCAATCTCGAGCGACCAGTCGCCGTCGGCCTCGACGTCGATCCAGCAGACGTTGGCGGCGGCGTACGACCGGGAACCCTGGAACTCCCCGCTCTGGTTGACCAGCTGTTCCCAGCTACCGTCGGCTCCCCAGCCGTCCACGATGAACGTCCCATCCCCGCTGTGAGTGACCTCGAGGCTGAGGTCGTCTTCGGCCCACAGCGGGCCAACGAACGACGGCCCCGACCCGGACGCCGAGGTTGGGACGTCCGTCAGGTCATCGGCGTGAACTTCGGGCTGGTCGAGACCGATCTCCCACTCGCCGTCGGCCTCGATGTCGAGTTCGTAAGAGCCCTCGCCGACGATCATCATCGACTCGCCGTCCGCACCGCCGGCGGTCTGTACCAGCAGGTCGTCGGCCAGTTCACCGTCGTTCGACTGGAGCCTGGCGACGAGGTCGCCGTCGGCCGAGACCTCTCCAACGAGGATTCCCTCGGAGAGGTCGAACGAGTCCGACGTCGTCGAGCCGTCGCCGTCGAACGAGAGCGAACGGCCGCTCTCGAAGATCGTTCCCTCCGGTCGTTCGGCGGGTTCGTCCTCTTCGCCATCGTCGCCGTCGCCACCGCCACCGAGGTTACCGTCGACCACGTCCGACAGCGTCACGACGTCGAGACCGCGCTGTTCGATGTGGTTGAGCAGGTGCTCGAGGTCGTCGATGGACATGCTGTTCGACGTCGACTCGCCCTCGACGATCCGCGGAATGCGAAGGATGGAGAGCTGGTTCCACTGGTCGACGTTGTTGATGTGACGGCGGACGCCCTCGTGAAGGGCCGGCCCCCAGATCTGAGGGAGGGTGTGAATGGAGGTCGGATTGCCGCTGGTCGGTCCGCCACCGAACAGCAGCCCCGACTCGTAGTGCTCGCGGAGTGCCTCGTGGGTCTCCTGGGTCATCCGATCGTCCGGGACGACGAAGTGCCGAGCCCCCTTTTCGAAGCCCCGCTCTTCGAGCGCGGTTCGGGTGGCTTTGAGGACGCGCTCCTGGCGCTCGATGGGCATCTCCGGTAGCGCACCCTGACTCACAGGATAGGCACAGACGTCCCAGCCCTGATCCTGCAGTTCCTCGAGTTGCTCGAGCGACATCTGGCTGCGTCCGCCGATCTGTTCGGGATCGACGGCGACCGCTGCAGACCAGCCGCGCTCCTCGAGCATCGGGGCGGCGCGCTCGTACTGGGTACGGTGGCCGCCGTAGAACGCCAGGATTGCCTTGCCGTTGTCGACGCCCTGCGTCTTCCGGAGGTCGTCGACCACGAGTCGCGTGGGTCCGTCCTCGGGGCCGTACCCGATGATGTTTAGCCGGCTGACGTTCGGAAGGTCGGGTTCGCCGTACTTCTGGCCGTATCCGAAGTCGATGCGGAGCCAGCCTTCGTACCCGCCAGGGACCACACGGATGCTCTTCAGTCGGTTTCCACGGCTGCCGCTGGTTTCGACTTCGAGGGCGACCCGATTGGCCGACTCCACCTTGACCGCCAGCGAGACGTCGTAGCCGCCGAGGTCGAGCCGATCAGGGAAGGCCGTCGTGGCGATGACCTGATCCGAGTCGCTCTCGAGGACCGCCGCCTGCGATCCGGTTCTGGCTTCGTCGGGTGCGGCTTCGATCGTTCCCTCCGTCGTCCGCCAGTGCTCGAGGTTCTCGAAGGTGTCGATGGCTTCGCCGGCGTCGATCGCGGGCCACGCGATGTTACCACCGTCGTCCTCGCCGTTCCCGGTTCGATCGCTGTCGCCGTTTCCGTTGCCGTTGCCCGACGTTCCGTTTCCGTTTCCGTTTCCGTTTCCGTCCCTTGGATCGCTGCCGGGAATCATGTCCAGACAGCCAGCGAGCGATGCCGAGCCTGCGCCCAGTGCAGCCAACAGCTTGCGTCGAGATGACGGTTGCATTGGGCCACCGTCTGGTGCCGGGTGCCTTCTTAATGGAGGATATAATGAAATGAATCCAACCGTTTCACGGATAAGGACCGACCTTTCCCTCTCGCTAAGCGCGCCGAACCCGGTAGCGATTGCCGCATTCTCGGGGCCATTTTGTGTGCCCGAGTGTCACGAATTTGGCCCTGCGAACCCCTCACAGCCGGGAATCGAATCCGCTACCCTTTTAAGACACTGTCCGTAACACATCGCTACAGTCTAGTGACGAGGCGCCGAAGTCGCGGTATGACCGTCAGCGTGCTCGTGCCGTCGTCACTCAGCCGGGAAGCCGAGGACAAACGCGAGGCCACTCGCAAACTCGGATACGTCGCCCGTGCGGCGACCATCTTCCGGGCCGATCGCCTGATCGTCTACCCCGATTCAGGGGGCGACGACGGGCGATTTGGCGGCGGGTTCGTCGAAACCGTCTTGCGGTACGCCGCGACGCCCCCGTACCTCCGAAAGGAGGCCTGGGGCAAGCGGGATGAACTGGAGGCCGTGGGCGTCTTACCGCCGCTCCGTGCCCCGTCACAGACCGGCTCCGAATCGAACGGTTCGGGGTCGACAAGACAAGGAATCGTGACCGAGGTCGGACCTGAAGGGCGCGTCCGGGTCAATTGCGGACTGCAACACCCGATCTCCCTCAACACCCCTCCCGGAATGGAGGTCGACGAGGGAGAGCGCGTGACCGTCAGGATCTCTTCGCGACGACCGGTCCGGGCGAAACTCGTCGACGAATCCCCACCAGGATTCGCCGTCGAGCGGACGGACCTCCCGGCAGCACTCGGCCGTGAGGACGCCGGCGTTCGCATCGCGGCCTCCCGATACGGTGAACCGCTCACCGTGGGACGCCTCGAGACGCTGGCCGGACGCGTCGAACGGGACGGGATGACCGTCGCCTTCGGCGCACCCGAGAGAGGGTTGCCGGACATCCTCGGTATCGACCAGGGGACCATCGAGGCCGCCTACGGCGATACCGAGGACGACGCAAACGTCGAACCCAGCGATCTGCGCACGGAAACGGAAACGGGGTTCGACCTCTGGCTCAATACGGTTCCGAACCAGGGGAGCGCGGTCGTGCGAACGGAGGAGGCTCTGTTCGCCACCCTCGCCCCCCTCTCACTGAGAGCGTGATAGAATGCCACAACCAAACGCACCACGCAAAGGCTCACTCGGGTTCGGCCCACGAAAGCGGGCGACCAGCGAGGTCCCACGCTTTTCCTCGTGGCCGGACGACGACGGACAGCCAACGCTCCAGGGCTTCGCGGGCTACAAGGCCGGCATGACCCACGTGGTTATGGTCGACGACACCGCTAACTCGCCGACCGAGGGAATGGAACAGACCGTTCCCGTGACCATCGTGGAGACGCCGCCGATGCGCGCCGTCGCCCTGCGTGCGTACGAGAACACACCGTATGGACAGCAACCGATTACCGAGGTCTGGACCACCGAGTTCGTCGACGAACTCGAGCGCGTCCTCGACGTCCCCGGCGACGAGTACGACGCCGAGGCCGCCGAAGACGAGTTCCGCGAGGAACTCGAGGCCGGTCGGGTCGACGACGTTCGCGTCATCACCCACACCGTCCCCGGTTCGATCCCCTCGGTTCCCAAGAAGAAACCCGACGTCATGGAGACGCGCGTCGGCGGCGGCTCCGTCGAGGAGCGCGTCGACTTCGCGCTCGAGACGATCGCCGACGGCGGCGAGCACGTCATGAACGACGTGTTCCGCGCCGGCGAGTACGTCGACGCCAGCGGCGTCACCAAAGGGAAAGGTACCCAGGGTCCCGTCAAGCGATGGGGCGTCCAGAAGCGCAAGGGCAAGCACGCCCGGCAGGGATGGCGCCGCCGCATCGGGAACCTCGGTCCCTGGAACCCTTCCAGGGTCCGCTCGACGGTTCCCCAGCAGGGCCAGACCGGGTACCACCAGCGGACCGAGCTCAACAAGCGCCTCGTCGACATCGGCGACGGCGACGACGCGACGGTCGACGGCGGCTTCGTCAACTACGGCGAGGTCGACGGCCCGCACGCGTTGATCAAGGGCTCGCTCCCCGGGCCGAACAAGCGCCTCGTGCGCTTCCGCCCGGCGATCCGACCCGGAGACCAGCCGCGTCTCGATCCCGAGGTGCGCTACGTCTCCACCGCATCCAACCAGGGGTGAACTAGCAACACATGAACGCAACAGTACGAGACCTGGACGGCGCAGACGCGGGGGAGGTCGAGCTCCCGGCGGTCTTCGAGACGGAGTACCGCCCGGACCTGATCGCCCGCGCGGTCCGCGTCGCACAGGCAAACCGAAAACAGGCCTACGGCGCCGACGAGTTCGCCGGGATGCGAACGCCCGCCGAATCGTTCGGTAGCGGTCGCGGGATGGCCCACGTACCCCGGCAGAACGGACGCGCTCGCCGCGTCCCGCAGGCCGTCAAGGGACGAAAGGCCCACCCGCCGAAAGCCGAGAAGGACCAGGGCGAATCGATCAACAAGAAAGAACGCAAGCTCGCGACCCGAAGCGCTATCGCCGCGACGGCCGACGCCGAGCTCGTCGCCGAACGCGGACACGCCTTCGACGACGACGCCAACCTGCCGCTGGTCGTCAGCGACGACTTCGAGGACCTCGTGAAGACGAAGGAGGTCGTCTCCTTCCTCGAGGCCGCCGGGGTCGACGCGGACATCCAGCGCGCCGACGACGGACGCAGCGTCCGCTCGGGGCAGGGCAAACTCCGCGGTCGCAAGCACAAAGAGCCCAAGTCTATCCTCTTCGTGACCTCGAGCGACACCGGTCCATCGCGCGCCGCCCGCAATCTCGCGGGTGCCGACGTGGCGACCGCTGCCGAGGTCAACGCCGAGGACCTCGCACCGGGCACCCAGGCCGGTCGGCTGACCGTCTGGACCGAGAGCGCCCTCGAGGAGGTGGCTGACCGATGAGTTCGATCATCGAGTACCCGCTCGTCACCGAGAAGGCCATGAACGACATGGACTTCGAGAACAAGCTCCAGTTCCTCGTGCACGTCGACGCCTCGAAACCCGAGATCCGGGACGCCATCGAGGAGCGCTTCGACGTCGAGGTCGCGAACGTGAACACACAGATCACCATGGACGGCACGAAGAAGGCAACGGTGACGCTGGGCGAGGACGACGACGCCCAGGAAGTCGCCTCACGAATCGGGGTGTTCTGAACATGGGACGACGAATCTTCGGTCAGCGGCGAGGACGCGGATCGCCGACGTTCCGCGCACCGTCGCACCGATACAAGGCGAATCTCGAGCACAAGAAGCTCGAGGACACCGACGTGGTCTCGGGCGAGATCGTCAGCATCGAGCACGACCCGGCCCGCTCGGCACCGATCGCGGCCGTCGAGTTCGACGACGGCGAACAGCGCCTGATCCTCGTTCCCGAGGGCGTCGCCGTCGGCGAGGAGATCCAGGTCGGCGTCAGCGCCGAGATCAAGCCCGGGAACACGCTCCCACTCGCGGAGATTCCCGAGGGGGTCCCGGTCTGTAACGTCGAGGCCAAGCCGGGCGACGGCGGCAAGTTCGCCCGCGCCTCCGGCGTCAACGCGGACCTCATCACCCACGACCGCAAGGCTGCGGTCGTTCAGCTGCCAAGTGGCGAAGTCAAGCGGCTCGATCCACAGTGTCGCGCCACCATCGGCGTCGTCGCCGGTGGCGGCCGCACGGAGAAGCCGTTCGTCAAGGCAGGAAAGAAGTACCACAAGATGCGCGCCCGCGGGATCAAGTGGCCGCGCGTCCGCGGGGTCGCCATGAACGCCGTCGACCACCCCTTCGGTGGCGGCGGTCGTCAGCACCCCGGTCGCCCCAAATCCGTCTCGAAGAACGCACCGCCGGGACGGAAAGTCGGTGACATCGCCTCCCGGCGAACCGGTCGAGGTGGAAACAAATGAGTTCGGAATACCGTACCGGCCGCGAGGGTGAGGAGTTCACCTACCGCGGTCACACGCTCGAGGAGCTCCAGGAGATGGAGCTCGAGGAGGTCGCTGACGTGCTTCCGGCACGCCAGCGACGGAGTATCGTGCGCGGGCTCTCGGTCGAGCAGGAGAAGCTGCTCGAGAAGGCCCGCGAGAAAGACGAACAGGAGACGGCCAACTCGCCGATCCGGACGCACCTGCGCAACATGCCGGTGCTGCCGGAGTTTGTCGGGCTGACGTTCGCCGTCTACACCGGACAGAGCTTCGAGCGCGTTCGGATCGAGCCCGAGATGATCGGCCACTACCTCGGTGAGTTCCAGCTCACCCGATCGTCCGTCACGCACGGACAGGCCGGTATCGGCGCGACCCGATCGTCGAAGTTCGTCCCACTGAAGTGATCATCGCATGGGAATCAACTACTCAGTCGACGCCGACCCGGACACCACCGCGAAAGCGATGCTCCGGGAGCGTCACATGAGCCACAAGCACAGCAAGGAGATCGCCCGCGAGATCAAGGGTCGAACGGTCGACAACGCCGTCGAATACCTCGAGGCGGTCGTCGAGGGCGAGCGCTCGGTTCCGTTCCGGTCGCACAACTCCGGCGTCGGCCACCGCTCGGACATCGACGGCTGGGACGCCGGTCGCTACCCCGAGAAGGCCAGCAAGGCGTTCCTCGAACTGCTCGAGAACGTGGCGGCCAACGCCGACCACCAGGGCTTCGACGGTGGGTCGATGGAGATCGCCCACTGCGCCGCCCACAAGGTCGGCGAGTCCGTCGGGCGCAAGCCGCGTGCGATGGGCCGGGCCTCCGCCTGGAACACCCCGCAGGTCGACGTCGAAATCGTCGTCGCGGACACGGACGCAGAAGGTGACGACTAATGGCAGACGAACACGAATTCATCGAGAACGGCCTGCAGCGGTCCCAGATCGACGAGTTCTTCGAAGAGGAACTCGGCCGCGCGGGCTACGGTGGCATGGACGTCGCCAAGACGCCGATGGGCACACAGATCGTCCTCAAGGCCGAGAAGCCGGGGATGGTCATCGGCAAAGGCGGCGAGAACATCCGGAAGGTCACGTCGGCCCTCGAGGAGAAGTTCAACCTCGAGGACCCCCAGATCGACGTCCAGGAGGTCGACGAACCCGACCTCAACGCGCGGATCGTCGCGGACCGACTGGCCAACGCCCTCGAGCGTGGCTGGTACTTCCGGAAGGCCGGTCACACGACGATCGACCGGATCATGGACGCTGGCGCCCTGGGGGCCGAGATCGTCCTCGCCGGAAAGGTCACGGGTGCGCGCTCGCGCGTCGAGAAGTTCAACCGTGGCTACATCAAGCACAACGGCGAACCCGCCGAGGAGATCGTCGACACCGGCCAGGGCGTCGCGGTCATGAAGCTCGGCACGATCGGCGTGACGGTCAAGATCATCCCGCCGGGAGCCGAGCTTCCCGACGACTTCCGCATCCACGACGACCTCGATCCAGCGGAAGTCGTCCCCGATGCCGTCGAGGCCAACGAGGCCGAGGGCGTCGAGGAGTTGCTCGAGGGTGAACCGGAAGAGGCCGAGGCCGAGACTGACGAAGGCGAAACGGAAGCCGAAGGTGGCGAACCGGCACCCGCCGACGAGGCCGAGATCGACGAAGAAGTCGTCGAGGAGGTTCTCGAGGAAGAAGTCGCCGACGAGGAAGAGACCGACGCTGGCGAATCCGAGGCAGCGGTCGGTTCCGAAGACGCCGAGGACGTCGAGGAGGAACTCGACGAGCTCGACGAGGAGATCGAGGCGGAAGCCGAGGACCTCGTCGCGGAGATGGAAGCCGAGGACGAGGGCGACGAAGCCGAAGCCGAAGATGAAACAGACGAGGGAGGTGACGCCTGATGGCAATCCTCCACAACGAGGAAATCCGCGACATGACGCCCGCCGAACGGCAGTCCGAACTCGAGGACCTCGAGACGGAACTGCTGAACGCCAACGCTGTCCTCGCCGCCGGTGGCGCCCCGGAAAACCCGGGCGAAATCGGCGAGCTCAAGCGGACCATCGCGCGGGTCAAGACGATCCAGCGTGAAGAGGGCGACCTCGACGGCGCCGACGAGGAATAATCGATACACGATGGCACTGACACCCGAAACGCTCCCACGACACGAACTCAACGGCCTGCCGGTCCGGGTCGTCGATAGCGACGACGCTGGCCGCGTGGGTATCGAGGGACGAGTCGTCCTCGAGACGACCAAGACCCTTTCCATAGAAGTTCGAGACGAGGGGACGTCCCGGGTGCTCACCGTGCCGAAATCGGGCTCGGTATTCGAATTCACGATCACAGATGAAGCCGCCGGAGACGAGAAGTCTCCGGGGACTACGTCCAAACTGGCCGACACACAACCTGTCGATGACGAATCGACAGACTGCGCCGACGGTGACAGCGTCGGCGACCGTGCCAGCGGGCACGCTGCTGGCGAGGACGTAGCCTACGTTACGGTCGATGGATCGCGACTGCTCTCACGACCCGCCCGACGCACCGAAACGAAAGGTGACTCACCATGGCAATAGGACTAGATGTTGAAACGCCTCCGGAACCCGAAAACCCGGAGGAGTACGACTACGAGACGTGTCCGTTCTACGGCGACCTGCCGGTCCGAGGTCAGATCCTCGTCGGCACCGTCGTCTCCACGGACATGGACAAGACTGTAGTCGTCGAGCGAGAGTACGACGTGACGGTTCCGAAGTACGACCGTCAAATGAAACGTCGCTCGCGCATTCCGGCACACGTGCCGGGCGTGCTCGAGTCGCTCTCGGTCGGCGATACGGTCAAGATCGCAGAGACCCGACCACTGTCGAAGACGAAATCGCACGTGGTCGTCGAAGTAACCCAGGAAGCGACCGCCGTCGACGTCGCCGAGTTGACGCTGGAGGAGGAACACGACCCTCAGCTGTCGGCCGAAGACTTAGCCGGCGGTTCCGGCGACGAGGACGAAGCGACCGAGGGTGATCAGTGATGGAGGCGATGAAAGCCGACGTCACGCAGGGCCTGAAGAAGGGCTCGCTCGTGACCTGCGCCGACAACTCCGGCGCGCGCGAGTTGAAAATCATCAGCGTCGCGGGCTACCACGGCACCAAGAACCGCCAGCCGAAGGCGGGCCTCGGTGACAAAGTCACGGTCTCCGTGACGAAGGGGACGCCCGAGATGCGACGGCAGGTCCTCGAGGCCGTCGTCGTTCGCCAGCGGAAGTCGATCCGCCGGCCGGACGGGACGCGCCTGAAGTTCGAGGACAACGCCGCCGTCATCGTCGACGAGAACGAGGAGCCGCGAGGCACCGAGATCAAAGGGCCCATCGCCCGCGAGGTCGCGGAGCGCTTCGGCGCAATCGCCAGCACGGCGACGATGATCGTATAGGATAGACTATGAGTAAACAACCACGCAAACAACGAACCCAGACTGAGCAGGCGCCGCTTCACCAGAAGCACAAGCAGGTTCACGCCACGCTCTCGGCGGACCTCCGCGAGGAGTACGACGTGCGTCGCACCCGCGTCAACGCGGGCGACCGCGTCGAGGTCATGCGCGGTGACTTCGCCGGCGACGAAGGCGAGGTCCTGCGCGTCGACCTCGACGAGGCCGTGATCCACGTCGAGGACGTAACAGTCGAGACGGCAGACGGCGAGGAAGTCGCCCGACCGCTCGACGCGTCGAACGTCCGGATCGTGGAGCTCGACCTCTCGGACGAGCGTCGCGAGGCGCGCCTGGAAGGTGATAGCGAATGAGCAACCATCAGAAACGACTCTCGGTACCGAAATCGTGGCCGGTCGAGCGCAAGACCGACGTCTTTACCGTCAAAGCGCGCGCCGGCCCCCACGGCGAAGCCGGCGTCCCGCTGGTCATCGTCCTTCGGGACGTCCTCGGCTACGTCGACTCGAAGAAGGAAGCCCGCTACGCCCTCTCCCAGGACGCAATCCTGGTCAACGGCGAGCCGATCAACGACGAGAAGCGTCCCATCGGGATGTTCGACATCGTCGGCTTCCCCGGACGCGAGGAGTACTACCGCGTCTTCCCCGACGAGGGCGGCCGCCTCTCGCTGACCGAAATCGACGCCGATGCCGCAGACAGCCGTCTCGGTAAGGTCGTCGGCAAACAGCAGGTCAAAGGCGGCGAGACGCAGCTCTCACTCCACGACGGCACGAACGTCGTCGTCGACGAGGAGTACAGCACGAACGACTCGGTCGTCGTCGACAACGAGGACAAGTCGGTCGTCGCTCACTTCCCCTACGAAGAGGGTGCGCTGGTCACCGCCGTCAGCGGCAACCACGGCGGGAAGATCGGCGAACTCGTCGACATCGACGTGACCCTCGGCAGCGGCTCGAACATCGTCACGGTCGAAACCGACGACGGCGAGTTCGAGACCGTCGAGGAGTACGTGTTCGTCATCGACGAGAACTTCGTCGGCGACGACGACTCGTCGGAGACGGCGACCGGAGGTGACGACGAATGAGCGAAAGTGAAGCCGGCGAGGCCGACTTCCACGAGATGCGCGAACCCCGCGTCGAGAAAGTCGTCGTCCACATGGGCGTCGGCCGCGGCGGCCGCGACCTCGGACGCGCCGAGGACATCATCGAGGAGATCACCAGCCAACAGAGCGTCCGCACGCAGGCGAAGGCGACCGAACCCGAGTTCGGCATCCGCCAGGGCGACCCGATCGGCACGAAGGTCACCCTCCGCGGTGACGACGCCGAGGACTTCCTCGAGACGGCGCTGCCGCTCGCGGACCTCTCGGCGTCGCAGTTCGACCAGACCGGGAACTTCAGCTTCGGCGTCGCCGAGCACACCGAGTT
Organism: Saliphagus sp. GCM10025334; assembly: GCF_042663485.1. Classification (NCBI taxonomy): domain Archaea; kingdom Methanobacteriati; phylum Methanobacteriota; class Halobacteria; order Halobacteriales; family Natrialbaceae; genus Saliphagus; species Saliphagus sp. GCM10025334. The sequence continues at coordinate 635,049 of NZ_JBHTAF010000001.1, read as the reverse complement.
CCCGAGCCAGGAGTACGACCCGAACGTCGGGATCTACGGCCTGGACGTGACGGTCAATCTGGTCCGACCGGGCTATCGCGTCACGAAGCGAGCCAAAGCGACCCAGGCGATCCCGTCGCGACACCGGCTGACACCCGAGGACGCCATCGCGTACCTCGAGTCGAGTTACGACGTGGACGTGGAGGTGCCAGACGATGAGTGAGAGCGAAACTGAGAACGAACAGACGGGCGAGCACGCCGCCAAGCGCACGGGGCAGGAAGCGGCCTGCCAGCGCTGTGGTCGCAAGCAGGGGCTGGTCGGCAAGTACGACATCAACCTGTGCCGGCAGTGTTTCCGCGAGATCGCCCGCGACATGGGATTCAAGAAGTACAAATGACCGGGAACGATCCACTCAGTAACGCGCTGTCGGGCATCGACAATGCCGAGAGCGTCGGACACCTGAGCCACGAGGTAGAACCCGCCTCCAACGTCATCGGCAGCGTCCTCGAGGTCTTCTACGACCGCGGGTACATCGACGGCTTCGAGTTCGTCGACGACGGCAAAGCCGGGACGTTCGAGGTCGAACTGAAAGGAGCGATCAACAAGTGCGGCCCCGTCAAGCCCCGATATTCCGTCAAGGCCGACGAATTCGAGAAGTGGGAGAAGCGATTCCTCCCGGCTCGAGACTTCGGCGCGCTCGTCGTGACGACGAGTGAAGGAATCATGAGCCACTACGAGGCTCGAGAGCAGGGCATCGGTGGCCAGGTGATCGCATACGTCTACTAACAATGCGAACCGAACTGGACATCCCAGACGACGTAACCGCCGAGGTCGATCACCTCGACGTGACGATCGAGGGCCCGGAAGGCAGCGTTACCCGCCGCCTCTGGTACCCCGACGTCACCGTCGACGTCGACGACGACCGCGTGGTCATCGAGAGCGAGACGGAGAACGCGAAAACGAACGCGACCGTCGGCACTTTCGAGAGCCACGTCCGAAACGCCTTCCACGGTGTGACCGAGGGATGGGAGTACGAGATGGAAGTCTTCTACTCTCACTTCCCGATGCAGGTCCGCGTCGAAGGCGACGAGGTCGTCATCGAGAACTTCCTCGGCGAGAAAGCACCGCGACGAACGACCATCCACGGCGACACCGAGGTGAACGTCGACGGCGAAGCGCTGACGCTCTCCGGCCCGAACAAGGAGCACGTCGGCCAGACCGCCGCCGACATCGAACAGCTGACCAAGGTGAAAGGCAAGGACACCCGCGTCTTCCAGGACGGGGTCTACATCACCCAGAAGCCACAGAAAGGAGGTGCCTGATAGATGGCTGACGACGACCAACCACAGGAACTCGAAGACATCAGCGGCGTCGGTGAGAGCAAGGCCGACGCACTCCGCGAGGCCGGGTTCGAGTCCATCGAGGACGTCAAGGAAGCCGACCAGGACGAACTGGCCGAGGCCGAGGGCATCGGTAACGCGCTCGCTGCGCGTATCAAAGCCGACGTCGGCGACCTCGAGGTCTCCGAGGAAACGGAGGCCGAGATCGAAGACGAGGCCGCCGAGGAAGAAGAAGAGACCGAAGACGTCGAAACCGAACTGCAACCCCGCGGGCTGACCGAGAAGACGCCCGACCTCGACGACGAGGAAGCGCGCTTGCTCGGACGGCGCCACGCCGAAGGCAAGCCGCAGTTCAAGCGACAGGACTACCACAAGAAAAAGCGCACGCCGGAATCCTGGCGGCGCCCCCGTGGTGGCCTCTCCAAGCAGCGTCGTGGTATCAAAGGCAAGGGCCCGAAGGTCCAGGCCGGCTATCGCACGCCTGAGGCTATTCGCGGCAAACACCCGAGTGGCTTCGAGGAAGTCTACGTCGAGAACACGGACGACCTCGAGGGTGTCGACGGCGACACCCAGGCCGTTCGTATCGCCAGCTCCGTCGGCGCTCGCAAGCGCGAGCGAATCGAGGAGCAGGCCGAGGACGCGGAAATCCGCGTTCTGAACCCGACCTACGTCGAAGTCGAGGTGGACGAATGACTGACCTGAGTTCACAGAAGCGACTCGCAGCGGACGTCCTCGACGTCGGGCAGAACCGCGTCTGGTTCGACCCCGAGGCTCAGGGCGACATCGCGTCGGCGATCACGCGCGAGGAGATCCGCGAACTGATCGACGACGGAACGATCCGGGCGAAAGACGCCCGTGGGAACTCTCGCGGTCGCGCCCGCAAACGCAACGAGAAGCGCTCCTACGGCCACAAGAAGGGGCCTGGCAAGCGCCGCGGCAAGAAGGGCGCCCGCCAGAACCAGAAAGAGGAGTGGACGAACAAGATTCGCGCACAGCGCCGGAAGCTCCGCGAACTCCGCGACCAGGGCGAGATTACGCCTACGCAATACCGCCAGCTCTACCGCAAGGCAGCCGGCGGGGAGTTCCGCAGCGTCCGGTACCTGTTGAACTACATCGACAACGAATACGGTGACCAATAATGGCGACAGGACCACGATACAAGGTACCGATGCGGCGTCGCCGTGAGGTCCGGACGGACTACCACCAGAGGTTGCGCCTGCTGAAATCGGGGAAACCCCGCCTCGTTGCTCGCGTGAGCAACAAGCACGCCACGGCGCAGCTGATCACCCCCGGCCCTGACGGTGACGACACGCTCGCCAGTGCTCACTCGAGCGACCTCGAGGAGTACGGCTGGGACGCACCGACGAGTAACCTCTCGGCTGCGTACCTGACCGGCCTGCTGGCCGGGAAGCGAGCGGTAGACGCCGGCGTCGACGAGGCCGTCCTCGATATCGGCCTCAACAAGGCGACGCCCGGAAACAAAGTGTTCGCGATCCAGGAGGGTGCGATCGACGCGGGGCTCGAAATTCCCCACAACGACAGCGTCCTCGCCGACTGGTCGCGTACTCGCGGCGAGCACATCGCCGAGTACGCCGAACAGCTCGAGGAGCCGCTTTACAGCGGCGACTTCGACGCGACCGACCTTCCCGAACACTTCGACGACGTACGAGAGGCGATCTTAGAATGAGCGCAAACGACTACGACGACGGGTGGCAGCCCGTAACCCGACTCGGGAAGCTCGTTCAAGAGGGCGAAATCGACACGATGGAGGATGCCCTCAACTCCGGACTTCCCCTCAAAGAGCCCGAACTCGTCGACCAGCTCCTCCCCGGACTGGACGACGAGGTGCTGGACATCAATATGGTCCAGCGGATGACCGACTCCGGCCGCCGGGTGAAGTTCCGGTGTGTCGTCGCCGTCGGCAACCGCGACGGCTTCGTCGGCTACGCCGAGGGTCGCGAGGACCAGGTCGGCGCCGCCATCCAGAAGGCGATCGGTATCGCGAAGCTGAACCTCATCCAGGTGCCCCGCGGCTCCGGGTCGTGGGAGGACCGCTCGGATCGGCCCCACTCGCTGACCCGTCGGACGACCGGCAAGGCCGGCTCCGTCGAGGTCGAACTCATCCCGGCCCCCGAGGGGCTGGGCCTGGCCGCGAGCGACACCGTGCGCGCGGTGCTCGAGCTCGCCGGCATCGAGAACGCCTGGACGAAGAGCCACGGTAACACCCGAACGACGGTGAACCTGGCGAAAGCGACCTACAACGCACTCGAGAACGCCTCGCAGTCGCGCGTCCCCCGTGAGGTGGCCGAACGATGACGGCGAAAGCTATCGTCCAGATTCGCGGCGAGGTCAACCGCCAGCAGGCCGTCGACGACACGCTGTCGATGCTGAACCTGCACAAGGTCAACCACCTCACCATCGTCCCCGACACGGACACCTACCGCGGGATGATTACCAAGGTCCACGATTTCGTGGCCTACGGTGAACCCGACGTCGAGGTGCTCGAGACGGTGCTCGCGAAGCGAGCGGAACCGCTCGAGGGCCGCCAGTCCGACGTCGACGCAGACTGGATCGCCGAGCATACCGAGTACGACGACTTCGCCGCCCTCGCCGAGGCGCTCCTGGCAGAGGAGACGACGCTTCGCGAGCAGGGGCTGTCGCCGACGCTACGACTGCACCCGCCGCGCGGTGGCCACGAGGGCGTCAAACATCCGACCGGAAACGGCGGGCAACTCGGAAAGCATACAACCGAGGAGATTAACGCCCTGCTAACGGCGATGCGATAACCATGACGAGCAAGAAACGACGTCAGCGCGGCTCGCGAACCCACGGCGGCGGCACGCACAAGAACCGCCGCGGGGCCGGCCACCGAGGTGGCCGCGGCAAAGCCGGGCGTGACAAACACGAGTTCCACAACTACGAATCGAGAGAGAAACACGGCTTCAAGCGACCACAGGGCGCCCAGCCCACCGTCGCCGAGATCGACGTCCAGAAACTCGACGAGGACGCGATCCTCTACGTCGCCGACGGCGACGCCGAAGAGACCGGCGACGGCTACGCCATCGACGCTCGCGACGTCGTCGAGGACGGCCACGAGGCCGACGTCGTCAAGGTCCTCGGCAGCGGCCAGGTCCGGAACACGCTCGAGATCACCGCGGACGCCTTCACCGAGACGGCCCGCGAGAAACTCGAGAACGCCGGTGGCAATGCGGTCGTCTCCGAGCGCGCACAGGCGGCAGAGGAAAGCGACGAAGCCGAGGCGGAAGCAGAAGCCGACGAGGCGACTGAGGACTAACCATGGGATGGAAGGAAGCCGCCGAACCGGTCTTGACGCGGATGCCCACCGTTCGCCGTCCGGAGGGGCACGTCCCCTTCAAGCGAAAGCTGGGGTGGACGGCGGGGATCCTCGTGCTGTACTTCTTCCTGACGAACATCACGGTCCTGGGCGTCGCTCAGGGTGGTGAGGACCTGTTCGGCCAATTCCGCGCGATCTTAGCCGGTGAGCACGGCTCGCTCCTGCAGGTCGGTATTGGCCCGATCGTCACCGCCAGCATCGTGTTGCAGTTGCTCGGTGGGGCGAATCTGCTCGGGCTCGACACCGACGACCCGCGCGATCAGGTCCTCTACCAGGGCCTGCAGAAGCTGCTCGTCGTCGTGATGACGGCGCTGACGGCCCTGCCGATGGTGTTCGCCGGCAGCTTCCTTCCGTCAGTGAACGTCCTCCAGCTCGGCGGCCTCACCCTCACGGGGGCCGAGGTGCAGACGCTGATGTTCGTACAGATCTTCATCGGCGGAATCCTCATCCTCTACATGGACGAGGTCGTCAGCAAGTGGGGCGTCGGCAGCGGTGTCGGCCTGTTCATCATTGCCGGGGTCAGCCAGCGACTCGTCTCGGGATTCCTCTCGCTTTCCGACGAGGGATTCTTCTACAGCTGGTACCAGATTCTGTTCACTGACGAGATCACGGTCAACTCCTGGCTCAGTAGCGAGGGGTTCAACACGCTGTTCATCGCCGACAACGGTGGTCAGCTGCTGGCGCTCGCGACGACGCTGTTGATCTTCGGCATCGTCGTCTACGCGGAGTCGGTCCGCGTCGAGATTCCGCTGAGCCACGCCCGCGTGAAGGGAGCTCGCGGACGCTTCCCCGTGAAGCTCATCTACGCGAGCGTCCTGCCGATGATCCTCGTTCGCGCCGTTCAGGCGAACATTCAGTTCCTGGGACAGATCCTCCATAGTCAGTGGTCGATGCCCGGGTGGCTCGGCGTCTACTCCAACGGACAGCCGGTCGGCGGGTTCTTCTACTACTTCGCGCCGATCTATTCCCCGAACGACTGGATGTGGTGGACGGGACAGACTCCCGCGGGGATCGACCCCTGGCAGATCATGGTGCGGATCGGTATCGACCTGACGTTCATGGTCGTTGGCGGTGCCATCTTCGCCATCTTCTGGGTCGAAACGACGGATATGGGGCCGAAAGCGACGGCTCGACAGATCCAGAACTCCGGGATGCAGATCCCCGGGTTCCGCCAGAACGCGGGTGTCGTCGAGAAGGTCATGGAGCGCTACATTCCGCAGGTGACCGTCATCGGCGGCGCGCTCGTCGGGTTGCTCGCCGTCTGGGCGAACATGCTCGGTACCATCGGTGCTGTCTCCGGAACCGGCCTGCTGCTCGCGGTCTCGATCACGTACAAACTGTACGAGGAGATCGCCGAGGAGCAGTTGATGGAGATGCATCCGATGATGCGCCAGATGTTCGGCGGCGAGTAGCCGCGCCTTTCACTTTTCCTGCCGTTCTCATCGTTCTCGAGCGACGCATCTATCAGGGCCGCGGCGCCCGACGGGCTTTTTCGACCCTCGAGCGAGCATCGGCGGAGGCACAACTGCAGGATATATATGGGCGAAGGGACAAGCCTCTGCTAAGAGCTGGTTCGATGTCAGAGATATACCTGGTAAGCACACTCCTGATGGGATTAATCGTGCTCGGCGCGGCGGCGATCATCACCCGAATGGGTCAGCGGGCGACGCCGAGCGGGCACGCGGGAACGCGCAGCGGGTACGCCGAGTGGTCGCCGCGAACGGCTACCGAGGAAAGTCGCGTCGTCGCCCTCGCGAAGACGCCCGCGGTCTGGGCACTCGGCTTCGTCGTCACCGCCATCGCCCTCCTGGGCGGTGCCGTGCTGGTCGTCAGCGAAGGGGAGTACGTCGACTCGGCACTCGTGGAACCGATCGTCTTCGCCGTCGGCGGCGCCGCCCTGATCGGTTACGTCTTCTTCGGTGCGTACTTCGCCGCTCGAGACCGGTTCGGAAACACGGCTATGGGCGTCGCCTTCGCGGCGCTCACCCTGGGCGTCCTGGGGCTACTTGCGGTTGCCGTCCTCCTTCTGATGGGGTAGGCCTGACGTCCGATCCGTCCGTTCTCCCGACTTGCCGTATCGACCGCTCGAGCGAGTGTGGATGCTTCCATCGGTCGGACGTCACTCGTTCTCGTCTCCCCCTTCCTCCCCTCGAGTGGAACTGAACCGCCGTTCCACGTCTCGAGTGCTATCGAGTGTCAGTAGGGTAATCGGTAGCTGGATCGGTCACCGTACGGGTGTCGATGGGTTGTAGAATCGTCCGATACGCTTCTCTCTCCGTCGGGCTGTGGGTTCGATCGAACCTCTGTGACGTGTCTGTGATGTCGGCCTCCGGTGTGACAGAAACAGACACGATCACGTCGGTCGTCGACTCGAGTGGAGTGACGTCTGGAGACCGAGAGTGGGAGGGATGAGGTGGGTGAGAGAAAGCGACCGTGCAGACGAGAATGCAGAGAGAGGCGAACCGCCGCGGCCGTCGAACGCTACTGAATCGAGAAGCCGGCGGCGACCGCCAGCAGGAAGACCATGAAGACGGCGCTGAGCATCACGTAGGTGATCGAGCGCGGTTCGTCTACGAGATGCTGATACCAGCCGGCGATGAGCAGGGACTTAATGACGGCGAGGAAGAGCGTCGCCCCCACGGCGAACTCGTAGGTAAAGGGGAGTTCGAAGAACACGAACTTTGCCGTCCCTAACGACAGTAACAGGACGTAGATGAGGGTGTAGGTTCGTACACTCGACATTGGTGAGACTTCGGAGAGACGCACACTTATACCTTCCTCATGCGGCTTCCGCGGGTGACTGTTCGCGCTTGGGACCGGTCGCGCTTCGCGTGCTCAACTGGCCGTAGTGCAGATCGGAAATGGCCGTGGTGCACGGTCGAAACTGACCGGCGAAGGTCGCTCTGCATGGTCGACACTGGCCACTCGAGCCGGCGACTGCGACATCGTCGACGAGCATCCGGATTATCGGTGCCCGGACCCGACTCGACAACGACACCATCATGCCCGTCCGGGCCCTCGAGTCGACCAATGACTGGGCGATCGGTCGCCGCTCGCCGAACGGGAATCGTCGCGGGGCTGGCCCTGCTCGCCGTCGCGGTCGCAACGGGCGTCGTCTCCGCGAGCAACATTGCCTCTGGATTGACCCAGAGCCGCGGCGACGTGAGCGTGCCGACGTGGCTCTATCTCGCGACTGGGGCGGGCGTCGTCGGCGTCTCCGCGCTGTTGACGATGCTGGTCACCGATCGGGAGTTCCTCGCACACGCCCACGATCAGTACGTGGGCCTCTCGAATCGGACGCTCGCTCGCGCCGCCTCGATCATCGGCGGCACGATCGGCGTCGGAGTCCTTCTCGGGATGGTAGTCGTGGGGATCGTCGGCCCGCAGGGAATCGGCCTGACCAGCGCCACGGTGCTCCTCTCGTTCGTCGTCGTTCGCGCCATCCTGACGACGGTCGCCTACACGGTCGGCGATCCATGGCCCACCCTCAACCCCTGGCGACGGATCGCGAGCGCCCTCCCGACGCTCGACCGCCCGTACCCGTCCTCGCTCGGCTCCTGGCCGGCCGTCGGCGCGCTCCTGGTGTTCGTCTGGCTCGAGGTCGTTGCCCCCGTCATCTCGAGTCCGCGACTCCTGACGGCGATCATCCTCGTTTACTCGGTGCTGACGGTGGCCGGCGCGGTCGCGTTCGGGTCGTCGACCTGGTTCGAGCGGGGCGACCCGCTGTCGGTCTGGTTTCGCCTCTACGGGTCGGTCGCGCCGATCCAACGAACCGCCGACGGCCTCTCGCTGCGCTGGCCGGGCGCTAGATTGAGCGACGACGACGTGGTGACGGACCTCTCGGTGGTCGGGTTCGTGCTCGTGTTGGTTTGGGAACTCACGTTCAGTGGCTTCATCGTGACGCCACCGGGCGTCGCGGCGATCGAAGCGCTGGTCGGGATCGGCTTGCCACCGCAACTGGTCTACCTCCTGTTGCTGGTCGGGGGCTACACCCTCTGCTGGTGGGTCTACTGGGTCGCGGCCGGGCTGACCCGCTCGAGAGCGGAGACGTACCTCTCCCGTCGGTACCTCGCGATCAGGTACGCGCCGCCGTTGCTGGCGATCGCCGCCGGCTACCACTTTGCTCACTACATCGGCTTCTCCATCTCGCTGTGGCCGGCCCTGCTCGAGGCACTGAGTGCGCCGCTGAATCCGGGTGCGAATCCGACCCAGCTGGCGCTCACGTCCTGGTTCGGTTACGTCGAGATCGCCGGCATCCTGATCGGGCACGTGCTCGCGGTGTGGATCGCCCACGCCGTCTCGATCGAACTGTTCCCCGGAAAACTCCAGGCGATCCGGAGCCAGTATCCGTTCATCGTCGTCATGATCGTCTTCACGATGATCAGTCTGTATCTGGTCTCGCTGCCGACGATGAGCGCGCCGTTTGTTCCCGCCTGAGCTCCACGATACCCACTCGACCGTCGAGGTACAGTGCGGTTACTCGAGCGGCCCCGTACTCCGGGGAACCGGCAGACACTTTTTCGACCGCACCCTACGCAGGAGTAGATGCACGCGGAGCCCGTCACCGAACCCGAGTACGACGTGCCCGAGGAGGGACCGGCACTGACCTGTCCCTACTGCGCTCGCCCGCTCCAGACCGAGGAGCTCCTCACGTATCACGTGGGTCTGGCTCACGACGACGTTTGCAGCGACGCTGAGCGCGAGACGTTCGAGGAGGCCCGCGAGGACGAGGAGTTCGACCTGTTCACCTTCCACGCGAAGGCGGCCGTCTCGGTATTTCTGATCTACTTCATGTTCGTGTTCCTCTACGGGCTCGTCTGGTCGGGCTGAGGCGATAGGCTTCGAGTCCGCCCCGTCCGAGCCCGTCCGCCAAGACCGGCAGGCGCCGCCCGGACCTATTTTGGGCTCAGCGTCGTGCAGCCGTCTATGGCGGACCACCACGGATCGACCGATCGGACAGTGGCCATCACCGGCGCCTCGGGGCGGGTCGGGCGAGAGGCGATCGAGGCCCTGTCGGCGTACAACTGTCGACTCTTCAGCCACAGCGAACACGAGGACATCGACAGCGAGACGCTCGAGATCGCCGACCGCGACGCCTTCTCGAACGCGCTCGAGGGTGCGGACGTGCTGATCCACCTCGCCGCGAACCCCTCACCCGCGGCCGAGTGGGACGATCTGGAGGGGCCGAACATCGACGGCGCGTACAACGCGTTCGAGGCCGCCCTCGAGAACGACCTCGAGCGGGTGATCTTCGCGAGTTCGAACCACGCCGTCAACGGCGAGAACGTCGTGGACCCGACGAGGGTCGAGACCACCGGAGGCGATCCGCTCGTCGTCCGCCCCAATGATCCGCCCAGTCCCGACAGCTACTACGGCGTGACGAAGGTCTTCGGGGAGGCGATGGGGGAGTACTACGCCCGCAGACACGGCCTCGAGGTCGTGAACTTGCGGATCGGTTGGCTCCTCGACGAGGACGAGTTGCGCGAGACCTGCGACGAACGCGACGGCTCCGGCGAGCGCTACGCCCGTGCGATGTGGCTCAGCCCTGCCGACTGCCGACGCCTCCTCCAGGCGACGCTCTCGGCCTCGCTCTCGACGCACGCGATCACCGCCCACGGGGTCTCGAACAACGCCGACCGGTTCCTGTCGCTAGCCGAGACGATGCACGAACTCGAGTATCGGCCTCGCGACGACTCGAGCGTCGTACTGGACGAGTAATTCACGCTGAAGCGTCGAAACCGAGAATTGACCGGATCGCTCGAATAACGCGGGCCGAGCCGTCGAACGGCTCGATCACCACGGGCGACGTTACGCTTGTGTCTCGTAGGACTCGAGTACCGTCAGCAGTTCCTGACCCAGGTCACTTGTGGCGTTCCGAATCCGATTCGTTTCGGGGTCGCGGACGACCAGGCCGCACGCTTCCAGTTTCGGGAGGTGGGCGTGATAGAGCGCCGTTCGGACGCGTCGTCCGTGCTCACTGTCTGATCGGCCCTCACTCCGGAGCGCTTCGGCAACCTGTTTCGCAAGCGCGTCCATCTCCATCGATTCTTCGTCGGCGAGATTCAACGTTCGCAGAATAACTCGACGTTGCTCGCTGGCAATCGCGAGGAGAACGTCGTCGGGAGGATTTGCTTCGCTGCCCTCGGGTGGACTGGGTCTCGTCGCCTCTCCCCCGATACCCAACCGTTCCGCACTCGTCTTGCTCGACTGGCGATCCATAACCACTCATTACCGGGTGAGAAGTGTGAGGATTCGCCATGATGCACGAGGGAATCCGATCTCACGTGTCTCCCTCGGAAGGGATGAGCGTGTACGTGACGAGCGCCCCGATTGCTCGGCGGAGCCGTTCCGTGACAGCCTGGTCGGAAATCTCGAGTTCGTCGGCGAGTTCCTTGGTCGTACAGCCTCTCGGGATGTCGTAGTACCCCATCTCCACGGCCAGCGTGATCGCTTCCCGCTGGGGACCGGTCAGGCCGTGCCACGGACCGGCGTCCGGTTCCGTTGGGTTGTACACGCGAGCCACCTCCAGCGAGATCTGTGCGTCCTCACAGCGGGTCGTGAACTCGCTGAGGGCCGTGTGATCGGGGAATCGCAGTTCGAAGGCCCACGAATCGGGTGTCCCGGTGGCACTCAAAAGCTGCCCATCGGTTTCTCTGATTCCCCGAAAGAGGTGGTCCTGGTTCGCGTCCCAATCGAGCGTGAAGAGCGTTCGGTCCTCGAAGACGTCGACCTCCGATGCGTCGTTGACGGTCGGATGGCGTTTGACCGCGTCGACGAACGAGCTTCGCGTCGAGTTGTGGATCCAGAAGAGGGGAACGGTGGCCTCACCGATTGGCACGAGATTCTCGAGTTCGATAGACGTGATCCCCTCGATGTGCAGAATTCGTCCGAGTTCGAAGTTGGCGGACGCGATTCGAAATTCTGCGATCACGCTCATGACTCGCTCTCGTCACCATGATTGACCATGTTAGTACAAAACTAGGTGGCATGGTACACCATGCTCTGCCGAGATTGGAATCGGGGGAAACCGTTTCCCCGCCTCAAAATGTTCCTGTCGAATCATCGTCGTATGCTCATACTGCCATTACCTTGGTCGTCGTGTCGTACTCATACTGCCATTACTCGAGTCGTCGCCTTGTAACTTGATACACCACCCGTGCCGATTATTCGCCGCCCCGACGAATTGGGAGGTATGGCTACCGTGTTAGAATTTACGAGTCCGGCAGAGGAGTTTCCGCTGGGAACTATTTTCGAAAACTTGCCGGGGGTCACGGTCGAGCTCGAGCGACTCATCCCGCACGATACGCTGATCATCCCCTACTTCTGGGTCCGTGGCGCGGAGGCAGAGGATATAGAGGCCGCGTTCGAAGCTCACGCCGGCGTGGTCAGCGTCGACCTCATAGATAGCGTCGACAGCGAGTTTCTCATGCGGGCGGAGTGGGAGGAGTCGTACTTCGGTATCCTGAGCGCGCTTGCCAAGACCAACGTCGCCGTCCTCTCCGGGATCGGGACGAGAGACGGGTGGCGTTTCGAGGTTCGAGGCGAAAGCCGCGACGCGATCAGCCAGTTCCGAACCAATTGCCAGGAACACGACATCCCCATCGAAATCACCGCCGTGCACGCGTTGCTCCCGGTACAGGGCGACGGTTACGAGTTGACTGACCCACAGCGAGAGGCGCTGGTGCTGGCGTACGAGCGGGGTTACTTCGACTCGCCGCGTGAGACGTCACTTGAGGACGTTGCCGACGAACTCGGCATCACCCAGCAGTCGCTTTCGTCCCGACTCAGACGCGGGCATCGCCGTCTCATCGGCGCAACGCTCGCTAATCCGTAGACCTGGCCGGAACGATCGGTAGACCGGTATTAGTACCTTCTGTATAATCAGTGCCGCTCTTCACCCGATTCAGGCCGCTAGGGTGACGTAGTATGATTGCTACACAGGCCGGTGTCGAGTTGGCGTCGATGGCGTTTCATCCGGAGTCGGAAACGTACAGAGCCGAGTACGACCAGGATGCAGTCTCTGCGAGCATGGCCGTCGTCGCGGTACTCTCGGAGGTGATGGATGTCGATCCAGTCGAACTGGAACCGCTTCACACGTCCATCAACACCGGTGCGCTCGACAATCTCGCCCGCGTTCGAGACGGGACGGGTGAGGGGGTTTCGATCACGTTTCGGGTAGCGACGTACGCGATAACCGTCTCCAACGACGGCACGGTCGCGCTCACTTCGCGAGAGCAGACGGGAACGGACGGCGTGACCGAGGGAGTGTCTCCCGTATGACCTCCGAAGAAGCCTCGCTCGCCACTCGAGCGGAACTCAACGCCGAAATGCAGTCGCTCCTTCGTCAGGCGCACGGTAACGGTGTCGACGTCGAAGGTGGGTGGGAGTGTCGAAACGGCCCCGAGCAGCCGGACTGGGACGTGATCGTCACGGAAGTGCGAAAGAACGACGAGTCGGAGTGAACGAGTACGTCGGCGAACGCGATTTCTGCGGGCGGTGGTATTTTTCCTGATCGATGTTCAGCCCCGGTGGCAACGAAGGGGGCGCAGGCATCCGACCTCCCCTCGATTACGGTTCGCTCCGCGTTCGCTCGATGAACTCCTCGAGTTCGTCTTCGATGAGTGTCGAAACGCGCTCGCTGTATCGCCAGAGTGCCGCGTTGAGTCGCTCTTCGGTCTCGTCGTCGATACCGTCTCCATCTCGGAGGACGGAATCGTCGGTTATCTGTGGGTGGTAAACACAGACGACACCGAGCGGGACGTCAGACCCCATGTCACCAGCGGTGTGAATACCGTACTGATCGGTTCCCCAGACGCCGTCTCCACCCTGTCGCTCGAGTGCCGAGTCGAGCGTATCGAGGAGCTGTACGTCCCCGGCCGTGAGAATCGGGTCGTCACCTTCGAACAGTTCGCTGTACGCCTCGGTTCGGGCACGATTCGTCCACTGCTCCAGGTGGGACCGTGCGCGTACGATCAGTTGTCGTTCGTCCGGATGCTCGATCATGGCCCAGTAACGACCGCCAGGTCAATCAACGTTTGCGTCGACGGCGTGTGGTTCACTGGCGACGGCGGCTTGACAGCCATTCCTGGCGCGCCCATTCACGTGCCGTCCACAGCGTTATCACGTTCACGACTGTATGTCACCGTATGGCAGACACGAAACGGAGTCGAGAGAAGCAGGCTCGGGACGAGGAGAACCGCCAGCGAGAACGGGAAGTCTCGGAGGCGCGCGACCGTGGTGACGAGGCCGAACCACCGAACGAGTGGGACGAAACCGACGAAGAGAGCCCGGCGGGCGACGATCACGACTCGCCTCGAGAGTGCCACCGTCGCGACTGTACCGAACCGGCGACGTTCGTCGTCGTCGAACGCTACCAGGAAGAGACCGGGCACGGTGCCGTCGAGGCGAAGGCGTTCCTCTGTCGAGCACATACCGACGAGGAGAGCCCCGCGAATCTCGACGGCGCCTACGACGACTACCTGTTCCGCGTCGAGATGCTTTCGGAGGCAGGGACAGAGACAGACACCGCGGCGACGGAGTGATTGGCGCCTCGATTTGCACTTGCAGTCGATCGCTCGAGGCCCGTTGCCCGACCGCTCGAAACCGCTTCCCAACTGCTCGAGGCCGCTCTCCGACCACCCGAGGCCGCTCTTCGACCACTCGAGCCACTCTCCGACCGCTCGGCGCGTCCGATGAGCCTACCGGTACGATAACTCGAGTTCGAGCGCCCGCTCGAGCACCCCCGCGTCGTACAGATCGTCCGTCTGTTCGGGACGGGTACGGTGGATCGCCCGAACCGTCTCGACGGTGTTCCGGAAGTTCTTGAACGTCGCCTCGTCGACCATCTGGCCGTCGATCGTCACCGCGCCGGTTCCCTCGACTTTCGCGGCGTTGAACCGTTCGATCTTGTCCACGTCGCACTCGAGTTCTGCCGGCGTGGGCGTGTGGATCCGGTTGGCCTGGATCGTCTGTTTGGGGTACAGCGACCAGGAGCCGTCGAGGCCGATCCGCGCCTCGCGCTCGACCTGGTCGGCGTAGCCGTCGGCGTTGTAGACGGTCACGCCCGCGCGTTCGGCGAAGAGGTCGTCGAACGGGCCGCCGATCGCCAGCAGGTCGTTCGCGCTCGCCTCGTTCGAGAGCGCCTCGAGCAAGCCGTCCCAGCGCGGGCGGCCGTCGCCGAGGTCGCGTCCGCCGAGTTCGGCGGTGTAGTCGACGGGGCCGAAGACGAGGGCGGTGAGGCGCTCGCCGCCGGGGCCGGTCCGTAGTCGGGCGATCTCGCGCAGGTCCGATCGGGCGCGTGCCGTCTCGACGATGATCGAGAGCCCGATCGATCCCTCGGGGTGGCCGTGATCGGCTTCCGCTCTGGCCACCGCCTCGAGGGCGCGCTCGACGTTTCCCTGTCGTCCGACCTTGGGGACCACGATGCCGTCGATCTCGTCGCCCACGTTGCGGACGAGCGTGTCTATTTCCTCGCGGCCCTGGGCACGAACAGTCTCGTCGTCGTAGCTCCACTGAACGCGCGGCCAGATCTCCCCGGGAAATTCGAAGTCGTGGAGCAACTCACAGACGTTCTCGAGGCCCTCGGCTTTCATGTCCGGGGCGGTGCCGTCCTCGAGGTCGGGGACGAGCCAGTCGGGAGCCTGGAAGCCCTCGGCGGTGAGGCCGGATCTGAGGTACTTCGCCGTGTCGTCTTTCGGGACGGCGGCCGGTGCGGTCTGGAAGGTGCGGCAGGTTCGGTTGGTCATTGGGAGTGTGGCCGTTGTATCGTTGGACTCGCTTCAGTCGTCTCGAGTCAGTATCTCGGCGGTTCGAATCCCGGAGTACACCGGCTCGTCGCGCTGGTTGAATGCGACGTGCTGGAAGCGGACGGTCCCCGCCCGCTCGTTCGCGGTCGTCGTCTCGCGACTCGTCTCGAGGACGCGCGTGAAGCAGTAGACGGTGTCGCCGGGGGTGACGAACGCGTGGAAGCGTTCGTCCTCGAAGCCGACTTCGCGGTGGGTTCGCTCGTCCGAGCGAGCGTGGCCCAGCGCCGTCGAGCGCGTCACGTCGCCGTAGGCGACGATCCCTCCCGACGGCGCGTCGGCCATCGCGTCGGCGTTGTGGTGTTGTTTTGCGGTATTGAGCGTCGCCAGCGGCAGGGTCGCGACGGTCACGTCGTCCATCGTCCGCCCGCGTTCGTGGCGGTAGGCGACGACGGCGTCCCGGTTCTCGGCCGTCTCGAGGGCGGCCTCGAAGTCCTCGAACGCGTCGCCCTCGGGGGTGACGAACGTCTCGGGGAGTGCACTCACGGCACGTTCGGTATCCGACGGGCGGCCGCCGCCGTCGGCCTCGACGCCGCTCCCGTCCGTCTCGAGGCGCTCGCATCGCGGGATCATGTTCGTTCGCTCGTAGGTGCAGAGCGTTTTCCCCGTTCCGGCGTCGTACCCGCGGGTCGCCCAGGTGACGATGCCGTAGTCTGGTCTCGAGTTCGACCCCTTCGTAGTCAGGACTTCGCTCTCGACGCGCAGGTCGGTCCCCGGAGCGACGACGTCGGCCGGAAAGCGGACGTTCGTCCGGCCAAGGAAGTAGCCGCCTTTCTCGCTCAGGTCCTCGACGGTACACCCGAGGGTGGCCGCCAGCAGGTAGTCCGGGTGGATCGGCGGTTCGTCATACCCGCGGTCGCTGGCGACGTCCGCGCGCCAGTACACAGGGTCGTGGTTCAGCGTCTGGCTCGTCCACAGTTCGTTCCCCCAGCGAGTCAGCCGGAGTCCGGGTTCGTGCTGGATCACATCTCCCTCCGCGAAGTCCTCGAAGTAGTGTCCTTTCTCGCGGATGCCCGCTCGCTCGAGCGCGCTGGTGAAGGTGTCGGGGTCGGTCCACTCGAGGTCGTTCCTGGCACCCGAGTCGTTATCGTCTCGCGAACCGTCCGCGTCGGCATCAGTCATCGGCAGTCACCTCCTCCGGTTCGCTCGAGGCGGTCGCCGCGTGCCCGCGGCGGGCGAGCGTCCGGCGCATCTCGTTCTCGACGATCATGTAGCCCTCGTCGAACCCCATGCCGGGCTTGGCAAGCACCTGGGCGGCGTCCGTCGCGAGTGCGACGTGTGCACAGGCTCGAGCAGAGACGTCCGTCTCGTTGCAGGTGCCCCCGAGGTACGCGCGCGTGTCGGTTCCCTCGCAGTAGCGGACGGCCTCGCCGCTCCGCTGAATCCCTCCGAGGTCCGGCGTCTTCACCTGGACGAGGTCGGCCGCCCCGGCGTCGACGAACGCCTGGACGTCCGCGAGCGTGTTGCACCACTCGTCGGCCACGATGTCGACCTCCACGCCTGCCGACGAGAGCCCGTCGCGCAGTTCGGCCATCGCGCGAATCTGGTCCTCGCGTGTTCCCACGTCCATCGGTCCCTCGATCTGGAGGGGGATCGGCCCCGCGGCGGCCTCGAGGTCGGCGAAGTACTCGAGAATCGCGTCGCTGTCGAAGGGAACACCGAATAGCTCCCCGATCGTACCGTAAACGTCGATATGGAAGCGTGGTTCGTAGCCCTCGGGACCCAGTTCGCTGCTTCGCTCGCGGAGCCACTCGAGGTAGGCGATCAGGTTCTCGCCCTCGGGGCCGAGCTTCGAGGGGCTGTTGAACAGCCCGTGTGGGAGGACGGGAACGCCCTTGAGCAGCATCTTCTCGGCGTTTCGTCGACGGTCGTCGCCGGACTGGCCGAAGACGGGGACCGGCTCGGTCGCCGGTTCCGTCCCGAGCACGTCTGCGAGCACGTCTGTCATAGTCGTCACGCGCGTGCGCGCGGCCCCGGCGAGGAGGGCCTGGGAGACGCCGTAGCGGACGGCGGTGTGCAGTCGGGAGCCGTCCTGGCGAAGTCCCTCGAGCACGGCCGCGTTCTCGCCGAAGTCGATCGGGTCGCGGCCGACGAGCGCGTCGGCGACCGCCCCCTCGACCAGTGGGGCGTACTCGGCGGCACGAAAGAGCGGGTCGCGCCCGCCCGCCCCGGAGTACTGGACGGCCGCGCAGTCGCCGCGAACGACCGTCCCGTCGCTCAACTCGAGGTCGACGAGCAGGGCTTCGCCCGCCTGGCGGACCGACTCGAAGCCGTCGGTGAGCGGCTCACCTGCGTAGGCGAAGCCGTCCTCGCGGGCGCCGCGCTTGATGGCCAGCTGGTCGTCGGTGTAGAAGCCGGAGACCCCGGGAGTTGCTCGGACTGATTCAATCTGCACGGGTGTCACCCCCGTTCGGCCGGCCAATGAGGCGGCCGTCGCTGATCGCGTCGACGTCGTCGGCGACCATGCGGAACGACTGCTCGCGCCCCTCGGTTTCGGCCCGCTGGGTGAGGCGTGCGGCGTGGATCTCCTTGACCTCGTCGCTCATCGCGAGGTCGGCGAACTCGAGGATGCGGACGCGGCCGTCGTCGTCGCGGGCTGGGAGGACCGCCCCGCGAGCGCTATCGCTCGGCGCGAAGGGAACGTCGAGCGCGCCCGACTCGAACGCCCGGATGGTGCCACGGGCAACGTCACCGTCGCCGTGCTCGAGGACCGCCTCGAGGAGACAGCGGGTCTCGCGTTCGATCAGATCCTGTTCCTCGTCGATGCCGTCGATGTCGATGTCCTGTTCGAGTGCCATGTCGATGATCTGTCTCGTAGTTCGGAGGCCGGCTGCGTTCGCCTCCTTCGTCGGAACACCCTGGAACTCCTGGGGCGATTTCGTGATGACCTTGTCGGGGCGGGCGATGGCCGCGGTTATGCCGCCGAGGCCGATGACGCCGTTCGCCCGCGCCTCGTCGGGCGGGAACCCGCCCATCCACTCGTGGAAGACCGTAGTGACGCACACCTCGTTGGGGAGGTACTCCTCGCCGAGGGATCGGAGTGCGCGGAGTGCGGCCACGTCCTGGACGACGTTCCCGACCTGACCGTAGCCCAGCGTAAGCGAACGCACGCCCTGCGTGGCGGCGAGCAGCCCCTCGAGCACCATCACCGTGATGGCGATGCTCGGGGGGACGAGTGTCCCCGTGAGCGGGCCGAACGGCTCGCGGTTGATACGGACGCCGCGTTCGGTGTACGCGCCGGCCAACCGGTCGACGAACTGCCAGTGTTCGATAGTCGTCGCCAGGTCGTGGCGTTTGGTGTAGGGGATGTTGTAGGAAATCGGGCCACCCTCGAAGCTCTGGAAGCCGCCAGCGAAGGTGACTGCGGCCAGCAGACGAGCGTCGGGGGTCCCGTGGCGGACCTCGATCGGCGCGTCGACGGCCTCGATCAACTCGCGACAGCCGGCGATGCCGTGGTTGACCGCCGGGAAGCCGTTGAGGGTGTCTTCGCCCGACTCGCGGGCGGCCTCGAGTCCCTCCTCGGCCTTTCCGTACTCGTTGTCGCGCGTGTAGGAGTCGATGGTCGTCGGCAGGAGGTCTGCCTCGCCCTCCGAGTGAAGGTACTCGAGCAGGCCGATCTGATCCTCGAGGCGTGGAACGCCCGCCCTCGGTTGCAAGAGCGGGCGGTTGGCCGACTCGAGTACGTCCGCGAAGCGTTTCGCGGGCGGCAGCGACTCGTGGAACTCGACGGCTTCGTCGAAGTCGACGGCCTCCCCGGTGGGCCAGTTCTCGCGGAGGGCCGCGTCGATGCGTTGCAACTCCTCGGCCGGAATGCGCTCGTCGCGTATCATCTACGAGGTGACGGTGGCCCGGTCTCGTTCTTGCTCCGTAGCCGTGAGCTGGAGGTCGCGCTTCAGGGCCGCGATCGCCTCCTCGGGTTGGGTCTCGGCGTCGAAGACGCGGTCGAATCCCAGTTCGTGGAAGGTCTCGCGAGTCTGCTCGAAGTCGTCCTGGCCGACGGCGAGGTTGCCGCCGATGTAAGTCACCGCGTCGACATCGTGGGCCTCGAGCGTCTCCTGGAACCCCTGGCAGTCCTGCTCGGCGTGGCCGTACAGCGAGGAGACCAGTACGGCCTCGGCGTCGTGCTCGCTGGCGGCGTCGGCGAACTCCTCCTGGGAGGTCTGGACGCCGAGGTTGATGACTTCGAAGCCTGCTGCAGCGAACGCCTGCTCGAGGATCGTGATGCCGACGACGTGGGCGTCGGACCCGATGACCCCGAGAACGACCGTGCGGGACATTGTGTGCACAACCATGATAGACCTGTGTTTAAAGTTAATGGTCGATCATGATAATACTCCTAATACACCTTAACGGCCCTCCTGTGGGACTCTATGACACCATCATGATTTATAGTAAAGGTTTTTATCTCCATTACGTGAGGTCAGGGCATGGGAGCGCTCTCCTCGCTTCGCGTGTTGGATCTAACGCAGGTGCTCGCCGGACCGTACTGTACGATGTTGCTCGCGGACATGGGCGCAGACGTCGTCAAAATCGAACGGCCGGGTGGGGACCTCATTCGACCGAACCCGCCGTTCGTCGAAAGCGCCCAGGCGGAGGCCTACGGTGGCTACTTCCAGAGCGTCAACCGCGGGAAGCGGAGCCTCGAGCTGGACCTCGGGGCCGAGCGTGACCGCGAGGCCTTCCTCTCGCTCGTCGAAGAAGCCGATGTCGTCGTCGAGAACTACCGCGCGGGCACGATGGAGCGGTTCGACCTGGGTTACGAGACGCTCGCTGAGCACAACCCGGAACTGATCTACTCCTCGATTCGGGGCTTTGGGGACCCACGGACGGGCGAGACGCACCGACAGGGCCAGCCGTCGTTCGACCTCGTCGCGCAGGCGCTGGGCGGCGTCATGGAGATCACCGGCCAGGAGGACGGCCCGCCGACGAAAGTCGGCCCCGGCATCGGCGACCTGTTCACGGCGACGCTGAACTGCGTCGGCATCCTCGCTGCGTTGCACCACCGCGAGCGAACCGGCGAGGGCCAGTACGTCGACACCGCGATGTACGACGCGATGATCAGCATGACCGAACGGGCGATATACCAGCACTCCTACACCGGCGAGGCGCCGACGCGTCAGGGGAACTCCCATCCGACCCTCTTTCCGTACGACGCCTTCGAGGCTGCCGACGGCCACGTCGTGATCGCCGCGTTCGGTTCGAACCACTGGAACGCCCTCTGTGAGACGATGGATAGTCCGGACCTCGCCGCCGAGTACCCGGACGCCTCGAGCCGGCTCAGTAACCGAGAAACGCTTCGGGCGGCCATCCTCGACTGGACGCGCGAGCGCACGTGTGACGAAATCTGCGACGCGCTCGAGGGCCGAGTACCCGTCGCGCCCGTCCAGAACACGGCGGACATCTTCGACGACTCGCACGTGCACGCGCGCGAGATGCTCGTTTCGGTGGCTCAACCCGGGGCCGACCGCGAAATCGAAATCGCGGGCAGTCCGATCAAGATGAGCGAGACGCCGCCACGGCCTCGCGGGCGCGCGCCGCTGCTCGACGAACACCGCGAGGAGGTGCTCGAGGATGCGGTTCGAACGGCGGAATCCGATTGAGCAGCGGCCGTCGCATCCGCTGTGCGTCGCTCGCGGAGAGTAACCCTTTTGCGCCCCCCGGGCCCACGCTCTGGTATGGACTGGCCACACGACCCCGATGGGGAGGAGGGTAGCGAAGGGATGCGCAAGTTCGACATGGCGATCATCGCCAAGAAAGTCGACGAGGAGGAGGACTTCCCGCTCGAGCGCGACGCGTTCGTCGAGGCCCACGGCGACGAACCCATCCGGATCAACCACCAGTCGGTCGTCGCACTCGCGGACATCTTCGAGTACGTCGACGAGCCGGAGTTCGAGACGATCACGGACATGCACAAGGCGGTCGGCGCGGCCATGCGGGAGGGGAACTTCTGGGACTACCACCCGGTTGGCGCGAACCCCGAGACGAAGTCGGCCTAATCGACGCGTCCTTTTGATCGGCCGTCGGTGCGCCGTTCTCGTTTTCGTCTCCGTTCTCAGTATCCGTCGACTCGAGTCGCCCGACCAGTGACCGTTCCTTGAGCGGCCGCGTAGTCGAGTAGACCTCCGCTCGAGTCACCTCGAACCCCCATCACGAATCTGGATTACGTATCGCTTATACGATATCGTTCGAAACGGACGAGTACCGTGACGAACACGCAGGTGACGCTCTTTCAGATCGACAACTACGGACCGTGGACCGTGACGCCGGAACCGCGACGGGAAGCCGACCTCCAGACGCTCCAGTCGCGACTGTACGCCGACCTATCGCAGTACATCGGCGCCCGCGACGGCTACGTCTTCTTCACACGATTCGACAACATGATCGCCGTCACGAACGGCCTCGATTTCGAGGATCACGCGCTGATCCAGGAGTCCGTCGGCAACCGCTACCCGGTCACCCTGAGCCTCGGCGTCGCGACGGGGACGACCCCGGTTCAGGCGCTCTCGGACGCGACGAGCCTGATCCAGGACGCCGGCAGCGCCCAGGACGAGCATCGCCGCGAGATCCTCGAGGGCCGAACCATCGACGACGCCCACCGAACAGACGGGGACGTCCAGATCGCTCACTTCGACGTGATCGACGCGACCGGCCAGTACACCGACGAACTCAACGCCTTCGATAGCTTCATCGAGATCGAACAGGGCTACGCTGCGCTCATGCGCCACATGCGCCACGCCCACGGCAGCCTCTCGTTTTTCGTCGGGGGCGACAACGTCATCGTGGTCTGTCCCGACCTCGAGCGAGCGGACTACCTCGAGGCCATCGAACACGTCGAGTCGGCGGTCGACGTGACCATGCAGGTTGGCGTCGGCACAGGAGCGAGCGCGCACGAGGCGGGGTACGCGGCGAAACGCGCCCTCGAGCACTGTCGGGCGAACGGGACGCGCGTCGAGTTCTGACCCAACACCGAATTTCGAGCACGACAGAAAGCGAAACTTCAGTGTGTGACCGTATATACGTGTCGGAGGTACCTTTTAGGTCGTTTGGGCTGTGTATTTCGATATGGAATCGGATCTGTCGGTCAGGGACACCCTGACAACTGAATACGTCGGCGTGAGCGAATCCGACACCGTGCTCGGTGCCGTACAGTTGATGCGCGAGGAGCGCGCCGGCTGCGTGCTCGTCGTCCGGGGATCCGAGGCCGTCGGCATCATGACCGAGTGGGACGTCCTGGGCGTCGTCGAAGACGAGGACGACCCCGCCGAAACGACGGTTGGGGACGTCATGACGTCGCCGGTACTCACGATCGAGACCGACCGTTCACTGACCGATGCTGCCGACACGATGGCGAGTCAGAACATTCGCAACCTCGCAGTGGAGGAAAACGGCGAACTCGTCGGCGTTCTGACCCAGCGCGACGTCATCGCCGTCGCGGGGTCGTTCCACGGCGCGACGAGCCAACCGGCCGCCGAGGGCGTCGGCGTCACGAACGAGGGCAACGCGTCTCTCTCGGACGAGTACGCGACCAACGGCGGTGAGGAGTTCAGCACGCAGGGCGTTTGTGAGGCGTGTGGGACGCTCACTGACTCGCTCCAGGAGGCCAACGGCCAGCTGGTCTGTGTGGACTGTCGGCAGGTGTGACGTGCCCGCTGAGCTGTGTGGCCGGTCGATGCGGACCGTGGCTCGTTCGCCCGGGCATCTCGAGCGGCGAGGCCTGTACCTCGAGCGGCGATATCCGTGTCTCTCGCGATGGCGCTCGTTCCTCGAGCGACAGCACACATCGTTCGAGCAGCGACGTCCGTGTCTCGAGCCGCCAGTGTTAGTGAACTCTCCTCGAGTGCCGCCCACCCACGAATGACGGCCGGTGACGACCTCGACCTCGTGATCGAACCGGCAACGAGTGACGACCTCGAGGCCGTCACCGAGTGCTGGGTCCGCCTCGCGACCGACCAGCGCCGACACGGCTCCGTCGTTCGCCCGGAGGAAAACCGGGAGACGATGCGGGCGACCCTCGGCGCCCACCAGGTCGACGACGGACTGTTGGTCGCCAGAGACGGGGACCGAGTCGTCGGATTCGCGTCCTTCTCCGTCGAACACGGCGCGCTCGAGCTGGCGTGTACGCGTGGCCTGCTCT
This sequence comes from Saliphagus sp. GCM10025334, assembly GCF_042663485.1. Classification (NCBI taxonomy): domain Archaea; kingdom Methanobacteriati; phylum Methanobacteriota; class Halobacteria; order Halobacteriales; family Natrialbaceae; genus Saliphagus; species Saliphagus sp. GCM10025334. The sequence continues at coordinate 611,438 of NZ_JBHTAF010000001.1, read as the reverse complement.
CGAACCTCTACGTCGACCCCGACTACCGCGGCCAGGGAATCGGATCGGCGTTACTCGACCGCGTCGAGGTCAGCTTCGCCGATCGCGGCGTCGACCGACTGATTCTCGAGGCGATGGCCGACAACGAGGCGGCCAGGCGCTTCTACCGCGAGGCCGGGTACGACCCGTTCAGGGTCGGTCTCGAGCGCAAACTCGACCGGCCGGCCGAAAACGATACACACTCAAAGGACGAGTGATAACTCACAGACCGCGCCAGGGGAGCATGGGTGGTACATGCACTCGACTTGTAATCGAGAGTTCACGGGTTCAAATCCCGTCCCTGGCTCCTTCTCGCGATTGTCACTGTTGACGTCGAGCGGCGCGGACGGTCGCCCGATTCGGCGTGGAGCTGTACACGCCCACCTCGAGCGGTTCGTACGAGTGCAGGAACAGCCCGTGTTTACCTGCTGTCGAACAGTCGTTGTGCGTGTCACTCTATCACGTGGTTGATAGCGAGAAACCCGGTAAAAATTGTAACCACCTGTGACGTTCGGCCAATTGACCGACTGTTTCATAGAATCCAGACGTTCAATGCGTGATTACACTCTCGAGTTCCCCATTGAACTCGTTCAGACTACGCTGACAGTACTAATTTTATAATAAAATAGATTCCCAAATTGATTAGTAATGACCATTATATATCATTGGTGTATAGAAATGTGCAGCAAGAGGGGCTTGAGGCCACAGGTTTTATATCCAACCGTGTAAAGCATCCGCCAATGCTACTGTCAGCCGACCGATCGAGCATGAACGAAGGAATTCCTCTTAGTTTCCGCATCGTCGAAGCCGTTGCCAGAGAAGAGGGTGTCGACCCTGTCGAAATCGAACCTCCCGAGTACGATGCTCTCTACGACGTTCTGAATCCAGAAGCGCTCGACTCCCTATTTGCACCGCGCGAAGATGGCACCCCGCGGAGCCCCGGCGAAGTAACGTTCACGTTCTGTGGGTACGAGATGGTCGTCGAGAGCGACGGCGAAGTCACTATTCTCGATTGACGCGTTCGCGTTTACGGTCGTCTCTGCCCATACACCTCATAGCAGCGCCCAGAGCGACGTAGTGTTGTCCGCATCGACCATGGACGGCTATTCGAGCTTGCATCCGGAAACAGTTATTCGAACTCGCGTCCGCAAACGGCTACTCGAGGCTGCGTCCACAGACGGGTTCGAAGACCGACTCGTGGAGGCGTTCGGCCACCGTCTCCATCAGCGGCTCGAGGTTCGCGGTGTCGGCCCGGTTGTACCGCACGAGCGTCTCGAGGGCGTCCTCGTCGCCACGTTCGTACTGGTGCCAGAGGCGAACCGCGTCGCGACCGCTGATGTCGGGTTGGTCGCGGTCGATGCCCAGATCCCGTTCGATCCGTTTGAGCCCGCCGGTCAGGTCGAGTTTTCGACAGGGGTACATGAGGTCGATGTGGGGCACCGAGGCGTCGACGTCGAACGCCGTCTCGAGGAACGGGACGTCGAAGCGCTGCCCGTTGAACGTGACGAGTGCCGCGGCGTCGTCGAACTCGCTCTGGAGGCGGTCCCGCGTGAGGTCCTGGCCGTTGACGTACGTCCGGGTTTCGCCACGACGGTGGACGCTCACCGTCGTCACGTCGTGACGACTGGCGTCGAGGCCTGTCGTCTCGATGTCGAGGTAGCAGACGTCGTCGCGAACGTTCTCGAAGAACCGCCAGCGACTCGCCGCCGGGAGCGCCTCGGCGAACGGCGAGACGTCGCCGGCCTCGAGGTGGCGTCGACCGTCGTCGATGAAGATCTCGATGCGGTCGGCGACGGTCGAACCGACGACGCTGCCGTCGAACTCGTCCCAGTGGGTGATGCCGTGCTCCCAGAGGCGACGCTCGGTGGTCTCGCCCACGCCGCGAACGGGGAGAAAGCTGTTCTCGATTTGCACGTCCGATGAGGGGCGTTCAGGTCGCAAAAACGTGTGGGTTCGACCGGACACGAAACGAACGGTCCGCCGTCTTTGCTATAGATTCTATACTCATTGTCGAGGCCGGCTCGAGGCGCTCTCGGCGTTCGACTCGCCATTACCTGGCTCGAACAGTATCGAAACCCCCCGTTGTACCCCGCGGTCGATTTCGATTGGCTAGCGGTCGGATCGTGAGAATCCGAACCCCCTCCCCGAAACCTAGTAATAGTACAACTCGACGGTGTGACCGCAGTTGTGACACGTCGTCTCCGTACCGCTGAGACGGTGTTCCTCGTCGCTCGCCTCGAGGTCGTGCCCGGGTTTCCTGATCCCCGGTCCGCCGGGGACGGCCGCGCGAACGGACTCGCTACAGGCGGGACAGCCGACCGTTACTCGTGGGCGTTCAGATTGAGACATACCTGCCACGTACCGTATCGGTCGTTTTTGTTATACGAGTCATAAGCCCGGTCAGCGGCCGCCTAGCCGGGATCGAACTCGCTGAAACCGTTCGGAAGCGTGCCTTACCGATCGAACGAAACCGGCTCGAAGTCGAAGAACGCGGTCTCGTACCCGTCGTGTCGAGCGACCTGTGGCGCGGTGTCGACCGAGACGGTCACGCGCTCGGCCGCGTCCAGGTCGTCTGTCGCCAGCCCGTAATGGTGACCGAACTCGTGATCGAGCGTTTCGACCAACGATTCCTCGAGCAGCGTCTCCCCGTCGGCCTCGAAGGTGACTGACAGCGACGTGAAGGGAAGGGGGATGTCGTTGTACGGCGTGCGTGGACAGACGGCGAGGTACGTGTCTGCGTCCGCGTCCGCGTCGTCGGACAGCCGCTCGAGGTCGGTCTCGATGGCGGTGATGGCGGCGTCACCGCTCCGTTCGGTGCCGAGGCGGGTTCCGGGGAGGTCCGAGACGGCGGGCCCGGTGAACGCGGGTGCGGCGCCGTTTCCGTGTCCGTGGTCGCCCGACCCAGTTTCGTCGTGCTCGCCCCCGTGCCCGTTCCCGCCCCCGTGGCTCATCACCTCGAGCGCCCCCCGCGTCCCCTGTTCGTCCTCGGGAACCGAGATCAGTTCGAGTTCGCGTACGTCCGCGCGGGCGTACTCGAACGGAATCTCGACCGTCTCGGCCGACTCGAGTCGCCCCTCGAGGTCGCCGGTTCGGCGGGTCGTGACCGGCCCGACCTGGATGCGGGCCGTGTACGATCCCTCCTCGGGGAGCGTGACGTTGTCGCCGTAGTGAAATCCCATTCGCTGAGCGAGCATCGACCAGGGGGCGTCGCCGTGGACGAGGTCGCCGTCGGCGTCGACGATCTCGAGGCCCAGGTCGGCGGGGAGAACGACGCCTGTCGCGTCGTCCCAGACGGTCATCATCAGGTGGTGGGTGTCCTCAGTCTGGACGTCGACGCGCTGGCGCTCGCCGGAGACGAGCCAGAACCGGTGGGGGAACGTGTAGGTGAGCGAGACGGAGTAGTCGCCCGCCGTCGCCTGGCCGTACGTGGCCATCTCCTCCTCGGCAGGGGGCACGTAGACGGCGTCGGGGCGATCCTCGAGCAGCGGCGGGGTGTTCCAGGCCGACTGCTCCTCGAAGCCGAGGCGCTCGAGGCAGCCGGCGAGTCCGAGCGAACCGGCGATGGCGGCGGAGCGGAGCGCGTCTCGCCGAGAGGCGGTCATACTCGAATCGAGGATCGAGGCGCCAAAACCGCTGTCGGTTCGCCGATTGCCGAACCAACGAGCCTTTGATCGACCGGTTCCAGGATTCGAGTATGGACAGACGGACGTATCTCGGCGGTCTCTCGACGGCGGGTCTCGCCGGGGTTGCGGGGTGTCTCGGCTCGATCGAGAGCGTGCTTGGCGAGGACGAGCCCGAACCCGGCCGCGGAAACTGGGGCGACGGCCAGACCGTCCTCGAGACGCCGACCGAGGACAGGGGCGATCCAGTCCACCCGATCTACGGCCAGGAGATGCCGTCGTTTTCCTTCCCGGACCCCCTAACTGGAGAAACCGTCTCCTCGAGCGACCTCAAGGGCGAAAAATCCTATCTACTGACGTTCTTCTTCACGTCCTGTCCCGACGGGGTCTGCCCGACCCTGCTACTGCGGCTGCGGCGCGCACAGGCCGACGCGGTCGAGAACGGCTACGTCGACGATCTGGACCTGCTGGCGCTCACGTTCGATCCGGAACGGGACACGCCGGAGGTACTCGAGGAGTACGCGGGTCAGCAGGGCGTCGACCTCGAGGTCGGCAACTGGCACTTTCTTCGCCCCGAAGACAACGAGACGGCACAGGCGACGATCGACGAGAAGTTCGGAATGAAGATCGAGCGAACCGACGACGGGACGGAGGGAGACGGAACCGACGGCAACGACCGTGGAGATCACGAAAACGACAGCGACGACCAGAGCGGGGGGAACGGCCACGACGATCACGACCACGGCGCATACACGTTTACCCATATCGCCCTGATCTTCCTCGTCAACGAACACGGCGTCGTCGAGCGCTCCTATCCGCGCGGGACCACGGTCGACACCTCGAAGGTCCTCGAGGACGTACGCACGGTCGTTGGACAGTAACATGCGCCGGCGCGACCTCCTCGCAGGACTCGGCAGTCTCGGCGTCCTCGCCACCGGCGGCGTCGTCGCCACGACCGACGTCTCGAGCCTGCAGTCTCGCTTCCGGCGTCGCTTCGGTGACGAGGCCGACCAACTCGAGGTCGAGACGGTCGACGCCCAGGGGAGCGAGGCCGGGACCATCGCCCTCCCCTCGCTCGAGCAGCCGACGTTCATCGACTTCTTCGGGACGTGGTGTGGCCCGTGTATCAAGCAGATGCCCGCACTCGTCGAGGCCCACGAGCGTCTGGGCGACGAGGTGCTGTTCGTCTCGGTGACCAACGAGAACGTCGGGTCGTCGACCGGCGCCTCGATCACGGAGGCCGAACTCGCCGACTGGTGGGCCGAACACGACGGCAACTGGACGGTCGGCGTCGACCGAACCGTCGAACTCGCCGAACGCTACGGGCTCCAGGGCTACCCGTACGCGGTCGCCGTCGACGAATACGGCTTCGTGCAGTGGTCCGAGGGCGGCATCAAGTCGGCTGACGAACTGGTCGCCGGTATCGAGCACGCGATCTGATCGATGGTCGATCTCGCCTTCGTGTCGACGGTCGCGTTCGCCATCGGCGCCGGGATCGCGACCTTCTTCTCCCCGTGTGCGTACCCGTTGCTCCCGGGGTACGTCGGGTACTACGCGAGCCGAACCGAGGACGCAGAGCCAACGCTCGGGGGTTCGCTCGCTCGCGGTGTCGTCGCCGGTGCCGGCGTCATCGCCACGTTTCTCGTCCTCCTCGGGGCGACGTTCGTGGTCGGCCACGAGACGCTCTCGAACATTACCCTGTTCGAACCGATCGTCGGCGCGTTGCTGATCGTGTTCGGGCTTCTGGTCGTCGCCGGACGGGCGCCCTCGATGTCTTTCGCGCTTCCGAAACGCCGTTCGAGCGTCCTCGGGTTCGGCGTCTTCGGCGCCGGGTACGCGCTCGCGGCGGCCGGTTGCGTCGCGCCGCTGTTCGTCGGCGTCCTGACCAGCGCGCTCTCGTTACCGGCGGGCGCTGGCGCGCTCGTCCTCATCGCGTACGTAGGGAGCGTCACCGGGCTCATGATCTCACTCACCGTTGCGACGGGGATGGGACTCGTCGCCGGGGCGGGGTGGATCGCGGCGCACACGGGAACGATCGAGCGCCTCGCCGGCGCAGTCATGATCGTCGCCGGTCTCGGACAGCTCTACCTCGCGATCGTGATTCTCGAGGTGCTGTGAGCGGTTTCGAGACCGACGCCGTAAACGCAATCGCTCGCTACCGGTCGATACGGTGGGGCTACTTAATCGTCTCAGGCCGGTCGTGTTCGACAGTGACTGACGAGACCGGGCGGCCAGACGACTCGCAGACGCCACCGCGTCGGAGGTGACTCCGGTGAGCGAGCGCGCCGGCCTCGAGTCTCGCGGTACGCCGCCAGTCCTCGTGATCGACCCGGCCGATAGCGTCGGTGAGACGGCGCGAACGCTCGAGGACGCCCTCGGCGTGGGGGCCGTTCACCGGGTGACCGACCTCGGGACGGCCCTCGAGTACCTCGAGATGGCGCAGACGGGCTGTCTGGTGTACCCGTTCGACCTCCCGCCGGCCGATTTGAAACGCGTTCGCGAGCGCGCCGACTGCCCGTTCCTGGCGCTCGCGGCCAGCATCGACGCCGAGGCGGCGCTCGAGGCCGGGGCGACGGACGTGCTCGACCCGGACGCCTCGCGAGCAGAGGCTCGCGCACGCGTGGAAACACTATTGAATGCGTCACCGTCCGCCTCCGACCAGACCCGAACGGTGCTCGAACGGGCCGCCCTCGAGAACGGACCCGGGGCGGCTCTCGTCGTCGACTCGACGGGCACCGTCGAGTCCGCCCTGCCCTCCGTCGAAGCCGTGCTGGGCTACACGCCGGGTGAACTCGTTGGTCGACCCGTCGAGGACGTCGTCCACGACGACGATCGACAGTCGATCCGGCGCGCGCTCGAGGTGGCACGGAAATCATCGGCGGACGAAGCGGGGGACGAGATGGCGGACGAGGGGGGAGTCGAGGCGAGAGACGCCCCGACTGGGCCGCAAGTCGTTCAACTGCGCCACGCCGATGGCACGTGGCGAACGCACGTCGCGACGGTGAGAGGCGGCGACCCAGTACCCGACGACGGCCTCGTTCTGACCGTCGGCCCCGCGCCGGAACCCGACTCGACCGACGTCGAAGCCTGGGTCGGCGCGCTCGAGCGTCCGGCGTTCGCCGTCGACGAGGGGTGGCGGGTCGTCGCGGCGTCCGACGAAGCCAGCGTCCTCTTCGTCGACGGTCCCACGGCCCGGACCCCGATCCAGGAGGTGCTGCCGACGGACCGTCACGAGGCGATTCTCGACCGCCTTCGGGAGGCTCGAGAGAGCGGGTCGTCGGTTCGGTTTCGGACGTCGCTCTCCCTCGCCGGGGAGGGGCCACCGGACGAGGAAGGATCGACGCTCGAGTGGGTCGCCGCACCTACGGAATCGGGCGTGCTGGCCATCGCCGTGGGTGCGTCGACCGATCGCGACGAGGCGTCACCGGACGACGACTCGGGCCCGGCCGTCGAGACGACTCGAGCACTCGAGGCGGTGACGGCGTCGCTCCGAATCGGCGTCGTCGTCTTCGACCGGGAGACGGAGCGAACGCTCGAGGCGAACCCGGTCGCACGGGAGCTGCTGGGTGCGACGGACGTGCTCGCCGGGGCACTCGACTCACTGGTCGACGAGCGGACGCTGGACAGAATCCGACGTCGAGCGGGCGACTCGACGGTACGGCGCGCGGACACTTTCGAGGCGACCATCCGAACGGGAGACGGCGACCGAACCGTCTCGGCGACCGTCGTGTCGCTGGCTGAGGACCGAGCGGCGTTCTGCGTACTCGGCGACCGTCCGCCGTCGGCGGACGACGCCATCGTCTCCGTCCTCTCCCGGACGAGTCGCGCGCTCCGGTCGGCGAGTTCGCCGTCGGTAGTGAGCCAGCACCTCGCCGACGGCGTCCTCGGGCTCACCCCGTCGTCGGCCGCCTGCTGTTACCTGCTCGACGGTGAGCGACTCTATCCGGCGGCCGTCGCGCCGACCGACGCGGATCCGACGATACACTTTCCGACCCTCGACTGTGCGGACGTCCCGGCGCTCGACCCGCGGCGGCTGTCGGGACCGTCGCTCGGCTATCTCGAGTCGGGAGGGTTCGACCCGCTGCTCGCAACGGGGGTGGTGGCGACCGATCAGGTGTTCGTCGCCCCGGTCGGTGACCGCGGGGTCGTCGTCGCCACGGGACTCGGCCTGCGGACGCTCGATTCGACGGACGTCGAGGCGACCTACTGGATGACGGCACTGGCCGCGACCGAACTCGAGGCGATGGACCGCCGGCGCGCGCTCGAGGCGCTGGAGGAGACGGTCGACCGCCTCGAAGCGGATCGCGACCGACTGGGTGAGCTCGAGGCGGTCGTCCAGGGGCTCGAGTCTACACTGGCCGACGCCTCGGATCGTCGGGCCACCGAGTCGGTGCTCTGCGCCGACCTAGCGGCGCTCGAGTGGGTCGACGGCGCCTGGTTCGGTGACGTCGATCCGGCTGCCGAGAGCCTCACCGAGCGAGCAAGCGCTGGGTCGTTGACCGCGAGTTCGCCGATCGGAACCGACGGCTTCGTAGAAGACGTCGACTCGCTCTCGGCGGCGATCGAATCGGGGTCGGTGAGCCACGTCCCCGCCGCCGACCGGAACACGCCGGGGACGGTGGGACGAACCGACCGTCGTGGTCGATCAGGCCGCCCCGACGACTGGGCCGGCGACTCCGTCTATCTCCCGCTGTCGTTCGACGACCGGCGATACGGCGTGCTGGCGCTCTCTGTCCCGGCAGCCGCCGCGACCGCCGACCTGCTCGAGCGACTCGAGACCCTCCGAACGCACCTCTCGCTCGCCTTCGCCGTCGGCGAGTACCGGCGGTTCCTGACCGCCGAGGACCGACTCGAACTCTCGTTCACGCTCCCGTCGGTCGACGACGGGGCGGACCGTCCTCGGACTGCGCCGGAAGGCCCGTCGGAACGGCACCCCTCGAGTGATCCCCTCGTCGCCCTCGCCACACACTGTCGGTGCCGAATCGACCTGCTGGCGCTCTCGGAGGGGCCGAGCGGGACGTCCGTCGTGTGCTCGATTGTAGACGACGACCTCGAGGCGGCGACCGTTCGCTCGACCGCCGACGGAATCGAAGGGCTCGAGGCGCTCGACGTATCGAGCGAACGAGGCGCCCGTCTCCACGTCGAGGCGCGCCTCGTCGGCGAGACGCTCGTTGGACTGGTAGGCGCACATGGGGGAGATCTCCGCACGATAGACGGACGCGAGCGGCAACCGACGTTCGTCGTGGATCTCGCGCCCGGAACCAGCATACGGTCGTTCGTCGACCGACTCGAACGCTGGGAGCCTGGCGTCGAACTCCGCTCGAAACGGGTCGTCTCGTCCGGGGACCGTCCGTCCGGCTCGTTCGAGGACCGTATCAGAGAGCAGCTGACCGAGCGCCAGCTCGAGACGCTCAGGATCGCGTACTACGCGGGTTACTTCGCGTCCCCGCGCGAGCACACGGGCGGCGAGGTCGCCGACCTGCTCGACGTGTCCCAGCCGACGTTCACGCGACACTTGCGTATCGCCGAGCGAAAGGTGTACGAACTCCTGTTCGAGACGGGGTGGCTCGAGCGATCGCGGGACTAACCCGACATTACGGGCCGTCATCTCGTCGCTGGCACGCCTATCGAGGCCGGAAATTCCGAATTACTCACCGCATCGTGACTGTCCGTCGAATCGATGGATGAATCAGTTTAGCGCCTCGTTAATCGCCCGTTTCACCATTTAGCGTCTACCACCAAGTGACTCGGGGCGAAATGCACGCTTGATGTATCTGTCTGCGATAAGCGGCGATTACCCGACTCACGCTTCGCGCGGGGTGGTCCGTCGATGAGCACCAATCCACTCGACGCCGATTCGGTTCCCCTTCGATCTCAGGCCGACGGCGGTATCGTCGCCGAACTCGAACTCGATCACGACGAACTGATTCTCCGACCGACGCTTCGCCGGCTCTCCAGCGGTCGCGTCGAGCTGGAGTACTCGAGCGAGCTCGAAGACGGCACCACGGTGATCTTCTTCGTCGCCGAGGCCGCTCCTTTCGACGAACTCGAATCTGCGCTCGCGCGCGATACTACGGTCTCGAATCCGACGCTGGTCGAACGGTACCCGCGAAGACGGGTGTATCGAGCCACGGTTACCGACCGAGCGGTCCGATTCACGAGCCAGGTCGTCGAAGCCGGCGGCCGCGTCCTCGACCTCTCGAGCGGACAGACGGGCTGGGTGCTTCGAACGCGCTTTCCTGACCGCGATAGCTTACTGGCGTTCAACCAGTCGTGTCGCCGGCGAGGAATCTCGTTTCACGTCAACCACTTGCGCCTGGCGGAAGCGAACGAGACGACCGCGATTGGACTGACCGAGAAACAGGAAGAACTTCTGAGCGTCGCCTACGAGGAGGGGTACTTCGACGTTCCGCGCGGCATCTCACAGGACGAACTCGCCGAGACGCTAGGGATCTCGAAATCCGCCGTCTCCCAGCGGCTCCGCCGGGCAGTGACCGAGCTGTGTGAGTCGTCGCTCTAGGGCTCGATCCGAACTAGTCGGGTCGCGATTATAGACTGTGTTATAGACGCTGTTTTCGATCGTGTAATCGGTTCAAAACTGTTTCCGGAGACGCGATGGGTGAACATACCGATGGAAAGGACCGTCTGCGCGGGCGGAATTCTCTCCCATCTCGTGAAATAATTCGATCTGCGTCGAAAGACGGCAATTTCGAGGGGCTCGAGGCCGGTTCGCGACGTATCAGCCGGTGGAGAGAGTACGTGGTGACTATCGACCGCGTTAGTGGATCTATAGTAATGGGTCGAGCGGCGCTCTGTAGTGCTATGACAGTGCATCGTTTGACGGTCCGAGCGACCCGTGGCGGCTCCCCCCGAAACCGCTCCGCATCTCTCCCTCGCACCCGGCAGACTCCTGCGGTCGACGAGGTGAGCCACTGATGTGTGGCATCATCGGACGCGTGGGAACCGACCAGGCGATCGATACCCTGCTGACCGGCCTCGAGAATCTCGAGTATCGCGGCTACGACTCCGCGGGCGTTGCCGTCCAGAACGGCTCCGGAATCAAGGTCCAGAAGCGCTCCGGGAAAGTCGACGACCTGAAGCGCACGATCGACAGCGACGCCCTCCACGGCGAGGTCGGCATCGGCCACACCCGCTGGTCCACCCACGGGCCGCCGACCGACGAGAACGCCCATCCCCACACCGATTCGACTCAGGACGTCGCCGTCGTCCACAACGGCATCATCGAGAACTACGCCGAACTGAAAGCCGACCTCGAAGCCGCGGGCCACGAGTTCACCAGCGACACCGACACCGAGGTCATCCCGCACCTCATCCAGTCGTACTTCGACGAGGGCGCCTCTGCCGAGGCGGCGTTCCGGCAGGCCATCGAGGACCTCGAGGGCAGCTACGCGGTGGCCGCGATGGTCGCCGACGATCACGTCATCTACGCCGCCCGGCAGGGCTCGCCGCTGGTCGTCGGCCTCGACGAGGAGGGCTATTTCCTCGCCAGCGACGTCCCCGCGTTCCTCGAGTACACCGACAGCGTCGTCTACCTCGAAGACGGCGACGTGGTCGTCGTCCGCCCCGACGGCATCGAGTTCACGGACCTCGAGGGCAACGACATCGAACGCGAGGCCGAGACGGTGAACTGGGACCCCGAACAGGCCGGCAAGGGCGAGTACGACCACTTCATGCTCAAGGAGATTTACGAGCAGGGCACCTCGCTCAGCCAGGCCATCGAGGGCCGGATCGACCACGAGGCCGGCGACGTCGCCCTCGAGTCGTTCCCCCCGGGAACGTTCGAGGGAATCGAGCGCGTGCAGTTCGTCGCCTGCGGCACGTCCTATCACGCCGCCCTCTACGGATCGATCGCGATGAACTGTGCCGGCGTCCAGACGAGCGCTCACCTCGCCAACGAGTACGGGGTAAGTGCTCCCCCCGTAGACGAGGACACGCTCGTGATCGCCGTCACCCAGAGCGGCGAGACCGCGGACACTCTCTCGGCGATGCGCCAGGCGGCGGCCGACGGCGCCCGACTGCTGACCGTGACGAACGTGGTCGGCTCGACGGCCGCGCGACTGGCCGACGACACGCTCCTCATCCGCGCCGGCCCCGAAATCGGCGTTGCCGCAACGAAGACGTTCTCCTCGCAGGCCGTCATGCTCCTGTTGCTCGCCCAGCGGGTGACCGGCGACGTCGTCGGCGAACAGCGGGCGAACCTGGAGGCGCTGCTCGAGGACGTCTCGGCGCTCCCGGAGACGATCGAGTCGGTCCTCGAGGACGACGATTCGAGGGGGCTCGCCGAAACGTACCTCGACAGCCAGTCGTTCTTCTTCATCGGTCGCGGTCTCGGGTTCCCGGTCGCGCTCGAGGGTGCGCTGAAGTTCAAGGAGATCACCTACGAGCACGCCGAGGGATTCGCCTCGGGCGAACTCAAACACGGCCCGCTGGCGCTCGTCACCCAGGAGACGCCGGTGTTCGCGATCTTCACCGGTGAGGAGGACGAGAAAGTACTGAACAACGCCGAGGAGGCCCAGACGCGGGGCGCGCCGGTGATCGCGGTGTGTCCCGACGGCCACCGTGCATTGAACGTCGCGGACGCCCACCTCGAGATTCCGGACGTCGATCCGGACCTGGCGGGCCTGCTCGCGAACGTCCAGCTCCAGCTGGTGTCCTACCACGCGGCGAACGCGTTGGGGCGACCGATCGACAAGCCCCGGAACCTCGCGAAGAGCGTCACGGTCGAGTAGCCGGTTCGTTCCTCGCGTCCTTGCGTTTGCTATTACGCCACGATTACTCGAGACTCCGCTCGAGTCCGTAAGTTTTCTCTCGCGCGCCGACGATCACGAGGTCGTCGACGACCAGGCTCCTGATGTCGGGAATCGACGCAGTAGCCTCGATTTCGCCCGCTCGAGTCAGTCGAACGAGTCCAGTTTCGGTCACGACGTACAGCGCATCCTGGGCAGGGTACAGCCGCTCGATCTCGTTCTCGATCGGCGTCGTCCATCGCTCGCTCCCGTCGAGGCTTTGGAGACAAACCTCGTTTTCGTCCGTGGCGAGGAGTATGCCGTCTGCGGTCAGGGCGAGGGAACCCTTCTCTTCTCGTTCGATCGACCACCGGAGGTTTCCATCCGTGGGGTCGAGTACGCCTATCGCGTAGCCGAACGTCACGATCAGGGAATCGTCCTCGAGCGCGTGGACTGCGACTGCACTCTCGAGTGCCGTCGTCCAGTCGGATTCGCCGTCCGTGAGTCGTCCCGCGGCGTCGTAGGTGCTGTAGTAGATCGATTCCGGCTCGGTGGTTCCGTCACCGTCGTCAGCGAGGTGAAACGTCCGCACTCGGTCATCACCGAGGTCGTGGTGCCACCGTTTGTCGCCAGTGTCGGCCTCGAAGGCCAGGAACTCGCCGTATTTCGTGACGTAGACGACACCATCCGCGACGGCCTCGACGCGAGGATCGACCGGGTGATCGTCCTCCCCATCGACGGATTTCGACCAGACGGTGTCTCCGCTCTCGGCGTCGACGGCCCACACGTTTCCGTCGTCGCTCCCGACGTAGATCGTCCCGTTCCACAGGCGGGGCTGGTGATAGACGCTTCCGGTATCGAGCGTCCAGCGTTCAGTGCCGTCGAGATCGAGCGCGTGGAGTCGGCCACTGCCGCTTCCGATCGCGTCGTCACCGTAGCCAGCGTAGAGACCGTCGTCGACGAGCGGACGAGTGAACGAAGAGTACCCGTTCGCCTCACCGTAGGCCCATAGACGGTCTCCAGTTTCGGCCTCGAGGGCGACGAAGCCACCGCTTCCGTGCATAAAGTCTTCTCGCCCGTAAACGACGCCGTCGACCGCAGTGTCGAGCCACGTGCCTACCTCGTACGTCCAAACCGGAGCCAGGTCCTCGAGAGAGTCGGTATTTTCGCCGCCGGATTCACTGCCGTTCTGGCCATCCGTCGTCTCGTTCCCACCGGTTCCTGGATCGTATACGCCGGTTCCGTCCCCGGGTTTGTCGTCGCTATCGATCAGACAGCCGGCCAGCGAAATCGTCCCCAGCCCGAGTAAAACCGCCCGACGCGTCGCTCGTGTCATGTTGGGAACCATCCGGTGGCGGGGCAAGTGTCTTCGTCTAGCTCAAAGAGCGCTTTCAGGTTCGTCGACCGACGAGGTAGTCTCGTCGAATCACTGGTATACTATAAAAACGATAGCAATCACTTCTGTCCGTTATGGACGGCTGATTTCCAAGTCATCGAACGCCGCGCAGCTATCGACGACAGAGACACCGCTCTCGAGGTGAGCCAGCGAGTACCGTCAGCGAAAACACTCAGTCGATGTGCCCTTCGCGGCGCAGCTGGTCGGCGTCCTGGCCGGTGTAGCGCCACTCGATCGTCGCCTTCTCGTCCTGCCAGTCCCAGGGTTCGGCGACGACGATGTCGTCCTCGTTGATCCAGGTCCGGTACTTCATGCGGCCGGGAATACGGCCGAGACGGCTCTTGCCGTCCTCACACTGGAGTCGGACGTGGTTGCCGCCGAGGTGTTCGGTGACCACGGCGAACACTTCGTCGTCGTTGGGCATCCGCAAATTGCGTCGTTGGTGTTCTTCGCTCACACCATCACTACGAACTCCAGCGGTATAACGTATCGGTGGCTCGTGGTATCATATAACGAGACACTCGAGAGAGAAACACAGAGACGCACCCGTCGGTTAGCGTCGGACTCGAGGTGCGTCGGTTCGGTCGCTACGGCGGGATACAGAATCTGAGCGCCCCGGTAGCTATCGGTCCCGGTCGACGGTCTCTCCAGGATAGCTTGTCGCCCCCGCAGAGAGCTTCAACCCCGGCGTCAGACTGGTGTTGATGCCCGTTTTGACCTCGTCGCCCGCGACCACGCCGAACTTCCGGCGACCGGTCGAGACGCGCTCGCCTTTCACGGTGAATCGGACGTCCTCGCCGTCGTGGCGTAAGTTCGCGACGTTCGTTCCGGCACCGAAGTTCACGTTCTCCCCGAGAACGCTGTCGCCCACGTACGAGAGGTGACCCACGGTCGCTCCCGCCGAGAGGACGCTGTTTTTCACTTCGACGGCGTGGCCGATTTTCGCGCCCTCGCCGACGAGCGTCGAGCCACGAACGTAGGCGTTCGGACCCACAGTTGCCCCCTCGCGGATCAGTACCGGCCCCTCGATCACGACGCCGGCGCGGACCTCTGCGCCCTCCTCAACCACGACCGGTCCCTCGAGTGTGGCGTCCTCGCTCACCTCGCCCTCGATCCGGGGCTCGAGTTCGCCGAGTTTCCACTCGTTAGCTTCGAGCAGTTCCCACGGGCGGCCGACGTCGAGCCAGCGGTCGACGACCACGGGCGTGACGTCGAACTCGTCGATTACGGTCGCAAGCACGTCCGTGATCTCGTACTCGCCGCGCTCGCTCTCGGGGACCTCGAGCCATGCTTTCGCCTCGGCGGGGAATGCGTAAGCCCCGGCGTTGGCGAGGTTGGTGGGCGGGTTCTCCGGCTTTTCGACGATGTCCGTGACGCGCTCGTCGTCGGTGCTGAGCACGCCGTAGTGCTGGGGTTCCTCGACTTCGATCGCACACACGGCAGGACAGCGAGTGAATAGTTCGTCGATGGCCGCCTGATCGTAGAGGTTGTCCCCGTTGAGGACGGCGAAAGGACCCTCGAGGTGATCGCGCGCCGCGTTGACGGCGTGGGCGGTTCCCTCCTGGGACTCCTGGACGGCGTAGCGGATGGGCGTCGAACGGTACTCCGTGCCGAAGTGCGAGCGAACTGCATCGGCCTCGTACCCGATTACCAGAACGATTTCGTCGGCTCCGGCGTCGATGGCGGTATCGACGGTGTGGCCGAGTAGCGGGCGATCGGCAACGGGGAGCATCGGTTTCGGCAACTCGCCCGAGAGCGGACGAATCCGGGTCCCCTCTCCAGCAGCGAGAATCACGGCTTTCATCAGTACCTACGGGTTATACGAATTCACGGATAACTATACGGGTTATACGATCACCCGACGGGAGCGTGACCGGCTGTCGAGACCGCCGTCCAGCGAAGGAGGTGCGAGGACGTTCCGTCGAGCGCTTCGGTTCGGCGTCGAGATCGAACCACCGCCCGAGCGAGCACGATTGGGTGAACGGTTCGCATCCGTTTTCCCGAGAGTTGCAACTGGCCGTATCGGGTTCCTTCGCGCCCGTTCGCCCCGAAAACGGCGGACACCACTCGATCGACTGGCGGCCGTCTATCCCGCTACTAATTTCGTATTACGTATGAATAACGATCCATTACACGTCCATCGTCGGCTGATTGTCCGGATTTCGGGACACTGTCCCATTCGAGACTTGCACGGCGTTTTGAAACCCTTGCAGCCGATTTCATTCGTTAGGCGACCTATAGTAAATACCCTAACGTCGAAAGAGGCTGTTGATGTCGACTGAACCAACGCAGTGGACCCCGATGGCGTCTCGAGAGGCGGCGACCACGACTACACCCGAGTGCCTGAACTGTGGCAACCGGGTGACCAGGCAGTTCGCCCGCGTGTTCGGCGACAACCGAGACGACGTCCACGCGTGCCCGGACTGCTCGACCTACCGGGAGATGAAGACGGCCGATTTCATCCCCGAGGATCGACGCTGACCGGCCTTCGTGGTTCGTAAATCCCTACCTGACCACTCGGCCCCCACGCTCCACGGCTCGAACACCAATATTGCCTCGTCCGGGAATTGCCTGTCACTCGGTATCGAGGCGCGTTACTCGACGCGATCGCGCGCCGCCGCCACGACCAGCGGCAGCGTAATGGTCGCGTCAGCGTACACCGACACATTTTGAGCCTCTGGCTCGAGTTTCCCCCACGACCGAGCTTCGTCGAGGGTCGCCCCCGAGAGCCCGCCGGTCTGGGGCGGGTCCATCGTCAACTGGACGGCATAGTCGTAGGCTCGCGGGGTGACTAGCATCGTCTGAAGCGTGAAGTTCTTCGGCACGCCGCCGCCGACGACGAACGCGCCGGCCTCGTCCGCCTCGAACGCGAGGTCGGTCAGGCCGGTCATGTCCCCCAGCGCGTCGAGTGAAAAGGCAGTCGTCTGGGAGTACATCCAGGCCTGGAGTCCCAGCACCGAATCCTGGACCGCGGGACAGTAGATCGGCACGTCGTTCTCGTAAGCCGCCGCCGCGAGACCGGAATCCTCATCGATGCCGTTTCGCTCGTTCACGTCCGCGTTCGCCCGCCCCAGCTCGCGGGTCAGCCGTTCGATCGAGACCGACCCCTCGTCTTCGCACTCGGACTCGAGGACGGGGAACACCTCCTCCCGGAGGTGGCCCTCGAACTCCGCGAAGTGTTCCTGGGGGAGGTAGACGTTGTAGATTCGGTCGACGCCCTCCTCGCGAAGGCTTTCGTCGTGCTCGCGTTCGGTTTTCCCCTCCGTGTGGACGGCGCCGTGGTGGTGTTTGCCGCCGATGGCCTCGATCGAGTCGTGGGTGAGGTTCGCCCCGGTCGTCACCAGGGCGTCGACGTACCCGTCGCGAACGAGGTCGGAGACGATTTTGCGCATCCCCGTCGGCACCATCGCGCCCGCGAGGCCGAAGAAGACGGTGACGTCGTCGTCGAACATGGCACTCGTGACGTCAATTGCCTCGTGGAGGTTCGCGGCGCCGACGCCCGCACGTCCGTACTGGCTCGCGAGGTCGTCGACGGACATCCCGGAACGGACCTCGGCGTGGCCGACGGGGTCGTGGGCGAACGTCTCTCGTTCGGGCTCGTAGTGGTCGGCCTCGTGTTCCGAATCGCGACCGTTGTTGTCGTGGTCATGGTTGGGGTCGTGGTCCTCGTCGCCAGTCATACTCGAGCCTGGGTGAGCCAGTCGTTTCAACGCCGCGATTTTCTGGCCGACGGTCGCGTCGAACCGCACCCGCGTTCTCGACATTCCCCTCGTCAGTCTCGAGCGGTTCAGTCCGAACGAGGAGTCGTACGACTCGTGGCTCGAGGCTCACAACTAACGCGTCGAATCGACGACGAAAAAATAACAGGAGCGTGGAACGGTCGGCGTTCGTGTCGACTCAGTCGTCGTCGTACTCCTCACACAGCGTGTCGGTGTCGGCGTCGGCCTCGTCGATCTTCTTGTTGTTGAAGTAGAGGTTGACCATCGCCTTCCCCTTCTTGTCGAGGTCGACCCAGAAGTAGTGGGTCTCGCCGACGTCGAGTTTGATCGTGTCGGCCTCTTTGGTGTAGGCGCTCTTCCAGGTCACCCGGACCTTGTAGTCGTAGCAGTTGTGGATGGCGAACCTGGCCTTCCCCGGCTTCTTGCCCTTCCCGGGCCGGTAGCAGAGCCCGTCGAGGTCGATGGCCTCTTTGGGGTTTTCGGGGCCACAGACCTTCTCGGCGACCTCGTCGGTGTCGAGTTCCTCGCCGAGGTACGAGAGGGTCACGTCGTCGTCATCGTCGTCGACGTCGACCCAGAAATCCAGCGAGTCCATCGCGGAGACGTAACCGGAGCCGTCGTACTCGCAGTCGTCGTCATCGTCATCGTCGTCGACCGACCAGGACACGGGCACTGTCTGCTGATTGTAGTTGAACACGCGGAAGCGTGCGCGACCGTTCTCGTGGCAGACCGCCCGGAACCGGATCTTGTGCGGGTTCGGCGTGCAGCGTTCGTCCGTGTTGACATCGGCTTCGTCGACCTGCTCGTCGTCGTAGAGCAGTTTGACGTGTGCCTTCCCCTTCTTGTCGAGGTCGGCCCAGAAGCATCGCGTGCCGCGTGCGGGGATCGTCAGGAGGCCCGCCTGGTGCATGTAGGTGCTGCGCCAGACGACCTCGACGTCCTCGTAGAATTGGTTGTGGACGCAGAACTTCGCCATTCCGGGGAAGTGATCGCCCTTCTTCTTTTTCTTCCCTTTCGAGCCGTCGTCGACGTCGCCGATCGTGAACGCGCTGACGGACGACTCCTCGTCGTTCAGCGTGAACCGCGCGGTGTATACGCCCGCTTCGGCCGGGTTCTTAACGTCGTCGAGGCAGACCCGAATTTCGTCGCCCTCTTCGAGGTCGCAATCGCCATCGAACTCGAGGGTGAGCGTCTCACCGTCGTCGTCATCGTCGACCTCGTCCAGGTCGTCGGTCACGTCGTCACCATTGAGCTCGACCGACACGTCCTCGTCGCCGACGTTCGATATGTCGACGCCGCTTCCACAGAAGTCGGCCTCGATCTCGTTCAGCGAGTTTCCATCGGCGTCGTCACCGACCGTGAGCGTGAAGCAGTACGTCGCCTCGTCGCAGGTCCCGTCGGGATCGACCGAGACGTCGTTCTCGCCGTTGTAGACGCGCTCGTCGATGTAACACGCGGGCTCGAGGTCGATCGCTTCCTTCGGGTCTTCAGGCGCGCACACCTTCTGGTCGTTGGCGTGTTTGACGTCGATCTGCTCGCTGTCGTAGAAGAGCCTGACCGTCGCGTCGCCGTGGTCGGCGTCGACCCAGAAGTACGCCGAGTCCTTGCCGGACACTTTGAGCGAGCCGGACTGGTCGGTTCCGTAGACGTCCCAGGTGACTTTCACCGTCTTCTTGTTGTGGTTGTCGACGCGGAACTTCGATCGGTCTTCCTCGTAGCAACTGGCCACGAGCCTGATGTTGTCGGCCATCCCCTCGCCTGCGCTCACAGTTCCGGTGGCAAAGCCGGTGCCACCGAGGAGCGCGCCGGAGGCGGCGATTCGTTTGAGGCTGTCCCGTCTCGTGATGGATCGTTCGTCTGTCATCGTAGTCTCCCGGGGGATCGCCCCCAGAGTGAGTACACCTCCACGAGATGGACAGTTTGTAATCGATGAACTACCGGTTTTCACGAGGCTCCTTCGAAACGAATCGTCTCGCCCGCGAGAATAACCCCGCCGTTGACCGAACGAGGGCGTGAGAATCGCTCGAGTAACGGATCCCAAACTCGATTGTACAGCGGGTCAATCGGGGAAGACGGGGCCAGTGTTTGCCACCTCGACCCGTCGCCAGACGCTCGAGTAGCGAGACCTTTCACCGGACAGTCACGTCTGACGAGGGAGTAGGGGCCGGCTACAACCCTCGAGAACGCCTCGCGTAGTCCTGTGAACACGGCTCGAGTACGTCGCGAGCGCCGGTCGTCGCGGGTCCCGAAACGACGGGAACGAACTGAAATTCGGTGCAATGGTTGGCGGGGTGAACGGTGCGGGTCCGGCGATTCACGTTCGAACCGACCGCTCACAACCCAGTCGGCGCCTCGAGGAACGTCGTCTCGAGGCCCCACTCCTCGGCTAGTCCTTGCAACGACTGGACGCCGAACGTCTCGGTGGCGTAGTGCCCCGCCAGGACGACGTGAACCCCCGCCTCCTTCGCCTCGTGGTAGACCTGCTGTTTCCCCTCTCCGGTGACGAGCGCGTCGGCGCCAGCGTCGACGGCCTCCTCGAGCCAGTCGACTCCGGAACCGGTGACAATGGCCACGTCCTCGATGTTCTCGGGCCCGAATTCGAGGAGCTGTACCGACTGGCCGCCGGTGTCGAGCGTCGACTCGAGTGTCTCCCGGAGTTCCTCGGGCGCGTACGACTGGGCCGCGTGCCCTCGCTGGCCGATGTACTCGGGTCCGTACGCGCCGAACGGCCGGCGGTCCTCGAGGTCGAGCACGTCGGCCACGCCAGCGGCGTTGCCCAGTTCCTGGTGGCCGTCCAGCGGCAGGTGGGAGACGTAGAGTGCCAGCTCGTGCTCGAACAGGGGCTCGAGGCGGTCGTAGGTCCGTCCGGTGACGCGCTCGAACCCGCCCCAGGAGAGGCCGTGGTGAGTGACGAGTACGTCCGCGTCCGCGTCTGCGGCAGCGTCGATCGTCTCTCGAGCGGCGTCGACGGCGAAGGCGACGTGCTCGACGGTCTTTTCGTAGGGGCCGACCTGCATGCCGTTCGCGCTGGCGTCGAGGTCGGCGAAGTCTGCGGTTCTGAGTTCCTCGTCGAAGCGGTCGACGAGCGTGGTGAGGTCCATGCTCGCAGGTTCGTCGGGAGGGGTGTTGAGTCGGACGGTTCGGACTCGACGTCGATCAATGCTCGTCGCCAATCGACGCTCGACGCATCTCCGGATAGCACGGGAAACGGGACGATACTCAGAGGAACAACACGAACGTTGCGACGAGTATCGCGAGAACGAGTATCCCAACACCGATCCGTAGCGGCGTGAGAACGCCGTCTCCGTTCGCAGGTTGAACCGTCGTCTCACGAAACTCCGGTCCGAGGGTGTGAACCTTGTCCAGGTTCGGACAGTCGTGGTTCTCGGGAAGACGGTGTTCGCTACAGTAATATTCGCTACAGTAGTTGCAATCGTTCGGAAGATTCAGCGGTTCGTGGCACACGTGGCAGCGAGTCATCTGTACTAGCGGTATCTCTCGATGTAAACGTGATAACGTTTCCCACGTTCGAGTGGCTGGGTGGGAGTGCTATTCGATCCCGCCGTGGATCGAGCCTACCGGTACTGATTCAATCGTGCTTTCAGTCGCTTCGCCGCCTGGCCCGCGACGTCAGCGAACTTCTCACCTGCCTCCTCGCCCGCGAAGATGATCCCGCGCGAGGAGTTCACGAGGCCGACCCCGTTCGCCAGGCCGAACTCGACGGCCGCCTCGGCGTCACCGCCCTGAGCACCCACGCCGGGCACCAGGAACGGCAGGTCGGGCACCTGCTCGCGCAGGTCTTCGAGTTCCTCGGGCTTCGTCGCGCCCACGACGAGTCCCACGTTGTCGTTCTCGTTCCAGAGGTCCGCGAGGGCCGCGACGCGTTCGTACAGCGGTTCACCCGTCTCGAGTTCGAGGTCCTGCAGGTCGGCCCCGCCGGGGTTCGACGTGCGACAGAGGACGAAGACGCCGGCCTCCTCGTTCGCCAGGAACGGCTGGAGGGAGTCCCGGCCCATGTAGGGGTTGACGGTGATGGCGTCTACTTTCTCCAGCAACTGGGCGTACTGCCTGGTCGTGTTCCCGATGTCTGCCCGCTTGGCGTCGAGCAGGACGGGAACGCCCTTCCCGTGGGCGTAGGCGATGGTCTCCTCGAGGGCTCGCCAACCGTCGGGGTCCTCGTAGAACGCGGCGTTGGGTTTGAACACGGCCGCGTGTTCGTGCGTGGCGTCGATGATCCGGCGGTTGAACGCCCACCGCGGGATGTCGCGCTCTTGCAGGTGCTCGGGAATGCGCTTCGGGTCCGGGTCGAGACCGACGCTCACGACGCTGTCGACCGTCACGATGCGGTCGTGCAACCGATCGAAGAAGTTCATGGCCTCGAGTGCTCGAGGCAGGGACGAAAACGTTGCTATCTTCAGTACCTGAATTCTCCAGTGTGAACCCGGACGCATTAGAGTGCGCCAAAAATGAGCGCTCGAGCGGCGCACGCTGCGGAGAGCGCGGACAGATCGTCACCGCGCGCGTAACGCGTGGCGCTCTCGAGCCGCTACTGCCTCGTCGTGGATCGTACGACGATGGTCGTTCCAGGACACGTACTTCGCGACCGGCGTCGCCCCGACAGGGACGGTCGGTCGGCGCTGTGCATTCGGATGCTCCATAGCACAGATACCTATGTCACGTGTGAGCATAAGACAGTCGTCGGCTGCCAGTCGACATAATCGGTCGCTGGCAAGAGCGAGAGCCCGTTCGCGGAACCTCTCTTCAATCCTCCTTGGTTCGGCGCCCATCAGTCCTCGCACTCGAGAGGGAATGCCTCGGAGGTTGCTTCGTCGATTGGACCCATACATCGAGTGCTCACCGGCGTCGCAGATACGGTGGGACCGTGAGCGAGCCGCCTACCGCTCGAGTACTTCCACCAGGTTCCCTTCCGGATCGCGCAGAAACAGTATCGATGTGCCGCTCTCGGTGGTCCGGGGCTCGCTCAGCGTCTCCACCTCGGCGGGCAGGGACTCGAAGAACGCCTCGAGGTCGGTCACCGAGAAGCCGACGTGAGTCGCTCCCGGCCGATTCAGTTCGGAGTTCGACCTGGTCGCTCCGGTTGGTGCGTACTCGACGAGTTCGAGGCGGACGTCGCCGGCCTCGAGGTGGACGAACCTGCCTGCGGCGTCGGGGACGTCCACGGCGTCGGCGAACGCGGGCCCCGAAACGGAGAAGCGATCGAGCACGTCGAACCCGAGCACGTCGCGGTAGAAGGGCAAGACGGACTCGATGTCGGAGACGGTTATTCCGACGTGGTGTGTGCGTGGCGTCGTCATTGGTTCGACTTCACGGATGCGGCACGAAAAGTGCGCCGACCGTTCGCAGGTTAGGACCGCCAGTACGCTGCCGTCAGCAACACCAGCACCGGGAAGATTTCGAGACGACCGATCCACATGTAGAGGATCATCAGGAGTCGCGAGGTAACCGGGAACTCGCCGTAGCCCCCCATCGGACCGATGATGCCGAACCCGGGGCCGATGTTGCCCAGGGTAGCGATGGAGGCCGTGACCAGTTCGATCGCCTCGAGGTCGAGGCCGACGCGGGCGGCGTCGGCAGCCAGCAGCAGAACCCCGAGGAAGAACAGGCAAAAGTACAGCAGCGTGAAGGCGTAGATGCCCCGGATTGCCTCCTCGTCGAGGGGTTCGCCATTCATGCGGACCGGGCGAACGGCCTCGGGGTGGACCGTCGTAAACAGTTCCCGTCGGAGGGATTTGAGGATGACGAGCCACCGGAGTACTTTGATTCCCCCGCCGGTCGACCCGGTGCTCCCCCCGATGAACATTGCAAAGAGCATCACGGCCTTCGCAGTGCCGCCCCACTGGTCGAAGTCGACGTTCGCAAAGCCGGTCGAGTTGGTCAGCGAGGCGATCTGGAAGGTCGCGTACCGCAGTGAGGGCTCGAGGCGACCGCCGATCTGGCCGACCTCGTCAGTGCTCACGGCGGCGTCGAAGAAGAGAACGGCCGTGAGCACGACCGAGAGCGTGGTGACGGCCCCGAGGTAGAGACGGAACTCGTTGTCCCGAAACAGGGCTCGCGTGTCCCCCGAGACGAGGTGCCACCAGAGGACGAAGTTGACTCCGGCGATGAACATGAACGGCACGATGAGCCACTGGACGGCCGGCGAGAACGTCTCGATGCTCCTGGCTTCGGGAGAGAACCCGCCGGTGGGAAGCGTCGAGAGGCCGTGAGCGATCGAGTTGTACAGGTCCATCTCAGGCGCGAATCCAGCGAGGTGAAGGCCGTACAGCAACGCCATCAGGAGGAGGGTGAAGCCGATGTAGGCGAACCAGAGCACCCGCGCCGTCTCCGCGATGTGGGGCGTCAGCTTCGAAACGCCCGGGCCAGGACTCTCGGCTTCCATCAACTGCGCGCCACCGACGGACATCTGAGAGAGGATCGCCACCGCGAGGACGATGATCCCCATCCCGCCGACCCACTGGGTGAGCTGTCGCCACAGCAACATCGCCCTCGAGTGGGTGTCGAAGGAGATGTCGCCCATCACCGTCGCGCCGGTCGTCGTGAAGCCGCTCATGCTCTCGAAGAGGGCGTTCGTCGGGTGGGCGACCGTTCCGTTCCCGGCGAGGAAGTAGGGAAGCGCACCGAAGATTGCGGCGAGAAGCCACGTCAGCGCGACGACCATGAACGCCTCTCGAGCGCCGGGATCGGGATCCGGGTCGAGTTGTCGGAGCACGAGCCCGAACCCAACGGTGATGCTCATCGCGACGACGAAGACCCAGAGATCCTCGCCGCCGTATGCGAACGCCGTTACGATCGGTAGGATAAAAGCGAGTGAAAGAAACGCGAGTATCGTCCCGACGAGGCTCAGCCCGGCCCGCCAGTCGACGCGGAGATGGGCGTTCATCAGATCGCCTCGAGCACCTGATCAAGAATCGTCGCATCGACGAACAGCACGATGTGATCGCCGGGCCTGAGCGTCGTGTCCCCACGTGGGGTCACGAGATTGCCGCCGCGGGAGATGGCGCCGATGACGACGCCCTCGGGGAGGTCGGCGACCGAGTTCATGATCGTTCGACTGGCCAGGGCGCTGTCGGCGCCGACCTCGATCTCGATGACCTCGGCGCGGTCGTGCTCGAGCATGGCCACCTTCTCTGCGCGGTTCGATCGCGTGAAACGGACGATTTCCTCGGCGGTCTCCTCGCGGGGGTTGATCGCCACGTCGACACCGACGGTCTCGAACAGTTCGGCGTACTCGAGGTTCTCGATGACGGCGACGGTTCGGTCGACTCCCATTCGACGAGCGAGCAGAGAGACGAGCAGGTTGCGCTCGTCGCTTCCGAGGGCGGAAACGACGATGTCTGCTTCGTCTATGTGCTCGCGCTCCAGGAAATCCGTATCGGTGGCGTCGCTCTGCATAACGAGCGTGTTCGGCAAGGCTTCGGCGACTTGCCGGGCGCGATCGGGATCTCGCTCGATGAGGCGCGGTTCGTAGCCGTGTTCTTCGAACTCGCGGGCAGCCTGATAGCCGATCTCGCTGGCGCCGACGATGACGACCTCCTCGTGTTCGGTTTTGGGGAGACAGACCAGGTCGTCGGCGAACGTCGAGACGGAGTCAGGGCTGCCGATGACGACGACGCGGTCGTTCGGTTCGATCACCGTCTCTCCGCGGGCGACGATCATGTCTCCGTTTCTGAAGATTCCAGCGAACGTCAACGAGTCGTACCGATCGGCGTCCTGGACACTCTGGTTGGCGATCGGGCTCTCGGGGCTGATCTCGAACTCGGCCATCCGCACGAGACCGCCGGCGAACATGTCGACGTCCTGGGCGCCGGGGAGGCCGGAGATGCGGAAGATCGCCTGGGCCGTGAGCAGGTCGGTACAGACCATGAAGTCGACGCCGAAAGCACCCTCCGATCCCTCCCACGTCTCGAGCAGCGTCCGCCGTCGCACGCGGGCGATGGTGAACGCGTCGGTCATCGTCTTTGCGGCACCGCAGATGACGAGGTTCACCTCGTCGTCGTCCGTACAGGCGATGACGAGGCCGGCCTCCTCGATGTTCGCCTCGTGAAGCGTCGTGATCTCGGTCCCGTCGCCCTCGATGGCGAGCACGTCGAGCGAGTAGGTGAGTTCTTCGACGAGATCCGGATCACGATCGACGACGACCACGTCGTGGGTCTCCTCGAGGTTCGTGGCGATCGCCTGGCCGACTTCGCCGGCACCGACGATGACTACGTGCACGATATCCCCCGTGGAAGCGGTTGCATTGGCGTGGTGTTTTGCTGGTACCGAAATAGACGTTACGACGTGGTACGACGTGCTGACTGACTGGTTAGTATGATCGAGCTCCTAACCGTGCTTCTGGCGTCTCCAACGACGAGAGAGCGAAGCCCTGATATCACCCGTGTGAATACGTGGTGGTAGCAGCCGTATTCTTCCCACCAATGTTCATACTCGCTCACCCATCTGCCGGTCGCAACGACGGACGAACGCCCCGGAATTGCCACGGAACGCCGCACTCGAGTCGCACTCTCGCCCGCGACGAGGTCCCTCGAGGTGACCCGACGTGAGCGGAGACGAGGAACTCGCCAAGGACCTCGGGCCGCTCGCGGCGCTGACGATCGGTATCGGGACGATGATCGGGGCGGGCATCTTCGTCCTGCCGGGAACCGCCGTCTTTCGGGCGGGACCGTTCGCCGCAGCAACCTTCGTCCTCGGCGGGGTGATCGCCCTGTTTACGGCGCTCTCCGCCTCGGAACTGGGGACAGCGATGCCGAAATCCGGCGGGGCGTACTTCTACGTCAATCGCGCACTCGGACCGCTGTTCGGCTCGATCACCGGGTGGGCCAACTGGATCGGCCTCGCGTTTGCCTCCGCCTTCTACATGTACGGTCTCGGCGAGTACGTCAACGACCTGGTCGGTCTCGGCGCCCTCGCGCTCGGACCGGTGACGCTCGGCCCGGCACAGATGATCGGACTCGTCGGCGCCCTCCTTTTCATCGGCGTCAACTACATCGGTGCGAAGGAGACCGGAACGCTCCAGATCGTCATCGTGCTCTTACTCGTCGGGATCCTCGCACTCTTCTCGGTCGTCGGTTTAGCCAACGCCAACCTGAACTCGCTCGCCGGATCCGCGCAACCGGGCATGGCCGGTGAGATTCTTCCCGTCACCGGCATCATCTTCGTCTCTTACCTCGGATTCGTTCAGATCACCTCCGTCGCCGAGGAGATCAAGGACCCCGGCCGCAACCTGCCGCGCGCGGTGATCGGATCAGTAGTCATCGTCACGACCATCTACGCGTTCTTCCTCGTCGTCCTGCTCGCGGCCGTCCCGAACGAACTCGTCGCTCAAAACAACACGGCCGTCGTCGACGCTGCTCGGCTCTTGTTCGGACAGTACGACCTCCTGGGCTACAGCCTCGGCGCGTTCGGTGCCGGTCTCCTCCTGTTTGGGGGCCTGCTCGCGACGGCCTCCTCGGCAAACGCCTCGATCCTCTCCTCGTCGCGTATCAACTTCGCGATGGGACGTGAAAAGATCGTCACGCCCAAACTCAACGAGATTCACCCGCGTTTTGGGACGCCCTCCAAATCCATCGCCATCACGGGCGCGCTCATCCTCTTCTTCCTGGTCGCGGGCGACCTCGAGTTGCTCTCGACGGCCGGATCGGTGTTACATTTAATCGTCTACGGGCTGTTGAACCTCGCGTTGATCGTCATGCGCGAGGCCGACGCCGACGGCTACGACCCGGACTTCGAGGTGCCGTTGTATCCCGTCGTCCCGATCATCGGCACGATCTCCTCGTTCGCGCTCATCGTCTACATCGAACCCCGCGTGATCTACCTCTCGCTGGGGCTGGTCGTCTTCGCCGTGCTTTGGTACCTGCTTTACGCCCGACGGCACGTCGAATCCGCTGGCGTCCTCGACGCCTGGATCCTCGACCGCTCGGAGCAGTTGCCCGACGCAGCCGTCTCCGCCGCGACCAGCGTTGCCCCCGAACAGAGCGACTACCGGGTCATGGTGCCGCTGGCCAATCCCGAACACGAGAAGGACCTCATCACGCTCGGCTCGGCCGTCGCCAACCAGCACGACGGCACCGTCGTCGCCGTCAACATCGTCGACGTGCCAAGACAGACCCCCCTCGAGGCCGCTCGCGAACAGAAAGCTCACGAGACCGCACACCAGCTGCTCGAGAAGGCCCAGCGGGACGCCCAGACCTACGGCGTCGACGTCGAGACGCACATCGTCCTCTCGCACGACCCGTTCGAGGAAATCTTCGGATCAGCGAAGCGGTACGGCGCCGACGTGACGGTGATGGGCTGGGGTCCCGAATCGCACGGTGCGCCGGGACGAGCCGAACCGACCATCGACGAACTCGCTCACTCGCTGCCGTGTGACTTCCTCGTCTTCCGAAACCGCGGGTTCGATCCTTCGAGAATCTTGCTCCCGACGGCCGGCGGTCCCGACTCCGAACTCGCCGCTGCAGTCGCGACGACCCTCCAGTCGCAGTACGACGCCGACGTGACGCTCCTGCACGTGACCGACCACGGCGAGCGTGAGCAGGGAGAGGCGTTCCTCGCATCTTGGGCGGCTGACCACGACCTCGAGGACGCGAGGCTCCGCGTCGAGACCGGCGACGTGCAGTCGCGGATCGCGGAGGCGGCCGAGGACGCGACCCTGCTCCTGATCGGGGCGACCGAGAAGGGCGTCCTCTCGCGACTCGTTCGCGGGTCGCTCGTGCTCGACGTCCTGGATGAGGTCGAGTGTTCGGTCCTGCTGGCTGAGAAAAAGCACACGCGAAGCCTCTGGGATCGACTCTTCGGCGGCGGAGCTGGCGACAGCGACCTTGATGACGAGCCGACGGGCGTCGAACCCGAGCCGACGACGCCCGACGTCGACGAGAGCAACTCCGAAACCACCACCCAGTAAGCGGCGGCGAACGAGCCTACTATTGATTCGCCAATCTGACGACCCAATATACAGGATTCGAAAATACAAGCGAGGGTTTTATCATGTATCGATAAATACCCTCGAATATGATACCATCGGATAGTCGCTGTACTCTGTTCGAGAAGAACGCTCTCGAACCGTCGAGAGGGGATTTGGATGAGCGATGAGCCGTTTCGGCGCGTTCTAGTGCCGATTGCGAACGAAGAGGACGCCCGAGTAACGGGCAAGGCCGTCGCCGATCGGTTCGACGACGGGACCCTGATCCCGATCTACGTCGTCGAAAAAGCTGGCGGTGCTCCCGACGCCGCAGGCGTCGAACAGCGAGAGGAGTTCGCCGAAACCCTCTTCAAGATCTTCGAGGCGGTCATCGACGATCCCACGCTCTCCGTCGAACCCACCGTCGGATACGGGACCGACGTTGCAGCGACGATCCTCGAGGTTGCCGACGACGAACGCGCCGACACAATCGTCTTCGTCCCGCGCAGCGAGAGTCGGTGGCGACAGCTGCTAACGGGGGACGTCGCGCGAAAATTGATCAACCAGACCGATCGACCGGTCCTGATCCTTCCGGGTGACCGAGATGAGTGACGAGGAACTCGCCAAGGACCTCGGCCTGATTCCCGCGATGACCATCGGCATCGGGACGATGATCGGGGCGGGCATCTTCGTCCTCCCCGGTGAGGCCGCCCAGGGAACTGGCCCGATCGTCGTGATCTCGTTCCTCGTCGGTGGGCTCATCGCCATGGTCAACGCCCTGTCGGTCTCCGAACTCGGAACGGCAATGCCGAAAGCCGGTGGTGCCTACTACTACGTCAACCGTGCGCTCGGTCCCCTGTTCGGCTCGATATCTGGACTGGGCGACTGGCTCGGCCTCGCCTTCGCCTCGGCCTTCTACACCATCGGGTTCGGCCGTTACCTGGGCGAACTCCTCGAGTTACCCTCGATCCTGTTTCTCAGTAACGTTCAGGTCGGGGCGATCGTCGCCGGCGCAGTCTTCGTCGGCGTCAACTACATCGGCGCGAAGGAGACCGGCGGCGTGCAGACGATCATCGTCACCATCTTGCTCGCGATCCTAGGGATCTTCGCAATCGCGGGCTGGTTCGCCTTCGACTGGGCGACGGTGTCCGGAAGCGGCGGCTACACGCCGTTCGGAACCGCCGAACTCCTGCCGGCGACCGGCCTCGTCTTCGTCTCGTTCCTGGGGTATGCCAAGATCGCCACCGTCGGCGAGGAGATGAAGAACCCGGGACGGAACCTCCCCATCGCCATCGTCGGCAGCGTCGCCATCGTCACCGTACTGTACGGCATCCTGGTGACGATCATGCTCGGCGTCGTCCCGTGGCCGGATCTCGACCTCGAGGCGCCGGTCGCGCAGGCGACCGAAGTGGCGTTTCCTGGCACCTTCGCGGGTGCGGCCGCGGTGATCATGGCCCTCGGTGCGCTGCTAGCGACGGCCTCCTCGGCGAACGCCTCGATCCTGGCGTCGGCCAGGATCAACTTCGCGATGGGCCGGGACAAGATCGTCAACGACTGGCTCAACGAAATCCATCCGCGATTCGCGACACCCTACCGATCAATTATCGTTACCGGCGGACTGATCCTCGTCTTCGTCATCCTCATGGGCGGTGACGTCAAGGTGCTCGCGGAAGCCGCGAGCGTCCTCCACCTGATCGTCTACGCGCTGATGAACGCCGCGCTGATCGTCTTCCGCGAGACCGAGCATCCCGACTACGATCCCGACTTCACGGTTCCGCTGTACCCGATCGTACCGATTCTCGGGTTCGTCCTGTCGCTGGGGCTCATCTACTTCATGGACACCACCTCCCAGATCCTGGCGGTGGTGTTCATCGTCGGGGCTGTCCTCTGGTACGTTCTCTACGCACGCTACCGCACGCCGATCCAGGGCGTTCTCGGCGAGTACGTCCGCGACCGGTCCGAAGAAATGCCCGACATCGCGGTTTCGGCTGCCGAAGCCGCCTCGCCCGACGCGACCGCTCCCTACAACGTGATGGTCCCTGTCTCGAATCCCCGGACCGAGGACGAACTGGTCACCCTCGGCTGTACGATGGCCAACCAGAAGGGCGGCGTCGTTCACGCCGTCCACGTCGTGCAGGTTCCCGACCAGACCTCACTCGATTACGTCGCCGATCAGATCGAACGAATCGACGAGGAATCGGATCAGCTCTTCGAGAACGCCCGTGCGGTCGCCGCCGAGTACGACGTCGACATCGAAACGCACACCGTCGTCTCCCACCGATCGCTCGAGGAGGTCGTCGACTCCGCCGAACGACTGAACGCCGACACCGTCGTGATGGGATGGAGCCCGAGCAGGCCCTGGACCAGCGGGCGAACGGGCGGCGCGCTCGATGAACTCACAACGAACCTCCCCTGTGACTTCCTGGTGTTCAAAGACCGCGGGTTCGACCCCTCGCGCGTGCTCGTACCGACGGCTGGCGGGCCGGATTCGGATCTCAGCGCCGAGGCTGCCAAGGCGCTTCGAGACGTCCACGGCGCCGACGTGTCGATCTTGCACGTCGTCGACGAGGACACCGACCGGGCGAAAGGAACGGCGTTCCTCGGCACCTGGGCCGACGACCACGGGCTCGGCAACGCGACCCTCCTCGTAGAAACAGACGGCAACGTCGAGGGAGCCATCGAGCGCGCCGCGAACGATCACACGATGGTGGTCCTCGGCGCGACCAGGAAAGGGCTACTCTCCCGGCTCGTCGGCGGCTCGCTCGTGTTCGACGTCGTCGACGAAGTCGACTGTTCGGTCCTGCTCGCCGAGCGTCCGGCCAAACGGTCGCTCCGCGAACGGCTCTTCGGCCGTTCAGGAGTCGATGCGTCGACGGGAACAGAAGAAGAAGCCGAGCCAAGAACGAAATCCGGCTCCTGATCAGCGGTCGACGATCTTCTCGAGCCTCGCTCGAGGTTTACTCGGTGACGCGCTCGAGGATCGCTCGGCGAACGGGTCGGTCTCCCGATTTGGCGACCAGGGGTGCGGTCGCAGGAACGGGTACGAAACGGCGGACCAGGGGCTGCGTTCGTGCTGACCAGGTGAACGGGTGTGCAGTCTGGCTCGCCTGTTCCGGCCGGCGCCTTCTCTCGACCGCGTGAAACGGTTGCTCGTCTCAGTGCGGACGGCGCGTGGGAAGCTCTCTGCCGGCGACCTGGAACCTTCGACCGCAAGCAGTCAGGAAAAAGCCCTCGAACGTCGAACGAGGTGTATGAGACACGGAACGAACACCTCTCACTTGCCCGCCGATAGCGGCCTCGAGTGCGGCCGGACGTACACCCACGCTCGACACGGGCGCGTCGAGGTCACGGGTCTCTGGCAGGGGACCCGATGGGCCGACGCGGTGTCCGACCCGAACGAGGCGGAGACGGTCGTCGTTCGCTACTTACCTCCCGATGGAGAGACCTGGAGGGACGAACGCTCCGCGCTCCTGGACGATTTTCTCGTGGCGATCGAGTGAACGCCGTTTCGCGACACTTTCCCTAGACGCCCTGTCCTCAACGTCATACTCTCGACGCTTTGCCTTCGACGCCGTACCCTCGACACCGTGTTCGAGTCCCTGAATCACATCCCGAACTGGACGACGAAACCCAGTATCGTTATCACCGTCGCTGACACAGGTCGAGTCGTTCGATGAGGATCCGAGTCGACTGGCGCTCGAGTTGTAGCGTGACGGGAACCGTTCTCTTCTGGCTCGCCGTCCCGCTAGCCGCGCCGCTCGCGCTTGCAGTCCTCGACGGCGACGAGACGATTCCATTCGTCGTCGCCATCGCCTGCACCGTCGCCGTCGGCACGCTGCTCGAGCGCCTGACCGACGAGCGCGACCTCGGTCAGCGCGAGGCGTTCCTGATGGTGGCATTGACGTGGTTCGGGGTCGCGCTGATCGGTGCGATTCCGTTCTTCCTGCTGGGGCTGGGCACCGACCCCGCCTCGGCTTTTTCGGGCCGACTCGAGGGTCCGGTCAACGCGATGTTCGAGAGTATGAGCGGCCTGACTACGACGGGCGCGACGGTGATGAGCGGCTGGGACTTCACGAACCAGCCGCGCTCGATCCTGCTCTGGCGGCAGGTCCTCCAGTGGCTCGGCGGGCTGGGCATCCTGATCGTCGCCATCGGCCTGCTCTCGAACCTGATGGTCGGGGGTGCACAGCTGATGGAGACCGAGACCCAGACCCAGACGGTCACCAAGCTTACCCCGGAAATCGAGAGCACGGCACGGCTCATCTGGGGACTCTACGTCGGGCTCACGGTTGCGGCGGCGACGATCTTCTACGCGTTTCACCTCCTCGGTCTGGCGCCGGAGATGGATCTCTTCAACGCGATTTCCCACGCCCTGACGAGCGTCTCGACGGCCGGCTTCTCGCCCGAGCCGGATAGCATCGGGGCGTTCACGCCGATCGTCCAGTGGACGATGATCCCGATCATGATCGTCGGCGCGACGAACTTCGTGTTGCTCTACGCGGTCGCTCGCGGGTCGTACGCACGGCCGCTCGAGTCCGAGGAGTTTCGCTTTTACATCGGCGTCATTGCCGTCTTCGGAACGATCGTCTCGGTACTCGTCGGCCTCGCCGGAGACACAGTAGGCGTCGAGGCGACGCTCAGACACGGCCTGTTCAACGTCGTCTCGATGGTGACGACGACGGGATACGCCTCGACGAACTTCGACCTCTGGAATCCCGGCGCGAAGCACATCCTCTTTTTGGGGATGTTCGTCGGCGGCATGGCCGGCAGTACGACCTGTTCGATCAAGTCCCTGCGCTGGCTGGTGATCCTGAAGGGATTGGGTCGCAACCTCTTTCTCTCCGTCCACCCGCGAGCGGTCAGGCCCGTCCGACTCGGCGACACCGTCGTCGACGAGGACACGATCAACGACATCTTCGCGTACGTGATGCTCGCGATCATCATTTTCTTCCTGTTGACCATCTTCATCGTCGTCGACGCGGCGCGCGACGGGATCACCATCTCGGAATTCGAGGCCCTCGGCGCGGCCGCCTCGATCTTCCTCAACATCGGTCCCGCGTTCGGCCTGGCCGGCCCGTTCGACAACTACGCCGGATTTCCGCTGTTCACCCGCTTCGTCATGATCTTCATGATGTGGATCGGTCGCATCGAGATTATCCCCGTGCTCGTCCTCTTGCTCCCGGCGTACTGGCGCTCGTAGGCGTCGGCAACCGAGCGGCCGAGGTATCTTGCCCCTCGAGGACGAATCGGCCCTATGGTTCGACTCGCGCTCATCGCCCACGACGAGAAGAAAGACGACCTCATCGCCTTCGCTCGCGAGTACGAGGACGTACTTGCCGACTACGACCTCATCGCGACGGGCACGACCGGCAAACGGTTGCTCGAGGCGACCGACCTCGAGATCGAACGGAAGGAGTCGGGGCCCCTCGGCGGCGACCTGATGATCGGCAGTGAGGTCGCCCAGGATCGTCTCGACGGGATCGTCTTCCTGCGCGATCCGCTCACGGCCCAGCCCCACGAGCCCGACATCTCGGCACTCTTGCGGATCTGCGACGTCCACGACACCGCCCTTGCGACGAACCTCGCGAGCGCACGATACCTGCTCGAGGGAATCGACGACGTATCGTAAGGTACCGTACTATTTCACCAATATGTCGAAAATCATGTACTGTCACTCTCGATTTCATCGCCACTACGCTTCGACGATACAAGGGTCGACTCTATAGCCGTTACAGAGCTAATTACGACAGAATCCGAACTCCATCGACCTTGTGCGTCAACGTACGGGACTCCCGACGTCGGAGACTGATACTGGCACTTTTTGGTAGTATGGGTCGTCAAAGCCGATTTCTCTCGATAGACGTCGACGGCGCCAGTTTTCGTTCTCGATACAGAAATACCATAGAATAGTCTATTATTTAATTCCGACAATCATCTAACCTGGGCCGAACACGCCGTATTATGTTAGTAACTGACACACTATTACATAGCTATGCTCGTAATCTATACTAATTCATCACGCTTTCAGCGCGAACGCCCGGCCGGTTAGACGCGAACTGCCGGACGGGTCGCCGGCCAGCGAGAACGGACTCACTCGAGAGGTGTTCCGTCGACGAACAATCGACAGCCTGCGTCCCGCTCGGCGGCGTACCCCTCGTAGTACTCCATCAGCTGAAAGAGGACGCCCGTGGGATTCGCGGGGGAGACGAACGCCTCGCCCCACGTTTCGAACTCGTTGTGGTCGATGACCGACACGCCCGCGGCCTCGAGCGCCTCGACTGCGGCCTCGAGGTCGGCCACCTCGAGAGTGATGTGGTGGAGGCCGGGGCCGTGTTCCTCGAGGTAGTCAGTCAGGAACGAGTTCGACCCAGGTTGCGGGGCGATGAGTTCGAGTCGTGAGGCGCCGCCGAGGACGTAGGTCGCCCAGGTGAACGAGCCGTACTTGCTCGGCTCCTCGTGAATCTTCTCACAGCCGAGGGCGAACAGGAGCGGTTCGGCCTCCGGAATGGATTCGACGGCGATTCCGGTGTGATCGACGCGCATCGGCGGCAGGTCGTCCCCGTCCATACGTCGAAACGTCTCTCGAGGACGATAGTCGTTTGGGAGCCGGTACGTGTCCCGGTATGGCCTCGAGCCCGGATTCCAGGCCGGGCCATCGTCTTCCGGGCAGGGGCCACACGCGAGTCGTCTGCACGGCGCTGGACGGCGATAGACGGCGATGATTTCCACGCCCGAGAGGGGTCGGAGCCGTGCCGCTACAGCAACCTATAACACGCTTCCGTCCGTCGGTTTTCGTGCATGAGCTACACGGGTCCAACGGACCTCTACATCGACGGCGAATGGACCGACGGCGAAGACGGCGGGCGGATCGAATCGATCGATCCGGCGAACGAGACGACCTACGCGACGGTCGCGGCGGCGAGCGAAGCAGACGTCGACGCCGCCGTCTCGGCGGCCGACGCCGCGCTCGAGCGCGACAGCGAGTGGGCCTCCCTCGACCCCGCCGAGCGCGCCGCGTATCTGCAGGCGTTTGCGGATCAGCTCGAGGACTGGAAGGACGAAATTGCGCTCGTCGAATCCCACGACAACGGCAAGACGCAGTTCGAGGCGACCCTCGAAGTCGGGATGGTCATCGACACGTTCCGGTACTACGCCGGCTGGGCGGACAAGCTCGCGGGCGACCAGATCCCCGTCCCCGGCGACCGCCTCGATTACACCATCCGCGAACCCGTCGGCGTGACGGGCCACATCGTCCCGTGGAACTACCCGTTCCAGCTGGCGGGACGCAGTCTCGCCCCGGCGCTCGCCTGTGGCAACACCGCCGTGGTCAAGCCCTCGAGCCAGACACCCCTCTCCGCGTTGTACTACGCGAAGGCCGCCGAGGAAGTCGGGCTCCCCGACGGCGTGCTCAACGTTGTCCCCGGCCGCGGGAGTGTCGCCGGGGCGGCGCTGTCCGAACACGAGGGCGTCGACCACCTGGCCTTCACGGGCAGTACGGAAATCGGCAAGCGCGTGATGGGCCAAGCCGCCGATAATGTCACCGGCGTCACCCTCGAGTTGGGCGGAAAGGGGCCCAACGTCATCTTTCCCGACGCGGACCTCGAGGCCGCATCGAAGGGCGTCCACTACGGCATCTTCATGAACGCCGGGCAGATGTGCTGGGCTGGCTCCCGGCTGGTCGTCCACGAGGACGTCCACGACGAGGTCGTCGATAGCGTCGTCGCTGGCGCCGAGAACACGCCGCTCGGGAACGGCATCGACGACGACGCGCGGATGGGCCCGCTCGTCAGCGAGAGCCACCGAGACGAGGTCGCCGACTACGTCGACACCGCCCTGGCGGAGGGGGCGACCGTCGCGACCGGCGGCGAGGTCCCCGACCGGGAGGGGTACTTCCTCGAGCCGACCGTGCTCACGGACGTGACCAACGACATGACCGTCGCCCGCGAGGAGATCTTCGGACCGGTGCTCTCGGTCATCGAAGTCGAGAGCGAGGAGGAGGCCCTCGAGGTCGCCAACGACTCGCCCTACGGCCTGCTCGCCGGCGTCTGGACGAACGACCTCTCGCGGGCCCACCGGTTCGCCCGCGACCTCGAGTACGGGATGGTGAGCGTCAACGAGTATCCAGTCACCTTCCCGCAGACGCCATTCGGCGGCGTCAAGGAGAGCGGCGAGGGCCGCGAGCAGGGTGCCGAAGCCATCGGCGAGTATACGCAGGCGAAGAACGTGAACATCAACTTCGAGTAGCAGGGCGAACGGCCA
Source organism: Saliphagus sp. GCM10025334 (assembly GCF_042663485.1). Taxonomy (NCBI): domain Archaea; kingdom Methanobacteriati; phylum Methanobacteriota; class Halobacteria; order Halobacteriales; family Natrialbaceae; genus Saliphagus; species Saliphagus sp. GCM10025334. The sequence goes on along the minus strand of NZ_JBHTAF010000001.1, from coordinate 574,761 downwards.
CGGTCGTCGCCCGCCGCCGATTCAATCGGTTCGGTGCGACTCGAATCAGCGGTGATCGTACACCCGCTTGACCTTCCCGACCTCGGTCCGCTCGATCGAGCCGTACTCGACGAGGGCGAGCGTGTCGGGCGTCAACGAGAGCGTGCTCGAGATCGCCTCGAGCAACCGGTCTCGGAGCGCTTCTTCGTCCCCGTCGAACCCGCGCTCGAGTTCCACCGTCACCTCGAGTCGGTCGAGCGCGTCCTCGCGATAGAGGTCGATCCGGTACTGGGGAGCGACGGCGTCGAACTCGAGGATCACGGCCTCGAGTTGGCTGGGATAGAGGTTGACGCCACGGACGATCAGCAGATCGTCGGCGCGGCCGGTGACGCCGTCCATTCGGATCGTGGTTCGACCGCACTCACAGGGCTCCTCGATTAGGGTGGTCATGTCGCCGGTCCGGTACCGGAGGACGGGAAGAGCTTCCTTCGTGAGTGAGGTGAGCACGAGTTCACCCTCCTCGCCGGGCGGCAGCGGGTCGCCGGAGTCGGGATCGACCACCTCGGGGTAGAAGTGGTCGGTCTGGATGTGCAGCCCGTCCTGGGCGTGAGCGCACTCGACGGCGACGCCGGGCCCAATCAGCTCCGAGAGGCCGTAGTTCTCGATCCCCGTGACGCCGAGCCGGTCCTCGATGGCCTCGCGCATCGGCTCGGTGCAGGGTTCGGCGCCGTAGAGGACGACCGACAGCGGGAGTTCCCGCGGATCGATGCCCATCTCCTCGGCTCGTTCGGCGAAGTACAGCGCATAGGAGGGTGTACAACAGAGCGCGTCGCTCTCGAGGTCCGCGGCGAGTTCGACCTGGCGCTGAGTGTTGCCGCTGCTCGTCGGGATCACCGTCGCCCCGAGCGACTCCGCTCCGGCGTGAAAGCCGAGGCCGCCGGTGAAGAGCCCGTAGCCGTAGGCGTTCTGGACCGTGTCGTCCGGCCCGAGTTCGGCGGCCTTCATCGCTCGTTCCATCACCTCGTTCCAGAGCTCGAGGTCTCCCGCGGTGTAAGCGACGATCTTCGGCTTCCCGGTGGTTCCCGAGGAGGCGTGGATGCGGACGACGTCCTCGTCGTCGACGGCGAACAGTCCGTCGGGGTAGGTGTCTCGAAAGTCGGCTTTCGTCGTGAACGGCAGTTTAGTGACGTCCTCGAGCGTCTCGATGTCGTCGGCCGTGACGCCAGCCGCTGTGAGCCGCTCGTCGTAAAATGGGACGTTCTCGCGAACGCGTTCGACGGTCTCGCGGAGCCGCTTCGTCTGCAGATTCCGGCGTTCCTCCCTCGGGAGCCGTTCGTCGGATGCGACCATGCTGTCTCGAGGGGACGAAGGGCGAGCCTATAGTTCTTGGCGTCAGTTTCGTCGCCTGTGGCGGGTTTACGCGTCAGCGAACGCTCCGGGTTTCGCGTGGCCGGCTGGCCGGTGGTACGTTAGTATGCTGGCACTCGAGTCCTCGACTCACTCGAACTTCTCGAACGGCTGCTGGCACTCGTTGCAGTAGTGCATCGAGCGACACAGCGACGGCCCCTTCGGATGCTCGCGAACGGTGTCCGTCGATTCACAGTACGGACACTCCGCTCCCGACGCCTCGCCGCTCGTCATCACGGATGGATCGGTCCCACGCATATTAGACGCTCAACCCGAACTCCCGCAGGTCGGATCGGCCCTGTTTGGTCACCATCTCGATGGTCCAGCCGGGACTCCAGACGAGGCGGAGGTCGACCGACTCGACGCCGTCGACGGCCGCGACGGTCTCTCGAATCTCGTCCTGGAGCATGTCCCGCGCGGGACAGCCCGAGTACGTCAGCGTCATGTCGACGGTCGCGTGGCCGTCCTCGACCGTGAGTCCGTAGATCAGGCCGAGGTCGACGATGCTGACCGGCATCTCGGGATCCTCGACCCCGTAGAGGGCGTCCCAGACGGCGGCCTCGACGCCCGTCGCGCCCTCGCCGGTCGCCGGGAGGTCCTCGACGGCTTCGCCGGATCGGTAGTCGGTGTACGAACACGGGGTCGCCTCGCTCTCGGCGTCCGGGTCCGGGTCGAACTGCGCTCCCGGCTCGAGGTCGTCGTCGTTCGTTTCGTCGACGCTCTCGGTCGGTGGGTTGGCCTCGAGCGCGGCATCGGCGTCGGCGTCGGATGGTGTGTTACGGTTCATTGTGGTTGGTAGCAGCGGGTTACGGAGTACGGGTGCCTGGAGGCGTTACTCCGGTTTCTCCATGATCTTGGTCGCCCCGGAGCGTCCCAGTTCGCGGTAGGTGCTGGTGAACTCCTCGCGGAGGTCCGCCCAGGCGTCGGCGTGGTCGCCGTCCCGCCCGCGCGGCACGTCCGGATCGAGGTCGAGGACGTCGTCCTCGCCGATCGGCACATCGAGTCCCAGTCCCTCGAGGAACGGCACGACCTCGCTTGCCCAGTCGGTGGCCAGCTCTTCGAGCGTGGCGTCGCGGAAGCCGGCTTCCTCGATCGCCGCTTCCGTTTCGTCGTCCACGGGGGCGAACAGGGTCAGTGCGTACGGGAACAGCCGGTCGACGGCCTGCTGGAGGCGTTCTCGGCCGCCGTCGTCTTCCTCGTCGTCAGCCAGCCGTTCCATCCAGTTCTGGGCATGCTCCAGGTGGTAGCGCTCCTCGGCCTGGATCTTGCCGACGCGGTCGGCGAGCTTCGGGTACGCCGAGTCCTCGAGCGCCTCGAGGCGGCGCTTCTCGGCCACGTCGTAGAGGTAGTGGCGGACGATGGCGTCGGCCCAGTCGCCCTCGGGGAACGGTCGCTCGACGAGGGTGCTGTGGCGCCAGGCGTCGGCCTCGCGCTCGTAGATGAGTTCGTGTTCCTCGTAGCCCAGGTCCTCGAGCACGTCGTACCAGAGGCGGGCGTGGCCCAGTTCGTCCTGGGCGTTGTTCGACAGCGCGAGGTCGGACTCGAGGGTGGGCGAGCGGACCTGCCACTCGGTGTAACGCTCGGCGAGGACGAACTCGTCGTCCGCCAGGCGGAGCAACAGCGCCTCGAGCGCGTCTCGTTCGTCGGCCGAGAGGTCGTCGGCCGTGACGGGTTCGGCGCTCGCCATCAGTCGTCACCCTGCGCTTTCGAGCGCTGTCGTTCGGCGGCCTCCTGTTCCTTGTCCGATTCGATGACCTCGGCGGCGTGGTCGACGTCGGACTTGTAGGTCGGTCCCCAGCGATAGCTCTTGTCGGTCGTGCCGCCGAAGGAGGTCTCGTCGGCGTCGATCTCCGCGACTTCTTCCTTCGGGACGACCCAGAGGCTGTTGGTCGCCTTGCGCCGGCCGTGCTGGATGGCCGCGAACTGCCTTGCCATCTCGCGGTCGGGCGCGTGGACGTTGCCGCAGTGGGTGTGGTACCCACCTTGCTCTTCCTGTCGGAATACTTCCCAGATCATGGTCAGTCAGCCGCCTGTGGTTTCGGGCTGCCGGCCGGTCGATTCTCCCACTCGAGACTGTCGCGGACCCACTGGACGGCGTCCTGGGCCTGCTTGCGGCCGTCGATCTGGCCGAGGCCGGGCTCGTAGTCGTTCTTCGCGATCTGGAAGAACTCGTCCCAGTCCAGGTCGTCCTCGACGACCTCGTAGCCGCTGTCGGTCTCGCGGATGCGTGGCTCGTCGGGAATCTCGAGGCCGTAGCGCTCGGCCTTCGGGATGTACTCCCGGAGGAACATCGAGCGCAGGTCGTCGTTGGACTGCGCTTTGAGTCCCACTGCGGCGGAGAAGTCGTGGTGGGTGCTCTTGTCGTTGGTCGGCCCGAAGAACTGGATGATCCGGGGCCACCAGGTCTCGAATGCCTCCTGGGTCATCTCCTGTTCTTTCTTCGAGCCGGTCATCAGCTCCGCGAGGATGCTCTCGCCGTGTTTGACGTGGAACCCCTCCTCGAAGCACACTTTGTCCATGGCGTGGGCGTAGGGCTCCCAGCTGGTTCGTCGCAGCGTCGCCTGGCGGCGCATCGCGGCGCCGTCGACGAAGAAGGCGATCATCGGTGTCTCGACCCAGCTGTCCATCGGGTAGTGGAAGCAGTTGAGGAACTTCCCCTTCCCGTTGGCCAGGTCGTCGAGCATCTCCTCGCGGGTTTTCACGCCCAGCGACTCCGCCGCGCGGTAGAGCAACTGCCCGTGGCCGATCTCGTCCTGCACTTTCGCCGAGAAAGCCAGTTTGCGGTCGATACTCGGTGCCTGTCGAATGAACGGCCGCTCGAGGTACGCCCCCATGATCTCGCTGTTGGCGTGGAACTCGATCATCCGGGTGGCGGCCTCCCGGTACTCGAGGGGCATGTCGTCCGCGGGGCTGAACTCCCGCGGCCCGGCCCGTTCTTTGACGGTGTCGATGTCCATCGTTCATTATACTACACGTCGTTTCGACCCTTAGCAGTTGACCGCCACATGACGGGGTTTTAAATACTCACGCGCGTACTTTTTCTCATGATCGAGGAGTGTCTCGCCGTCGAATTCCGGGTACAACACGACGATTGCCCGCTCGCCGAGGCGACGACGTCGGTCGATATCGAGGTCCACGCCCAGGCACCACAGCTGCGGGCCGACGGCTACGACCTGCTGCAGTTTAGCTCGCCGCGAAACGACCACTTCGTCGAGACGCTCGACGCGGACGACCGCATCCGCTACCTCCACGTCACGGAGGTCGACGGCCGGTATCGATTTCGGTGTCTCTCGAAGCAGCCCTGCGTGGTCCACGACCTGATCAACGGCGGCCTGATCGTCGAGACGCTTCGCTACCGCAATGGTGCCGCCACGGTCTTCGGGGCCGTCGTCGGCCGGGACGTGCTCAAGAACGTGATGGAGACCGCGGGCGACACCGTCGGCGTGCGCCTCGAGCGCGTCTACCCCATGGAATCGGAGGCCCAGGAAGCCCCGAGCCAGCAGTGGGACCTGACGCCGGCACAGGAGGAGTGTATCCGGGTCGCCGTGGAGCTGGGGTACTTCGAAATCCCACGGGGGACGAGTTCGGAGGCGGTGGCGGCGGAACTGGGCATCAGCAAGTCGGCGTTCCTCGAGCGACTGCGCCGGGCGGAAGAGTCGCTGTTTCGTCAGATTTTCGCGTGAGGTGGTTCGTCGCTCGTGGTGCTCGTCGTCAGTGTTGAGGTCGTCGTCAGAGTCGTGCTCCTCGTCAGAGTCGTGTTCGGCACCTCGAGACCCGCCTCGAGTCACGCTTCGACGAGGCCCGGTTTTAGATCGACTCGATCGATTACCCGAGAACGTACACGCGACCGCGGAACGTCGCGATCCGGTCGTCGGCCTCGTCGGTGACGACGACCTCGTACTCCGCGGTGCGACCCGCCACGTGGGTCTCCTCCGCCGTCGCCGTCAGGACGTCGCCCACGTCCACCGCCTCGAGGTAGGAGATGTTCGTCTCGAGGGCCACCGCCGTCTCGCCGTGCGAGTTGGAGGCGGCCGCGAACGCCGCGTCCGCGAGCGAGTAGACCGCCCCGCCGTGGGGCGTCCCGTGGAAGTTCGTCAGGTCCTCGGTGACCTCGAGTTCGGTCCGGGCGAGGCCGGGTTCGAAGTCGACGAGGTCGATGCCGAGGGTCGCGCAGTAGGGATCGCTCTCGATGTGCTCGCGCAGCGCGTCGATGTCTGCCATACCCACAGCCAGTGTGGTCGGGTGGCAAGAAACTACTGGTGGGGGCAACCGAACGTCGGGAGGGACGTCGGCTCGAGTGACGTGGGAGACGAGGCGCGGACCGACCACGAACGAGACGACGAGAACCACAGGATCGACCGCGAACGCGACGACAATTTCGGTGAAAGCCCTCACGACGCTCGCGGCCGCGGTGGCGGATATCCTCGCTGCGCTCGGATAGGGCCGCCACCGCGACTCCCCTCGGCGCCTCGTAGCCCCGTCGCCTCGGCGCGAGCGCCGTTCGCCCTTTCAGTCCGCCAGGACCGCCAGCCCTTCCCCGGGTCGCACGGCCCGCTGAGGCGAGCACGTGCTTCCGGCCATCCGCCTTTCCGGTCCGCTGCGATTCCCCCTCGGCTGGCTTCCCGGCTCGGGCTGGTCGCTCGAGCCTTCAGTCGCTATCCAGATAACACTACACGTTCTATACCGCATACTATAGAAACTATATCTAGTGCAAATCGACGCTCGAGAACTGATTTCCAATGTTCGTTCCGTCCGAAACGGAACTTCAGCGGTGGTCGTAGACGCGCTTGACCTTCCCGACTTCCGTCCGCTCGATGCCACCAGGCTCCTCGATCGTGAGGGTATCGGGGGTGAACGAGAGCACGTTCTGGAGTCGGGTGAGCACCCGGTCGCGCAGTTCCTCGCGGTCGCCCTCGAAGTCGTGCTCGCACTCGATAGTGATCTCGAGGGTGTCCAGATTGTTCTCTCTATTCAGGTCGATCCGGTAGTGAGGTGCCACCTCGTCGAACTCGAGGACGACGTCCTCGACCTCGCTCGGGTAGAAGTTGACCCCGCGGACGATCACGAGGTCGTCGGCGCGGCCGGTGACGTTGTCCATGCGGACCGTGGTGCGCCCGCACTCGCACTCCCCGCTCGAGAGCGTCGTCAGGTCGCCGGTCCGATACCGGAGCACGGGCAGGGCCTCCTTCGAGAGCGTCGTGAGCACGAGTTCGCCCTCCTCGCCCTCCGGCAGGGGCTCGCCGGTGTCGGGATCGACGATCTCGGGGTAGAACCGGTCCTCGTGGATGTGCAGTCCCTCCTGGGCCTCCACGCACTCGATGGAGACGCCGGGACCGACGATCTCGGAGAGGCCGTAGATGTCGATTCCCTTGACGCCGAGGCGTTCCTCGATGGCCTCGCGCATCGGGTCCGTACAGGGTTCGGCGCCGAAGATGACCACCCGAAGCGGGAGATCCTCGATGTCGACGCCCATGTCTGCCGCGGTCTCGGCGAGGTACAGCGCGTACGACGGCGTGCAGGCGATGGCGTCGCTCTCGAGGTCCTCGAGCATCTCGACCTGGCGCTGGGTGTTGCCGCCGCCGATCGGAATCACGGTCGCACCCAGTTCCTCGACGCCGTAGTGGAGCCCGAGGCCGCCCGTGAAGAGCCCGTAACCGTAGGCGTTCTGGACCGTATCGCCCGCGCCGAGGCCGGCAGCCTCGAGACACCGGGCGACGGCGTCGCTCCAGACGTCAACGTCGTTTTGCGTGTAAGAGACGATCTTCGGCTTCCCCGTCGTCCCCGAGGAGGCGTGGATCCGGACGATGTCCTCGTCGTCGACGGCGAACAGGCCGTCGGGGTACTCGTCGCGGAAGTCCTCTTTCGTCGTGAAGGGGAGCTTCGTGATGTCGTCGACCGTCTCGATGTCGTCGGGGGTGAGTCCGGCGTCCTCGAGCGCATTCCGGTAGAAGTCGACGTTCTCGTAGGCGTTTCGCACCGTTTCCTGTAAGCGTTCGTTCTGGCACTCCCGGAGTTCGTTCCGTGGAGCGGTCTCTATTGCCTGGTAGGCCATCTCATCTCCCTCTCTGGAGTGGGGCACCAAAAATTATGTGGTAGGCACAAACGCCCGGGCTGATGGGGCAGTGGACGGCATCTACGGGGACGAGAGCGGACAACTACCGTCGCCGACCCCACTCGAGCGACGACTGCCAGGGTCCGAAGCTATATACCCGCCACCTGACAAGGGTCGGGTATGCGGGACGTCTACGTCATCGGTGCTGGACAGACCGCCTTCGGCTCGTTCCCGGAGCGAGGCTACCGGGAGCTGTTCGCGGAGGCGTACGCGGCCGCGAGAGACCAGGTCGACCACGGCCTGGACACGGACGACGTCGACGAGGCGGTCGTCGCCACCCTCGGCGTCGGCGGCCGCCAGATCGGCCTCTCCGGGCCGGCCGTCACGGAACACGTCGGGCTCCACAACGTGCCCTGCTCGCGGATCGAAAACGCCTGCGGCGCCGGCGGCTTCGCCGTCCGCCAGGGCGTCCAGGCGATCAGGAGCGGCATGGCCGACGTCGTCCTCGCGGGCGGCTTCGAGGTCATGACCGACATGTCCGGCGACACCACGAAGTACTGGCTCGGCGTCTCCGGGGAGACCGAGTGGGAACGGCTCACCGGCACCACCTTCTCCGGTGTGTACGCCCAGATGGCCAGCGCCTACCTGGACGCCTACGATGCGACCCCCGAGGACCTCTCGCGAGTCGCCGTCAAGAACCACGCCAACGGCGCGAAGAACCCCAAGGCCCATCTCGGCTTCGAGTGCTCGCTCGAGGACGCCGTCGCAGCGCCGGCGGTCGCCGATCCCCTCAACCTCTACCACTGCTGCCCGACCTCCGACGGGGCCGCCGCGGTCCTCCTCGCCAGCGAGGACGTCGTGGCCGAGTACACCGACGAGCGCGTTCGCGTCGCGGGCGTCGGTGCGGCCAGCGAGCGGGTCGGTCTCGCCGAACGCGACAGTTACACGAGCATCTCGGCCTCCCAGGAGGCGGGGAAGCGAGCCTACGAGCGCGCGGAAATCGGGCCCGACGACCTCGACTTCGCGGAGGTCCACGACTGCTTCGCCATCGCGGAACTCATCGCCTACGAGGACCTGGGCTTTTGCGAACCTGGGGAGGCTCCACAACTCCTCCGGGAAGGCGTCACCGACCCGGACGGCGACCTCCCGGTCAATACCTCCGGCGGCCTCAAGTCGAAGGGCCACCCCATCGGCGCGACCGGCACCGGACAGGTCGTCGAGGTCTTCGATCAGCTCACGGGGAACGCGGGCGACCGACAACTCGAGGACCCGCGCTACGGCCTCACCCACAACGTGGGCGGGAGCGGCGGCGCGACGGCAGTCCATATCTTCGAGCAGGAGGTGGCGCGATGACCGGGTCTCGACCGACCGGCGAGGCGGCGCACGAACTCGGCATCGCGGGCGTCGGTGCGTACGCCCCTGACTACCGGCTCACCGCGGAGGTCGTCACGGAAGCCTGGGGGCAGTTCCAGGGTGCCGGCATCTCGGAGACGGCCGTCCCCGCTGGCGACGAAGATACGTTGACGATGGCCTACGAAGCCGCCCAACGGGCGCTCGACGCCGCAGACGTCGACCCCAGAACCATCACCCACCTCCTCCTCGGGACGACGACGCCACCGTACGAGGAGGAGGCGCTGGGGCCGCGCCTGGCCAGTTTCCTCGGACTCGAGTCGTCGCTCGAGAGCCGCCAGTTCACCGGGAGCACCCGCGTCGGGGCCGACGCGCTCCGGACGGGCCTCGAGACGCCAACCGACGGCACCGTCCTGGTCATCGCCAGCGACGCCCCCCGCGGCGCTCTCTCGGACGAACACGAGCACGCAGGCGGGGCGGGCGCTGCCGCGCTCGTCCTGACGCCCGACGGCCCCGGGCGGGTAACGGATGCCGGAGAGTACGTCGACGCCGTCCCCGGAATCAGGTATCGAAAGGCGGGCTCGAGAGAGACGACCGGTCTCGCCATTACGCAGTACGACCGAGACGCCTACACCGACGCCGTCGCGTCGGCCACAAAGGGTCTCGAGCCCTCCCTCGAGGACGTCGACGCCGTCTGCCTCCAGTCGCCGAACGGCAAACTGCCCTACCGCGCCGCGAGCGCGCTGGGGGTCGACGCCGAACGGATCCAGGCGGGGACGACCGTCCACGACCTCGGGGACACGGGCGCCGCGAGCACTCTCCTCGGGTTGGCGAAGGCGCTCGAGGCCGGAGCCGGCCACCGCTCGCTCGGACTGGTCGCGTACGGGTCGGGCGGCGGCGCGATTGCGATGCGCCTCGAGGCGGGCGAGGGCGACGCGGACGGGAGCGACGAGAGCGACGGTGGCGGTGACTCCAACTCGAGCAACGGTATCCCCGTCGAAACCGCACTCGAGGGCGACCGAACGCTCTCCTACGGCGAATACCTCCGCATCCGCGGCGACGTGACGCCCGGCGAACCCGACGGTGGCGGCGCCTACGTCAGCGTCCCCAGCTGGAAACGGACGATGGCCCAGCGCCACCGCCTGGTCGCGGGCCGCTGTCGGGAGTGCGGGCAGCTCGCGTTTCCGCCTTCCGGCGCGTGTAGGGGATGCGGAACGCTCGACGAGTACGACGACGTCGAACTGCCCGGGACGGGAACCGTCGAAGCCGCGACCGTGATTGGCCAGGGCGGCGCCCCACCGGAGTTCGTCGAGCAGCAGGCCCGAGAGGGCGCGTTCGTCAGCGCCGTCGTGGCCCTCGACGGCCCCGAACCCGACGACGAGCCCGTCTCGACCCCCACGCAAGTGCTGACGCCCGACACGGACGCCGTCTCCGTTGGCGACCGCGTCGACGCGACGATCCGGCGGATCTACACCCAGGAAGGCGTGACCCGGTACGGATTCAAGATGCAACTGCTCGAGTCCTGAGCGCCCGAGTTCTGAGCCCTCGAGTCCTGATCGCTCGAACTGAATTTTCGTCTCGACAAAATAGCGCGCTCGAGCCGGCTCACTCCCGATCGAAGACGACGGCGACGCCCTGGCCGAACCCAACGCACATGGTCGCGAGACCGTAGTGGCCGTCGCGGCGAGCCAGTTCGTGGAGCAGGGTCGTCGTAATGCGGGCGCCGGAACAGCCGAGCGGGTGACCGAGCGAGATGGCGCCGCCGTTGACGTTCAGTTCGTCGTCGTCGAACCCGAGTTCGTCGGCGCAGTAGAGGCTCTGGGAGGCGAACGCCTCGTTGAGTTCCACGAGGTCCAGGTCCGAAACCGAGAGGTCGGCAGCCTCGAGCGCCTGCCTGGTGGCGGGAATCGGCCCCGTTCCCATCACGGTCGGATCGACGCCGGCGACGCCGCGGGCGCCGACGCTGGCCAGGACCTCGAGCCCGTGTTCCTCGGCGTACTCGCGACTCGTGACGAGCAGCCCTGCGGCGCCGTCGGTCAGCGGGGAGGCGTTGCCGGGCGTCACGGTCGCCGCGTCGTCGTCCGCGAACACTGTGGGCAGGCCGGCGAGGGTCTCGAGGTCGGTGTCAGGGCGGGGGCCCTCGTCTGTCTCGACTGTCCCCTCCGCTGTTTTCACTGGGACGACCTCGTCGTCGAACCGGCCCTCGTCCCACGCCTCGAGCGCGCGTTCGTGCGAGCGAAGGGCGAATTCGTCCTGGGCTTCCCGCGAAATGTCGTACCGCCTGGCGACCCGTTCGGCGGTCGCGCCCATCGGTAGGTCGTCGGTATCGTAGCGCTCCTCGATGCCGGGGTGGAGCCAACTCGAGAACGGAATTCGACTCATGTGCTCGACGCCGGCGACGGGGTATACCTCTCCGTCGCCCGTCTCGACGGCCCGGACGGCGTCGACGAGCGTCGTCAGCGATGAGCCACAGAGCCGAGTCGTCGTGGCTCCAGGGACGGTCTCCGGGAAGCCACCGGCGAGCAGCGACTGGCGGGCCAGGTTCCGCCCCTGTTCGTTCTCCTGGTTGGCACAGCCGAGTCGGAAGTCGCCCCACTCCTTGGCGGGAACGCCCGTGCGCTCGACTAGCGCCTCGAGGACGGTTACGACGAGGTCCTCAGGGTATGTCTCGGCGAGTCCGCCGTCCTTGCGTCCCTGCGGCGTCCGTACGGCATCGACGATAACGGCCTCTGCGTCGGCGTCTGTCATCACGAGGGTGGTCGGACGGTCGGGGGTTAAGCGTTTGGCTCTCCGCAGGGGTCGCCGGTCTTGTGGGGCCGGGGCGGCGGACCCCTCGAGCGGCGAACGAATCGCCCAAACGGAAACGGCTTTCACACAGCCCCGAAAATCCCGACACATGCGAGTCGCAGTACTCGGCGCCGGCACCATGGGCCACGGCATCGCCCAGGTAACGGCCATGGCGGGCCACGACGTGACCGTGCGAGACATCGAAACCGAATACGTCGAGAACGGCCTCGAGTCCATCGAGACCAACCTCGAGGGCGGCATCGAACGCGACAAGGTCACCCGCGAGGAGGCCGACGCCGCCCTCGAGCGCCTCTCGGGAACGACGGACCTCGCGGAAGCCGTCGAGGGCGCGGACCTCGTGATCGAGGCCGTTCCGGAGGACATCGACCTCAAGACGGGGACGCTCGAGGACGTGGAGGAACTCGTCGACGACGAGACGATCATCGCCACGAACACATCGTCGCTGTCGATCACGGAGATCGCGAGCGCGGCCGAACGCGACGGACGCGTGATCGGACTGCACTTCTTCAACCCGGTCCACATAATGGGGCTGGTCGAAATCGTCGTCGCCGAACAGACCGACGACGACACCGTCGCGTTCGCCCACGACTTCGTCGACGATATCGGCAAGACACCAGTCGAAGTGACTGATTCGCCCGGATTCGCCTCCTCGAGACTCGGCGTCGCCCTCGGCGTCGAGGCGATCCGGATGGTTCAGGAAGGAGTCGCCGACCCGCGGGACGTCGACGCCGCGATGGAACTCGGCTACAACCACCCGATGGGGCCCATCGAACTCGGCGACGTCGTCGGCCTCGACGTGCGTCTGGACATCCTCGAGTACCTGCGCGAGGAACTCGGCGAGCGGTTCAAACCCCCGCAAGCGCTCAAGCGAAAGGTGCGCGCCGGCAAGCTAGGCAAGAAGACCGGGGAGGGATTCTACGTCTGGGCGGACGGCGAGATCGTGGGCGTCAGCGGCGAGTACGAGGGCGCCGACGGCGAAAAAGATGGCGACGGCGGAGGGTCGAACTGATGCTCCCCGACGGACCCGTCGACGGGGCCGAGGACATCGACGCCGCGGCCGAGGACTGCGATCTGGTCCACGCGAGCGTCGGCGACCGCGTGCCCGGCGTCGCGACCGTCACGATCGACCGGCCGGACGCCCGAAACGCGCTCAACGCACAGGTTCGGCGCGAATTGAAGGAAATCGTGGCCGCGGTCGCTGAGAGCGACGTCCGCGTCGTCGTCCTCACGGGCGCCGACGAGGCCAAGGCGTTCGTCGCCGGCGCGGACGTCGGCGAGTTCCGTGACCGGAGTGCCCTCGAGCAGCGCGAAATCTCGAAGCGCCCCCGCGTCTACGAGGTGATCGACGACCTGCCCCAGCCGGTGATTGGCCGGCTCAACGGCCACGCGCTGGGCGGTGGCTGCGAACTCGCCCAGGCCTGTGACGTCCGCATTGCCCACGAGCGGGCGAAGATCGGCCAGCCGGAGATCAACCTCGGGATCATGCCCGGTGGCGGCGGTACCCAGCGCCTCCCACGCCTGGTCGGCGAGGGCCAGGCGATGCGACTCATCCTCTCGGGCGACCTGATCGACGCCGCGGAGGCGCGCGAGATCGGTCTCGTCGATATCGTCTGTGGAGACGCCGAGGAACTTGACGAGGAGGTCTACGGCCTCGCGGAATCGATGGCCGAGCAGAGTCCCGTCGCCCTCGAGCTGGCAAAGACCGCCGTCAAGGCGGCCTCACGGACCGACCTCGAGCAGGGTATCGAGTACGAGGCCGAACTGTTCGCCCAGCTGTTCGGAACCGCGGACAAGGACGAGGGGATCGACGCGTTCTTCGAGGATCGAGAGCCGGAGTGGACGGGCGAATAGACTGGGTTTTGCCGAATCCCGTCGTGGGTTCCGACACGTCGCCGACACGAGGCTCGAGCGCCGTTCAGGCGGGCGTCTCCCGCTCAGCCGGCGGCAGTCGGACGGCGTCGACGATAGGTTCGTCGAACGACAGGCGCATGGCCAGGTCGCCGCCGCTTCGCTTCACGATCCGGAACCCCAGCTTCCGGTAGACGTGTACGGCTCGCTCGTTGGTCGCGTCCACATCGATCGTGAGCGCCTCGTGGCCGTTATCGACGGCCGTAGCGATCGTGTGCCGGCAGAGTTCGCTCCCGACGCCGCCGTCGTGGTAGTCGGGGTCGACGAAGATCACGAACTCGGGTTCCGCGCTCGAGGTCGGCGCGTAGGCCGCGTGACCGACGACGCGCGTCCCGGCTCGAGCGACGAGATTGGTGCCCGTCTCGAGCAACGCGTCGAGCCAGGCGTCGATCCGCTCGAGACGAATCGGCGGCAGTCCCATCGATCGGTGGGCGTCGGGGTAGTCCGCGTACATGGACCGGAGGCTCTCACGGTGGCGGTCGCTCGCGGGTTCGACGAGCAGTGCGCGTCCGTGCTTGTCGATGAAGCGCGGGCACCGAGGCGGACAGCCGGCAGTTCCCTCACACGTCGAGGGGTTCCAGGCGGCGCAGGTGTCGGTCGATATAATCGTTCTTATCAGTCAGTACGGGTGCCAGCACCATCACGTTCGTCCCGAACATGCGTGGGTCCTTTATATCTCTCGAGGCTCTCGAAGGGGCGAACGCTGTCTCGAGTAGGTGTCTCGAACGGGCGGCGAGCCCTGGTCCTGTGCTCACTCCGGCGAAACGGCCGTCATTGATCACCCGATTCTGAGGATGACGGCGAGACGGTCGTCACCGGTCGTTCGCTACTGAGAATGACTGCCTGGGTGACGCTCCCGAAGAGCACCTTTCCAGTGGGCGTCCGCTTGCGACCGGAGAGACAGATCATGTCGGCCTCGAGTTCGGCCGCCGCCTCGACGAGTTCGCTCGCCGGTTCCCCGCTCGTCTCGTAGTACTCGTACTCGACGTCGTAGGTCTCGAGGACGTCGATGGCACGACGGACGGAATCGAGTTGCTGGATCGACGCCCCCTCTGGGTTGTCCTGGAAGACGTGGGTCAAGATTGCGGTTACATCCGTACTCGCTGCGGGGAGCGAGGCGATCATTCGGGCCTGCACCTGTGCTCGTTCGACGTTCGTGTCCAGACCGACCAGTATCCGGTACATGCACGTCGATTGTGGTGGAATCGTCATAATCTCTCGGGTGCGAGGCGCCTCGAGGCGATTTGGTTGCTCTGATCGAGGCGGCGTCGGTCGGGACATATGACGAGAGGAAAATCTATTTATCCGCTCTATTTGAACAGTCGTACCATGGCATACAGCTACGAGCCTCACTACTTCGAGGACTTCGAAGTGGGACAGACCTTCGAGAGCGTCGGCCGAACCGTGACCGAGTCCGACTTCGTCCTCCACTCGATGTTCACCGGCGACTGGACCGAACTCCACACGAACAAACACTTCGCGGAGGACGGTCACTTCGACGGACGGGTCGCTCACGGCCCGATGACGTTTTCGCTGGCGACCGGGTTCGTCTACCGCTGTGGCATCGTCGAACGGACGGTCTACGCCTTCCTCGGGATGAACTACATGAACATCCCGAACCCGGTCTACATGGACGACACCATCGAACTCGACATGGAGGTCACCGAGAAGCGCGAACTCTCGAGCAAAGACGACGCGGGTCTGGTGACGATCGATACCACCATGACGAATCAGGAGGACGACGTGGTGTTCGAGGGCGACATGAAGTTCCTCATCAAGCGCCAGGAATAATATTTCACCCCCGTTCTGGGTGAACCGTTCGTCTTCGGTCGATTTTCCGTCAGACGAATAGCTTGTGTGTTTATATAACCCGTCCATCTACGGGTGAATATTTATACAGCATCCGCGATAGATGGACTTGTGACTCGAGATACCATGAGACAGGGGAACAGGAGGCAATTTCTTAGGGGTGCAGTCGTCGGCGGGGCGGCCGGGCTGACCGGACTCGCCGGGTGTATTCAATCGTCAGGTGACGGCAATGGGGACGGGAACGGCAACGGCAACGGTAATGGCAACGGTAACGGGAACGGCAACGGCGGCGCGAGCGGATCCGTTCCACTCGCCGTTCTCGAGCCGTTCACGGGGCCGTTCAGCGCGCTGGCCGAAGAACGCCACCGAGGAACGGAACTGGCCATCCAGCAGATAAACGAGAGCGACGAGTACGAGTACGAGTTCGAGTACGAGGAGTACGACACTCAGCTCGACTCCGAGTCCGCGATCCAGGAGGCCAATAACGCCGTCCAGTCCCAGGGCGCGGAGTTCTTCACCGGGTGCATCTCGAGTTCGGTCGCGCTGGCGATGAACGATTTCGCCCAGAACAACGAGGTGCTGTACACGCCGGGGGCAGCTGACGTCTCCATCACCGGGGAGAACTGCAACGAGTGGGTGTTCCGGTTCGAGACGAGCACTGCCCAGATCGCGGAGGTCATGTCGCAGTGGATGGCCGAGGAGATGGGCGACCAGCTGTTCTACCACATAGCCGACTACGCCTACGGCAACTCCGTCCACAACGAGATCGGCACGCGGATGGAGAACCTCAGCGATGGGTACGAGGAAGTCGGCATCACCCGCTCGGACCCCGGTTCGACGGACTTCGCCTCGTTCATCACGCAGATTTCGGACGCCAGCGACGAGGCGGATGCGCTCGTCGTTGGGATGACCGGCGCGGACCTGGCGACGTTCCTCACGCAGGCGAAAGATCGGGGGCTCCACGACGAAATTCCGATCGTGACGACGACCGGATCATTCAGGGCCGTGATGTCCGGTGCGGGTGAGGGTGCCTACGGCATCTACAGCGGGACCCGGTACGTTCCGACGATCGAGACCGGCGACAACCAGACGTTCGTCAGCGACTACCAGGACGCCTACGACGGCGACCTCCCGGACAACTTTTCGCGCGTCGGCTACGAATCGATCCGGATGGTCGCGAACGGTATTCGCGAGGCCGGTTCGACCGACCCTGCCGACGTCAAGGACACCCTGCCTGGTATGGAACACGAGACGATTTTCGGTCCCGTCGAATTCCGGGAGTGCGATCACCAGGCGACGAACCCGGTCTGGATGGCCGAGTGCGTCGAACCCGAGGAGGGGGACATCGCGGACGTGAACCTCCTCGAGGGGTGGGAACTCGACGGCGAGGAAGCTGCCCCCGACTGTGAATCGACGGGTTGTTCACTCTGACCGGAGAGCACTAGTTGAATGATATCTTCACACATCCTTCTGGAGGGGGTCACGACCGGAGTCTTTTCTTTCGTCTCCTTGCAGGGACTGCTGGACGGGCTCACGGTCGGCCTCATATACGTCCTGCTAGCGGCCGGGCTTTCCGTGATCTTTGGGGTCATGCACGTCATCAACTTCGCCCACGGCGAACTCTTTACGCTCGGCGCGTACTTCGCGCTCGCGTTAATTGCACCCCTCGGTGGCGGTTACGCGTTCTTCGCCGCCCTGTTGATCGCGCCGCTGCTCGTCGGCGTCGTCGGCGTGGCGATCGAACGATTCACCGTCCGGCCGCTGTACGGTCGAAATCCCCTCTATCACATCTTGCTCACGTTCGGACTGGTGCTCGTCATCAACGACCTGATCTATCTGGTGTGGGGGACGGGGAACCGCTCGTTCAATCGCCCCGGGATCATCCGTGGCACCTTCGAGCTGTTCGGGTTTAGTTTTAGCTCGTACAACCTGTTCATCATCGTCTTCGGGACTCTCGTCGCCCTCGCCGTCTGGGCGGCGCTCGAGCACACGCGGTACGGGCTCATTATTCGCGCCGGGTCACAGGACCGCCAGATGGTCCGGAATCTGGGTATCGATATCGACCGATACTACTCGCTGGTGTTCGGCGCTGGCGCCGCCCTTGCGGCGATTGCAGGGATCATCGTTGGCGGAACCCAACAAGTGAGCCCCAGCATGGGGATGTCGTTCATCATCCCAGCGTTCGTCATCGTCGTCCTCGGCGGTCTCGGGAGTTTCAAGGGTGCGGTCGTCGGGGGGCTTCTCGTCGGGGTTCTCCAGGAAACGATTATTCGACCCAACGTCCCCGCGCTCGAGGGGACGGTGATCTTTCTACTGATGATCGGGATCTTGTTGGTTCGCCCACAGGGGCTGTTCGGAACCGAAGCTCCAGAGGACGAAAGCGGGACGTTACTGGCCGGAACCAACGGTGGCTTTCTGGATCAGGACACGCGGCTGAAACTCGGGTTCGTGATGGTGGTCTTGCTGGTGTTGATTCCGTTCGGAAGCGGCTGGCTCTACTCGGGGTACGCAGTCACGCTCGTGACCCGGATGCTCCTGTGGGGATTGTTCGCGCTGTCACTCGATTTCGTCATGGGGTACACCGGCCTCGTTTCGCTCGGCCACGTCCTCTTCTGGGGGCTTGGCGCGTACACGGCCGCGATCACGCTGATCAACGTGAGCGAGTCCGCGTTCGTCGCAATCGCGCTGGCTATCGCGCTCTCTGCGGTGGCCGCGTGGATCGTCGGGGTTCTCTCAATTCGGGTTGCCGGCGTCTACTTCGCGATGATTACGCTCGCGTTCGCGGAATTGTTCTACAACGCGATCTATTCGATGGATACGATTTCGCTCTTCGGTCTCATCGAGGAGCGGCCGTTTACCGGCGGCTCGGACGGGCTCTTTGGCTTCGGCGCGTACTACGGTGTCGGAGGCGCCGGCATCGAACTCAACGAAATCGAGGTCGTCCTCGGTCCGGTCCTTCTCGGTGGCTCAGCCCTGTTCTACTACGTCGTACTGGCCGCCCTCGTCGCTTCGTTCTTCCTCACCCGACGAATTCTCAACTCGCCGTTCGGCGCGGTCATGAAAGCGATCCGTGAGAACGAACAACGGGCGACGTTCCTCGGCTACGACACGACCGTCTACAAGCGCCGCGCGTTCGTCATCAGCGGGGCAGTTGCCGGACTCGCCGGCAGTTTGTCAGCGCTCAACACGGGACTCGTTACGCCCTCGGCCGCCGAGTGGATCAAATCGGGCGAGGTTATCGTTATGGTCGTCCTCGGGGGCATGGGGACGCTGTACGGGCCGATTCTGGGCTCGTTCGTCTTCTTCGGCCTCGAGAATGTGCTGACCGACTTCACCGGCTACTGGCGATTGGTACTCGGTGTCATCTTCATCCTGTTCGTCATCTTCCTTCCGCGGGGGCTGGTCTCGCTTCCCGGGCAGCTTCGTCCACTCATCTCGGGCGGCCCCGGGTCGAAACCGACCCCCGACGATACGGCACCGGGAGGTGACGACTGATGGGGACCGAACCACTTCCAAGTAACGCAGACCCTATCCTCCGCACCGAGGGGCTGGTCAAACGCTTCGGCGAATTCACGGCGACGGATCACGTCGACCTCGAGCTCGAGCACGGCGAGTTCCGGAGCCTGATCGGACCGAACGGGGCCGGCAAAACGACCCTGTTTAACCTCATCTCCGGGGGGCTTCCGGTCACGGAAGGGGAGATCTACTTCGCCGGACGCGACGACAAAGAACTGACTCCAATTACGTCGCTCTCGCCGGCCGAACGCGTCCGCCGCGGCATCGGCCGATCGTTCCAGATATCGAATATATTTGGTGGCTTATCAGTTCGAGAAAACGTTAGACTAGCGGTCCAGTCAGTAAACCGAGAGGAAATTGGGCTGCTCGAGTCGCTGTTTCGACCGACCGACCGCTACGATGAGATCGCCGCCGAAACCGAGCGCATCCTCGAGCGCGTCGGCCTCGAATCGGTCGCGGACGTCACCGCTAACGCGCTGGCGTACGGCGATCGGCGTCGCCTCGAGATCGGCGTCGTCCTGGCGACCGATCCCGAACTGGTCTTGCTCGACGAGCCGACCGCCGGCATGAGCGTCGAGGAGACGCGAGAGACGATCGGTCTGATCCAGGACGTTCTGGTAGATCAGACATTATTACTCATCGAACACGACATCGAACTCGTCATGGAACTTTCCGATCGAATCAGCGTGTTGAATCGCGGCGAACTCCTCGCGGAGGGAACGCCGGACCAGATCGCCAGTAACCAGGCCGTCCAGGACGCTTACCTCGGAGGGACGCTCGATGAGTGATCGCGCCCCGCTTCTGGAACTCGAGGACGTCGACGCGGGCTACGGCGAGACGCGAGTCCTGCACGACCTGTCGCTCGCGATCGACGAGGGTGAAATCGTCTCGCTGATCGGGCGCAATGGCGCCGGCAAGACGACGACGCTTCGGTCGATCATGGGCATCGTCACGCCGACGTCGGGAACGATCGCCTATCGCGGCGAGGACATCTCCCAGCTCGACGCGACGGCGACCGCCAAGCGGGGACTCTCGCTCGTCCCCGAGGAGCGCCAGATATTCCCCGAGTTGACCGTCCGGGAGAACCTCGAACTCGCTTCCTACGGCGGGGCTGACGACGTCGACTCGCTGTCGGTCGACGAGGCGCTCGAGACGTTCGAGAACCTCGCCGAGCGGGAGGGGAACGCCGGGTCGTCGCTCTCGGGCGGTGAACAGCAGATGCTCGCCATCGCCCGGGCGCTCGTCGCGGGGGCCGACCTCATCTTGCTCGACGAACCGACCGAGGGGCTCGCCCCGTACATCGTCCAGGACGTCATGGAGATTATCGAGAGCCTCAACGACCGGGGGATTACGGTCCTCCTCATCGAACAGAACGTCCACGTCGGCCTCGCCCTCGCGGACCGGAACTACGTCATCAACCAGGGTGAGATCGTCTGGGAGGGGACCTCGGCGGAACTCGAGGCCGACGAGGAGGTACTCGATCGGTACCTGGGCGTCACGGCCTGAGCGGTCTCCTTTCGAGGATTTTCGCTCGAGTCGCGGCCGGCCGGCGAGTCACGGCCCCGCTCAAGACGAGTCCGTAACCATTCGCATGACGGGGTTCGCCGTGATCCCGTGGAGGACGATCGAGATGAGGACGACGGCCCCGACGAGCGCCCAGAGCAGATCGGCGTCGGAGAAGGCGGCCTCGTTGAGGCCGTGAGCGAGGTAGTAGAACGAACCGATCCCGCGGATGCCGAAGAACGCGATGGCGCCGCGTTCGGCCCACCCCGTACTCGAGCCGAGGAAGCCGACGAGACCGGCCAGCGGACGCACGAGGAGGACGATGGCAACGGCAGCGATCACCGCCTCGAGCGTCAGCGGCGCGAGCAGGCCACCGGCGATCGCGCCGCCGAAGAAGACCATGATGACCCCCATAGAGACCTGTTCGGCGAGTTCGCTGATCTCGTGGAGCGCGTCGTTGTACTCGTGAGACCGTTCGGAACTGCGGATCGTCACCGCGGCGACGAAGACCGCGATGAAGCCGTACCCGCCGACGAGTTCGGTGATCCCGTAGACGAGGAGCGTCCCGGCGACGGCCTCGAGCCCCTGGACGGACCTGGCGATCTGCGTGTGCGGTTCGGTGCCGAAGATGAGTCTGGCGCTGATCCAGCCGAGGATGACGCCGGCGAGGGTCCCGACGACGACCCGGTAGCCGACGTCGACCAGCAGCCACTCCCCCATCCAGTTACCCGGGGCCATGCCGACGAGGGCCATGGCGACGGCGAGGTTCGTGAACGGGAAGGCGAAGCCGTCGTTGAGTCCGGCCTCGGAGGAGAGCGCGAACCTGACCTCGTCATCGTACTCCCCCTCGCCGATCACGTCCTCTTCGGATCCGTCTCCGGGGTCTTCAACCTGAACTTCGGAGGCGAGCACGGGATCGGTCGGAGCGATACACGCCCCCAGGAGAATCGACGTCGGGACGACGAGGCCGACCAGCCACCAGCCAACCAGTGCCGCACCGGCGATCGATAGCGGCATCGCAATCAGCAGCAACCGCCAGGTCGACGACCAGGCACGCAGTCCTGGCGCCCGGTCGAGTTTCAGTCCGACGCCCATCAGCGCGATGATGACCCCGAACTCTGCGAGTCGTTCAACGACGTGGCCCTGCTCGAGCGGATCGGGGGCAGGGAGCCCGAACGGTAATCCGAACGCGAGAAACCCTAGGACCACGAAGAAAATGGGCAGAGAAATCGCTCTGTCGGCGACGTATCGGGGGAGCACGGCGATGCCGAACAGCGTCACACCGACGACGACGAAGCCGATATCGTACAACTCGAGTACCACATCGATACTATCCATCAACGATCGGATAAGACCGGACCCGTCAGTTGCAGGCACAGCGTCGTTTGTCGTGGTCGTCGTTCGTTCGCTATGGACCGACGGTTCGGAGGGGCGTCGAGTGTGTCGGAGTCGAGCGAATCGGGGCGAGTCGAGTCGGAGTCGAGCACGTCGGAGGCGAGCACGTCGGATCGAATCTCGAGACGCACCGCCCTCGGCATCCTCGCCGTCGGCGTTTCCGCGTCGCTCGCGGGCTGTACCCAGGACGTAGGCGAGGAACTCCCACCGAATACGTCCTGGCCGATCGCCGAACTCGTTCCCGACCTGCCGATAACGAAACGGACGGACGTGTTCGCGGCGGGAATCGAGTCGGTAGACGACGAAATCACCGACGAGGACGCGTTCGCAGAGACGCTCGAGGCCGAAGGGCTCGAGGTCGAGTCACTCGAGCGCGAGCGGGACGTGCTGACGCTCGACTACGTCAACCGGGAGCGGTACGAATCGGGGACGATCCACGAACTCGGTCCGATCGCCGGGTCCTACGCGGCACTGGTCGAATCCGGCTACGACGCCGTCGCCCTCGCGATCACGATTCTCGACGACGCGCCCGAATCCTACGGCTCGGCGACGGTCGAGAGCGCGTGGGCCGAACGCTACGTGAGCGGCGACCTGACGGCAAGCGAGTACGGCGAACTGGTGGCGGCGACGATCGATTCGCGGCGCCACCCGCCGTTCGTCGGCGTCTCTCCGGAGGAGTAGCGTCATCGAGTATCCCACTTGCCGTCCCGATTCCCTCCGTCACGGTCGACGCTCGAGCCGATGCCCGCGACCCGTACCCCACGACATCCTCGGCGCAGGCCCGCCAATTCCCGCGGCGTTTATTACGCTCCCTTCCCGTCTTCGGGGTATGACCATCTACGAGAGCGACCTTCCCGGCGTCGGTAAGAAGTACGAGGTGGAACTCGAGGACGGGGAGCGCCTCGTCATCGTCACACACAACACGGGGAAACGGGAAATCTACAAAAAGATCGAGGAGGGTGCCGACAGCGAGAAGGTGTTCGAAATGTCCGATCGACTCGCTCGCAAGGTGGGAACCATCCTCGAGGGCGCGTACTTCCAGCCGGTGCAATCCGAGCGCGTCGAGACCATGCTCACCGGCGAGACGTTCATCGAGTGGTACAACCTCGACCCGGCCTCGGAACTCGTCGGACAGACCATCGCCGAGGCACAGATCCGCGAGCGAACCGGCGTCTCGATCGTCGCGATCCAGCGAGGCGAGGAGGTTCTCGCTGCCCCCGGCCCGGAGACGACGTTCGCGGCCGACGACACGCTCGTCGTCGTCGGCGACCGCGACGACTGCCGGGACTTCGAGTCACTCGTTGGAGGCGACGGCGGGCGGTGATCCTCGTGCAGCCACTACTGGAGGTGTCCGAGAGTGGCAGCTGAAACCCACCTGGTCGACGTCGGCGCGCTCTTCGCCGTCGCCGCCGTCGCCGGCCTGCTCGCCTCGCGCATCGACCAATCGGTGATTCCGTTTTACATCGTCGCCGGGATGCTTTCGGGCCCGTACGTGCTCGGAACGGTCGACTTTCCGTCCCTCCTGGGGACAGACGTCCTCCCGCACGGGGAGGCGCTGGCGCTCGACGGCCAGGCCGAGTTCATCCACCTGGGGGCCGAACTCGGGATCGTCTTCCTGCTGTTCTTCCTGGGCCTCGAGTTCAACCTCGAGCGACTGCTGGCGTCCAGACACGACATCGGGAAAGCCGGGAGCGTCGACCTGGTCGTCAACTTCGGCGCCGGACTGCTCCTCGGGTTCGTGCTCTTCGAGTCACTCCTCGCGGCCCTGCTCGTCGCGGGCATCGTCTACATCTCCTCGAGTGCGATCATCACCAAGTCCCTGATCGACCTCGGCTGGATCGCCAACGACGAGGCGAACCCGATGCTCGGCACGCTCGTCTACGAGGACCTCTTCATCGCGGTTTACCTCGCGGTGGTCTCCGCGCTCGTCCTCGGCGGGGGCGACGTCGGTGAGGCATTCGGCTCGATCGGCGTCGCGATCGGGTTCATCCTCGCGCTCTTGATACTCGTCCAGTTCGGCACCGCCTGGTTCCAGCGAAGCCTCGAGACCGACTCCAACGAGTTCCTCGTCCTCCGGGCGCTGGGAATCCTCGTCCTGATCGCGGGCGCCGCGCTCGCCCTGGGCGTGAGCGAGGCCGTCGCTGCCTTCTTCGTCGGGATGGCCTTCTCCGCGACCGACCACGTCCACGACCTCGAACAACTGCTCGAGCCTGTCCGGGACGTCTTCGCCGCCATCTTCTTCTTCTGGATCGGTCTCGAGACGAACCCACAGTTGTTCGCCGGCGTCGCTGGGCTGATCGCCGTCGCGGTGATCGTCACGACGCCGACGAAACTGCTAAGTGGCTACCTCGGTGGCCGAATCTACAATCTCGACGAGCGTCGATCCCTGCGGGTTGGCCTCGGCATGACGACACGCGGTGAGTTCTCACTGATTATTGCGAGCATCGCCGTGGCGGGTGCCGGCGGAGCGATCACCGAATCCGTCGCTACCCAGATCTACGCGTTCGCCGTCGGCTACGTGCTGGTCATGAGTATCATCGGGACGACGTTCATGCAGTACGCCGACCGCATCGAAGCGATGCTCGTGCCGCGCCTCGAGGCACGCAGTGGGGCGGTCTCGAGCGGCGACTGATCGATCGATCGATTCGACTGTCGAGTTTCTTCATCCGAAACGAACTCACAGCGGACGTCGGCGCGACCTCGTGCGAGATTCCAACAGACAACTTCAAACCCCTCGAGCCCCCTCCATCCTCCATGCTCGAGGCAGTCGTCTTCGACCTAGATTACACGCTGGCGATCCCCGACCGGGACCGGGAGACGTTGCTCACTGAGGCGACGGCCGCGGCTGGTGCGCCGCCGCTCTCGCGCGAGGCGTACCTCGAGGCCCACCGGAACAACCTCACGCGCGAGAGTCGCGAGCCCATCTTCGCGGACCTGCTCGCCGACCACGACACGAGCGCCGAGCCCGGCGCAGTCGCCACGGCCTACCGGGAGTCGATTGCCGACGCCCTCACGCCGCTGCCGGGCGTCGAGGCCATGCTCGAGGACCTTCGGTCGACCTACCGCGTGGGACTCCTGACGAACGGCCCCGTTCGCGCCCAGCGGGACAAACTCGAGACGCTCGGTTGGGAAGGCCGGTTCGACGCGGCGCTGGTGACCGGCGAGCTCGAGGCGGGCAAGCCCGATCCGCGGGCGTTCGAGGCGATCCTGGAGGAACTGTCGGTCGCTCCCGAGCGAGCCGTGTACGTCGGTGACGAGCGCGAGGCGGACGTGGAGGGGGCGACTCGAGCCGGAATGCGGGCGGTACAGGTGCTCCGGGTGGACACGGACCCGGACTCGCGGGCGGTTGCGCACGTCGACCAGTCCGCCATCGCGCGCGAATTGCCTGCGGTTCTGGCGACGCTGTAACCGACTGCGACGCCCCGTGTCTCGGCTGCTCGATCAGCTAGCATCAGTCGACCGCGCTGCTTGCACCACCGATCGTGCTGTGAACACCAGCCCGGACGCGGATCGTCGAGAATAGCCACATTAATGGTTCCATTCGTGCAATTCTTGCACAATGGTACACGGGAAGATGGCCGCGTCCGGCCACGAACAGGTAACGCACTTCGTCGACGACGAAACCGGCCTCGAGGCCATCGTCGCCATCCACGACACGACGCTCGGTCCCTCCCTCGGCGGCACTCGACTGCTGCCCTACGAGAGCCACGACGCCGCTCTGCGCGACGTCATGCGCCTCTCGCGCGCGATGACCTACAAGGCGGCCGCCGCGGACCTCGACCTGGGCGGCGGGAAGGCCGTCATCCGCGCCGATCCGACCGAGAAGACCGAGGACCTGATGGCCGCCTACGGACGGATGATCGACCGACTCGGCGGCTACTACATCACCTCCGTCGACGTCAACACTGGCGTCGCCGACATGGACGTGATCGCGGGCGAAACCGACCACGTCGTCGGAACCAGCGCAGGACTCGGAGACCCGTCGCCGATCACGTCCCGCGGCGTCTTCGAGGGGCTGCGGGCCTGCGTTGAGGCCACCTACGGGACGCCGGACGTGGACGGCCTCTCCGTCGTCGTCCAGGGCGTCGGGAAAGTCGGCAGCGGCCTCGCCGAACTCCTCGACGAGCACGGCGCCGAGGTCGCAGTGAGCGACATCGACGAGGAAGCGACGACCGCGCTCGCCCACGAATACGGCTTCGAGACGGTCGCTCCTTCGGCAGTTTACGAACAACAATGCGACGTCTTCGCCCCCTGTGCGATCGGCGGCGTCATCAACGACGAGACGATTCCGCAACTCGAGTGCGACGTCGTCGCTGGCGGGGCGAACAACATCCTCGACGAACGAGCCCACGCGCAGGCGCTCCGAGACCGGGGCATTCTCTACGCGCCTGATTACGTGCTCAACGCGGGCGGTCTGATCACCGTCGCGGCCGAACACACCGGGGACACGCGAGAACAGGCGCTCGCCGACGCGGTAGCCATCGGCGACCGGACCCGGACGCTCATCGAACGTGCGGAGGCCGACGACGTGACCGTGCTCGAGGCCGCGGATCGGTACGCGCTCGAGCGGATCGAGGCGGCGAGGACCGAGGCGGCGTCTCCGTCGTCCAGGTAGGTACCTGGCCGGTTTCGGTTCCGATCTCGATCCCTTGGACCGAGTCGCTCCCGCGTCCCGAATTTCACCGAACACCGCCGTCTCGAGCCGCCGCCTGGACGACGGCCACGCCGCGTTTGACCGCTGCGGCGCGCTCGAGAAAGACGAGCGTCTTCGCCGGCGTCGTCGCCTTCGGACGCGTCCGCAGACCGGTCTCCCCGGCGGCGTCGACGGCGGCTTCTCGTCCGCGACCGAACTCGAGGTGCGCCCGATCCGGATGGACGAAGACGCGAGCGAGGCGCTCCAGCGGGTCGCCGTCGTCGTCCACGACCGAAATATCGAACGCGGGGGCGCCGCCGACCGCCGGTTCGACGTCGCGATCGACGTTCGTCACCGCGAGTGACGCGAGTTCGTCGTCCGATCGTCCGTCGATTTCGGAGGCGAGCAACTCGGCGATCCGCCGGCCGTCGGTGATCTGATCCTCGACCATACGCGCGGTTGTCTCCGGGCAGGCTAACCGTCTTCGATCAACGCCGAGCGGGCGGTGGGGGCGAGTTCGTCGACGTCGATCCCCTCACCACTGGCGTAGACGACCGCGGCGGCCTCGATCGTGATCGCGTACTCCTGCTGGAGCGAGTTGATCGCGCCGACGGCCTCGTGCTTTTCGACGCCCGAGGCGACCAGCGCGTCTAGGACGCGCTCGAACGTCGACCGCTCTCTGAGCAGGTCGTCGCCGGGGATGAAGTCGTCGTCGATGGTCACGCTCGAGGGATCGAACGTCGCCACCAGTTCGGGACCGTCGCGCTCGAGGACGCCCTCCTGGGTCGCGACGTCGATGAGGCGCTGTGATTGGTCGGGTGAGAACCAGTCGCGATCGAGCGACAGCGCGACGACGAACTCGTTTTCGCGCAGTCGATTCGTTCCGTGTTGTTTGAAGGGCGCGGCGACCGCGACGCGAAGGCTCATCGAGAACGACTCTCGCGACAGGGTGAATAACGTTGGCGGTTCGGGTTCCCGTCAGTCGGACGCCCGTCCACCCTGGTTCCGATTGGCTCGAGACGGCGGCGGAACTTGCGTCGACGTCACCTCTGGCGGGTCGGGGAGCACGCACCGGTCGAGTTCGCGGTTGACGTGGGCGTACTCCTCGGGAGCGTTCGCGAGGGGGTGTGCGGGGTTCTGGCTGCTGTCGATGCGGGCGGCTCGCACCTCGCCGAAGCGGTTGAGTCTGGCGATGATCCCGCGCCAGTGATGGGTAGTCGCCGCCGGAACGGTGTACGGTCGGGGCGGTTTGTGGTCGGGGTGTCCGGCCGCCAGGATCGCGGCGTTGACGTTGCTCGCGAGTTCGTCGTGATCGACGAGGATGCCGACGCGGGCGTCGACCGGTGCTCTGGCTGCGAGGACGTCGAGACCGAGGTGGAGCGCCCGGTACTCCGCGACGTTGTTGTCCGGCGGTGCGTCGGTGGCTGCGATGCGACCGACGCGCGTGCCGTCGCGCGTTTCGATGACGGCCCCGAGGCCACCGCCAGCCCGTCGGAATGACCCGTCGGTGGCGACGTAGAAGTCACGATGATGGGTCGACGGGGGGTGGGCGATGTGCGGCGTCGGCGACTCGTCGAACAGGTCCCGAAGTGCGGGGCGGCCGTGAGCGGCCATATGCCGCTGTAGGACAGTCAAGTACTTAACAACTAGGCCGTCTCTCACTGCGCGCTAGCCGATCGGATCCAACAACGTATAAATAGGATGATTGTACATGTAGGTGTATGCAGGGTGCTGATAAACTCACCACGAATCGCCGGAACGTCCTCCGATACACAGCTGGTGCGACCACGCTCGGACTCGCATCGTTTGCCGGTTGTATCGGTGACGACCCGGAAGAAGGTAATGGGAATGGAAACGGCAACGGCAACGGGAATGGAAACGGCAACGGCAACGGCAACGGCAACGGGAATGGTGGCGGCGATATCGACGAGATTACGCTGACGCTGACGCAGTTCCCCGACACGCAGGATCCACTCGACCACATCACTGGGGACTACTTCAACGTCTACGACCACATCTACGAGCCGCTCTTCGACTTCCAACCCGGCGAAGGCATCTTCCCGCGCGTCGCCGAGGACTGGGAAGCACAGGACGACGGGACGACGGAGGTCTACCTCCGGGACGACGTCGTCTTCCACAACGGTGACGACCTCACTGCCGAGGACGTCGCCTGGACGATCAACCGAACGGTCGATCCCGAGATGGGGGTCCAGAGCCCGATCGGAACGTACGGTCTCGGCTCCATCGAAGGCGCCGAAGCCGTCGACGACACCACCGTCGCGATCAACTACGGCGCGTCGGCCGGTCTCGCGGAGTTCGAGTTCGGGAACTACGCACGGGCGATGAACAAACAGTGGGCGATCGACAACTACGACGCCGAGAACGAGGCGATCGCCGGCGCCGAACCCGAAGCGTTCAACGGAACGGGTCCGTACGAGGTCGTCGAGTACACCTCCGGTGAGGAAATCGTCGTCGAAGCGTTCGACGACTACTGGGGCGATCAGCCGCCGTTCAGCCAGGTCACGTTCAATGCCACCGGCGAGTCGAGCAGCCGCGTCGCCGCGCTCGAGACCGGCGAGAGCGACGTGACGATGAACATCCTCCCCGAGGACGTCCAGACCGTCCAGGACGCCGACGGCATCGACATCCGGAACGTCACCAGCTTCCGGAACATCTTCTGCCCGATGAAGAACACGGTGGAACCGTTCGACAGCCAGGAGTTCCGCCAGGCGATGAACTACGCCGTCGACAACGAGGCCATCGTCAGCGAGATCCTGAGCGGCTTCGGCGAACCGCGAGGACAGCCGGTCGCCCCCGGCATCAACGGCTTCAACGACGAACTCGAACCGTACGAGCACGACCCCGGCCGCGCCGAGAGCCTCGTCGAGGACAGCGGCTACGGCGACGTCGAGATCACGCTCACCGCCCCGCAGGGCCGTTACCTCAACGACGCCGCGATCGGCGAGCGCGTCGCCGACATGATCGACCAGCTCGACAACGTCAGCTGTGAAGCCGAAATCGTCGACTTCCCGGTCGTCTCCGACGCCAACCAGGCCGGCGTCGAACCTGGTCAGTTCGACATCCCCTTCTACATGATTGGCTGGGGGACCATCACGGGCGACACCGACTATGGCGTGCAGGGATTCTTCACGATTCCCGACAACCCGTCGCGCACCTTCGACGACGAGGAGCTCAGCGACGCCATTCTCGAGACCCAGCAGATCGACGACCCCGAGGAACGGACCGCGGCGCTCCAGGAGGTCAACGCGCTGGCGCGTGAGAAGGCGCCGTTCGTCTTCCTGCACACCCAGGAGAGCATCTACGGGGCGAACAGCAACATCCAGTGGGACCCCCGCGAGGACGAGACCATCTACATCTGGGAGATGGAGGCGTAAGTCGGGTCTCATCATCATCATCGAATAGAACCGCCGTTCGACTTTTGAGGCGCCAAACGACTGGGTTCACCAGCGACATCTCGAGTTCGCGTACGAGCCCCGAAACCGCCAGAATCGGGCGAGGACCGACAGTATAATTAATGTTCGTGGGTTCCTTCGATACGTTCCGATGGCACTGAGGAAATTTCTGATCAGGCGGATACTCCAGGGCGTATTCGTCATCTGGGGTGTGGTGACGGTCCTGTTCGGGCTGCGGGCCGTTTCGCCGGGTGACCCAGCGACGTTAATGCTCGGGGAAGGGGCGAGTCGGGCGCTCGTCGAGCGGGTTAGGGAGGAAGAGGGGCTCAACGACCCCATACACGTTCAGTATCTCGATTACGTCGGTGGATTGCTCCAGGGCGACCTCGGCTATTCGTGGCAATCGAGCAGGGACGTCTCGGCGATGGTCATCGAGCGAATTCCGGCGACGATCGAACTCACGGTCGCCGCAACGATCGTGGCGATCGTCATCGCGATTCCCCTCGGGGTCGTCTCCGCGACGTGTCGGAACGAACCCGCCGATTACGGCGCGACGATGTTTTCCCTCCTCGGAATCAGTACGCCGAACTTCTGGCTCGGGCTGATGTTGATCCTCGTGATGAGCGTCTGGTTCGGCATTCCGTACCCGGACGTGGCCACCGACACGTTCTCGATCGGAATCGTCCACATTCCGTATCCCACCTACATCGGCTACGACTTCTACGGGTTCCCGACCGGAAGACGGGGTGTGAGCTTCGCGGACGCAGTTCGGGCAATCGTCTTCGACCAGTCGATTAGCGAGATGGGAACCTGGTTGCACTACATCACCCTTCCGGCCATTACCCTCGGGACGTACTTCACCGCGCTCATCACCCGGCTCACCCGGAGTGGCATGATCGACGAACTCGGGAAGCCGTACGTGACGGCGACGAGGGCCAAGGGACTCCCGAACCCGCTGATCCGGTACAAACACGTCCTGCGAAATACGATGATTCCGATCATCACGGTCCTGGGTCTTCAAATGGGGTCGCTGATCGGCGGGTCAGTCATTACCGAAACCGTGTTCAACTGGCCGGGTCTCGGGCTTCGGCTGGTCGACGCACTACGCATTCGGGACTGGCCGCTAATGCAGGGAATCATCCTCTTCATCGCCATTTCGTTTATCATCATTAACATCGTCGTCGACGCGCTGTACACGTCGCTCAATCCGCAGGTGAACAACGAATGATCTCCAACCGAATCACGTCGAATCTCAAACAGACGTTCGCCGAGAGTCTCCTGCCCAAGGTCGGGCTGGTTTTGCTGGTCGCGATCGTACTGATGGCAATCTTCGCGCCGTTACTGGCTACCCACGACCCGACCCGAACGGGATACTACGCCGAGAGCGGCTCGCCGTACCCGCCGTTGGGTCACAGCTACGAGACGCAAGTCGCCCAGGAGGGTGAAATCGGCGACGTGACAGTCGAACCCACGAGCGAGCACATCCTGGGGACCAACAACGTCGGACAGGATGTCTTCTCACGGTTCGTCTACGGCGCCCGCGTTTCGCTGCTGGTCGCCCTGCTGGGAACCGCACTGGCCATGTTCGTCGGTGTTCCAGTCGGGCTCATCGCCGGCTACTACGGCGGCCGCATCGACGACGGACTGATGCGGGTTGCCGACACGATGCTGGCGTTCCCTTCACTCGTCCTCGCGATGGCGCTGGTCGGCGTCTTCGGCTCCTCACCGATCTACGTCCCCGACCCGATCGTCGTGGCCGGACTGGCCGATGGCATGCCCGAATCCATCCCCATTCCGGGTACGGTGACGGTCGTGGCCGGTCTCGTTATCTGGGTCTGGTTCGCGCGGGTCGCCCGCGGGGAGGCCCTGTCGCTACGGAATCAGGAGTACGTCAAGGCGAGCAAGAGCTACGGAATGCCGAGTCGATCGATCCTCACCCAGCACATTCTCCCGAACAGCCTGACGCCCATCATCGTCCTCGCGACGATTCAGGTCGCCGTGGTGATCCTCCTCGAGGCGTCACTGGCGTACCTCGGGTTCTCCGGAACGACGCTGTCGTGGGGGTACGAGATCGAGCGCGGCCAGGACCTCCTTCGGTCGCGACCGTGGATCGCGATGTTCCCGGGGATCGGGATCATGCTCACGGTGATCGCGGTCAACCTGCTCGGCGATTGGTTCCGCGATGCACTCGACCCGAACATCGAAGGAAGCGAACGAGGTGCCTAACATGAGTGACGACATTCTTCGCATCAGCAACTTATCGACCCAGTTTTTCACCAGCGAGGGACAGGTAAACGCCGTTAACGACTTCGATCTGACGGTCAAACGCGGCGAGGTCTTCGGTATCGTCGGCGAAAGCGGGAGCGGAAAGAGCGTAACGGCGCTTTCGATCATGGACCTGGTCGAGTCGCCTGGGGAGGTGACGAGCGGGTCGATCGAGTACCGCAATCCGTCGTTCGCCGACGCCATGCAGGAGGCCCATCCCGAGGCCGTCGATGGAGACCTGGTCGACCTGCTCGCGATTCCCGACGGGGCCCGTCGCTCGCTCAGAGGAACGTCCTTCAGCATGATCTTTCAGGACCCCGAGAGTAGCTTCAACCCCAGTCTGACCGTCGGCGAACAGATCGCCGAGGCCGTCGAGGTCCAGCAACGGGCGACCCCCAACCCGCGATCCGGCGAGGCCCGAACGCGGGGGCCGGAGTATTCTCTGGGATCGTACGTCATGTCGATGGCGCTCCCCTCGAAGCGGTACGTGAGCGAGGACAGCAGGGCACAGGCGATCGAATTGCTCGAGACCGTGGGGATTCCGGACCCGGCTCAGCGCGCCGACGAGTACCCCCACGAGTACTCCGGTGGCATGCTCCAGCGGGCGATGATCGCACAGGCGCTCGCCGGCGAACCGGACGTTCTGATCGCCGACGAACCGACGACCGCGCTCGACGTGACGATCCAGGCCCAGATTCTCGACCTCCTGAACGACCTCCAGGAGAAGACGGGAATGACTATCCTGCTGATCACGCACAACCTCGGCGTCGTTGCCAGAATGTGTGATCGCGTCGGCGTGATGTACGCCGGGGAGATCGTCGAACGCGGCACCCTCGCGGACATCTTCGACCGATCGGTCCACCCCTATACGGAGGGATTGCTCGGGAGCGTTCCCGACCTCGAGGGAACCACCGAACGGTTACGATCGATCCCGGGGAACGTCCCGAGCCTCCTCGATCACGAGATGCCCGACCGGTGTTACTTCGCCGATCGGTGCCCGAAAGCGATGGAGGAGTGCCTGAAGAAGCCGCCGGAGTACGCGGCGGAAGGGAGTACAGACCACGCGACGAAGTGTTACCTCGCGGAGATGGAGTACGACCCGAATCAGGCGCTCGAGAACGACGCCCTCGAGCCAGAGGCGACGGCGACGACTGACGGGGGTGAGTCCCAATGAGCATCGATACCGGAAGCGATCAGCCGCTGGTTCGCGTCGAGGGGCTCCGCAAGTACTTCTACGAACAGGATTCGTACATCGACCGGTTGTTTGGGCACGAGCCCGTCGCCGTCCGCGCGGTCGACGACGTGGACTTCGAGGTGCACCGCGGGGAGACGCTCGGTCTCGTCGGCGAATCAGGCTGCGGAAAGTCGACGACGGGAGAGACGCTGTTGCACCTGCAAGAACCCACCGACGGCGTCGTCCAGTTCGAGGGCGAGAACGTCTTCGAACTCGAGGGTGACCGTCGCAACGAGTTCCGGCGGAACGCACAGGTCGTCTTCCAGGATCCGTTCTCGAGTCTCGACCCGCGAATGACGATCGGAAAGACGATCCAGCAGCCACTCGCGGTTCACGACGTCGGCACTGCCGAGGAACGCCGCGACCGGGCCCAGGAGTTGCTCGAGCGCGTCGGCCTGTCGGCCGATCAGATCGACCGCTATCCACACGAGTTTTCGGGCGGCCAGCGCCAGCGGATCGGCATCGCACGGGCGCTCGCCCTCGAACCCGAGTTCGTCGTCCTCGACGAACCGACGAGTGCACTCGACGTGAGCGTCCAGGCACAGGTTCTCAACCTGCTCGAGGACCTCCAGGAAGAGTTCGACCTCACGTACCTGCTCATCAGTCACGATCTTTCGGTCATCCGTCATATCTGCGATCGGGTCGCCGTGATGTACCTGGGCGAGATCGTCGAAATCGGCCCCGTCGAAGAGATCTTCGGTTCGCCGAAACACCCCTACACGCGGGCGCTCCTCGAGAGCGTCCCACGGGCGTCGACCGACGAACAGGACCGCGACCGCAAAACGCTATCCGGCGACGTTCCCTCGCCGCGAGATCCGCCGAGTGGTTGTCGGTTCCGGACGCGGTGCCCGGAGGTGATCCCGCCCGAGGACGTGGCAATCGAGCAAGCCGCGTATCGAGAGATCATGACCCTCAGGGAACTGGTCGAACGGGAGAATATCAGTCTCGAGGTCGTCAGCGACCACGCAGTGATGACCGACGACGGCATCGCCGTGGACCCGGCCGAGGTGGACGCCTTCGTCGCGGACCTGAAGGCCCACGTTATCGACACGCCGCTGCCGCCGGAACACGAGGCGGTAGTCGAGGAGGCACTGGCGCCGCTCGCGAACGAGGACTGGGACGAATCCGCGACGCGGTTGCGCGACGCCTACGAGAGTGTTTGTGAACTGGAGAACCCGGAATTGGGAGAGCGGGCCCATCCCGTCGCCTGTCACCTGTACGACGGCAAGCACTGAGGTTCGACGAATCTGGACTTTCCTGGGAAACGGTGGATTACCGCCTCGAACGCCCCGTTGCGTGCGAGATGCTTTTGCGGGTTTCTCGCCTATTGGTGCTATGGCGAGCAAAGCACCGATCTACTGCGAACTGTGTAAGGAAACGATCAACACCGGCGAGAGCCTCGAAAACCACTTGCTGAACGAGCACCGGCCGCCCGAACTGGCCGAGCGACTCGCATCGCAGTGGGAATCTGCGGAACTGGGTGATCCGTCCTGACGAATTTGTGTGCTGTACGCTGTGCGCTGTGAGCCATGTGCTGTGCGCTGTGCACTATGCGCGGTGCTCAGCTGAGGCCACTCGAGAAACGACTTTTCAGCACGACAAACATATTGCGGAGGTACTCTCGATGACTGGAGTCCGTCCGATGTCTCGTCTACAAGTTGCGAATAGGTCGGTTCGACTGCGTCATCGTTCGCCCTACGTTCGTGCCGTTGACGAGCATCGGTTTTCGATACGTACGCAGCTATCGTCGATTACACCGTTTTCTGACGACAGTAACGACGGTTTCGAATTCGTAATCGAGGTTACTGGCACACTCGAGATTTGCAATCGAAGTTACCAACGTGTTCGGTTTAGATAACAAAGTGGGGTGTTCTCGAGAGGGTGTGTTGGCGGGCTACCCGCCGGATGAAATAAATGCCAAGCAAGAAGCGTTTCATAGTGACTCTCGTCGCGCTACTCGTGGCGACCGGCATGATCTTTGCCGGGAGCGCGATAGCGCTAGGGGCGACATCGGGATCGAATGCATCGAACTGTGAACAGGCGGAGGTAACGATCGTCAACGGGGCACAGGATAGCTTTCAAGAAGCCGACGGCGACGAGAATTACCAGGAGCAGGTCGCCACGGTAGACGGCGAGTTGTTGCAGAGTCAACTCGCGACCGGCGACGACAACTGCCAGGAGGCGACCCAGGTGCTCTACTACCAGCAGAGCCAGGAGCAGTGGGCGTTGTTCGGTGACGACAACGAGCAGGTAGCGGACCAGGGGATCCTCGTTTTCTACACGCAGAATCAGTCCGCCGAGGGTGACGACAACGACCAGGCGGCCGAACAGCACGGAGACATCCAGCAGGATCAGATCCAGTACGTCATCCTGGGTGTCGACAACGACCAGCTGAGCGCCCAGGAAGCGGCGCAGGTGCTCGTCCAGTCGCAGTCCGTCGAGGGTGACGACAACGACCAGAGTGCCGAGCAAAACGACAACAACATCAGCCAGTTCCAGATCCAGCTTTCGATCGCTGGAAACGACAACGCGCAAGACGCGAGTCAGACTGGCGTGCAGGTGCTCGAGCAATCCCAGACGGCCGAGGGTAACGACACTAACCAGAACGCCGAACAGAACGACAACGACATCGGCCAACAGTCGGTTCAACTGGTAATCTTCGGCAACGACAACGAGCAAAACACCGCGCAGGCTGCCGAGCAAATCTTCAGTCAGGAGCAGACTGCTGAGGGTGACGACAACGAACAATCCGCCGAGCAAAACGACAACGACATCGACCAGCAGTCGGTCCAGCTCGTGCTCTTCGGTGACAACAACGACCAGAACGCTAGCCAGAGTGCGAGCCAGTCGTTGAGCCAGGAACAGACCGCCGAGGGTGACGGCAACGAGCAAACGGCCGAGCAAAACGACAACGACATCGACCAACGGTCGGTTCAGCTCGTCCTCTACGGCGACGACAACGAACAATCGTCCGAGCAGGACGGTGAGCAGCACAGTAGCCAAGAGCAGACGGCTGAGGGCGACGATAACGAGCAGGAAGCCGAGAGCGAACAGGACATCGATCAGGACGCCGAGCAGGAAGCGAGCGGCTACGAGAACGAACAAGCGTCCGAGCAGGAAGCCGAGCAGGAGGTCGAGCAGGAACAGGAAGTCGAGGACGGTGACGACAACGAGCAGGAAGCCGAGGCTGAGCAGGAATCAGACCAGGAGACTGACCAGCAGACAAACGGCGACTACAACGATCAGGAAGCTGAACAGGAGGCCGAACAAGAAGCTGAGCAAGAGCAAGAAGTCGAGGACGGCGACGACAACGAGCAAGAAGCCGAAAGCGAGCAAGAATCTGAACAAGAAGTCGACCAGGAGTCCGACGGCGTCAAGAACGACCAGGAGGCCGAACAGGAGGCTGAACAGGAGACCGAACAGGAACAGGAAGTCGAGAACGGTGACGACAACGACCAAGAAGCCGAAAGCGAACAGGAATCCGAGCAGGAAACTGAACAGGATGCTGACGGTGTCCTGAACGACCAGGAAGCCGAACAGGAGACTGAACAAGAAGCTGAGCAAGAGCAAGAAGTCGAGGACGGTGACGACAACGACCAGGAAGCCGAAAGCGAACAGGAGACCGAACAAGAGGTCGACCAGGATGCCGACGGCGCCCTGAACGACCAGGAAGCCGAACAGGAATCCGAACAGGAGGTCGAACAGGAGCAGGAAATCGAGAACGGTGACGACAACGAACAGGAAGCCGAATCTGAGCAGGAGACAGAGCAGGAGATCGAGCAGGACGCCAACGGTATCGACAACGATCAGGAAGCCGAGCAGGAATCCGAACAGGAGGTCGAGCAAGAACAAGAAGTCGAAGACGGCAACGACAACGAGCAAGAAGCCGAGGCTGAGCAAGAAACCGAACAGGAAACCGAACAGGACGCTGACGGCGCACTGAACGACCAAGAGTCCGAACAGGAAGTCGAACAGGAAGCCGAACAGGAGCAGCAAGTCGAAGACGGTGACGACAACGAGCAGGAGGCCGAAAGCGAACAAGAGGCCGACCAAGAAGTCGAACAAGACTCTGACGGTCTCGCTAACGAACAGGAGGCTGAACAGGAAGCCGAGCAGGAGGCCGAACAGGAACAGGAAGTCGAGAACGGTAACGACAACGAGCAGGAAGCTGAAAGCGAACAGGAATCTGAGCAAGAAGTCGAACAGGACGCCGACGGCGCCCTGAACGACCAGGAAGCCGAACAGGAAGCCGAGCAGGAGGCCGAACAGGAACAGGAAGTCGAGAACGGTAACGACAACGACCAGGAGGCCGAAAGCGAGCAAGAGACCGAGCAGGAGGTCGACCAGGACGCTAGTGGTGTCGCCAACGACCAGGAGGCTGAGCAGGAAGCCGAGCAGGAGGCCGAACAGGAACAGGAAGTCGAGAACGGCAACGACAACGAGCAGGAGGCCGAGCAGGAGAGCGACGTCGAACAAGAAGCCGATCAGGAGGCGACCGGAACCTCAAACGACCAGAACGTCGAGCAGGACGCCGAAACCGACCAGAACCAGGAGCAGACCGTCGAAAACGGCGACGACAACGAGCAGACTGCCGAACAGGACGCCGAGGTAGAACAAAACGCCGACCAGGAGGCCGCTGGCGACGGTAACGACCAGTCCATCGAACAGGACGCGGACGTGAACCAGGACCAGGAACAGACCGTCGAGAACGGCGACGGCAACGAGCAGAACGCCGAACAAGATGCCACGATCGAACAGAACGCCGAACAGGACTCGGACGGCGGTGACACGGTAACCCAGACCGACGAGACCGAAGTCGACCAGACGCAAACTCAGCACGCGTCCGGCGACGACAACACGCAGTCCCAGTCCCAGTCGACCACGATCACGACCAGCCAGAGCGCCGCGTAATCGCCTTCGGCTGGTGTTTTTTGAGCTGTGTAACCCGAACTCGAGTACGCACACGTAGAAACGCGATTTCGTCGAGCGTCTCGAGCGAGTTGAACGAGAATTGACTCGCAGTAACTCGAGTTATTCGAACCGGTTGGTCCAGCAGATTCGTCCGGATACTCCGTTACGGAGACATCCAGGACTCATCATCGACGAAATTTGTGGCAAAATAGTGAGAATGGACACGGACTTCGATTCGTTCACTGGCCGCGTTTAGTGCCGATTCCTCGTTGATCCGGTCCGTCGTTCGTCACCTACGTGTGGCCGGCCTTCTTTTGCTTCTTGTAATCCGGCATACACTCGCTCTCGTCTTCGTTTTTGTGTTCGTCCTCGTTTTCGCCCTCGTCGTCGGTTTCGTCCTCGTCATCACCGTCGTTACTTTCGTCCTCATCGCTTTCGTCTCCGTCGCTCGTGCTCGTGTGTTCTTCCTGTGTGCTAATCTGTACGCTCTCCTGGATTACGTAGATCGCGCTCTCGTTCGCCTCGACGACGATATCGATGTCCTGGTCGTTCAGCTGGGAGCTCTCCTGTATCACGTCAGCCGTCGCACCCGGACCTGCCGCAGCGGCCATCGCCTCTTGCTCGCTGCGCTGGACGTTGATCTGGGCGACGACGACCGCCGCCTCCGACGCGGTGACGTTCACCGAGGCGAACTGCGTCGCGCGCTGGTCGTTCTCCTGGTGGACGACCGCCGATGCGTTCTCGCCAGCCGCCGCCGCGTAGCCACTCTGGTCGTTCTCCTGGACGTTCAACTGGACGACGAGGACGGCTGCCCGTTCGGCGTCGACCGTGACCGTCGCGTTCTGATTCGTCGTCTGGCTGTTCTCTTGATAGACCTCTGCGCGACTATCGGGTCCGGTCGCCGTCGACTCGCCGTCCTGTTCGGTCCGATCGTGGGTGACCTGCTCCACCGTCACGACCGTCCCGTGATCGGTCGTGATCGTCGCTTCGCCGTCGTCGACCGCCAGCGTTTCGCCGTTCGCAGTCGACGCCGTCACGTCGTTCGTGAAGTCCGCGAGCGTCGCCTCGTCGGCGTCGTCCGATGACTCCAGCAACGTTCCCCAGACGAGTTCGGCGTCCTCGTCTTCCAGGGCGTGCACTCGTGTGGTCTCTTCTCCGTCGATGGCACTCGATTCGATGACGACCGCCTCGAGTTCGTCGGTGTCGAACTCGGCGAGTGCCTCCTCGATCGACATCGTGCCGTCTTCGGTCACGACCGTGGCCGAGTCGGTGCCGTTCCCGGCGTTCGCGTGTGACTGATCGGGTTGGTACGCCGTCGCCTCGAGTGGCGTCTGGGTCGCTTCCGTGACGGTACCTGTCGCTGCCAGCGATGCGCCTGCTGGGACTGCCATGCCGATCACGACGATGACAACCGCGAGTAGTGTGATCGGGACGGGAGTGTGTTTTTGCATGATAATACCGATTCTGACGACGGTAACGGCGTGTTTTAATAATGACTTCCCAACCATTCGTAGGATCGTCCAACGGGCCTGCTGGGGCCGATCCGGGAGAACGGCAGTGGGATGAGCGGCCGGTAGCAGGCGAATATCGAACACTCACCGCGAACACCGCTCGAGAGAGGAGGTCATTACCGAGGTGTACGGGCTGAATAACGGCCGGCACACCTGGCCACGGACCCGCGAAATTCGAAATCGCGGAGTTAAAAGGGGGTTACGGACCGGCTATCGGAATCGTCGCTCGAGAATGCGTCTGTGTGATGTACCGCTGATTCTGCGATCCTCGATTGCGGAAACATAATGTGGCCTTTCGATGAACTATTTCGGTATCTCCCGGTGGTCGACTCGATCCCGATACGTCTCGACACCCTCGCGTCTGGCGTACGTGAATCGCTATTGATGTGTGGCCGATGGGACTATTCCGGCGGTGAAATGGCACGTATCGACGACACACACGTACGATGACGAGTAACCGCGGCCGGAAACTCCAACATGTGACGGTTTACGGACGATATAACTCTAATTGTCAACCCATAACGAGGTTCTCCCTTTAAGAGAGCAGTGGTCGATGGAGTCGAGTGAATGCTGTACGTATGAACGGGAATAGTCAACTGCTCGAGGACCTCTCGGAAGACATTCGAGAGATGACGAGGAATCTCCGGCGACGATACGTCCTGTATTGCCTGTCAGAGCGAGACGGTCCGGTGGACCTTTTCGACCTCGTCGAACGCGTCGCGAGTTGGGAATCCGGGTGCGAACCCGATCAACTCGACAGACGAACCGTCAAATCGGTCTATAGCTCGCTCTATCAGTCCCACCTCCCGTTGCTCGAAGAGCGAGACCTCGTCTCGTTCGATCGGCAACGAAAGATCGTCTCGCCGACGGACCGGACGAAACGCGTCACGATCGAATTTCGGACGGATCCGTCCCCACTCGACTGGCAGTCGGCGGCCACGATCGTCGGGATCTCAGTCGCAGCCGCGTCGGTAAGTCTCTGGGGAGACCTGCTCTTCCCGACCGCGATCAGTGGGCTCGTGGGAATCACCCTGCTCGCGGTCGTGGTCGTCTCGAGTTTCGCCGCGTATCGATCCGCTCGGCGATCGACGACGTCGATTGCGCCGGATTTCACGCTCACCTTCGACGACACGCGTCGGTAGTCGAGCTGTACTCGTCCTCCTGTTCGAGAGCGGTGAAAATTGTACAGTGACCTCGACTCGAGTTCCGGTGTGCCCGTCGGTGACCTCTCAAATACCGAGCCTCGAGACGAAGCAGCAGACCGTCGATTCATCGAGCGCGAACGAGCGAGACTCCTGCTGGCGGTCGATGACGGTAGTCTCGAGACCGTGTCCTCATCGAGGCTCCGGTAACGGGGGTGGCGAGAACACCGCGAACGGCTCCTCGCTTCGTTCAAAAATCGTCCACACTCGCGTCCGTTTCCTCGTCTGGGTCGTAGTTGGGTATCGAGGAGGTCAACTCGAACTCGTCGGCATCCTCGACCAGGACGTTCTCCGTTGCTGCTCCGTCTACTCGTTGCTCCACCAGTCTGCTGTGGATGACCTGTAGTT
Source organism: Saliphagus sp. GCM10025334 (assembly GCF_042663485.1). Classification (NCBI taxonomy): domain Archaea; kingdom Methanobacteriati; phylum Methanobacteriota; class Halobacteria; order Halobacteriales; family Natrialbaceae; genus Saliphagus; species Saliphagus sp. GCM10025334. The sequence goes on along the minus strand of NZ_JBHTAF010000001.1, from coordinate 533,517 downwards.
CCTCGACGGATAGGTCCAGTTCTGGATCCAGAAACTCGAGGAGCACCCGGTCGAGGTCGCCCTGTGCACCGTCGACACCCCCCACCAGTTTCTCCCCGGCCGCCACAATCCGCTCACGTTGTGACTCGGACATCAATTCCGGGCTGGGAACCGGAACCGACGACACTTCGTACGTGAGCAACTGAAGTGCTCCTCCGCCCTCGTGACGGCCCCACAGTTCGAGCAGCACCTTGTACACCGTCGAGTGGAGAATAGCCGGGAGTACGTCGTCGTACTCGGCGATATCGACGCACTGGATCGCATTCGTCGGCGCATATCCACCGGCGTTATCGACCGTGAACACCCGTTCGTTGTAGAACACCGGATGTAAGACGTCCGGGACGAGCAGGTTTCCCAGGTTGAACCAGGGCGTACGTTGAGACACGGTTCGTCCATCAGGGACTCCCTGCTCTTCTCCGTACTCGAGGTAGCTGACCGTCGACTCGTACCCGTCGGCGCGTAACTCGTTCGTTACTGCTTCTGCCAGGTCGGTCGTCGAACCCAATCCGTCCTGACGTGCCTCGACAGTATCGACGTATGCTCCGAAATCGAGAAGGTACTGATCCGTATCCGCCACGCGATACGACTCCAGCGCTCGAATCGATCGAATCGCTGGCTGCAGGAATCGCTCGTCGATCCCCCACTGCGTGACGTCCTGCTCGTCGAGCAAGAAAAAGTCGTTATTTCCCGTCTTGTTGCCGAACGCCACGTCTGCATACGTATCCAGCCGCCGCATCTTGTCACTGTGGACGAGCGAAATGAACGAGCTCGGGCCGTACAGGTAGTGGCCGAGCTTTCGTCCACCCTGTCTCTCCAGGCGGTTCTGGGAGAGACTGACGACTCGATACGCATCGCTCGTCTCGATTCCAAACACCTTCCCGTCGGGGACCGACCGTCGAGCGTCAACAATCGACGAGAGTTCCGCAGGCGACAGTCGCTCTTTCACCCGGATGAAGTCCGTGACCGTCTCCCGACGCTCCGTTTCGTCGGTACATCGTTCGGCGAACAACACCACCGTATCGACGAGAGGGGTGAACGCCCTGTCGGAAAACCCGACGATAGCGTGGACTTTCACCTGATCGTACAGGAACTCCTGGAAGGACTCACCGTATTTCGTCGTCAGCCACTTCGTGGGGACGATGAATCCAAGACGCCCCCCGTCTCGGAGGAACTGCAACGCGTGTGAGACGAAGTAGACGTACGCGTCGGACCTGGTCGAAAGTTTGTTCCGCCCGTTCGCGTATCGACTCGAGTTCTCCGCGCCGTACTTCTCCAGGTGAGAACGGAAGTGGTCCCTGTCGGGACACAGGTTCTCCTGGCGGATGTAGGGCGGGTTAGCGACTACTGCGTCGTATTTATTCGTCTCGTCTCTCACTCCCCCTCCCCGCGATAGCCGACTGTCCCTGGGAGACACAGTGAAGAAGGAATCGTTGACCGTGTGCAACCGACTGGTTCGCTCCTGGACGGTTCGTGACGCGAGATTGAGCGCCGTGAGGTGAACCGGGAATCGGTTGACGTCGATTGCGGTGATGTTGTCGAGGATCTCCTGGTGTGTTGCGGTTGGCGATAGCTCCTGCATTCGGTGGTACGCTTTTACCGGGAACGTACCGCTTCCGGACGCCGGATCGAGGACTCGAGGGACGCCAGCTCCCTGCTCCTGGGGTTGCAGCGCCCAGGTACAGATCGCTTCGGCGATATCTGGATGGGTGTAAAACTGGCCGAGTGACGTTCGATCGCGTTCTGTGATCAGGTCCTCGTACAGTTCTCCCAATAGGTCCTCGTCGACGGTAGAGAGAGTCTTTACGTCGATGCGAACGAGCAGTGCACGAACGGCCGACCGCGTTTTCGAATTGTGTGGGTACGCGGTGAACAACGACGGATCGTCGTCGAACGGGAGTTCGAAGTCAATTTCCGCCCGAATCGCTTCGGCCTGCTGCCCGATTCGGGGTGGACTATCGGCCGCCGAGGCGCCTTCGACGAGGGACTCGAGCGGACATCCGCTCGTCTCTCCTGGTTCGGACCGCTGTTCTCGAACGACTTCGGCGAACAGGACGTAACTGGCGACCAGGTACGCGTACTGTTTGGCGGCGAGGGAGAACCGTTCGGACTCTTCGAGTGAGGCGTAGTCGTTCTCCCGAACCCACTCGTCGAACGTCTCGACGAAATCGGGGTCGATATCGTACGTTTCTCGAGCGAGGGTTCGAAACGTCGGCCAGATCGCGTCGTGAAACGAGTGAAGTGGACCGACGATTCGGTCGCGCGCGCTTTGTTCGGGAAGTTCACCGTGGATCGTGAGGAACTGAACCGCGTAGAGAATCGTCGAGAGCCGGTCGTTTGCCGACGGACCGTCGAAGTCGACGTCACGGAAATCGAGGTAGTAGTAGGGAATCTCCGAAATTCCACACTGATCGGTGTCGTGAAACAGGAAGAAGTCACGGGAGTTGCACGTCGCGAAGTGCTCGACGTCGGCCGCATCTGCGGTGTCTCGAGCCTGCGTCATTACGTCGGTGTCGAGGGGATAGACGCAATCGCGCTCGACTGCGATGACCAGGCTCTCGGTGACTTCAGATTCGACGACGATGTTCCCCAGTCCCCGCTCGCCTGCCTCCTCGATGCGAACGGAATCGAACGGCGTTCGTTCCCGGTGGACACAGTCACGCAATCGAGTACAGAGAATACGGTGTAACTCCGATTCGGATGGAGTACCCGGCATACTCTGGACTCAGAGGGAGACGTATTGATTCTGTTGATCAACGGGTTACTCGAGTACGGCTCGGCGAACGAAGACGACACTGGCGAGTGCTCGAGAACGTCCGATGGTCCGTGATGTGAGACTCGGGTTCGTCCCGCTCGTGGTTGGCACCGCTATCGGATCACAGTGGCCTTCCGGTGGGTTTCCGGGCGGGGATACGACGACCTGCGGACTAGGAAACCCAGAGAGCCGAGGAGGTGCGCGACGAGAGGGACCCTCCGTAACCGCTGGCGTTCTATCGGTTCCTGGATTGGTGTTTCCACTCCCGATTCGACTCCCACGGTCCGGATTTAGGTCAGTAATTGTCACGGAGATACTCATACCCAAACGCTTGGGAGTATCCGTTTTGAACATAGTCTACTAATACGATTACAGTGAACAGCACCCGTTGTCCGAACTGTGACGAGGTGAATCGGAGCGCACTACTCGGAGACGGAGGATTGGTTACCATCGAACGCGCCCACTGTGGCCACGAGTGGACCACTCCAAATTGAGCGAGAACGGTATCACTTTTGGCCTGGACTCCCACCGTCGCTCTCGGCGTCTCCGACGGCTCGTCCCTGTGGATCGTCGTGGGCAAGCACCGTTATCCGTCTCCAGCCGCTACAGTCGAGTATGTCCCCCTCCGCTGAACCCCCCGACCAATCGAGGCCTCGAAAGTCGATGCTCATCTGTTTCGCGTGCGGTCACGAAAGCCCCCTCGAAGCGAACTGGATCCGCCGAGTGCACGACGATACCACCGACATCGAGTGCCCGGCGTGTGGAACGACGATCACCTCTCGTCCGTCCAGCGCCGATCCGGTCCCGGAGAGCGAGGGTGGCCTTTGCTACCGTCCAGGCGACTGAGTCGTCGACGTGCCGTTTTCAGACGGCTGTTTGGTGTCGGCCAGAACCGTTCGTCGAGTGGTCGGGCTCGCTCGTGCCAGTTCACTCTATCGTGATGATCCTCGGACCATCTCACCGACACCCACGTCCCCCTATCCGACTGGATTAGACTAACTCGGCGCAATAGTGTGGTGAATTACCGGTCCTCGGCAACTCGACCGTTCATCTCACGTCGCCGTTTTCCGGCCTGCACACCACGTGCAGAGATGGATGGGTACTCGACAGGGCGTCACGATGAGGTCTCGTTCGTCGTTGATGGGGCCTCTTCTAGATACCACCCTCCTACGGCTTCCTCAAAGAAGACCATGCGTATGTGGTGAGTGTTGAGGAGCGTGAGGGCGTCGTTGTGCCCGCCGAATGTGAGTGGCCTGCTGACATACACCGTGAGCAGGACTGCAAGCACAAAATTTGTGTCGCCATCGTTGGCGGACCGACCGTTCTCAACGCGGCGATCACCTACGAGAATCCCGCGCCGACAAGTGACGCTCGAGAATCTGTAACCAATGAGGCGGACGTGGTGGCGGACGGCGGCGTTCTCGACGATGGCAAGGCCGACGATCTCGAGGAGTGCCCGGAGTGTGCGGTCCTGTCCGATCTTCCGTGCTGGCCCTGCTACCAGGACGCGAAAGTGAACCAAGAGGACTGACGCCCATGAATCTGATTCAGTTGGCCCTCCTGTTAGTGGTCGTCAACGTGGCCGTTGCGACAGCCGTCTACCTGAAACAGGCTAACTCCGAGCACCCTGACCGCGATCCGTTTACGTGGTTCCTCCTCGTGCTCGTGTTCGGTCTACTCGGGTACTTGCTCTACGTTGCCCTCGCGCCCCCAGGTGGCCCGCTGTCCCATCCGATCACGGACGAAGACATAGAGGAGTGGAAGGCGCTCAAAGAGGCAGATCAGGAGAGCCAGCGTTAGTTCACCTGATCGGAACACCGTCTTTGCTGAACTCCTAACGATGACCGGCTGGATTCCATAATGATCAGTACGGGCGACACAGACATCGCACCGAGTTAGGTCACAATCCTGGATCGGTATTCCTATCGAAATGAATAGCGCCACTACGTGCGATGTAAATATTCACGCCAAATGGTGGCTTAATATCGTCTATAACCCACTCATACGCCGCTGATTCGCCCGTTTTGAGTTGGACAGTAAGATCATAGATTCCTTCCACTGCCGTCAATCCCGACTGTGTAAGTAACGATTCGGAATCGAGATTGTACGTTCTTTCAAAAATGGTTTCGTTCTCTTTGCGGTGGGTCACGGTTACGGTGACTTCGTGACTCGTCTCGTCAAAGTTCACCAACCGAAATCCCTGTACTTCACGACCGCCTGTCCCGTTTCCATACGTTTCCGGAGCCGGCTCTGATTTCCTATGCTTGGTATCGATGCGCTGTACGGAGTTATCTGAGACAAAATAGAACTTCGGTTTCGGGCCGAGATGACCAACGGCTTCACTTCCGTCTCGATCGATTGTTTGGCTGCCACGACAGATAGTGATGAGATAATATCCACCATCAGCCTCTACGTCTGCTGCGGCGGGGCACCCAATGCTAATCTTTGTCGTGTTCGCCGAAAGCATATCATTGTGCATCCAGACTTCCTCATATTCCGTGACGAACCTGGTAGCGGTACCTTTCGTAACCGGATCTGGCTTCTCTGGAAAATCCTTCTCTTTGAGACCGTTTTGACCCTCTCCACTGCCCAGATCTCCCAAACACCCGCCACCAGACACAAGAACCGTTGCCCCAACATAACCGAGCAGTGTTCGACGATCCATATGTAATGATAGTTTAGAATTAGTTATAACATTAACTGAAAACCGATTAATACGCACATAGAGTGAGCAATGTGCTCCCTGGATAACCTCTGTTGTACCGACGTTCATATCGTCGGGTTGAATACTACGAGGCTCAACGGATACACGAGCGTCTCACGTCGTAATCCCTCGTGGTGTGGCGTTCTCGAGTACGACCAGGTGTTGACTTGTTATGCAGGGGAGAACCGACCGCTCCCATGCCTAGGGAGAGGAATACCAGATCGGTCGGTCCTTCTCGAGGAAACACGATCACTTCAGAAAACCCAGGTGCGTCGTCGGGGTAGTGAGGCTAAACCACGAACACACTGCCGGCAATCGGTGCCGTACGACGGAGCGAACACGCCGCTAAACGGTCGGATAGTAATTTAAAGAAGTCACGCCGTATTGCGATTACCGAACGCGCGTAGCGCGTATGGACTCGCCGGGAACGAATATTCCGTTCGAGTCGTAGGGTTTTGGTGATTTTCTGGATCATGGTTTGGATTAGTTCGGTAGCTCCTGACGACGAACCGTCATCTTCTCTCGCTCGGTCTCGCGTCGTAGTGCTGGTAGAGAACGTCGAGCGAGACGTGCGAAACCCGCGGCCGCCATCACTCGCCTCAGAACAGCGAAAATTCCGTGTGCTGGTTTAGTGCAGAATTCCGAGTCAGCCGCTAACAATACGACTAACGGGACACTTCGAAACGTGACAACAATGTGATGGACTCGCCGGGATTTGAACCCGGGGCCTCTTCCTTGCGAAGGAAGCGATCTGCCACTGATCTACGAGCCCTCGAGGAGTTCTATCCGCGGTTCGTACTTGTAGCTTGTGTTTCGGGGTGGGTGCGTCAGCCAATCTCGCACACCTCAGTCCTGGCCGTGGCTCTCACGCCGTCGCTCGAGTTCGCTCGGCGGCCCTCGAGACCTCGAGAACGCCCAGGCGACCGGCCACGAGCCCCACCAGAAAGCCGGTGAAGTGGGCGACCAGCGCGACGCCCGGCGCGCCGGTGGCGACCGTGATAACGGCCGAGAGGACGACGAACGCCAGTAGCGTCGCCCAGAGCGGAACCTCGACGCGGGCGGCCACGCTGTCGGAGACGCGATTGCCGGCGATCAGGTAGCCCATGAGCGCGAAGACGGCGCCGCTGGCCCCGAGGACGCCTGCCGTCGAGCCACCGATGAACGAGGCGACTGCCCCCGTCACGAGAATCTGTGAGACGCCGGCGATCGCACCGGTCACCACGAAGAACGTGTGAAAGCGAAGCCGGGTCGTAGCACGAGCGATCGGCCAGCCGAAGACGATCAGCCCGATGCTGTTCGAGACGAGGTGACCCACGCCGCCGTGGGCGTAGACGCTCGTGATAATCGTCCACGGATTGGTCTCGAGCGGCGGTGCGAGGACGAAGAGGCCAGCCATCAGACCGAGGCTGAACATCGCTGCGATCCCCTGCAGGACGAACACGATCGCGAACAGACCGAGCGTCTCGAGGATCGGGCTCGCGGAGTCAGACGCCATATCGGCTGTTCGTCGATCGGACACAAAAGTATGTACCGCGAATGTGCGGCGGGGTTGCGTAACGACTCGAGTTCGCTTCGAGTTTCGAGCCGTGGGCTCTCAGTATACAGTGTACAGTGTGCAGTGTGCAGCTTACAGTGCAGTCGCTCGAGTGACGAAAACGAGTGAAAACGAATCTTGTGACTCGAGACTCGAATCTCGAGAAACCGCCTCAGTCCTCGAGGACGATCTCGATCGAGACGTCGTTCGGCACCTGGATGCGCATGAGCTGTCGGAGTGCGCGTTCGTCGGCGTCCAGATCGATCAGGCGCTTGTGGACGCGCATCTCCCAGTGCTCCCACGTAGCGGTGCCTTCGCCGTCAGGCGACTTTCGCGTTGGCACCTCGAGCGTCTTCGTTGGCAGCGGGATCGGCCCGCTGAGGTTGACGCCGGTGTTGTTCGCAATCTCGCGGACGTCTGCACAGATGTTGTCCAGATCGTTCGGGTTGGTGCCCGCGAGTCGAACGCGTGCTTGCTGCATTTATTTCTCGTTGACGCTCAGGACCTTGCCGGCGGCGATGGTCTGACCCATGTCGCGGATGGCGAAGCTCCCGAGTTCGGGGATCTCGCTTGCCGGCTCGATGCTGAGGGGCTTCTGCGGTCGGATCGTGACGACCGCGGCGTCGCCCGACTGGATGAAGTCGGGGTTCTCCTCGCTGACCTCGCCGCTCGAGGGGTCCATCTTCTTGTCGATGGACTCGATCGTACAGGCGACCTGGCTGGTGTGTGCGTGGAAGACCGGGGTGTAACCCGCGGTGATCACGCTGGGGTGCTGCATGACGATGATCTGCGCCTGGAAGGTTTCGGCGACCGTCGGCGGGTCGTCGGCAGGGCCACAGACGTCACCGCGGCGGATGTCGTCCTTGCCGATGCCGCGGACGTTGAATCCGACGTTGTCACCGGGTCCGGCCTGGGGCACTTCCTCGTGGTGCATCTCGATCGTCTTCACTTCGCCGCCCACGTCGCTGGGCTGGAAGGAGACGTTGTCGCCGACGTTCATCGTCCCGGTCTCGAGGCGTCCGACGGGGACGGTCCCGATACCGGAGATGGTGTAAACGTCCTGGATGGGGAGGCGCAGCGGTGCGTCCGACGCCTCGTCGGCCTCGGGCAGGTCGTTGAGGGACTCGAGGAGGGTACGGCCGTCGTACCAGGGGGTGTTGTCGGAGGACTCGGCGATGTTGTCGCCCTCGAATGCCGAGATCGGGATGAATGAGTCGTCCGAGACCTGGAACTGGACCTGGTTGAGGAGCTTGTTGACCTCGTCGACGACTTCCTTGTAGGAGTCTTCGGAGTAGTCGACGACGTCCATCTTGTTGATGCCGATGATGAGCTCGTTGATACCGAGCGTGCGGGCCAGGAAGACGTGCTCCTGGGTCTGGGGCGCGACACCGTCGTCGGCGGCGACGACGAGGACGGCGTTGTCGGCCTGGGAGGCGCCCGTGATCATGTTCTTGACGAAGTCACGGTGACCAGGACAGTCGACGATGGTGAAGTAGTACTTGTCCGTGTCGAACTCCTGGTGGGCGATGTCGATGGTGACACCACGCTCTCGCTCCTCGGCGAGATTGTCCATGACGTAGGCGAACTCGAAGCCGCCCTTGCCCTTCTCTTCGGCTTCCTGTCGGTGCTGCTCGATGACGTGCTCGGGTACGCTTCCCGTCTCGAACAGGAGGCGTCCGACCAGCGTACTCTTTCCGTGGTCGACGTGGCCGATGATGGCCAGGTTCTGGTGCGGTTTGTCGCTCATTGTTGTAGCTCACGCGCAAAGGCGCTTATATCGGTCTCTTTTGGCCGATGCGGTTAAAACCATTTCGAAAGCGTATTCGTGACACCCCGCCGCTTGCTTGCGGTTTGTGAGTAGTGCGCACGCCCTGACGGTGTTCGTTGCTGATCGGACGGTCGCTCACTCGAGTCCCACGCTACTGTGACGAACCACGGAGCGACGGCACACGTACTCTGAGGTGTTCTCGCCCCCTCAGAGTCACCCCGCCTTCTCTCAGAGTCTCCCCACGTCCGAGAGCACCGCCGTCGCCGTCTCCGGTCCGCCTGCGCCGCGGCCGCTCGAGTAGAGGTCGCCCGCGTGGCGCGTCTGAATCTGAACGATGTTTCGCGTGCCGGAGACGGCCATCGCACCGTTTTCGGGGACGAGTCGCGGGCCGACGCGCACCCCCTCACGGGTCGCCTCTCCGACCAGGCGGATCGTTCGGCCGTCCTCGGCCGCGAGTTCGAGCGCGCTCGGCGGAACGTCCTGGATGCCGGTCAGGTCGGCGTCTTCGAGGGAGAACCCGCCGTCGGCGAGGACGTTCGCCAGGATGACGCACTTGAGCGTGGCGTCGGTGCCGTCGACGTCGAACGTCGGGTCAGCCTCCGCCACGCCCAGGTCCTGAGCCTCCGCGAGGACGTGCTCGTACTCGAGGCCCTCCGTGGCCATTCGCGTCAGGATGAAGTTCGCCGTGCCGTTGAGCACGCCGCGAACGGCGGTGACGGCCTGGGGCGTGCAGTCCTCGATGGTCGAGAGCACTGGAATCGCGCCGCCGACGGCGGCCTCGAACCGGACCGACCCAGCGCTCTTTCGCTCGAGCGCGCGAACGTCCTCGTAGCGCTCGGCGACGGGGCCCTTGTTCGCGAGGACGACGTGTCTGTCGTCGGCCAGCGCTCGCTCGACGTGGGAGAAGCCGGGTTCGGCCTCACCGAGGGTCGTTGGGGTCGCCTCGACCAGGACGTCGTAGTCGGTCTCGAAGACCTGATCTGGGTCGCTCGAGCCGAGGGGTTCGTCGCTCGCCGCTCGCTCGAGTGCCGACTCGACGTCGAGTTCCTCGTCGTCGGCGACGGCGGCCTGACTCGAGTTCGCCAGGGCGACGACCTCGTGGCCGTACTCGCCGGCGAGTTCCGCGACCGAACCGCCGACAGCCCCGGCGCCGAGAATCGCGAGGCGCATCAGATCTCACCTCCCGACAGCGGCTCGATCAGGCTGAGCCCCTTCTCGTCGGCGAGTGAACGGAGGGCCTCCAGGACGGTCTCGCGTCGACCCGTGTCCACCGCGAGGCGAAGTCGCGCGCTCGAGACCGCGTCGGTTCCGTCGGGAGCGTTCAACGAGAGGTCGAGGACGCCGGCGTGAGCGTCGCCTTCGATCCGCGAGAGCGAATCCGAGAGGTCGGTCTCGACGAGGTGGCCGACGAGTACCACGGTCAGTTCCTCGCCGTAGCGCTCGGGACCGGCCTGGATGACGTTGATGCCGGCCTCGCGTAGCCCGTCGACGACGTCGTCGAACCGGGCCGGGACGCACTCGAGGTCGACCTCGACGGGGATGTGACCTCGCGGGGTGATGTTTCCGCGCTCGTGGTGGATGCTCAGGAGGTTGCCACCGTTTTCGCTGATCGGTGCCAGCGCCCGGAGGAGTTCGCCTGGTTCGTCGACCAGCTCGAGGCGGACGGTGTAGGCCTGCCGGCCGCCGTCGGTTTCTGGTGAGTCACCTTCGCCGTCGGCCCCAGCGTCGTCGTCGGCCGCAGTCGCTGTTGTCGACGACCCGGAAGCGTACTCGTCACTCATCGACGATCCCTCCCGACGGTCGTCCACGCGTCGTCATGGCTCCATCTGCGTAACGGGCATAAAAAAGCGTATAGGCGCCGCCAAAACTGACCGGCGGTGTCAGCAGGTGCCACGGTCAGGCTTCAAAAGTGGTCTTTCCCTGGGTTCGAGGACCCCCAGTCGCCGCGTCCGCCTTCGGTTCGGTCGATGCCCATAATCGACTCGGCCTGGTCGGGTCCACCGAGACTCTCGCGCGGGTCGGGAACCCGGACGGTGATGTCGGTGATCTCGGGCCAGGTCAACAACTCGGCCTCGATGTTGCTGGTCGTGATGTCGGCGACCTCACAGCCGGTACAGCCACCGCCGAGCTCGATGATCACCTCGCCGGTCTCCGGATCGGCCTCGCGGACGGCGCTCGTCCCGCCGTGCATTTTGATGATCGGCATCTCGCGGGTGAGCCACTGCTCGACGCGCACTTTCAGTGGCTCGTCGTCGGCGTCGGTCATTGGGCGTTCTAGGAAGCCGACCGCCGAAAGGGTTTGGTTTACCGGCGACGACGCCAGGCCTCGAGCGCGAGCGTCCCGCCGACGACGCTCGCTGCGCCCGCGGCGGTGAATCCGGGGATCGAATCGGACTCCTCAGCCCCGGCGTCTGCGTCGGCCGTCTCGTCGTCATCGGCGTCGCTTCCGTTCTCGTCGTCGCCCCTGTCGCTTTCGTTTTCGTTTTCGTCGTTGCCTGTGTCGGTTTCGTTTCCGTCGGCATCTTCACTGGGCTCGCCCGTGTCGTCCTCGAAAGACGGCGGATCGGCCTGTTCGCCGGCCTCGCTCGCGAAGACGTACAGCGCGCCCTCGGTTTCGGCGTTGGGGAGGATCGACGTACTGCTGGCGACGAACGTCTCCGTCGGTTCGAGCACCCGCGCCGTCCAGAAGGCGGCAACGGACGGGTCCCGCCAGGCAGCGATCTCCTCGGGGTCCTCGAGCGTCGAGAGGTCGTGGAGCTTTACGCCGCCCCGGTACCACGAAGAGTAGAGGTGGCCATCGTGAAGTTCGAAGTTGTGCGAGGTGGTCCACTGGCCGGCCTCGTAGGCGCCGTTCGGGGTCTCCGGCGCGTCGATGGTCGCTGCGTGGACGGGGTTCTCGAGGTCGCTGACGTCGTAGAGGTCGATGCCGCCGTGTCGGTCGGCCTCGGGTGCGTCGGTCACCCAGGCCTCCCGGCCCACCGCGAGGATCGACCCGGTATCGTCGAGCGCACCGTAGTGGTCGTTGCCGGGGAGTCCGGTGTAGTAGTCCATCATCTCGGCGTCGCTGATCTCGAGTTGCTCCTCGAGCGACGTGTCCGACACGTGCGAAACGTACGTTGGCTCGCTCGGATCGCTCACGTCGACGAGGTAGGTGCCGGCGTTCCAGAAGGGGAGGACGGCGATACCGTCGTGGACAGTTACGTCGTGAAGGTACCAGAGGAAGTGGTTGGTGACGTCGTTCCACCGCGGCTCGTGATCGAGCAGCGACCACTCGCCGAGGCGTTGGGGGCCGTCCCCGCTCAGGTCGTAGATCTCGACCGCGTTCGGCCGCCGATTCTGCCCTACCTCGTTGCGGGGGAGGTAGAGACGATCACCGTCGAGAAAGCAGTTGTGGAGGTGATACCCTGTCTCGACGGGCTCGCCGATCAGCGTCGGGTTCGCGGGATCGCTCACGTCGTACTGGAAGAACCCGTGGAAGACATTGGGTCCGCCGGGATTTGCCGGCCCGGGGACGATCAACCGGTCGCCGCTGACCTCGACGTCGAGAATTTCGGTGAACGAGCGGTCCTCGTTCTGGACGTCATCGAGGAGTCCTCGTCTGTCGGCTAGCACCTGCGGATCGGTCGGGTCACTCACGTCGACGGTAGCGAAGCCGTCGACCGTCGCGAGGTAGGCCGTCTCCCGGTCGTCACCGACGACGACCTCGCAGGCCCCGTCGACGGGGACCGATCCCAGGGGTTCGTAGGGTTCCTGTGCCGCCGAGGCGATGGCGGATCCGCTCGAGGCGCCAAGACCGAGGCTGAGACCGATGCCGACGCCACAGGCGCCAGCGACCGTTCTGAGGAGGGCTCGTCGTTGCATAATCTCAACATGAACCTCGAGTATAAAAACGTTGTTCGATGCCGCCGGCGCCGCTACCCGCGCATTCGACGACGATCACCGGTTCCCTCGGTCATCGCGCTCGCTAACGCCCCTTCGAGGACGACGTCGTCACCGTGATCGGTGACGGTGATCTCGGGGACGTTCGACATCACCATCTCGGGGACCCGTTCACGAATTGGGTCGACCACGAGGTCCTCGTTGTGCAAGACGACGGCACCGCCGAGGGAGACGACCAGGGGTGCGTAGGAGTGAACGATGTTCGCGAGACCGATCACGTTCCAGTGGGCGACCTGCTCGATCGTGTGGTCGGCGAGTTGGTCCTCACCGGCCAGATCGAAGACGTCCTTGGCCGTGAAGTCGGGGTCCTCGAGGGGCAGGCTGGTGTCGATCGAGGGATCATCCTCGGCCAGCAGGCGGGCGTACTCGGGGATGTTGTTTCCCGAACAGTACCCCTCCCAGTGGCCCTCCTTGCCACAGCCACAGGTCAACCGGCCGCGGGGGTCGACGACGCAGTGGCCGACCTCGCCCGCGTTGCCGTCCCAGCCGGAGATAATCCGCCCGTCACAGCACACTCCAGCGCCGATCCCCGAGGAGATCGTGACGTACACCATGTCGTCGGGGTTTCGGTCGGAGTGGAATCGCTCGCCGATGACGCCCGCGTTGGTGTCGTTGTGGAGGTAGACCTCCTCGGAGTCGACGAGCACCGAAATCGGGCCCGTCAACGGAATTCGATCGACCGTGTCCGGAAAGTTCGCGGGGTCGATCACCGCCCCCTCGGCGAGGTCGAACGGGCCAATCGAGCCGATGCCGACGGCCTCGACTCGAGCCGGTTCGACCCCGGCGTCCGCGCAGGCTTCCCGAAGCGTCGCGAGAACTTTTTCGGTCACGTCGATCCCGGTCGGGCCTCGAGGCGTCCCATTCTTGCTCGAGCCGACGGTTCGACCCTCGCCGTCGCCGACGATCGCTCGAACGTTGGTCGCGCCGAGGTCGACACCCGCGTAGTAGACCATTCCTATCCGTGCAACCGACGCCCCCACACTTAACTACACACATCCTTACTCGAGAGCGAGTACACCACCCAATGCACGTGTCAACACGCGTCTCGAGAGGAACGGTCGATCTAGTGGAAGGATAAATTCGTCATCGTGTCGGAGGAAAGTTCGTGCGCAAGTCACGTATGGTTTCGATCGCGATATTGGCCTCGTTTGTTTCAGGTAGACGAAAAATCCGGCACCGTCGAATCACTCACTGGTGCCGTGTTCAGTCGTCACGGACCGCCACGAAAGCACTCGGGTGAACGACGCGCTACTCAGTGCAAGGGTCGGTAGAAAGCGACATCGGCGTGCCCCATAGTGGTTGGGCCATAACGGGACACGCCAGTTGTCCATAGCGAGTGTGTCCTCAAGTAGTTTGTGTGATTATCTGAGTGAACGGCTTCTCCCCGCTCGATTCGTCGAAACGGATTCCGGTTTCGAACGCAGTCTACGACACGAATCCTTTTCCGTCACCGCCGCCAACCGCACACGTTCGGAAAACCGGACTCGTGGTTGGGCCATGACACAGGAAGAACGCATCTCGGAAGCGATTAGTCTGCTACAGGAACTCGGACTCAAGGAGTACGAAGCGCGCTGTTTTCTGGCGCTCACGCAACTGTCCACCGGCACGGCGAAAGAGATCCACGAGATCTCCGAGGTGCCTCGGACGCGGGTGTACGATGCAATCGGTGTGCTCGAGTCACAGGGGCTGGTTGAAGTACAGCACGCGAGCCCACAGCGGTTTCGAGCCGTGGGAATTGACGAGGCGACGCGGACGCTCCGTCGGAAGTACGACGCCCGTATCGAGACGCTCGAAACGTCTCTCCAATCTATCGAACGACGAAAACTCGAGGAGGAGGACACCCAGCTCCAGGAAGTGTGGTCGCTGATGGGAAACGAGGCGATCGAGTCACGGACGCTCGACCTCATCGACGAAGCAGAATCCGAAATCGCGCTGCTCGTCGTCGACGAGGAACTGCTGTCGGAGACGCTGTTCGATCACCTCGAGGCGGCCCGAGAACGAGAACTCTCGATACTGCTCGGCGGGCAAACGGAGTCGATCACTGCGCAACTCGGGACGGGGCTTCCCAACATTCGCACGTTCGAAACCGGCCTGGACTGGCTCACTGGGCCGGCGGTCGCTCACGAGGTTGCTATCAGTCGAATCCTGCTCGTCGACCGCGAGACGTTGCTGATCGGATCGTACTATCCAGACTCCGACGACGAGAAGGCGAAAGAACAGGCGGTGTTCGCGCGCGGTCTCGAAAACGGAATCGTGGTGCTATTGCGGCGACTGGTGTCGGCAGGGTTGGATCCTTCGAACGATCCGGGTAACGGGTAGACAGACGGGTGCAGTGGTCGGTAGTGATTTTCGTTCGCAATCCAGGAACGATTCCCGATCACCCGTTGTGAAAATTTACACCGATGAGGGATCGTTCGATTCTGAGACGATCAGTTCGTCACCGTCGAATCGGACCTGGTAGCGGTCGATCGAAATCGTGACGGCGATCGACTCCGATTTCCGCTCTCGGACGAGAATATCGAGCGCTTCTGGGTCGGCGTGATCGTAAAGCGTCGTCTCGAACACGGTCAGCAACTCGGCTGGGTCGACGCTCTCGACGGTCGCGAGGGCGTCGATCACGGCGAAACTCGGCGCCGTGGCCGACCAG
The DNA here is from genome assembly GCF_042663485.1 of Saliphagus sp. GCM10025334. Classification (NCBI taxonomy): domain Archaea; kingdom Methanobacteriati; phylum Methanobacteriota; class Halobacteria; order Halobacteriales; family Natrialbaceae; genus Saliphagus; species Saliphagus sp. GCM10025334. The sequence continues at coordinate 518,134 of NZ_JBHTAF010000001.1, read as the reverse complement.
TCGTACGTCTTCCGGAGGCGAACGGCAGCCGATTCTGACGACTGCGCATCCCCATCTCGATCACTACTGACCATTGCTCGTCCAACACGGCCAAACAGCATTAAACTGGTGTGATGATGTGAGTGAATGATTGGACAGGGTCACGCCGATCGAGTGTCGTCGAGTCGCCACGTGAAGATGGCTCGCAGGACGACGACGAGACTGTTGCGGTCGCCAGCGCCCCAGATCGCCGTCTCCTCGATCTCGTCGGCGCCGCTGGCCCCGTTCACGAGCGCGCTGACGAGCGCCGTCTCTTCGTCGGTGATCAACAGGCTCCCGGCGGGCGTATCCTGCCACTCCCAGAGGGTTTCGAACAGCTCGATCGACGGCACCTCCTCCCTAACGCTATCTTCGACTGCCTCCGAGATACCCGCCAGATAGATATCGACCCCTCGGTCGGCAGCAGCCTGCAACGCGTCGAGATGGGTATCGGTGAGTAACTCGTCGACGGTCATGTAGACGATCTGCTCGTCTGCCTCGGCGACGAACTCGTCGATGCGAGAGGACACTGCTTCTCGACCGGTGACCGTCCAGACGCCGAACTGCTCGCGCTGTGGCTGGGCGGGGCCGATCTCCTCCAGACACTCCCTGAGTTCGGTAATCGTGGTTTCGCGTTTGGTGTTGAGCGTACGGACGATGGTCTCCTTCGAGATTACGGTGAATTTTCGCGGCGTCGTGTGCTGAATGTCGACGAACCCCAGTTCGTGGAGCCGATCCGCCGCTTCGTACACCCGCGTTCGGGGAACGCCGTTGATACGAGTGATGTCCTGTGCAGTACCCGTCCCGAGCTGCAGGAGGTTGATGAGCGTCTGGGCTTCGTACTGGGACAACCCAAGCTCCTGTAACCGATCGAGTGCCTCGGCTTCAGCCTGCTCCTCGTCGAACGTTACCATAGTTGGTCCGTCCATGGAGAGCGCAAAAAGCCTACCTCACGGTGGCACGCTCGGCCCGACCTCGAGTCACGCTGTGAGAAGACTACTCGAGTTCAGTGGTGACGAACTGGTGCAGTTTTTCGATGCAGTCGTTCGGGTGATAGCGAACCGTTTCCGTTCGATCGTCGTACTCGACGAGGCCGGCTTCTTCCAGTTTCGGGAGATGGTTGTGATACAGATCGAGAAGAAGTCGTTCGGAACTCATCGTTTCAACTGAGTCTGGGGGAGGGTTCTCCGGCGACAGGTCCTCGGCGAGCAGATCCACCGCTACGGCGTTCTGCTCGCTTTCGATCAATTGCGTGAGAACCGATCGACGTCGTTGGTTGGCGACGAGGTGTAGCGCCGTTTCGGTCGATATGTTGTAGGTGGTCTGACTCATCGTATTCCCAATTCAATCTTATGACGGTCGCCACGTGGATTAACCCCACAGTTCACTCGCATCCTCACACTCCAGGTGCCGACAGATCACGATTGAGCAGGGTGTTCTACACCTGCACTCTCGAAAAGAGAGGTTGGCTCCAGAGCTATTCCTTCCGACCGAAGAGACTCGTTACTCGACCTCGAGTTCGATCGCCGCTCCTTGACCAAATCCAACGCAGAGCGTCGCCAACCCGCGGCCGCCGCCGCGCTCGAGCAACTCGTGGATCAGCGCGACGGGCAGTCGGGCGCCCGAGGCACCGAGCGGGTGGCCGAGCGCGATGGCGCCGCCGTTGACGTTGAACTGCTCGTTGTCGATGCCGAGTTCGTCGCGGCTGTAGACGCACTGGCTCGCGAACGCCTCGTTGAGTTCGACCAGGTCGTAGTCCTCGATCTCTCGGCCGGTGCGCTCGAGCAAACCACGGGTGGCCGGGACCGGACCGATGCCCATCACGGTGGGGTCGACGCCGGCGACGTTGTTCGAGCCCACTGACGCCATAATCTCGAGGTCGTGTTCCTCGGCGAAGGCCTCGCTCGTGACCATCAGGCCCGCCGCCCCGTCGGATATCTGGGAGGCGTTGCCGGGCGTCACGGTTCCGTCGCCTTTGAAGACCGTCGGGAGGCCCGCCAGCGTCTCGAGGTCGGTGTCGGGGCGGATACCCTCGTCTTCGGTGACGGTGCCGTCGTCGGTCTCGATGGGGACGATCTGATCCTCGAAACGGCCCTCTTCGGTGGCCGCGTGGGCGCGCTGGTGGCTCTGGAGCGCGTACTCGTCCTGGGTCTCGCGGTCGACGTCGTAGACCTCGGCGACCTTCTCGGCAGTCATTCCCATCTGAAGTTCGCCGACGTTGTACTCGGTGGCGAGTTGGGGGTGAAGCGTCGTGTAGCTGTCGCCCATCGACACCTTCGACATGTTCTCGACGCCGCCGGCGATGATGCACTCGCGCTGGCCGGCGCGGATGGCGTCGGAGGCGGAGATGATCGCCTGCATCGAGGAGGCACACCAGCGGTTGATCGTCGTCGCCGGCACGGACTCGCCGAGCTCCGAGAGGAGCGCGATGACGCGGGCGATGTTGTTGTCCTGTTCGTCGCGCTGCTGGGCACAGCCCCACATCAGGTCGTCGACGTCCTCGCCCGAGAGGCCGGTTTCGGCGAGCATTTCGTCGATCAGCGGAATGGAGAGATCCTCGCTGCGAACGTCGGCGAACACGCCGCCGTCTTTCCCCTGTGGGGTCCGGACAGCCTGGACGATCACTGGCGTCTGTGTCATACCGACTCGCACGTCCCTCACGAACTTAAATGGCCGTAGAACTCGTGGAGACGCACGCGAAGTTTACGCTCGAGACGTGATTGACGATTCGGCTCGAGACAGGTGCTCCACATTACTCACGGTGAAAGAGCGATTTTACCTTACCTTAGTATATTGAGGTATGGGGACGAATCACTTGTCGATGGGATTCGATCGACAGGTGCTGGCAGTCGCCCTCGTCGCCCTGCTCGTGGGCTCGAGCGTGGGATTCGCCTTCGCCGGCGAACTCGGTGGGACGAGGCCGGCGGCAGCCGACACCAACGGACCGGAGAATCGACAGCTATCGAACGACACCGCTCAGCCGACCATCGAGCAGTTCGACTCCGAGGCGGCGTTCGCCGACTACCTGCGAGCGTCGAACGAGGGCTCCAGGTCCTTCGGCTTCGGAATGGGGCGGCCGGCCGTCGCGACCGACGAGGTCGAAGAAGACGCCGCGGACGGGGACGCCGGGAACGGAAACGGCAACGATGCCAGTGACGACGCGGCCAGGAGCGGCGACTCCTCGAGCACCAGTGCCGACGAGCGCCGCTACGCCGAGACGAACGTCCAGGAGGCGATGCTCGACGAGCCCGACATCCTGAAGACCGACGGGCAGACCGTCTACTACGGCGACCGACGCTTCCGCGGTGGGAGCGCGACCCACGTCATCGACGCCTCGACGCCGAATGACCCGACGGCGCTGAGCGAGATTCCGCGCTCGGGCGAGATGCTCCTGACCGACGACGACGTGCTGGTACAGTTCGACCGCAACCGCCTGCGTGGCTACGACGTCTCGAGCCCCGAAGACCCCGACGAGGCCTGGTCGACGGACCTCGAGGGCCATCTCGAGACGGCCCGCCTCTACGACGGTGACGTCTACCTCGTCGTGGCCGACCGCGTCTCGCCAGCCGAACCCTGTCCGGTCGAACCGCTCGGCGACGACGGCCCTGCGGTCGACTGCACGGACGTCCACTACCCGACCGATCAGAACGGCGCCAACACGGTGTACACGACGCTGCGCCTGGACCCCTCGAGCGGTGAGGTCACGGATTCGGTGAGTTTCCTCGGGTCGTCGTACACGACCGCGACCTACGTCTCCGAGAACGGGGTCTACCTGACGTACGTGGACTCGCCGTCCCACGCGGACGTCCGCCTCCAGTTCCTGCTGACGACCGGCGAGGCGTACCTCGACGACCGGACGCTCGAGCGACTCGAGCGCCTGCAGGGGTACGACCTCTCCGAACGCGCGACCATGACCGAGATCGAGGCCATCCTCGCCGACTGGCGGGCCGGACTCGACGACGACGAGCGACGAACGAAAGAGCGCGAACTCCGCGACGCCTGGGAGGAGTACGTCGAGGAGAACAAACGAGCGTTCGACCGGACGGGGATCGTCACGGTCGGTTTCGACGATAACCTCTCGGTCGACGCCGGCGGCGCCGTCCCCGGCACGCCGCTCAACCAGTGGTCGATGGACGAACACGACGGCCACCTGCGCATTGCGACGACGATCAACGCCCCGGGTGCAGAGTGGGAGAACGACCTCTACGTGCTCGACGCCGACCTCGAGGTGACGGGCTCCGTCACCGGCATGGGCGTCGACGAGCGCGTCTACTCCGTGCGCTACGAGGGCGACAAGGCCTACGTCGTCACGTTCCGCCAGATCGATCCGTTCCACGTCATCGACGTCTCCGACCACGAGAACCCGATCCTCGAGGGCGAACTCAAGCTTCCGGGGTACTCCGACTACCTCCACCCGCTGGGCGAGGAGCGCATCCTCGGTATCGGACAGGAAGACGGGAAGGTCAAAGCCGTGATCTTCGACGCGAGCGATCCCGAGAACCCCGTGATCGAGGACGACGAGATCCTCGAGGACCGCTGGTCGGCCGTCAGCGAGAGTCACAACGCGTTCCTGCTCGACGAGCGCCACGGGGTGTTCTTCCTGCCGGGCAGCGAGGGCGGGCACGTCTACGCCTACGAGGACGGCCTCGAGCGCGTGATGACCGTCGACACCGACGGCCCGGCCTTCCGGGCGACGTACATCGACGACTCGCTGTACGTCTTCGGCGAGGACGAACTGGTCGTCGTCGACCAGACGACCTGGGAGGAAGTGAAGCGCCTCGACCTGTGAGGCGCGAGGACAACCCTTATTTCGAGGGTCTGGGAATGACGTCGCATGGACGACACCGGCGAGCAGGACACCGGATCTCGGGCCGACGACCGCGAGCGGACGACGGATCGCGACGGCGATAGCGACGCCGAGTCGGACGCCGTGGACGACGCCCCCGACTCCGGTACCTCCTCGAGGACGACCCGGGAGTCAGAGCGAGAGGGAACGGACTCGGCCACCGAGCACGACCGCGAACACGAACGCGAGCCTCGAGGTTCCGAAGGCGGGTCGGGGCGAACCACAGCAGGTGAACCTGAGGAACGAGACGACGAATCCGAGGAGCAAGACGACGAATCCGAGGAGCAGGACGTCGAAGCCGAGGCACGAGACGACGAACCCGAAAGTCGGAATGACGAATCCGCACAGGGGACAGAGTACTCGAGCGAGGCTCGCGACGAGGCGGCGACGTCCGAACCGCCGATGCCCGGCGTCCCCGACCCAGACGCCGTCGACGAGGACGACGAGATCCCGGCCGACGTCCAGAAGTACGCCCGCTTCCAGAAGATGGACGGCGCCCAGTACGACCGGGTCAACGAATTCCTGCGCGACCGGACGTACGTCACCGCCCGCGAGTGGGCCATCGCCCGACTCTGTTCTGACTTCCGGACCGAGACGGGCGTCGAGATGACCAAAATCGGCGAAAACCTGCCCGAACTCGTGCCGTTCATGACCGACACCTACACGCCCCAGGCGGTCAACCAGGCGCGTTCGTCCTTCGAGGAGAAGGTCCGAAAGTCGGGTGCGACCTTCCTCTACGGCGCGATGTGTGACTTCTTCACCGCGGAGGAACTCGACGACGTCATGTACGAGGCCACCGAGGTCGCGAAGTTCCTCCTCGAGGTCGAGGGCGTCGACCTCTCCGTCGAGGACGAACTCGAGGCCGAAGAGCGGATCTCGAGCGTGATGCGCGAGGTTCGCGAGGCGAGCAAGGAACTTCGGGAGGAAGATACGTAGGCGATCTGCTGGCCGGCTGTGAGACGAGCCGTCAACGATCAGGTACCGTTCCCCCTCGAGCGACGCTGATCCACCGCTCGAGGCCAGACGGGCGAACGGGACCCAGCGAACCTGTGGCGGGTTCGTTCATCGACGACGTTCACGACGGAGACCGACGATTGGACCGTCAGATCGGATACACGGGACCGCCGAGCGCGTCGTTGCGTTCGTTTTCGGTGCCAGGCAGAGGCTCGACGGCCGTTCGATTCTCGTCAAGCACAATAAAATCCGTCGAGCCGCATGAGCAACCCTTTTGCTGGCCGATCGGCTTGACCGAGCCGTCGGGCCAGACGTAGGAGGCGTACACGTTCCCGCAGTTGGGACACTGTGCGATCACTCTGGTGAGTTTGATTCGATCGGCCATGACACACGCATCTATCATTCCCGTCGACAGTTACTTCCGGAAAAACCATCCACACGACTGCCCTCCTCGCATAACCGTCGATCGAATATTGAGGTTGTCGATCACCTGAGCGTTCCTGGATGCGTCGTCGATGCCTCAAGGAACGGCATCGGAACGGTCAACGGTGCTATCCATTCGGACCCACATTCGGTCCTCATCGACTGTCCCATTGCATGACGAATGCCTTCGTCGGTCGCGGCGATCAGCGCTCGCGTCATTGTGATCGTCTAGCGCTGCTCGCAACGGAAAACTGGGCTGAAATCACGTTCGGCCCAGTGGTCGCCCTACTGGGTGGGGTGTTCACATTCACGTAATTGAGCCGTTTCGAGGAGAAATTTGGTTCATTTGTCCGTCCAGAGCCTGACGCTATTGCTAGTTCGGATCGGGTCAAGTACAGCTAAACGGCGGCAGTAGCCGTTCACACTGCGATGTAACGACGGCTTGAGCACACTGGTCGTCGCGCTCTGAGAGACCACATCGACCACGAATTCTTGAGCGACTCCCTCGGTTTCGAACGAGAAATCATTACCCACCTCTGTCGGTGCGTTTCAGGCGGAAATGCGTCCGTTACAGCGGCAGCCGTCGGCCAGGTGAAGAAATCAACAGTTACAGACGGAATTCGATAGGCGAGGCCAGGGTCACTACAGCCAATATTGTGTCCGCACGAGGTATTATTCACTGACTGTTTGCGAAAAGAAGTGAAACGAACGAACTTACTTATACGAAACCTTGGCCAAACAATCGACCGCCCAACCTGGGCTGAGAGACATGAGAGAAGAACGAGACCCAGACGACGGAAGACGGTCATTCATGAAGAAGAGCGCGTTAGCAACAACCGCCCTGGCTGTCGGTGCCGGTGCCAGCACGAACGTGGCGGCTCAGGAAGACGACGAGAACGGTGAAGGACTCCAGGATGGTGAGGTCGTCATCCACGGCCGCGATTACTTCCCGGATACCGATTTCACGGTCCTTGCGGAGATGGACTCGGGAACTCGAGACACCCTCGTCGAGGCACTCGGCGACGAGTTCGACGACGATTGGGAGGTGTACGTGATCCAGGTTGATATCGGTTCGGGCGGCCCATTAGGTCACATCTTCGTCGACGAAGACGAGGCGGAAGTGAGCGAAGGTGATACGGGAACGATGACGTCTGACACCGTGTCGATTCGCAATGCGGAGCTGAACCTGTTCGAGGTCGATATTGGCGCCTCTGCTGGAGGCGCTGCAGCAGACGAGGAGGAGGAGGAAGAGGAGAACGGTGCCGGCGGCGGTAACGGCGGCGGCAACGGCGGCGGTAACGGCGGCGGCAACGGCGGCGGTAACGGCGGCGGCAACTGACGCGATTACCCTCGTCTCGGATTTTTCTTTCGAACCTCGAGGATCAGGCGATGCTGCGAGCGGCCAAAAACGGGAGCTGTGGACGGATCCTGTGTGCGCTCGAACTCTTCACACTCGTAGAGCGACACGTCTTTCCCACCGTGGGCGACACTGTGGTGTATGAGCACCGAGCCAAAGCAGGAACTCACCAGCGTCGACCTCGCGGCGCTCGTCGGTGAACTCGGATCCTACGAGGGGGCCAAAGTCGACAAGGCCTACCTCTACGGCGACGACCTCGTTCGCCTCAAGATGCGTGACTTCGACCGCGGCCGGGTCGAGCTCATGCTCGAGGTCGGCGACCGCAAACGCGTCCACACCGTCTCGCCCGAACGGGTGCCGGACGCGCCAGGTCGCCCGCCGCAGTTCGCGATGATGCTTCGTAACCGCCTCTCGGGGGCGGACTTCGTCGGCGTCGAGCAGTACGAGTTCGACCGCATCCTCGAGTTCGTCTTCGACCGCGAGGACGGGATGACGCGGATCATCGTCGAACTGTTCGGCCAGGGCAACGTCGCCGTCACCGACCGCGAGTACGAGGTGATCGATTCCCTCGAGACCGTCCGGCTGAAGTCCAGGACGGTCGTCCCGGGTTCGCGATACGAGTTCCCGGAGTCTCGCGTCAATCCGCTCACCGTTTCGCGGGAGGCGTTCGATCAGCAGATGGACGACTCCGACACGGACGTCGTCCGGACGCTCGCAACCCAACTCAACTTCGGCGGCCTCTACGCCGAGGAACTGTGTACCCGCGCGGGCGTCAAGAAGACCCTCGACATCGAAGATGCGGGCGAGGACGAGTACGAACGGCTCTACCAGGCGATCGAGCGACTGGCGCTCGACCTGCGAAACGCCACGCTCGAGCCGCGGGTGTATCTCGAGGGCGGCGACGGCAGCGATCAAGAAAGTAACGACGAGGACGGCGACACCGGCGGCGGGAACAGCGGCGACGGGGACGCAGACCGGGACGAGACGAACACCTCCGTCGTCGACGTCACCCCGTTCCCGCTCGAGGAACACGAAAGCCTCGCCAGCGAGCCCCACGAGACGTTCAACGGTGCCCTCGAGGAGTACTTCTTCCGGCTGGACCTCGACGCCGACGAGCCTGATCCGCGCGACCAGCGTCCGGACTTCGAGGAACAGATCGCCAAACACCAGCGGATCATCGACCAGCAGGAGGGCGCAATCCAGGGCTTCGACGAGCAAGCCGAGGCCGAACGCGAGAAGGCCGAACTGCTGTACGCCAACTACGGCACGGTGGACGACCTCCTGTCGACCGTCCGCTCGGCCCGCGACGACGGCGTTCCCTGGGGCGAAATCGCCGGCCGACTCGACGAGGCCAAAGCGGAAGGGATGGACGCCGCCCAGCCGTTCGTCGACGTCAACGGAAAGGAGGGGACGGTGACGATTCGCCTCGAGGACCAGCCGATCACGCTCCTCGTCGAGGACGGCGTCGAGAAGAACGCCGACCGGCTCTACACGGAGGCAAAGCGCATCGCCGAGAAGAAGGAAGGCGCACTGGCGGCGATCGAGGACACCCGCGAGGAACTCGCGGAGATCGAGCGTCGGCGCGACGAGTGGGAAGCCGACGACGGCGACGAAGAATTAGACGAGGAGGACGACGACGAACGCGACTGGCTCGCCGAACCCTCCGTCCCGATTCGCCAGAACGAGCAGTGGTACGAGCGATTCCGGTGGTTCCGGACCAGCGACGACTACCTCGTGATCGGTGGGCGGAACGCCGACCAGAACGAGGAACTCGTCAAGAAGTATCTCGAGCGCGGCGACCGCGTGTTACACACGCAGGCCCACGGGGGGCCGGTCACGGTCCTGAAGGCCACCGATCCCAGTGAGGCATCGTCGGGCGACATCGAGATTCCCGACTCGAGCGTCGAGGAGGCAGCCCAGTTCGCAGTTTCGTACTCGTCGGTCTGGAAGGACGGCCGGTACGCGGGCGACGTCTACGTCGTCGACTCCGACCAGGTGTCGAAGACGCCCGAGAGCGGCGAGTACCTCGAGAAGGGCGGGTTCGCGATTCGCGGCGACCGAACCTACCTGAACGACACGCCGGTGAGCGTCGCTGTGGGTATCCAGTGTGAGCCGTACACGCGAGTCGTCGGCGGGCCACCGTCGGCGATCGAGGGCCAGGCGGTGACGACGATCGAGGTCGAACCTGGCCGGTTCGCTCAGGCCGACGCCGCGAAGCGCATCTACCGCGAACTCCGCGAGCGCTTCGCGGACGAATCGTTCGTCAGAAAGATCGCGAGCCCCGACCAAATCGCGCACTTCCTGCCGCCGGGCGGGAGCCGCTTGCTCGAGGAGTAGCGTTCGACGCGGGCTCACTCAGTGGGGTTGGAAGAGACTTCCATCACGACCGTGCCTCGACTTCGACCGCCGGATCGCTCGTCGTCCGTACTCGGCTACGCCTCGCCGTGGTGTGACTGGCTACCGCGAGCGGCGGCGGAGTCACAATTGGGTCGTGGGGTGAGTCGGACCGACTCGGGTCCGTCGAGGTGCACCGTGTACCGTCCGTATTCGAACGAGATGGAGGTGGAGTCGTTCGTCGATCGAAAGACCTCCTCGAGTGCACCGACGTCGATTCCGTCGTGGAGCGGTGGGTCGACGTCGAGCGGGTCGATACCCTCTCGCGTGGCGATGGCTTCGATGATCCGGTAGCCGATATCGTGGTCCTCCTGCATATTTCTGGTGGCTACAACCGACGATAAATATCCCAGTGATTGTGTGGTGATAGGAGTCTGACGTTCGTCATGCTCTTGCCAGACGCCACTGTAGCGTACGTCTGCCACAGCGGACGGAGCCGAGCACGTACGACTCGTCCTCGAAATCCGGCACCACTTGACCGAGTGGGGTGACTTATGCACGCTCGAGTCAAGTGGCGACCATGAGCAGCGACGACGCGTTCGACCACGGCAAGGACGAGCGGCTGACCAGCCGCGATGTGACCGAGGGGGCCGACCGGGCGCCCCACCGGGCGATGTTTCGGGCGATGGGGTTCGACGACGAAGATTTCGGGTCGCCGATGATCGGGGTGGCGAACCCCGCCGCGGACATCACGCCCTGTAACGTTCACCTCGACGACGTAGCCGACTCGGCGCTCGACGGGATCGACGAGGCGGGCGGGATGCCCATCGAGTTCGGCACGATCACTATCTCCGACGCCATCTCGATGGGGACCGAGGGGATGAAGGCCTCGCTCATCTCGCGAGAACTCATCGCCGACAGCGTCGAACTCGTCAGCTTCGGCGAACGGATGGACGGTCTCGTCACCGTCGCCGGTTGCGACAAGAACCTCCCCGGAATGATGATGGCCGCGATCCGCACCGATCTTCCCTCCGTCTTTTGCTATGGGGGCTCGATCATGCCCGGCCAGCACGAGGGCCGGGACGTGACCATCGTCCAGGTGTTCGAGGGCGTTGGCGCGTACGGAACCGGGGAGATGGACGAGAACGAACTCGACGACCTCGAGCGTCACGCCTGCCCCGGCGCCGGTTCCTGCGGTGGGATGTTCACGGCGAACACGATGGCCTCGATTTCGGAGGCGCTCGGGCTGGCTCCGCTAGGTAGCGCCTCGCCGCCCGCCGAGGACGAAGAGCGCTACGAGGTCGCCAGACGTGCGGGCGAACTCGCCCTCGAGTGCATCGAGGCGGATCGGCGCCCCTCGGACATCGTCACGCGCGAGTCCTTCGAGAACGCCATCGCCCTCCAGACCGCTATCGGGGGGTCGACCAACGGCGTCCTCCACCTGCTCGCGCTCGCCCGTGAGGCGGACGTCGACCTCGAGATCGGCGACTTCGACGAGATCTCGCGGCGGACACCCAAGATCGCCGACCTCCAGCCCGGCGGGACGCGCGTGATGAACGACCTCCACGAACTCGGGGGCGTCCCGGTCGTCCTCCGCCGACTGCTCGAGGCGGACCTCATCCACGGTGACGCGATGACCGTCACCGGCCGGACGATCGCCGAGGAACTCGCCCACCTCGAGGAAACTGGCGACTTGCCGACGAACGACGCCGACCTCGAGGCGGACTTCCTCTACACGGTCGAAGAGCCGAAGGAGGAAGAGGGTGCGATCAAGATCCTCGAGGGCAACCTCGCGCCCGACGGAGCCGTGTTGAAGGTGACCGGGGACGACGCCTTCCACCACGAGGGGCCGGCCCGGATCTTCGAGCACGAGGAGGACGCCATGGCCTACGTCCAGGAGGGCCACATCGAGAGCGGCGACGTGATCGTCATCCGCAACGAGGGTCCCCGTGGCGGTCCCGGCATGCGCGAGATGCTCGGCGTCACCGCGGCGGTCGTCGGCGCGGGTCACGAAGACGACGTCGCGCTCATCACCGACGGCCGGTTCTCCGGGGGCACCAGGGGACCGATGATCGGCCACGTCGCCCCGGAAGCCTTCGTCGGCGGTCCCATCGGCCTGCTCGAGGACGGCGACGAGATCACGGTCGACATTCCCAACCGAACCCTCGAGATCGACATCGACGACGCGGAACTCGAGGACCGACGCAAGGCGTGGGACCGTCCCGACCCGGTCTACGACGGGGGCGTCCTGGCGAAGTACTGTCGGGACTTCGACTCGGCGTCGAACGGTGCCGTGACGAATCCGCGGCTCACTCGAGACTGAGCGGACGTCGGGCGATTCGACCGGCGATTCCCTTTCGAGGCTCCCGATGAAGGGCACCTCGAGAACGGTTTGCTCCCCGCTGACAGACGCTGATAGCTATCCTCAAATAGTCTCCGTGCCTCTGAGCGTTGAAAAATGGCCTACAGGAAAGACGACGTCGAACGCGTCATCGCCATCTGTCGCAATTGTGAATCCGGATACGCTGCCAGACGGTGGCCCGACGGCGAGGTGCAACCTATCGGCTCCAAGGGGTGCGATTGCGGTTCGTCCGAACTGGTCGCCGTCGACGAGGATGCAGGCAGCGACTCGAATACCACTTCCGACCCGGTCTAACCGGCTTCCTTCTCGCCAGTCGACACGCTGCCGAGCTCGACCGCCACCATCGCGTCAGAAAACCGTGGCGAATATTGAAATTCCTCGGTGTCGTCTACAGAATCGGGGTGATCGCCTTGCGCGAGCACAATCGCGTCATGGCCGTGTGCGAACGCTGCGAGTCGGTATACGCAGCGAAAAAGCTCCAGAGCGGTCGTATCCGCCCGATCGGAACGCACTCCTGTCGGTGTGGATCCGAACACTTCCGAGCGATCAGGTGAATTGCCTCGCCACAACCATCGCGAACGCCCCTTTCACGTCGTGACGGCACACCCGACCAGTCGACGGTCTGGCGTGTGACGATATTACTCCACTCGAATATGCGACGTATACTGTCCACCCTCGAGCATACAGTGTGTGGCCGATACCGACCATTGCCTCGACCATCGTGGGCGAGCAGATAGCGTTAATACGTCGATACAACCAGTACGGGCAGTTGTGTTGAAGAGTTGTTATTATATCGTTATTGACTCCAAATTAGTTCGAATGCACTTTTATATACGATGGTGACCGTCATTGCCTTACTTAATCTGCTATTCACTTAACATATGGATGTCTCGACCGTAACATTCATCATTGGGTGAGTGTCACGTGAAAACGGATGTCACGGGATATGCACCCAGTTGACAGACGAACAGTATTGAAAGCAGTGGGCGGCACGCTCGCGACCGCCGGGGTCTCTGGGCTGGCAGCAGCCGACCCAGACGACGTCGTCGAAGTCAACGTCGGGTTCTCGAACGGTCGCGGTCGAACCGCGGCGCTCGAGGCGGCCTCGGACACGGTTCGCGAGTTCGCGTTCGACGCGGTGACGATTCGGGTACCCAAACGCGCCGTCTCCGGACTACAGAACAACCCCAACGTACGATACGTCGAGGAGAACGGCGAGATGCACGCGCTCGCACAATCCACGCCGTGGGGAATCGACCGCGTGGACGCCGACGTCGCACACGACAACGGTGAGACCGGCGCCGGGGCCGACATCGCAATTCTCGACACCGGAATCGACTCCGATCACCCCGACCTGCAGGCCAACCTGGGCGAAGGCAGGGCGTTCGTGAGTTGCAAGGGCGGTCCGAACGTGTGTGCCGAAGACTGGGACGACGACAACGATCACGGCACCCACTGTGCGGGGACCGCCGACGCCGTCGACAACAACGAAGGCGTCGTCGGCGTCTCCACCGAGGCGACGCTGCACGCGGTCAAGGTCCTGGACAAGCGCGGCAGCGGATCGTTCTCCGACATCGCGGCCGGTGTCGAGTACGTCGCCGACAAAGGCTGGGACGTCGCCAGCCTCAGCCTCGGCGCGAGTTCCGGCTCCCAGACCCTCAGGGACGCCGGCCAGTACGCGTACAACAACGGCGTGTTGCTCGTCGCTGCCGCGGGTAACGACGGGCCGTGTTCTGACTGCGTCGGCTACCCGGCCGCCTATCCGGAGTTCATCGCCGTCAGCGCGACCAGCGAGGACGACTCGCTGGCGAGTTTCTCCTCGACCGGCTCCGAGGTCGAGATCGCTGCGCCCGGCGAGGACGTCAACTCGACGGTCCCCGGCGGCGGCTACGACACGTTCTCCGGAACCTCGATGGCCTGCCCGCACGTGTCCGGCGCGGGCGGTCAGTTGATGGCTAACGGCTACACGAACACCGAAGCCCGCCAACAATTGAAAGACACGGCCGAGGACATCGGGCTCTCGGACAACGAGCAGGGAAGCGGTCTGCTCGACGTCGCCGCAGCGCTCGGTCTCTCGAGCTGAAGGGATCGGTCCCCGTTTCGTCGTCGCTCAGTACGCGACTCGTTTTCAGTGAGCCGTTGCGGACGTCGTGAACTCGACGGCGGAAATATATCTGGAACGGAAGCAGCCGCTGATTCTCCGCGAGGTCAGTTGTCGTCTTCGGCCATTACCCGACCGGGGATTGTCCCCCGTCCTGGCGTGTCGTGTGGTATCGAAACCGAACGCAACGTGAATCGCTTTGCCACCATGTCGTAGAGGAAGACGACCGTCCCGATAATGATCAACGTAAGCGTACTTGCGAATGCTCACGCCGTTCTCGTGACAGGCGGCGTCAATGACTCCGCGATTGACGACGATTCGGCTGACAATCCCCAGGGGATGGCGCCCGAGCCAGTAGAGACAGCCATCGATGGAGGCAGGCAAACATGGCCGGCACCAACGGCGCCGACCAGGAGGCGCTTTACACGAATGCACAGGCGCGCATAGCGCGTGGTCGGCGTGAATCGCTCGAAGCGAGCGAACCACTTCGGCACGATCTGCGAGAAGCGCATGGTCCGGAAGCGACGGTTCGACCTCGAGCGCTCGAGCTGGCACGATGCGAAGTTCCAGAACGGAACGCCCGTCGAGATCAAGAGCACGATGCTCGAGCACAGCGATGGGCAACCGGGGAATTTCAAGGTCTACAAAGCGTACCACGACCGGTTACGGCGAGCGGATGGCTGGTACTGTTTCGTAGTGTACCGGCCGCATGGGCGATCGGGGTTGACGATCGTCAAAGATAGGATGTGCAAGGCCTCGAATCTTCCGTTGCTTCGGTGGCATGGCGGAGGTGATCATCGGGGGACTCAGCAAACGAAATTATCTATTACAGATGTGGTACCCTGATCGGTTTGCAATGTGATCCATAATAACATACGATAAGAAGGGAGTCTATTGATGTCACAAGGCCAGTGTTGATTGGATGAAAAATCTCTCAAGTATAATTAATGAGATTGTTCCGTGGGGCATAACAGCGGGAACGAAAACTAGTCTTGCACAGCCATAGAAATATTTGATGCAATTCTTTGCGAATCGTTCACCATTTCAATTATTTCCGAAATCTCCTTTCTCTCATACACGAGTGATCTATTTGCGTGCATAACCCTATTCCTAATCTCATTAATACTATTGAGGGTTTCTACATCGCTTTTAGATTCAAATCCGCACTCTTCAACAAAATCCTTATTCGAACTTTGAATTACTTGCATCATCTCTAAAAGATTCATGTGCTCTGAGACATGCATATCTAATCCATTTATCTGGTCCTTCTTCCATCTGCCAATTGTAACAGGCCTCAGGTGCTTCAGAATGGCATTTGAATCAGAATATCTTGATTCGATTTTCTCACCTAAGGAAGCAGAGAGTTCTGAGATTACCTTATAAAGCATCTGTTTCATACCGCGCTTATTCAAGTCTACAAGAGTAATCATTCCATATTGTTCATCATATTTGTAACTCAATTCACTATCGGCAATATCTGGATACTGTTCTCGGAGTGCGTGTATCGAGATCGGATCTTTTTCTGAAAAATATTCTAACAACTCTTCACCATCGAGAAATTCTCCTTGAATGTTTAAATGTATAAGTTCATTATTTCTTTCTACCCAGTCCACGGGAACTGTAGTTTTGGCTTCTTCGCCTTCATATACATAATATTCATCATCATCTATATAATCTACAAGCAAAAATGGATATTTCTGCATTTTCCTTAGAACATCCATCAAGTGCGTGTCTTCCTTTAGAACTTGTTCTTGTTCTAGATCCTTTAGCCAGCCTTGTTCTGTATTGTAGTATTTCTCTGAAGAGGGGATTGGTAGAAAGGTGTAATTCTTCGATTCATAATGCCCGATACGGTCTTCATAGGAGTCAATGGTTTCGACATCTGCAGGATGTGAGCAAATTTCTGAGGCAGTATGTAGTTGGCTTTCAATATCCATACCAGTCCGTTATGCTAAACATATAAAATTCTGACGGGTTGTTAAAAGAGAATATTTACCAAATTTCTCTAGCTATTTAGGTTCGATCTTCAGCGATAGAAACACTAACACCTTCTAAATACCTTTGATACTTGAGACGGTAGGGTTTGAGCTGGTGTAATCTTTGGAAAGTTTTCCCCTTCTACTGCGCAGTTCCAGGCCCGTAGTCACGACACCAGAGAAAATCATTATATGTTCTCAATTTAGACACATACAAAATGGCTGTCATGGAACTATTAACAATATCGAGTTTTATAGTTGGAATACTAGGCTCAGGATTTGGCTGGTATATGTTTCAATCTAAGAAAAAAGACGAGGAAGAGAGAGAAGAGCTAGAGGAAGCAGCAGATGAGTTAAATAAACTAAAAAAGATAATGGGGTCAGTTCACTCAGCTATAGAGAATCCACCTTCTGATGAAGATCTCAATTCAAATTTAGAAATGATCGCTAGAGATGTGATCGTTTATTCCTTCTTTACAGGTGAGCCTGCAAAACTAGAGATGGATATTGGAATGGGAGAGACAAAGCCCACCGAGAAGGAAGACATTCTGCGCGAATACAAGGATGAAAACTCATGGTATAGTATCAATGTTGGTGTTGAACCAGAGAAAGAGAGATATGATGCAAATTATCAATGGGAAATTTCTTCTGGGTTGCATAATACAGGTTGGCTCTATGAAAGTCTTGAAAAGATACAAGACGACCATCTTGGTATTATTGAAAGCTTTGAACCAGGCTTGCAGGAGAACATTGAATCTACCGCAGACGATCTGGTTTTAGGAATACACACAAACTTATTAGAAATGTCTGGCAGTTATGAAATCGATCCAGAGTCGGTAGATAGCATTAGAGAGATGAAATATGAAATATATGAAGAGACAATTTACTATGAGGGAATTGAGCAAGATCTGTATAAATTACGAGAACAGAAAGATACTGTGGAAACAGTAAGGAAAAACCTTCTACAAGCAGTCTACTCGTAGGATTTCAACGAAAGAGCTCTTCGGAATCCATAAGAGACAGTTAGGGTTCAAGACGAACTGTAAAAGGATAGGAATAGCGCGGGGAACTAACAATGATGTGGTTGGTTGGCTGATCAGCTATAAGTCCGACGTGGCAACGACAGACTCCCCCGCGCTGATTGAGTATTGTCCGCAAAGAAGGTAATCTTAGTGGCCGAATCGGCCCACCCTAAACACACTCGACAATCCTGGTTAGCGAGGTACCATCCCCACCGTAGGGGTGTACTGAGGGTATGAGCCGTCCGTTTCCAGCCGATCGACCCAATCTCGAGCGCGGCGCGCGTTCTGCGCGCCGCAAGATTACCCTGCCCCCTTAGGGGCAACAGTCGTCGATCCGATCAATGTACAATCTCAATGGTACGCAAAAAGACTATTCGGCGGCTTGTGCTTCCAACTCGTCGTCTTCCTTCTCCGAGCCAAATAACAATTTAAACGGAAGCGAGATGAAGAACCAGCAAATTTTCAGCGGAAGTATGACAAAGAACCAAAACAGCCCTTTGAGTATCGATCCGTCTGGTGTGTACCGACTCAGAACTCTCTCTGCATTCTCTTCTATAACGAGATCTGCTAACTCTTCACCGTTATAAACTTCAACTTCGTCGCGTTTCTCCTGCTTGCGTGCACCCTCAGTGTACTCTGTCGTCGTAACTACTACGATCTTATCAACGTCGTCGTCCCATCGAAGATCAAGAACACCATTTACTGCTGATTTATCCACTTTGTACCCTTCTCGGTAGAACGGTTGGACCAGTTCGGTCGTAGATGATCTGAAGAAACCGCCTCCCTTTGTAGCCTTGAATGTTGATCGACGGGCATTTTCCCGATCAATCTTATAACCACGATGTTCCCATAGATCTGCTGTGAAATCGGCGAAGTCGTTGGATTCTATCTCGAATAACTCCTTTTGAATTTCGTCTCGCTTGTCCATCCTGTTGACTAACAGTATAATTGTAACATGAAGTTTTTGGCATCTTGATACGCCCACGCTAATGTCGAGGAAACCTCCGCTTCGAGTGCATCAACTGGAGATCCGCTGCGGAAGCGGGGCGGGAGCGTTGTAAATTTTTGGCTCTGTCCCCTTGGTGACACGCCGCAAGGGGACGTTCGCACGAAACGCGAATCGACCCCACTGAGGCCCGGCCCGATCGCGGCGGGGCCCGACTCCTCGAGGAGCGGAACACAACCGAAATTGCACACTCACGGGTTGAGTACAATCTTAATTGCTGAAAAGAAGCCACAAAAGAGTGTAGCCACTCACGAGGGCCGTTCTACCAGTCGGGTGCGAGTCGTCCGACCGGTCGCGTTTCCGTGTCGCCTCCAGGTGTCCGCCACAGCATCGGTACCCTCGAGAAGAGTGCTGGGTCGTTACCCGAGTGGCGCCACTTCTCGATCGCCTCGCGGGCGACCTCTTGGGCGCTCTCGAAACTCGAGGCCTTAAGCGTCGACAGGATCGTGTCGATGCGGAGGCGCTTCGGCTCGCCCTCCTGGTCGAACTCGAGTTCGGCGCCGTGCTCGGCCAGCCACTTCTGGAACGGCGAGCATTCGGCGACGTGATCCGCGAGGCCCATAATGTGCTGGATTCGGTCGGCGTAGCTCTCGATGCCATACTCGGCACTCTCTACCAGGGCGCGGATCTCCTCGCGATACTTCCGGGCTCGATAAGAAACCTGGCCGTTCTCGAGGTCGAGTAGTTCACCGAGTTCCTCGATCGCCCGGTAGATCGTCGACGGGTGTTTTCCCAGCTCATCGGCCAGGTCGTCGACGGTCACGCCGCCGTCGGTCGAGACCTTCTCGGCGACGTCTCGCGGCGTCTTCCCGAGATCGCGAAGCGTCGTCAGTAGCAGATGTTCGCTTTTCGCCTCGAGGCGCGGCGTCGGATCGGGATAGAGTTCGACCGGATCGTCTCGAGCGACGGCCTCGAAATGGTCGTCTGCAATGTACACGGCGCTCGCGTCGGGTGCGAGCGGAATGTCGTCCCAGTTGATGAAGTTCATCAACGTCTCGTCGATCTCCTCGACGACCTCGCGTCGATCAGCCCACGCCCATGCCTCGCGGTCGTTCATCTTCTTGTTGACCAAGACCTCGACCTTCGGGTGGTAGGATGGGTGGTCCTTCGACACCGCGTCCGGATCTTTCAGCTGGTAGATCTCGAACTTCCGCCCGTAGCTGTGGCCGGGGAGCAGTTCGCTCACCGCGGCTGGGTCGAGCACCAGCCGATTCTGGTGGTTGACGACCTCCTTGTTGTTGATCTTCAGCTCGGCGATGACGCCCTCCATATCGGTCAGGTGGTGCGTGATCTTCTGCAGCACGCCCGCTGACGCCAGTTTCTCGGCCCATTCGCGGCGCATCCGGACGTAGCGTTCATGTGCCCACTCGCGGCTGTACTCCGGGTGTGGTGGCTTCCGGAAGTACTCGGGATAGACGGGTTCGCCGGCCTCCTCGAAGATCGCCGCGTAGAACTTGGGCAGCAACTCGAGCGCTCGCTCGGGCTCGACATTCGAGGGTTCGTACTCGACGTCGACGCCGTCGACCTCGCCGAACTGGTTCTCCCAGGGAAGGCCCACCGGATCACCGGTTTCCCAGTGACGCATATTCGGAAACCGGGGTGAGATATTGAACGACGCTTTCGCCTCACCCGGTCCACGGCCTTTGATATCCCACTCGTAGAGCCTCGAGGCGTTGATATTGTCTCGAGGACGAGGTTTGAAGCCCGACTTCGAGTAGGTCACCTCGAGGTGCCAGGGCTCGCCGTCGACGTCGACGTCCAGTTTCAGGTGTCCCTCAAAGGGTGGACCGAGCATGACGCTCGAGAGCGCGTCGTAGGGCCCGCGGCCCCAAGTGTCCCACTTCCATCGCCCATGGCTCTCGTGGGGCGTGGTAGCCGGCTGTGAACTCACAGCGGCCCTCCTCGAGCACGGCGGACCTCTCGAGTACATTCGGGACAAAGGCGACGGAGGCCGGTGATGGATTCCTCACAGCGCTCGCACTCGCTGTTCTCGACGAGTCGGCTCATCGAAGACCCTCCGCGAGTTCAGCTGCGTGCTCGGAACACATCGGCCCATCCGGCGTAGCGGCGGCCGCTTCCCGCCCACAGTGAGGGACGACGCACCGAAGCGCGTCGCGATCGGGCTTCATCGCTTGCCCTCCGATCGATCAAATCCCGTAAAGAGGGCCCATTTTGATGAGTTTGTCAGAGTCTTATTTGTAGACCAATTCCTCCGATAAGCCGTAGTGACTGAACCAGTTGATACCGAGAGGGTGGTTGCACAATGTCTCCAGTGTGGACTCGTATACGGTGCGGAAATCTGCCCCGATGAGACGATTCGACCGATCGGTAGGCGGTCCGGATGTTCGTGTGGATCGTCCGAGCTGGAACTCGTTACTAAGTAACCGCATTTTGACCAGGGGCTACGGCCAATGCTGCTCGAGCAGTGATCGGTTTCGCTCACGCCAATCCCTCCTCGAGGCGATCCTCTGCTCGACCGAGCAGGTTCCCAATCGTACCCGGACGCCGGTCGGTTCGTCGAGCGAACTCGCGAAGGCCGACCCCGATTTCGCGACAGGCGACGTAGGCCTCGCGTTCGGCCTCCGTTAACGGCGAGAGATCCGGGCCGAAGTCGACCAGGCGGGCTTGCTCACTCGACATAGGTCACCTCCCGCTCCGGCGTCGGAACGTGGCGAACGTGACCGTCGACGAACTCGACCTCGAGGCCGATCCAGCCGTCGATCATGCCCGGCGCCGATGGGCCGTGGGCGTGGGCCGGCATTACGACGTCGTAGGCGTGGCGCTCGCACGACCACCCGAATGTGATCAATCGATCGACGCCCGCCAGGTCGTCGTCGACGAACGTCGGTCGCTCGATGGACTGCGACCCCTTCGAGTTCGCGACCGGATGGCCGCACTCGGCGCAGATCGGGATTTTCTGCGCGTCTCGAGCGGGTTCGCGGACGACCGTCGGCGAGACGACGCCGAAGCGCTCGAGGCCTTTCCGGGTACTCACGCCGAATCACCCTCTGATCGATCAGCCCCCGGCTGTAGTGGGCGGGGTTCGGAAACGACACCTCTACTGAAGTAATACCCATATCCTTTGGGGCGGTATACAAACGCATGCGAACGTTCGACCTCCGCGCCGACAGTACCGGAACGATCGAACTCGTCTGCGAACGAAGTGCCGAAGATGCACCTTCTCCCCGCGTCCGTTCTTTCGCGGGTCGTGATGAATTCGGGCTGCTCGTCGACGATTTGACGCCCGGCGAACGGGTAGTCCTGTTCGTCGATGACGCCGTTCCGGAGGGGTGATCTCGACATTCTCACCTGTTCCGGACAGACTAGAGATTGTCGATCAATCCCGCTCGAGGAGTGATCGGTTTCGTTCACGCCGAATCGCCCCCGTTTTTCAGCGTCTGATACGCACTCTGCACTCGCTTGAACGCGGCTTCTGAGCCTCCGTTGTCGGGATGGGCGTCTTTGATCCGCTCGCGGTAAGCGTCGCGAATATCATCGTGAGTCGCGTCCGGAGCGACCTCGAGGACGGCGTAATGTGACGGCGCGGCTTCGACGGCCTCACCAGCACTCGGGAGTCGAAGTTTCTGATATTCGCTTTCGGCGGTGACCGTACCGCGCTGTTCCTGCATTCGAGTTTCGTGTAGGTAGTGGTAGAGATCCTGCGCGTTGTCACGCAGGTTATCCCACCGATCACAGGCCGCGGCCATCTGGTCGCCGTCTTTCGTGAAGTAGGCGACGACGCCTGGATCATCTGGCCGCGTAGCGTTGGCATAAGGGAGGTTCGGGTTTTGTTTGAGGTGATCGGCACCGCTCTCGAGTTGGACGTCGGTCACTTCATCCCACGAGTTCAGTTCGCCAAGGATGTTCTCGAAAGCACGCCGAGTCGGAACGCGGAAGTTCCCCGGATAGGCCTCACGCTCCTCCGGTGGCGTCCGTGGGAACGATTCTGGCCACTCGAGGTCAGACATCGGCCTCACCTCCGTGGCGACCAGGCGCGATCTCGGGATCGGGAATCGCGACGTCGACGCCGGCACCGCTCCCGCGGCTCAGGCGACGGAACGAATCGCACTCGCCGCAGCGGTGGGCGCGATCCGACGAGTCACCGTAGACGCGGCGGAATTGCTCGCTAACGTGGGCGCCGCAGTGGTTGCACCTGCTGTCCGCTGAGTGTGTGAATAATTCAGCAGACATGCGGCCACCTCGAAGAGCCGTTTTCGACAGTCTGAACTACTCGAGATAGTTGCAGACTGAAAGACAGTAAATTTCGAGTGGGACCGCCGAGAGTCGAACTCGGGTCCTACGGACCCCATCCGCAGAGGATACCACTACCCCACGGTCCCGCATCTCGAACGATGCGCGTGTGTTGTTTAAGGGTATCGCTTCGGGGGCAGGGTGTGACTCTTTCGCTCGCCCCTGCGAACCCATCGCCCTACCTGGACCCCCAGCCAGGAGTGCTACCGGCGGGGGAACGTTTTTCTCGTCCCGGTTCAACCTCCGCACATGAGCGATTTCGACCTCGACCTGCGAACCGTCGAGGAACACATCGACGACGAACTCGAGCTCGAGGGGAGCATCCTGCTGGACGTCCTCGACGGCTCGAAAGAACCCGAAGAGTGGCTCGAGGCCGTCAACGCGGGCAACGTCCTGGTACTGAACGTCAACGGCGACGTCAACGAACTGGCGGCGGGCTTCGCTCGAGACATCAAGGAAGCGGGCGGCTCGTTAGTCCACTTTCGGGGCTTCTTGATCGTCGCGCCCCCGGGCGTCGACGTGGATACGAGTCGCCTCTAACGGGTTTCGTTTTTCAGTCCTCGAACACGGTCAGGTGATGGCCGTCGGGGTCGCGCGCAACGAGCCGGGAGTCGGATCGCTCGAGCGAGCAAACCCACTCCTCGAGCGCGGCTTCGACGGCGTCCAGGTCGTCCGTCTCGAATCCCAGGTCGACGTGGACGCCGCCCCTGGCGTCGGCCAACCCTAGTTGCGGTTCCCAGAGTTCGAGCGCGACGGGGCCGTTCATCCGAACGCGACGGCGATCCGAGCCGCGGTCGACGGTCTCGAACCCCAGACGTCCGTAGCGGTCCTCGGCGTCCTCGAGCGATGCGACCTCGAGGACGACCTCGAACACGCCGTCGATGCCCGGCCCTGGAACGTCTCCCTGGCCCAGTTCCACGCAGTTGCCGTCGGGGTCGTAGAGGTAGAGCGAGCGAGCGTCCCCGAAGGTGTGTTCCTGGAGGTCGTGTTCGTCCTCGAGTGCGTCCCACCAGTCGTCGTACTCGGTAGCTGGGATCGAACAGGCGTAGTGGGTGTGGAGCCCGCCACGCGGGAGTCCCGTCGGCCGCCGGAGGACCAGGTCCGTCCCGCCGGCGTCGAGCGCGACCGCTCGCCCACTGTCGTCTGGCATCTCGTCTATGCGCTGAGCGAGGGGTCGATCCGCGACCGACAACTCGAGCGTCTCCTCGTAGAATCGACGTGCAGGCTCGAGAAACTCGACCTCCAGCCCCAGCCAGGCCAGCCTGGTCAGCATACGTCCGAGTACGTCCGACGGCTTCAAAGTCCCATCGCTGTCACAAACGTCGGAGCGGTTCGACGACGTGTTGGCGAGCCTGTATGACGTTTATAGTCGTCGCGTTCGAAGGGCTACTCATGAGCTTTCGTGTCGACGAGAGTGAGACTGCCCTCCAGGAGATCGACCGATTCGACGGCGGCGTCGGCTGGATCGCCCATCCGGAGGAGGCGATGGAACGGGCCAGCCACGCCCTCGAAATCGACGGCGAGGTCTGGGTGTTCGATCCCGTCGACGCAGATGGGGTCGACGAATTGCTCACGTCGCTCGGCGAGGTGGTCGGCGTCGTCGTCATGCTCGACCGACACAAGCGCGACGCGGGAGCGATCGCCAAACGCCACGACGCCGCGGTCTACCTACCCGAGTGGTTCGACGGCGTGAGCGAGGAGGTCGGCGCACCGGTCGTCAGGTTTGGCGACGAACTCGCGGACACGGGCCTCGAGTCGTTCGTGGTGAAGGACGGGCGCTTCTGGCAGGAGGTCGGGGTGTACGACCCCGCTCGCAGAACGCTGATCGTCCCCGAATCACTCGGGACAGTGGCGTACTTCCGGGCGGGCGACGAACCGCTGGGCGTCCATCCGATGCGCCGTCTGTCGCCCCCGCGTGGGACGCTCAGCGGCTACCGACCCGACCGAATTCTGGTCGGCCACGGCGAGGGCATCCACGACGACGCTGCTCGGATTCTGTCGGAGACCCTCGATACGTCGCGGCGACGAACGCCCAGAGTGTACGCCGGGGCGGTTCGACAGTTCCTGCCGTTTTGACCCTGAGGCCCAAACGAAGGCCGCGAGCCAACCCACGACGGGAACAGGTCTTTGTAGCTTCCGGGCGGAACTCGAGTCGTAAACGTGGTCTACATCACCCGCGGGCTGGTCGACGTCTTGCTAGAGCTGGCAGCCGACGCCGAGCCGTCGCGACTGACGACGGGCCTCTCCGTCTCGGAGTCGTCGACACTCGAGGGTGCCGATGCCGGTGTACTCCCCGCGGAGGCGCCGGTGTTCACTGACTTCTTCCTGCCCGATCCCGGCAACGCGGTTAATGCCGTCTTCGGCGTCACCCTGTCGACGCCCGCCAGGGAGACCCAGGGCCGATTCGTCTCCCATCCGACCGGCGAACTACTGGTCACGCGACGGGACGACCTCGCGGAGGTCGTCTTCGTCGCCGTTCCGCCGTGGGAGCCGACGCCCGAGTCGTTCGCCGCCTTCGACCGGGCTGGCGAGCGACTACCGCTCGAGATCGTCGACGCGGAGCCGCCGGTGGAATCGCTCGAGTAGTCTGGCTCGACGTTTTCGGGGACTCGTCGGCGAACTCGCCGTGGACTAATTGTCGAACCGTCACTCGGGAAATAGCTCCTCACGCCGCTCGATCGTGTCGATCACGTCGACGTCGCCGGACTCGAGATTGAGTCCGGCTGCGTCGAGATTGGCCTCGAGGTGCTCGCGGCTGCTGGCTTTCGGAATCGCGTGGACGCCGTCGTGAGTGAGGACCCACGCGAGTGCCACCGCCTCGGGCGTCGTTTCGTGCTTCTCGGCGACCGCCACGATGGGCTCGAGGTCGCGCACTCGACCACCGGCGAGCGGCGAGTAGGCGACGACGGGGTACTCGTAGCGTCGAGCGTGCTCGAGCAGGCCTGGAGACCGAAAGAGCGGGTGGAACTCGACCTGGTGGGCAGCGATCGGGGCCACGAGGATCGATCGGGCGGTCTCGAGCTCCTCGCGTGTGAAGTTGCTCAGGCCGACGTGTTCGATCCAGCCGCGCTCGCGGAGGCTGTCGAACGCGCGGAGCGTCGCCTCAGGGTCGTAGGTCTCGATCGGTCGGTGGACGTACAGCAGATCGATCGTCTCCACCCCGAGGCGCTCACGGCTTGCGTCGGTGCTGTCGATCACGTCGTCGGGGGCGAGGCTGTCGGCCCAGACCTTGGTGGCGACGGTGAGCTCGTCTCGTGGGACGTCGCTCCGGGCGATTCCCTCACCGACGACGGCCTCGTTGCCGTAGATCTGTGCGGTGTCGAGGTGACGGTAGCCGACCTCGAGGGCGGTCGCGATCACGTCCGGGTCCTCGATGTCCATCGTGCCGAGACCGATCGGTGGCAGGTCCATGTGATGACTATCGGCCGGCGGTATTTCGGTGTCCCGGTCGGCTATCCGAGCCTCGCGCTTCGCGCCGTCTCGGGCCGCCCGAGACCACCGTCTTCTTAACCGTGCGTTTCGATCCTCGAGTAATGAGTATCCCCTCCTTCGTCATCGGGATCGCCGGGGGAACGGGCGCCGGGAAGACGTCCGTCGCCCGCGACGTCGCCGAGGCGGTCGGCGAAGCCGTCACTCGAATCCCCGTCGACAACTACTACGAGGACCTCTCACACCTCGAGTACGAGGAACGGACCGAGGTCAACTACGACCACCCCTCGGCCTTCGAGTGGGAACTCCTGCGCGAGCACCTCGATACGCTCTCGATGGGGCAACCGGTCGAGATGCCCCAGTACGATTTCGAGCGCCACAACCGAATGGACGAGACGGTCACCGTCGAGCCCACGGACGTCATCGTCGTCGAGGGGATCCTCGCGCTGTACGACGACGTGATCCTCGAGATGCTCGATCTCTGCGTCTACGTCATGACCGACGCCGACGTCCGCATCCTCCGGCGAATCCAGCGGGACGTGATCGACCGCGGTCGGGACCTCGAGGGCGTCATCGACCAGTACCTCGAGACGGTCAAGCCTATGCACGAGCGATTCGTCGCGCCAACGAAGAAGCACGCGGACGTCATCATCCCCGAGGGGGTCAACCGGATGGCGATCGACCTGCTCACCGAGAAGATCGAGTCGGAGCTCTCCGAGGAGTTCGAGCCGCGAGAACCACTCGAGACGCTGGATCACGACTGAGGCTGCGGTTTTCTCCGTTCTCGTTTCAGCCGCGACGACTCGAGCCCGATCAGTCGTCGGTCAGCACTCCATTCTCGCCGACTGCGATCAGTCGTCGGCCGGCGCTCCGCCCTCGCCGACCGGCTCGACCTCCGCCGCGGCTGCCTTGTACTCCGGAATCTTTGCCAGCGGGTCCAGCACGTCGTTCGTCAGCGTGTTCGCTCGGGCGTCCGAAAAGTGCGGGGTGGTCCACACGACGCCCTCCTTGATGTCCTCGGTGACGTTCGCCTCGAGGACGATCTCGCCGCGGCGGGACCGGAGCACGACGTACTCCCCGTCCTCGATTCCCCGTTTCGCGGCGTCGGCGGGGTGGACGTCGACGAAGTTCTCGGGGGTCTTCCGGCGAAGCGTCGGGGAGCGGGTACTCATCGTCCCCGTGTTGTAATGTTCCTCGAGGCGTGCGGTCGTGAGGACCAGCGGGAACTCGTCGTCCGGAACCTCGTCTGGCGCCTGGTGGCGAACGCCGCGGACGACGCCGAGGCCGTCCTCGGTATCGAACGATTCGGCGTAGAGGTACTGATCGCCCTCGTTGCCCGGTTCGTAACAGGGCCACTGGATGCCCTCGCGGCCGATGCGGTCGTAGGTCATGCCGTGGTAGATCGGACACACCTCCCGGAGTTCCTCGAAGACGGCCTCGGGGCCGTCGAAGTCGAATCCCGAACCGAAGAGGCGGGTGCCGACATCACAGAGGATGTCGAGGTCGTGGCGGGTGTTTCCGGGGACGTCGGTCACTTTGCGCATCCGCTGAACGCGTCGGTCGGTATTGGTGACCGTGCCGCCGCGTTCGGCCCACGACGTGGCGGGCAAAATTACGTCCGCGAATTCCGCCGTGCCGGTCATGAAGATGTCCTGGACGACGAGGAACTCGAGGTCGGCTATGCGTTTTTCGACCTCGAGGGCGTCGGGTTCGCTCATCACCGGGTTCTCGCCCATGACGTAGAGTCCGTGGATCGAGTCGCCGATGGCGTTCGAGACTTCGACGTTCGTCAGCCCCGGTTCGGGCGGAATCTCGAAGCCCCAGACCGATTCGACCGCTTCCCGGGCTTCGTCGTCGTCGACGTTCTGGTACCCGGGCAGGACGTTCGGCATCGCGCCCACGTCGCAGGTGCCCTGGACGTTGTTCTGGCCGCGAAGCGGGTTGACGCCCGTGCCGGGCCGCCCGACGTTGCCGGTCACCAAAGCGAGGTTGACCTCGTTTTGCACGTTGTCGACGCCGCAGGCGTGCTGGCTCATGCCCATGCCGGTGAAGATAGCGGCGCTATCGGCCTCGGCGAAGATCCTGGCGGCCTCCTGGATGTCCCCGAGCGGAACGCCGCAGGTGTCGGCGGCCGCCGCCGCGTCGAAGTCAGTGAGGGTCGCCTCGAGATGATCGAACCCTCTCGTTCGTTTTCTCACGAAGTCCTCGTCGTACAGCCCCTCCTCGAGAATCGTGTGCAGGACGACGTTCAGCAGCGGGATGTCGGTTCCGGGTTCGAGTTGGAGGTGGACGTCGGCGTCCCGGCTCGTCTTGTTCGCGTGGGGGTCGACCTGGATCAGCGTCGCCCCCTCGCGGACGGCCCGCCGGAAGTAGTTGCTGTGGGCGATGACGTGTTGCTCGGCCGGGTTCGCCCCCTGAACCCAGTAGACGTCGCCGTGGCTCTCGAGGTCGGCCATGCTGTTGGTCATCGCGCCGGCGCCCAGACTCTGGCGGAGCGTGTAGACGGTCGAGGCGTGACACATCCGAGTGCAGTTGTCGACGTTGTTCGTCCCGTAGCGGCGGGCGAGCTTCTGAAGCAGGTAGTTCTCCTCGTTCATCACCTTCGAGGAGCCGAAGAAGCCCACTGCGTCGGGGTCGTGTTCCTCGTGGATTCGCTCGAGTTCCGAGACGGTCAAGTCCAGCGCCTCGTCCCAGGTCGCTTCGCGGAACTCACCGTCTTCGCGGATCAACGGCGTCTTCAACCGATCCTCGTGGTTGACCACCTGCGGCGAGGCCCCGCCCTTGATGCACAGCGCGCCCTCGTTCACGGGCGCGTCGAACCACGGCTTCAGGGACACCTCACCGGGTTCCTCACCTTCCTGTAAGGTGAGTCCACAGCCGACGCCGCAGTACGGACAGATCGTCTCGATACCCTCGTTCTCGGAACCCATATTGTCGATTGCTACCATTGCACGTATCAGTCTTTGGGAGTCTCGAGCGGACAGTCACCGGGCGGGATGGATCGACGGGACGAATCGCCACAATCGTTCGATCGGTCCGGAAACGGTTTTTGTCGGTTCGGGTCGTCGGTCGACTCGATGGACGGACCTGCAACTGGGGAACTCGAGCGGGCGGCCGTCGCCTACAAGTCCTACGAGCCGTTCGCGACCGTCGAGGACGAGCGTCTCGCGACGCTGCCCGAGGCGTTCGCGGACGGCTCGTTCCTCTGGAAAGACGTCGAGTGGGTCGTTCGCTGGTACACCCGACGAACGCTCTCGAGCGAGCCACACCCGGCGGAGTCGGCGTTTCGAGAGAACGGATGGGACGACCTCGAGGCGGCGGTCGAGACGGCTGTCGATGCCGCGAGAGTAGACGACGCAGGGGCGGCGCTCGAGGCGTTGACCGCGCTCGAGGGCGTCAACGTGCCCATCGCCTCGGCATTTCTGCACTACGTCGATCCCGGACGCTACCTCGTCGTCGACCAGCAGTTGTGGAACGCAGTGGCCGAACGCGGCTCGCTCGAGGTTCCGCCTCCCGATCCGATCGACGCCGAGGACTACCAATGTTACCTCGAGTCCTGCCGAGCGCTCGCTCACGAACACGATCTCGGGCTGGTGTCGCTGTACCGGGCGCTGTGGCGACTCGGAAGTGACGGACTGGCGTAACGAGTGCACTGCTTTCGAGCTGGTCCTCGAGGCCTCGAGGGAAAACACCATACGTTTCGTGCCCGTCGTACGGGTATGCCGAACGATAGAACGACAGTCGGAGACGTCATGTCCAGTCCGCTGGAAACGATTTCGAAGGACGCGACAGTGATGGACGCCGCCCAACGGATGCGCGACGAGGATATCAGCGCCCTCGTCGTTCTGACCACGCCGCGAGCGATCATCAGCAGCACGGACGTGCTCGAGGCAGTTGCACAGGGGCGGAACGTTTCGGAATTGCAGGTGACCGACGTGATGACGTCCGACGTCGAGACGGCTACCCCGGATCTCTACATGGAGGAAGTCGCCGCGATGATGACGACGTACGGGATCAAGCACCTCCCGGTCGTCGACGGCGACTACGTCGGTATGGTCTCCTCGACCGACGTGACCGCTCACCTCTCCGAGTCTCCGCGTTGAACGGGCTCGAGACTCCCCACGCTGACATCGAGTCCAGGGCCCCCGTTGTAACCGGGGCTGAAAACCGGAACTCACTCGAGGACGGTCACCAGCGGCTCCTCGCGGATCATGCTCGTGAGAACGACCGTAGAGATCCGACCCTCGCTCGCCCCGCCGTCCTCGAGAATCGCCTCTCCGATGGCTCGAGCGGTCTCGAGGTCGCCGTCGTCGTCGACCATGTTCACGACCGGAACGAAGGACGCGTTCTCGGGAACTCGTTTCAGCCCGCCGTCGGGATGGGTGAGGACGGTCGCGACGTCCGTCGGCGTGATCGGCTCGTCGACAGCCCGCCCGGTGAGTTCGGCCACGCGCTCGGGCCGGTGAACGGTCTCGACGTTGAGGGGGCGCCCGACAGCGTGACAGCTAGCGATGGCGAGAACGGTGTCTGCGACGGACGGGATCTGGGGTTCGCGTTCGTTCGGCGCCTTGAACAGCCGCGTCCGGGCGCCGTCGGCCTTGACGAGCACGTGGTCGACGCCGTCAACGTCGGCGATCCCGTCGATCTGATCCGGTTCATATCCTCGATAGCGGTCGCTCCTGTCTCGCTCGGGGACCAGTCCGAGGGGCCAGGCGGGCGGGTCGCTCTCGAAACCGTCGTCGTTCTCGAGTCTTGCCTTGAGTACCGCTACCGGATCGGGCGTGAGCACCACGTCAGCCACGTGCTCGTCGAAGATCGGAATCCGAACCGTCGCCGTCACCACGGCGCGCTCGAGGCGGTCGGCGAGCGCGTAGAGCGTCGACTTCTTTCCGCCGGCGCCGACGACGGCCGTCACGCCTGTATCGGCCTCGAGCGCCTGGACGAGCGAGTCGGTCATGACTCGAGGATGGGTAGAAGCGGGCAAAAACCTAGGCGAATGCCGATCACCCGAGCCGTGTCCCGGTCACCCGATCCAGGTCAACGCCGTCGCCGCCCAGGTGTAGCCCGTGCCGGCGGCGAGGAAGCAGACCAGGTCGCCTTCCTCGAGTAATGCGTCCTGTCGGCCGTCCTCGAGGGCGAGGATCTGGTCGACGCTCTGGACGTGGCCGTAGGCGTCGAGATAGACGCCGTCGGTCGCCGGATCGAGCCCCAGTTCCTCGAACAGCAGATCGTGAAACGACCGCTTCATGTGGGTGACGGCGACGAATTCCAGATCGTCGCGAGCGAACCCGGAGCGCTCGAGGGCGGTGTCCGCTACCTCGAGGTAGTTCGGGAGCGAGACGGGCGCGAGCCGTTCTTTCATCCCGTCGGGGTCGGGCACGTCGAGGGTGTGTCGCCCCGCGGCGGCGCTCTCCTCGCTGGCGGGGTCGATCGAGCCGCCAGCGGGCATTATAACGTCCTTCGAGAACGAACCGTCTGTGAGGGCCGCGCTCTCGTGGACCAGCGCCCGTGCCCGGGAGCCGGGATTGGCGTCCAGGACCATCGCGCTGGCCCCGGAGCCGAAGTTGAACATGAACGAGGACTGCTCGTTCTCGTAGTCGACCAGGTCCTCCTCGCGACTGCCGGCGACGAGCAGGGCGGTCTCGAGGTGGTCGACCTGCAGCTGAGCTCGCACCTGTCGGATCGCGATCGGCGCCCCGGCACAGAGGGTGTAGCTCTCGGTGGCGAAGGCGTTCTCCGCGCCAAGCCGTTCGGCCACGTTGGCCGCGGCCGACCAGACGACGTGATCCTTGAACTCGCTCCCGTGGTAGAGCACGAGGTCGACGTCCTCGGGATCGCAGTCGGCCATCTCGAGGGCGTCCTCGGCGGCGGCCACGCACATGTCGGTGACGTGGTCGTCGTCGGGTGGACAGACGCGCTTCTCGCGGACGCCCATCTTGTCGACGACCACGGACTCCGGGATCCCGCTCTGGGCAGCGATCTCCTCGCCGGTGACGACCTCGTCGGGGAGGTAGCGCCCGTAGCCGGTCAGGCCGACGGTCGTCATCGCAGGTCACCTCGCGTGGGGGAAGGGTCGACTCGAGTTCGGTGCCGGTGGCCGATCGGGCAGTCGCGATACTGTGGTCGTGGTCGTAGAGTGGTGAAACGTGAAGTCATCGTCGGTAGCGTTCGAGGTGGGCCGGCAGTCGGCTTGCGACGGTCCCGCCGAGTCGGTCGCGGATCGACCCGAGCAGGCCGTTGGGGACGAACAGCACGAACAGCACGAAGACGATTCCCAGGTACAGCGGCGCGCGTCCGTCGATCACCGTGTTGATCACGTCGAGGAACGTCACGCCGGCGACGTCCGCGTTCAGGACGCTCTCGGGGAGCCCACCCCGGAGGTACGGTGCGAGTCCGCCCTGTTGGGAGGAGAGTACGTCCTCGAGCCACTCGAAGGTGAACGCGCCGAAGAGCGGCCCGGCGAGCGTCCCGATGCCACCGATGATCGTCACGATGAGTGCGTCGGCCGTGACGAGGAAGTAGAACGTCGTGTCGGGGGAGGCGCTGCTCCGGTAGGCCGCGAACAGCGCGCCGGCGATGGCGGCGAAGAAGGCGCTCATGGCGAAGGCAGCCATCTTGTACCAGAAGACGTTGTAGCCGACGGCGCGGGCGCGTTCCTCGTTCTCCCGGATGGCGATCATCACGCGACCGAACGGGGAGTGGATGATCCGCTGCATCGCGAAGTACGAAAGGACGACGATGATCCCGATGGCGTAGTAGGAAGTCATCGTCGCCGAGACATCGATGCCGGTTCCGAGGACGTTCTCGAAGCTATCGCCGGCGAGCCGGCCGAGTGCGACCGAGAGGGAGTCGACGTAGGGGACGCCCACCTCGGGAGTCGGTCCGGCGAGGTTCGGTCCCTGCTGGGGGTTCGAGCCGACGTAGTCCCAGTTGCGCACGAGCTGGTAGAGCACCTGGGCGAACCCGAGGGTGAGCATGGCGAAGTACACCCCCGACAGCCGGAACGAGACCGCGCCGATCGCCAGCGCGAAAACGACGGCGAGCAGCGCCCCCAGCAGCATCGTCACCATGAACGGCGTGCTGTCGGGGAGCCCCGGCACTTTCCCGTTGGCCACGAGGACGATGAAGTACGCTCCGATGCCGTAGAACGCGGCGTGACCGAACGAGAGGTAGCCCGTGTAACCGCTGACGAAGTCGAAGCTCATCGCGAACAGCCCGAGGAAGAGCATCGCGATCAGGAACG
The DNA here is from genome assembly GCF_042663485.1 of Saliphagus sp. GCM10025334. Lineage (NCBI taxonomy): Archaea > Methanobacteriati > Methanobacteriota > Halobacteria > Halobacteriales > Natrialbaceae > Saliphagus > Saliphagus sp. GCM10025334. The sequence goes on along the minus strand of NZ_JBHTAF010000001.1, from coordinate 484,812 downwards.
TCGTCGCCGGGAGGAACGCGTCGAAGAACGCGCCTGGGTCGACGATACCGACGCCGACGTCCAGCGCCGGAAACGCGGTTAGCGGACCGTAGACGATGGGGTACACCGCGAAGAACGCGATAACCGCGACGTGGACCAGGTGATCGCGGAGGTACTGGCGGGGCCAGTCGCTACCGGCGCGACTGTCACCTCGAGGCGGCGTATCGCGCTCTCGGTTTAACCCCTCGTCGCGTTCTTCGGTGGCCTCGGTCTCGAGGTCGGACGAGGAGCTAATGGCCGCCCACCTCCTCGACGCCGTACAGTCCCTGGGGGCGGATTACGAGAGCGATCACGAGTAACGTGAACAGCGTGACTTCGGAGAGGCCCGGGAAGGGCACGGTCCCGGAGGTGAACAGCCACGTCGTCAGTGAGTCCGCCAGCCCGACGACAAGAGCGGCGACGACCGTCCCCTTGAACGAGCCAAGTCCGCCGATGACGACGACCACGAACGCGTACAGCAGGACCTCGAGGTTGAGCAGCACGCTCGGGCCGGCGGTCGGGTCCCACATGAGGAAGACGCCGCCGACGGCTGCCAGGCCGGTCCCGAGGCCGAAGACGATGGTGAACGCCCGACGGACGTCGATCCCGAGGGCCTCGACCATCTCCGAGTCCTCGCTGCCGGCCCGGATGTAGAGACCGTACAGCGTCCTGGTCAGGAACGCCCATACGACGACGGCCAGGATCGCGCCGGCGACGATGGCGAACAGGTAGAATCCGCGGATACGGGCGCCAAAGAGCGTCAGCAGAATCTCCGACGGCGCGTCGAGGGCCGACGGAATCGTCGCCTGCGCTCCGGACCACTTCGGCTCGGGCTGGATGCCCCGAGCGGTGGCGACGATTCTGGCGACCTCTTCGAGGATGAGCCCGACGCCGAAGGTCAGCAGGATCTGGTACATCGGCGTACGGTCGTAGATCGGGCGAACGAGGCCAACCTCGAGGGCGGCGCCGACGGCTGTCAACAGCGCGAAGACGATAGCCACGACGACGACGAAGAAGAGGATTCGGGTCGCCGCGCCCGCGCTCGAAGCGACGAGCAGGACCATCAGAACGCCGCCGACGTAGGAGCCGACCATCGCGAACGCGCCGTGAGCGAAGTTGAGCACGCCCATCAGCCCGAAGACGAGGGTGAGGCCGATGGCGATGATGAAGTAGATGGACGCCTTACCGAGGCCCTCGATGAGGATGCGGGCGACGGTGTCGAGCCCCTCGAGCGGGGCGACAGATGCGACAGCGGCGAACGCTCCGACCCACTCGAACCCGAACGAGGACTCGAGCAGTCCGACGACGCCGATTCCAGCTGTGGCCTCGAACAGTCCGACAATGACGGGGCCGGTTCCGGCCTCGAGCATCGCCAGGAGCGAGACGAACAGTGCGTTCGCGAGAGGGAGAGACGAGAACGAACTGATCGTGCCGAACGAATCGATCATGCCGAGAGATACCTCCGTATCTGTTCGTCGTCGGCGGTGACGCCCTCGGTCGACCCCGACTCGACGACCGTACCGTGATCGAGCAGGTAGAACCGGTCGGCGAGGTCCATCGCCAGCGGGAAGTTCTGCTCGACCAGCACCATCGTAGTGTCCGCGGAGACGTCGCGCAGGGCCTCGACGACCTGCTCGACGATCAGCGGGGCCAGTCCCTCGCTCGGCTCGTCGACCAGGAGGAGGTCGTTCCCACCGACGATGCCCCTGGCGATAGCCAGCATCTGCTGTTGGCCGCCGCTCAGGTTCCGGGCTTCCTTCTCGCGGAAGCGCTCGAGGTCCGGGAACAGGTCGAACATCTCCGCGCGGAGTGCTTCGAAATCGCCCTCCGGGCCGACCGCGACCCGCAGGTTCTCCTCTACGCTGAGGTAGCCGAACATCCGTCGCTCCTCGGGCACCCAGCCGATGCCGCGAGAGGCGACCTCGTGCGTCGGGAGGTCGGTGACGTCCTCGCCCGCGTAGCGAACCGTTCCCTCTTGCGGCGGCGTCAACTGGAGGATCGTCCGCAGGGTCGTCGTCTTGCCGACGCCGTTGCGCCCGATTAGGGCCACGACTTCTCCTTCCTCGACGTGGAGGTCTACGCCCTGGAGGATGTGGCTCTCGCCGTAGTACGTGTGGACGCCCTCGAGTTCGAGCAGGCTCACGACACCACCCCCGCAGGCGAATCGCTGCCGTCGTCAGTTTGGGACGCTCCGCCGTCACTGCCCCCCTCGCTGCCGTCATCGTCGCCCTCGTAACCACCCAGATACGCGCGCTGAACGGCCTCACTCTCGCGAACCGTCTCGGGTTCGCCGTCGGCGATCAATTCGCCGCGATTGAGCACCGCGATACGGTCGCTGATCCCCATGACGACGTCCATGTTGTGTTCGATAAGCATGACCGCGTGATCGACGGCGACGTCCTCGATGATCGCCGTCACCTGGTCGACGTCCTCGCTCGAGACGCCCGCGGTCGGTTCGTCGAGCAACAGGACGTCCGGATCGCCGGCCAGTGCAATGGCGATCTCGAGGTTGCGCTTCTCGCCGTGGCTCAGGTTCTGGGCGGTCCGGTCGGCTTCCGCAGCGAGGCCAACCCGCTCGAGGACGGCCTCGGCCTCGGCGTAGTGGTCGTCGAACGCGCCGACGTTGCGCCAGAACTGCCAGGAGTCGTTGCCGCGGTGGGCCTGGACGGCCACGCGGACGTTCTCGAGGACCGAGACGGTCGGAAAGACGTTCGTGATTTGGTAGGACCGGTGCAGGCCGAGTAGCGCCGTCTCGTGGGGCGGGGCGTCGGTGATGTCGACCCACTGTCTGGACTCGTCACTGGTTGTTGCGGTCGACCCGGTGTCGGTTGCAGTCGATTCAGCGTCGGCGGCGCGACGAGCGCCGTCGCTACCGCTCGGCGCGAACTCGACCGTCCCCTGCGTCGGCTCGAGGACGCCCGTCAACAGGTTGAAAAACGTCGTCTTTCCGGCCCCGTTCGGCCCGATCACCGAGCAGAGTTCGCCGGCCTCGAGGCTGAAGTCGACGCCGTCGACGGCGGTGATGCCGCCGAACTCCTTCGTCAAATTGGTCGTCCGGAGCACCATGACGATCAGTTCAGCGAACAGCTAGCCTCGTCGGCCGGGATCATGACCTCGTCGGCCGGGATGGTCTCGACCGGTTCGCCCGGCATCACGGCGGCGTCCCAGTACTCGGCGACGTCGTCGGTCGTGGGGACGGGCCAGGCGACGGTCATCGCCGAGGCCGCCTGGTTGTTGTGCTCCTGGAAGGTGTACGCGCCCTCGCCCTTCGGCGTGTCAGTCACCGTCATGCCGCGCATCGCGTCGGCGATGTCGCCGCCGTCGACCGAGCCGGTCTCGTCGATGGCCTGGACGAGCGCCGAGCCACCGACGAACGTCCCCGCGCTGAAGAGGTCGGGCATCAGGCCGTAGGCCTCGGTGTGCATATCGATGAAGGCGTCGTTGATCTCGTTGTCGTACTGGTTCCAGTGGTAGCGGGTCGTGAAGGGGCCGAGTCCGGACTCCTGGATGTCCTCGGCCGTGAAGTCCTCGCCGAGGGTCGCCTCGACGGTTTGACCCGTGATCTGGGTCGTCACGAGTTCCGCGAACCCGCCGAAGGCCTGGATCTCGTCGTACGCCATCGCCGTTGGGAGAAACTCCGGCAGCGTGATGAAAGTGAACCCGCCGACGACGCCGTCAGCGCCCTGGTCGAGGGCCTCGTCGAACAGCCCCTCGAACTCGCTGTAGCCCGGTTCGACGAACCGCGGTTCGAGTACCTCGACGCCCTCGTTCTCGAGCACTTCGGTGTAGTTGTTCGCGACGCCTTCGCCGAAGGCACCCTCCGCGGCGAAGATGGCGACCGTCGAGACGTCCCCCTGCTGGGCGACGTATCGACCGCCCGCGCGGGCGTCCATCCCCGTGTGTTCGCTCGCTCGGAAGAGCAACTCGTGACAGTGCTCGCTCGAGGCGGTGATGTCGGCGTCAGCGGACGGTCCCGCGATGTACGGAATCCCGGCCTCGTCGAGGATGTTCGCCGAGATGCGACGCGCAGAGTCGGAACTCGAGGCGCCAAAGAGGAGGTCGACCTCCTCGTCCAGCACGAGGCTTTCGGCGGCCTCCTGGGCCGTGTCCGGCACGAACCCGGTGTCCTCGACGATGAACTCGAAGGTTGGCCCGTCGTCGGGGTCGAGGGTGTGAGTTCCCGTCGTCATCTCGGTGACGGGGTCGACGTCGTACTTGTAGGCGATGCCCGAGTAAAAGCCCATGAGGCTGATCTGGCCGTAGTACTCGAGGTCGCCGGAGACGGGCTGGAGGGCGCCGATGCGGATCGTCTCGTCGGAGACCTGCTGGCTGCCGTCGCCGTCGCCGTTTCCGTTACCGTTGCCACCGTTCCCGCCGTTTCCACCATTACCGCCGTTGCCACCGTTCCCGCCGTTGCCGTTTCCGTTCTCGTCCGCGATACACCCTGCCAGTCCGGCCGATCCGAGCGCGGCGAGCGCACCCGTTCGCCGGAGCACGTCCCGCCGGTTGGTACCTCGTGCCATACTAGCTCACTAGATGGATTCCCCCTCCTAAGCAGGGACGGTTGGTATACGAACCTCGAGGCGTCGAGGGCCGTCTCGAACGTGTGTATTCGCTATAGAATGTGTACTAAAACAATATAAAAGATTTAGTGGTATCGACTGTTTACCCGTGGCCAGCATCGCCACGTCATACAGCGTTTCGAGGTTGACGGCCTCGGAGTGGTCCGCAAAGTCGAAAGTGCCGAACGGTTGGCCGCCTCGAGCGGCGGCGCGTCTCGCCAATTCGGTCTCCAGGCCTCGGTCCCAATCCCTGGCGACTCGAGCGCGTTCGGAACTCGAGGCAGGCCCTCGGAGTCAGTTCAGCCGAAAACCGGCACAGGCTCGTCGACCTCGAGTACGTCCGAGAACGCGACGGTGTCGCCGATTTCGGCGTCACAGTCGGCCTCGAGACGGGCGGTCACGCGAGCGTTCCCTTCCGTGCCGAGATCGATCACCGCGACGCGATAGCCGCCCTCGAAAGCCGCCGGGGCGACGGCGATGCTCGTAACGGTGTACACGGTCCCCTCCGTTGGCAGTTCGACCGTCTCGATCTGGCGGGAGCCACACTCGTTGCAGGCGGCCTTCGGTGCCGCCGTCTCGTTGCCACAGGCGCCACAGCGCTGGCCCAGGAGCCGACGGTCGCGGAGCGCCGCGGTCCACTCGGCGTGGATCAAGGGGTCGGGGAGTGTGTCGCTCATGCGTCCACCTCCAGAATGGAGACGATGGTGGTTCCGGCGTCGCCACCCAGGTTGTGTGCGAGCCCGCGACGGGCGCCCTCGACCTGGCGCTCGCCGGCCTCTCCGCGGAGATGTTCGGTGAGTTCGACCAGTTGTGCGACCCCGGTGGCGCCGATGGGGTGGCCCTTCGCTTTGAGGCCGCCGCTCGGGTTGACTGGGATGTGACCGCCGAGCGCGGTTTCCCCGTTCGCGGCGGCCGGGCCGCCCTCGCCGTCCTCGAAGAAGCCAAGCGCTTCGATGGCCAGCACCTCAGCGCCGGTAAAGCAGTCGTGAAGTTCGACCACGTCGATGTCGTCGGGGCCGACGCCGGCCTGTTCGTAGGCCTGGCTCGCGGCGTCTCGAGCCGACTGCGTCGCCGTGAAGTCGGCCTTGTCCGCGAGCGGAATCGTGTCCGTGGCGTGACCGACGCCGGAGACGGCGATGGACTCGCCCGAAAGGTCGGCCGCGGCCTCCTCGCTGGCGACGACGACGGCCGCCGCGCCGTCGGAGAACGGACAGCAGTCGAACAGGTGGAACGGCGAGGCGACGATCGGGCTCTCGAGGACCTCCTCGACCGTCGTCTCGGAGCCGAATTGCGCGCGCGGGTTGTAGGTTCCGTGGCGGTGGTTCTTGACCGCGACGGCGGCGAGGTCCTCCTCGGTGGTGCCGTACTCGTGCATGTGACGGGTCGTCAGCAGGCCGAAGACGCCGGGGAAGGAGAGCCCGGTCGGCTGTTCGTACTGGCGGTGAGAAGCCGAAGCGAAGACGGAGGTCATCTCGGGCGTATCGAGGCCCGTCGTCGGCGTACAGCGTTCGACCCCGCCGACGAGGACGACGTCGTGCTGGCCGGCCTCGACCGCGCGAACGGCGTGCTTGAACGCGTTCGAGGAGGTCGCACAGGCGTCCTCGTAGCGCTGGCAGGGGATGCCCGCCAGGCCGATGTGACTCGCCAGCGTCGGCGCGAGGTGGGTATCCTGCTCGGTCTGCCCGCCCATGGCGTTGCCGAGGTAGAACGACTCGATGGCGGGGGCATCGACGCCCGCGTCGTCCATCGCGTCGAACGCCGCGCTCGAGAAGAGTTCCGGTAACGGCTGGTCGTGAACGCCGAAGTTGGTCATGCCAACGCCGACGATACGTGCCTGGTGCATACTCGAACGAAAGTGGTCCGTGCTCAAAAACGATGTGAAATTCCCGTCTAATCGCTGGATCCGCGAGTGCCGTTACTCGAGGTCTGAAACACTGTTATCGAGGTCCTCGAGGGCGTCGACGACCCGTCGGAGGACCTTTCGCTCCGCGCGGCGGACGTTCTTCGAGACGGCCGTGTCGGAGACGTCGAACTCGTTGGCGAGCATCTGCAGGGTCGCTCCCCGGGGCTGGTCGAAGTAGCCCTTCTCCGCCGCGACCGTGAGCGTCTGGCGTTCGACGTCCGAGAGCGACCGACAGCCCTCGATCAGGTTACTCGCTGCGTCGGCGTTGTCGAGCACGTCGAAGAGGTCGGGCAGGTCGAGGGCGTCTTCGGCGAGGACGTCGAACTCGTTGTTGCGCTCGAGGTCGGCGAGGGCGTCGTCGGCCGTCCGGTTCTCGTCGAAGCCGACCTCCCAGCGCTCGCTACCGTCCTCGATGTGGAACGGGCCGGTGATGTAGCCGCCGTTGTCCCGGATGACCCGCATCGCGTTCGTCTCGTCGATGACGGTTCGCAGGAGCGCCGTCCCCTCGTGTTTCTTGAAGAGAGTGCACTCGTACATGTTATCGTGAGCCTGCAGCGTCGAGAGGCCGGACTCGAGCGTCGACCGGTCCTCACCCTCGACCATCATCCGCGTCTCGAGCTCGCGTCGCTGGCCGTCGAACTCCCACTGAACGGCGGTGAACGACACGTCGTGATCGTCGGTCGTGTCGATGAACGGGCAGTCGTACTGCTCCATGTCCAGGGTAAGGTCGATCATTGACACGTATTGTTAGTTGAGCAGCATAACCTTACCCGTCGATTTCGGGACGGAGAGCGGGTGAACAAAGCGCGAATCACGGTTCGACCTCCGCTCCGTCGTCGGTCCCGTTTCGCTTCCCGTCGCCATCGTTTGGACTCCTCTCGCTTTCGTCGTCCGCGTCGCCTTTACTTCGGCCCCCGTCGCCCTCCTCACCCCCGAACCGATCCTCGAGCGCCGTCCGATCGATCTTCGACGGGCCGCTCATCGGCATCTCGTCGACGAACGCGAGGTACTTGGGAATCTTGAACCGCGCGAGTTTCCCCGAGAGGAACACCTCGAGGTCCTCCAGTGCCAGGGCGTCCTCGGGGGTCGCCGCATTGGACCGGGCCTCGTGTGTCAGTTCGACGACGGCCTTCCCGACCGTTCCCCACTGGTCGTCGGGGACGCCGACGACGATCGCTTCAGCCACCGCGTCGTGGTCCGTGATCACGTCCTCGACCTCGGGCGGGTAGACGTTCTCGCCGCCGCTGACGAACATGTTCTTCTTGCGCCCCTCGATGTGATAGAAGCCGTCGTCGTCCACGCGGGCGAGGTCGCCGGTCGACACCCACTTACTCGTGTCGTCCTCGTCCCCGAACGTTTCCCTCGAGGCCTCGGAATTGCGCCAGTAGCCCGCAGAGCCGTGGGGGCCGCGCAACTCGAGTTCGCCGATCTCTCCGGTCTCGACCTCGCGTCCGTTTTCGTCGACGATCCGGGCGTCGGCGTGGAGAACCGGTTTCCCTACGCTCGCGACCTTTCCGGGGTCGTACTCGTCGGGCATCGCGAAGTTGTTCGGACCGATCTCGGTGAGGCCGTACCCCTGAGACATGTCGACGCCGCGGTCTCGCCAGGCCCTGACGATCGAATCCCGGCAGGGGCCGCCGCCGCTCTTGACGAACCGGAGACTCGAGAGGTCAGTCCGCTCCCAGTCGTCGTGGGTCGCCATGGACCGCAACACCGCGGGGACGGCCACGAGAATCGTCGCCTCGTGGGTTTCGACCTGCTCGAGGACGCGCCGGGGATCGACCTCGCGGTCGATGACCAGGGTACCGCCCATGTGGATCAACGGCAGGGTGATGACGTTCCAGCCGCCAGTGTGGAAGTTGGGGAACACCATCGGCGTCACGTCGTCGGGCCGGAGTCCCCACGCGGTGATCGTGTTCGTCGAGTTCCAGTACAGCGAGCCGTGGGTGACCGTCGTCTCCTTCGGCGTTCCCGTCGAGCCGCCGGTGTGGAGCAGCAGGTGCGGATCCGAGAGGGCTCGTTCGCGGCTCTCGACGGGGCCGTCGTCCGCCGGAAGCCGGTCTCGATAGACGTCCCACCCGCCTGCGGGTTCGTCGGTCTCGATCTCGAGGACCGATGGATCGACGCTCGAGCGAGCCATCGCGTGCTCGAGGCGCTCGACGAACGGCGATTCGATGACGAGCAGGTTCGGGTCGACGAGTTCCAGCAGTTCGGCCAGTTCTGGCGGTGCAAGTCGGTACGACAGCGGTGCGAGCACGCCGCCAGTCTTGCCGGTCCCGAAGAACAGGTCGAAGACCTCGAGGCGGTTTCGCGAGACGAGGGCGACCCGGGATCCCTCGCACACGTCGTAATCCTCGAGTAGTCGAGCCGTGCGATTCGCCCGCGACTCGAGGTCCGCGTACGTGGCTCGCGCGTCGTCGGTGGCGTCGACGATCGCCGTCCGGTCGGGCGAGAGCGACGCCCGCCTGGCGGTCCAGTCGCCGACCCAGCCGTAGTCGTCGTCGCTCCAGTTCACTCGCGATCACCGGCCTCGAGTGCGGCTTCTGCCGTGGATTCGCCCCCGGCCTCGAGATCTGCCCCGATGGGGTTCGCCTCGAGGAAGTCGACCACCCGGTCGTTCACCCAGTCGGACCGCTCGACGAAGAAGAGGTGATGACCGCCGTCACAGACCTCGAGTCGGGCGTGCGGGATCAGGTTCTCGAGCAGACGGCCGTTCTCGACGGGGACGACCCGGTCGTCGCTCCCGTGAAGGATCACTACTGGCACATCGAGCGCCGACACCTCGTCCGCCACGTCGAACTCGGCCACGCCCGCCGCCTGAGCCTTCCTGGCCGCGTCGCTCGCGTCGCTCTCGAGGCGCCAGTCGACGATGTCCTCGGTCACGTCGGGGTTCTCCTCGAAGAACGTGTCCGAAACTGCGGGGGCCATTCGATGACGAATCCGCTCGCGCTCGTCGCCGTCCTCCGGAACCGCGAATATCGCCGCCTGCGTCTCCTCGGGCACCGGCACCGCCTCCGGGCCGCCGGGGGTGGTACAGAGCAAAGAGAGGGTTGCCGCGCGGTCGTACTCGAGGGCGTAGCGCTGGGCGATCATCCCGCCCATGCTCGCTCCGATCAAGTGGGCGCGGTCGACGCCCGCGTCGGCGAGCACGGCCTCGAGGTCGCCCGCCATCTCCTCGATCGTATAGGGTCCCTCCGGGGCGTCGGAGTCGCCTGTGCCGCGGTTGTCCCACAGGATCGTTCGACACTCGTCGGCCAGCGCGTCGCGCTGCCAGCGCCACATCCACCGGCCGTAGCCGAGTCCCTCGACGAAGACGACGGGCTCCCCACCGGGGCGTCCGCCGACCTCGTAGGCGAGTTCCACGTCGCCGTTGGTCGCTCGAGTCATACTAGTCTAGTTTCCGTCCGCGCTCAAGTACTCCGACGTTCGAGTATCAACCCGCGACTACACGCGGGTCGCGACGAAAGAAGACGTATGTCGACTGCCAGCCCCGGCGACCGGAGCGAGGTCAGCCAGCGAATCACGACCGACCACATCGAGCGCTTCGCCGACCTCACCGGCGACGAGAACCCGCTCCACCTCGAGCCCGAGTACGCCGCAGAGGGCCTCTTCGACGGCCCCATCGCCCACGGCATGCTCGTGGCGGGTCTCATTTCGAGTGCCCTCGCCTCCCTCCCTGGCGACGTCGTCTACCTCTCCCAGGACCTCTCGTTCGAGGCGCCCGTCTTTCCCGACCAGACCGTCACTGCGACGGCCGAGGTGCTCGAGGACCTGGGCGACGACCGGTACCGCGTCGAAACGGTTGCACGCGTCAAGGACGACGTGGTCGTCTCGGGCGAAGCCACGGTGCTCTCGCTCGCTCACGAGGACTGACTGGCGTTCATAGCCCGTTCGCGGTTTGAGAGGGAGACGCTTTGAGGACTACACGAGCACGCGCTCGAGCGCCACGACGGTCCCCGAGTCGGCCTCGTGATCGCCGACGAGCCGACCGAGACAGACTGCTGCACCATCGGGTGTACAACAGGCCACGAGCGGGTCGTCGTCTCGGTTCGCGGCATCTGCGGCGCCGTCGTCGACCTCGAGTACTCCAGGCGCGTACACCGGCGCCCCGGTGGCGACCGACTCCGCGGCACTGGGGGCAATGGTGACTCGAGGGACGTCCGCGAGAATACGCTCGGCCGGTTCGACCACGTTCAGGAGCGGGTCGGGATCGTCGTCCTCGAGCCAGAACGCGAGCGCGTCGAGGAAGTCCCGGGCCGAGTGAAGCGTTCGGTCGTCGAACGGCGTCGTCGCCGTCCGACGAAGGTGGCCCATGTGCCCGCCTGTCCCTAGCGCGAGACCGAGGTCGTGACAGAGTTTGCGGACGTAGGTGCCGCTCTCACAACGGATTCGCAGGAGGACCTGCCGATCGCTCGTTTCGAGCACCTCGAGGTCGTAAATCTCGCGCACGCGGACCCGCCGCGAGACGGCGCTCTTTCGCGGCGGCTTCTGGTAGATCGGCCCCTCGAACTCTTCGACGACGGACTCGGCGTCGTGTGGGACTGGGGCGTGACACTCGAGGACGGCCACGTACTCCTTGTGGCCCTCGAGGAACACCGGCGCCAGCCGGGTCGCGTGGCCGAGCATGATCGGTAGACAGCCCGTGACCTTCGGATCGAGCGTACCGGCGTGGGAGGCCCGGTCGATCGGCTCTTCGCCGGCTCCCTCGAGGGTCTCGGCAACGGCGTCGCGGAGCCAGCCGCTGATTTGGTGGGAGGACGGCCCCGGCGGCTTGTCGAGGTTCACGACGCCGAATTGCAGGAGGTCGGCGGGCGACCGTTCCTCGGGGGGACCGCGACGGATCATCAGAACTCGTAGTCGACGTCGACGGGCGTTTTCCCCTCGTCGGCGGCCGAGTCATACGCCTCGACGGCCGTCACGAGCGTGTCGGCGACGGCCTCGGGACTCCAGCGTGACGTGTTCATCGAGAGGTCGTAGATGCTCAGGTCGCCGAACTCGATCCCGTAGTACTCGCGATATCGTCCGACCTCGCTGGCTTCCCGAGCACGCGTCTCCTCCGTCGCTCGCTCCGGGGTTTTGTCCTCGCGGTCGGCGATCCGCTCTCCCCGAACCGACAGCGGCGCGTCGAGCCAGAACTTGAGATCGGCCTGTTCGGCCGCGAGCCAGCCGGCCAGTCGGGACTCGAGGACGACGTCGTCGCGCTCGACGGCGATCTCGCGCAGTCGCCGATCGAGGTCGCGGTCGATCTCGTCGTTCTCCTCGGCGAGTTTGTTGAACTCGAGGGGAGTGTAGCCGCGTTCCTCCGCGAGCTGACGGAAGATATCGCCACCGCTGACGTGCTCGAGGCCGAACTCATCGGCCAGCAACGCCGCGTTCGTCGTCTTTCCTCCGCCCGGCGGTCCGGAAACGGTCAGTAACATACCCGAAGTGCGCGGGGCCACCTCAAAGGGGTTTTGAATCGCTCGAGTCGTTCGAGGCAAACCGGGTGCGTGTCTCCGACGCCGTACTGTAAAAACAGACTCGCTTAACTCGTGTCGGGTGACATGTCGATGTTGAGCGCCTTGCGCAACAGCTGGACGAACCCCATCGAGCACAGGAAGTACCAGACGATCCACGCGCGCATGGGGCCGATGACGCCCTCCTGCCACTCGACTTCGCCGACCATCGGCATGACCACGGTCTGCTCGATGGTCTGGGGACCGGTGCCGTGGATTCGGTAGTACATCCACAGGAACAGCGGAATCGTGAAGAGCATGATCCAGACCATCGGTCGGAACTGCTCTTTGAACATCCCGAGGTTGTCGGCCATCGCTTCCATCTGCTCTTCTTGTACCTGCTGGAGCTCGTTGTCGAGTTTCTCGATCTCGGCTTCGCTCGCGCCCCGCTTCTCGGCTTCTTTCTTGCGATCTTGGACCTCGGAGCGTTTGTCCTGCATGGCCTTCATACGCTCCTGGTACTTCCCCATCCGCTCCATGTTCATCAGGTTCGCCTGCAGGAGCGTCGAGTACAGGCCCGTCATGATCGCGATGGCGAGGATCACGGTGTAGAAGGGCATGCTCGTCGCCAGGGGCCCGAGGGCGACGTCGAGTACGCCGCCGACGGCATCCCTGACGGAGGTAAACCAGTAGCCTACCATAAAGAGCAGCGCGGTCACCCCTGCGATCTTGTCCCACTGCGACCACTTCGATTCCTCGGCGTCGATCTCGGGAAGGTCGTCGGCCAGGCCGCCGTCCTCCTCGTCGCCATCGAGGGCGTCGTCGAACGCCGAACGGTCGGCAATCTCGAACCCGTTTTGACCGTCGACGAGAATCCCCTTCTCGATGAGTCGGCCCCACTGGCCGCTCGACAGGTCGTCACGGACGTCCGCCCACTCGACCTCGCCGCCGTTCTCATCGGCCTTCCGGCGGATCGCCTCGAGTGCCTCCTCGAACGACGAGTCCTCGCGGACGAGGGCGCCTATCTTCTCCGCTGTGCGCGTCATCTGTTTTGGGCTAGGGCACCTTCGGTATACAAGTGTTTATCTTCGGTGGCGAGGCGGTCGTGGACGACAGGTCTCGGTTCACTCGAGCGCGGCCACCCACGGGCGATGAGACGTTGTCGATGCAGTGATGAGCAGCGCCTGCACCGCTTCAACGTCTCCTATCCGCCCATGAGAGAGTTTCAAGCCGCCCTATCCGCTCCGAAGGCAGTGATCGAGACAGCGACCCGTCTGCCGATTCCGGGCAACTGGACCCTCGGGTAGGGGTATTCACCGGCAATATCTGGTGGTTTTTTATAATGTGTCTTTCTTGAATACAGCAATATGATTGGTGCATATATGGCTGGTGGGACAGCCGACCGGGGAGACGCCCCACTCGTTGGCATCGTTTTACTGTTTGGGATGGTATTCGTGGGGGCCGCGTTGGTTGGGGTGACCGGGATGGTCGCGATAGACGCGCTCGAGGGGGATCTCGACGACGAGCGAACCGAACAGACGTTCGCCACGTTCGATCACGAACTGACGACGTTGCTGCACTCGAGTTCGGATTCAGGGGCGGTCACGATTCCAGACGCAGAAGACGGGACGTACGAACTGACCGACTCCGGAACAGCGTCGCTGACGGCGGCCAATCGATTTAGACAGTCGTGTACAGTGCTCGACGACGTCACGCTCGGGACGCTCGAGTACGAATCCGACGGGAAGCGACTCGCCAAACAAGCGGGAGGAACCTGGAGACATACCGACGACGGAACCGTAATGCAGTCGAAGCCGGACCTTCGATACGTGGCCGACGACCGCGGCACGCAGTATCTCGAGTTCTCCGTCTCGGATCTTCAGGGGGACGTCGGAGTCGGTGAGCACTCGATGGCGGCGACGCGTGCCGAGACGGGGACGGCCGACTGCGTGTCTGACCTCGGATTCGTCAGGTACGTTCACCTCGAGATTACCGACGAGACCTATCACGACGGCTGGTACGACTTCCTGAGCGAGGAGTTCGACGCGACTGACGTGGCGGATGCCGCAGTCGAGGATTGCTCGTTCAAGAACGCGGGCGACCAAAACGTCATCTGTCACGACGAGGCGACGGGGACGGTGTCGGTGCTCGCCACGGTCGATGTCGATCGGCCCATCGACGACTATCTCGGCGTCGAACCCACGATCTACGGCGGCCTCTACGTGTCGGACGAGACGGTCCAGTTAGGGACCCACGAATCGCTCACCGTCGACTCCTACGATGGACGCGTGGCATCGTACGCCGATTCGGGTAACGTAACCGACGACCTCTTCGTTGCGAATGTCGATAGACTCTGGGTACAACAGGCCGAAATCACCGGGTTTCCGGTGGTGAACGGCGACATCCAGATCCAGCCCGAGGCGGACGTCTCACCGGTCGCGTTGTACGTCGGGGACGATCGCTCGCAGGCGAGCGTCGACGTTCCGACCGCGAAGTTGGCGGAAGGGTTCGATTCCATCGAACCGATCGACGACGAGATTGCGCGCACGACAACGCTACTCGAAAACGAGACGAGACTCGAGGGGGACGCAGACGGTGATATCGACGCCGGAGCGTACTCCGTCCACGGCGATTTCACTCGTGAAGGCATCGAATTCGACACGACCAGTGGCGACATCTACGTCGCTGCCGACGGCGACGTCTCCCTTGAGGACGTCACCGTCGTCGGCCCGGGACAGGTCAGTATCTATGCCGGCGGCTCCGCAATCGACCTCGAGTCCGTGACGGTCCCGAGCGACCGGGCGTCACAGCTCTGGGTGTACGGGACGAGCGAAACCGACGTCGCCGTCGCAGGGACAGTCCAGGGCGTCGTCTACGCGCCAGGTGCCGGTTCCCTCAAGGTTGAAGACGGGACCGAAATCTACGGCGCCATCGTGAGCGGGACGGTCGAAGGGATCGGCGGACCGGGGAACGCCGCCGGGGGCTCCGACCTGGAGGTGCACTTCGATCGATCACTTCGAACCGACGTCCCGATTCCGGAAGAGAACCGGACGCTCGAGTTCGAAAACGTGACGACCAGGAATCCGATCGACGTCGGGTTCGTCCTGGATCGATCGGGCTCGATGGGGCTACACACGATTCGTGAGTATTACAATCACGGATCGTGGCAACATCCAGTTCACACTGGTGATATCGTCGTGGGAGGCGATCTGGAAATTAACCGTGCGGCAGGAGGGGTCGAAAAATTGAGCGACGGCGACAGAACGACGCTTAACGACGGTGATACGGTACGTTCTGATCAGACATACCCCTGGTGGGGTAACGTTCCGGTAGCCGTCGATCATCAGCATCCAGGATACGATCCTGACGGATTGCGCGTTGACGCAACACGCTCGTTCATCGGCGAACTGAACGCGTCGGCGTCGCTCGATCCCGACCACCGTGATCGTGCGGCGGTTTTCGAGTTCAACAGCACTTCCCATCGCGTCCACGATCTGTCTACCGATCTCGAGACGGTCAACGACAGCGTCGAAAACAACATCGGTGGCGGCACCAATATGGCTGCCGGACTCGAGACCGGCGTCAACGAACTCGAGGTTAATCCGCGAGATGCCGACCGCATCCTCGTCTTGTTGAGTGATGGTTTTAATGACCCTTCCGAACACGATGACGATACGCTCGAGGCGGCCGAAAACGCCGCCAATTCGGGAATCACGATCTACACAATCGGACTCGGGGACGGGGCAGACGAAGAATTACTGGAAGAGGTCGCCCAGACGACTGGCGGGGAGTACAGACACGCAGACAACGCGGAGAACCTCATGGATATATTCGACGGGATTGCAGAGGACATCGTCCAGGCCGACACGCGGTTCGAGGTCCACGCCGACTATTCCGCCGTCGGCGGATCGAACGACTATGCCATCGCCGTCGATCACTGGAACGTTGAGATTGCAGAAGACTAGCAACTGACCGTTCGAGTCGACCGCCGTTATGCGTTCGCTTCGATCGTCGCCTTCACGTCCTCCCATACCTCGTCGGGCGCCTGCTCGCCGTCGACGCGCTCGAGTGATCCCTCCTCCTCGTAATATTCTAACACCGGCGCCGTGTTCTCGTCGTAAACCCGAAGCCGCTCGCGAACCGTCTCTTCGGTGTCGTCCTCGCGCTGCTCGAGTCGCTCCTCGACCTCCGGATCCTCCGGCGGGTTGTACTCCACGTGGTAGATGTCGCCCGTCTCGGGGTCCATCCGTCGGCCCGTCAGCCGGTGGACGAGCTCCTCCTCGCTCACGTCGAGCGCCAGGACGACGTCCAGGTCGGTCATGTCCTCGAGTGCTTCGACCTGCTCGAGGTTGCGTGGGTACCCGTCGAGGATGAACCCATCGGCCGACGAGAGCGCCTCGTCGACGATGGCGTTGACGACCTCGTCGGGAACGAGTTCGCCCTGGTCCATGTACTCGGCCGGGGTGTCGTACTCGAGGTCGAGGTGGGAGATGTCCATCTGCTTGTTCGACCGAAGGGCGTCGCCCGTGGTGATGTGCTCGACGTCGAAGTGCTCCGCGATCTTTGCGCTCTGGGTCCCTTTCCCCGCCCCGGGGGCACCGAGGATGAGAATCCGTGGCTGTGCCATACCCCGTCCTTCTGCCCCAGCGCATAAAGGCTTAAAGAATGGCGCACAATCGTCCGGGTATGACCCGATTCTCGGCTGCCGACCCACAGGAACGGCGACGCCTGATCGTCGACGCCATCGTCGCCCACCGCGAACGAGCGAGTCCGTTCCTGACCATCGAAGTCGACGAGACCGTCCTCGAGCGCGACGATGCACCAGATCCCGACCTGGGCGTGCCCTGGATCCAATTCGCCGATGGAATCGTGAGCCTCGACTGTACGGACGCCGAACTCGAACGGTTGAAAACCCTCCTCCCTGAGTACCCGGCGTTCAAAATCGACGAGTTGACGCGGCCGGACGACGCAGAAGGCACCAACGTGCGCGTGAGCGCGAAGGCCGATCCCAACCGGATCGCCCAGTTCTGCGATCACGTTCTGCGTGCGGTGTTCGAGTGTCCGGAGGATGCGACGATCTGGATCGCTGCTGTGTGACGAACGCAGCGATCGAGGTCGAGTGATCGGGTACTCGAGGCAACTCCGAACGGCCCGGATTCAGGAAATTGTTAGCGAGCCGTCATAACCTTCGTTCTCGTCGTCTCCTTCGTCCCACTCGAGTTCGAACTCGACGCTGAACTCGGCTGGACCGCCCGACCGCGAGGTTTCCCGCTCGGCCTTGACTTCGAACGTCGGCCGTCCCGGTGGTTGCATCGTGACCGAGTCGCCCCCGCTCTCGAGGACGAGGTCGTCACCGCTCTCGAGTCGATTGGCGACGGTCCGGAGGTAATCGGCGATTTCGCCCCTCGTCAGCGATTGCTCGAACGAAAAGAGCACTTCTTCTGGCATGCGCTTCCTTGGGTGCCTGGGGGTATAAATCGCACGTAGCAACTGGGTGTGCCTTCGTCTCTATCGGCCGACATCCGATAATCGGGCATTGCTCGAGCACGCCCGAACATGTTTCCGCCAACGATCATCTGCGTCGACGGTGTTCGTCCGCAAGAACGATAGACAGAAGGTACCCGAGTCAATCGGTCTACGCAAGGGCATATGGGGGTTCCCAGGAGACTCTGCAGGCGGCCACAACGTGTCCCGCCGTCGTCGGACTACGGTCGCCGTCGGGCGTTTCCAAATAGATAAGTGCACGCGGCAATGAGCCCCCACTAAGAGACCCGTATAATTGAGGTGAACACAATCTCCACTCCACTCCAAACGCAGATGACGCGTGTCGACATCTTCCAGGAGCTCTTCCTCGTGTTCCTGGGATTAGGGACGATCGTCGGCATCATCGTCGTAGCGTACATCCTGTACAATGCGTACAAATATCGTGACGACGGGGAGCGTCACCCGGACGAGGACCTGCCGACCCTCGGCGAACTTCCGACCGGCGGGAGCGGCGGGAAGAAGCTCTTCGTTTCGTTCTTCCTGAGCGCGCTCATCGTCATCTCGCTCACGCTCTGGTCGTACGGCATGTTGATCGACGTCGAGAGCGGACCCGAGGGCCCCGGCGAGGACGCCCTCGAGGTCGACGTGGAAGGCCAGACCTTTAGCTGGTCGTTCTACTACGAGAACGGCGTCGAGTCCAGCAACGAACTCGTCGTCCCAGCGGGGACACCAGTCTGGGTCGACGTGACGTCGACAGACGTGTGGCACTCGTTCGGCATCAATTCACAACGGGTGAAAGCCGACGCAATTCCGGGCGAGACCGACCAGACGTGGTTCCAGGCCGACGACGAGGGTGAGTACCTGATCGAGTGCTTCGAACTCTGTGGCCCCGGCCACTCCAGCATGGAGGGGACGCTCACCGTGATGAGCCAGGAGGACTACGACCAGTGGGTCCAGGATCAGCTCACGCTCACGCTGACTCTCGAGGATGGTGAGGGTGAGACGGTAAACGACACCGAGAACGTCGAGGTCACGGTCCAGGATCCCGACGGCGAAACTGTCGGCACCTACACTGGCGAGGACTTCGATGATGAGGGCGCCCTCGAGATCAGCGTCGAGCAGGGCGACACCTACACCGTGATCGTCGAGTCGACCGACGGCTCCTTCGAGACCACGGAGGACGACTTCGAGATCGTCGACGGTCCCGAGGAATCGCTCCAGCTCGGTGGATCCGATGGCGGAGACGGCGAGGACGAATCCAGTAGTGAAGATGAAAATGGAAACGGAAACGAATCCGACGACAGCGGAGGTGAGAACTGATGTCCGATGACTTCCCACCGATGACGTCCGTCAAGCGATGGCTGGTCACGACGAACCACAAGGACGTCGGGATTCTCTACATGGCGACAGCCCTGTTCTTCTTGCTCTTCGGAGGGTTGATGGCGCTCCTGTTCCGAGCGCACCTCTGGCAGAGCGGTGGTGCCGGTCTCCTCACCGATAGTTCCTACAACCAGGCGGTGACCGCCCACGGGCTATTGATGGTGTTCTGGTTCCTCTCGCCCATCGCCTCGGGCTTCGCGAACTACTTCGTCCCGCTGCAAATCGGGGCGAAAGACCTCGCGTTCCCCCGCCTGAACGCCCTGAGCTACTGGTTCTACCTGTTCTCGGGGGCGATGTTCATGATCTCGTTCTTCCAGGGTGGGACGTTCGAGGGCGGCTGGACGATGTATGCGCCGCTGAACGTGCCGACGTACACCCCCGCCGTGGAGGCGACCACCGGCGGGACCGCGACGATCCTCGCGTTGATGATGTTCGTGTTCTCGATCACGCTCGGGACGGTCAACTTCCTCACGACGATCCACCGCTCGCGCGCGGAAGGCCTCGGCCTGTGGAACATGCCGATGTACACCTGGTCGTGGCTCCTGACCGTCTGGATGATGCTGTTCGCGTTCGCGGCCCTGCTCGCCGCGTTGCTGTTGCTCGGGATCGATCGCATCTTCCTGACGCAGTACTTCGCGACCGACCAGGGCTCGAGTTTGCTCTGGGCACACGTCTTCTGGTTCTTCGGCCACCCCGAGGTGTACATCGTCTTCTTCCCCGCACTGGGGATCATGTTCGAGACCTTCCAGACCTTCTGTGGTCGGCGTCTCGTGGGCCGGAAGTGGGTCATCATCGCGATGGTCCTCGTCGCGGTGCAGTCGTTCCTGGTCTGGATGCACCACATGTTCCTGACGACGATCAACCTCGAGATCAAGACGCTGTTCATGGCCACCACGATCGGCATATCGCTGCCGTTCGACCTGATGGTCTTCGCGCTCATCTACACGATGGTCAAGGGGCGGGTGCGGTTCACCACGCCGTTCCTGTTTAGCCTGGGTGCGCTCTTGTTGTTCATCCTCGGTGGCATTACCGGGGTGTTCCTCGGGGCCGTCGTGCTCGACTACGAGTTCCGTGGCACCTACTGGGTCGTCGCTCACTTCCACTACGTGATGGTCTCGGGCGTGACCGCGCTGGTCGCCGGTATCTACTACTGGTGGCCGAAGATTAGCGGAAAGATGTACAACGAGACCCTTGGAAAGATCCACTTCGCGATCTACTTCTTCGGGTTCAACCTGCTCTACTTCCCGATGTTCCTCGCCTGGGAGACCCCACGACGCGTCTTCCACTTCGGCGAGGGGCTGGAAATCTACCACCAGCTCGCGACGATCGGCGCGTTCATCTTCGGCGCGTCGTTCCTGCTCATGTTCTACATCCTGGGTAAGAGCCTGATCTCCGGCCCGGATGCGCCGGACAACCCGTGGGAGTTCTCCCGTACGGCCGAGTGGGCGATTCCGTCCCCGCCGCCGCTCGAGAACTGGTCGGGTCGTCCGAGTTACGCGAGCGGTCGCCTCGAGTTCGTCGACGACGAGTCTGGCGCCGCGACCGACGGCGGGACCGTCGCCGTCCCCGAAACTGGCCGAGGGCACGCGACGCCAGCGACGACTCAGCACGCTCACGAGGAAGAACACGCCGACCACGCCAGTATCTGGCCGTTCGGAATCGGGCTTTCAACGGCCGTCTTCTTCCTCGGGTTGTCGGGGATGACGCCCTACGTCGCGGAGTTCGCTGCGGCAAACGGGGCTGACGTGTCCGCTCAGGAGCCGAGTCTGGTGTCCCCGGCATTGCTCGTGATCGGGCTGGCGATGATGGCGTACACACTCTGGGAGTTCGGCATGGAGCAGTTCGACGCCCCGGTAATGCACGTTGCCGAGCGCTGGCCGTTCGAGGGCGTCAATAACACGAAACTCGGAGTCTGGTTCTTCCTGGCCTCTGACGTGGTCGTCTTCGGTGCGGCCATCAGTGCGTTCGTATTCATGCGCATCCACATGGGCTGGTCTGCCTGGGAGTTCGACTCGATCCCCATGGCCGGACTCGTCAACACCTACATCCTGCTGACCTCGAGTTTCACGGTCATCCTGGCACTGGTGATGGCCGAACGCGGGAACAAGAAGGGGCTGCTCACGACGATGTCCGTGACGGTCTTGCTCGGCCTGACGTTCATGGGCGTCAAGGGCTGGGAGTGGAGCCAGAAGTTCTCTCACGGTGACTACTGGTTTAGCGGCCTCGAGTACTCGATCTACTACGTCACGACGGGCCTGCACGCCCTGCACGTGATCCTGGGGCTGCTCGTCGCCGGCTTCATGATCTACCGCGTGGCCACGGTCGACGCCTACCTCGAGGATCACCGGCCGGTCGAGTACTTTGGGCTCTACTGGCACTTCGTCGACATCGTCTGGGTGTTCCTATTCCCGTTGTTCTACCTGATGTAGACAGCGGGCGGGAGCCCCGGTTGTTTCGTTTTGCGATCGTTTTCGAGAATCAGTCTCCACTTTGTCTCTTAGTGCCCTCGAGCGGGGCGTTCCACAGTCGGCCCGAGCGAAGCAGTTTCGAGAGAATACGTGCAGAGGTGACTCGAGAAACGGGACCGACTCTTGGTACCGCAGTCCAGCCCTACTCGGGTCGCGGCGTAGGTAATGCCCGGTGCCGTCGCGGCGGAACCAGGTAGTTCGCCCGGCGCCGAACGGTCATGTACTGGAGGATGCCGTTGTTCGTCCGCGCGCCGATCGCGGACTGCTCGGCGACGTCGGTCCCGTTCATCGCCTCGCGCGTTTTCACGAAGTCCTCGATGCGACGCTGGTGGGAGAGGAAGTGAAGCCCCGCCTCGTCGTCGTCCGTCGAGTTGAAGTCCCGGCGAAGGATGATCGGTTCGTCGTTCTCGCGGGCGCGGGCGGACTTCTGGGAGTGACCCACGGTTCCGTACTCGCGGGCGTCCTCGAGCGTGTGCGCCGGGCACTCGCCCAGCTGACTCGAGTCGCCGAGGTTGTCGCCGGGCCCCTCGATTTTCCCCTCGTCGGCATGAGCGGGGCAGAACATCTTCCGTTCGCGGATCGTTCGACTGTCCTGTTCGTACCACTGATCGAGCGAGAGGCGAATACGAGAGAGGTGCGTCGTAGTGCCCTCGGCGAACGGCCCCTCCTGGATGGTCACGCGGTCCTCCGAGGCCTGGTTCTTCTTGAATCCGGACTTGAAGCCCATGAACATCGGGGCGTCCTCCGAGACGGGTTCGCTGTCGGGAATCCCGCGAACGCCGTCCTGGTTTTCGGCGGGCAATCCGGCACCCGTGAACCCGGTTCGGCGTTCTTCGACCTCGAGAACGCCCTCGAGCGTGGCCTCGACGTCGACGCCGTTGATCGACTCGAGTTCGCCGGTGAGCGCCTCTTCGGCGCTCAATACGACCGACCCGCGGTCGCTGGCCAGGTGGACCATGGCGTCGAAACTATCGAACTCGGGCGTCTCGATGGGAGCGAGCGCCCTCGGCTCCGGGAGGTCGACGCTCTCGGGCAAAGCCTCGTCGAACTGGTCGAAGTAGGCGGGGCCGTAGCCGACGGTGAACAGCAAACCCTCGTTGCTTCGGGCGTACGCTCGCTCGAGGGTTTCGAACGCCGTCTCCACTTGCTCGCGCTCCTCGTCGGTCGGACCGTCGCCGACGTATGCGAAGTGGAGAGCGACGTGGTGTTCGGGGACGAGCGGGTTGCCGTGCTCGTCGGTCCGCTGGGCGGCCGTCCAGGCGTGCTGGCGCTCGGGAAGAGCCTCGAGTTCGTCGGTGTCGGCGCCTCGAGGCGGGGTGTCCGCATCTCCGCTCTCTCGATCGAGGCAGGCGGAGAGGGCGCTCGCGCCGCCGATAGCGACGGCACTGCGGACGAAGGATCGGCGCGAAATCGTGCGCGACGAACGCGTCATACTCGGCTCTCGGGACTGCGCGGTAATGGGGGTTGTGGTGGGGTCGTACGGTGGTGAGGTGGGGTGGGTCGAGAGGTGGCAATCGGTGAAGTGTGAGGTGACAGGTGTGAGAGGACGAGATGGCAGTTGGTGAGAAGGTGAGCGCACCCACGTGACCGACAGGTGCTTTGCCATTCGCCACGTTCGCTGCTACCATGGAACAACTCGAGGTGTTCGAGACGATCGACGCTCCACCGGAGACCGTCTGGCAGGTCCTTCTCGAGTTCGACGCCTATCCCGAGTGGAACCCGTTTCTCCGCTCCGTCGAGGGGCTCCCCGTCGAAGGGGAGCGGCTGACGATTCGCGTCCAGTTGCCGGGTGGTCGAAGCCGGACGATCTGGACCAGGGTTCTCACCGTCGAGACGAACCGTCGGCTCGTCTGGCTCGGTCGGCTGGGAGTTCCGTTCGCCTTCGATGGCTACCACGAATTCCACCTCGAGCCGATCGACGGCGGGCGACGAACGCAGCTGCTCCAGCGGGAGACGTTTCGAGGAGCGCTGGTTCCAGTGCTGTTTCACCGGCGTCGAATCGAACGAGGTTTTCGTGCGATGAACCGGGGACTCAAGGAGCGAGCGGAGCACCGGGTTCGGGCGACTGCCTGAACGTGGTTAGTGAGTCGACACACCGCGAACACTAGCCTGTCGATCCGTCAGGACGACGGCTCGAGCCGCGACAATGCCTCCAGGGACGTGATCTCGTGGGTAGCCTCGCCGTCGTAGCCGAAGTCGGCGAACGCGTAGTCCTCGCGGTGGGACCGACGGATGAACGCCGAGTCGATGTCGAGGGCCTCAGCGACCGCGACGTCGACCCAGCTGTCGCCGACGTACAGCGGGTTCGCACACGTCAGGTCGTCGATCGCTCGCTCGAGGTAGTACGGTGTGGGCTTCTTCCGCCTGATGCCGTCGATAGTTGGCTCGCGGCCGTAGTACGGATCAAACGCCTCGAGTTCGAAGTGGTCGACGATGTTCTCGATGGTCTCGTGCTGGTTGTTGCTCACGATAGCCATCGGGGCGTCGAGCGTCTCGAGCGTCGACACGTCGTCGTAGAGCGTCTTGTTCCCGTTCAGGAGTTCCTCGTGCTGGACCTCGATCGCCGCCCGTTCGCGGGCCGCCCAGAGTGACTCCGGTTCGAGGTCGTACCGATCAGTGACGGCCTCGAGTTCGTCGATCGTCGGGGAGATCAGGGTCTCGAGGTCGTCCTGGACGGGGTCGTCGATGCCGTGGCGTTCGAACGCGAGAGTCATCGCTCGCGTGAGCGCCTCGTAGCTGGTCGGGGTCGTCAACACGCCGTCGTTGTCGAAGACGACTGCGTCGTATGCCATTCACCGGGGATACGGGCTGAGAGGGTTTTGGCCTTACGCCCAGCGAGCTGTGGGATCGGCGGATCACCAGATCGTTGGATCTCCGGACCGTCGAATGGCTGGGTCGGCGGGCCGTTGGGTCGTCGGGTCGTCCGACCCTCGAGTCGTCGATCACCCGCTGACGACCCGTGAATTCAAATACCAGTCCACGGCCAAAAGGGGGTGATGTACTTCCGTTCGCGTATCCGCGCCGTTTGTCGGGTCGCTGTTCGTCCCTCTCGACGGCCGATCCAGCACCACCGACCGAGGTGTACCGATGGGGCATAGAGCGTTAATCGCCTACCGACGTCCCGACCGACTCTACGACCTCCGGTACAGCCACTGGGGTGGCGACGAACTCAGCGTCCTCGAGTCCCTCTCCGTCGACGCACCGCTCGCAGGCGGGCGAATCGACTCCGACCTCCTCGCGGACTCCGTCGCCCTGGACAGCGTCCTCACCGACTACCTCGATCCCTGTGGATACGAGGCGCTGATTCTGGTTTCACCCGAGTACGAGATTCGCGCCTACCGCGTCTGCTGGCTCGAGTGGGGCGACGGCCGCGAACAGGGTCGAGGCGCGCTCGTCGCCGTCGAACCGGGGGAACGCGACCTCGCTGTCCGGACCTGGTTTCGCGCCACGAAGACCGCCCTCGCCGACGTCGTAGAGATGGGCGTCCTCTCACGGCGGGCCGCCCAGTCGTACCTCGAGGCCCGGATCGCCGAGGACGAGAACGGCTACTTCTACACGTACGGTGACGCTGACGGCGTCGCTGTGGACGACGGACCGACGGAAGCGTTCGACGCGTTTCTCGGGAGCGAGGGGCTCGAGTGAGATGTGTGATGATCGGATGAACGACGCGAGTGGTGTGAGACCTATGACCTGAGACGCGAGATGCGAGATGCGAGATGCGAGATGCGAGACACGAAGGTCGAAAAACAGCAACTGAACGCGGTCTACGCCTCGACGTAGTCGAACCACTCCTCGTACTCGTCGGTTCGGCGCTCGACGACGTCGAAGAATTTCTGCTGAATCTCCTCGGTGATCGGCCCGCGGGTTCCCTCGCCGATCGTGACGTTGTCGACGCGCTTGATTGGCGTCACCTCCGCGGCGGAGCCAGTGAAGAAGAGTTCGTCGGCCGTGTTGAGCTCGCCTCGAGAGATGGAGACGGTGTCGTGGACGGTGTAGCCCAGGTCGCGGGCGATCCGGATGACCGCGTTGCGGGTGATCCCGTCGAGGATCGACTCGGAGAGGCCGGGCGTGAAGATTTCGCTGTCGCGCACGAGGAAGAGGTTCTCGCCGGGACCCTCCGCGACGTTGCCCTCCTTGTTGAGGACGATGGCCTCGGCGAACCCGTTTCGGCGGGCCTCCTCGCCGGCAAGCAGGCTGTTGACGTACAATCCCGTCGTCTTGGCGTTCGTCGGAATCTGGCTCGAGGCGTGCTTGCGCCAGGACGAAACTTTGACGTCGATGCCGTTCTCGATGGCGTCCTCGCCGAGGTAGGCG
This sequence comes from Saliphagus sp. GCM10025334, assembly GCF_042663485.1. Lineage (NCBI taxonomy): Archaea > Methanobacteriati > Methanobacteriota > Halobacteria > Halobacteriales > Natrialbaceae > Saliphagus > Saliphagus sp. GCM10025334. The sequence continues at coordinate 459,248 of NZ_JBHTAF010000001.1, read as the reverse complement.
CCCCAGGGCCAGACGGCGATGGTGGTCTTCGTCGGACAGTCCTGGGGGCTGACGCCGAGACTCTTGTAGCCGTAGTAGACGAGCGGGCGGATGTAACACGACGAGAGGCCCTGGCGGCGGATGAGTTCCTTGGTTGCCTCCGTCAGTTCCTCGTGGGAGTGACCGATTTCCATCTCGTAGGGCTTACAGGACTGGAAGAGGCGGTCGACGTGCTCTTCCCAGCGAAAGAGCGCGGGTCCGTTCTCGGTGTCGTAACAGCGCGCCCCCTCGAAGACGCCGGTCCCGTAGTGGAGTCCGTGTGTGAGCACGTGGACCTGTGCGTCTTCCCAGTCGACGAACTCGCCGTCCATCCAGATCGTGTCGACGTCCATCTCGTCAAATCCCATACCCAGGGAGACGAAGGCCTTCGTAATGAACGTTGGCGATTGCTCCCGCGTCGGCCTCGAGCGCGGTCGCCCTCGGCCGTGGTCTGAGCGGTTACATGTGGGACGCCCGGGGCGTCTCCCTAGCCGCCTCCGCCACCGTTTTGACCCTCTCGAGCGAGCGTTCGGTATGGACACCGCACTCGTCATCGGCGGCACGCGATTCATCGGCCGCCACCTCGTCACCGACCTCCTCGCACACGACTACGACGTCACCCTCTTCAACCGCGGGAACCACGACGATCCCTTCGCCGAGGACGACCGAGTCGACCACGTCCAGGGCGACCGGACGAACGACTCGGTGCTCGAGGCCGCCGCGGCGGACGTCGATCCGGACGCCGTCTTCGACTGCGTGGCCTACTACCCGCGGGACGTGCGCGCGGCGACCGAAATCTTTGCCGACGTCGACGCCTACGTCTACATCTCGAGCGGGGACGCTTACGGCCGCGAGGAGATTCCGAAGCGGGAAGACGAGACGCCGATGCGACCCTGCAGCCCCGAGCAGGCGACCGACGAGTCGAGTGACACCTACGGCAACCGGAAGGCCGAGGGCGACCGCGCGGTCGTCGCCGCAGCGGACCGGGGGGTGAACGCAATGTCCGTCCGGCCGTGCATCGTGTACGGCCCTCACGACTACACCGAGCGGATGGACTTCTGGCTCGACCGCGTCCTCGAGTACGACCGCGTGATCGTCCCCGGCGACGGCACCAACGTCTGGCACCGCGCCTTCGTCGAGGACGTTGCCAGCGCCCTCCGGATCGTCGCCGAGCGGGGCGAGCCGGGCGAGTTCTACAACGTCGGCGACCGCCGGATCGTCACGCTCGAGGAGATGGTCGACCTGATCGCTGACGCCGTAGGTAGGGACGTCGAGGTCGTCCACGCCGGCCCGCGCGAACTCGAGGCCGGCGGCCTCTCGACGGACGACTACGTCCTCTACCGAGACTATCCGCACGTCCTCTCGACCGCGAAGCTCGCCGCCCTCGGCTGGGAGTCGACCCCACTCGAGGAGGCGATGGCACGGACGCTCGAGGAACACGAGGCGAGCGACCGGGACGGGAGCGAGTACGATCCGGGGAGGGACGCCGAAGAACGAGTGCTTGGAATTCTCGATACGCTCTGAGACGTTCGGAACGGATCTGCTCTGTTTGCGCCGCCTCGAGCGGGGTATCCCTTCTTGACTCGCGGTGTCGTGTGACGAAGCAACGAGATGGACGATCATAGAGACACCGACGGTGAGGGACCCGACGGCGGCCATCGTGACCACGACCACAGCCACCGTCACGACCCCGAGGCGACCGAGAATCGGGAAATTGACGCCGAGGCCGATCGGTCGGAACCCCGCGTGGAACAGTCCATGCTCGAGGAGGAAGCCGAAGACGCCGACGAAGCGAGACGGGAGGTCGGCGACCGGTACGAACGCAGGGCTGGACACGACGACCACGGAGGCGGCGGCCACGACCACAGTGGCATGCACGAGGGCCACGAGCAAATGTTCCGTCGGCGATTCTTCGTCTCGACGCTGCTTTCGATCCCTGTTCTCCTGTACAGCGAGATGCTACAGGAGTGGCTCGGCTTCTCGGTTCCGGCGTTCCCCGGAAGCGAGTGGATCAATCCCGTCTTCGCGGTGATCGTCTTCGCTTACGGTGGCGTTCCCTTCCTGCGGATGGCCGTCCCCGAACTCGAGGACCGGTCGCCGGGAATGATGACGCTCATCTCGATGGCGATCACGGTCGCGTTCGTCTACAGCCTGGCGAGCGTCGTCTTCCCCACTCAGTCGGCGTTCTTCTGGGAACTGGTGACGCTGATCGACATCATGTTGCTCGGTCACTGGATCGAGATGCGGTCGGTTCGGCGGGCCTCGAGCGCGCTCGACGAGTTGGCGAAACTCCTCCCGGATACCGCAGAGCGCATCACGGAGGACGGTGAAACTGAAGAGGTCCCCGTCGGCGACCTGTCGGAGGGCGACCTCGTACTCGTCCGGCCCGGAGCGAACGTCCCTGCCGACGGCGTCGTCGAGGAGGGCGACTCGGACGTAAACGAGTCGATGATCACCGGCGAGTCGAAACCAGTTTCGAAGGACCCCGGCAACGAGGTAATCGGCGGCACGATCAACGGCGACGGAAGCCTTCGCGTTCGGATCAGCGCGACGGGCGAGGAGACGACGTTGGCGGGGATCATGCGTCTCGTGGAGGAGGCTCAGCGAAGCGAGTCCAGGACACAGATGCTGGCCGACAGGGCGGCAGGCTGGCTGTTCTACGTCGCCCTGGCCGCCGCGGTGGTGACGGCCATCGCCTGGACCGCCGCCGTCCAGTTCGACGCCGTGGTCATCGAGCGCGTGGTGACCGTCCTGGTGATCGCCTGTCCGCACGCTCTCGGACTCGCCATCCCGCTCGTCGTCGCGATCAACACGTCTCTCGCCGCGCGCAACGGGATACTGATCCGGGACCGAATCGCCATGGAACGGGCACGGGACCTGGATACGATCGTCTTCGACAAAACGGGGACGCTCACGGCGGGCGAACAGGGCGTCGTAGACGTTGCGACGGTCGACCGCGTGGACGAGGACGAGGCGCTCGCGCTCGCGGCCGCCGTCGAGACCGATTCAGAGCACATGATCGCCCAGGCGATGCGCGAGGCCGCGGTCGACCGCGGTCTGAACCCGCCGAACGTCTCGGACTTCGAGGCGCTCAAGGGTCGTGGGGTGCGCGCGACCGTCGACGGCGACGCGATATACGTCGGCGGTCCGAACCTCCTCTCTCACCTCGAGGCCGAGGTCCCCCCGGAACTGGCGGGGTTCGCTGAACGGTCCGGAGAAAACGCACGAACGGTCGTCTACCTTGTTCGCGAGGGCGGTCGCGACGGCGACTCGAGCGCCCAGGCGAACACAGAGGCAGGTACCGACCAGGCGAGGCCAATCGCCGCCTTCGCCCTCGCGGACGTGATCCGCGAGGAGAGCTACCGGGTCGTCGACGCGCTCCACGACCTCGGCATCGAGGTGGCGATGCTGACCGGCGACAGCGAGGACGTCGCCGCGGCCGTCGCAGACGAACTCGGCATCGAGACGGTCTTCGCCGAGGTGTTACCCGAGGAAAAAGACGAGAAGGTGACCGAACTGCAGGACCAGGCCAAACTGGTGGCGATGGTCGGCGACGGCGTCAACGACGCCCCAGCGCTGACTCGCGCCGACGTCGGGATCGCCATCGGATCGGGGACCGACGTCGCCGTCCAGTCGGCGGACATCGTTCTCGTGCAGAACAACCCGATGGACGTGGCTCGACTCGTCAAACTGAGCCGAGCGAGTTACCGGAAGATGCAGGAGAACCTCGTCTGGGCGGCGGGCTACAACGTCTTTGCCATCCCACTCGCCGCCGGCGTTCTCGCGCCGATTGGAATCCTCCTCTCGCCCGCCGTCGGTGCATTGCTCATGTCGCTCAGCACCGTGATCGTCGCGATTAACGCGCAGTTACTCCGGCGAGTGGATCTCTCGATTCCGAAGTTGTCCGGCCCAGCGACTCCACAGAAAGCACAACCCACCGGGTGAACGTAGTCGGGTTCCGTCCGGCATCCTGCCGGGGAGATTCAAATCTGTCTCTCGAGTCGTATCGATCAACTCACATCATCTCGACGAGCTCGAGTCGGATCGACCAACTCGAGCCATATCGAATCGCATCGGCTACTTCGGTCACCTCGACTTCTATCGAGCGATCTCGAGCCACCTCGAGACACGAGCGGCCGACGCTGCACCGCTCCATCGACGGGAACGCCTTTATATCGTTCCCCGCCTCCTCTCACCTATGTTCGAGAAGTCGACGTGGATCCGCCTCCCGCGGAACGTCGTCGTCGGCCACGACGTCCTCGCCGAGACCGTGAGCGTCGTCGACGACCTTCACCTCGAGGGGCGGCCACTGCTCGTCACGAGTCCAACGCCGCGAAAACTCGCGGCCGAACCGATCGCCGCCGACTTCGAGGAACGCGGTATCGAACCCGCCATCGTCACCGTCGAGGAGGCGAGTTTCGAGGCTGTGGAGTCGGTTATCGACGCCGCCGATGAGGCCGAGGCCTCCTACCTGATCGGCGTCGGCGGCGGGAAGGCCATCGACATCGCCAAGATGGCCACCGACCACCTCGACACCGGCTTCCTCTCGGTGCCGACGGCCGCGAGTCACGACGGCATCGTCAGCAACCGCGGCTCGGTCCCTGACGGGAACACGCGCCACAGCGTCGCTGCCGAACCGCCACTCGCCGTAGTCGCCGACACCGGGATTCTGGCGAACGCACCCTGGGAGCTGACGACCGCGGGTTGTGCCGACATCATCTCTAACTACACCGCGGTGATGGACTGGCGACTCGCCCACCGACTCAAGAACGTCGAGTACTCCGAGTACGCGGCCGCCCTCGCGGAGATGACCGCCGAAATCCTCGTCGGCAACGCCGACATGATCCGCCCCGGCCTCGAGGAGTCCGCCTGGATCGTCACCAAGGCGCTCATGTCCTCGGGGGTGGCGATGTCCATCGCGAGTTCCTCTCGGCCGGCCAGCGGCGCCGAGCACCTCTTTTCCCACCAGCTGGATCGCCTCGCGCCCGGTGCAGCCCTCCACGGTCACCAGGTCGGCGTTGGGTCTATCATGACGGCTTACTTGCACGAGGGCGAGTCCGGCATCTGGACCGAAATCCGGGACGCCCTGGCGACCATCGACGCGCCGACCACGGCCGCCGATCTCGGCATCGACGACGAAACGGTGATCGAGGCGCTGACGACCTGTCACGCCATCCGCGACCGGTACACGATTCTCGGTGATGGGATGGACGAGCGGGCGGCTCGAGAGGTTGCGGTGAAGACGGGCGTTATCGGTTGACCGGGCGTTATCGGTAGACGGGGCCTCGTCAGCTGGACGGATCTCGTCGGCTGAACGGGATCACCCATCGACGCGAACCAGCCCGACGCCGGTGGCCGACACGTACGTCGCACCGATTCCGCCGAGACCGACGTGCACCCAGTAGGTACACAGCCGGTAGAGTAACGCAGCGGCAGTCGCGACGTCGCTCGAGACCGCGGTCGTCGCGACCAGTAGCCCGGCTAGGAACACCTCGACACCGCCCATCCCGCCCGGAAGCGGAACCACAGCTGCCACCGTGGACAGCGGTACACAGAGGAGCGCGACCGCGAACGGGGCGTCGATGCCGAGAGCGATCAGCGAGAGGAACAGCGCAAGCGCGTTGAAGATCCAGCTCGCCAGCGCGACCGTCACCGCGCCCAGCAGGACCGACCGATCCGCCGCGACGTCGTCGATCGTCGAGAGGAACCCACGGACGCGGGTTCGAACGGCGGCGCGCTCGACGCCGGGCAGCCTGGCCAGCGCTCCCTCGAGCCGAGCAGTGATCCCGAACAGGATGGTCCGCGCGACGCCGTCGCGGGTGACGGAGACGGCTGAAGCGGCGACAAGGACGGCCGTGAACAGCGCTCCCAGGAGGCCGGTCGCGAGACGGTTCGACGGGGGCGACCCGACGGTCACGCTCGAGCCGACGTCGACGGAACCGTTCGAAACGACCCCGACGAGTCCGACGACGGCAACGACGACGGACGTGAGGAAGACGAGCACCTCCGCCACGCTGATGACGGCGGCGTTGTCCTCGAACGGCGACTCGGACGACCCCGCGAGCAGGTACGCGGTCACGGCGACACCGACGGACTGTCCCCACGGTACGACGCTCCGGGAGAAGTACCCCGCCAGGAACGCGCCGACGAAGTCGGCCCCGCGGGCCGATCCCTCGATCGGCCCGAGCAGTCGGTAGACGATCAGGGCGCGCAGCGCGAGCATCGTCGCTCCGGCAACTGCGCCCCCAGCGACGAGAATCGGATCGGCGCGACGGATACTCGAGACCACGGCCTCCCAGCCGGTGCCGTAGACAAGTATCCCGGTGACCAGGAGGGCAACCGCGAAGCCGGCGGCGACCCGCAATCGGCGCATCTGCCGGGAGCAACGACATTCACTGACTTGAACGTACTGTCGGGGAACGGAACGTTCTCGACGTCGAACCGAGGACAGCTCACTCGATCATCGCGTCGAGTCGTTCGACGCGGCGGTCGATGGAGTGGCGATCGACGAGGAGGTCGAACGTACGGCTCGAGTTTCGGGGCACGTGCCCGAGAGCCGCGATCCGTTCGAGCGCGTCTCTCATCGCACTCGCACTCGTCGTCGCCGCGGCGAATGCGTCAGCCTCGTACTCGTGGGCGAGTTCTCTCCGTTTACTGGTATAAAGGAGGACGAAAACGACGGGGGCAAACAGGAACGAGTGAACGAACGTGAGCAACATTGCTGCCACTAGTGCTGCGTGCCAGAACGCCCGTCGTTCCAGGTGCCGACGTTGGACGTGCCCCAGTTCGTGTATGACGACGGCCTCGAACTCCGTCGCCTCCAGCCTAATTCTCAGGGAGTCGGATACGAAAACCGTTCGTAGACCGGGAACGATCCCGGATGCGAGCGCGCTCGAACGGTCGTCGTCGACGAGTCGAAACCGAATGTCGACGTCGGCCGCTGCTGCGAGCCGTTCACAGCGATCGGCGACCTCGGAGGGGAGTTCAGCCGTGTCGTTCTGTCGATCGACGAGCCACGGGCCGATCGCGAAGTACGCGAGCGTCGCGGCGACGCCGAGCGGGACTATCTCGTAGGGCGAGGTACGTACGAGGGTGAATACGAAGGGAATGCTAGCGCAAACGAATACGCCGTGGACACCTGTCGAGATCGCCGCTCGTCGTCGGTTCCCGTACTCGGTAAGCTCGAGCAAATCGAACGCCGAGAGTGGGAGGACGGCAGCGGTGCCGATACCGAATCCCAGAATACCGGCGACACCAGTGACGAGAACCCCGATTAGCAGGTCATGGATGAGTACAATCGCCGTGAAGCTACCGGCAACAGTGAAACACACGAGGGGAGCACCCGCCCCGATGAGGTACCACTGTACCCGTCTCGTCGCGAGGTCGGAGGCTGTCACGGGTGCGATGAACCGTTTACAGACGCCCCATCCGATTCCGGCGGTGGCGATCGAGAGGCCAATTCCGACGACAAGAAGTCCACCAACGAGAATCGCAACGGCAGTCATCTCTCGTCCTCTTCGATCGACCACGTGGCTGCCCGTTTTGCCATGGGATATTCGTGAGGTCTAAGCAGGAAAGTAAATAGCTTCCGGCACCTGGAGACGGACGCGTTACACGTGCTCTTCGAGGAACTCGGCGATCGCCGAGTAGGCCTCGATTCGGTTCTCGAGCTTGCTGAAGCCGTGGCCTTCGTCCTCGAAGATGAGCTTGCGGACGGGGACGCCCTGCTCGCGTGCCTCTTCGACGATCTGTTCGGCCTCGCCGACCGGAACGCGGGGATCGTTCTCACCGTGGAGGACGAACAGCGGGGCCTCGATGTTCTCGACGGTGTTGATCGGGGAGATGGACTCGAGGAACTCGCGATCCTCGGCCAGCGAGCCATACTCGGCCTCCCGGAGTTTCCGGCGCCAGTCACCCGTGTTCTCGAGGAAGGTGACGAAGTTGGCGATGCCGACGACGTCGATGCCGGCGGCCCAGAGCTCCGGATACTCGGTGAGCGAGGCCAGTACCATGAACCCGCCGTAGGAGCCGCCCATGGCGACGACTCGATCTGGGTCGATCGCTTCGTGGCCTGAAAGCCACTCGACGCAGGCCGCGACGTCGGCGACGGAGTCCATACGCTTTTCGACGTCGTCCAGGCTGGCATACTCGCTCCCGTATCCCGAAGACCCGCGCACGTTGGGCTCGAAGTAGGCGTAGCCCCGGTTCAGGAAGTACTGCTTGACGCTCGAGAACGAGGGTCGGCGCTGGCTCTCGGGGCCGCCGTGGATGTCGACGATGACGGGGTAGCCGTCGTCGGGTACGTTTTCGCCTGTCGCTTCGCCGCTTCTGTCCTCGCTCTCGCCGCTTCCATCCTCGCTCTCGCCGGCGCCCTCGAGCGCTCCCGCTGACCCCTCCGGGAGCGTTAGAAATCCGGGCACTTCGAGGCCGTCGAAACTCTCGACGTGAACGAGTTCCGAGGACCGGAAGGTCTCGGGCGGGATTCCTGCCGTGGGGGCGAGGGTCCACTGCTCGCTCTCGCCTGACTCGACGTCGACGACGAAGACGTTCGCGTTGACCGCATCGCCCGTCGTCGAGCAGGCGAAGACCTCGGCGTCCGGGCCGAAACTCACGCCGCCCGAGAGTCCGCCCGGCAGGTCGGGTTCGGGGAACGTCTCGAACGCCGTTGGGTCATCGCCTGCGAGTTCGCCCGCGGTGAGCTCCGTGTAGCCCTCCACGTTTCGCGAGTAGACGAATCGGCCGGTCTCGTCGTCCAGGGCGAGGCCGTCGACGTTCCACTCTCCTCCCTCGACCACCGTTTCGACCTCGAGGGTCTCGAGGTCCAGATATGCGAGCGCGAGCGTGTCGGTCTCCTCGTCGGTCACGAGGTAGAGGCCCTCGCAGTCGGGTGCCCAGGAGGCGCTCTGGTAGCGGACGTCGCCCTCGTGGGGCGTGAGGTGGGTCATCTCGCCGGTTTCGACCTCGAGGCTGTAGAGGTCCTGGTCGAAGTTCGAGTACGCCTGGGAGACCAGCAGTCGCGAGTCATCGGGGCTCCAGCCGCCGACCGTGAGCCAGCCGCCGCCCTCGGCGACGAGTTCGGCGTCGTCGCCGACTTCCGCCCGGCCCTGGACGTAGACGTCGAAGACGCTCTCGTCCCGGCGATTCGAGGTGAATGCGAACCGTTCGCCGTCGTGGCTCCACCCGCCCCAGAGGTGTTTTGCCTCCGGCATCCCGGTCAGGTTCGTGATCTCGCCCGTCTCGGCGTCGAGTCGGTACAGTTGCGCGCGCTCGTTGCCACCTTCGTCCATCCCGAACGCCAGTTCCGCTCGTTCGGGCGACCAGGAGGCGAACGTCACCCGCTCGTCGTAGAACGTTCGCTGTTCGGGCCACGCCTGGGCGTCCTCGAGCGTCCAGACTTGGGGCGTTCCGGTGGTGTTCATCAGAAACGCCAGTCGGTCACCTGCCGGTCCGAGAGAGGCACCGTAGGCGCTTCGAATGTTAAGATAGCGCTCGATGTCGTACGTTCCCATGGCTCACCAGTCTCGATTCGAAATGGTAACGGTTTCGACTCGGTCCCTCGAGTGCCGAAATGGGTCCGCGTGCTCCGTCCCGTCCAATTCCGGCATTGTGTCCTCCACGAAACCGGTCAGTCGATGCTTTCCAGGATAAGGGCCTTCGAACTGAGCCATCGTCACTCGGTCCCAGCGGGATAAATTCTCATTACTGGGGTCACGACCGTTCACTCGCGGTTCCGGTGTTTCAGCGCTGAATGGGGAGTGTCAACCAGTGTTCTTCGATATGAGTGAAACGGTGAGGATAGAAACCGTTACTCGCGCTCGAGATGCGGTGAGTCGGTGACCGTCACTGGCGGCGGTGTTCACCCCCTTCTGTGAATCGACGAAGGCGTGAAATCGTCGTCAAGCAACGACCTCGTCCCCGGCGAGCGGGGTCTGTCGCTCCGCGGGCTACACGGCGGTTGCAGGGCTCGGACCGTTAATTAACGGCTGAAACGGTCTCGGTCCCTTTTGAGAGCATGCGTCCATCCCGATTTACGATGAGAGACAACGAGTTACTGCTCGGATCGACCGATACGCCGTCGATCGGCTACGCCTACGACGACGGGACACAGCCGCCAGTCATCGGCGACGATCCGACGATCAGGGCGGGGACGATCGTCTACGACGACGTCGTGATCGGCGACCGATTCAGTACGGGTCACTTCGCGCTGGTTCGCGAACAAACCCGAATCGGCGACGACGTGCTCGTCGGGACGAACACGACCATAGATGGGACGTCGACCGTCGGCTCGAACGTGAGCATACAGACTGGCGTCTACGTACCTGCGGAGACCACCATCGGAGATAACGTTTTTCTCGGTCCGAACGCCGTCCTGACGAACGATCCCTATCCACTCCGTCGGGAGGTCGATCTCGAGGGCCCGACCCTCGAGGATCACGTCTCGATCGGGGCGAACGCGACCATCCTCCCCGGCGTGACCGTCGGGCGAGGCTCGTTCGTCGCCGCGGGTGCGGTCGTCTCGGCGGACGTCCCCGAGGAGACGCTGGCCGTCGGCGTTCCGGCGAGACACGAACCGCTTCCGGAGTCGCTTCGAGGGGGGAACGCTGCATGATCGCCATCGTCGCGTTCGCCAGGGAGGTGAGCGTCGCGTATGCGAACTGAACGACAGATAGACGTCGGCGTAATCGGCGTTGGCTCGATGGGGAGACAGCACGCGCGCGTCTACGCGGGACTGTCAGAGGCGAATCTGGTCGGCGTCTTCGACGTCGACGACGAACGCGCCGCTCGCGTCGCCGACGAACACGGCGCCACCGCGATGGACCTGGAGTCGCTCCTCGCATCGGTCGACGCCGCCTCGATCGTCGTCCCGACCGTGCATCACTACGACGTCGCCGGGCAGTGTCTGGAGGCGGGCATCGCGATGCTCATCGAGAAACCTCTCGTCGCGAATCTCGAGGAGGGACGACGGCTCCGCTCGAGAGCGAACCGCGCCGACGTGGCGGTACAGGTCGGTCACGTCGAGCGGTTCAACCCGGCCGTGGTGACGCTCCGCAAGATCGTCGAGGATCTCTCGATCATCAGTATACACGCAGAACGGCTCGGACCGCCACCGAACCGTCGAATCGACGACAGCGCCGTCCTCGACCTGATGATCCACGACATCGACGTCGTGCTCTCGTTGCTCGACGAGTCGCCGACGAGCGTCAAGAGCACCGGCGTGAACGACAACCGCCACGCGTCGGCGCTGCTCGAGTTCGACTCCGGGATCATGGCGTCGCTCACCGCCAGCCGACTCACCCAGCGAAAAGTTCGCCGACTCACCGTGACCGCCAGAGAGTGTCTCATCGAACTCGATTACATCGCCCAGTCGATCGCGATTCACCGCAACTCGGTCCCCAAGTACGCCGAACGCGACGGCAACGTTCGATTCCAGCACGAGAGCGTCGTCGAACGACCGCACGTGCCGAACGAGGAACCGCTACGGAACGAACTCGAGGCGTTTGTCGATGCCGTCGCGTCGAACGAGACGCCGTCCGTGACCATCGACGATGGACTGGCCGCGCTCGAGTTGACCCACCAGATCGAAGCCCAGGCCATGGGCGACCGATCTGACCTCGGAGTGAGGGTGGCAGATGACTGATCGACAATCGGTCGCCAAGGCCGACGGATTCGAGGTCGTCGTGGCCGACGGCGGAACAGTCGACCGTACAAACGACCGAGACTCGTCAGCGGAATCCACAGCGGCGAGCACCCGACCGTACGGAACCGGCCGCTCGAGCGAACGACTGCGTCGCGCGTTCGTCTCGGGATCGATCCCGGTGGCCGTCTACGGACTCGGAAAGATGGGACTCCCCCTCGCCGCAGTGTTCGCCGAGACGACCGGCAACGTCCTCGGCGTCGATATCGACCCCGACGTCGTGGCGACGATTCGGGCAGGAGACTGTCACGTCAAACGAGAACCCGGCCTGGACGACCTGGTCTCCGATCGAGTGTCCGCCGGCGCGCTCGAGGCGACGACGAACCCTCGTGAGGCTGCAGCGCAATGCGCGGTTCACGTCGTCATCGTGCCGACGCCGATCACGGACGAGCGAGCGCCCGACCTCTCGATCCTCGACGCCGCGATCGAGGCGATCGGAACCGGACTGGACCCGGGCGACCTGGTGCTCGTCGAGTGTACCGTACCACCCCGGACGACCAGCGATCGGGTGCTTCCGGCGCTCGAGGCGGCGTCGGGACTCTCCCGCGGGTCGTTCGGCGTGGCCTTCTGCCCCGAACGGACGTCCTCGGGACGAGCGCTCGAGGACATCCGCGGCGCGTACCCGAAGGTCGTCGGCGGCGTCGACGCGGAGAGTACCGCAGCTGCGCGAGCAATTTACGAGACCATCAACGACGAGGGCGTGATTACGGTCTCCGACGCGACCACCGCCGAGTGCGTCAAGGTCTTCGAGGGACTGTACCGCGACGTCAACATCGCGCTCGCGAACGAACTCGCGATGTTCACCGACGAGTTCGGAATCGACGTCCGCGAGGCGATCGACGTCGCGAACACCCAGCCCTACTGTGACATCCACGAACCGGGACCCGGTGTCGGTGGCCACTGCATCCCGTTCTACCCGTACTTCGTAATCGATCCCTTCGAGACCGACGCCCCGCTGCTCGAGACCGCTCGAGCGGTCAACGACTCGATGCCGGCGTTCACGGTCGCAAAACTGCGCGACGGCCTCGAGGCCGAGGGGACGGCGCTGTCGGACGCGGCGGTACTGGTGCTCGGGCTGACCTACAGGCCCGGCGTCGAAGAGATCAGGGCCTCGCCGTCGATCGATATCGCCGCCGAACTCTCCGCGGCCGGCGCGACGGTCTACGGCGTCGATCCGATGCTCGAATCGGAGGGCTTCGAGGTGTTCGACCTGGAGGCGGTTTCGCTCGAGGCGGCGTACGACCTCCCGATCGACGGCGTGATTCTCGTTACACCGCACGAGGAGTTCGACGAGATTCGGTGGGCGGACCTGGGAACGGACTGTGAAGACGAACCCAGTGCTCGTAGTGATCACCGTCCGGTCGTCGTCGACGGTCGCGGAACCGTCGCTAGCCCGGTCGATTCGTTGGTATACGAAATCGGAGGCGGGGTTCGCGAGCAGCGGGGGTGGGATTCGTGAGCAATACCGCGAACGCGAGCACTGCTTTCGCCCCATCTGCCAACCGGATCTGCGTCGTCGGACTCGGCTACGTCGGACTCCCGCTCGCGTGCGAGTTCGACAGCGTCGGGTACGACGTCCGCGGTTACGACGTCGATACGGACAAGATTCGAACGCTCGAGCGCGGAATGGATCCGACGGGCGACGTCAGCGATCGATCAATCGCCGAGAGTTCAATACAGTTTACGACCGACCCGAGCGTGATATCGACGGCCGATTACGTCGTCGTGGCGGTGCCGACTCCGGTCGACGAACTCGAGAAACCGGACCTCGGCCTGGTCGAACGGGCGGGGGAGACGGTCGGCGAACACCTCACCGGGGGGACGACCGTCGTCCTCGAGTCGACGGTGTATCCGGGGGCGACCCGCGAGATATTCGTTCCGGCACTCGAGCGCGGCTCGAGCCTGACGGCGGGCGAGGAATTCGGCGTCGGCTATTCGCCCGAACGAATCGTCCCGGGCGACGACGACCATGGTTTACGCAACGTCGTCAAGATCGTGAGCGGATTGACCGAGGGATCGCGGGCGAGTCTCGTCGACCTCTACGGATCGATCGTCGACGCGGGCGTCCACGAGGCGCCGACGATCGAAACCGCCGAAGCCGCGAAGTGCGTCGAGAATACGCAGCGCGACCTCAACATCGCGCTGGTGAACGAACTCGCGGTAGCGTGTACGCACCTGGGGATCGACACGCAGGCCGTGCTCGACGCGGCGAAGACGAAGTGGAACTTTCACGATTATCGACCCGGCCTCGTCGGCGGCCACTGTATCCCGGTCGATCCGTTCTACCTCGCCTACGAGAGCGAACGTAACGGGTTCAAGCTCGAACTCGTTCGAACCGCGCGCGAGATCAACGACTACGTTCCAACCCACGTCGGAGAGATGACTGTAAAGACCCTGAACGACGCCGAAAACGTACTCAAGCACAGCACCGTCCTGATCCTCGGACTGACGTATAAGCCGAACGTGGCGGATCTCAGATCGTCGATCGGCGGCGTGATCGACTACCTCCGCGAGTACGGCGTCTCCGTCGTCGGATACGATCCGCACGCGGCCGACGCCGATATCCGAGAGCGCTTCGGTATCGACGTCGTTCCCGAACCGTTCGGGGATGGAATCGATGCCATTGTGATCGGAACGCCACACGATGCCTTCGACGAACTCGACGTCGGCGGGTTACTCGCCGAGATGAACGAGAACCCCGTCCTCGTCGACGTCGACGGGATGTTCGAGGACCGGGCGGGCGAACACGATTGCCGCTACTGGAGGTTGTAATGTATCGAGATCACTCCGTCGCCGCCGTCGTTCCGGCGTACAACGAGGAACATTTCATCGGCGACGTCGTCAGAGAGATGCCCTCGTTCGTCGACCGACTGTACGTCGTGAACGACTGCTCCACGGACGGAACGTGGGAGGCAATTCTCGAGGCAGCGCGTTCGGACGCTCGCCGTCAGATCAACAGAGAGGGGGCGGTGGCAGACCGGGTCGAACGAATTCGACCCGATGGTGGAGAGAACCCTGCACTCGCAGCGAGAGCAAACGTTCACGAACCGATCGGTCGCGTCGTCCCGATCGATCATCGCGAGAACCGTGGTGCCGGCGGCGCGATCAAGACCGGCTATCTGGCGGCGCGGGCCGGACGACTCGACATCGTCGTCACCGTTGACGGCGACGGCCAGATGGATCTCGAGGCGATGCCGAAGCTCCTCGACCCGATCGTCGACGGAGTCGCGGACTATGCAAAGGGAAATCGACTGCTCGCTCCCGATCACCAGCGATCGATGCCGCGGTTCCGTCTGTTCGGCAACGCGCTTCTCTCACTACTGACGAAAATCGCTTCGGGATACTGGAAGCTGAGCGATCCTCAGAACGGTTACACCGCGATCTCGAGGGACGCACTGGAGGCCGTCGACCTCGAGTCGATGTACGAGTACTACGGCTACTGCAACGACCTCCTCGTGAAGCTGAACACCAGAAGTGCCCGTGTCGCCGACGTTTCGATCCCCGCGGTCTACGGCGACGAGGAGTCGAGCATCGTCTACTCGACGTACGTCCGGAACGTCTCGGGAATGCTCCTTCGGAACTTCATCTGGCGACTCGAGACCCGGTACCTTCGGTTCGACTTCCATCCGGTCGTCCTGTTCTACCTCTTCGGTGCGGGTGCGTCCGCGCTCGGGACGCTCGGCGTGCTCTGGTCGTTCCTCTCCCGCTCTAGAGAGTCGCCGTTCACTCGCGTCCTCGTGAGTACCCTCCTGTTTCTCGTCGGCTGGTTATTCCTGCTGTTCGCGATGGTGTTCGACATGCAGGAAAACGAAGACCGTGAGGTGGTGATTCACGAATGACGGCGACCGTCCTGTTCGATGTCGGCCATCCGGCACACGTCCACCTGTTCAAACACGCTATCGGCGAACTCGAGGACCTCGGCCACGAAACGCACGTGTTCTCCCGGGAGAAAGACCTCACGGTCACGCTCCTCGACCGGTACGGGATCGACCACACTCCGCTCTCGCGGAAGCGATCGAACGTGGCCGGGCTGTTTCTCGAACTGATTGAGCGCGAGATTCGAACCCTCCGCGCCACGCGACGAATCGATCCGGACGTGGTCGTCAGTTCACCGATCCCGCCAGCCGCCCACGCCGCTCGATTGAACGGGACGCCAATGATCCTCTTCGACGACAGCGAGGTCGCCACGTTGCAAGCGCGGTTGACGCATCCGTTCGCGACTAAGATCTGTACACCGGTGAACTACGGTCGCGACCTCGGCGCGAAACAGGAGCGATACGCGGGGTACCACGAACTCGCGTACCTCCATCCGAATCGGTTCGACCCCGATCCCGACCGACTCAGGGCCGTCGGCGTCGATCCGCACGAGCACTACTCGGTCTGTCGGTTCGTCTCCTGGAGCGCCAGTCACGACACCGGCAACCGCGGGTTCTCACGTGAGGGAAAACGCGAACTGCTTTCACTCCTCTCCGAAGAGGGGCCAGCGTACGTCACCAGTGAGGATCCGCTACCGCCGGAGTTCGAGCCCTATCGTCTCCCGGTTCCGCCGGAATTGATTCACGACCTGCTCTACTACGCCGATCTCTACGTCGGCGACTCCCAGACGATGGCGACGGAGGCGGCCATCCTGGGGACGCCGGCGATCCGATCGAATTCGTTCGTCGGCGACGGCGACATGAGCAACTTCGTGGAACTCGAGTCCACGTACGGCCTCCTCTCCTCTCTATCAGACGAACGGGAGACGCTGGCGCTCGCTCGCGACCTCTCGACCGATCCCGACGCGAAGGCACGCTGGAGGCGAAAGCGACGGAAACTCCTCGACGACAAGATCGACGTGACTACGTACCTCATCGAGACGATCCTCGAGACGGCGGGCGAACCGCGCGAGAAACCTGGAATCGATCTCGAAGCGGGGATCGGCCGATGAAGGTACTCACCGTCGTCGGCGCTCGTCCGCAGTTCGTGAAGGCGTCGGCCGTTTCGCGTGCGCTGAGCGCGGCGGGCCACGACGAACGAATCGTCCACACCGGCCAGCACTACGACGACGAACTCTCGGACGTCTTCTTCAGGGAACTCGAGATTCCCGACCCTGCCTACGAACTGGGGGTCGGTTCGGCGTCTCACGGCGCGCAGACGGCGGCGATGATCGACGGCCTCGAACCGGTCGTCGCCGAGGTCGGGCCGGACGTAATCGTCCTCTACGGGGACACCAACTCGACGCTCGCCGGCGCGATCGTCGGTTCGAAGGTCGACGCGACGGTCGCTCACGTCGAGGCCGGTCTGCGGAGTTTCACCGACATGCCCGAGGAAGTGAACCGTCGACTGACGGATCACGCGGCAGACCTGTTGTTCGCGCCGACGGCCGGAGCGGTTGCAAACCTCGCCGCCGAAGGCCTCGAAGAGGGTGTCTATCGGAGCGGCGACGTGATGTACGACGTACTCTTGTGGGTCGTCGACCGTCCAATAGAGCGATCGACGATCCTCGAGCGACTCGAGGTGACGCCTGGAAACTACGTCCTGGCGACCGTCCACCGCGAGCGAAACACAGACGATCCGGCCCGACTGCGATCGATCGTCGACGCCCTCTCGACGTCGTCGCTTCCGGTCGTATTCCCGGCGCACCCCCGAACGATCGAGCGGCTCGAGCGCAACGACCTCCTCGAACGAGCGAGGCGCGAACTGCACCTCTCCGAGCCGGTTGGGTACCTCGATTTCGTTCGGTTACTCGACGCCGCAGACCGCGTCGTGACCGACTCGGGCGGAGTCCAGAAGGAGGCGTTCTTCCTCGATACCCCCTGTGTCACGCTCCGGGAGGAGACCGAGTGGGGCGAGACGGTCGAGTGCGGCTGGAACGAACTCGTCGGCACGGATCGACGAGCGATAGAGCGTGCACTGGAACGAGAACGCCTCCTCGAGGACAAGCCGTCGCCGTACGGCGACGGGCAGGCGGCCGAATCCATCGTCGAGGTGCTCGAGCGTGCTCGATGACCACGCGTTCGCGGTCTGTCTTACACACGACGTCGACCGACCGTACAAAACGTACCAGGCGCCGTACTACGCCCTCGTGAACCGAGACTCGTCGCAACTGCGGTCCCTGTTCTCGAGGGATCGACCGTACTGGCAGTTCGAGGAGATCATGGCCCTCGAGGAGGGCCTCGGCGTCAGGTCGACGTTCTTCTTTCTGAACGAGCAGAATCTTTTCCGCGACAAATCGCCGCGGGAGTGGCTGCGACCGGCGAACTGGAAACACTTCGTGGG
The DNA here is from genome assembly GCF_042663485.1 of Saliphagus sp. GCM10025334. Lineage (NCBI taxonomy): Archaea > Methanobacteriati > Methanobacteriota > Halobacteria > Halobacteriales > Natrialbaceae > Saliphagus > Saliphagus sp. GCM10025334. The sequence continues at coordinate 441,277 of NZ_JBHTAF010000001.1, read as the reverse complement.
CCGATACGAGATCACCGATCCGGCGATCGTCGACGTCATTCGTGATCTCGATGCCGGCGGGTGGGAAGTCGGATTGCACGGTTCTTACGAGTCTCCTGACGATCCGGTTCGGTTGAGAGAGGAGAAGTCGCAGTTGGAGCGAGTCCTGGGTCACGAAATCACCGGTGGGAGGCAGCACTATCTCAGACTGACCCGGCCGGACACGTGGGAAATTCACCGGGAACTCGGGTTACGGTACGACGCCAGTCTCGGTTCGACGGACGAGGTCGGCTTTCAACACGGGTACGGTCTTTTGCGGCCCTTCGACGACGAGTTCGCGGTCTTCCCACTCACCGCGATGGAGGTTGCCCTTCTCGGGCCGGAAACAGACCTCGAGTCGGCCCGGGAACGAGGCTACGATCTGCTCCGTGAGGCCGAGCGAAACGAGGCCGTCGCCACGTTGCTATGGCACCCACGGTTTTTCAACGAGGACGAATTCAGTGGGTATCGCCAGTTGTACATCGACCTCGTCGAGTTCGCCCAGGAACGCAACGCCTGGATCGGCTCCTGCGCGGAGTTCCTTCGACGTGTCGACGAATCGAACGAATTGGAACGAAAGCCAGTTCGAGAGCGTCCATAGCTCTCAGGGACGACTCATGAAAGAAATACAAAATATGCGCTCGAGTGGAACGGGTTGGGAGATTTATGGGGTTCGACGAGGTACGACTGACGAATGAATACCGACCTATTCACGGACAGAAAGCGTGCAGAGATGGATCGTTACAACGAAGACGATGACGAGGGCAAGTGGATTGCTGACTATCTATCTACTGATGGGTACAACGACCTCATGGATGCTGGACATCACCGACTCGTTCGCGAGACGCTGGCGAAACACCTGACATCGAACGCGTCGGTCCTGTCGATCGGAGCGGGACAAGGTGACTGGCTCCGCGAGTCTACCAGGCATGATCCGCGACATTCCCTCGCACTGGACATCTCTGTCAACGAACTACGACGAGGATCGAATGCGGAGAACGGAGACCGGATCGAGTGGCTCTGCGGCGACGCCGAACGGTTGCCCGTCCGTGACGACTCGATCGATTTTGTCCTGGCCGCGGCTGTACTACACCACCTACCGCAATGGAAAGACGCGATCCTGAACGAAATCTGTCGCGTTCTCAGCCCTGATGGGGTGTTCCTCTTCTTCGATCCGTTGCGATACAATCCGTTCGCCATGTTCGCGCGTCGATTTCTCGAGACGCGAAAGCGGACCGAGGCCGAAGTTCCACTGAACCCGTTCACGCTTCGATCGACGCTGGAAGCGTCGTTCGAAACGGTCGATCTAACCGGGTTTTACGTAATCTCTCCGATCTGTACGCTCCTGGATGCGATCGCACCCGTCGACCTCGAAGGAGCGATATACGAACTCGCCGAAATCGAACGACGGCTCTCGAAACGAGGGTTACTGCCGATGACTGCAGAGGTCGTCGGGATCGCTACCGATCCGCGGTGAGCCGCTCCGACCGGCGTCGGCCATGACACCGGCGAATTCGACGTCCTGGTGCGTCGTCTAGAGGTCGTCGACGGCGACCTCCTCGCCGTTCCACTCGAGCCAGAAGGCGGGGTCGGCGTCGGTATCGGCGTTCTCGGCCTCGAAGGTGACGACGTCACCCTCGACGACGAAACCGTCGCCCCAGCCGTTGCCCGTCAATCCTTCGACTTCGTAGTACCCAGTCTCGTAGTAGGTAATGGTGTCGTTGTCGTTCGCCGAGATCGGGTTGCCGGAGGGGGACGTCCCGAGGTCGGCAGCGGTGACAGGGCCGTTGGCGACGAACCGATAGCGCACGCGGTCGGCCCCTGGTTCGGTCAGGATTGCGAACTCGGCCGGTTCCGGTTCGTCGTCTTCGTCGTTCTCACCGGTCAGGTCGTCGACGGCGATCTCCTCGCCGTTCCACTCGAGCCAGAAGGCGGGGTCGGCGTCCGCGTCGGCGTTCTCGGCCTCGAAGGTGACGACGTCACCCTCGACGACGAAACCGTCACCCCAGCCGTTGCCCGTCAATCCTTCGACCTCGTAGGTGCCATCTTCGCGTTCGGTGATCGCGTCGTTGCTGTTTGCCGAAACCGGGTTGCTCGAGGGGGACGTCCCGAGGTCGGCGGCGGTGACAGGCCCGTTGGCGACGAACCGGTAGCGCACGCGGTCGGCACCGGACTCCGTCAGAATCGCCAGTTCGTTCTCGCTCCCGGAATTGTCCTCTGTTCCTTCTTCCCCATCAGCAACCAGGTCGTCGACGGCGATCTCCTCGCCGTTCCACTCGAGCCAGAAGGCCGGATCAGCGTCAGCGTCGGCGTTCTCGGCTTCGAACGCGACGATGTCGCCATCGACGGCGAACGCGTCGCCCCAGCCGTTGCCCGTGAGCCCCTCGACCTCGTAGGTGCCGTCCTCGCGCTCAGTGATCGTGTCGTTGTCGTTCGCAGAGACTGAACCGCCCGAAGGCGAGGTGCCGAGGTCTGTGGCGGCGACGGGCCCGTTGGCGACGAACCGGTAGCGCACGCGGTCGGCGCCGGATTCCGTCAGAATCGCCAGTTCGTTCTGGTCCCCGGTGTCGTCGGTCTCCTCCTCGTCTCCCCCGTCGCCGCTCTCCCCACCGTCGTAGTTCAGCCAGTCCTCACGGGTCCCGTTGACAAGCATCACGTGATTGTCGAAGTAGATCGTGTACGGATCGTTGTCCTGGTAGAGGTCGTACCCGTGCGGACCCGCGTATTCGATCCCGTTCCCGTCGGCGGACCGCCACGCGAAGTTCTCCCGCTCGTAGGCGAGTTCGTCGTTCACCCACGCGCGGAAGACGCCGTCGTTGTTCATCGACCCACTCGAGGTATACGTATTCAGTTTCTGGTAGGTTTCGATCTTCACCCACTCGTTCATCGGCATCTGGACCCGGTTGCCGAACTCGAGGTACGGGGTCGTGCTGTCGGTGAGTCGCGCGTCGTAGGAGTAGACGAAGAACGTGTACGTGTCGGGGTGATCGTGGTTCTCCCGACGTGTGAAGCCGAGCCGGACCGACCACCCGTCTTCGCCCGTGAACGGGGGCGGCGTGACGAAGTTTCCGCTGTCCTGATCTCCCTCGCTTCGTAATCCGGCCCAGAAGAACCGCATCGTGTTGTTCTCCGAGAGCCACATCCCATTGGGGTGGACGTAGAACCGCTGGTACAGCTCGTCGACCTCTGTGCCGTAGTGGTCGTCGAACGGATACACCGTGTTCGCGCTCATTTGATCGCCGTCGAGGTAGTGCGCGCAACTCGTCTCTCCCGTTCGGGAGGTGCTCGACGTGATGTCGGGGCTCGTCCTCGAGCGCTGGTTCCACACGTCGTAGACGCCACTCAGGCCGTTGTATTGTGCCGACGGATCGTAGTAATCGTCGTAATCGATTTCGATTAAATCTTGATCGTGAGAGTCGGCCGCGGCGGTTCCCGAACTCAGGAGCGCCCCGCCAGCGACGGCGGTGGAGCCGAGTACCTTCAGGTACGTTCTGCGTTCGATGTCGTTCGTCGTGCCGTTCTCTTTGCCGCTTTCCAGTGTGTTATTGATTGCTCGTTTCGAGCGCTCACGTGCCATGCAACTTGACTAGCCAACTATGCTGACCTCAACGCTCTCATGAACATATCGGAACTTTATACGTCGACGAGTTACTGTCAGGTTGGCTGTTGTGTCCTCGCTCGCCTTCGGAAAACGGGTCCGCCTTCTAGATGCACAAATTGGTCAGCTAGGCGTATTCAGTACCGTCAGATTCGATTCACGGGTCCGGCGATCAGTTATTCGTCTGCGGACCAGAGCAAATGCTCGAGTGAGAAGTCGATACGCGGGCATCCCGCTCTGAGAGTCTCGAGGTGCGGATCGAATCGAATGTCGCCTTCCGGATGCTCAGGACTGCGTTAGCGACACGAGATTCTCGGGAACTCCGCCGGCGACGATGTGGTGATCGTCGAAGTAAACGGTCTCACCGTTCTGGTTCGATCCCCACCAGTAGCCGTGCGGACCGGCCTCTTCGATGCCCTGTCCTGGAACGGTGGTCCAGCGGTAGTCGGTTCGCTCGAACGCCAGTTCGCCGTTCACCCAGACGCGGATTTCGCCGTCGGCGTTCGCACGGCCGTTCTCGACCGTATTCAGCACCTGGTGACACCGGAAATCGTTCCACTCGTTCATCCGAACGCCCGTATCCGTGACGTTCAATTCGGGGACCGGGTTAACCTGATCCATGTGGTATACGTATACGAAGAGCGGGTACTCGTCGGGATGGTCGTGGGAGCCACGTCGGGCGTATCCCAGTCGAATGGACCACCCGTCCTTGCCGTTCGGGATATCTTCCTGAATTGTCCCACCCGACGACGTCGGCCCGTTTCGAATTCCTGCCCAGAAGAACCGGAAGGTTCCCCTGTCCGCTAATGTCATCCCGTTTGGGTGGAACCGGAACCGCTGGTACGTTTCCTCTACGACGTCGTCGTGATTAGCGGCAAACGAGTAGACCGTGTTGGCAGTCATCTGGTTCCCCTGGAAGTGATGTGCGAGACACCGGTCCCCGGGTCCTGGCTGACCGACTACAATCTCCGGATCAGTTCCCGAGCGCTGGTTCCACACGCGATAGACGTCGTCCAGACCGTTGTACTTCGAGGACGGGTCGTAACACTCGCCGTAATCGACGTCGACGAACTCGAGGTCGGTTTCCGCCGAACCGCCTGCCTCTCCACGAACCGCGTTCGAGAACAGTGCGCCCGTCGCCGTCGCCCCCAGCAGTGAGAGATACGAGCGTCGGCCGAGCGTGCCCCTTTTCGTTCGTGGCGTATCGTCACGGGGCTTGTCGCCGGAAACATCAGATTGCTTGCCTCGCATACAAAACCGGGGAAGTAACCTCTGGTTATCAACCTTATCGTGTGAAAATCGTACATTTATCTCATAAATCGAGATCTTACTTTCCACCTCAAAATACACTCAAGATTGGAGAACGTACTGGCGGTCAGGAGGCAATCCGACCGATCAGACTTTTCGGATCGAATCCTGGAAGAGCGACGTTCGCGCATTCGGTTCGTGATCTCACCGGTTTCGCTCGTTGTCACGCCGGTCAATCACGAAGGCAGTGAGGCTGTTCGAGTGCGAAAACAGGGGTTACTGAACGCAATGATCGAGTACCACCGGTTGGCTTTTCACGGAGGGCGGTGGTTACGAACCCTATGTCTGCCGATCCGACGGTCCTCCTCCTCGATGGAGATTACCCGACCGCGCTGACCGTCGCGAAGGAACTCTCCGAAGACCTCGGCGCGACAATCGTCGGCGTCGGAACGACGCGATTTAGCCGACTGCTCCGATCGAGGTACTGCGACGAGAAAATCCTCGCCCCTCCGCCGGAGAGCGAGGGATACGCCGACGCCTTTGAATCGGCGGTACGAACCTATCGCCCGGACTTCGTCTTGCCGGTCGGGTACCAATCGACGGTTGCAGTCGACCGACTTCGGTCGATTCTCCCCTCCTCGGTTTCTACCTATCTCCCCTCGAGCGAGTCGCTCCATGCCGGAGCCGACAAGTCCGTTGTCCTCGACCGTGCGGCCCGTCTCGGAATTGACGTTCCGGAGGAGTACTCGAGCGTCGTCGAACGAATCGACGCGAACGGGAGGCCGAGGGGTGCACTCGACAAGCTGAACTTTCCCGTCTTTCTCAAGGCCAGACACGAATCCGGCGGTGGCGAGACGACGGCTCGAGTCGACGACCCTGCTCGTTTTTGGCCGACTTACGATCGTATTGCGGCGGTCGCACCGAGCGAGGACGTGCTCGTCCAGGAGCTAATCGAGGGAACGGGGTCGACCTACGGAGTCGGCGTTCTCTGTTCGGACAACGACGTCATGCTCAGGTTCAGTCACGAGGAACTTCGGTCCGTTCCTCGATGGGGCGGAAGTGGGACGCATCTCCGAACGTACCGAAACCCCTCCCTCGAGGCGCAAGCGACGGCCTTGCTACAGGAACTGGGATGGCACGGAATCGCGCTCGTCGAGTTCAAACGCCGTCCCAACGGTTCGTTCGTACTCATGGAGGTGAACCCGAAGTTCTGGGCGTCGTACGCGCTGGCAAGCGAGCGCGGCTACCGATTCGCCTCGACGATGGTCGCGTCCGCTCTCGGCCTGGACATCAACCTCCCCGTCAGGATAATCGGAACGGTCGACGAGATGGTATTTCCGCTTCGTGAACTCCAGTACTGCGCTCAGCAACCGACCCGGAACGAAATCTCGACCGCTCTCAGGACGGTACTGACCCCCGGTGCGAAGTGGAGTCTCGACTGGACCGACCCCGTCGCCTGGCTGATGCCACCTGTCGCCGCGATGGAACGGGTACCCGACGTAGAGACTCGACTCGAGGCCGCTGTCGAGTCCGTAACTGGCCGTCGATCGCGGAACGCAGGGGAGGATCGACGATGACAGGCTTCAGTGGGACATGGACCGACGATGACGGGTCTCAGCGAGTCGATCGTGGACCCTGCACTGGCCGCTCCAACGAGGACGTCAGCCGGGTCGCACGTCTCGAGCGTGCTTCCATCGGTCTCGAACGTACCTCTATCGGGCTATTCGTCCGGAACTGGAAGCGGTTTTCGAACGTGCCTCGAGAAGAATCTGCCGGCCTGCAATCGCTGAGAGACGGCCAGAAGGGGAGTGATAATGCATGAAGACGATGTTCGACCACGCCTACCTCGTTTCGAAGGTTCTTCTGATTCCCCTCGCCGTCCTGGGCGTCGCTGGTCCATTCGTCGTCGGTCGCGTGAATCTCTCAATCCTGGGACTCTATCTGGCCCTGCCGATGATGCTGGCCGTCGTCGTACTGTGGCGTGGAGGGAACCGCCACGACCGAGAGCCGGTCGGATGGATCGCCGTCGACTGGCGAGTGTTCTCCATCGGTTTTCACCTCGTCGTCTCCAGCCTCGTCGTCTCGCTCGCGATTTACGACGTCCGTCCGCTCGCGTTCTTCGTCGGACTCGCCGTCCTGTACGGACTGATCATCGTGTTGATTTGGTTGCCCAGCCTCGGCCCCCGCCGCACGCCGGTCTGTCTGTACCACATGGTCGTCGCCTTCGCGCTCACCGTGTTCAGCGTGACGTTGAAGTACGACTTTTTTATCGGGAACACGGATTTGACCGTCCACGTCTCGCTGATCGATTCGCTCGTCGAAACCGGCGCGCCAGTGTCGATGGAACTGTACGAACCGTTCCAGCTGTGGCACGTGTACGCGGCGACGACGCACCAACTGCTGGGCGGTTTCCTGACGACTCACCGAACGGTGTACGTGCTCAGTGGGGTGCTGTTCGGAGCTGGCGTCCTCGCAGCGTACGGATTCGGACGGCGGGTCACGCTGAACGAACGAGTGGCGCTCCTGACGGCGCTGTTCACGATCTTCCATCCGTTCTACACCTTCTACGGAATGTACTCGATTCCGCGGAGCGTCACCTCCATCGTCTTTCTCGCGCTCCTCGTCACCCTCCTCGGCCGGACGGCCCCCGGCATGCGCCTCGCTGGCCTGGTGTTTCTCGTTGCAATCGTCGTTTACCACCCGGTCTCTATCCCGTTCGTGTTCATCATCATGACGATCGTCTACGCGGTCGAACGAATCGTCAGGCACTCGTCTGCGGTCGGGGCCCAACCGCCGACCGTCGACTCCTTTACGATGGTAACCACGGGACTGGTAACGCTCACCTACTGGTTGTACGCGGCCGAACCCCTGGTCGAAACGATCATCGGGGCGCTGTTTAGCGCCGCGTCGGGGTCACGAACCGAGCCGCCGCCGCAAGGAGTCGTGGCTAGCCCGTGGGCGGAGGCCGCGAACTACGTCCCGTACTCGTTTTTCATCTTCTTCATGCTCCTCGGTGCACTGCTGTGGCTCCGGGACGACACGCGCGAGTGGATCGCCACCGGCGTTATCGGCATCTCCGCGCTGGTACTTGTTCCCTTCTCCGTTCCGGGGCCCACACTCCTCCTCGAGGGTCTCGCCGGGATCAACGTCAATCGGTTCGTCCACTACACCTACATGCTCTTCGCACTGACGGGGGCCATCGGCGCGTATCGACTGTTCTCACGGGGCGGGTTCAAACTGTTCGTCGTTCTCGTCCTCCTGCTATCGCTCTTCGGCTTCACCGCGGTCTCGAACGACTTCGTCGCGAGGGACAATCCTGCCGTCGAACGACCGTTCTACACCTACTATCTGACCGAACAAGAGCGCCAGTCGTACGACGATATCGACGCGATGTACGACGGACAGATCGAGACCGATAGACCGACGTGTCGATACATGGGCGAAATGCTCGACGCCGAGTGCGTGGTGGTCGACGCCGGCGCGGAGAATGCGATGTTCACGGAAGCAGAGAGCATACTGATACGAGACGGCGAACTCGAGCGCCGTCCGTTGCAGTTCACGGCGTACGTCGACGAGGAGATTCCGCTCGAGAACCTGGCTGAGCGTAACCGCGTGTACGACTCCGGTTCAGTCACGTACTACCGATAGTGCGACTCTCTCGTCTCGAGGAGTGACTAACAGCGTTCCTTTCCGCCTTGAAGCGTCGGAGACGCCGGTCGCTCACTCGACCGCCCAGGAGTACCAGTCCCCGCCTCGGTAGATCGAGAGTCGTTCCTCGTCGGAATCCGGATCCGTCCAGGCGACGAGGACTCCCTCACGCCCGTGATCGTGCCAGTCGCCGTCGTCGGCCGGATTCGACGACCCGTTGGCCCCGAGTCCGTCGATGACCGTTCGAACACCCGTCGAAACGTCCCCTGGAACGTTTTCGACGACGACGTCCGGCACGTCGATTTCGAGTCGTCCGACCGAATCACCGGTCTCGAGGGTGACGTCCCGGACGACACCGCCTCTTCCCGATTCGAAACGTATGGGTCGCTCGGAGTCGTATCGACCGCCGATCACGCGGCAGTTCTGGGCACCTCCGTTGAATCGTATCGGATACACGTCGCCGGTGAGCGTACACGAACAATCCAGAAACGCCGTCTCGTCCCTGGCCACGGTGATCGCGTCTTCCGTGACATTGGAGTTCTTTTCGCCAAAGAACGTGCAGTCTCGAAACGTCACCAAGCCGTCGTCGCCTTCGCCGTCCTCGTTGACGACCGCGATCCGTCGGTCCGCGTCGGATCCGAACCGAGAGCCGGTTATCGTCACCGAGGCGCCGGAAGGCGCGACCTCGAGCACCGACCGCGATCCCTCGGCGTCGTTGTATCCGTAGCAGTTTTCGACCCAGCAGTCGCCGTCACGAAGCCAGTAGCCGCGGGCGTCGGCCAGCTCGGAATCGCGGACCCAGACCACGCTGTCGCGAACGACGCCGCCGATTCGAACGTTCGAAATATCGTTGTCGATGGCCGTACAGTTCTCGATGACGACCGACCCGTTCGAACAGTAGAATCCGTTGTCGGCGCAGTTTCGGACCAGACTGTGCGTGATCGTTGCGACCGCGTTGTCGGTCGTCTCGACGTACACACCCACGCCTGGCCCCCCGTCGACGACGCAGTCGTAGATTTGCCCGCGGGAGTCTTCCATCCCCATCAGTTCGATCATGCGCCGACCGCTCGTCGGCCGTCCCATCGTCACGAGGTGTTCGAAGATCACGTCGCCGGTCGCGTACGCGACGACGGCGGAACCCGCGAGGCCGTCTTCGTCCTCCACGTTTCCGAAATCGAACTCGAAGCCGCCGATGTAGACGTTGTGTCCGCTGTACGACCGGGATGGCCCCAGCGCAAATACCTTGGAATCGTAGACGCCGACTCCCTCGAACGCCGAGGACGGTTCGATCGTCGCGTTGTAGCCGAGTAATCCAAAGTCTCGAAACGATTCGTGTTCGAATCCGGCGTCCATCCGGTACGTCCCGGGCGGAAAGAGCACCAGGAGTTCGTCGCCGCCTTCCTCGGCGATAATTTCCTCGAGAACTGGCGTGACGTCGTCTTCACCGGTCGGGTCCGCTCCGTAGTCGACGACGTCGACGTGGCGCCAGTGATCCGCGAACGTCGCCCTGTCGGCGTCAGGAGCTGGTACGTTCCCGTCCTCGTCTATTTCTGCACCCTGGACGGACAGTACGTAGCCAGCGAGGGTCGGTGGGAGGCCACCGACTGCCGTCAGGTACTTCCGGCGATTCATACTCCGCGAGACGCCACGCGGAGGGATACCAATTTCTTAGAAGCGTGGCTAGATGACCAGTTCAATTCGACATTTCGACAGAATATTCGCTACTGGTATCGTTTTTTAACACGATATCCGACGTGGTCGGCGGGTGCACGAATGACGAAAGTGCTGCTGCTCGAGTCCAGGATCAGGAAGACGACGAGGTGCCTCCGAGGCTGGAGTAATAGCTCATTCCGATCCCGTACCGGTAGGATAACAAAGGCTATCTCGGACACACGTATCGGCAACTCGGCTAGCGCCGTTTCGGTCTCGAGAAAACTAGAGATGAGTGTCAGAATTTCGGTATTGAACCCCGCCGATCGAGAGTCGTGGAACGAATACGTCGAGCGGTCACCGCAAGGATCGGTCTTCCATCGGTACGACGCGCTCAGAACGCAGGCGGCGTACTCAGACGCCAGGCTGTACCCTCTCGTCGGGTACAAAGGCGAGGAACCGATCGGGATCTTTCCCATTTTCGAAAGCCATACGGGTCCCGTCACCTTCGCGTTCTCTCCACCGCACGGGTTACACGTACCCGCTCTCGGTCCCGCGTTGCTCAACATGAACCAGCTCAAACAACGCAAACGGGAGAAGCGCCACAGTCGGTTCATCGATGGGTGTTTCGAGTGGATCGACCGCGAACTCGAGCCGACGTACACCTCGATTCGAACGTCGTGGCGGTACGACGACATGCGACCGTTCAAGTGGAACGGATTCGATGTCCACCCGAGTTACACGTACGTCGTCGACCTCGAGACCGACGAAGAGACGTTGATCCGTCGGTTCAGTCGAACGACGCGTCGAACCATCCGGAATCATCTCGACGACGAGTACACGGTGACAGTCGGCGGCGTCGACGCGGCCAGGTGGATCATGGAGCAGGTGGTCAGCCGATTCGAAGAGCAAGGGAAGACGGCGACGATGTCCCCGTCGTTCGTGGTCGAACTCTACGAACGACTTCCTGAAGGTGTCGTGAACCCGTACGTGCTCTCCGTCGACGGAGACCCCGTCACCGGTACGATTCTCCTCGTGGACGGCGAGACGGCCCACCGGTGGCAAGGTGGAACGAAGCCCGGGACGTCTCTCCCAGCGAACGAACTCCTCGAGTGGCGGATGCTCACCGATGCGATGGAACGCGGTGTCAGTGAGTACGAAATCGTCGACGCCAACATCCCGCGAATTAACGAGTGGAAGTCGAAGTACAATCCGAACGTCCGAACGTACTACACGATGCAACGAACCGGTCAGGGAATGGCCGCTGCCGTTCAGCTGTATCTCAGGCTTCGGGATCGAAACGGACTCGTCACGAAACTCGCACCCGGCTGATAGAACGGCAACAGAAGTGCTGTCGACGTGATTGCCAGTTCGAGTCGGTCGAGAATAGTATGTTCCCGGCCTGACCTGGTCTCTGCCCCATGGTACCCGCGAAAGGCGATCGACTCGGTACTCCTCGGCAACTCGTCTCTTCGTCGTCTCTCGACGGTGCCGTTTCCGGTGTGCCGATTCCAACCTCTCAATCGTGGAACGTCGGAATCCGCTCGAGCAGTTCGAGCAGCTGCCGTTCGATCGTCTTCGGTAGCGCCGTCGCGGTCGCGATTTCCTCGAGGTCGTCGCTCGTAATCGCGCCGGTCATGACCGAGGCGACGGCGAACACGAATGCACCGAACGGCGGGACGATCACGAGTGAGTAGATCGACGACTCGATCGTCCACGAAACGAGAAAGATCGACGTGGCCGACACGATGACCGTGACGAACGTGGGCCCCCAGCGGATGCCCGCGAGCGGTCGGTACCCCAATCGGCGAGCGATGGCCGTCTGGAACACAACGAGGCTTCCGTATCCGATTGACGTCGCGACGGCGGCCCCGATCATTCCGTAGCCCGGAATCAACAGCAGGTTCAGCAGTACATTGATCAGCGAACTGGCGCCCGTCGCGAGAAGAAGCGGACGAAGCGATCGCCTGGCCTGGTTGATGGCGAGTGACGGTCTCGCGACCGCGAACCCGAGTACGCCCGGGAGCAGCAACAACAGGGGCGTGATTGCCGGTCGAAACGACTCCCCCAGGTAGAGCGGAACGAAGTCGGCCGCCAGCGCAGCGAGCCCGAGCACCAACAACGTCGTAAACAAGAACACGTAGCGCGTAACGATCTGGGATTGCCGCTCGATAGCGTCGATATCCCCGCGCTCCCAGAGGTGCGAGACGCGCTGTAAGAGCGCGTACTGAACGGCGATCGGCGCGAACCATAGAACTTCGGCGATCACCAGCGCACCTTTGTAGTATCCCACGAACTCGTCGGATAGCCAGACCTGAAGCAAGAGCACGTCGACGTGGTACAGGGACGTCAAAAAGAGGAAGAAGCCGATCGTACTCACGGTGTAGGTGAGTATCTGTCGTTTCGGAAGGCCCACATCGCTCGGGAAGAGGGCCTGGCGAATGGGCAACAGACGACTGACGATGACCAATCCGAACACGATAGTGAACGCACTGGAGACGATGGATCCGAGCAATACGCCCTCGACGCCGTATCCGAGGTAGACGAACGTGATCGCGAACGCGACGAATAGCGTCTCCTTGATTACTTTTAGCGGTTCCGAGCGAGACTCCAATTGGAGTCCCATGAGCGTCCACAGGACGTGCGTCGCCAGCTGGTTGAAAACGAGGTACGCGGCAAGCACGTAGAAGAGTGACGTAAACGCCGGTCCGAACGTGGATGCTGCGAGACCCGTGTACGCCGCCAGAGAGAGTAGCGTAGCGGCGAGGAGCCCAATGACGAACACCGCTCTGAACACGTACCCGAAGATGGCAGCTTGCCACGCCGCGTCTGACCGCTCGGAAATGTACTTTCGAACCGTATCGCCCGTTCCCGAGACCAGAACGATTCCGACGACGGAGTAGACGGACAGGACGAGCGCGTACCGACCGTACTCGACTGGTCCGAGAAGCCGAACGAGAACTGGTGTGAACCCCACTCCGAGGAGCAAGATGTACGCCTTCGAAACGATGATCGAGACGACCGCGGATGAAAATGAATTGCGCATGGTTCAGACTGGAGCGTGCGTTCGTCTCGGTGACTGCGTGCTACTCGGAAGTCTGATCACGAGAAAATCTGACCGACGACTTTGGATTTGATTTCTGCCGTTCTCTCTCGTACGGCCTCTGGGGCGACCGGCGTAGATGACGTGTACCACTGGTGAGCGACGCGTCCGCCGTTCAGTGCCGCCAGGGCGGCCCGGGGATACCCCCGTTCCCAGGTGAGACAGGGGGCCGCGCGGGTAGCGAAGCGTTCCTTGAATCGAAACAGTCCGTTTCGAAAGTCGGGCTCCGTTCCGCGGAAGTTGTACGTTTCGTAGCCGTTTTCGATGGCCCACTTGATGGCGTGTTCGTGGATCAACTCCGACGCGTTGTACTCAAAGTGATCCTCCGTGACGGCCGAGCAGAGGTAGTGGACCGTCGACCGTTCATCGTCGAGAACGAACAGCATCAGCCCACGTCGTGTGCCGTTGACGTGGAGCGAGAACACCTTTACTCGCTCGGGAAGGGTGGCGAGTTCGACGAAGAACGACTGGGGTAACAGCGCGTCACCAACTCGTTCGGCGACCTCGGTGTAGTTCGCGTGCACCTCGCTGAGCACCTCCCGAGTCAACTCCTCCTCGACGACCGTTCCATCGTGATCGTGCCCTCGTTTGATCGCCCGTCGCCTCGAACTGTCCATCTCTGTGAGGAGCGTCTCCCAATCGCGTGTGGTGTCGAGGAGCATGTGGCAGTTCTTGATTCGGAGGCTGTACCCGTGCTCCAGGAAACTCTCGTGGTATCGAATGTAGGACGACTCGACGTTACTAATCTGGTGAAAGCGAACCGACCCATCACAGAGGTGGGCAGTCGATTCGAGTATCAAATCGAGCGCGGTTTCCTCGTCGCCCATGGCGATGGGGCCGCCGGATCCGGGCCTAATGCTATTGAGACGCCGAACGGGGGCCGGTCCAACTGAATCGACGAAGTTCGGAGAAATCGCGATGGGGTTGCCCTTCTTTTCAACGAGCAGATGGCGGGGCTCAGGCGATCGGGTTCGTTCGACCGCTCGTAGCCACTCGTATCGATGAAACACACTCCCCAGGTCGGCCTGTTCGACGACGTGGTTCCACTGGTTTCGATTTGCCTGTTCGATGCTGTCGAGACGCTTTACAGTGAGGGACATAGGGCTCGTTACGGTCGGTCAACGACCCACGGGGAGGCAGAAATAACTTCGTCCGAATCCTCAGAGTAGTGTGACGTTTTCGACTGTGGCTCGAGGATGAATCGAGGGAAGGTAGTACTCGAAATCGGCGAGTGTCGGCTGGTCGAGACTAGATGAATCGATTCCCGCGACGCCGAAACTCCCGTCGGTCGTCCCGGGTCGGAAACGAGTAGTACTCGCCCTCTTCGAGATTGTTGGGCCTCGTTTCGATAGTTCCGTCAGCGACTTGATCGATGACGTCTACCGCGACGGTTGGCCCAACCTCTGTCAGTTTGAGATAGACGTCGTGCATCGTGTCACTGGGCCGCACCTCGTACTTCCGTTGCACGATGATATCGCCGGAATCGAACTCCGGCGTCATGTAGTGGGCGGTGACGCCGTTCTCGTCCTCCCCGTGATAGAGCACCCAGAACGACGTCGACAGGCCGCGATACTTCGGCAGGAGGGACCCGTGCACGTTGATCGCCCCGTCCTTCGGAATCTCCAGTAGGTCTTCTCCCATTCGTTGGCCACAGGCGATCGATAGAATGAGATCCGGTTGCAATTCACGGACCTCACTGACAAACGCCTCGTCGTTGACGTTGTTCACTTCCTCCACCGGAACGTCGTAAGCCGCCGCAAGCGATCGGACTGAGTGAAATCGCCCCGTGGTCCGATAGACTGGTCCCGTCGGCAACCTGGCAGCGATTTTCCCCGCTGCATACCGGAGGCCAAACCGAAAAAACGCCGACGGACCGAACATTTGGAACCGGCCTCGGACCTCCTCGAGCGCCGATCGTTGCATCGGCGCGAGAACGACCTTCGAGAGGGCCTCGGATCGTTCGGCGAACACCGGCTCGAGGTACCGCGGCATGTAGATGGGGTCGTCCTGCGTGAAGAGGATCACGTCCATGCGTACGCCACCGGTTCGTAGAGGTCGGACACTTTCTCGAACGTGTACCCGTTTCGTCTCAGCGTCGAGACGAACTCGGTGAGTATGTCGACGGATCGATCCATGTTCCGGGTCATGAGCGTGCGCTTTGGCTGTGGCAGGTGATCGTGAAACTCGGTCCTCCAGAAATCCTGCAGGTGGGAGTCGTACACTAGCGGCGTGGGAAGGGGCGTGTGTTTCAGTAGGGAGATATACGGACGCCCGAGGAGTTTAAGATAGTTCTGGGAGATCGGAATCCGGAGCCCAGGGACGGCTGCAAACGGGATCTCGAGGAGTTGATCGGCTTCCGGCGGGACGTACGGCGTGAGCGGAGCGTGGATATTGTTGTATACGCCGGGGCGATAGGAGGGGAAGACGCTGGAACTGAACTCGAACCCCGCCCGCTCGAGTTCCGCCCACTCGCCCTGGACGATGTTGCCCTGCGGTGCCCGGTACCCACGGGGTGGTTCACCGAAGTGTGACTCGAATGCTGCTATCCCGCGCTGGATTTCGGTCTCGAATTCGTACGATTTCGTCATGTCGTGTTGATACGAGTGAAGGTGGAATTCGGTGTCTAGCTCCCGCCGAAGGCGCTCGACGATCCAGGGATGATTCTCAATCGTGATCCCGACGGCGAACACGCTAATCGGGACGTCCAGCTGCTTGATGAGGGCGATATAGTCGTCTACGTGGTCGAACGTCGGATTGGGACTCTCGTCGCCCGGGATACACCAATCTTCCTCGAGATCGAGTGTCATGCAGGCTACGGGTTGACTACTGCTCGACATGGAGTCTCTATCCGAAATTGAAGGGCATAAATTTTTAGCGTATAATTCCTGATTACCGAAGGGGTTGCTTTACTGTTGCAGGTCAATATAATCGGAACGGATCTGGACGGTAAACGAGCCTCACCTCTGTTCTCCGACTGGCACTCGACTATTACATTCTGGATACGAGTCGACCAGCGGGGATATGACGCACAGACGGGGAGGTCAAATGACTTTCAACAGTGGATTACTCAGGAAGCGCCACAAATACGGTCGCTATAGCTTTTACCGCGTTACTCGTTCGATACGTCCACAGATGAGACCGCATCGAATGCGGTTCGTTCTCGTTCAGTGTTCGTGGCTGCTGGGAACGGTACTCGTACTCTCAGTGACCGGGCTCTACTCGTACGGCTTGTTTATTCTGTTCTCCGCACTCGGCGTCGCCATCCTGACGAATCTGCTCAATCTGTCACACGTGCAGCCGCGTTGGATCGGTCGTTCTCGAGTCCTCACCAGGGTCTTGTTGGCGGGCGCCACAGCAGTTCTCTGTTATCGTTTCGTCAGCCTGTTCGTCTTGTCACCGTAGTCAGCGCCCGTCGAGCGTCGATCGATAAGCCGAATTGATACCTCGCGTCTGGTTCGGTTCGTCTCATTACGCGAGACTCGACACAGCACCACTTCGCTGGAAGCAACTGGAAATCTGCAACAGTCATCGCTTCGAACGATCTCTATCGATACTCGAGAACCCACGTTCCGTCGTCGGCTAGCGCGGAGGCCTCGAACGAGATTCGGCGGTCGAGTCCGACAGCGAGACCTACCGCGAGGAAGGAGGCGACCGGGTGGTCGAACTGATCCGGGGGGCCGAAGACGTTCCCCGAAATAGTGATCGTGACGACCCCCTCGTCCGGTCGCACGGTCGCGTCGGCGTCCGTGACGAACTCGAAACGGCGTTTGAGCGAATCGATCAACTGTTCGGCCAGCAGTTCCGAGGAGTTCGCAACCGGTTCGTCCAGTGCCCGTTCGAACTCCCGGAACAGCGCTGCCCCGGTCGGCTCGAGGACGAATCCACGTTCCCCCGAGTCGACGATAGAGAATCCAGCCTCGTCTTGGAAGCCGCCGTCGACGGCGGCCGGGACGAATAGCCGCGCCCCGGATTCGACACCGTCCGGGTTCGGCACGTACATTCGTTCGGTACTCGAACCGAACGTCGTCGTGATCGCCTCGAGGTTGGCTGCACACGTCTCGTACACTTCGGCCCCGTCTCTGGCCTCGATCGACCGCGTCCCCGTCACTCCGTACGTTAGAACACTGGCGAACAACCCGATCCCGCCGAGCGAGAAGAGGACTTCACGACCCGCCGATACGACGAACCCAGCAACGAAACAGAACACGCCGATGGCGACGAATCCCGCTATCGTGAGTCGCTCGCGCGTCGTTCGAGCGCCGGCGGGGAACTGTACCGTCCGATCACGAACGACGGAGCTTCCGGCACTGTCAACTGGAGCAGTTCCTCCTTCGAAGCCCCGCTTTTCACCGCCCTGGTCGAACGTAGCGGATGATGCATCCGGTGTGCTATCGTACTTTTCCGGGGTCATGTGGGGTTACTCGAACGAAACGGCAGGTCGTTCGAAAGGGTGGTTTCGTCGACGCACGACCGTACCACCTGAAGCCAGCGAGGGACAGCCAGGCGTCGAGGACACGAACCAGCTTCGTCCCGCCACCGAGGGACGTGCGAGTGATTGCGGCCGTCTGTGGGGGTCGTCACAGTGTCTCTTCCCAAACTACCGAGGACCACTGCTTTAAATTGCTGGTCGTCAATCACGGTTTACCAGCTGTTGACAGTCTAAACGGACGATTTCTTGCAGTGGGGGCGCGCCCCATATCGCGTATCACGACAGCGTTCGGGAGCCCAACGATCATCGATTCCAGACTTTCCGGCCAACCGTCCATCCGATTTTAATCGCGGTTCGTGAAAGAGACAGAGAGGATGATTCGTTCGCTCGTCCGACCACAGGTTCGTCGACTGCCGGCGGACCTGACGGTAGTCCTCGCGCTCACGGCCCTGACGAACGTCGTCGTGTTTGCCCCGGTGATACGGGAAACGCCTCTTCGTGTTCTGTTCGGCCTCGTCTTCGTTCTCATCGCCCCAGGATACGCGCTCGTATCACTCGTGTTTCCGGAGCGCGGGCCAGTTGACCGGTTCGACGATCCCAATGGCGGAGTTCAGTCGCCGACGACCATCCTCGAACGTCCCCGGTCGTGGTGGGGAACGATCGACGGCCCGGAACGCATCGCGTTTTCGATCGCTTCGAGTGCCATTATCGTCCCAACGATCGGTTTCATCCTGATTACTGCTCAGGGAACGTTCCAATTTGGACCGACGTTCGTCGCCGTCTCGGCCGTTACCGTCGCCCTCACGGTTGGCGCGTTCTGGAGACGTATAGCGCTCCCGCCGGCCGATCGGTTTCGAGTTCCATACGGCGAGTGGACGGACACCCTTCGTGCGTCGGTATTCGACCCCGATTCTCGTGACTCAGCGGCCCTGAACGTCGCATTGGTCTGTACGATACTGCTCGTGATCGCGAGCGTTGGATACGCCGCCACGGCACTTCCACAGGACGACGAGTACTCCACGATATACGTTCTCTCCGAAGACGATGCGGATCCGGTACTCGCGATCCCGCCAGGAGAGAGCCAGGAGGTCGTCGTGGGGGTCGACAACCACGAAGGACGCACGACGACGTACACGGTCGTCGTCGTCGAACAGGAGATGGACGTCTCTGAAAACGAAACCCGCGTCGTGGACCAGCGTGAACTCGAGCGGTTCGAGGCGACGACCGATCACGGCGAGACGTGGCGTCTCGCTCACGAACTCGAGCCGACTACGGACGGCGAAGTGCGAATCATCTGGTTGCTGTACATCGACAACGTTCCTGCGGAGCCGTCGATCGAGTCCGCACCATACCGGGTGCACCTGTGGGTCGAGGCGGGCGAATCGTGAGAAGAGGGCGAACGCGTCGCCCACTTCGACCTCCTACCCGATCCTGTGTTGAAGAACCCGACGGAGTTCACGCGAGAACGGAACGGGATCGCCGAACCGGAAGACGTCGAAGTGTGGTGTTCGAACGCACGACTCGAGAATCTCTCGCGTCGTAGCCAGAATCGGGGGGCGGTCGACGAGTATCGGCTCGTCTCTTCGAAGACTGAGCAGGTGGTGTGCTTCGCCGTAGAGGTAGTGACTCCTGACGCCACGTTCGTACCTCGCGTCGATCAACGATTTCCGGTCGAGTGCCTGCAGCCAGTAGTACGCCGGAAAGTCGGCGCCCGCCCGAACCGCACAGGGGAGCGATTGCCAGAACCGCGGGTTGATCTCGAGCAGTTTGTACTCGCCGGTAGTGGTGTCCTTCGCGTACTCGATGCACGCGATGCCATGCCAGTCGAGGCTATCCAGTAGCGTCCGGCCGACCGCCTCCAGTTTTGGATCGTGTATGGATTCCCGATAGACGCCACCACCGCCGGTGTACGAGGTTCCGCGAATCTGTCGGTGCTGGAACGTCGCAACCGCCTCGCCCTGGTCGTACAGCGCGCCGAACACGTACTGGTCGTCGTGTCGAATGTACTCCTGGACGATCGGTTCGTGTCGCATACCGGAGCGAATCGTCACTTTGTCGGGTTCGTCTCCGGGTTTGACGTAGACCACGTCCTTTTCGACCGCGGACGTGTCCGAAGCGAGCGACGGCGTGAGTTCCGCGGTGAGAAGATTGTACCGGGATTTGATGACGGACGCGACGTCCCACCGGTCGACCTCGTCGAGACATCGCGTTTCGGGAACCGGAACGCCGGCCTCGCGAGCGGCGTCGAAGAGTTTCGTCCGATCGTTGACGACCTCGAGCGTCTCGGTCGGCGGCGCGATCACTGACGCATATCGTTCGAACTCGTCACGGTAGGTCGCGAAGACGTACGGATCGGCCGGGCGGAGCGGGAGGATCGCCCGGACGTCCGGTCGAGCGGCGATTCCCTTCAGTGCGTCTTTATACGCGACGAGGTCGTCGTCGGGGGAACAGATCTGGATCTGTTCGTCACAGAATCGCGATCCGCCAGCGGGAACGTCTTCGTGTTCCGAGGCGACGATCGTGTGGACCCCGCGCTCGGCGAGCGAGCGAACGCACATGTAGCAGGCGGGGTTGAATTTCGCGGGGAGTAAGACCGCTTCCCGGCCGGACGCGTCGGTGACCATCGGGACGAACGAGAGGGTGCACCGGTATATACGGCTACAACTGTTCGTTTGCGTAATTATGTGTTTCTGTCGTCTCCGACGAGCGCGTGGACGGACGTTACATTCACGTCTCGATGGCGAACGAAGAGGTGCCGTCGACGCGTTCGGTTGCCGGTCTCGCTTCGCCGCGAGAGGTGGTAAACCGGTTCTCTCGCTTCGCCGTAAGATCGTGAGAGCTAGCTCTCTCGTTTCGTCGCCGGAGGTGACGGAAACCCTCGAGCGACGGTCGGCATCACAAATACCCTATATTTTTACCCCCTCGCTGGCATCTACAGCGTAGATGCGAATCGCGTTCGTCTCCTTCGAAACCGCCCACCACCGAGAGACGGAGACGAACGAACGCTTTCGGACCGTTCTCGACCTCCTCACCGACCGCGGCCACGAGATCCACGTCTGCTGTGCCCAGTTCTGGCCAGGCGAGGCGTCCACACTCGAGCGAGACGACGTCGTCTACCACGGCGTCTCGACGGGCCTCGAGGCCCGCCAGTCGTTCCTGCTTCGCCTTCCGTTCGTCCTCCGATCGATCGGCCCGGACGTGATTCACGCGAGCGCCGATCCCGCGGGCCAGGTGCGGTCGGCCAACTGGGGGGCGACGCTGGCTCGAGCCCCGCTGGTCCTCGAGTGGTACGGCGCGGGAATCGGCGTCGACGGTGCCGTCGGCATCCCGGACGACCGCGGCCATCGCTACGCGGCCCGGAACGCCGACCGCATCGTCACGCCGTCGCGGATGGTCCGGACCTGGGTCAGAGAGCGAGGCGCTTCGGGTGAACGCGTCGACGTCGTCCCGAACCCGATCGACCTCGAACGGATCGAGGCGACGCCGCCGGGCGACCGGGTCGACGTGGTCTACGCCCGGCGACTCGACGAGGGGGCGAACCTCGAGAGCCTGCTCCTCGGTCTCGCAGAACTCCGGGACCGCAACTGGCACACCCTCGTCCTCGGGGACGGCCCGCAGCGAGGGATGTACGAGCAACTCACGCGAGACCTGCGGATCGACGACCGGGTGACATTCGCCGGGGAGACGAGTCGGGACGAGCGCATCGCGGCCTACCGGAGCGCGCACGTCTTCGCCCAGACGGCCACCGAGTGCGTCTTCCCGACCGAGTTCGCCTGGGCGCTCGGGGCGGGCTGTGTCGGCATCGTCGAGTACCACGCCGACTCCGCAGCTCACGAACTCGTCGAGGGCTGGGAACGGGGCTTCCGGACCACGAGCGAGCAAGAACTCGCCGACGCTATCCTCGAGGCCGGCGACCTCGAGCACCGGACCTACGACGAGTCGTTCGCGAACCTGGATCGGGGGGCGGTGCTGGAGACGTACCTCGAGACCTATCGGGAGCTCCAGGAGGCACGCGGGCTGCTCTAGCGCTGACCGCCCGCCGAGGCCCTTATCCAACTCGATGCCCTGTAGCCGTTAATGAGTGAGCGAGTCGAGGACATCGACGCGGGGTTCTGGGATGGCGAAGACAGCTCTGCGGCCCGTCAGCGCTGTCGATCGCTCGTGAACGCGATCGACGACGGGATTACGGTCGTCGATGCCGACGGCGAGGTGACGTTCGCGAACGAACGTGCCGAGGACCTCCTCGAACGGCCTCGCGACGCCCTCGTCCTTGCCGACGATGCTCGCTGGAATTTCGTCGACGAGACCGGCGAACGGCTCGAGCCGGGCGACTCCCCGTTCGAACGCGTTCGCGATCGGCAGACTCCGATCTCCGATCAGATCGTCGGCCTTCGTCGCCCCTCCGGC
Source organism: Saliphagus sp. GCM10025334 (assembly GCF_042663485.1). Lineage (NCBI taxonomy): Archaea > Methanobacteriati > Methanobacteriota > Halobacteria > Halobacteriales > Natrialbaceae > Saliphagus > Saliphagus sp. GCM10025334. The sequence goes on along the minus strand of NZ_JBHTAF010000001.1, from coordinate 419,176 downwards.
GCGTGCACGTGGCTGTCGGTCGACGCCGCGCCACAGTGGAACGAGAACGGCGGGTTCGACGGCGCCGTTTTCGTGGTCGAGGACGTCACCGACCAGCGAAACGCGGAGAGCGAAGTCGAGGAGATTCTCGGACGGGTAACCGACGCGTTCTACGCCCTCGACGAGGACTTCCGATTCACCCACGTCAACGAGCGGGCCGAAGAGTTGCTCCAGGCGACCGAAGACGAACTGCTCGGCGCAGTACTGTGGGAACTGTATCCGGAGGCTGCCGAAATCGACGACGTGTGGAACGCCTTCCAGGCGGCGATGGAAACCCAGGAACCCCAGAGTTACGAACTCTACTTCGACCCCCTGGAATTCTGGGTCGAAGCGACCATCTACCCCTCCGAGACCGGCGTGTCGGTGTACTTCCGGGACGTCACCGAGCGCAAGGAGCGCGAGCAGTACCTGGAAGCTGCCAAGACGCAACTCGAGGCCGCGACGGAAGCCGGCGCGGTCGGCACTTGGGAGTGGTACATCTCCGAGGATTCGTTCGTCACCGGCGCCTCCTTCGCTCGAACGTTTGGCGTCGATCCGGAAGCCGCTCGCGAGGGCGTCCCGCTCGACCGGGTACTGTCGTCGATCCACGAAGACGACCGCGACCGCGTCACTGGGGAGATCGAGGAGGCCGTCGAGAACTGCGAGTCGTACGAGGCGGAGTACCGCGTCTGGAACGACGACGACGAACTTCGGTGGGTCGTCGCCCGCGGTCACGTCGAGTGCGACGAAGACGGCAACGCCGAGCGGTTCCCCGGCGCACTCACCGACATCACCGAACGCAAGCGAGCCGAACTCGAGGTCGAAAAACAGTCGAGAGAACTCGAGACGCTGTTTCAGGTCCTGCCCGTCGGCGCCGTAGTCGCGAACGCGGACGGATCGCTGCGCAGGGCGAACGACACGGCCAGGGACATCTGGGGCGGTGACGTCTTCGACGCCGAATCCGTCGAGGAGTACGAGAAGTACCCTGCGGTGTGGTCGGACTCGGGCGAGCCAGTGGAGCCCGAGGACTGGACGATGTACCAGGTGCTCCAGGGCGAGGAAGTCACGGAGCCGAACGTCTACGAAATCGCCGCGTTCGACGGCGAACAGCGAATCATCATGGAACACGGCAAGCCGGTGCGAGACGAGTACGGGAACGTGAGCCGCGCTGTCGTGACGCTCACCGACATCACCGAGCGTCGGGAGTACCAGCGAAAACTCAAGGAGTCGAACGAGCGCCTCGAGCAGTTCGCCTACGCCGCCAGTCACGACCTTCAGGAGCCCCTACGCATGGTCACGAGCTATCTCCAGTTGCTCGAGAACCGGTACGGCGACGCCTTCGACGAGGACGGCGAAGAGTTTCTCGAATACGCCGTCGACGGCGCCGAACGAATGCGAGAGATGATCGACGGTCTCCTCGAGTACTCGCGCGTCGACACGCGCGGCGATCCGTTCGAACCGGTCGACCTGAACGGCGTCCTCGAAGATGTCCGGGAGGACCTCACGGTGCGGATCGAAGAGAGCGACGCCGAGATCGCGACCGACGACCTGCCTCGTGTGAACGGTGACGCCAGCCAGTTGCGACAGCTGTTCCAGAACCTCCTGTCGAACGCGATCGAGTACCGGGGTGACGAGCCACCGCAGATCGACGTCGCTGCCGAGCGGGCGGGCGAGCACTGGGTGCTTTCGGTTCGCGACGAGGGGGTCGGGATCGATCGGGAGGATGCAGAGCGCATTTTCGAGGTGTTCCAGCGGCTACATACGCACGAAGAACATCCGGGAACCGGTATCGGTCTCGCGCTGTGTGAGCGCATCGTCGAACGCCACGGTGGCGAGATCTGGGTCGAGTCCGAACCCGGCGAGGGAGCGACGTTCTCGTTTACGCTTCCTGCCGAGTCGTAAGGAGACTTCACTAGGTGAATCGATTCCCACTCCGATTCTGATTCTGGTTCCAGATTCGGTTCAGATCCGGACTCCTGCCCCGAGGTGTCCTGACCTCAGCACTCGTCGCTCGAGACACCGTCACCGCGAACCGCCAGTGCCGTCTTCATCGCCGCGACGTTCTCCGGGACGTCGTGGACGCGGACGACGTCTGCGCCGCGGTCGACCGCGAGGGCCGTCGCCGCGATCGTCGGCTCCAGGCGTTCGCCGTGGGCGCGACCGACGCGCTCGAACATCGACTTGTGTGAGTGGCCGACGAGAACGGGGCAGCCGAAGGTGCGAAACTCCTCGAGTCGGTCCAGGAGTTCGAAGCTCTCCTCGGGCGTCTTCGCGAAACCGAGTCCAGGATCGATGAGGATCTGGTCACGCTCGAGGCCGGCCTTCTCCGCCAGCAACACGCGCTCGGTGAGTTGCTCGATGACGTCCTCGACGACGTCGTCGTACTGAACGTCACGATCTGGGACGACCGGCGCGTCGATGCTGTGCATGAGGACGATGGGGGCGTCGTACTCGGCGGCGACGAAGCGCATCTCGGGGTCGGCCAGCCCGGAGACGTCGTTCACGACGTCCGCACCGGCCTCGAGGGCGGCTTCGGCGACGGCGGCCCGTCGGGTGTCGACCGAGAGCAGGGCGTCTATGCCTTCGTTCCCGTTCCCGTCCCCCTCTCCGCCCCTACCCTCGCCCACGTCCCCGCCCGCGGCCAGCCGCTCGATCACGGGCACGACACGGTCGATCTCGTCGTCGACCGAGACGGGGTCGGCGCCGGGGCGGGTCGACTCCCCGCCCACGTCGACGATTTCGGCGCCGGCGTCGACCATGCGCTCGGCGCGGGCGAGGGCGTCCTCGAGGGCGTCGTACCGGCCACCATCGTGGAAGCTGTCGGGAGTGACGTTCAGGATGCCCATGATGCAGGGGCCGGACTCCCAGGGGTAGTCTGTCCTCGCGTCAGTCGCTGCGTCGGTCCCTGTGTCCGTCTCCGCGTCCGCGAGGGCGTCCAGCTCGAGGGCCGTCCGCAGGTCACGGGCGATCGACGCTAGTCCGTCCGATCGGTCGGCGAGCGTCTCAGTCAACCGTTCGTACTGGGCGAGCGTCCCCATCAGGACGGCCTCGACCGGATCGTCCCCGGTGCGGACGCGCGAGAGCGAACACTCCCCGCCGACTCGCACGAGTTCCCGTTCGATCGTGGTCGCCCCGTCGCGGGGCAGGGCCATCGTGACGACGCGGTGGACGCCGCTCTCAGTCACGTCGGTGATCGTCGCCGCGTCGACGTCCGCCGACTCGAGCACGCCACGGGCGTCGCCCCGGTCCCGGACCCGTTTCGGGACGGCCGTTCGCGTCCACCGACGACGGGCCTCGGCGATGGCGAAGAGCGACCCGGTGACGAGCACGCAGTCGTCGGGTTCCACCGCCTCGAGCGCCGTATTCAGGGCGTCCGGGACCGCCGATACGGTGTCGACCGACGGGGCGCCGGCGTTCGCGAAGACCCGCGCGAGGACGTCGGCGTCCTCGGCGCGCTCGAGACTCGGTTCGCAGGCGGTGACCCGGTCGGGAGTCGGCAGCGCCGCGGCCATCTCGCGGTGATCCTTGTCGTGCATCGCGCCGACGACGAGGTGGAGGTCGTCGTATTCGAACGAGGCGAGCGTCTCGGCGAGTCGCTCGCAGGCCCCCGGGTTGTGCGCGCCGTCGAGGACGACCAGTGGGTCGGCTCCCATGACCTCGAATCGGCCCGGCCAGTGGGCGTTTCGAAGTCCACGCTCGAGGCCGCGCGTCGAGACGTCGGCGACCTGCCGGGCCAGCGTCGCGGCGATGCCGGCGTTTTCGGCCTGGTGGGCGCCCAGTACCGGGAGACGGGCGTCGACAGTCCATCCGTCGCCGTCGATGGAGACGGCGGCCTCGGCGTGGTTCGTTCGGCCTCCGTAGCGAACGGTGACGTCGGGTCGGTCGGCTGGTTCGCCCTCATCCTCGAGAGGGCCGCCTTCGACAGTCCCCACCGTCACGACGCCGCCGGCGACCGACCGCACCGTCTCGAGGGCCGTCCCGGTCGTGGCGGTGACCAGTGGCGCGTCCGTGGGGGCGACCTGGGCCTTGTCCGCGGCGATCTCCTCGATCGTGTCGCCGATGATCCCCGTGTGCTCGAGGCTGACGCTCGTGACCGCGCTGGCGACGGGGTCGACCACGCTAGTAGCGTCGTAGCGACCGCCGATGCCGACCTCGAGGACGGCGACGTCGACGTCGTTCCGACCGAAGTGCCAGCACGCGAGGGTCGTCATCGCCTCGAAGAACGTCGGCGACTCGCCCTCGGCAGCCCGGGCGGTCAGGTACTCGCCGGTGCGCTCGCCGAACTCCCGAACGGCGGCCTTCGGGATCTTCCGCCCGTCGACGCGGACTCGCTCGCGGAGGTCCTCGAGGTGTGGCGACGTAAAGAGCCCGACCGTGAGTCCCGCTTCCCGGAGGATCGACTCGAGCATTCGCGCCGTACTGCCCTTACCGTTCGAACCGGCAACCTGCACGAACGAGACGCCCTCGTGTGGGTCCCCGAGGTGCTCGAGGAACGCCCGGGTCGACTCCGTGCCCGGACTGGGACGGAATCGACGCAGGCCGACGAGGAGGTCCGCCGCCTCGTGGTATTCCATACGCGTCACTCAGAGCGCGGCCGCTTTAGGGTGTCGGACCTGGGTTGGCGGACGGCACCGTTGACCTGAATTCGTAAACGGCGTCTCGACCTGGACGCGTGAGTGACACCCTGAACCTGAGTTCGCTGACGGCGCTCCCCGAACGGGTCGTCGAGGGCGGCATCGGAGGAGCGACGGTCCGCTGAAGGACGCATGATTCGGGATAACGACTCACTATGAATTTTATAGTAATGGGTCACGTCGCCCGAGAGGGTTTGGCTTTCGGAACGCGACCCGGGTGCGGAACGCTCTAGACGCCGCCGTGTCCGTTCGGCGGTCGCAACACCATCCCGTCGATCATCGCCAGGATCCCCACCAGGCTGCCGGCGAACAGCGCGACCTCGAGTGAGATGCCGGCCAGGAGACTCGCTGCGACGGTCGCGAGGAACGCGAGCGGGATGACCGTGAGTACGAGATCGTACCGGTCGAGTTCGAATCCAAAACGGCTGTCGGTCGGCGTATCGATACCTCTCGTCCTCATCGTGATCACCAGTGGGTACTACGAAATCGTTCGTCAAAATCGTTTCGATAGTCGGTGTGACGTCCCGGTCAGATACGAAAATCATTGCCCCACGATAGGCAGCGGATGTCGAAATAATCGACACGGTATTCACCTTCTATCGAACGAGAACGGTCGAGGCCGATTCGTAACCGCCGTCATCGGTGCTCGTGATCCGCTCCCTCGAGAATCTCTCGAGCATCCGCCTCGATCCGGTCCATCACCGCGCCTTCGCTCCCGGCGGGCACCTCGAGATGGTCGAAATCGTTCATGATGCGGACCATCGCGACCAGTTCGTAGAGCGGCTCGGGGGTCGAAATCGCGTCCGCTCGATCCGGCCTTGCCGTCCGGTACCCCGACAGCATCGACTCGCGGACGAGTGGGCGCCGGTCCGAAACGTTCGGCAGCCCCGCCAGGAAGGCGCCGCTGTAGAGGTAGGCCGCGAACTCGAAATCGAATGCCGCCGGGACGGCGAGGGTGTAGCCCCAGTCGAGCATCGCGGTGATTTCGCCCGTCCCGGAATCGACGAGGAGGTTGTGTAACCCGTGATCGTTGCGCCCCATCACGGGATCGAACGGTTCCTCCAGCGCGTCTATTTTCGCTTCGAACCACCGGGCCAGGTCGGACGTGAGCGCCGAAAACCGGGAGTCGGCGTGGCGCTCTAGTTCGCGGTCGACGTACGCTTTCAAGAACTCCGACCAGGTGGCCCGCGGATCGCCAACCGTCAGGGCCGACGGCTCGCACTCGGGCCGCCCGCCAGCCAGGTCTGGCCCGTCCCGGCGGACGTGGCCGAACCGCTCGACCGCCGGCACCGCGTGTAACTCGGCCAGGTACTCGCCGGTCTCCCGCGCGAGCCGGGAGAGGGCGTCGTCCTCGAGGTGACACACGTCCTCGTAGGGCAGCGCCTCGCCGGGCAGGGCCTCCATCAGGTAACACGGAGCGGGGAGCGTCTCGTGGTCGTCCAGGACGCCGAGCACTTCGGGGACCGGGATCGACGTGTGGGCGTCCAGGACGGCCTGGATGCGCGCCTCGTCGGGGATTCCCCACGTTTTCCCGTCGGGAGAACACTTCAAGAACAGAGCCTGCGAGCCGTCGTCGCCGTCGACATCGAGACGGTAGACCGAGCAGAAGCCGCGTTCGACCGGGGTCGCGTCTCGAAGCTCGAGCGTCGGGTCGACCATCTCGACGAACTTCTCGACGGCCGACGCCGACAGTGCTCGGGCTTCGGGAACGTCGTCCATAGCCCGAATACCGAATCGCCTGACAGAATTCTTTCGGTGGTGTGTGACTCTTCACCAGTGCCCCCTTACCAGGGTAAGGCCGGCCCGGTCAACCACCCCAGTTCGCCACCTGCTGTGGCCGGTCGGTCACGGCTGCCACGTCCAGGTCGCCGTCGAATCCCTCGAGCGCCTCGAGGTACGCGCGAGCGCTGGCTTCCGTCGAGAGGTACGGGACGTCCTCCTCGACGGCCATTTCGAGAGTGTCGCGGTCGTCGCTGACGACGAAGTCGACCTCGCCCTTCATGATCGCGGCGGGGACGTCCTCGAACTCGGCGACGTCGAAGAACCCCTCGAAGCCGTCGACCGCGAGGTCGATCACGGCGGTCCCCTCGCTGACGGCGTTGCCGGCAGCCTGCTGGCCCTTCCAGTAGGCCGTCGCGAAGTCGCTCGCGGTGCCCATCACTTCGCCAGTCGACTTCATCTCCGGGCCGAGGCGCGGGTCGCTTCCCGGCAGGCGGTCGAACGGCAGGACGACCTCCTTGATCGATGTGTGCTCGGGAATCCGCTCGTCGACGCCCTGCTCCGCGAGCGTCTCGCCGGCCATCACCTTCGCGGCGAGTTTGGCGATCGGGACGCCGGTCGCCTTCGAGACGAACGGGACGGTACGAGAGGAGCGGGGGTTTGCCTCGAGGACGTACACCTCGGTCGGCTCGTCCGTCCCGACGCCAGTGACCGCCAGCTGAACGTTTAGCAGGCCGACGGTCTCGAGCGCGGTCGCGATCTCCTCGGTGACCTCGCGGACGCGAACCATCGTCTCGTCGTCGAGCGAGCGCGGCGGGATCGCACACGCGGAGTCCCCGGAGTGGACGCCGGCGCTCTCGACGTGTTCCATGACGCCGCCGATGAGGACGTCTTCACCGTCCGAAACGGCGTCGACGTCGAGTTCGACCGCACCTTCGAGGAACTGGTCGATGAGGATCGGCTTGTCGGGGCTCACGCGGACGGCCTCCTCGATGTAGGTCTCGAGTTCGTCGTCGCTGTGGACGACCTGCATCGCGCGGCCGCCAAGGACGTACGAGGGGCGCACGAGGATCGGGTAGCCCAGATCTTGGGCCAGATCGAACGCCTCCTCGCGGCTGTAGGCGGCGCCGCCCTCGGGCTGGGCGATACCCAACTCGTCCATGAGCTGGTTGAACCGGTCGCGGTCCTCCGCGAGGTCCATCGCTTCGACGCTGGTGCCCATCACCGAGCAATCGAGCCCACGGCGCTCGAGTTCGGCCTCGAGCGGTTCCCCGATGTCGACGGAGGTCTGGCCGCCGAACTGGACCATGACGCCGTCGGCGCCCGTCGTCTCGACCACGTCGGCGACCTCCTCGGCGGTGATCGGCTCGAAGAACAGGCCGTCGCTGGTGTCGTAGTCCGTCGAGACGGTTTCGGGGTTGTTGTTGACGACGTGGGCGTCGATGCCCAGTTCCCGCAGGGCGCGCACCGCGTGGACGGCGCAGTAGTCGAACTCGACGCCCTGGCCGATGCGGATCGGGCCGCCGCCGACGACGACGACGCTCTCGACGGCTGTATCGACCTGCACCTCGTCGTGGGCGATTGGCGAGGAACCCGACTCGAGGGCGTCCCGCGCCGAGTAGTAGTACGGCGTCGACGCGGCGAACTCACCGGCGCAGGTGTCGACCTGCTTGAAGGTGCGCTCGGGAGCGGCGGACTCGACGCTTCCAACGTCGGCGCCGGCACGGGCCGCGACTTGCTGGTTCGTGAAGCCGAGTTCGGCAGCCACGGTGAAGTCGCCCTCGGAAGCGGCGACCGACGCCTCGGCGATGTTCTCGAAGCGCTCGACGTACCACTCGTAGATGCCCGTCAGGCTGCAGACGTCCTCGACGGTGTAGCCGCGCTCGAACGCCTCGAAGATGGCGTAGGGGCGGTCGGGCGTCGGCGTCTCGAGGTAGTCGGCCTCGAGTTCCTCGTCAGAAACGTCGGCCCAGTCGACGGCGGGGTCGTACTCCGAGGAGCGGAGCGCCTTGAGGAGCGATTCCTCGAACGTGCGTCCGATGGCCATCGCCTCACCGGTCGACTTCATCGCCGTGCCGAGTTCGAAGTCGACGTCGTCGAACTTGTCCTTGGGCCAGCGGGGGACCTTGGTAACCACGTAGTCGATGGCCGGCTCGAACGCCGCGGTCGTCTGGCCGGTGATCTCGTTTTCGATCTCGTGGAGCCGTTTCCCGAGAGCGACTTTCGCGGTCACGCGGGCAATGGGGTAGCCCGTCGCCTTCGAGGCGAGCGCCGACGAGCGAGAGACGCGGGGGTTGACCTCGACGACCCGGTACTCGCCGCCTGGCGTACCGTCGTCGTGCCAGGCGAACTGGATGTTACACCCGCCCTGGATGCCGAGTTCGCGGATGACGTCGAGCGCCGCGGTGCGCATCTCCTGGTGACCGTCGTCGGGGATGACCTGCGAGGGGGTGACGACGGTCGACTCGCCGGTGTGGATGCCCATCGGGTCGAGGTTCTCCATGTTGCAGATGATGATACACGAGTCGTCGGCGTCGCGCATCACCTCATACTCGAGTTCGACCCAGCCGGCGATCGATTCCGTGATGAGGACCTCGTTGTTCCGCGAGAGGCGAAGTCCTTTCCGCACGCGAGCGAGGAGTTCGTCCATCTCCTCAACGACGCCCGATCCGGAGCCACCCAGCGTGTAGGTCGTTCGGGCGATGACCGGGAGGCCGCCGACGACGTCGACAGCGTCCTCGACGCGTTCGCGAAGGTCCTCGTCCGTGATCTCGGCCACCGTCTCGTCCGAGTCCAGCGAGATGGTCGTCGACCGCGGCATTGGCTGGCCGATGTTCTCCATGCGCTGGCGGAAGAGGTCGCGGTCCTCCGTGGCGTAGATGGTGTCGAGCGGCGTGCCCATGATCTCGACGTCGTACTCTTCGAGGACGCCCTCCTCGGCGAGTTCGGCCGTGACGTTCAGTCCCGTCTGGCCGCCGAGGCCGGCGATGACGCCGTCCGGGCGCTCTTTCCGGATGATTTCGGCGATAGCGTCGGTCGTGATCGGCTCGAGGTAGACTCTGTCGGCCATCTCCGGATCGGTCATGATCGTCGCCGGGTTCGAGTTGACGAGGACGACGCGCGCGCCTTCCTCCTGGAGGGCCCGGCAGGCCTGCGCGCCCGAATAGTCGAATTCGGCGGCCTGTCCGATCTGGATCGGCCCGCTGCCGATGAGCAGGATCGTGCGTCCGTCGTCCCCGGTGTCGTGGTCGGTGCTCATTCGTTGTCCGTTCGAAGTGTGCACATCGTAATAAGCGCCACGAAATAGTGCGATTCTCGAAATAGAATTTCGAATTTCGTACAGCGTCCGCCACACGCCCGGTCACCGGGGTCCCTCGAACGGCCGAACACCTTATAGGAGTCCCCAGTCATCTATCGCTAACTACATGTCTGGTGGTGGTGAGCGCCGAGCGTTCGACGGTGTGACGCTCCTCTACGTCGATCCGACCGACCGGGCGAGCCGCGTCCTCGACGCGCTCGAGACGAGGTTCCCGGGGCTGTCGGTTCGGGGGGTCGGAACCGCTTCCGACGCGGTTCGCGCGCTCGGCGACCGGTCGGCAGACGGCGTGGTCACCGTCGACCGCCTTCCCGACTCCGACGGGCTCGCGCTCGTCGAAACGGTTCGCCGAACCTATCCCACCCTTCCCATCGTGCTGTACGCTCGCAACGGTTCCGAACGGCTCGCGAGTCGGGCACTCGACGCGAACGCGACGGCGTACGTTCCCACTGACGCCGGCGGCTCCGTGGATCCCCTCGAACTTCTCTGTGAGCGCGTCGAGTGCATCTTGACGACCACCGCCGACCGACAGTTCCGCCGGGTCGATGCGATGCACGACGTCGCCCTGGGGTTCGAGTCGTGCCACGACCCGGAGACGGTCTACCAACTCGCCGCCGAAGCGATGATTCACGTCCTCGAGAGCGAGGACAGCGCACTCTACGTCGAAGAGGACGGCCTGCTGTGCCCGAGAGCCGTCGCCGGCGACATCGTCTCGGAAGTGACCGAAACGTTCGAACTCGACCAGGGCGTCGTCGGGCGGACCTACCGGCGCGGCGAGTCCTCGCTCGACCTGGACATCGGGGCCGATGGCGACGCCGATCCAGTCGACGATGCCATCCGCTCCGGACTCAGCGTTCCCGTCGGTGAATTCGGCGTGCTCCAGGCCGCCTCGAGGGACCCGGCGGCGTTTACCGAACGCGACCGAACGCTGGCGGAGTTGCTCGCCGCGCACGTCTCGGCGGCGATTTCGCGCATCCGCTCCGAACAGGCGGTTCGACTCGAGCGCGACCGGTTCGGTGCACTATTCGAGAACGTCCCGGACGGCGTTGCCTTCACCGGCGAGGCCAGATCGGACGTCATCGTCGACGTGAACCCGGCGTTCGAACGGCTGTTCGGCTACGACGCCGACGAACTCGTCGACGAGTCGATCGACGAGTGCATCCTCCCGGAAGGTGAGGAGCCGATCGAAATATACGGCTCCGTCGGCCTCGAGGAGGTCATCAGCGCGGAGATCACGCGGATGACCGCCGACGGGCCACGCGAGTTTCTCTTCCGCGGGTTTGCCGTCGAACTCGAGTCCGAAATCCACGAGTACGCCATCTACACCGACATCACCGACCAGAAGCGCTGGGAGCGCGAACTCGAGCAGTACCGAACGCTGGTCGAGACCGTCGGCGATCCCATGTATGTGCTGGACGAGAACGGTATCGTGGTGGTCGCGAACGACGCGATGGCCGACGCCGTCGGTCGACCCCGGGCAGCGGTGGTCGGCGCGCACGCCCGTTCGTTCATGCCAGAGTCGATCCTCGATCGAGGGAAACGAGAGATACGGGCAATCTTCGAGGCCGACGACCGTCAGTGGGGAACCTTCGAGTTCGACTATACGGACGTCGAGGGTCGGAAGCACGTCGCCGAAGCGAACGTCGCGCCACTCGTGGGCGACGACGGCGAACTGACCGGCAGCGTCGGCGTCATCCGCGACATTCGTAAACGGAAGGAGCGCGAACAGCGGATCCGCGCGCTCCACGACGGGACCCGGCGACTGATGGCCGCCGAGAACGCCGAGGAGGTCGCCATCGTCGGCTGCAAGCTCGTCACCGAGATTCTCGAGTATCCGCTCACCGGCGTCCACCGGTACGACCCGGAGGCCGACGGACTGATCCCCGTGGCGGTCTCTGACGACGTGGCTACCCTCTTCGACGACCCCCCGATCATCGAACGCGACGGTGGCCTGGCGTGGACGGCCTTCGAGACCGGCGAGCCGACGTCGTACGATGACGTGAGACGCGAGAACGGAGTTCGGAACTCCGAGACGCCGATCCGCAGCGAGGCCCACCTCCCCCTGGGGGAGTACGGCGTTCTCCTCGTCGCATCGACCGAGCGAAACGACTTCGACGAGGAATCGATCGCGCTCGCGGACACCCTCGCCGCGAACGTCGAAGCCGCCCTCGAGCGCGCCGAGCGCGAGAGCGAACTCGACCGACGGCGCCAGGAACTCGAGCGCCAGAACGAACGCCTCGAGGAGTTCGCGGGGACGGTCTCGCACGACCTCCGAAACCCGTTGACGCTCGCGACCGGTCACCTCGACCTGCTCGACGACGAACTCGACGGCCGGTACCGCGACCACGTCAGCGAAGTCCAGTGGGCGCTCGAGCGGATGGACGACATCATCGACGACGTGCTCGTGCTCGCCCGTAGCGGGCGTCAGCTCGCCGACACCGAATCGGTCTCCCTCGAGACGGTGGTTCGACGGGCCAGTCGAACGGTCGACCCGGGTCTCGACGTCGACGTCGACGGCTCGCTCCCGGTCGTGACGGGCGAGGAGACGCGACTGCTCGCGCTGTTCGAGAACCTCTTTCGAAACGCGCTCGAGCACGTCGGGTCCGGCGTACACATCGTGGTCGGAGCGAGCGACGACGGCTTCTACGTGGCCGACGACGGGCCGGGAATTCCGCCGGACGATCGGGAGGCGGTCCTCGAGTCCGGGTACACGACTCACCCGGAGGGGACGGGATTCGGGCTGGCGATCGTGACGGAGGTGGCGAACGCCCACGGCTGGTCGGTGGCGGTGACGGAGAGCGAGGCCGGGGGCGCCCGGTTCGACATTACGATCGAGGCGGACGACGTCGCTACCGTCGCTCCCGACGACGATGGCGATGGCGATGGCGATGGCGACGCTGACGGTGACGGCGACGCCGACCGGGTGACGCGGATCGATACGGACTAGCGGTTCGTCGACGTACGGGGGCCTGAGTGCCCGGGACGTACAGCCGCTCGGCGGTCATCGGTTTCCCCGGTTGTCAGGTATCACCGGTCCAGGAACGACGCGTCTCGCTGAAAATAGACGTCGACGTCACACCGGTGCATCGTGCTCGCTCTCGAAGTCCCGCACGTCCCGGTACTGATCGACGAACGACTCGACGTCGAACTCGAGCATCTGCGTCTCGAACTCGGTGATCGCGGCGCCATCGTCGGCGTGGCTGATCGCGTGTTCCATCAACTCGACGATCAGTTCGACGACGACGACGTGGAGCCGTCGAGCCTCGAAATCCGTGACCCACAGGAGGGTGTACCCGACCGAGCCGTCCTCGGAGGCGTCGTGGACGACGACCTCGTCGGGGAACTCCTCCATGACGATACCGAGCAGGTGGGGCGTGCCGAACTCGTCGAAGTCGTCGGCCGTGTCGACGGTCTCCCGGAGGACCGCGACGAGCGATTCGGGGACGAACCGAGAGGGCGGGTGGACGTCCGTGACCACTGCGTGGCGATCGCCACACGAACAGCTGTACTCGCGCATACCGAGGTCGATCTCGTGGGGGTCGAGGGACTCTCCGCAGGGTAGCTCGAGGCGGTTGGTGTCGTCGCCCGGGACGCGAGGCGCGGGGTCGGCCATCGCCGGGGTTTGGGCCGGTGTCGTGATAAGGACGACGACTCGAGACGGCCCCGTGTCGAGCCTACGGGAGAAGTTCGTCGTCGATACCCGCCCACTTTTCGTCCTCCTCGGCCTGACGGGCCTCGAGTTGGTCGAATCCGCTCGCGAGCAGGGCCAGCGCGAAGAGCCAGGCCAGCGAGCCGAACGCGACGTTGGCGAGTTCGCCCGCGACGGGCGCCGACTCGAGGGCGGCGAGGGCGACGGCGCCCAGTGAACTCACGGTGAGGAAGCTCAGAAGGATGACGACGAGGAGGGCGAAGACGCGAAGCCAGGAGCCGCGGGTCAGCTCGACGCTCCGACGGGCCGCGTCGATCGGTCCGACTCGCTCGGTCGCGAGGTACGGGTGCGTAAACGCGAGGGCTGTGGCGGCGACGAGTCCGGGGAGGACGAACAGCGCGAGGCCGAGTCCTACCACCAGGGAGCCACCGAACGCGGCGACGACTGCCGAGAGCGTCGCTCGGCCGAGTCCGTCGTTCCACCGGGGCGCATCGGTCGACGGTGACTCGAGGGGCGGTTCGCCGTCGACGGGTTCGCCATCGACGTCGACGACGTCGTCCCGCCTCCGCGTTCGTGCCGCCTGCTCAGAGAGCACCCGAAACGCGACCACCGAGAGCGCGACGAACGCCACCAGCATGGCGAGCCAGAGCGCGGTCGCCAGCCCGACCGACAGCTCGATCGCGAGGGGCAACTCGTCGGGGAGCGTCTCGAACCCCGGGACGAACAGCTCTTCGTCCTCGATAAACGCCCGCTGGGCCTCGAGCTGGCTCTGGAGGCCGACCAGCATCAGCGCCTGGACGGCGACCAACCCGCAAAGCACCGCCACGGCGCGCCGATCGCTGATGCGCTCGAACGCCTCGTCGATGGCCGTCAGTACCAAGAGCTGAGCCATGCTCAGGGCCAGTCGTCGCGAATCGCCTCGTCCGGATCGTCGGCTTCCTCCGAATCGGTCGACAGCGTCCAATCGGCCGCCTCCGCGGCGTCTTCGACGTGGAGGAACTCCCAGCCGACCTCGTCGGCGAGGGCCTCGTCGTCGTCGCCGACGCCGACGAAGACGTGTCGCTCCGTGTCGAACTGACGTTTGACGCTCTCGAGGCTCTCGGCCTTGCCGCGCGGGCCGGAGAAGAAGTCCTGTCGGACCCGGTTCTTCCGGGTGAAGTTCGTCACCACGTACGTCGGCTCCTCGGAGACGACGCCGACGTAGGAACTCCAGCCCCGGGCGTCGTCGAAGACGGCCTCCGGTGAGGCGAGCGCCTGTAGGGCCTCGAGTTCGAACGCGAGCGTCATGTCGCTTCCGCCGTTCATGTCGCCTAGATTGCGTCGCACCCCGGAAAACCGCTTCGATACGCCCGGCGATGGGCCGACGGTACTCCGCCCAGAGACGGACTGTCGACCCAGCCGCGGGTGGGGTGATTCGAAATCCGCCACCTGATACCTGGAACGACCCGGGCTCAGTCGTAACTCACACAGAAGTAGTCGGTATGAATAACCACGTCGCCATCGGACAGTTCCATGTCCTCGCGGACGGCAGTCGAGCCGGCTTCCACGACCTCGAGGAACCGGGTTAGTGCCTCCTCACTCAGCTGATCGACGTGGCGAACTCGCGACGATGCCGGGATCGATTCGGTTCGCCGGACGGTCAACTGCCGCTGGAGGGGTTCAGTGTCACTGGAGGACATGTTCCAAGATACCAATTGACACGGATGGTCATAAACGTTCGGTTCCAGGAAGAATCGCGCGGAACAATATGTTCGCCCACTAACGACTCGTTCCGCTCACCAAGGGTACGTCGATCCGTGGACGTGATTTCGCACCGATCCTTCCCGCCGTCGAGGCTCCGCCACTGTCCAGCAACCGTCATCGAGGCTCCTCCTCGAGCGTGAACTAGTTCGATCGACGTCCAAATCGACCCTCGAGAAATCAACTGGCTTGCGCGCTCGCCGTCGCCGTGGTCGCTCGCGGAAACTGGAGTTGAACGATGCTCCCTCGAGGCTCGTTCTCGGCGAACTCGACGTCACCACCGGATCGAGCAACGATCCAGTTCACGAGCCACAACCCGAGTCCGCTGGCGTGCTCCAGCGACGTCTCGCGTCCGGCAGTCAGCACCTCCCGTTCGACCGCCGGGATGCCCGGCCCGTCGTCGGCGATGACCACGTCGACGGTCGTCTCCGTCCGGTCGACGGTGACTTCGATCGACGGGTTCGACCGATCACTGTGCTCGACCGCGTTCTTGAGGACGTTGTCGATCGCCGACGGGTACAGAGGATTGACAAGGGCGAGCGCCGCTTCGTCGACGTCGACGTCGATGTCGACAGTAACGGTCGCGTCGTCGTAACTCCGCTGTAGCCGCTCGGTCGCCGCATCGACTGCGGCCGCCATGTCGACCGTCTGATGGTCCGACTTCCCGTGTAACACCATATCGACTTCCCGTGCCAGTTCACTGAGATCGGCGAGGGCCGTCGCGTTCTCCTCGATCGTTTCGAGGTACGATTCGCCGCCGGCATCGATGTGATCCGCGAGCAGATCCACGTAGCCCGTGATGATATTCACGTTGTTTTTGACGTCGTGTCGAAGCACGCGATTGAGCACCTGGAGTCGCTGTTCGTAGATTCGCTCGTCGGTGACGTCCGTCGAGGTCACGACGAACTCGCCGGCGCCGTCGAACAGCGGTTCGATCGTCGTCTTGAACACGTTCCAGGCTCCGTCGGCGTGTGTTACCCGATGTTCGATCGAATCGGTGCTGGGTCGCTCTCGAGAGTGTGTCCGCAACTCGAGTACGTCTGCTCGATCGTCCGGATGGACGTACTCGAGGAGTGAATGACCGACGAGCTGTGCCGGCTCGTAGCCCAGCACCCGCGTGATGGATGGACTCACGTATCGAAACGTCCACTCTTCGTCGACGGTCGCGACCACGTTCGGTGACTTTTCGATCATGCTCTGGTACCGTCGCTCGAGCGTTTCCTCGTCGGTCACGTCCTCGAACAGCAGGACTGTCGCAACGGTTCCTCCTGGCGTCACGTCCAGCGCAGATACCTCGAATCGTTTCGTTTCTTCGCTCGTTTCGACCGTTACGCGCGCGTCCTCGGTGTCGTTCTCGAGGACCGAGGCGACCTCTGGATACGCTTCGAACGCCTCTGGGAGCGAGATCCCGAGTATTCGATCGCCGAACAGCGACCGCGCGGGGTCGTTGGCGTCGATAATGGTATCTTCGTCCGAGAGGACGACCACACCGTCCGCCAGGTTCTCGAACACCACGTCACGGGCGACCGGCGAGATTTCGAACAGCCGGTGGCTGAACAGCGCCCACGCGACGAGCGGTGTCGTGAGCAGGAACGCTAGCGGCGTGAGATCGAAAAACAGTGGTGTGATCCACCCGGTCATACCGACGAGAGTGGCGACGGCCGGTATGAGTCCCGCGACCAACAGGAGTATCGCCTGCCGACGGACCGGCCCGGTCTGGCGTCTCATCGTTCGCCAGAGTAGCACGTAGGTCATGCCGTTGATCGCGTAAGAGTACGCCTGCACGAACAGGAAGAACGCCCCCGGCGTAAACGTGAGCAAATAGAGCCCATCGACGTATTCGACGGCCGGCTCGAGATACAGAAACTGATCTGCCCTGCCACCCCACGCGAGTAGGAGCGTCGCGGTCGGTAGCGCGGCGAGCAGGGCGAGCCGCTTCCCACGAGCCCACCGCTCACGTCCCGTGTAGACGAGAACGAAGAGCGGCCACGAGACCATCATCAGGGCGACGCCGATCCAGACGAATCGATTCCAGGCCAATTTGGCCGACACCGTCGTCGCCGAGACCTGGAGCGCGTAGGTCAGCGACCACCAGACGGTCGCAGTGGAGATCCCGAAAAAGGCCACGATGACGACGTCGTTTCGTCGGTAGTAGTTCCGGAAGACGTACACCGCGAACGCGAACGAGACGAGCGCGGTAACACCGAGAAGTGCCGTCCACAGTGATACGTGCCATTCCATGAATTGTCTTTCACTGCTTCCCGGCGCGAGTCTCTACGCATTCTTCTGTGAGTTCGGACGTTATCCGTGTTGTGGCTCCGCTCGAGCCATTAGTTCGACAATTGATGCGTTAACAGAACGTCATTTGATGCTCGATTGCAGGTGGACTAAAGCGCATCGAACGAGTGGAATCCGTTGTTTGTCTCGATCATTGATCTGGAACCAACCGATGTGGGAGACGCCCCACACGAGCGTAGAAAATTCTATGACTCCCGAACGGGAAGCCGTCGTATGAAGCCGAAGACGAGGCGGAGACTGCTTTTTCTTGGAGTCCTCCTCGTCCTCATCAGTCCACTATTCTTCTGGTCGACGTGTAGTGATGTGGGATACGGGCCCGGCGGGCCGCCGGGTGGCTACGAACTCGAGGGAGTTACTGGCCTGACAGTCACCTATACGCCTGACGGCGGGGTCAATACGTGCACCGCTGGGCTAGGGCCAGTGTATCTCCCGATCGGAGTCGCTATGATACTAACTTGCTTCGTCCGTTAACTGATCGCTCTGTACTGCGTAATCACCACTTCTGGTTAGTTGGCTTGCATCTCGTGAAACAGTTGCTCCGGCTATCTATTAGCACCTCAACGAACTACTGAGTTGCCGTCAGGAGGTAGTCAGAGATTTTGAGAATCTATTCATCACGACGAGTTGCTGTCGGCAATCGTTGCCCGAACCGGTCAACGAGGGTGAATCCGACATGTGAAACAGTTGCAAATAGAATAACTCAGTCATAATACCTGGATAGTAAAGGGACTTATTGATGGTGGAAGGGGTATGCACGATGTGCATCGCCGTTCGGTCCTCGCAGCAGGTGCAGCGCTTTCGACCGGGATTGGACTCGCCTCGAGTGGGGTCGGCGCATCCGACGTCGATGGGGACCTCCCCGATCCGTCGCTGGTCCCCAACCCGGAGATGGACGAAGACTGGGCGTCGCACCGTGGTGACGCCGGCCACGCCAGATTCATCGACGACGGGTACGAGTTCGACGGCGACTCGCTCGAGGTCGCCTGGTCCGTCGAGCGTGGCAATCTCGGTTCGATGGGGCACACCGGAACCGTCGCCATCGCCGACGACACGGTCTACACGCCAACCGAAGACGGCGTAGTCGCTCTCGAGGCGGCAGACGGTTCGGTGATCTGGGAGAACACGGAGGCCCACGCTGGAACACCGTCGGTCGTCGGCGAGAGCGTCTATCTTAGCGGTGACGAGGTCGTCGCGCTCGATCGGGCTGACGGCAGCGTCCGCTGGAAGACCGAGTTCGACCCCGAAGAGGAAATCCACTGGCAAACGGTCGCCTACGGTGGCGTCTACGTCGTCGTCGACGGCACGCTGTATGCACTCGACGCCGACGACGGCTCGGTTCAATGGGAGAAGGAGTCAATCACAGCCCCCGAGGACCTGTACCACGGCGAAGGAGAAGCGGAGTACGAATTTGTGATTGCGACTGCCGCAGCAAACGGCGTCATCTACAGCGGCACGGGCGCAGGCCCGATTGCCTTCGAACCCGAGACGGGTGCGGAAGTCTGGCAGGATGAACAGGAAATCCATACCTCTACCAAGGGCATCCACGCGACGTCGACGGCAGTCGCGCACTACATTGGTACGTACAACGAACGCTCGTTGCACGATGCCCAAACAGGCGAGTGGAAGACCATGGCCTACGGGACTCGCGAAATAGCCTTCGGCGAGGAAATCTACGTCGGCGGGGGCACCGATCAGGAGTACTCCGGCGCTTCGATCGACGGTGACGAATACAGTTGGAGTCTCGATGTTACGTACACCTACGGGCAAGCCGTTATCAGCGGCGACACCGTCTACGCCTACCTGTATCAGGATGGACACAATTACGGAGAGCAGGAATACGACCACGAACTCGTCGCCCTGAACAAGTACGACGGAACTGAGAAGTGGTCCGTCGGGAGAGAGGAAACGTCGCTTGCAAACTCGAGAGAGATTCGCGCGATCAGCGGCGACACGATCTACCTTGATCACGACGGGGAACTCGTCGCACTTCGAGAACAGACGGACGACGAAGACGACACCGGTGACGAGGGTGACGGAACCGACGAGGACAACCAGCAAGATGGCGCGGACGACGACGATAGCACCGACGACGACCAGCAAGAAGACACCGACGACGGCGACAGCACCGACGACACTGGCGACGAGGAGACGCCGGACGAAGATGAGGAGACCGGCGGCGGCGATAGCTGCGAAGTTCCCGGCGACGAAAACGACGACGGCGAGGACACGACCGAATCCGATGGGAATGGAACCGACGGAAACGGATCCAACGATGACGAGAACACAACCGACTCCGACGACGGAGACGACGGAGACGACGGAGACGACGGAGACGACGGAGCTAACGAGGCCGAAGAACGCACCTCCCAGACCGACGCGGACGAGTCACCCGGCTTCACGACCGGCGCAGGGATCTTCAGCGGCCTCCTCGGCCTCGAGTGGCTGCGCCGGCAGTCGAATACGGACGAACCGGACGAGTAACAGGAGTTGTCGGGTGCGGTGAATCGCGACGAGAGTCGGTAAAACCCGACAATCTCGCTGGCCTGACACCCGCATGCGTGCTACCCGGTAGTTTCGCCAGACGCAGGCAGCTGTCAATCCAGAAGTGAGCTCGTTCACACGGATATCGAGTAATTCAGATACCCTCTCCTCGAGCAGGTATGGTTGCAACGTTCGCGCTGTGAGTTCAGCACAACCGCTACAACGTATCACCGTACGAGGTCCTCAACAATAACAAAACCTGCTGTGTGTCGATGAACGAGCGACAGGCCTTTCGCGACGACTACCCGATTATTGATCCTGACTCGGCGCGAGTTCGTCGAGGTCGACTTGCTTCTCGAGGAGGACCTCGGCTTGGTCGGCGACGATACGCTGCTGGCGCATGAGTTGCTTGAGCTTGCTCTGAGCGGAGAGGTCGCCGATGAGGACGCCACCGACGACCTTGCCGTCCTTGAACGCGATGCGGCGCCACTCGGTGTCTGAGTAGCGGCGTTCGGCGTGTTCGTCGCCCAGGGTGGGGTGGCCAAACGAGAGGAACGGGAAGTCGAAGTGTGTGATCGAGTACGAGGAGACCCACTCGAAAGGCTCGGCCTCGTCGTCGGCGGCCATGTTGATGCCCGCGACTCGACCCTGCTCTTTGGCCGAGCCCCACGAGCCGTTCTGGGCCTGCTCGCCCAGGAGGACGTCGTAGAACTGCGTCAGGTCGCCCGCCGCGTAGACGTCCTCGAGGTTCGTCTGCATGTACTCGTCGACGACGATACCGTTGTCCTGTTCGATGTCGGTGTCGTGGAGGAACTCGGTGTTGAACGTCAGGCCGATCGCGACGCCGGCGAAGTCACACGGGTAGCGGTTACCGTCGCCGCCGATGGCGGCCTCGACGCGGCCGTCGTCGTCGACCTCGAACTCGCTGACGCCGCTGTCGAAGACCGGTTCGACGCCCACGCTTCGCATCCCCTCGTGCATGATCTCGGCGCCATCGGCCGAGAGCGCGTAGCGCCACCAGCGGTCGCCGCGCATCAGGAACTTGCCCTCGACGCCCTGGGAGCCACAGACTGCCGCGAAGTCGATGCCCAACAATCCGGCTCCGACGATGACGGCGTCGTCGGCGGCTTCGGCGCTCTTGCGGATCTTCCGGGCGTCCTGGAACGTCCAGAAGTGGTGGACGCCCTCAGCGTCGCTGTTTTCGACCGGCAACTGCGTGGGCGTCCCGCCCGTCGCGATCAGCAGTTTGTCGTAGGGAACGTCGTCTTTCTCGTGGGTGCAGACGACCTTCTCGTCGGTGTCGATGGTCGTCACGTGCGTGTTGAGTGAGAGGTCGATGTCGCGCTCGTCGTACCAGTCCTCGTCGTGAATCGAGATGGGCGCCTCGGGCAGTTTGCCCTTGGCGTGTTCTTTGATCAGGATACGATTGTACAGCGGTTCGCCCTCATCGGTGATGACGGTGATCGACGACTCCGGATCCTCCTCCCGGAGTGTCTCCGCGGCCGAACTGCCGGAGATCCCGTCCCCGATGATAACGTACTCGGTCATGTCGGGAAATTTCGTAACGGGGGTTAAAGTCGGTTGCTATCTGGACTACCCTCGAGGTCGAGGCGCCATCGTCGGGTAGCCTCGCCGTGGGCGTCGCTCGTTCGTCATCCAGGAATCGAAAATACTATACATTCTATAGATAGACGATCCGTCCACTCCACATCGCTCATTAGGCTCGAGTCCGTCCGCTCGAGTATGAAACTCCGCCAGAACGCCCGTCACTTCGCCTCTCGGAAGGCGCTCGAGACCCCAGTCGTTCGCTCACTGGCCATTTCGGGCCTCGTTCGCCTCCACACGAAGATCTTCCTGGGGAAGGCCGATCCGGCCCGCGCCGACGAGCGCAAGGCCCACCTCGACGGCCTCTTCGAGGCGACGATGGACAGCTACCTCGAGGCCCTGCGCGCCGGGTACTCCGAGGCCGAGGCCCGCGAGATCACGCACATCCAGGCGAACTTCGACTTCTACAACCACGGCTGGACCGAGATGATGGAGTTCCCCGCCGACGAACTCGAGGACCACTACGACCGGTACCACGACTTCTTCGCAACCTGGGGAATCACGATCGATCGACCCCTGGGGGAGTTCAGGCCCGACGGTGGGCTTCCGGAGGCCCCGTCGACGCCCGAACGCCTCGAGAATCCCGAGCATCCCCACGCCGAGGGCGGGTTCGCCGACGATGTCTACGTCGAAAACGAGGACGGCGAACTGGTCGTCGGCGGCCAGGACGACCCAGAGAACGTGGACGTCTCGCAAGCCGTTGGCGTGAACGACGAGCCGCTCGAGGAGAACTAGCGGTTACGCCGTCCGAAATTGAATAGCGGGTGAGCTACCTAGCCCATTGGAACGGACGGTATCGAGGATGCCGAAGTGGAGCCACTCTCACCGTTTCATAGTATGACCACACATTGATTATGTAAATATGTCTTAGTATAGCATATTTTTACATTAATTGCTGGAGAGGACACGTCAACATCGACCCGAGCTACTGAGTTCGTCGACGGTGTCGTCTCCGCCTCGTCAGTTCTTCCCCGGCGCGGGCCACCGCGGATCGATCGGTTCCTCGATGCGCTCGAGGTCGCCCTCCGCCAACTCGACATCGACGGCCCCCACGTTCTCCTCGAGGTGGTCGATCGACCGCGGGCCGACGATCGGCACGTCGACGACGTCCTTGTGGAGGAGCCAGGCCAGCGACACCTGTGCGGGGGTCGCGCCCCGTTCCTCGGCGAGCTCTTCGATGACCTCGAGAACGGCCCAGTTCTCGTCGGTGAAGCGCCGTCTCGTGTACTCGTCGGTCGCGGCCCGCACGTCTCCCTCCGGGTCGTCGTCCTGGTCGTACTTTCCGGTCAGGAAGCCGCCGGCCAGCGGCGACCAGGGGATGACGCCGATCCCCTCGCCCGCGCATACGGGGAGGAGGTTCGCCTCCTCGTGGCGATCCACGGCGTTGTACTCCGGTTGCATGCAGACGAACCGCTCGAGGTGCTCGACGTCGGCGGTGTACAGCGCCTTCGTGAACTGGTAGGCCGTCATCGTACTCGCGCCGACGTAGCGAACGACCCCCTCATCGATCAGGGCGTCGAGCGCGCGCAGGGTCTCCTCGATCGGCGTCTCCTCGTCCCAGCGGTGAATTTGGTAGACGTCGACGTAGTCGGTCCCGAGGCGCTCGAGACTCGCTCGACACTGGTCGAACACGTGCTTTCTCGAGAGGCCCTGCTGGTTCGGCCCGTCGCCCATGCGTCCGAAGACTTTCGTCGCGATCGCGAGTTCGTCCCGGTCGTAGGGCTCGATCGCCCGGCCGACGAGTTCCTCGCTCTCCCCGCGGGAGTAGACGTTGGCTGTATCGAGAAAGTTGATTCCGAGATCCAGCGCGCGCTCGACGATCTCGATCGACTGGTCCTCGTCGTCGATCATCCAGGGCTCGGCGCTCCCGAAGTTCATGCAGCCCAGACAGAGACGAGAGACCTCGAGTCCCGTCTCGCCCAGGGTCGTGTACTCCATCTCGTCGGCGTAGCCGATCGTCCGATCCGCCATACCCTGTCACACATCGGTGCCCGACAAAAGGGTGCGGGTGTGGGGCAGCGTCTCAGGTTCTCGAGGGCTGCGAGCGCGGCCAGCGACCGTCCGCCGCCACTCTGCCGATTTCCGAGTCGCTAAGTACCCCGGCGCCAGCCGTTTGACCACTGTCTCGCATGTCTCTCGATTCGAACGACCGCTCGATCGCCGGTTTCACCATGGCGGGCCACGCCCTCGTCCACTGGTTCGAGACCTCGATCCCGATCTTCCTCGTCGTCTGGCTCGCCGAGTTCGACGTGAGTGTTACCCTCGTCGGGTTCGTCGTCGCGCTGGGGTACGCCCCCTTCGGCATCGGCGCACTTCCCGGCGGCGTCCTCGCCGACCGGTACGGCCCGAAGCGGCTCATCCTGCTCTGTCTGCTGGGGATGAGCCTCGCCTTCGTCGTCCTCGCGGCGGCCTCGATTCTGGAGTCTATCTACGCCGTCGCCGTTGGCCTCCTGCTGTGGGGCGTCGCCGCCAGCGTCTACCACCCCGCGGGCCTCGCGCTCATCAGTACGGGCGTCGAGGAGCGCGGCACCGTCTTCGCCTGGCACGGCATCGCCGGCAACTTCGGCATCGCTCTCGGGCCGTTCGTCGCCGCCACGCTGTTGATTGTCCTCGAGTGGCCCGTGGTCGCCGCCCTGCTGGCGATCCCCGGTTTCATCGCCGTCGCTTACGGGCTCAGTGCGAACTTCGACGCGACCGCCGCGGTCGCGGACGAAGTCGACGCCGGGCCGGATAAGGCACTCTCGGTGCCGGAATTTATTGCCAACTCCCGGGCGCTCTTCGCCAGCGCCTTCGCTATCGTCTTCGTGCTCGTCACCTTCGAGGGGCTGTACTACCGCGGCGTGCTCACCTACCTGCCCGAGATCATGACCGGCCTGCCGGCGCTCGAGGGACTCGAACTGTTCCCGACGCTCGAGCGCTACGACATCGACCCTGGCTTCTACGTCTACGTCGGCCTGCTGGTCGTCGGCATGGCCGGCCAGTATACCGGCGGAAAGCTCACGGATCGCGTTCCAGCGGCTCGCGGCCTGGCCGCCCTCTTCGCCGTCCTGGCTGCCCTCGCGCTCGCGTTCGTCCCCATCGTCGACCGCGGCCTTGGTGCCCTGCTCGTCCTCTGTGGCGTCCTGGGCTTCGTCCTGTTCGCCATCCAGCCGTTCTACCAGAACGCCGTCGCCGTCTACACGCCCGCCGACAGCCGCGGGCTCTCCTACGGCTACACCTACCTCGGCGAGTTCGGGTTCGGCGCGACCAGCATCGCCATCGGTGGATTTCTGCTCGGCGAGGCGGGCCTCGCGACCTTCTTCGTCGCGCTCGCCGGATTCGCCCTCGTCGGAGCCACCCTGTCGGCCGCGCTCGCACTCGGTCTCGACCGCCTGTTCGACCGGACGGACGCGGACTCGAGCGCCGACGCGAAGGCCTAGCGCGCTGCTTCGAACCGGTCAGTCGGCTTCTTCCTCCTGAGGGGTGGTTTCTCGATAACGGACCTCGCTGAACTCCGTCGACCCGCACCGACAGCCGTTCTTCGTACCGATCGGTTGCAGTTTTCCGTCGGGCCAGCTCGTGGCTGCGTAGGCGGTCCCGCAGGCGGAACATGCGACGAGTGTACGCTCGCGTTCACCGGAGGGCATCGTTCGTGTATTCGACGGAGAACGATCATCAGGATTGCTTCGCGTTATACAAAACCCTTTTAAGCGATCTATCGATCCGAGCGGCCTGTCTCGGAGAGCGTACTCCCCAGAATGTGTTTTATTCCGCGCCGAAGGCGAGAGGCGACGGCTTGCTGGGAGATGTCGAGTTCGTCGCCGACCTCTGCCATCGTCACCTCCCGGGGGGTCTCGAAGTAGCCGCGGTCGAACGCGAGTACCAGCGCCTCCTGCTGGGTTTCGGTGAGTGCCGCCTCGGTGTCCGTCTCGACCGGAGTCAACGCGTGGAGGCTCGTCAGCGTGACCGGTACGTCCAGCTCCCGACAGCGTTGCTGGAAGGCCGCGATGTCGCTTCGGTCGTCGCCGCGAACGTCGAACGTCCACTCCTGGCTCGTGCCGACGGCTTCGATGAGCGGTATCTCCGTCTCTACGAGCGCGCTGAGTACGCCCGAATACTCGACCGCCCACTCGACGCGCAGCAGATACTCGTCCGCGACGGAGTCGACGAGACGGATGTCTCTGACGCCGGGGTGTTCGGTAAATGTCTCCTCGATGTCGTCGACGACGGTCCCTCGCACCCAGAAGTAGGGCACTACCACGTCCTGTGCGGGGATGATCCGCTCCAGGGAGACCGTCACGTCCGGTAGCTGCTCGAACACGGTCCCCAGCGGGAACTGACTCGAGGGGACAGTAAACGTCGCTTCGGTGGCCATCGTTGAGTCTATTTGTTGTCATCGACCTTCGATTTTGTGGACCGGATCGAAACGAGAGACGTAGTTCGTACGGTCCATTATCGACAGGGAGTCTCATCCGACGAGGTTGGCCGTATGCGGACGGCCGAGATCAGGCCCGTCTACCTCGGGGTGAAACGAAGCCTCAGCTGCAGCGGACCACACCAGTTTTGTCCGCACAGTCGAACCCTCGAGCATGATCGAGGCGACGCTCTGTTTCGTCCTGGACGGCGACGACGTGCTCCTCATCGAGAAGCAGCGTGGACTCGGCGAGGGGTGGTACAACGGACCCGGCGGCAAACTCGAGGGCGGCGAGACGCCTCGGGAGTGCGCCGTTCGCGAGGTTCGCGAGGAAGTCGGCCTCGAGATTCCGTTGAAGGCGCTCGAGCAGGCCGGCGAGCTCACGTTCACTCTCGACGGGGAGGTCCACACCGTCTGTCACGTGTTCCGGACCGAGGTCTACGATGGCGAACCGGTGGCGACCGAGGAAGCCCACCCCGTGTGGGTTTCGGTCGATGACGTGCCCTACGACCGCATGTGGGAGGACGATCACCTCTGGCTGCCCGCGGTGCTCGATGGCGATACCGTCGAGGGAACGTTCGCATTCGAGGGCGGCGGACCGCTCGACGAGGCCGAGTTCGTCGACTACGACCTCGAGCGCGGCGCATCGCTCGAGGAGTGACGGCGTTGGGGCAACCGACGGACTAGTCTCTGACGTCCCGGCCGTCCCTGGCGCGGACCTCGACGTCCACGCCGTTGGGTTCGTACGCGTTCGAGGCGTAGCCTCCTTCGTTCCAGGGGTACTCGTCGTTCTCGAGGGCGTCACGCCAGGCGTCCGGTTCGGATATTCGCGACGGCTGTCGACGGCCCAGGTCGTCGGTCGCGCGCGATAGCAGGGTGTGATGGCCCGGCCGGGCGTCCCAGTCGTACCGGAAGAGTCGCCACGCGCCCGCGTAGTCGGGGCCGAACAATTCCGCGTCGTCCCAGGTCTCACCGCCGTCGGTCGAGACCTCGACGCGGTCGACCCCGTCGTCTCCCGCCCAGGCGACGCCGCGAACCTCGAGCGACGCGTCCGGTCGCACGTCGACGGGCGACTCCACGGATGGCGCGCCGATTAGCGACATTACGTTCGCGTCGAACGTGTACGGGTGCTCGACCGCGCCCTCGAGCTGGGCCCACGTATCGTACGTGTCGACCGTCTCGTTCTGATTGGGTTCGACTCCCTGGGGGTGCACGCGATAGGACTCCTGTTGCCAGTAGGCGTGCTCTCCGGGGCGCTCGAGGCTCCCCTCGGTCACCATCGAGTCCATGACGCGGAGTTCCTCGACCCACTTGACGTTGTTGACGCCGTACCAGCCGGGGACGATCAGGCGGACGGGATAGCCGTGCTCCCGTGGCAAGGGCTCGCCGTTCATCTCGTAGGCGAGGAGGCAGTCGTCGAGGGCTTTCTCGAGCGGAATCGATCGGGCGAAGACGTCGTCGCCGTCGGACGGATCGCCACCGACGGCCGTGAGCCACTGCCCCTCGGAATCGGTCACACCGTAATCGCGCAGAATCGAACTCACTGGCGTCCCCGTCCAGAAGGCGGTGGCTGCGGCCTCGCAGTCCCACTGGACGCTGCCGGTCTCGGGTCGGTGCTGGCCCCGTCCGTTGCCGGCACACTCCATCGTGTGTGCGACTGCGACCGTCGGATACTCTTCTCTGACGTCGGCCATCGAGAGGGTGCCCTCGAACTGGCCGCTGAGCGAGACGGTCCACGCGTCGGCGTCGGCGTCCGGAATGTCGTTTCGATGGCAGACGAAGTGTTCCTCGATCGGCGTCAGCCAGTTCGCGAACGTGCGTCGGCTGGCGGCCCCGAGGACGGTGTACTTGTCGGCCTCGTCTCTCGTCTCCGCGACACCGCCCGCCTTCGCCTCCACGATCGCGTCGATTTCTCTGTGACGGTCCTCTCGAGGGCGTTCCGTGGCCATAGGTGAGTGGCCCACAGGCAGCACAAAATAGCTATCACTCGCCACCGGAGGTTCACCGATGCGCCCTCTCGAACCGTCAGCTCACCGTCTCGAGTCGACGACCGCCTGCTTCTCAGGGAACCAGCACGACCTTCCCCACGCTCTTTCGGTCCTCGATGAACTGGTGGGCCTCGTTCGCGTCCTCGAGCGCGAACGTCTCGCCGACGATTACCTCGAGTTCGCCCTCGGCCAGCCCTTTGGTCAGGTCGGGAACTGCCCGCATGATTCGCTTCGGGTCGTGACGGGACGCCTGACCGAGGTGGAACCCGACGACGGACTTGTTCTCGAAGAGCAGACGTCGGTTCTCGGCGTTCGCAGGCACGCCGCTCGCCACGCCGTAGGTGACCAGCCGCCCGAAGTGCCCGAGAGCGTCGAGACTCCGGTCGAACACGTCGTCGCCGACGCTCTCGAGGACGAGGTCGACGCCCTCGCCGTCCGTCGCCTCCTCGATGGGGTCGCGAAAGTCGACCTCGGTGTACTGGATCGGGTAGTCACACCCGAGGTCGGACGCCAGCTCGAGTTTCTCCTCGGTGCTCGCGGTGCCGAAGACCTCCGCGCCGGCCCGCGAGGCCAGCTGGACTGCCGCCGTGCCGACGCCACCCGCGGCGGCCTGGATCAGGACGGACTCGCCCTCCTCGAGCTCGCCCCACTCGAACAGGCAGGAGTGGGCGGTCAGGAATTGGACGGGGAAGCCGGCGGCTTCCTCGAAGCTCATCCCATCGGGGATGGGCAGGAGCATCTGCGCGTTGGCGGTGGCGTACTCGGCGTACCCGCCCCCGCCGAGCATGCCGACCACGCGGTCGCCTTCCTCGAGGTCGACGCCTTCACCCGCGGCGTCGACGGTTCCGGCGGCTTCCATCCCGGGGACGTACGGCGGTTCCGGCCCACCCGGATACACCCCGCGTCGCTGCATGACGTCCGCGAAGTTGATCCCCGCGGCCTCGACGTCGATCCGAACGTCGCCCGGTCCCGGTTCCGGAACCTCACGCTCGGTGTACTCGAGTCGGTCGCTGTCGCCGTACTCGTTGACTTCGATGGCGTGCATGCTGGTCATAGTTTTCGAGTGGACGGTTCGTCCCCTCGCCGCATAAGTGACCGACAACCGGAAGGAACCGGCGCCGGGTTTCTCGAGCGACGGTGAGGACTCGAAACGCTCACACACCTTCGCATCGTTTAAGAGCGCGCTGGCAGACTGTCGAGGTATGAGCGACGAATCACAGGAACTCGGGATCACCGAGTCCAAGAATCATCGACCCGGCGAATGGTACGCCGAGGTCGTACAGAAGGCCGGCTTAGCGGACTACGCCCCCATGGGCGGCTTCATCGTCACGAAACCGCGCGGGTACGCGCTGTGGGAGACCCTCCAGGACACCCTCGACGGCTGGTTCAAGGAGACCGGCGTCACGAACGCCTACTTCCCCCTGTTCATCCCCGAGAGCTACCTCGAGCGCGAGAAGGACATCGTCGAGGGATTCGACCCCGAGGTCGCGTGGGTCACCCACGGCGGACACAACGAACTCGAGGAGCGCCTCGCCGTCCGGCCCACCAGCGAGTCGATCATCGCGCCGTTCATGGCCGAGTGGACGCGTAGCCACCGCGATCTCCCCATGCGGCTCAATCAGTGGTGCTCGGTCGTTCGGTGGGAGGCGACGGACACGAAGCCGTTCTTCCGCACGAAGGAGTTCCTCTGGCAGGAAGGTCACACCGCCCACGAGACCAACCAGGGAGCCTGGGAGGAGGTATGGACGCGACTCGAGCAGTACGAACGCGTCTACGAGGAACTGTTCGCTATCCCCGTGCTGAAGGGGAAAAAGCCCGAACACGATAAGTTCCCCGGCGCCGATACCACGACGACCGTCGAGTGTCTGATGCCCGACGGCAAGTCCGTCCAGGGCGGTACGAGCCATCACCTCGGCCAGAGCTTCGCGGAGGCGTTCGACATCACCTTCGCGGACGAGGATGAGGAGGAGCGGACCGCCTACACGACCTCGTGGGGGCTCTCCTGGCGCGCACTCGGGGCGCTCATCATGACCCACTCCGACGACCAGGGGCTCGTCTTGCCCCCCACCGTCGCGCCCACGCAGGTCGTCATCGTCCCCATCTGGCAGGAGGACACCGAGGAGCAGGTCCTGGGCTACGCTAACGAGGTCGCCGACGAACTCGAGGCTGCTGGCTTCCGCGTCGAACTCGACGACCGCGACGAGCGCAATCCCGGCTTCAAGTTCAACGAACACGAACTCGAGGGCGTCCCCCTTCGGATCGAGATCGGCCCCAACGAGGCCGACGACGGCGAGGTCACGCTAGTCCACCGCCCGGACAACGAGAAGACCGTCGCCGACCGTGAAGGCGTCGCCGACACCGTCGACGAGCACCTCGACGAAATCTACGAGAAACTGTACGAGGCCGCTCGAGAAACCCTCGAGTCGAACGTCCGAACGGCCGACAGTCCTGAGGAAATCATGGGGACGATCGGACGCCACGGCGGCTACGTGAAGGTCCCGTGGTGTGGCGACCAGGCCTGCGAGGAGGCCATCAAGGAGAAGGTCTCCGCGGAGATCGTCCTCCAGCCCCTCGCCGAGGAGAGCGCCGAGACCGACGGCGAAGCTGCGGCGCCCGACGACGAAGACGCCAGTTGTACGGTCTGTGGCGAGCACGCCGATCAGCTGGCGTACTTCGCCAGAACCTACTGATCGAGCGGTCCTCTCCCCTGTTCGTCTCGAAACGTTCTTCTGGTGCCCGTGTGTTCGCGTAGCGGCGCCCTCGAGCCCTCGTCTCTCCGTGAACGGGTGTGTGCGAGTGTGAGCAAATGAGTGAGCGTGAGCGCAGGGAAATGTGTGGAAGGGAGAGTGAGTGAATGAGTGACTCACCCGAACCTAATCGTTTAGCCCCATAGTGCATATGGCTCCGGCGGTGACTACCTATCGTGGTGTGCATCCAGCGGATGGACACTACGTGCCTCTGACACTTTCTCTGGCGACGATTCTCACCGAGCGAGAGCGATGTGACCGCCGGCCGGCCGCAAACCGATTTACCGAGCGTTCAATGCCCCTCCTGCGCCCCTAGTACGCGCTTTCGTATTCTCGTACACCCTTACGGTTTTAATTCCCTAATATGGCATTATAATACCCTTAGTCATAATGGGGTATCCTCTTGTGGGTGTGGGTCACTCGAGTGTGTATGACACAGCCACACAGTGACTCGTCTCACGGTGAGCGGGGCCTCGCCAGCCCCGTAGACGAACGGTCGAACTGCGGTCTCGGTGTCGTTATGGACCTCGACGGCGAAGCGAGCCACGACGTCGTCGCCGACGGCCTCGAACTCCTCGTCAACCTCGAGCATCGAGGCACTACCGGCGCCGAAGAGAACACCGGCGACGGCGCGGGGATCGTGCTCCAGACGCCCGACGCCTTCTTCCGCGATGAACTCGACGTCGACCTGCCGTCGCAGTACGCCGCCGGATCAATCTTCTTCCCACAGGAAGACGCCGCCCGCGAGGCGCTCGTCCACCTCCTCGAAGACACCCTCTCTGAGTACGGACTCGAGACCCTCGCCTGGCGGGACGTGCCGACGAACAACGACGAGCTGGGCACGACAGCCCTCGAGTCTGAACCAGACGTCTGGCAGGTGTTCGTCTCGGCTACGGACGAACTGGCCGACGACGACTTCGACCATCGCCTCTACGTCGCCCGGCGCGCGCTCGAGAACGCGGTCGAGGACGCCGACATCGACGGGTCCGATCGATTCTACGTCTGCTCGCTGGACTCGAAGACGCTCGTCTACAAGGGCCTGCTCAAGGGCGAGCAGGTCGCCGACTACTACCCCGACCTCGCCGACGAGCGCCTCGAGTCGACGTTCGTGATGGTCCACGAGCGCTTCTCGACGAACACGCTCGGCGCCTGGCACCTCGCTCACCCCTACCGAAACGTCGTCCACAACGGCGAGTTCAACACCATCCAGGGCAACGTCAACTGGATGCGCGCCCGCGAGACGGATCTCGAGAGCGAGGTCATAGACAATCTCGACGCCGTCAAGCCCGTCATCAACGACCCCGACCAGTCCGACACGGCGAGCGTCGACAACGCCGTAGAACTGCTCGTGCAGAACGGGCGCGACCTCCCCCACGCTCTCCGCATGCTCGTTCCCGAGGCCTGGCGCGGCGACGACCAGATGGACCAGGCGCGCAAGGATTGGTACGACTTTCACGCCTCGCTCGTCGAGCCGTGGGACGGCCCCGCGCTCGTCGCGGCGACCGACGGCGAACGCGTCGGCGCCGTCCTCGACCGGAACGGCCTGCGCCCGTGCCGGTACGACGTGTCGACCGACAACCGCCTGATCGCCGCCAGCGAGGCCGGCGCGCTCGAGACCCCACCAGAGAAGATCGCCGAGCGCGGGCGGCTCCAGCCCGGTCAACTGTTCTTGGCCGACCCGAACGAGGGCCGAGTCATCCCGGACGAGGAAGTCTTCGACGGCCTCGTCGAGGACCGCTACGGCGAGTGGCTCGCCCGCGAACAGGTTCGCGTCGAGGACCTCCTCGAGACGGCCGACCCGGAACCACGCCAGGCCGTCGACGGACTTCGCTCCCACCAGGCCGCGTTCGGCTACACCCACGACGAACTCGAGAATCTGATCGAGCCGATGATGCAGAAGGGCAAGGACCCCATCGGCTCGATGGGCGACGACACGCCGTTGTCGGTGCTCACCGAGTTCAACCGGCCGCTGTTCTCGTACTTCAAACAGCTGTTCGCGCAGGTCACGAACCCGCCGCTCGACTACATCCGCGAGGAGCAGGTCACTTCGCTCGAGTCCCGGCTGGGATTCCAGCGCAACCTGCTCTCGGAGTCGCCAGAACACGCCCGCCAGTTGGTCCTCGACTCGCCCGTCCTCACCGACGCCGAACTCGAGGCGATTCGCGACTGTCAGACGAACGACATTACGACGGGGACGGTTGACGTTACCTACGATTGCAAAGAAGCCGCCGACAAACCCGACGGCGAGGCCCTCGAGGCGGCCATCGAGCGCGTCCGCGAGGACGCCGTCGCGACCATCGAGGCCGGCAACGACGTCGTGATTCTCTCTGATCGTGACGTCGACGACGGCCGCGTCGCGATCCCCAGCCTGCTCGCGATTGGTGCCGTTCACCACCACCTCGTGCGAAACGGCCTGCGCAACCACGCCGGAATCGTCCTCGAGTCGGCCGACCCCCGAACCGTCCACCACGTCGCGACCCTGGTGGGGTACGGCGCCGACGCGATCAACCCGTACCTCGCCTACCAGACTATCGCGGACCTCACGGCCGGCTCCGACGGCGCGGACACCGGCGTGGCCATCGACGCCTACGTCGGCGCGCTCGAGGACGGCCTCCTGAAGATCATGGCGAAGATGGGCATCTCGACGGTCGAGAGCTACCAGGGCGCCCAGATCTTCGAGGCCGTCGGCCTCGACTCGAGCCTCGTCGGGGAGTACTTCGAGGGGACCGAGAACCGCACCGAGGGGATCGGCCTCGCCGAGATCGAAGCGGACCTCCTCGAACGCCACGTGACCGCCTTCGGCGACGAGGCGACTCTCGACCGACAGGGCGAGTTCGAGCACCGCTCGGGCGGCATCCACCACCAGTGGAACCCTCAGAGCGTGGGAACGCTCCAGCAGGCCGTTCGATCCGGCGACTACGGACGCTACCAGGAGTACGCCGAGGGGATCAACGACCAGTCCGCCGACCTGCGGACCCTCCGCGGACTCCTCGAGTTCGACTCGGATCGCGAGTCGATCCCGCTCGAGGACGTCGAGCCCGTTGCCGACATCGTTGGGCGGTTCTCGACGGCCGCGATGAGCCTCGGGAGCCTCTCGCCGGAGGCCCACGAGAACAACTCCGTCGCGATGAACCGCATCGGCGGGAAGAGCAACTCCGGCGAGGGCGGCGAACCGCCCGAACGTTTCGGCACCGAACGCGAGTGCACCGTCAAGCAAGTCGCCTCCGGCCGCTTCGGCGTCACCAGCACGTATCTCTCGAGCGCGGACGAACTTCAAATCAAGATGGCACAAGGGAGCAAGCCCGGCGAGGGCGGCCACCTGCCCGGCCAGAAGGTCAACGAGATGATCGCCCACGTGCGCAAGTCGACGCCCGGCGTCGGCCTCATCTCGCCGCCGCCGCTGCACGACATCTACTCGATCGAGGACCTGAAACAGCTGATCTTCGACCTGAAGGCCGCCAACGAGGACGCCGACATCAACGTCAAACTCGTCTCGGAGGCTGGTATTGGCACCATCGCCGCGGGCGTCGCGAAGGCCAACGCCGACGTGGTCCACATCTCGGGCCACTCCGGCGGCACCGGCGCCTCGCCTCGGACGTCGATCAAGCACGCAGGCCTGCCGTGGGAACTCGGGCTCGCCGAGGCGAATCAGATGCTGTGTGCCATCGGATTGCGAGACCGGATCCGCGTCTCGGCCGACGGCGGGATGAAGACCGGCCGCGACGTGGCCGTCGCCGCCCTCCTCGGCGCCGAGGAGTACGTCTTCGGCACCGCCTCCCTCGTCGCCGAGGGCTGCGTGATGGCCCGCCAGTGTCACAAGAACACCTGCCCGGTCGGCGTCGCCACCCAGCGCGAGGACCTCCGCAAGCGATTTCCCGGCGAACCCGAGCACGTCATCAACTTCATGACGTTCATCGCCCAGGAACTGCGCGAGATCATGGCCGACCTGGGCTTCGAAACCGTCGAAGAGATGGTCGGACGCGTCGGGGTCCTCTCCCAGCGCGAGGACGTCGACCACCCGAAGGCCCGCACCGTCGACCTGTCGGCCGTCCTGGCCGAACCTGAAGGCGACGTCCGGACCAAGATTCGGGAACAAAACCACGGCCTCGAGGATCACCTCGACCGAACCCTCATCGAGGAGGCCAGCGCGGCCATCGAGGACCGGACTCCCCGGACCGTCGAAACCGAGATCACGAACGTCGACCGCGCTGTCGGCACCATGCTCTCGAACCGGGTGACGAGCCGCTACGGCGAACCCGGCCTCCCCGAGGATACCCTCACGGTGGACCTCGAGGGCACCGCCGGCCAAAGCTTCGGCGCGTTCCTGGCTCACGGCCTCTCGTTCCACCTCGAGGGGAGCGCGAACGACTACGTCGGCAAAGGACTGTCGGGCGGAAAACTCACCGTCCGAACGCCCGAGACGGCCGCGTACGAGCCGACCGAGAACGTCGCCATCGGCAACGTCGCCCTCTACGGCGCGACCGGCGGCGAACTGTACGTCAACGGCGTCGCCGGCGAGCGCTTCGCGGTTCGCAACTCGGGCGCCAAGGCAGTCGTCGAGGGTGTCGGCGACCACGGCTGTGAGTACATGACCGGCGGCGTCGTCGCCGTCCTCGGCGAGACCGGGACGAACTTCGCAGCCGGTATGTCCGGCGGCGTCGCGTACGTCTTCGACCCCGACGCGGAACTCGAGCGCAGGGCCAACACCGGCATGGTCTCGCTCCACGAGGACCTCGAGGAGGCCGACGAGGCCATGCTCGAGCGCTTGCTCGAGAACCACGTCGCCTACACCGGCTCCGAGCGCGGGCGGGAGCTCCTGGCGAACTGGGAGCACGCGCTCGAGTCGTTCGTGAAGGTCATGCCCGAGGCCTACCACCAGGCGATCACCGAGGACGGGCGGGACGACGTCCGTGCCGAACTTCCCGAATCACCAGCGGTGGGTTCCGAACCCGAATCGCCGGAGTTCGCCACGAGCGACGATTGAGAGGGACGCGCGAACACTAGCACGGCGGTCAGGTGGTGGACGGCCCCGACTCGTTACGGTCGCTCGAATCGGCCACGCTCGAGCGAACGTGGTGTCGTGGGGCGTCGATCCGTTTCCACGTCGTAATTCGTCTCGATACCACGCTACGTCTCGTCTAGCGGGGGCGCGCACCCGAGGGACCGATGCGGACAGCTCCGACAGTGCGACCCCGGCGTCGTCTCGGCGTAGGTCGGTCGATCCAGCGCCTCGAGTCCGCGTCGAACCGCCTCCCAGTCGGGGGTCGTCGACCGGGAGTGGAGGACGACCCGAGGTCCCTCGACGGGCCCGACGTAGACGTAGCCGACGGCGTTGACGGTCTCGTCGAGCCGGCGTTCACAGGCGCGAGCGTACAGCGAAAGCTGGAGGGCAGCTTCGGGGTCGATCCGCTCGCTCGTCGCCTTGTAGTCGAGGACGACGAGCCGTCCATCGGGTGCCCGTCGGACCGTATCCACGTAACCGACGACCGACCCGTCGACGCCGGGCACGTCGTCGACCGCAAACGACAGTTCGGCGGCGAGTTCGTCCCACGCGTGAACCGGTTCCTCGAGGTCTGGTTCTCGAGCGTCGAAGTATCGATCGATACATCGATGGACTGCCCTCTCGTCTCCTCGTTGCCCGCGGGCCGTGAGCCGTCTGGTAGCCGCCCGACGCCACTCCTCGGGGCTCGAGTACTCCCGGTAGAACGCTTCCTCAGCCACGGCGTGAAAGACCGTTCCGACGAGTCGCGGGTTCGGCTCTCGGCCCGTTCGACTGTCGCCCAGGGTCGAGTCGACCCACTGTCGACCGACGTTACCCGGGACCGGGTCGTCGGGCGCCCCGACGACGTACTCGAGGTAGTGCTTTCGCGGACACTCGTCGTGGGCTGCCAGCGCACTGTAACTGTGCTCGAGCGCTTCGGGAAACCGTTCGCATCCCGAGTCCGAGAACGCGCCCGAGGTAAACCGCGAAGCAGACGTATCCAGTGCTCCGACTCGTCGCCCCGCCGGCGCGTCGAGTTCGGGGACCGACGGGGCAGCGTCTGCAGCCGGTAACAACGTCCGGTTCCGAAGCTGTCGCCCGAGTCGGTGGACGACGTCGAGCGCCTCGTCCGTCTCGAGCGTCCGGTGGCCGTCGGTACCGTGGTAATCCACCGTGCCGGTGGCGTGCGTCGACGGTTCGGCGAGCAAGTCCGTGACGTCGGCGACCGTTTTAGGGTACGTTTCCTGCACCCGGTCGAACGCCGTTACCAGTTCCGACCAGAGATTCATCCGCTCGCCCGTAACCGACCACTCGATCGCGGACGGGAGACACGCATCGGCCGCGGAGGCGGCGAGGTCGCCGTCCCCGCCCTCGTAGTCGTAGTTCGAACCGAAGACGAGCAGGTGGTTCTCCGCCCGGGTGAGCGCGACGTGGAGAACGCGCCAGGATTCGGCCGTCGGCTCCGCGGCGAGATTCGCACACAGCGGCGAGTCGACGGCCGGGTCGAGCGTCGCGGCGAGCAGGCGATACCGGGCCCCGTAGGCGTAGTCTCGCCGAACGCACCACTCCTCGTCCGAGAGGTACGGCGCGAGGACCGTGTCGAACTCGAGGCCTTTGGCCTGGTGTACCGTCATGACGTCGACGGCGTCTTCGGACGTGGTTCCCTGCTGGCGGTCGCCCGAGTCGCCCGCGAGTACTCCCTCGAGCGCGTCGACGAACCGGGTCGAGAGCGACTCGAGCACGTCGGTGCCGGTCCTGGCGTCGACAAATCGTTCGATCCGTTCGATCGTCTGGCGGTCGTCGGGGCCCAGAAACCACTCGAGATTCGTTCGCTCCCGGAACCGTCGGAGAAACGGCGCTATCGGGTAGGCGTCCTTCGCCGCTGCGAGCGCCTCGAGGTCGGCGCGTGCTCGTTCGAGTCGGCCGGGTTCGTCGAAGAGTTCAGCCTCGAGGTCAGCCTCGAACAGCGCGTCGTAAAGCCGACGGTTGCGGCGGTGGAGGCGGGAGAGATCGGCTTCACACACTCGATACCGCGCGAGAAGCACTCGTCGAAGGTGCGTGTCGGCGTCGTGATCGACCAGCACTCGGAGGTACGAGAGAACTGTCTGGGTCCCCTCCGACACGGACCCTGTCGTCGAACCCGACCGCTCGCAGGGAATCTGGTGTTGTTCGAGTTCTGCGGCGATATTCCGTGCCTGTGCGTTCGTCCGGACGACGACCGCAATGTCTTCGAGCGTTCGCTCCGGGACGGATCCACAGTCGCCGTTCAGGAGTCGTGAAATCGCCGTCCCGACCTGCTCGGGTATCGTCGACTCGAGTTCGTCGCTCTCGATTTTCAGTACTCGATGGGACGGGTTCGACTCGTCGTACCCACCTCGCGTCCGTCCATGCTCCCGGAGCGTCTTCGAGGTCTGGGTGCCGTACGAGCAGTGGTTCGTCAGGTCCAGGATTTCCTGTTTCGACCGAAAGTTCAACTCGAGTTCGACCGACTCGTGGTCGTCGTCGTTCGCACCGAGGCGCTCGAGCCCCCTGGGGTCGGTCCCGCGCCAGCCGTAGATCGCCTGATCCGTGTCCCCGATGGCGAGGAGGTCGGGTCGATCCGGGCCGCGAGTGAGTTCGGTGACGAGTTTCCACTGAGTCGCGTCGGTGTCCTGGAACTCGTCGCAGTAGACGTGGCTCCACCGCTGGGCGATTTCCTCGGTGACTGCCTCGTCTTCTAGCAGGCACGTCGCCGTCCGAACGAGTTCGTCGAAGTCGACCGCACCGTCGGTCTCGAGCCTCGCCCGATAGTCGCCGTAGATTTCGGCGTAGTGGCCGGCCTGTCGGAGTA
Organism: Saliphagus sp. GCM10025334; assembly: GCF_042663485.1. Lineage (NCBI taxonomy): Archaea > Methanobacteriati > Methanobacteriota > Halobacteria > Halobacteriales > Natrialbaceae > Saliphagus > Saliphagus sp. GCM10025334. The sequence continues at coordinate 380,777 of NZ_JBHTAF010000001.1, read as the reverse complement.
CGGCCACGTAGTGCTCGAGTCGGCCGAACGGCGTCTGTTCGATCGTCTTTGCCCCGTCTCGCCAGAGTTCGTTGCCGAAGAGGACGGGCGGCAGGTGATTCGTCGACGGGTCGTCGAGCGACATCGCGTCTCGTGTTCTCGTCACGCACGCCTGTAGCGTCCGGAGGTAGGCGTCGATCTCTCGAACCACCGGATCGTCGCGAAACGTCGCCGGACCCTCGGCAATCTTCTCTCGACAGAACGACAATAGCGTGCCGTACTCGACGAGCGCCTCGCGAATTTCCGTAACGTGTTCGTCCCGGTTGAAGTACCGGATCGCCTCGTTGTCGAACGACAGCGATTCAGTCGCCTCGCCGCGGAGCCACAGGAGCAGTTCCTCGAGGAGGTCGAGCGTCCGCTCGTCGGGCAGGGCGGCGATGAGAGCATCCGGATCGATCTCCTCGCGACTCATCACCGAAACGAAGTGATCGACCGATTCGGCGAGCGTCGACGGCGTGGCCGATTTCGTCGGCGCCACGTCGACCGCCGCGAAGTCGTACTCGTACTCGGCCAGGAGCCGGTTGAGTAGCCGTCGTCGCTTCCGCTCGGTGACGACCTCGAACGACGGAGAGAGCCCGAGATAGTAGGCGTACTCTCGAACTAGCCGGTAGCAAAACGAGTGATACGTGTGGACCTCGATCGCTGCGGCGACGGATGGCTCGAGTCGCTCGCCGATGGACGCGCGAATGCTCGCGGCCGCCTCGTTCGCGAACGTCACGACGAGCACGTCTGAGGGGTCGACAGCACCGTCCTCGAGCGCCCGTTCGATCCGTGCCAGCATCGTGGTCGTCTTCCCGGTACCGGCGCCAGCGTCGACGGACGTGCACGCGGCCTCGCTCGCGATGACGGCGGGTTGGTTCCCTTTCGGGGCTGGCCCTTGGGTCGACCTCGAGTGCCGGTGGTCATCCATCGAAGGCCACCTCGCTCGAGAGGTACTTCGTACAGCAGACGGCGTACGGACACGTCGGGCAGACGTCACGCTTGATCCGGTCCCACCGGGACTCGAACGCTTCCTCGTCGACGCCGGCGATGGCGGCGGTCGCCACCTGTCGCAACCGATCGTCGACGGTCTGGTTTCGGTGTTCGTGTGTCATCCCGAACGTGTGGTGGTCCAAGTAGGGTTCGGTGAGATCCACCGGCTCGACGCTCGTTTCGACGCGCTCGCGAAGCGGGTTGACGGTCAACCGGTCCCGATCGAGGATCGGGACCTGGACGTACCGACAGGTGCGGGCCTCCGTGAGGGACAGGCGGTCACGAAGCGTCCGCAATCCATCGAGAGCGGCAGCCGTCTCGAGCAGGGTGGCGACCAATTCGGGGGCGAACTCGGCCCGATCCGGATCGAAGTGGCCGGCGAACCGATCGGCAACGTCGCCGTCCCACGCGGATCGATAGCGAAGTATCCCCAGGTGGGCGGCAGTTGGGACGAATCGAACCCCGACGAACGACGATCCCTCGAGGACAGCGTAATCGATCGGCACGTCGATCTGGAGAAGGGAGGCTTCGTCGTCATCAGCCGTCGTTCGAGTCGCCGTCACCGTCGATCGAAGCGGCAGGTCTGGACCGACGAGTTCGCCGTCGACGCCGCCCGCCCTGGTAGCGTACAGGTACTCGGCGTGATCGGTACCGATGACCTCGACGTACGCCCGGATCGCCGCCTCGAGCACTCGCCGTTCGTGTCGTCGCTGGGCGCGCGAGTGGACTCCCTCGCCGTAGTCCGCCCAGCGGTCGGCGAACCGGTCCAAAGCACGCGTCTCGAGCGTGTCGACGTCCCCCGCACGAAGGGCATCACAGATGGCCGTTCGGAGCAACTCGAGTCGGCCCACCTGCGGCTCGTCTTCGCCTGTGTGCAGGCCGTACTCGTGGGCGTATCGGTACCGTTGGGGGCACAGGAGGTGGGTTCGAACGCCGTCGATCGAGATCGATGGGGCCTCGGCGCGCGATGGCGGCGACGTCGTCGCGTCGGCCTCGGTGGAGTTCCCCGTCATCGACCCACCTCCCCTGCTGCGAACTCGAACTGCGTGTACACGGCGTCCCGGATCGTCTCGTCGACGCCTTCGTGCTCCAGGGCGAGTGCGAGCTCCTGGATTCGCTCCGCCGTGGCATCGAGGTCGACGGGTTCGCCCATCGACGCACGGCCCAGGAGCGTCTCGAGGTCGGTCCAGGGCACTTCGAGAGCGGCTTCGAGGGTTCGTTGCCGTCCGTAGCCGACGTGGTCTCGGCGTTTTACGTCGACAGGCTCGAGGTCGATCCCGGGCGCGGATGCGAGTTCGCGAACGAATCGGGACTCGTCGTGGGTCCGTCGGAGGCCCTCGGTCTCGCGCTCGTACGAACAGCAGTAAAGCCGGGTTCGCGCTGCCCGAGAACCGAGAGCGAGACGTCGACGAGCCCGTTCGGCGTGGTACGTCTCGAAGCGATCGACGACGGCCGACCCGTCCGTGACCGTGGTGAACGTCTCCTCGAGCGTCGATGCGGAGGGGTCGGTCACGGCGGGATAAGATGGCATCGAGCGCAGCCACGCCGTCGGAAACAGCGGCGTGAGAAACTGCGTCCCGGGATAGGTGTCGTCGATCAGATCCAGCAGGAACACGACCTCCCGCGAGTCGTACGCCAGTTCGTCGATCGGGCAGACGGTTACCCCACCGCCCGGTGCTCGCGTTTCGATGGCGTGGACGTGCGGGGCATCGTACTCGATCGTTCGCTGGAGCATTCGTCGGAGGCCCTGCCAGTCGGGGGCGACGAGGTCCGTTCGCTCGACGAACCGGGCGATTTCGAGGACCCGGCGGACGCTCTGGAACTGCTCGCGGGCGTCGATCCACGGTTCGTCGCGGGCGATGCGTGCCTTCAGATTCGTTCGCTGGATCCACGACTCGAGTGCGGTCCTTACTGACTGCCCGTGGGTAGCTTCGACCTCCCGCGGAGAAAATCCCTCGACGCGGGCTTCGAGTCTGGCGATAACGGGTTCGGCTATCTCGGTCGGGTCGTGTCCCTGCTCGAGAGTACAGTGCGCTTCGATGACGGCGTAGAGTTCGCTAACGGCGGGGTCGTCCGCCAGGGAGGGCGTTCCGATCGTAGCCGTGGGAACGCCCCCGTCGCGAAGGAGCCGTCGCGTCCGGGGAACGCGTTCTGCTCGCGGGACGGCGACTGCGAACTCGTCGAACGACCAATCGTATCGGTCGCGAAGCGAGTGGATTTCGCTGGCGATCCACCGCACCTGCGCTCGAGCAGTTTCCGTCCGACGTCGGTACGCTCGAGCGGTCGTGTGCTCGTTTTCGTTCTCCTCCTTTCGTTCGTCGTCTTCCTCGCGCTCGTTTTCGGCACTGTTGTCCTCCTCGCGGTCGCCCTCGTGCACGGCTTCGGAATACTGATCGTGATCGTACTCGCCGGGCGCTCCAGTCGCCAGCGCTCGAGCGATCCCGTCGTGGGCTGGCTTCGATTCGGGTTGTCGCGTCGGCGGTCGGACCTCGAGGCCGTCCGCGATCGATTCGAGCGAGCCGGGTTCGACTCGTGTCCGTTCGACGCTCGCGTGTCGCTGGCCGACGCAGACGAGTTCGGCATCCCCCGTTAGCGTCGCGAGATAACGCCTGTCGAGGCGGCGAAACTCCTCGAACTGCACGGCGAGAACGGCGTCGAACGAGTCCGTGATCCGCTCACGGAGGCCGTCAGCGTCGGCCTCGAGCAGGTCGACCACTCGTGGGACCACGTCGGCGCGTTCGACGAAGCCTCGAGAGTCGAGTTCGTCGTGGAACCGGTCGTTCATCGCGTAGAGGAAGGCGAGACAGGGGTGGATGGCGTCCCCGTCTCGACCCCCCGTGGCGTCGATCTGTTGCCGAGTCGCCTCGAGTAACAGTCGTCCAACATCGCGGGCGAAACTGTCGTGCTCGCTCGCACGTTCGAGGTACGGTGGCACGTCGCGACTCGCGCCGGCGACGACCAGCGAGATGAGTTCGATCCGCTCTTCGTACTCGAGGCGCTCGAGCGTCGGGTCGTACGTCTCGAGGACCTTCGAGGCGTGCTCGGGGAGCGATTCGACTCGCGGGCCGCTGGCGGTGTCCGGGGCCGCGTTCGGGCCGTCCGTCGTCTCGAGAAGGGCCCGCTCGAGTCGGTCGAGTCCGGCTGGGTGGCGCTTGAGAACGAGGACGTTCTTCGATCCGTGGGACTCGACGAGCGCGGCGTACTCGTCGGCGACGCGCTCGAGGAGGTCGTGACGGGGGTACGGGAGGGCGACGAGCGTCCCCTCGAGCGTCGGGGACTCGGGTGTCGGCATGGCGGTATGCCACGGAGTAGTGACTGTATGGTACTTAAACCTGTACCCGACGTGGCCAGTTACCGGCCTCTTTGGCTCACGACGTCTCGAGCACCGTCAGATACGCCACGTACACGAGTGCGGCGGCAACGAGCGAGATCGCGACGACGGTGACGCCGACGAAGTTCTCGAGGAAGACCGCTGGATCGTCCAGGATGTACGCACCACCCTCGACCGCGAGGACGAACAGGGCGCCGTAGAGGGCCGCGACCGCCATGGCGCGGGCGACGGCGACGACCAGTCCGGCCTGGCGGCTGTTGAGGAGTTCGACGACGAACAGCAGGGCGATCGCGAGCAGGTAAAATGGCTCGGGGAGGGCCTGTTCGAGTCCCTGTGGTCCTCGAATCGCGAGCCAGCCGTAGTACGCGAGCGCCAGCAAGAGACCGGCGACGAACGTCATCGCGACGCCGTATCCCGTCGTGTCGTCGACGCGTGGTCGCCTCGGTTGTGTCGCGTCGTCGCTCGAGTCGGACGGTTCTGGTGCGGCCATCGTATCTCGGGGTACGTAGGACCGCGAGCGGGTTAGTTCTCGAGGGTACGTTCACTACGTTTGATGCGCTGCAGGAGGTATGTCACCGAGGCTGACGCGCCGGTGACCGGCGGGCCGCGATCGAGCGGGCTCGGGGTGTCACCCCATTGCGTGAGAATATTTATAGCCGGACTTCAATACCACTACGTATGGACGACATTTTCGTTGCCAGATTGATGAGCACGGATCTCGTAACGGTCGCACCCGACACCCTCGTCGAGGACGCCGGACAGACGATGCTCGAGAACGGCATTAGCTCACTCGTCGTCGTCGACGACGAGGGTCGCCTCGAGGGAATCCTGACGACGACCGACTTCGTCACTATCGTTGCCGAGAGTTATCCGAAAGCGGAGACGACCGTCGAGCGCTACATGACGACCGACGTCGTGACCGTCTCGCCCCAGCAGCCAATCACCGAGGTGGCAAACGTGATGCTCGAACACGGGGTCCACCACCTGCCGGTCGTCGACGAGGACGAGGGCGTCGTCGGCATCGTCACGACGACCGACCTGGCGGGGTACCTGACGACGATGCGGGCGTCGGTATAGGTACTGAACTGGCCGGTATGGCCACACAGGGAACGCATTTCTACGACTCGAGGAGATGGCGAGCGTCGAGTTCGAGAATCGCTAGTCGAGACTCGGCGCAGTCGTCTGTCGGCCCAACGCTGCCCGCGTCTTCGTGGACCTGAATACCGCGTAGAACACTCTGAACTTGCTGTTCGTCGAGCCCGTTCTGTCGTCTCACTCGCGGATTTGGTATACTGGTATGCAGTTTATTCACGTCTCGAGGGGGCGAAACCGCTGGCTCCAGCGTTGAATCCGAAACTCGAGATTCCGTACTCTCGCGGGAGCCAACGGACGAGTCGTAATGGAGTGGCTCCGATCACGCGAAAAAGGACACGACGACGGACGTTCACTCGCGACGGGCACCGCTCCTCATTCGAACCCGTCGCTCGTTCGTTCTGACGTTCGAACAGAAAGAGCCAGTAGAGGGATTTGAACCCTCGACCTAATCCTTACGAAGGATTCGCTCTGCCAGCTGAGCTATACTGGCGCAGGTGTCTGCATCCACTTCTACGTAGGACCGATAGCCGGCATAAGGATTGCGAATCGAGTCTGTCGCTCGAGTTGGATTCAATCTCGCCTCGTTGAACCAGGTTCAATCTCTCACCTCGAGTCAGGCTCGGTCCCCTCTCACCGCGGATGGTTTTGGCCATCGCCTCACCGCCGCTCGAGGCGCACGTCCAGGCAGACGTTGAGTTCGTGAGGCGCGTAGGATCGAACGACCCGCTGGGTCTCGACGGTCACCTCGTAGTCGGGTTCGGCTGCCTCGCGAATCGCTTGCTCTCCTGGCCCGAAGGGATCGTCCTCGTGCTGGATGTCGTAGTAGTGAATCACGCAGTCGTCGCCCGCGATCGTCACCGCGGAACCGAGGAAGGCGTCCGCACTGTGGGGGAGGTTCATCACGATCCGGTCGGCCCAGCCCTCGTACTCGGGGGCGACCTCGCGGACGTCGGCGTCGATCGCCGTCACTCGATCCGCGACGTCGTTCCGGTCGGCGTTTGCCCGGAGGAACTCGATCGCGACCTCGTTGACGTCGACGCCGACGCACTCGGCGCCGCCTCTGGCGAACGGGATCACGAACGGGCCGACGCCGGCGAACATGTCGAAGACGTGCTCGCCCTCGCTCGCCTGCTCGACGACCCGGTGGCGCTCCGTGGCGAGACGCGGCGAGAAGTACACCGACGCGAGGTCGAGTGCGAACTCACAGCCGTACTCCCGGTGGACGACGGTCGTCCCCTCACCGGCGACCACGTCCCAGTCGCGCACGCGAGTCTCGCCCTTGATCTTCGAGGCCTTGTTCAGCACCGTCTCGAGCGGGAGGTCGGACGCGACGATCGCGTCGGCGATCTCCCGCGCCCGTTCCGGATCATCCTCCTCGAGGAGCGCGGTGTCCCCCAGCCGTTCGTAGGAAGGCTCGAAGCCGAGGAGATCCGCGGGCATCGTCTGTGTATCGCGAGCGGGTACGTCGTGGTCGACGAGCGCGTAGTCCACCTCGAGATCCTCGAGATCCGAGAGCAGGGCGTCTACCGGGCGTCCGCTCTCGCCGTCCGTTTCGCCCTCGTCGTCCGCTTCGCCCTCGTCGTCCGCTTCGCTCGAGTATCCACTCTGGACCGCGACTGGAACGTAGAGCCAGCCGTCCTCGACGGTGATCTCGAACTCGTCGGCGATCAGGTCCGCGTCGGCAAGCCGACTCCGAACGGTCTCGCCGTGCTCGGGGCGAACGCGGACACACGGCACGTCCATATCTCCTGTCGCCACTCCGATGTCCTAACGGTGACGTTTTGTCGCTCGCGTTGGAACCGGCCCATACATGGCAGACCGGACGGAACTCACGACGGTCGAGACGGTCCACGAATCCCGGTCGTGGCTGTTCACGGTTCGCGACCGCTACGGCGAGGCCGAGGAGGCGATCCTCGTCCCCTGTGAGGACGGCGTCGAGGGGTGGATCAACCGCTGTATGCACGAACCGCAGCGACTCGACGTCGGCCGCGGCGTCGCGATGCGCGACGAGGAGATCATCTGCCCGCGACACGGCTCGATGTACGACGCCTGTTCGGGGGCGTGCGATAACGGCGAAGCCGCCGGGACGCGACTCGTCGGCGTCGACGTAACCGTGGAGGACGGCCGTGTCTACCTGACGGATTCGATATATCACTTCGACCACGAGGGCGGCCTCGAGACTGACAGAGACGCGGACGAAGATGGGGCCAGGGACGACGGTGGCGACGAGGGGCCGTCGTCGACCTCCCACATCTCCTTTTGAGGGGGAACAGGTCGTACAGTTACGTAGTCAGTTGAGAGAATTCAGAACGTCACTCCCCTCGAGGTAGACGAAGTCGTGTCGGTTGGCGTAGGCTCGCGCATCCGCCGGCGCGAGCGCCTCGCCAGTCCGGTCGTCGAGCATCTCACAGACGACGACGGCGGGCGACAGGTCGGCCTCGAGGGCCAGGGCGACGCCCAGTTCGGTGTGGCCCTCGCGCTGAGCGAGGAGATCGGGGGCCGCCCGAAGCAAGTGGACGTGGCCGGGGACGCGAAACTCCTCGGCGAAGTCGGTTTCGTCCGGGCCGGCGGCGGCCTCACCGAGCGATCGAATCGTCATCGACCGGTCGTTGTCGGTGATCCCGGTGTAGGTGTCTCGGTGATTGACCGTTAGCGAGAACGACGAGCGCTCGTCGTAGCCCAGGTCGTGGCCGGCCGTCGCCGGGTGATCGACGGCGTCGTCGTAGAACGGGAGGTCGAACGCGTCGGCGACCGCGTCCTCGAACGCGACGCAGACGAGGCCGCCGGCATCGTTGCGCAGGCGGGAGACGGCCTCGGGCGTGACGGCGTCGGCGTGGTAGATCAGGTCGGTCTCGCCCTCGCGGTCGGCCGCGTCGTGGACGAGGATCGGCTCGCCAGCTTGCAGGCGCTCGAGGGCCGATTCGACGCTCGTGGCAGTTGTCAGCGGTTCCTGGCGGGGGTTGGTGGTATCTGATCCGTTCATGTTAGCGGTCTCCGACGGTGATCGTCACGTGGTCGCCGTCCTCGAGGTCGAGTTCGTCGCGCAGTTTCGCGGGGGCGATCAACTCGAGTTGGTCCTCGTCGTGGTGGGTTCGTTCGGGGGCGATCGCGTGGGCGGCCTCGTAGCGCTCGCCGTCGGCCGTCTCGACGGTGGCGGGGTGACAGACGGCAGGGCCGTACGTTCGCTCGTCGTTCTCCCAGCCGTCGATCGGGATCGACTCGAGGGAGGCCATCGCCCGGCGCCGGCGCATGCTCTCGTCGTGGAGTTCGACGTTGAGCGTCCCGGGGAAGGGTTCGTAGCCCAGACGATCGGAAAACTGGCGGCTGTAGCCGGGCAGTGAGATGTAGTGGCGTCCCTCGCCCATGCCGCTGGTCACGACGCCCTCGAGTTCGACCTCGGGGTCGGCCTCGAAGAGCCGTTTGTACTCCTCGTACTCGGTGCGAAGCGCGCCCTCGCCCGCGTCGGTGACGACGACCCACTGGCCGTCGGCGACGGTGTCGCGCTCGAGGTAGCCCGCGCTCTCGAGACGCTGAAGACGCCGTGAGGCGGTCTGATTCGACGCCTCGAGTCGATCCGCGAGGGCCGAACAGGAGATTTTGATGTCGCCCTCGAGACCGCCGTCGAGCGCGAGAAGTTTGAGCACGGCGAGTTCGTCGTGCCCGACGGTGGTCGATACGGTCTCGTGCATACGCGACGCTTCGCCCCTTCGTGGCATAAGCGTACCGAATGTGGCACGCGTTCCAAAACTGTTATGGGGTTGTCGGCAGTTTATCGCTCCGACTGCCGAATTCCTCTCGAGATTGTGTTTCGACTCCATCGGTATGTATCGATCGGTCCGTCCCATTTTCGAGACCGACAGCCGTGGGTACTGCTTCGAGAGGCGGGTCTTCCTCTACCTGGACTGTCGTCTCGACACTGACGGCCGGTGGTGATCCAATCGAGGCCAAACGGAGGAGCACTCAGTCGCTCGAGACAGGGTCGCGCTCCCAGAACGAACTGTCTTTCTTCAGTTTCGGGACCCACGTGTCGTCGGTCTTCGAGAGCAGGGCGACCCGCGAGGCGGGGACCTCCTTCACCTCGGTGAATTCGGGCATGTGGGAGGCGACCTCGCGCGCGAACTCGGCGACGTCCTCGTGATCGGGCATCGAGGACCTGTCGAGTCGGCCGCGGGAGTGTCCGACGTGCATGTACGCTTTGAGTTCGACGAAGTCGGGGTCGGCCCGCTGGTAGAAGGCGGCGTACCAGTCCGGGTCGCGCATGTTCTCGCCGTCGATCAACGTCGTCCGCAGGACCGTGCGCGTCTCGTCCTTCTCGGCGAGGACGTCCATCGTTTCGACGAGGCGCTCCCAGGCGTCGTCCTCCATGGCCTTGACGACCTGGTCGAACGTCCAGCGTTCGGGGGCGTCGACGCTAACGTACAGCTGCGTCGGGTCGCACTCGCGCAGGACCTCGGGGCGGGTGCCGTTCGAGACGAGGAACGTCGTGACGTCGCGGTCGTGGAACGCCTCGAGCAGTTCCGGGAGATAGGGATACAAGGAAGGCTCGCCGTCGAGGCTGATGGCGACGTGGCGGGGCTCCATCGCCTCCTCGAACACGGACCGGGGGACCTTGTCGTTGCCGCCAAAGCCCGAGAGGAGCTTCTTCTGGAGGCGGATGGAGGCGTCGACGACGGCCTCGGGATCGTCCCACTCGACGCCCTCGAGTTCGTAGGCGTGGCCGTTGTGGTCGCGCCAGCAGAAGACGCAGCGTTCGTTACAGCGGACGACGGGCGTCATCTGGATACAGCGGTGGGATTCGATGCCGTACCAGATGTTCTTGTAGCACTTGCCCTCGCCGCGGAGAGCGTTGGCCGTCCACCCGCAGGTCTGGGCGGCGGTGTGGTTCTCGTGGTGGTAGTTCGGCGAGTCGACTTGCATCGGTCCGCCACCGTCGTCCCCGTCTACGTCTACGTCGCCGTCCTCCGACGACGCGTCGGCCCCGGAATCCGCGGCGTTGCTCATGATGGAACGCGATTGGACGCCCGCGAGTAAAAGGCGTGTGGTGTCGTCGCCGGCAGTTCACACGAGCGGCGATTCGACTCACTCCTCACGGCCACGAACCCGCTCGAGCACCGCCAGCGTCCCGTCGGCGTGAGCCGTCTCGAGCACCTCGTCGGCCGCTGCCTTCGCCGCGTCGTCCGCGTTGGCGACGGCGAAACTCCGACCGAGGGCCTCGAACGTCGAGACGTCGTTCTCGGAGTCGCCGACGGCCACCGCGTCCTCGAGGGCGAAGCCGACGTGCTCGGCCAGGCGGGCGACGCCGCGGCCCTTACTCGTCTCCGGACTGACGACGTGGTAGGCGTAGCCGGTGTCGAGGACCTCGAGGCCGTGTTCGGCGGCCAGTTTCCGGAGGGGTCCTTCGGGTTGCTCGCGGTTGACGGCGACCTCGGTCTCGCGCCAACGGTTGACCGAGTCCTCGGGCCCCCAGCCGAGGTCGTAGCCGGCCTCCTGGTAGGCCTCCGCGACGGCCTGGGCGGCGGCGCGGTCGGCGGTGTAGTGGACGGATTCGCCGGTGTAGACGACGCCGCCGTTCTCGGCGACGACGAGTTCGGGGATCGCTGCGAAGTGACAGAGGGCGACGGGATACGGGAACGCTTTTCCGGTGGCGACGACGACCGGAGCGTCCCACTCGAGCAGCGGATCGAAGATGCGAGGGTCGATTCCCCACCCCTCCGGGCGGGTGAGCGTGCCGTCGATGTCGAGGACGAGCGGCGGGTCGGCGATCATATCGAAAGGTGCTCGAGGCGAGGCCTAAAGGAGTCGGTCTTCGATCGCAGTTGTGCCTGCCACGATCAGAGTACTGTGTGGGCCGAGTTGAAATCGCTCCTCGAGGTGGGCGTGAGTGGGCCGGACTCGAGGTCGCTGCTTTGCGTGTAACTCAGAAGGGGTGGTGATCAGATGTTAGGGCGTTGGGACCCAGACTGTCGTGGGGAAGATGCCGAGGAAGAACGCCACGGCGATCAGGATTGTCCCAAAGACGATGGCCGCTGCGGGCGGGTCCCAGTGGGTGTCGCCGTGGGCGTAGAACACCCGCTGGAACGCTTCCCCGAACAGGGCACAGATGATCCCGAAGATAGCGGCGACGATCAGGGCGACCTCGTTGCTGGTCCCCGCGAGAACCGCGTCGCCGCTCGCGACGACCGCCAGCGCGGCCGTCGAGGACGGGAGCGTGATGTGGTGGGTGACCGGAATCTTCTCGACGCCGCAGTTGAGGAAGACGAGGGAGGCTGCGCTGATACCGAACGCCAGGAACGGGCTCTCGGTGACGAGCGCCGTGTACCCGCCCAGGAGGCCGCCGGCCAGGCCGATCATGGCGACGTGGTCCCACTCGTACTGGTGGGGGAGCCACGGTTCGACGGCGAGACGCGAACTCTGGGCGGCCGCCGCCTCCGTCTCTGCTCCCGCGTCCACCTCGCCGCCGTCGGTGATCGCCCGCGTCTCCTCGCGTTCGAACGGCGTCATGTCGAAGTAACCCGTTCCGCGAACCTTCCCGATGATGCTGTAGCCCAGGATCAGCCGGTGGAACAGGGCCGAGAGGACGACCCCCATTGCGATGGGATCCCAGGGTAACCCGAGCGTCCCCGAGGTCACCTGAAGGACGTACCCGAGGACGCCGAAGGCGCCGCCCACGGCGAGCACGTCGGGTTTCGTCCCGAGGGCGTAGGCGATGTTCTTCGCCTCGTGGTAGTCGAATGCGGTGTCGATGTAGCCCCGGCGAGCAGCGTAGGCCGTCGCGGCCGCCCCGCCGGCGAAGCTAATCGCCGGCGAGAACGGCGGGCCGAACGCGACCTGTGCGGTGATTGCTTCGGCATCCGGATTGACCAGCGTCGCCGCCTCACCCGCGATGACCATGAACCCCGTAAAGATGAACGCCGGGAGCGCGCCGAGGGCCGCCCCGAACGCACCGCCACCGAACGCGGCGAGGAGCATCTCGAGGTCGAGCAGTGCCTCGAGGAGTTCACCGAGAACCATGGTCAGTCGCCTCCGTCACCGTCACCGTCATCGTCGGTGGCCCAGCCGAGCGAGCGCTCGACGGCGTCACTCCAGCGACCGTACATGCGGTCGGCTTGTGCCGAATCCATCTCGGGAGTGAACTCGCGGTCGACCTGCCAGTTGTCGCGCAGCCCCTCGACGTCGCCCCAGTAGCCCACCGCCAGGCCGGCCGCGTAGGCCGACCCCAGGGCCGTCGTCTCGTCGACGACGGGACGGGAAATCTCCGAGCCGATGATGTCCGACTGGAGCTGGCAGAGGTAGTTGTTCTTGACCGCGCCGCCGTCGACCTTGAGGTCGCGCATCTCGATGCCCGAGTCGGCTTCCATCGCCTCGGCGACGTCGCGGGTCTGGTAGGCGATGGACTCGAGGGTCGCCCGAACGACGTGTTCCTTGCGGGTACCGCGGGTCAGCCCGACGATGGTCCCGCGGGCGCGCTGGTCCCAGTGCGGGGCGCCCAGACCCGTGAAGGCTGGAACGACGTAGACGCCGTCTGTCGAGTCGACGCTCCGGGCCAGTTCCGCCGTCTCGGCCGGGTCGTCGATCAGCGTCATGTCCTCGAGCCACTCGATCGCCGCGCCGGTGATGAAGATGGCGCCCTCGAGGGCGTACTGGACGGGTTCACCCGAGCGCTGGAAGCCGATGGTGGTGAGCAGGCCGTGCTCGGACTCGACGGCTTCCTCGCCGGTGTTCATGAGGAAGAACGAGCCCGTGCCGTAGGTGTTCTTCGCCTCGCCGGCGTCGAAACAGGTCTGGCCGAACAGCGCCGCCTGTTGGTCGCCGAGCGCGCCCGCGACCGGAATTTCGGCCTCGAGGAAGCCGTCCGGGTCGGTCGTCCCGTAGGTGTCCTCGTCGCTCGAGGGGCGAACTTCGGGGAGCATCTCCCGGGACACGCCGAACTCCTCGAGCAACTCGTCGTCCCACTCGAGGTCGTGGATGTTGTAGAGCATCGTCCGCGAGGCGTTCGTGACCTCGGTGATGTGGTTGCCCGTGAGGTTGTAGATCAGCCAGGTGTCGATGGTCCCGAAGAGGACGTCGCCCTCGGCCGCGCGGTCCTGGATGTCCGCGGGCCGGGTACGCTCCATCTTGATCGGATCGGCGTTCTCGAGGAGCCACTCGGCTTTCGTCGCCGAGAAGTAGGCGTCGGCCTCGAGGCCGGTCTTCTCGCGAATCGTTCCGACCAGACCGTCTTCCTCGAGTTGCTCGACGCGGCTGGTCGTCCGGCGATCCTGCCAGACGAGCGCGTTGTGGACCGGTTTCCCGGACTCCGCGTCCCAGAGCAACGTCGTCTCGCGCTGGTTGGTGACGCCGATGGCCTCGAGCTGGTCCGGGCTGACCCCGGCCTGGCCGAGTGCGCTCGTGATCACCGACTTGGTGTTCTCCCAGATCTCCATCGGGTCGTGTTCGACCCAGCCGGGTTCCGGGTAGATCTGTTCGTGTTTCTCGTACGCGTTGGCGACGACCTGGCCGCTGTGGTCGAACACCATGAATCGCGTGCCGGTCGTGCCCTGGTCTACTGCGCCGACGTATGTGTCTGTCATTGGTGGTCACCCGTTGTGTCGCTCGGTTGCGAACATCTTTACCGTCGATCCGGTATTACTGATAAACAACACCAACGATCGGTATAAACATTGCCCAATATGTAATCCGGAATTTATGTATTTCTCGAGGTAAACTCTGCGAATCAAACTCTTCGTGGCGAGATGCGTCGAGTAGACGAGTTTATGGTCCGTTTCTCGCCCGTGCTCGCCTGACCCGCGAGGATTCCTGACACGACGGCTAACTGTCGCGAAAAACGGTGATTGTTATGGCTGTTGGCTGACCACCGATAAAATAATGGGGCGTCGCCCCGTCGTTGAGTCAACGGATGGCATACGATACGGAGGTACTCGTCGTCGGCGGCGGCTCCACCGGCTGTGGCATCGCCCGGGACCTGGCGATGCGCGGGCTCGAGGTGACGCTCGTCGAGCGGGGAAACCTTACACACGGGACGACCGGGCGAATGCACGGCCTGCTCCACAGCGGGGGCCGCTACGCCGTGTCGGACCAGGCCAGCGCGAAGGAGTGCATCGAGGAGAACGAGGTCCTCCGCGACATCGCCGGCCACTGCGTCGAGATGACCGGCGGGCTGTTCGTCCAGCGACCGGAGGATCCGGACGACTACTTCCAGGAGAAGCTGCGTGGCTGCAAGGCGTGTGACATCCCCGCGCGCGCCCTCTCGGGACGGGAAGCCCGCGAAATCGAACCGTACCTCGCCAAAGACGTCGAGCGGGCGATTCAGGTGCCCGATGGCGCGATCGACCCCTTCAGACTCTGCGTGGCCAACGCGATGGACGCCGAATCTCACGGCGCGCGCGTCGAGACCCACGCCGAGGTGATCGACCTGCTTCGCGAGGGCGACGACGTCTACGGCGTCGAGGTCCGCCACGACTCCGGTCCCGGAAAGCGAACCCACCGGGCGCCCGGCACCACCGAGGAGATCACCGCCGAGTACGTCGTCAACGCGACAGGCGCGTGGGCCGGGCAGATCGGCGAGATGGCCGACCTCGAGGTCGCCGTCCGCCCCTCGAAAGGCGTCATGACCATCATGAACGTCCGCCAGGTCGACACGGTCATCAACCGCTGTCGACCGAAAGGCGACGCCGACATCGTCGTCCCCCACGAGACGACGGCCATCCTCGGCACCACGGACGAGGAGGTCGAGGACCCCGACGACTACCCCGAGGCGGGCTGGGAGGTCGACCTGATGATCGACACCCTCTCGGAACTGGTCCCGATCCTCTCGGAGGCCCGCACGATCCGCTCGTTCTGGGGGGTCCGTCCGCTGTACGAACCGCCGGGAACCGGGACAGTAGACCCCACGGACATCACCCGGGATTTCTTCCTGCTCGATCACGCCGAACGCGACGGCGTCTCGGGTATCACCAGCATTGTCGGCGGCAAGTTCACCACCTACCGGATGATGGCCGAGCAGATTTCCGATCACGTCTGCGAGAAACTCGGCCACCGGGCCACCTGTGACACCGCGAGCGAACCGCTCCCGGGAAGCGAGAACCTCGAGACCCTCGAAGACGCGATGGACGACTTCGGTCTGCGCTCGCCGATTGCCCGACGGAGCAAACAGCGACTCGGGAGTCGCTCCCAGGAGGTGCTCGGAACCACCGATCCGAACCCGGTCGTCTGTACCTGCGAGGGCGTCACGCGCGCCGAAATTCAGGACGCCATCGAGCAGTCCGGCTCCGACCTGAACGCTGTGCGAATCCGGACCCGGGCGTCTATGGGGAACTGCCAGGGCGGCTTCTGCTGTCACGTCATGGCCAACGAACTCCACCCCGAGTACGACGAGCCGACGGCGCGAGCCGCCTACGACGAACTCTTCCAGGAGCGCTGGAAGGGTGAACGCCACGCGCTCTGGGGCGAACAGCTCTCCCAGGCGATGCTCACCTACGCACTCCACGCGACGACGTTCAACGCCGACGGTGATCCGGCTCGAGTCGATGGCGACCAGTCTGTCGACTTCGGCGCGTTCGACGGCGGACGGCCGGACTCGGCTCGAGGGGGCGCCGGCAGCGTAGTGACTGACGGCGGTCCTCGAGACTCCCAGCGGCGTGGCGAGGACCTGGACGGAGGTGATCGCTGAGATGGCTATCACCGACGACGTACTCGTCATCGGCGGCGGACTCGCCGGTACGACGGCGGCGCTCGCCGCGGCCGAACGGGGCGTCCAGGTTCGCCTGCTCACCTACAAGCAGAGCACACTCCGACACGCCAGCGGGCTGATCGACGTGCTCGGGTACGCGCCCAACGGCCAGGGGCCGCTCGCCGACCCATTCGACGCGCTCGAGTCGCTCCCAGAGGGGCACCCCTACGAGCGCGTGGGCAGCGATTCGATTCGCGAGGCGCTGCTCTTCTTCGACGCGATCGTCGGCGACGCCTACGCGGGCGAGCACACGGACGCCAACGCGCTCGTCCCCACCTCGAGCGGCGCGATCAAGCCCACGGCCCGCTACCCCACCGGCGTCGCGTCAGGGCTCGCGAGCGATCCTCGAGAGACGCTGCTCGTCGGTTTCGAAACGCTCCCCGAGTTCGACGCCCCGCTCGCCGCGGCCCACCTCGAGGAGACGGGCGCTCCGTTCGAGGCTCGCGGCGTCACCCTCTCGTTCCCGGGCATCCGGCGCGACGACGCGAAGGTGACTCGGTACGCTCACCTGCTCGACCGCGACGAGACTGTTGACGTCGGCCGGGGCGAGACGTCCGCGCGCGCCGCGCTGGCCGCGATCGTTCGCGACCGGCTCGAGAGCGAATCGCGGGTGGGCTTCCCGCCGATCCTCGGCGACGACAATCACGCGACTGTCCGCCGGGACCTCGAGGAGCGCCTCGGCGTCGACGTCTTCGAAGTGCCTTCGGGGCCGCCAAGCCTGCCCGGAATGCGCCTCGAGGACCACCTGTACGACGCGCTCGAGGACGCCGGCGTTCGCGTCACGACGGGCGTTCCCGTCGTGGATTACCAGGTGGACGAGCGTTCCGCCGACGGAGTCGGAGACTCGAGTTCGGCGCGAATCGAACACGTCCTCGTCGACCGCAAGGGCCGAGACGTCCCCTACCGCGCCGACGAGTACGTCCTCGCCACCGGCGGTCTCGTCGGCAAGGGCGTTCGATCCGAACGCGAGCGAGTCTTCGAACCCATCTTCGACTGCCACGTCGAGGCGCCGCCGGACCGCTACGACTGGTTCGACGGCGACGCCTTCGGCGACCATCCGTTCGCCCGATTCGGCGTGAGCGTCGACCGCGAGTTGCGCCCGCTCGACGCCGTGGGCGACCTCGAGTTCGCGAACCTGCAAGCGGCCGGTGGCGTCCTCTCGGGCTACGACTTCGCCGCCGAGAAGTCCGGCAGCGGCGTCTCGCTCGCGACGGGGTTCGTCGCGGGCGACCGGGCCGGATCGGAGGTGCGCGGATGAGCCGAGTGGTTCGTTCGCGTGCTGGCCCGGAGGCGGCGTACACGTTGGCGCTGGGCGCAGTGTACGGACCGTACGCGGCTTCGAGTGACCCCTCGAACAGTGCGTGCAACCAGTGGCGGCCAGATCGACGGTCGACCAGGATCGAGACCGAGACCGATACCTTCGGTGGAGCCGAGTTTCAGAACCAGGCTCAGCCACACGTGCAGATTCAGAGACGGACCCAGTTTCAAATCAACATGACGGTGATTCAATGAGCGACGCGGCACGACCGACCGACGACCACGTCCCGGGCGACGACGAGTTCGACCCCATCGAGGTCTTTCCGGAGGCCGACGACATGGACCTCCGGCCGGGGGCAGACAACTGCTACAAGTGCTCGACGTGCGACACCAACTGCCCAGTCGCGGAGGTCGACGACGAGTTCCCCGGGCCGAAGTTCCAAGGACCGGAGCAGTGGCGACTGAAGCGCCAGTCCGACCAGGACATCGACGACTCGATCATGAAGTGTTCGAACTGCATGCGCTGTGACCACGCCTGCCCGTCGGAGGTTCCGCTCTCCCAGATGCACAACTCCGCTCGCGGGGAGTACGTCGACGAGCGGATGAGCAAGCGATCGCTCGAGTACTGGCGAAACCGTCTGCTCTCGAACTACCGGCTGATGGCCCACCTCGGGAGCAAGGTCCCCCGGTTGACGAACTTCGTGATGGGCCTCTCGGTCACGAAACTGTTCAACGAGAAGGTCCTCGGCATCACGAGCGAACGCGAGTTCCCCGAGTTCGCCACCGAAACCTTCCGGGAGTGGTGGCGAGCACGGGGCGGGAGCGACGCCTCGAGAGAGCGCGCCGAGGCGGCCCGCGAGGAACGCGGCGAATCCGGCACTGCAAAAAAAGTCGCCTACTTCCACGGCTGCTACTCGAACTACAACACGCCCGAGGTCGGCAAGGCGCTCGTGCGGGTGTACGAACACTTCGGCTACGAAGTCGTGGTACCCGAGCAGCGCTGTTCGGGAACGCCGATGTTCGCGAATGGCATGCTCGACGACGCCCGCCGGGCCGCCGACACCAACGTCCCCGAACTCGCGGCCGCCATCGAGGACGGCGCCGACGTGATCGCCTCCTGCACCTCGTGTTCGATGTCGCTTCGTCAGGAGTACCCCGAACTGTTCGATATCGACGGCGTCCACGACGTCTCGAGCAACACCTGGGAGGGCCTGGAGTACCTCCGCGTTCACGAGGACCTCGAGGGCGAACTCGAAGGGACACGCGCCGACGTGCCGAACCTGGCCTACCACGTGCCGTGTCACGCCCGAAACCAGGGGCTGGATGGGCAGGCCATCGAGGTGCTGACGACCATCGATGGCGTCGAGGCCCAGGACGTGGGCGAGTCCTGTTCCGGAATTTCGGGCACCTACGGCTGGAAGGAAGAACACTACGAGACCTCGATGCAGATCGGCGAGGAGATGTTCGAGCACATGGAGCGCGCCGACGGCGACACCGGTCTCACCGAGTGTCCGACCTGCGCGATGCAGATGGAACACGGGACCGGATACGAAATCAAACACCCGCTCGAGGTTCTCGAGGCGGCGCTCGTTCCGGAATCTCCAAATGTCGCGCGTGCGACGACGGACGGCGGCGTCGGCGAGGAGGGCGAGGCGGCCCGTCGAGTCGAGTTGCGCGGATCGGATCGCGAAGGCGGAACGGACGAACCGAACAGCGAAGACAGGACGGACGAAGCTGACCACGAAGACAGGACGGGAAGACCGGACCGCGAAGGCCAGGACGAGCCGTCCGGAGCGAACTGATGGACCTCGCGGAACGAATCGCCCGTCGGCGAACCGCTCAGCCGCACTCGGGGTTCGTCCTCGACCGGGAGGTGCTGAGTCCCACCGTCCACCGCAGCGAGCCCGTGGGCCGCGGCTCGACCCTCGAGGCGGTCCTCGATGCCGTCGAACCCGCCTTCAACGACCGCCTACCTGACCCGTTCGCGGTCGTCGGGTCCGCCGGGTCCGGAACCTCGGCCGTGATCACTGCGCTCTTCGCCGCGCTGGCGGCCGAGCTGGGCGACTCGGGACGACCGATCGGGACGACGACACGCGCCGGCAGCGACCGGCGGGCGATCCGGTTCGTCTACGTCGACGCCCGCCGGGCGACCAGCGCGTTCGCCTTCTATCGGGCCGTCCTCTCGTCGCTCTCGACGGATTCCGTTCCGACCAGCGGCGTCGGCACGGACGACCTTCGTGAGCGACTCGCCGCGCAACTCGCCCGGCCCGACCGCCGGGCGGTGATTGCCGTCGACCACCACGACGAACCGGAAACGATCGACGTGGCGAGGGTTCGGGAGTTACTCGAGGCGGTCGACGAGAGCACCACGGTCGTCCCGGTCGGGCGACGAGTGCCCACCGGGTGGGACGAGTCTGTCGTCGAGATTCCCGCCTACCGTCAGCACGAACTCGTCGACGTGGTGACCGAGCGAACCGCCGTAGGACTGGCTGCGGGCACGCTCGACCACCAGGCAGTACGGTCGCTGGCGGAGTGGGCCGACGGCAACGCTCACGACGCGCTGGCGGCGGTGTTCGGCGCCGCGTACCTGGCGACGGAGGCGGGCGCGGATTCGATCGAGCAGCGCCACCTCGAGGCCGCGAAAGCGGACGTGCCGGGCGGCGGCGTCCACGTCGACCGGGCGCTGGCCCTGCCGGAATCGCGCCAGCGCGTACTCGTCGCGTTGATCCAGGTTTGCGACGACGAGACCGACCGTCAGTCGATTCGTGCCCTCGCGGACGACGTCGCCCGCTCGTCGTCGCTGACGAGCGGAACCGTCAAGCGGTTTCTGTACGAACTGGCCGACAGAGGACTGCTCGAGCGGGTGTCACTCGACGAGGCGGCCGGGAGCGAGGACAGGAGTGGGGGTCGCCGCCCGAGCACGCTCGAGCCGCGATTCCCGACGATCGCGTTCCATGCGTTGACGACGGCCCAGGAGTGATCGAGTAACCGAGTGCTCGAGAACGTTCACTATCGTTTCTATAGCTAGCCCAACTGCCGTCGCGCTACTCGAGCACCCGGCTCCGAAGCCCCTTCGGAACGGCGTTCGCGACCATCGTGCGATCGTAGCGGCCGGTCCGCAGGAGGCCGAGACAGAAGCCGCCAGCGACGGCGGCCGCGATCCAGTTGCCGTAGAGGACGTTGATCGAGCCCCACAGGAGCACGAAGCTCACCAGGTCGTCCAGAATGAACGGGCACTCGCGAACGCGCTCGAGCAGCGCCTCGCGGTCGAAGGCGAGGTCCACGAGGACCACTGCGACGACGGCCGAGAGGAACCACCCAACGTAGTTCGAGAGCGGGACGCCGTAGTAGATCCCCTCATCGAACGCCCAGAAGCCGATCGAGACCGCCGCGGGGTCGAGCACGAGGTCGACGGCGACGACGGCAACGACGGCGGCCGGGAGCCGGACCAGCGGGTTCGCGGCCCGCTGACCGAAGACGAGCAGCGTGAGGAGGTAGGCGTTGAGCACGAGTGGGACGAAAAACAGCGGCAAGGCCAGCGGAATCTCCCCGAAGAGCATCGGTCCGAGCGAGATTGCGTACTCGAAGTCGCCGTAGGGCCAGCCGGTACGCACGCCCAGCAGTTCGACGCCGTAGGTGTAGGCCGTGAGCAGGCCGAGCCAGCCGAGCGCTCGCCAGCCGAATCGAGGGAGGAGCCCCACCACGAGGGGTGAGCGCATCACGAGCGTGCCAAAGAGGATCAACAGCGGGTTGTACGCGAACGGTTCCGGAATTACGCCTTCGGCGCTCCCGACGAGGCTGATCGCGCCCACCAGCGGGAAGATCACGGCGATGGTGAACCGATTCTCGAGGATGAGCGCCGCGAGGCGACGCTGGATTCGTTCTCTGTCTGCTCGATTCGGAGTTGCTGCGGTCCCGTCGTCAGCCATAGAACACCCCCCAGAGCCCGCCCATCGTCAGCGCAGCGCCGACGACCGTGTTGATCGCCGGGAACCACCAGTAGGCTCGGGAGACGGCCACGCTCGAGGTCGCCACGCCGAGTACGAAGAGGGGATAGATGCCGAGCAGTAGTCCTAGACGGGAGTCGAGCGCTCCGAAGGCGAGCGCGGCGGCGAGCCAGCATGCGGCGCAGTAGGCGTAGGTGCGTCGTTTCCCCAGCAAGGTCGCGGTCGTCCGAATCCCCGCCCGGCGGTCGGGTTCGATGTCGGGAACGGCCGAGAACGTGTGCATGCCCATCGCCCAGAGCCAGGCGCCGACCAGCGCGAGTAGCGGCGGCTGGGAGCCGGAGATGGCGGCGTAGGCGGCCGCACCGGGTGCGATGTAGAGCCCGTTCGAGACCGAATCGAGGACCGGCGTCGTCTTGAATCGAAGCGGCGGCGCGCTGTAGCCCGCACCCAGCAGGAGGAAGACGGCGATCCAAGACCACGACGGCGCTGGCAGCCACGGGAGCAGGGCCAGCGGGACGAGTGCGCTCGCGACGACGGCAACGGGAACGAATCGCTGCCCCTCGTAGCGCGCTTCGCGATCCTCCTTCTTCGGATTCTCGACGTCGATTTCCCGGTCGTACACGTCGTTGATTCCGTACAGGAAGACGTTCGCCGGGAGCAGAAAGTACGCGAACAGGACGAGCGCGGTGAGCGATAGCACGTCGCCTACGCTCTCGGCGGCGTAGGCGACCCCCACCAGCACCGGCCCGGCGAGATACAGCCAGAATCGGGGTCGAGACAGCGTCACCAGGTACGCGAGCGGCTCGAGGAGCGGACGCTCGCTCGAGGAGCGTCGGTTGGCGGTCACGGGCGCTCACCGGGGAACGATTCCCTCGCTGGCAACGGCGCTGTCGCCGTCGAGTGACAGTGTCGGTTCACCATGGTTTGGCTTCGGATCTGAGGATTGGTCGGGCCATGGTGGTCACCTCGAGTCAGCTACCAGCACCGTCAGCGCCGTCAGTACCGAAGTCCTCGACCACCTTCTCGGCCGTGAGTTCGCCGCTGATGAGACACATCGGGACGCCGATGCCGGGCGTGGTGTACGACCCGGTGAAGTAGAGGCCGTCGACTTCCTTCGAGCGGTGTGGTGGCCGAAAGAGGGACGTCTGTCGCAGGGTGTGGGCCATCCCCAGCGCAGTGCCTGCGAAGCTGTTGTACCGGTCGGCGAAATCCTCGACGGAGAACGTCTCCTCGAAGACGATTCGGTCCCGGAGGTCGGTGCCCGTGTGTTCGGCGATGTCCGCGAGGACGAAGTCGCGGTACTCCTCCCGGATCTCGGGGGTGTCCTCGAGTCCCGGCGCGACCGGGACGAGCACGAACAGGTTGCTGTGGCCCTCGGGGGCGACGGTGTCGTCGGTTTCGGAGGGGACACAGAGGTAGTAGGCGGGGTCGTCCGGCCAGGCGGGGTCGTCGAAGATCTGTCCAAAGTGGTGCTCCCAGTCCGTCGGGAGCACGAGGGTGTGGTGGACGAGGTCCGGCACGTCACCCTCCACACCGAGGTAGCACAAAAACGCGGAGGGGGCGTAGGTACGCGACGCCCAGTAGTCGGCGTCGTAGCCGCGTTTCTCGGCTGGGAGCAGGTCCTGCTCCGTGTGCGCGTAGTCGGCGTTGCTGACCACCAGGTCCACCTCGAGAGGTCCCTTTGGAGTTTCGACGCAGAATGCCCCCTCGCGGCCTTTGATCTCGGTCGCCGGCCGGTTCGTCTCGTACGTGACGCCGAGTTCGCGCCCGAGGTCCGCGATGCCGTCGATGACCCCGCCGATGCCGCCTTCGGGGTACCAGACGCCGAGGTTGAAGTCGACGTGGCTCATCAAATTGTACAGCGCGGGGGTGTTCCGGGGCGACCCGCCCAGGAAGACGAGGGTGTACTGCATTATCTGCTGGAGTTTCGGGTGGTCGAAGTAGTTCTCGACGTGACCCTGCATCGACCCCAGCAACGAGAGACCGCGGGCCTGGCGGGCCACGTCGAGGTCGAGATAGTCGCGCAGGCGCTCGCGGTCCTCGTAGACGAAGTGTTCCATCCCGACCTCGTAGTTCTCCCTCGATTTATCGAGGTAGCGCTCTAACGCTTCGCCGGCGCCATCTTCGTACGACTCGAACACCGATTTGGTCCGTTCGAGGTCGCGCGTGACGTCCACCCGGTCTCCGTCCTTGAAGAAGATTCGGTAGTGCGGATCGAGGTGAGTGAGGTCGTAGTAGTCGTTCGGCGAGCGATCGAATGTCGCAAAAAATCGCTCGAACACGTCCGGCATGAGGTACCAGGAGGGACCCATGTCGAAGCGAAAGCCGTCTTTCTCGAGGCGGCTGGCTCGACCGCCGAGTTGCTCGTTCTTCTCGATGACTCGCACCTCGGCCCCGGCATCCGCGAGGTAGCACGCCGTCGACAGCCCGCCGATCCCGGCTCCGATTACGACGACCGACTCTCCCGCGAGCGAGTGCATGGTCCCAAAGTAGTGTTGGATCGGTGATAAACGTGTGCCTACCTACGTAGGTATCGCTCGCGAAGGGGGCTCTCGTCGCCGGTCGATGCGCTCGCGTAACCGGTCGTGGTGAGTCGATACGCTCGAGTAACTGGCCGCCGTGGGTCGCACATGGACGAACGGACGGTCGTCGTCACCGGCGGGACGCGCGGAATCGGTCGAGCAGTCGCTTCGGCCTTCGTGGCCGAGGCGTGGACGGTCGTCGTCGGGGCTCGAGACGCCGCCGAACTCGAGGAGACGGTCGCGGACCTCGCCTCGGAGACCGACGGTACCGTGACGGGCCTCCGAACCGACGTTCGCGACGAGTTCGACTGCGAGCGATTGATGGAGACCGCCTCGAGAGCCGGGCCCGAGAGTGGCATCGACGTCGTCGTCGCCTGCGCCGGCGTCTATCACGGAAACGCGGGCGAAACGCCGCTCGACGATGAGTCTTACAGCCGCTTCGACGACCACTGGCGGACGAACGCACGCGGCGTGTTCGCCACGATTACGGAAGCCTTGCCGCACTTGAGCGACGGCGCTCGCGTGCTCGTGCCGACGGGTTCGGTCGCCCGCGACGGAAAACCGGGCTACGGCTCCTACGCCGTCTCGAAAGCGGGCGCCGAGGCGGTCGTTCGTGGGTTCGCTGCCGACACCGATACCGACACCGTCGTCGGCTGTCTCGATCCAGGCCAGGTCGCCACCAACCTAACAGGCGGCGAGGGACGGGACCCCGCATCGGTGGCCGAACTCTTCGTCTGGGCGGCGACCGAGTGCGACCCGGACGTGCTCGACGGCGAGGTCGTCGGCCTCGCCGACTGGAAACGAGCGACGAGGGATGAGACGACCGGCGGAGTCGACAGGTAGGAAGCGACCGGCGGGTCGACGGATAGGGGCGACCTCGAGACCACAGGTGTTTACGATGCCACGCCGTACGCCCGGTATGACGAGACTGTCGGCGATCACCCGGTGGATCCGAGCGACCATCGATCGCCAGCGCGAGGCGCTCGCGGACGAGGGCACGCTCGCCTACCTTCGCACCCGCCCGCAGGCCGCCCTCGGTGCCTTCGGAACCCTGTTGCTCTCGATGGACTCGAGGCGAATGGACCCTGACGAGGTCCAGGAACGCTGGGCGGAGCGCTCGGGCGTCTACTCGCCGGAGTTCTACGCCGACATGGGGACGACCGGCGGCACGAAATCGATCCGGTCGGTGCTCGACGCGCGCGTCGAGCGCGACGCGACGATACTCGAAGTTGGCTGCAGCGCCGGCCGCCACCTCGAGCATCTCCGCGAACACGGCTACGAGAACCTCCACGGGATCGACCTGAACGAGGACGCCAGCGACGTCATGGCCGAGCGCTATCCCGAGTTAGCCGAGGACGGAACGTTCTACTGGGAACCGCTCGAGGACGTTCTCCCGCGGCTCGAGGACGGCCAGTTCGACGTCGTCTTTTCGGTGGAGGCCCTCCAGCACATCCACCCCGACAACGAGTGGGTCTTCGGCGAAATCGCCCGCGTGACGGACGGGCTACTGGTGACGAAGGAAAACGAGCCGGACGGCGACCAGCTATTGCGGACCACACAGGTCGAGGATTTTCCGCTGTACTTCAGACAGTGGAAGCCGATCTTTACCGACCTAGGGTTCTCCCAGCTGGCCCGGACCGAGGACAGCGTCGACACGCTGCGGGTATTTTACCGGGAGGACTCGACGCTCGCTCTCGAGAACGGCGACCGTGTCGTGGACGAAGCCGAGAAACGGAGTCCGGTCGAGAACTAGATCGGGGGAGCACGGTCCCAGCGAACCGACTCGAGCGGTCCGATTGGAACGGCGACTCGAACCCTACCGAACCGACTCGAGCAACAGTTTCTGTTCGACGCGCTTGACCTCGTGTTGCACATCGCGGACGGCGTCGATGTTCGCCGAAATCGAACTGACACCCTCGTTGACGAGGAACCGGACCATCTCGGGTTTCGAGCCCGCCTGGCCGCAGATGCTCGTGTCGATGTCGTGCTCGCGACAGGTCTCGATCACGTCGCCGATCAGGCGCAGGACGGCTGGATGGAGTTCGTCGAACCGGTCGGCGACGTTCTCGTTGTTCCGGTCGACCGCGAGCGTGTACTGGGTGAGGTCGTTCGTTCCGAAGGAGGCGAAGTCGATGCCCGTCTCGGCCATGTCGCCGACTGAGAGCGCTGATGCGGGTGTCTCGATCATCACGCCCCACTTGCGCTTCTCGGGGTCGATGCCGGCCTCCTGCATGAGCCGCTTGGCCCTGAAGACGTCCTCGGCGTCGTTGACCAGCGGAAACATGATCTCGACGTTGTCGTAGCCCATCTCGAACAGGCGGCGGAACGCCTCGAGTTCGTAGGCGAAGACGTCCGGGCGGTCGAGACTGCGGCGGATGCCGCGGTAGCCGAGCATCGGGTTGTGCTCGGCGGGTTCGCCCTCGCCGCCCTCGAGTTCGCGGAACTCGTCGGTCGGGGCGTCGAGGGTGCGGACGCGGACGGGGCGCGGGTAGAACTCGTCGGCGACTGTCCGGATGCCCTCGATGAGTTCGCCGACGTAGGCGTTCTCGCCGTTGTCCTCGATGTACTTCGCGGGCGTCTTGCCGAGCGAGAGAATCATGTGCTCGATCCGCAGCAGGCCGACGCCGTCAGCGCCGGTGGCGGCCGCTCGGTTGGCGGCCTCCGGAATCGAGACGTTGACCTTGACCTCCGTGGCCGTCATCGGCTTGACCGGCGACTGCGGCCGTACCTCCTCGACGGGTTCACGGTCCGCATCGGGTTCGCTCGCCCCCTCGAGGACCGTTCCCTTGTCGCCGTCGAGGGTGACGATCTGGCCGTCCTCGAGGACGGTACTCGCGTTCTGGGTGCCGACGATTGCGGGGACGCCGAGTTCCCGCGAGACGATGGCGGCGTGGCTGGTCATGCCGCCTTCGTCGGTGACGATGCCGGAGGCGCGTTTCATCGCCGGCACCATGTCGGGCGTGGTCATCTCGGTGACGATGATGTCGCCCGATTCGACCTTGTCGAGTTCGTCGAGTTTGCGGATGATCCGGACCGCGCCGCTGGCGGTGCCGGGACTCGAGCCGAGGCCATCGACGATGACCTCGCCGCTTTTCGAGCCCGAGTCGCCGGATTCGTCACCGGCGACCGCCTGCGAGCCGCTACCGTCGGTGAGGCCGGTCGCCGCGTCCGCCCCTGCCTGGTCGAGCCCCGAGGTTTCGACGTCGGGTTCGAATCCGCCATCGATGGTCGTGATCGGCCGTGACTGGAGCATGTAGATGTCGCCGTCGACCATCGCCCACTCGACGTCCTGGGGCGTGTCGTAGTGCGATTCGACGCGTTCGCCGAGTTCGACCAGTTGCCCGATGTCACTGTCGGAGAGCACCCGCGCGTTCCGGCGGTCCTCGTCGACCTCGCGCTCGACGGTTTCGCCGGTCGCCTCGTCCTTGACGTGCATCACCTTCTTCTCGGCGACAGTGACGTCGATCGAGCCGTCCTCGCGGGAGACGACGTAGTTGTCCGGGGAGACGGCCCCGGAGACGACGGCCTCGCCCAGTCCCCAGGCAGCCTCGATGATCATGGTGGGGTCGCCGGTCGAGGGGTGGCTCGTGAACATGACGCCCGAGGTCTCGGCGTCGACCATCTGCTGGACGACGACGGCGATGTTGACGACGGAGTGGTCGAATCCCTGCTCCTGTCGGTAGTAGATTGCCCGCTGGGTGAACAGCGAGGCCCAGCACCGGCGGACCCGGTCGAGCAGGTCGTCCCCGGTGATGTTCAGGAACGTCTCCTGTTGGCCGGCGAAGGAGGCGTCCGGGAGGTCCTCGGCCGTCGCCGACGAGCGCACGGCGACGAAGGCTTCCTCGTCACCCCCAATCTCGCGGTAGGACTCGAGGATTTCCTCGCGAAGGTCGTCGGGGAACGGCGTCTCGAGGATGAGCTCCTGGGCGCCGTCGGCCGCGCTCGCGAGCGCGGCCGAGTCCTCGACGTCGACGTCGACGACCTCGAACAGTTCCTCGTCGATGCCGGCGTCCTCGATGAAGCGTCGATAGGTCCCGGCGGTGACGACGAACCCGGGTGGGACGGGCAACCCAGCGTCCGTGAGTTCCCCGAGAGAGGCACCTTTGCCGCCGACGGTCTCGATGTCGTCGGCGCTGATCTCGTCCAGCCAGAGTACTGCCATCTGTATCTTCGTGGACACCGCATCGAATAAAGAAGGTTGCGAACAATACTTACAATTTCCAACTCGATATCGAATGAATTTCTCGGACGGCGTCGGATCTGGTTGGTCGGACGGAACCGTCCACTGCTCCCCCGAATGCCCGTATAGAGTGATATTTGTGAGTTCATAAGCGACCTTCATCGGTGAATAAACGCGTCCCGTTCCGGTGCAGTCCCGAAGTGACTATGCCACTCGAGTGAGAGTCTCTCGCGTATGGACCTTGCGAAGGTACTCACGCGGACGCTCCAGTATCGAGCTATCGTGACCGGCTCGCTGATCGGCGGGTTCCTCCTCGTCGCGCTCGGCCTCATGGTCGGCCTGTCGGGGTCGATCGGCGCGTTGTTCTCGGATCCGACCAGTCCGGGGGAGGCGCTCGAGGTGACGAGTCCGGTAATAACCGTGATCCTCGTGCTCCTCGGGATCGCCGTCTGGCAGTTCGGTCGAACGTTTGCGCTCCTGTACACCGTTCCGGTGGCCGCGGGCGAGGAAGCCGCCCGCCAGTTCGACCGGAAGACGCTCAAGAGCGACATCTTGCAGGGCCTCGACGGTCGACTGACGGACCTCGAGGAGGACATCGCGGAGACCCGCCGGAGCGTCCAGGAGCTCAAGCGCGAAGAACACGCGGCGAGTTTCGACGAGGGAACGGCGCTCGAGACGGGTGCGGGCGACGAACCGTCGGCACTCGAGTCCGGGTCCTCGACTGGCGGCACCACAGGGGGTCGCCCGCTCGACCGCGAGGGATCTCGAACAAATCAGGGAACGACCTCGAGTTCTCGGTCCGAATCGGGTTCGTCGACCGCCACGGGAGGGTCCGATTCGACCGGATCGGGGTCGACCCACTCGAGCGACCATGAACGCGACGAGTCAGGGACGAATCAGGGGTCCGACCCGCTACCCTGAATCGTTCTCTCCTCACATCGTTCGTTCTAGTTTCTTACGGACACTGGAACGGCGTCCCGTAGCGGCAGATCCCGTGTACTTGACTGCGATCGATCTCGAGTGTCCCGACTCGACCCTCTAAAAGGTCCTGTGGAATATTTAAAATTTTACAGGAACCTGGGGGCGTGCTGAATACACAGCGCGAATGTCTTACGAACTGAAGGTCGATCAACGGAGAGTGGTGATTGCTCAGTGCAGGTGAAAGCGTTACCTGGGGTGGTGCCTACTTCTCCAATTGCTGCCAGGAGTTGTACACAGAATTCAGGGGAGAAATGTTGATCAGTCGAAATCGGTTCCGCTGATAATGGACTTATTCTGTATCGGTTTCCAGAATTTCCTTGATGCGCTTGAGGTCTGTTCGCCACCGACGTTTCATCCGACGAGCCATGATCGGTTCCATGATCCGGGCAAGTCCCGGTAACACTACGCGATACGATCGAGTCAATCGGGTACCGTTTCGAGTGGGTTCGAATCGATATGTTCCCCGAAACGTTCCCGGCCCTTCCACCGATTCGAACGTGTAGTGTCGGCCCGGTTCGACATCAACCGCTTCAATAATCGTCTCGCTCTGAACGCCAAAGTCAGTTTGTTTGATTCGGCGTCGTTGTCCCTCGGCGACGCTAGAAGGCTCGGAACCGGAAATGACGCTGGTTTCGTCCGCCCACGGCATCCATCTTGGCGCATTTGACACGTCGCTAACGAACGTATACACCGCCTCGACTGGTCGTTCTATTACAATTGAATGCTCACATTGAATCGGCATAATCACAATATCGGGAAGGGGCGCTACCCATGATAACGTACTACTTGGGATTCAATGGCATCCCTATCAATGTTTCCTGGACTATCCGAAAGCGAACCCGCGAACGAACTGTATTTGCTCTTCGAATAGTATCGGGGAACCGTGAGTCACCAAGTATGGAACTCATTCGTCAAACGGTGGTGGGCCGAGGAGTTCGAGTTCGTACGTCTCCAGCACTTCAATCTATCTACTCACGAGTCTCGTTATATCGATTTGTTATTGAATAGTGACACATACGTCAATGGTATGTTCGCACGTGTAGTGAGCGGGAGATTCATCAGTGTCGTTTCGAAATAAACGGAGTTGTCGTGCTGAACTCATCCTCTATATTCAGCACTACCGATCAATCTCAATTTTGAATAGTTTCTCTGAGAACCGCGAACACCTTCGGCTGTAATGACACAGCACCAGTCTGAGTCACCAACATGGGCGAAACGCCATCGACGAGCATTGACGACACGACATTCTCACGAAGACGTCCTCACCGACCGAGAGTTTGAATTGTTACTCGAAGCCTGTTCGGAGTTGCCCAGCCCCCGTGATTTCCAGGCGCGATTCATCTGTTTGGTCGCAGGTCGGCTTGGGCTGCGTGGGGGCGAGATTTCACATCTCCATACCACGTGGTTCGACTGGGATCGGAAGCTTCTCCAGATTCCACAGTACGAGCCGTGTGCCTGTGGGTACTGTCGTCGTCAAGCAGCTCAGGAAGCGAGTCACTGTGACGACCTCACTGAGGACGAGGCAGTAGAGGCCCGGTGGCACCCAAAGACGGTCTCCTCCGCGCGGGCGATCCCCTTCGACCTGTCTTTGCGTCTCGAATTGTGTATCGAACGCTTCGCCAATCGCTACGATTCGTTCCCACACTCGCGCTCGACGATCAACAGGCGGGTGAACGAAGCTGCCGAGGCTGCCGATCTTCGAGGGCGTGTCTACCCACACTGTTTGCGAGCAACGGCTGCGAGCTATCACGCCTATCAGGGAGTTGCGCCAGTCCCACTACAGGCGTTGATGAGATGGAGCGATCTGGCCACCGCCCAGAAATACATCCGGATTTCCGGAACAGCGACCGCCGATGCACTCCGGCAAGCGCATCATCGATAACTAACAGCCCACTCACGATTCTTGTAGCCTCTGCTGCATACAGAGCGCGAATGTGGCACTTGGTAGGATGCGATCATCGCAAAGATGAAAGTTCAGTACAGAGTCGGTACTGAGCGCCACCACTGCCCCGAGTGTCCGATGTTCTTCCGGACTGCTGGCGACCTTTAGACCCACTACAACGGAGAACTCGGTTCCATGACTGAATTCGCTGAGCGGTTAGGACAGCTGGGTTTGTAGCGGTTGGTAAGTGACAATTCGCAATTCGTGTGAAAACAGCCCTCGGCTGTCAGTTCACCTATGACCTAGTAACTTCTGGAAAAACAAGAATACGATAACCGAGAGTACGCCCATGGCAAACAAAAATGCAATACCGATGAGTATTATTCCGACACGCACATAGAACGGAGGCCCATCAGAGTGCATCACGGTATATTCTACAGCAGTCACAGTTGCGCTATTCACGACAACGTTCTCTACAGCATTTACAGTACTCATTGTTATTGAATATGGCCGGTTAGATTACATATGTGTTCAGCAATACCGATCCCTGTGAGGATGGTTCGTCGCTTCATATCTATTTTCTTGAGGTCACCAGCAAGTACTTTCTGGTGATCTAACAATAACATGCTCTAAATTGGCACAGTGATAGCCCCTCGGTTCTACAGGATCAAAGTAAAAGATGTGATTCCGTAGTGCTAAACTCATCCTCTGTATGCAGCACGCGATTCGTATCAATCTCTAAGGGTTTCAACAGAGCCTCTCGAGTTGACACTCAGGGCTCGAGTATATCGTCCGCCTCCGCTTCGGGAACCTGTAACGAGCCGTCCAGGACTGTCACCGCCCGGCCGCCGACCTGCACCTGGTCGCCGACGCGGACGCGAACGAGTCCGGGCCGGTCGACGTAATGGCCCTGCTCGAGGCGCAGTTCCTCGGGGAAGTCGTCGAACGCACCGAAGTGCTCGAGGTAAGCGCCGCAGGCGCCGCTCGCGGTGCCGGTCACGGGATCCTCCGGGACGCCGGCCCCCGGGGCAAACGCTCGGCCATGGAGGGTCGACTCAGCCTCGAGCGCGTCGAACGTGAACAGGTAGACTCCCGCGGCGTCGACGCGGTCGGCGAGCGCCGCCACGGCGTTCACGTCCGGGTCCGCCCCGCCTACGTCCGAGAGGTAGGTGATCGGGACCTGCAGGAACGGGAGGCCGGTCGAGGAAACCGCCAGCGGGAGGTCCGCGGCGACGCCCTCGAGTCCCGCCTGGTCGACGCCTAGCGCGTCGGCGACGTCCTCGTACTCGAGGTCCACCTCGCGAATCGTCGGGGCGTCCTGGGTCATCCAGACGGTGCCGTCGGCCTCGACGTCGATCTCGAGGACCCCCACGTTCGCCTCGAGGGTCGAGGTTCCGGGCTCGATGTCGCCGTGTTCGGCGAGCCAGGCGAAGCTGGCGATGGTCGCGTGTCCACAGAGGTCGACCTCCTGGGTGGGGGTGAAGTAGCGGATTCGGCGGTCGGCCTCGTCGCTCTCGAGGAGGAACGCCGTCTCGCTGACGGCCATCTCGTTGGCGATGGCCTGCATCTGCGTCTCCGAGAGGGCGTTCGCGTCCGGGACGACGCCTGCGGGGTTTCCGGCTATCGGTTCGTCGGTGAACGCGTCGACCTGCAGTACGCGTCTCGTCTCCATGCTGGCGGCGACGGCTGACAGCCAAATGAATCCACCGACGGACGGATCTCACGAAGAGGTAGACGTCATTGGTCGACCCTCGCGAAGAGGTGGACGCCATCGGTCAAACCTCGCGAGGAGGTAAACGCCATCGGTCGATGGCTCGATGGCGCTCGTGTCCGAAGACGGTCGTATTCAGGGCGCTCGTGTCCGAAAGCACGCACGTTAGCGCGAATCGGTGGTCGCGTCGACATTCGGATCGCGGTCTCTCTCGACGCTCGTCTCGTCGGTTACAACCTCACCCCCGTCGTGGACGCCAACTGGCGGCAGGTTGACTGAAGCGGCCAGCGAGGTCTCGAGATCCGTCCGCGCCGTCAGCCGACCCAGTTCCCCCTCCTCGCGGGTATCCTGGTCGATGCGCATCGAACAGAACTCGACGCCGCACATCGAACAGAAGCGAGCCTCCTTGTAGTTGTCACCGGGGAGCGTCTGGTCGTGGAACGACCGGGCGCGTTCGGGGTCGAGGGCGAGGTCGAACTGGGCCGACCAGTCGAACGCGTACCGGGCTTCCGAGAGGGCATCGTCCCAGTCTCGAGCCCCGGGGCGGCCGTTCGCGACGTCGGCGGCGTGGGCGGCGATTCGGTAGGCCGCGAGTCCGTCTCGAACGTCGTCTTTCTCCGGGAGCCCGAGGTGTTCTTTGGGCGTGACGTAACAGAGCATCGCGGCCCCGGCTCTGGCCGCCATCGCCCCTCCGATGGCGCTCGTAATGTGGTCGTATCCCGGCGCGACGTCGGTGACCAGCGGCCCGAGGACGTAAAACGGCGCGCCATCGCAGACGTCCTGCTGGCGCTCGACGTTTTCGGCGATTCGGTCCATCGGGACGTGGCCTGGCCCCTCGACCATGACCTGGACGCCCTGATCCCAGGCCCGCCGCGTCAGGTGTCCCAGCGTGTCGAGCTCGGCGTACTGCGCCTCGTCACAGGCGTCGGCCAGCGATCCCGGGCGGAGGCTGTCTCCGAGGCTGAACGTCACGTCGTACTCCTCGAAGATGGCACAGATGTCGTCGTAGACCTGATAGAGCGGATTCTGTTCCCCGTGGGTTTCCATCCACTTCGCGAGGATCGAGCCTCCTCGCGAGACGATCCCGGTCGTTCGTCCCTCCGTCAACGGCAGGTGCTCGAGGACGATTCCCGCGTGAATCGTCATGTAATCGACGCCCTGTCGAGCCTGCTTTTCGATCACCTCGAGCAGCAACTCGGTCGTCAGGTCTTCGGGCGAACCGGCGCGTTTGACCGACTCGTACAGGGGAACCGTCCCGATCGGCACGGGAGAGTGCTCGATATTTGCCGTCCGAATGCGGTCGAGGTCGCTTCCCGTACTGAGATCCATGACGGTATCGGCGCCGTAGTGCACGGCCGTGTGAAGCTTCTCGAGTTCGGTCTCGAGATCGCTCGTCGTCTCGCTGTTGCCGATGTTGGCGTTGACCTTGGTCGCGAACGACCGGCCGATGATCATCGGATCGAGCGCGTCGTGACCGACGTTCGCTGGAATAACGGCGCGGCCGTCGGCGACCGCCTTCCGAACGGTTTCCGGGTCGCGCTGTTCTCGCTGTGCGACTCGCGCCATCGCGTCGGTGACCGTGCCCGATCGGGCGGCCTGTAGTTGCGTCTCTGCCATTGACAACCTAGTGGTACCACTAGATTATAATTCTTCACATCCCAATCTACAGCAACGTACTTATCCGTCGGGCGAGTATGTACCACGATAACACATGTACGAGTGTATCCTCGTCCCGACCGACGGCTCGGTCGAGGGCGAGCGTGCAGTCGAGTACGCCATCGACCTCGCCCGACTCCACGACGCGACGGTGCGCGCGATCTACGTGGTCAACGCGGCGAACTATGGCGGGCTGCCGATGGAGACCGCGTGGGACGGGATCACCGACGCACTCCGGGAGGAGGGGGAAGCGGCCGTCGAACGAGTCGTCGAACTCGCACGCGACGACGTGACCGTCGAGACGCAGGTGCTTGAGGGATCGCCCAGCCGGGTGATCGTCGCCGAAGCGCAACCGGAGAAGTGCGACCTCGTCGTCATGGGGACCCACGGACGCGGCGGCATCGACCGCCTCCTCCTGGGAAGCGTCACCGAACGCGTCGTCAGAAGGGCCGGCGTCCCGGTCCTGACCGTTCGCGTCGACGGCGACGGCGACGACGAACTCGAGGGCGTACAGAACGCCCAGGCAACCGTCGAGTAGCCCGTTCGACGCCGATCACTCGATCGGGCGAAGGTGCTCGCAGTCGCCCGCCGTCACCGTCCGCTCGCCCTCGTCGGTCGCGACCGTGAGCGCGCCGTGGTCGTCGACGTCGACGGCTCGACCGACGAGTTCGGTTCCGGCGACTTCGACCCGAACGCGCTGGCCGGGCGTCGCCGCGAGCTCGCGCCAGGCGGGGATTACCGCGTCCAGATCCGACCGGTACTCGTCGAAGGTCTCGAGCACTCGCTGGACGAACCGGCGTCGGTCGACGGCTCCCGCCTCGTCGCTGATGCTCGTCGCCCCCTCGGGCAAGTCGGCGACCTCGAGGTTGGCGTTGACACCGATGCCGACGACGAGCCACGCGACGCGGTCTGTCTCGCCTTCCATCTCCGTCAGCACGCCTGCCAGCTTGCGGTAGTCGCCCCCGTCACCAACCGGCACGATCACGTCGTTGGGCCACTTGATCGCCGCGTCGACGCCCGCCTCTCGAGCGGCCCGAGCCGTGGCAACCGCGGCCGCGAGGGTGTAGAGGGGCGCGCGAGCGGGCGGGATTTCGGGTTGACAGACGATACTGAGCCAGACACCGCCCGCGGGGGCGTCCCAGGCGCGCTCGAGGCGTCCTCGTCCCCCGGTCTGCTGATCGGCCACCACGACGACATCGGTCTCGCCGCGTCCCGCGAGTTCCCGTGCGCGATCGTTCGTGCTGCCGAGCGTCTCGTGGTACTCGACCGCGAACGGTGCCTCGAGGCCGTACTCGATCGCCGGCCCGGAGTAGGCGTCGATCGAATCGCCGGCCAGGACGTAGCCCGATCCGGTGCTCTCGACGTCGAAGCCGGCATCCCGGAGGGCCTCGACGTGTTTCCAGACGGCCGCGCGCGAGCACTCGAGGTCGGCGGCGAGGTCCGGCCCTGACACGGGGCCATCGGCCAGCGCCTCGAGGACGGCGCGTCGCGTGTCGTTCATGCGTGTGAAGCGGTTCGCGGGATACTTAATCGAGGTGGTCGCGGGTGGCGGTCGGTTTGGTCGTGACGGTTCGTCCGGACGAGTGTCAAGGGGGACCGATAGGGATTCTTGGAGGGGTTCACAGGTTCCCCACGGAGAATCGAAACACGTCGCTGAAGAGTGGGTCTCGAGAGGTCCGGTTGACTACGAAAATCCCTTTGGACTCGCCTACACCATCGCGAGCACGGTCTCGCTGAGATACGTTCCCGTGGCGACCCCGATACCGGACCCGAGCCCGGATATTACGGCTGATCGCCACGACAGGTTCGTCACTCCGTAGAGACACGCAGCGGCGGCGATCGAACAGAGCCCCGCAGCGAGTGGATTCGACAGAATCCCGAACAATCCTATTCGGAGAGCGACGAGGAGGAGACCGATTCCGAGGAGGAATGCAGCGATGCGCCCCCACTGATACGTCACTCGCTGCGTAGCCATTGTATTTACTTCCGATATCCGAACATATCTCTATTGTGATCGGTCGTACCCCGCCCGTGAACGCCCGAGGATGGTCGTGGAACCGAAACTGGCTCGACGACTGATAGAATCAAATTCGCCGATTCGGCACCGCCTGGAACCAGACACCGCCGAGACCAGTCGTCCATCGAGACTGATAAACGAACCGTATATTCACCCGTAACTGAATACGGCTGGTATCCCACTCTCGAGTCAGACCACGATGGGAGGCGATCGCGACGGGAAGGATGACGTCGGTGGCAGTCGGTTCGGAACCGTGTACCTGGGATCGGACGGACGATTTTACACGAGCTGGGACGTGCTCGAGAAGCACCGCTCGGGAACGTGGGAGCCCTGTCTCCGCCACCAGTCGGGTCGCCGACTGGTTGCCGAGGGTGACGCGCTCCTGTCGTTGACGCCGGTCGCTGCCAGCGACGTACCGGACTGGATCGAAATCAGGGTGACGACGGGCCAGCGGCGGGTGAAGACGCGAGCGATCGATACGCGACAGTGACAGTGGCGCGGTCGCAGACGACTGGGCCCACGTCGGTGTCACACACTTAATAGATGGCGATGTGAATACCAAGTTTCTAGATGGTTTCGTTCAACGCTCCGAGCGTGAAGCGTCGGTCGTTTCTCGTTGGGGTCGGCTCACTGGGCACGCTGGGAACGCTCAGGTACGCCACGCGCGAGCCGTCGACCGAAATCGAGGTGCGATTCTGGCTGACCGAACAGGCCTCGACGTACGATATCGCCGACCTGCTCACGGCCCACCTCGAGGCCGCGCTCGAGTACGAGTTCTGGGACGTCGACGTCTCCTTCGGCGGCGTGGTGCCCGTCGATTCCGAGGACGGTGCCCGGCCCGTGCGGTCGGGGCGGTGGCCCCTGGCCGTCGGATCGGGAGCGACGGGACTCGGCTCGGTCGACGCCGCGAAGGACGTCAACCTGTTGGTCACCGACGGGCCGATGCACACGTCGCCGACGGGGTACGCGATTCCACACGTCGCCTCGGTCGGCGGAGCGCGCCACATCGCCGAACTCGAGCCGCCGGACCAGGAGGCGGTCGAACTCCCGTACTCGCGACCCAACCTCACCATCCAGGTCGTGATCCACGAGGTCGGTCACACGCTCGGGCTCCGCCACGAACACGGGCGGACGTACGTCGCCAACGAAGCGACCGTGTCGACGCCGATGATGAGCGCCTACGCGTGGGATTCGTCGTTCGATTCCGACGAGTCTCGCTGTGGCCAGGAGTACGCTCTGTCGCCATACCCGGATCGAAAGCTCACGCACCGGTTTTCGCTCTGCGCGGAGTCCACGTTACGCGAATACAAGGGTGGCGTCAATCTGCGGTAGTTGCTGGACGGTGGCCGCTGATCGCCACTGGGACCTCGATTTCTGCGTGTCACCGGCACGTCGATTTCCAGTCCTCACTCGAACCGCCCAGCGGTTGCATCGACGAGCCAGTCCAGGAGGTGAGCCACGGCTCGAGGCGATCGAACCTGACACGAGGCGGCCGTCTCCGTTGCTCGTCCGACGGCCACCCCTAGCCCATTCGGGCCGAGGCGACGAAAGACCGTCTCGTCGGTCACGTCGTCGCCCACGTAGAGGACGAATGGATCCCGCGCTCGCATCGACCGGAGCAAGGAGACGGCGTCGCCTTTCGTCCAGGGAACGCGCGGGCCGAACTCGAGGATGGCCTTGCCGTGACTGCACTCGAGGTCGCCGTCTCCGACCCGGTCGACGACCGCTCGCGTCTCCTGTTCGACGACCGGGACCATCTCCCGCGATACGTGGCGGACGTGGACCGTTCCCGTGAGTCGTTTGTTCTCGACGCGACAGCCGGAGACGCCCTCGAGGCGGTCTTCGAGGACGTCACAGCACCGCTCGACCAGCCGGGATCGCTTCCGTGCGACAGGGTGGACGGCGACCGAGTCGTCCCGCGCGAGTTCGAGGCCGTGATTCCCGCCGTAGACCGACGGTCCGTCGACGCGCCGGGAGACGTCTGCGAGCGCGCGCCCGCTGACGATTGCCGTCGTCACGTCCTCGTGGGAATCGAGGCGCTCGAGGGCGCGTTCGGCCGCCGGAAGCGGTCGGGCTCGCGTGGGGTCGTCGACGATGGGGGCCAGTGTGCCGTCGAAGTCGAAACACGCCAGCAGTTCGTCGTGGCGGTCGAGTCCGGTCGCGAGGCGTTCCTGCAGGTCTCGAGTCGTTCGTTGCTGGAGGGACATCGGGAACTCAGAGGGATCGTGACACGTCGTTCACTCGTCGGTTGGCTGATGGAAATCGGGCTGCCTCGATGTGGGCGAACTGCTCGCTCATCCACCACTCGAGGTCGTGTTCGAAGACGTAGTTCCGCAGGGCGGCCATCCGGGTCGTGCGCTCGCTCTTCGGGGCTCCGAGCGCGTCGGCGATCGTTCGCGCGAACCGATCGACGTCCGCCGGGTCGATCGTGAACGACGGATAGCCGAGCGCGTCGGCCGCTCCCGCGTGCTCGCTGAGAACGAGCGCGCCGTCGCCGTCGATCGAGGACGCGACGTACTCCTGAGCGACGAGATTCATGCCGTCGCGGACCGAACTGACGACGAGGAGGTCGGCCTCCCGATAGAGCGTGGTCAGGTCGGCCCGGTCGAGGAAGTCCTCCGTGTAGACGATCGGCTGCCAGTCGTCGGTGCCGAAGCGCTCGTTGATCCGGTCGACGGTCGATCGAACCTGTCGCCCGAGTCGATCGTAACTCGGAATACCCGTCCGACTCGGGGTCGCCTTCTGGAGGAACGTGAACGACTCGCGCCACTCGGGGTAGCCCTCGAAGAGGCGTTCGAGGGCGGCCAGTCGCTCCGGGATCCCTTTGGTGTAGTCGAGTCGGTCGACGCCCAGGCCGACGGCACAGCCGTCGGGGATGTCGTACCGTTCGCGCAGGGAATCCCACCTGTCGGCCCCGATCTCTCGGGCCCGTTCCTCGTAGCTGCTCGCGTCGACGCCCATCGGCGTCGCGACGATTCGCGTCTCGTGGCCGTCGTACTCGACGGTGCGCTCGCGGTAATCGACCGTCGCCGACGGGAGCGTCTCCTCGACGCACTCGAGGAAAGCCGTCCCGTAGCGCTCGACGTGGAAGCCGAACACGTCGGATCCGAGCAGCCCGACGAGGAGTTCACGGGCGTTGGGGCAGGCCGCGAACGACGACGGGTCCGGCCACGGAATGTGCCAGAACTGAGCGACCGTCGCACCCGCTGGTGCCTTCGCCTGGATCATCGACGGTGCGAGCCCGAGGTGGTAATCCTGGAGCCAGATCACGGACTCGTCGGTGGCCTCTTCGAGGACGGCGTCGGCGAACTGCCGGTTGACCTGACGATACCACTCGAGGTCGGTCGGTCGGAACTCGAGCAGTTCGGTCATGCCGTGACAGAGCGGCCAGAGGACGCGGTTGCTGTAGCCCGTGTAGTAGCCGTCGACGGCCTCGTCCGAGAGCCAGACCCGCCGCAGGGTGTACTGATCGTCGCTTCCGGGTGGGACGTCGACGCGGTCGTTTTCGTCGGTAACCGCGCGGTCGGCGCTGCCGTCGCCCCAGGCGATCCACGTGCCGCCGGTCGCTCGCATCACGGGGTCGAGTCCGGCGGTCAGGCCGCCGGTCGGTTCGTCGACGGTGACGTCACGCTCGCTCGAGCCGACATCCGCTCCGTTCGCTTCGCTGTCGCCGCTGTCGCCGTGACCGCCATCACTGTCGTCTGCCCACTCGTGACGATACGGCTGCCGATTCGACACGACGAGCAGCGATTCCGGGGCGTCGAAATCGACGCCACCGTCGGTCACGAGCCGTCGACCGTTGTCCCGTAAATCGTTCGCGTGATTCGACTCCGCCACCGCTACTCGCTCCGTAGATCGCATCTATGAAATTTCCTCGTTTGCCCTACTGTTTCGTTCGCGGCCTGCAGTCACAGGCCATTGATATACACCTCCCTAACCGGCTCTCTGCAGGGACATTCACGGACGCTCGAGGCTTGCATCGACCGGCGACCAGCGACCGACGACCGGCAATCGGCACCTCGAGCAACGTTCAAGGGGCTCCCCTCGCATCGTCAGCTATGAACGACCCGTTCGTCGAACGAGTACGGCAGTGCCAGCGAGGACTCGCCGACCGCGGTGGCGCCGCACTGATCGCTTCGCCCGGGCCGGCGCTCACGTACCTGACGGGCGTCGAGGAGTCGCCGTCCGAGCGCCACTTCCTGGCCATCGTTCCCCGCGACGGGCTGCCGGTCGTGGTCGCGCCCACGATGTACAGAGCGGAACTCGAGGCCGCGCCCGTCGATCGGATCGTGCTCTGGGATGATGGCGACGGCCCCGTCGAGGCGCTCTCGAGCGCGTTCGAAACCGCCGGTCTCGAGGCGGGGCTCGGGGGCGGTGAGACGATCTTCCTCGACGACCGCCTCTGGACGACGTTCGCCCAGGACGTTCGCGGCCTGTTTCCCGACGCGACGTACGACCTCGCGAGCCGGGTGCTCGAGCCCCTTCGCCTCCGAAAGGACCGAACCGAACGGGCAGCCCTTCGTCGAGCGGCTGACCTCGCCGACCGTGTCTCCACGACGCTCCGCGAACGCGGCGAGGCGGTCGTCGGGATGACCGAACGGGAACTCGCCGACGAGATCGATCGGCTGCTCGAGGCCGAGGGCGGTCGTGGTACCGCGTTCGACACTATCGTCGCCGCGGGCGAGAACGGGGCGCGCCCGCACCACCAGCCTGGCGACCGTTCCATCGAGGCGGGTGATCCGGTCGTCCTCGACTTCGGCGCGTTCGTCGACGCGGACCTGGAGTCTGGCCAGGCCCGCTATCCCGGCGACCAGACCCGGACGCTGGTCTTCGCCGGCGATCCGCCCGAAGGGTACCGGGAGGTGCACGAGACCGTCGCCCGCGCCCAGCGGGCGGCGATCGAGCACGTCGAACCCCGCGTCACGGCCGAGTCGGTCGACGCCGTCGCCCGCGTGATCATCGCCGACGCAGGGTACGGCGATGCCTTCGTTCACCGCACCGGCCACGGCGTCGGTCTCGAGGTTCACGAGCCGCCGTACATCGTCGAGGGGAACGAGCAGCGTCTCGAGCCGGGCATGGTCTTTAGTGTCGAGCCGGGGATCTACCTCGAGGGCGAGTTCGGGGTTCGACTCGAGGACCTCGTGGTGGTCACGGAGGACGGCTGCGAGCGGTTGAATACGACGCCGCTGGACTGGACGTGCGAAGGGACTCGCCGGTAACGGAGTTGGCCTCGTCGAGCTGGATGCTGCTGTGTACCCTGGAAATAGTGGCGGAGTGAGAACTGCTGTGTTCCTGCGGTCCGTCGGGGGAGTGAAACGCTGGTTTAGACCGGCTGGAGAACCGGAGACCTCGCTGGTGACTGCTCGGTGGTGAGCGCGTCGACGTCCCGTTCGAGCCGGTGGGCGTAGCGAAGTCGAAGTCGCCGTGCTTGCGCCCGAGATAGCCGAGGGCTGTCCTCGAGATCAGTCGAGAGGGGACGATAGACGGAGGGATCGAATCCCATCGTCTCGAGGTATCGCTCGACAGCAGGCGCCTCGAGCCCGTAATCGATGGCGTTACTCACGTGCTGTTTCACTCGGTCGAACTCGGGAATCGACACGGTCGATCCCGTAACGTCGCCACGTCCACCGATCTCCACGCGTCTACGCTCGACGAGACTCAGGATATCTCGAACGTCTTCGGCGAGTCGCAGCACCTGTCCGGGTAGCGCTACGTCCGGGGCACGCCACTCGACCGTGTCGAATTCGTCGCGCAGCCGAACTGGTGCCCAGATCGTATCCTCTGGCGTGAAGTGCTCGTCGAACGTCTCTCGATCGATGCCTTCGGCAACCGCCTGTTGGCGAAAGTTGTCGAACGTGGCGTCGATCCGGTCGTTCCACTCGCCTACGTCCTCTACGTAGGGCCACAGCCGCCCGAGTCGAGGATGGTCGCCGTAACACGTCCGCCGGTAGACGTGGGGGCGCGCACAGGCAGCTACGTTCTCTCCCTGATGGTACGTGGAACTCCCAGCGAGGGCAAACGCCGGATCCAGTGCGGTCAGGAGGTTCAACTGGTCGGCTTCGGCTCCATCGATCTGGTCGACGTGGAGGTGAGTACCGGCGCAGTAGGTGGCCTTCTCGAACGCGTCGCCGAGAACCTGACGCTGAATCCTCGTCCGAGGCGTCTCGCTCGTGCCGAACGAACCGGCGTTGAGCGGCGTGGCGAGCGGGACGAGATGGCGTCCTTCTTCTCGGCCGACGTCGATCGCTTCCCGTAGTCTGCACGCGACCTCCTCCCGTAGTTCGGGGATGCTATCACACGGATCGGTGACGACCTCGAGCATTGGGTCTGCGCTCTCGGCGTGAAGATCGTCGATGCGGTCGAGCACCGGTGTTGCGGGTGCGAGTGCACCCGTGTCGTCGACGGTCCAGTATTCGAGTTCGAGACTGAGTTGCATAGTGTTGCTGAGTTACTGCACGTTGAGTGGTTTCACATCACAGCGACGACGGCACGGGATCGGCCCCGGAGATGGGGATCAGTCGTCGTTCGTCCGTACAAAGGCCAACCGAGTGAGCGGGAAGACCCCTCTTCCAAAGTGATTAGGTCAGATGTGATACCGTCGTGAATACAGACACTTGCCGACTCGAACTTCAGGCCGGCTAGCGGTCGTACGCGGTGCCACCGACTTTGGAGGGAAGTTCGAACAGATTCGTGTGTTACCTATCCCCACCGACCAGAGGAACTCCGACGGCGTTCGGA
Source organism: Saliphagus sp. GCM10025334 (assembly GCF_042663485.1). Classification (NCBI taxonomy): domain Archaea; kingdom Methanobacteriati; phylum Methanobacteriota; class Halobacteria; order Halobacteriales; family Natrialbaceae; genus Saliphagus; species Saliphagus sp. GCM10025334. Next base: position 337,720 of record NZ_JBHTAF010000001.1, on the reverse strand, counting down.
TGCGTTCCGTAGTACAAACCGACAGCGACGCGGATACCCTCTCAGCGATTGCCAGGCGAGATTGCTCAGTCTCGGGACGCAACGATCCGCCCCACTCTGAAGCGCGAGGATTCCCGAACGTTTGGATACCGCTGACCGCCGACGAGCGATTCGAGCGTCAGAGCCCGCTTACAACTCGATCCGCTCGGCGCTCGCCGCCGCCGCTTCGGCGCGCTCGAACAGGTCGTCGGGTTCCACCTCGAGCAGCCGCTCGAGGCGGGCGTTGGTCTCGGCCCGGTTCGGCGCGATTCGGTTACAACCGGCGTTGATCGTCGAGTCGCGGTAGGTGCCGATCTCGCGGGCCTGCGCGACGATCTCCTGCTTGTCTCGAGTCAGCAGCGGCCGGTGGATCGGCAGTCGCGTCGCACGACTCGTGACGGCGACGTTCTGGGCCGTTTGACTGGACTTCTGGCCGATTGCCTCGCCAGTGACGATTCCGCTGGCGCCGTGTTCCTCGGCAATTTGCTCGGCGATCCGGTAGAAGTATCGCCGGAGGGAGAGCATCCGTCCTTCCTCCATGGTCTCCGCGAGCAGGGAGACGGTCTCCCCACCCGGCACGCGGTAGACGCTCAGGTCGACGTTCGGCGCGTACCGCGAGAGCGAGCGGACGGTCTCGATGGCCCGGGCCTCGTGGTCCGGGCCACCGTAGTCACCCAGCGCGACGTAGACCGGAATAACGGGTGAGCCCCGGCGCATCATCTCGTAGGCCGCGACGGGGGAGTCGATGCCGCCGCTGACGAGCGCCACCATCGGTGCCTGCGATCGGAGGGGCAGGCCGCCTGGCCCCTCGAGACGGTCGAGGTAGACGTAGGCCGCCTCGTCGCGAACCTCGACGCCGAAGGTCAGGTCGGGCTCCTCGAGGTCGACCTCGGGATCGAACTCGCCCTCGACGGCTTCCCAGATGGCGGTCCCGCCCTGTCGAGCGACGTCCTCGCTCGTGAACGGGAGGCGCTTGTCGGCGCGGGTAGCGTCGACGGCGAAACTGCCGCCGTCGTAGCAGGCGTGGGCGGTCTCGGCGAGCGCGTCGCAGATCGTCTCGAGGTCGGCCTCGACGACGATTGCGGGGCTGGTCGAGACCACGCCGAAGACGTCGGCGGCCGCGGTGGCCGAGGCCTCCACGGCGTCCTCGGTGGTGTGGATCAGCGGGCGGTTCCAGTTGCCCTCCACGTCGCCGGTCACCGAGCGGTCCGCGAGGACGGCCTCGAGGTTCTCGAGCAGGAAGTCGAGCATATACCGCTTGACGGTGTTGCTCTTCGTGTTGAGGTCCCCGTGTCGAACGAGGACAGTGTCGGCGCCGGGCGGGTGCATGGAAGGGAGTAGTGGGCCCGGCGTATAAGGGGATTACGAGCGACGAGGCCACGGAATCGGCAGGCGAGATGCTCGAGAACACGGCGCACATCAGGCCGGTAACACGGCTTTTATCCTCGTTCGGCGCCTGCTAGAATCGATGACAGACGGGGACGTCGCCGCCTTCACTCACCTCGGCTCGAGCGTCCGGGAGGCCCTCTCCGAACGCGGGTTCGCGACGCCGACGGCGCCACAGCGACTCGCGATTCCGCCGCTAGCCGCTGGCGAGCACACGCTCGTGATCGCCCCCACGGGGAGTGGCAAGACCGAGACGGCGATGCTCCCCGTCTTCGACGACCTCGTCGCCGATCCGCCCGATGGGTTCGGTGCGCTCTACGTCACCCCACTGCGGGCGCTCAACCGCGACATGCGCGAGCGCCTCGAGTGGTGGGGCGAGTACCTCGGCCTCGAGGTGGACGTCCGTCACGGCGATACCACACAGTACCAGCGCGGCAAGCAGGCCGAGAGTCCGCCCGACGTGCTCGTGACGACCCCCGAGACGCTCCAGGCGATGCTCACCGGCGAGCGTCTCCGGGAGGGGCTCGAGGACGTCTCCCACGTCGTGATCGACGAGGTACACGAACTCGCGGCCTCCAAACGGGGCGCCCAGTTGTCGGTGGGGCTCGAGCGACTCCGCGAACTCTCGGGGCCGTTCCAGCGCATCGGGCTCTCCGCGACCGTCGGTGACCCCGAGTCGGTGGGCCAGTTCCTCACCGGCGGCCGACCGTGTACGATCCGCGAAATCGACGTCGGGAGCCGAATCGACGTGCGGGTTCGTCAGCCCGAGATCACGGACGAAGACCAGCGACTCGCGGGTGAACTCGCCACCGATGCCACGACGGCCAGCCACGTCCGATTCATCCGAGACCTCGTTGCCGAAAACGAGTCCACGCTCATCTTCGTCAACACTCGCCAGACGGCCGAGGCGCTCGGCTCGCGGTTCACCCGCCTCGAGCTTCCTATTGGCGTCCACCACGGATCGCTCTCGAAAGAGGCCCGGATCGACGTCGAGGACCGGTTCAAGGCCGGCGACCTCGACGCGCTGCTGTGTACCTCCTCGATGGAACTCGGGATCGACGTTGGCCGGATCGATCACGTGATCCAGTACCAGAGCCCGCGACAGGTTTCCAGGCTTCTGCAGCGAATCGGACGGGCGGGCCACCGCCGTGACCAGGTCTCGAGAGGGACCATCGTGACGACCCGGCCCGACGACACGCTCGAGGCGCTGGCCATCGCTCGTCGGGCGAGCGCCGGGGAGGTCGAACCGGCCGAAATCCACGACGGGAGCCTCGACGTGGTCGCCAACCAGATTCCGGGGATCGTCCAGTCGACGGGATCGCGCCACATTTCGGAAATTCGCGACCTGTTCGCCCGCGCCTATCCGTTCCGCGACCTCGAGGAGTCGGCCCTGCGGAGCGTCCTCTCGGAACTCCACCGGAATCGAATCGTCTGGTTCGACGAGAGTACCGACAGAGTGGAGACCACTGGCGGCACCTGGCAGTACGTCTACGCCAACCTCTCGATGATCCCCGACGAGGCGACCTATGAGGTCCACGACATCGCCTCGAGCGGCCAGATCGGGACCCTCGACGAGCGATTCGTCACGACCTTCGGTCAGCCGGGGGCCGTCTTCATCCAGCGCGGGGAGATGTGGCGAATCGTCGAGATCGACGACGAGGAAGAGCGGGTGCGCGTCACCCCCATCGAGGACCCCGCCGGCGAGGTCCCGTCCTGGATCGGCCAGGAAATTCCCGTCCCCGAACCGGTCGCCCAGGAGGTGGGCGAGATTCGCGGTACCGTCGGCTCGCAACTCGAGACCGGCGCCGACGACGCGGCCGTCGCTCGGGACCTCGGCGGACGTTATCCGGGCGACGATACGACGCTCCTGGGGGCCGTCTCTGGGCTCCGAAAACAGCTCGAAGGGGAGGCGCCAATGCCGACCCACGACCGCATCCTGCTCGAGCGCCAGGGACGGACGGTCGTTCTCAACGCCTGTTTCGGCCACCGGACGAACGAGACCCTCGGTCGGGTGCTCTCGGCCCTGCTCGGCCAGCAGTCCGGATCGTCGATCGGGCTCGACACTGACCCCTACCGGATCGAACTCGAGGTGCCGACCGACGTGGCGACGAGCGACGTCGTGGCCGTCCTGACCGAGACGGACCCCGACCACGTCGGCACCATCGTCGAGCTGGGGTTGAAGGGATCGGACGCTCTCGCCTACCGCCTCTCGCAGGTCTCGGCGAAGTTCGGCGCGCTCAAGCGCTGGCAGGGTTCTGGCCGCATGTCGAACGAGCGGTTGCTCAAGGCGCTCGGGGACACGCCGATGTACGCCGAGTCGATCCGCGAGGTGTTCCACGAGGACCTCGACGTGACGGGCGCGAGCCGTGTCCTCTCGCGGCTCCAGTCGGGCGACCTCTCGCTCGAGACGGTTCGCGGCCGGACGGCTATCGGGAGCGCGGGTCGCTCCGGTGGAAAGGAACTGCTGGTACCCGAGAACGCCGACGCGAGCGTCATCCAGACCGTCAAGGAACGTCTGCAGGACGACCGGGTGACCCTGCTGTGTACCCACTGTCGTGAGTGGTACTCCCGGACGAAAGTGAAGCGGGTCGCTGAGCAACCCGAGTGTCCGAATTGCGGTTCGACGCGCGTGGCGGCGCTGAGTCCGTGGGCCGACGACGTCCTCCAGGCCGTCCAGGCCGACGCGAAGGACGACGAGCAAGAGGAGCTGACCCGTCGCGCGGTTAAAAATGCGAATCTGGTCCAGAGCCACGGCAAGCAGGCCGTCGTCGCCATGTCCGCCCGCGGCGTCGGCCCGCACAACGCCGCCCAGATCATTAGCCGTCTTCGCGAGAACGAGGCCGACTTCTACCGGGACATCCTCGAGAAGGAGCGCCAGTACGCCCGAACGAAGGCATTCTGGGACTGACTGGAATCGAGTACGGCGCCAGGCTCGGGCGGGAATCGGTCTCACTCGAGCCGCGGTCGTAACGCCCATGCGTTCACGCCGCGTTCGTCCGACTATGAAGTTCGCGCCGGGCGCGTGGCGCTACGCCATCGTTCCGCTGGTCGTGGCCCCGTTCGCCTACCTCATCAGCGTCGGCGTCGGCATCGCGACCCTCCTGCTCGGCGTCGGGACGCTCGCGTTCTTTCGCGACCCCGAGCGAACGCCGCCCCTGTCTGGCGTCGTCGCGCCCGCCGACGGCAAGGTGTCCGTCATGCGGACCGAGGCCGACCGATTTCGCCTGGGAACGTTCATGAACGTCCACAACGTCCACGTCGTCCGTGCGCCGTTCGACGCGGCGGTTCGGGACGTGGAGCACTCGCCAGGCGGATTCAAACCCGCGTTCTCGAAGGACTCCGACCGGAACGAGAAGATTCATCTGTACCTCGAGCCCGCAGAAGGGGCGTTCTCCGAGGAAACGTTTTCCGAGGACGACGATGAGAGCGCCGACGAAACCGGAACCCAGGAACGACCGACGGAAGCAGAGGTCACGTTCATCGCCGGCGCGTTCGCCCGCCGTATCCACCCCTACGTCGAACCCGGTGACTCCCTCGAGCGGGGCCAGCGAATCGGACACATCGCGTTCGGGAGCCGCGTCGACGTGGTGTTTCCACCCACAGTCGACCCCGAGGACCTGGCGGTCGAGCCGGGCCAGAAGATGACTGCCGGAGAGACGGTGATCCTCGAGACCGACGCGAATCTCCTGGCGGGCAACGACGGACTCGACGCCGGCGGCTCGAGGCCCTGATCGGTCCCTGGCCGATATTCGACCGGCCAGCCAGCACAGGCGGCGACCGGCCAGCCAGCACCAGCCATTAGCGTTTGGCGTCCACCGCGTCTCGAGCCGCCTCGAAGTGGCGCTGCTCGATCACCACGTCGTCGGCGTGGTCGTTCGCCTCCTCGGGGCCGTACTTCGTGGCGACCTCGCGGATCGCCCGCATCGAGGCGTCCCGGACGAGCGCCTCGAGGTCGGCGCCGGTGTAGCCATCGAGGTCGTCGGCGAGGTCGTCGAGGTCGACGTCCTCTCCGAACGGCTTGCCGCGGCCGTGGACCTCGAGGATCTTGCGGCGGGCCTCGAGGTCGGGTTCGGGGACCAGGACGTGCGTGTCGAGTCGACCTGGCCGAAGCAAGGCCGGGTCGAGGTGGTCCTTGCGGTTGGTCGCCGCCAGCACCACGAGGTTCGGGTTTTCTCGCATGCCGTCGAGTTCGGTCAGCAGCTGGGAGACGACGCGATCGGTCACCTCGTGGCCGTCGTCGCGATTGGCCGCGATGGCGTCGATTTCGTCGAAGAAGACGATCGAGGGGGCCGACTGGCGGGCGCGCTCGAACACCTTGCGGATCGCCTTCTCGCTTTCACCGACGTAACGGTCGACGATCTCCGGGCCGTCGACGCGCACGAAGTTGACGTCCGTCTCGCCTGCGAGTGCCCGCGCGAGGAGCGTCTTCCCCGTTCCCGGCGGCCCGTAGAGCAGGACCCCCGAGGGCGGATCGGTGTTCGTCCGATCGAAGAGTCGCTCGTAGGTTAGCGGCCACTCGACGGACTCCCGGAGGACCTGTTTGGCGTCCTCGAGGCCGCCGACGTCCGCGAAGTCGGTGTTGGGCGACTCGGCGACGTACTCGCGCATCGCGGAGGGTTCGACGGCCGCGAGCGCGGTGTCGAAGTCGGCCCGGGTAACCGTGGGATTCGCGCTCCAGGCCGCGCGCTCGTCGGCGTCAGTCGGTCGGCGGCGGATGGCGGCCATCGCGGCCTCGGTGACGACGGCGTCGAGGTCCGCGCCGACGAACCCGTGGGTCCGACTCGCGATTTTGTCGACGTCGACGTCCTCGGCCAGGGGCATCCCGCGGGTGTGGACTTCGAGGATCTCACGTCGACCGACCATATCCGGGACGCCGATCTGAATCTCGCGGTCGAAGCGGCCGCCGCGGCGGAGGGCAGGGTCGATGGAGTCGACTCGGTTCGTCGCCCCGATGACGATCACCTCGCCCCGGGCGTCGAGCCCGTCCATCAGGGTCAGCAACTGGCCGACGATTCGATTCTCGGCGTCACCGTCGTCGTCGCGCGTCCCCGCGATGGAGTCGATTTCGTCGAAGAAGATGATCGTCGGGGCGTTCTCACGGGCTTCCTCGAACGTTCGGCGAAGTTGCTCCTCGGACTCGCCCTTGTACTTCGACATGATCTCCGGCCCGGAGATGGTGACGAAGTTGGCCTCGACCTCGTTCGCGACCGCACGAGCGATCAGCGTCTTCCCCGTACCTGGCGGTCCGTACAGCAGGACGCCCGACGGCGGCTCGACCCCGAGGCGTTTGAACAACTCGGGTTCGGAAATGGGCAACTCGATCATCTCCCGGACCTGCTCGAGTTCCTCGTCGAGGCCGCCGATGTCCTCGTAGGTGACGCCGGAGGGACGGTCCGGCGTGGCCGCCGACCCCGACGAGCCCCGCCCGTCGGCGTCTCGGGGCGGCGTCGAACTCGGCGCGTCGGCGCCGTCGGTATCGGTGTCGTCGAAGACCAGCACGGTCGTGGAGCCGGTGATCTGGACGTCTCCCGTGGGTTCGGTTTCGACGACGGTGAAGGGGTCGGCCGCGACGCCCTCGATCCGGATCTGTTCACCGGCGCGGATCGGCCGGTTGCGCAGTTTCTGGTTGGCGACGCGCTCGGCCAGACGCGACTCGGCGTCGCTCAGCGACGGCGGCGGCGAGAGCGTGACGGTTTCGGCCGCTCGGATGGACGAGCCGTCCGTCGCTCGAACCGCCACGGTGTCGCCCACGTTCACGCCAGCGTTCGCGCGGGTGTCGGCGTCGATCTGGACGACCTGCTCCGGGATCGCCGGATCCGCCGGCCACATCTTCGCGACGGTCCGTCCCTCGCCCTCGATGACGACGGTGTCACCGCTCAACACGCCGAGCTTTCGTCGCGCCGTCTCGGGGATCCGTGCGACGCCACGGCCAGCGTCGCGCTTCTCCGCCGCGCGCACGGTCAGCGTGACGCCGTCGTCCGTCTCGGTCATGACAGATCGTTGTGGGGGAGTCGCCTTGAGAATTTCCCACCAGCGGCGACCCGTCCGATGATCGGCGGGGGAGTGTCCATCGATCGGCGTCGAGAGTGGAATCTCTCGAGACGCGGGGGCGAGTCGCGCTGGAAGCACAAACCGCAGCCCGCTGGAATCCGCCATTTACGCCGTTCGATTCCCGCGCTCGTCGTCCGAAACGACAGGTAGGCAGCACCGATTGCTCGAGAGGAAGCCCGCTCCACGGAGTCGATTACAGCCTCGCCCTCGACGTTCGACCGATCCCGTGCCGGCGCCATAATTACAGCGTCGACAACAGTTTCTCTGCGTGAAACGTTCGGGTAAACAACTGCATAGGAATAGGGTGAAGTCCGTTTTTCGCACCTATGCCGTCTTGGAAACGACGATCCGTCTTGGCCACAGGTGCAGCACTCGTGACTGGTAGTATCTTCGTCTCCGCCGGAGCGAGCCAGGAGACGGAGGATCAGGAACTCCCGTTTGAGGAGCCACGTAGCTGGTCCTCTCATCACGGAAACGCCGGAAACTCGGCGGCCGTCTCGATCGATGGCGGGTTTCCCGCGCCAACGTCGGTCGCCTGGGAGTACGACTACACAGGAGACATCGCAGTCGCCGATCAGGTCGTCTACCTTCGAACCGGTGAGGAAGTACACTCACTCGAGGCCGAAAACGGCACGGTACGGTGGGAGAGCGACGACGTCGGTGCCGCAGGGACGCCGGCGGTAGTCGACGACGCCGTCTACGTCGGCGGCGATGCAGTGACGGCGCTCGAGGCTCCGACGGGCGAGGTTCGCTGGCGAGTGGGCTTCGAGTCCGATAGCCAGGTTCCGGATCCCACCGTCGCCTTCGAGACGGTCTACGTCGTCGTTGACGGGACGCTGTACGCGCTCGACCGAGACGACGGCTCGATCCGGTGGGAGCGAGAGTCGGTCACGCTCGAGACCCGCGACGGGGAGGAAGAAGAGGAGGAGACGGCTCGATTCGCATCGAAGCCGGTCGCCGCCGACGATAAATCGATCTACGCAGGCGTCGGCGATGCGGGCTTCGTCGCGCTCGATCCGGTTACGGGTGTCGAGCGATGGACCTACCGAGAATCGTATTCCTCCACGTGGTGGGACTATCACGAATACCTCACCGTTGGGGCGGGACTCCTCTTTACGGGACAGATGAGCGACGGCGGGGAATTCCCCGTCCTCGACGTGACGACTGGTGAGCGAGTCGAACATACGTCGTACTATTTCCCGATGGCGGTGACAGAGTCGGCGAAAGTCGAGACGGGTAGGCACGGGTTCCGAGTGTACCACTACGATACGGAGTACAGCTGGTCGGTTGGCGGCGCGACGGACGCGTGGGGACGCCCGATAGTCGTCGGGCGTACCGTCGTCCTCGCGCACCACTCGTACGCGAAAGATGAGCCGAAGCTGTACGGATTCGACCTCGAGGACGGGGCCGAACTGTGGTCGTTTTCGCTCGCGAAACTCGGCGTCGAGGATAGCGATGAGTCGAGATGGCCAACCACGTCGTACGCCGCCGACGGAGACGCGCTCTACGTCTCCACACCCAACGGGATCGCGGCTGTTCGTTCGTCCGACAACGGAGACGGCAAGGACGATGAAGGGGGAGGGAGAGGACGGAGACGAACACTCCATCGACCTCTCGGTCCAGGCCCCGGCGTCGATCGAATACAGGGAAGACGCCGATCCATCCGAAGACGGCGCGGACTTCGATGTCACCGTGACTAACCGCGACGACGAGACGACCTCGATCGAGGTCCGACTCGAGGTCGGCCCGATCGACGAGCCGGTCTTCCTCGAATTGGACGGTCGCGAGACCGATACCGCTCATTACACCGTCATGAGCAGGGATATCGGGGTCGGCGAACACGACTGGACCGTCACCGCCAACGATGAGACCGAGACGGGGACGCTCGTCGTCACCGAGGCGGAGGAGTGCTAGCCGCGGCGTCGCTCGAGATCGCGACGTAGTCATCTCGCGCGTCGCCCGCTCCGATCGCCGGTGGACACCTCCCCCTCGAGCGTCTTAGAGCAGCGTTCGTCACGTGTCCCCGTTGCGCAGGTCGACGTTACCGCGTCGGTCGCTTCGCAACCGACCGTCGCGCCGTCGAGAGCCGAGTACGTAATCGACGGCGACGAGACACCTACGCCTAAGCCCCGCCGGCGTGCAGGTGTAGGCATGCGACCGGATCGAACCGCCGAACTCGCGCTCTTGCTCGAGGTTGCCGGCACGCCGAAGCCCGGAAACGTCGACCGACACCGCGACCTCGCAGACTTACGATTCGAGCACTTTCTCGCGGGGGCTGTGGGTGCCCGTGACGGCCTCGAGATGGCAGCCGACGGCGCGCCTGTCGGCCCGGCGTTCGAACACGCGATCGAAGGCATGGCCGAACAGGAGGGCGGGAACACGCAGTTCGGGGCGTTGCTGGTGCTCGTTCCGCTGGTACGGGCCGCTCGAGGCGGCGACGACCTGACCCGATCCGCCGCCGAGGCCGTCGTCGAGGGGACGACCGTCGCCGACGCGGCGGCGTTCTACCGCGCGTTCGACCACGTCGACGTCTTCGTCGGCGACCCGCCGGCTGATATGGAACCCCTCGACGTCCGTCGCGGGAGCGACGCGATTCCGACCCTGGAGGAGCGCGGGCTGACGCTGTACGACGTGATGGACCGGAGCGTCCCCGGTGACGACGTCGCTCGCGAGTGGGTCCGCGGGTTCGAGCGATCGTTCGCAGCGGCCGACCGGCTCGCTGCGGCCGAGGGGCCAATCCTCGAGCGCACCGCCGCAGTCTTCCTCTCGTTGCTGGCAGACCGCCCGGACACGCTCGTCGCCGCCCGTCACGGCGAAGACGTGGCGGGCGAGGTGACCGACCGCGCTGCGATGCTCCACGACGGGAACGCCCTCGAAGTTGACCGACCGGCGGTCGAGGCGTTCGCCGACGAGCTGGTCGACCGGGGGATCAACCCGGGGACGACGGCGGATCTCACCGCGGCCGGGCTATTCATCGCCCTCGAGCGCGAATCGGTCGAGATATGACTGGCGACGATGCCGACCTCGGGGCGAACGGCGACGGCACCGACCAGGACGCCAGTGACGGCGCGAACACCGCGGAGTGGCCACTCGAGCTCAGTGGGGTCAGCGAAACCGTCGTCACCACGCTCGGGCCAAACGGACTGTGGAACGTCGCCGCACTCGGCGTCTTCGCCGGCGACCCCGCCACCGCCAGAACCTGGGGGAACACGCGAACGCGCCGGAACTTCGAGCGGCGAGGCGAGGGCTACGTCCAGTTCACCCGCGACCCGGTCAACTTCGTCGACGCCGCGCTCTCGATCACTGAACGCGAGGACCCGATACTCGAGTCCGCCGACGCCTGGGCTCGCGTCGCGGTCGAGCGGGTCGAGACTGGCACGACAGACGGAACCGACTGGGCGGAGTGGACGCTCGAGCCACGCGAATCGGCCGTCGAACGCGAGTCGGTGACGCCGGTCCCGATCAATCGTGGCTTCGGCGCCGTGATCGAGGCGACCGTCGCGGCCTCCCGGCTGGGTGTCGAGGGTTACGATCGCACGCGGCTCGAGGAGCGACTCGAGCACTGTCTCGAGGTGGTCGGCCAGGCCGGCGGAGCCAGGGAGCGGTCGGCGTTCGCGAATCTCGTGGCGTACAGCGAGTGGGATCCGTCGGTGCGGGCACGAGACGAGAACGAATGGCTTTAGAAGGCGCTCACGGAATAACGGGTATGGCAATCAAGCCGGCCTACATCAAAAAGACGGGGAACATCCTCCTGGAGCAGTATCCGGAGGCGTTCACGACCGACTTCGAACAGAACAAAGACAGCGTCACGAAGCTGACGAACATCGAATCGAAGGGCGTTCGAAACCGAATCGCGGGCTACGTCACGCGAAAGAAAGGCGCCGCCGTTTCGGCCTGAAACGAGGATTTTCTCGACTGTTACTGACTCGGTGAGTGACGACGCCGACGACTTTCGAGCCGGCGAGTCGACACGATCGCGACGCAAGGCACTACGCGTTCGAGACGACGCTCATCGATCCCGCTCGAGCGCCTCGTCCTCGAGCACGACGGGACAGTCGACGACGCGATACGTCTCCATCGAGGGCATCTCGAGGATTTCCGTCCCCTCGTGGGTACAGGCGACCGCGGGTGGTTCCGAGAAGTACTCACACTGGTGACAGTAGCTTCGCTTCGGAATAGTCCGATACTCCCGTTCGGCGGACGCCGCGGGCGAGCTATCCGTGGACTCGTCCTCGAGTTCCGCCCAGAGGCGCTCGCGATCGATTTCGGCGACGTCCTCCCGATCGAACAGGTCGTCGACGGCCGGGTCCCGCTTCGGCGGGGACGCCGCCTGGTCGGAGACTCGCGCCGCGAGGTCGCCGAGAGGGTCCGTACGGTCGTCGGGTTTCAGGGGGGCCGACTCGAGCGCTGGCGGCGACTCGCCAGTGGTGTCGGATTCGAGGGCCCGTTCGTCGAATGCCACGGCTCTCGAGTCCTCGTCCGGTTCTGAGTTTTGGTCCAGTCTCGAGTCTGAGCCCTCGGACTCCGGACTCGTCTCACCGCCGCCGCCGTTCCCGTCGTCGGTCATTCGCTCTCACCTCGATCCACAGACCGTCGGTCGTCGTCCGACGGTTCCGCGTCGGCCTCGACCGTCTCGAAGACCGACGCCGTCTCGTCGGTGTCGACCGCCGCGTGCGCTGCCGGCTCGAGGGCCGGCGGCTCGCCCGTCTCGAGCGTATTCGATCCCAGGAACGAACGCTTCTTCGAGATGTCCGCGAACTGGGTACCACAGTGCGGGCAGGCTGGCTCGGTCAGGAGTCCCATCGAAACGGCCGTCGAACACGCCGCGCAGGTGGCCGTCTGAATCCCGAGCCGACTCGCCGCTCGCTGCAGCCGTTCGGCCTCCGAACGGCGACGCTCTCGGACGGCGAGGGCGTCTCGCCGTTCGCGAAGGTCGAGCACCGCCGTCGCCAGCGTCGTCGACCGCCGCTCGAGTTCGTCGGTGGTCTCCAGGACGTGCTCGAGGACGTCTTCGAAGTTCTCGAAGCCCGAGTCGACCGTCTCCGAGAGGTCCTCGAGGTCGGCTTCCAGGTTCGAGAGCGCGTCGACCCGGTCCTCGAATGCCGACAATCGCTCCGCTACGGTCTCGAGGTCCTCGTCGAGCGCTTCGACCGCCGATCGGTCGGCGTACTCGTCGTGGTCGTGCTCTGCTGGTGCCTTTCGATCAGCCTCCTGCTTGACCTGGACGACGCGCTCGCGAACGTCCTCGACGTGGTCGACGAACTCGGTTCGCTGCTCCTCGAGCGCGGATCGGAGGGTCTCGGAGTCGACGGAATCGGCGGGTCCGACCCGGTCTTCGTCGACGACCTCCTCGTCGGTGGTGACCGCGTGTGTCGCCGACAGGAGCTGTCGACAGAACGTCGCTCGAGTTTCGCCGCGCCGGTCGGCCTCCTCGTCGATCCAATCGTTTACGTTGGCCGGTAACGCGAACGAGACCGCCCCGTCCTCGTGGTTCTCGCTCGCCATGCGTACCCGATTCGACGGGTGCACTCTTAGGGGTTGTGTCGGTTTCAGCGCTCGATACGCAGAGGAGATTGGCTCTCGACGTGGTATTCGGCGACGTGTGTAGATGGGCGGATGGCGAGGAATGGTGGTAGCAGTGAAAGGAAGGGATGGGGATATGAGGGTGGTGGAGGGGTGGGAGGAGTCTACCGAATCTTTCGCACGTTACTGATGTCGAACCCGCTGTCGCGAATCTCGGTCTCGAACTGGACGATGTTCTCGTCCTCGAGCCGCGAGAGCACCCCTCGAAACTCCTCGACGACTAACGTCCGATCCCGTTCGGAGCCCCCGCTCTCCCACTCGAAGTGCAGCGTCCCGTCGACGGCTTCCTTGAGTCGACCGAACGCCTGCCCGGTGAGCGTTTCGACGTCGACGAGCAACAGGACGGCGCCGCCCCATCGGTACGCCGCTCGTTTGAGTCCCTTGAGCAGGATCGTCAGATCGCTCTGGGAGAACTGGTCGCTGGTGGCCGCGGCCGCGAGCAGGTCCGTCGCGGAGTCGATGACGACCAGGTTCCCGGAAGCGTGTTCCGTGAGGTACTCGCCGAGCGCCTCGAGCACGTTCCGGCGGTTCGTCCCGTCGCCCAGGTTCGTGATGTCGGTTCGCGTGTCGCTGTACCAGTCGGTCGGTACCGGCGTCAACTGGAAGAACTCCTGCGAGAGGTCGACGAACGAGACGGCCGACGTCCCCGCCTCGACGAGGTCGTCGTCGAGGACGAACCGCATCTCGTCGACGATCGCGTCCCGCTCGCTCGTAAAAGAGACGTAGTGGACCCTCTCGGGGAGTGCGACGCCGGGCTCGAGGTCGCCGTAGTAGAATTCGAACTGGTCGCCGTCGGCTCTGGCGAGGCCGTTCATGGCCGTCGCTGTGTAACAGAACTCCCGGCCGCCCGCGCCCGCCTCGGTCGCCAGCAAGACGACGCTCCCGCTCGGCGCCCCGCCGCCGATCATCGCGTCGAACCGCGAGATTCCGAGTGGCATCCGCTGCATACGGTCAGCGTCGCAGGGGACTCGCTTACGTGTTGTGGCAGGCTCGAGGCCGCTTCGTGGTGTGCCGCTCGAGGTCGTCGTACTGAACGAAACGCCCCCGTAGAACGGCTGCCCGGGGCGAACGGCCTGACGGTATCGTTCGAGTCGTCGTCGTCTCGAGTCGTCTCGAAGCCAACAAACGAGCGTGAAAGTGAGAACCGACCGACTCGCGCTCTAGAGGAAGCTCTCGATGCGATCGGCAACTTCCTCGGGCGTGTCGCCGACGGGGACACCCGCGTCGTTGAGCGCGTCGATCTTGCTCTCTGCGGTGCCGGTTCCGGACCCGGAGACGATGGCGCCCGCGTGGCCCATCCGCTTTCCTGGCGGGGCCGTTCGGCCGGCGATGAAGCCCGCGACGGGCGTCTCGACGTGCTCGTCGATGTAGGCCGCGGCCTCCTCTTCGTCCTCGCCGCCGATCTCGCCGCACATGACGATCGCCTTCGTGTCGGGATCGTTCTCGAACAGCTCGAGGGCGTCGACGAAGTCGGTGCCGATGATCGGGTCGCCGCCGATACCGATGGCGGTCGTCTGGCCGATCCCGCGCTGGGTGAGGCTGTCGACGACCTGGTAGGTCAACGTTCCGGAGCGGGAGACGAGACCGACGTCACCCTCGGCGAAGATGTTCCCCGGCAGGATGCCAAGCTTGGCCTCGCCGGGCGTGATCAGGCCGGGACAGTTCGGCCCGATGAGCCGCGTGTCGGTCTCGGTCAGGCGCTTGTTGACCTTCGCCATGTCCTGGGTCGGGACACCCTCGGTGATCGCGACCGCGAGGTCGAGGTCCGTATCCAGGGCCTCGAAGATGGCGTCCGCGGCGAACGCGGGCGGGACGAAGATGACCGACGCGTCCGCGTCCTCTTCCTCGACGGCCTCGTCGACCGTGTCGTAGACCGGGACGCCGTGGACTTCCTGACCGCCCTTTCCAGGGACGGCGCCGGCGACCACGTTGGTCCCGTACTCGAGCATCTGGCCGGCGTGGAACTTCCCTTCGCCGCCGGTGATTCCCTGTACAACCACGCGAGTGTCGTCGTCGACTAGAACGCTCATTGGTCTCCCTCCTCGTCCTCAGCGTAAGCAACGGCACGCTGAACTGCATCCTCGAGGGTCTGTTCGACCGTCACGAGGTCCTCGTTCAGAATCTCCATGCCTTCCTCCCAGTTCGTTCCGGCCAGCCGCACGACGACCGGCTTTGGAATCTCGTCGAACTGTCCGAGGGCCTCGTTGATCCCTTTGGCGACCTCGTCGCCGCGGGTGATGCCCCCGAAGATGTTGAACACGACCGAATCGACGTTCTCGTCGGAGAACACCATATCCAGCGCGTTGGCGATTCGCTCGGCCTTCGCGCCGCCGCCGACGTCGAGGAAGTTCGCGGGCTTCCCACCGTAGTGGTCCACGAGGTCGAGCGTCGTCATCACGAGGCCGGCGCCGTTGCCGATGATCCCGACGTTGCCCTCGAGGCGGACGTAGTCGAAGTCGTACTCGTCGGCCTTCTGCTCGAGTTCGTCGCCGCTCGCGGCTTCGTCTTCCATCTCCGCGAGCTCGGGCTGACGGAAGAGGGCGTCCTCGTCGATGTTCATCACGGCGTCGGCCGCGATGACCTCGCCGTCGCTGGTGACCATCAGCGGGTTGATCTCGGCGTCGGATCCGTCGCGGTCGTCCCAGAGGTCGTAGAGCGTCGTCAGGACGCCCGCCACGTCGAGGGCGAGGTCCGGTTCGACGTCCGCATCGTAGACGGCCTTGCGAGCCTGGTAGGGGTGCATGCCGAACGCGGGGTCGACGTGTTCGCGAGCGATCGCTTCAGGCGTCTCGTCGGCGACCTGCTCGATGTCGACGCCGCCTTTCGTCGAGACCATGGCGACGGGCTTGCCCTCCCCGCGGTCCATCGTCACGCCGACGTACAGTTCGTTGACGAAGTCGACCGCTTCCTCGACCAGCACGCGATCGACGTGGTAGCCCTTGAGGTCCATCCCGAGGATCGATTCGGCCGCGTCGCGGGCCTCGTCGGCGTCCTCGGCGAGTTTGATCCCGCCGGCCTTGCCGCGACCCCCGACCTGAACCTGTGCCTTGATCGCGACCGGATAGCCGATCTCGTCGGCGGCCGCCAGGACGCCGTCGACGTCCGACGCGAGCGTCGACGCTGGCGTCGGAACCCCGGCGTCAGCGAACACCTGCTTCGCCTGGTACTCGTGGAGTTTCATTGCGCACTCGATACGCAGTTGCGCCGTTGCTTAAATCATGGGAGTTTGCGTCGAGTCTCGAGTTTCGTGGCTCGAGTTCGACACTCGACACTCGGCCCCTGCTATCGACAGGTTGCACTGGCTGGCTCGAGTCGGTGCGCGGGACAGGATTCGAACAATGCGAAGACGTGCTCGCTTCGCTGCGCGCGACTTCTCTCGTTCGAATCCCTCGTCGCGCATACACGTCTCTCACTGGCGTTCGAGACGGTATGCGCGGGACAGGATTCGAACCTGCGGACCCCTACGGGACAGCGTCCTAAGCGCTGCGCCGTTACCACTTGGCTACCCGCGCTCGATGTTCGAATACACGTCGAATCGGCTAAGAAAGTATCGGTCCGTCCTAGTGCGTCACCGGTTCCTCGGGCGACCAGTCCGGCGGCACGATGAACGTGATGTGCTCGGCGTCTCGCAACTGGTGGAGTTCGGCTGCCTGCTCGGCCAGCGATCGATCTCGATACGGCATCTCGAGCCCGCAGCCAGTACAGACGAGTTTGCAAGTTGGTTCGTTCATGTGGTGACGCGTACCCCCGCCGGGTGCGTGCTCGTCGCTTCGAATCCGAACCGCTTTAGTAAGAGTGACCTAGTGAAATCCCGGGCGAACGGCCAGTTAGCCTAGGGTTTCGTAGCTGGACGTTGTCTGGCGTAGCACGTTATTGCGATGAGAATCACGGCCGCCGCCACAGTCCTCGACAGGTGAACGACCATGGGACGCGACGGGAGCGATCGCCAACCGTGTGTTTATGGTGCAACCATCCGTTGTAACGAGCATGTACAGCGCCAATACGCGCGTCGAACACGAACCGTGGCTCGAGGAACTCGAGCAGGCCGCGGATCGTCTCGAGCTGACGGGCGAAGCTCGCTCGACGGCCGCCGATCTCTTTCTCGCGAACGTCCCCGAGGCCGACCGATCGAAGCCGGCGGTGCTTGCGGCGAGTATCTACGCCGGGTCGCTCGTCGCGGGCGACGGCCGCACCCAGTGTGCCGTCGCCGAGGCGGCGGACGTCTCCCGCCTCTCCATCCAACAGCGCTGGAAGGACCTGCTGGCCGGCGCCGGACTCGAGCCGCCGAAGTGGTAGGGCCAGGGCCGACCGGTGATCGAGCGCTTCGTTCCCTCGCGACCATCTTCTCGCCACCTCCTGTACTCGCTATCCTCCGTCGGCAGCTGCTGGACTCCCGCTCGACGCACTGAGTAATGGTCGATAATTCCGACTCACAGAATCGTTCCAGTGGGAAAACGCCGATGTCGTTCCGGTAGGCCGCCGCTACACCGATGAAAGTGTACCGTTGCCTGATGTGTTTTCGGGTCGTCGAGATGTGTTTTCGCCCGATGCTCTCACCGAGTGTCGCCGACCGATTCACGATCGAGACGACCACGCTCACCGGCTTCGAATATCGACGACAACGCGAGTAGCGAAGCGTTATTCGTCGTCGCGGGCGAGATGCTTCGCTGCCAGTGCGGTTCCGCCGGCGACGCCTGCGGTGCCGACGACGGCGCCGAAACCGGGGAGGCCATCGGCTTCCGATTCGTCGTTTCCGCCGCTTCCACTGTCGTCACCCTCGTTCGTGCTTTCGTTTTCGTCGCTGCCATTGCCGTCCGCGTCGCTACCATTGTTGTCGTCGCCATCGCCGTCGCCGCCGTCGTCGCCGTCGTTCCCGTCGCCCTCTGCACCATCGCTCCCGTTGCTCGAGGACCCGTCCCCGGCCTCGGGCAACTCGACGTCGCCGAGCGCGACGAACGGCAGTTGTGGCACCGAACCATCGGATTCCGAGAGCACCTCGACGCGGTCCACGCCCTCGGAGGTGACCATGTCCATCACGGCCGGATCGTTGTCGCCGGTGCCGCCGCCGATGACGTACTCGCCGGCCTCGGGGGCGATACCGCGAATCGCGCCGTCCCCGTAGCCGTCGAACGGGGCGACGAGGGCCACGATACCGATTCCGCCGCCGGCCTCGACGTCCCAGCCGATCGCGTCGGCGGGAACGCGGACCGAGACCGTGCGCCCTTCCACGTTCGTCTCGACGTTCGACGTTACGGAATCGCCGGCCGCGGACTCGACGCTCTTGACCGACTCGCCGTTGACGACGACGCGGTAGTGGTAGGGCGTCGCCATGTCGGCGTTCAGCCCAGTTCGACCCTCCGTGGTTCCCTCTACGTCGGCGTCGGGGTCGTGGACGTACACCTGGAAGAACTGGTGGGAGAAGCCGCGGGGGAGCCCCCAGGGGTTCTGGATCTCGCTGGCCATCGTGAACGCGAACTCGACGCGATCGCGCGAGGCCGAGACGGTCAGTTCGTCGATATCCCAGGCCCCTTCGTAGAAGTCGTCGCTCGTCGGGTACTCGTAGGTCCCCGGGCCGTAGGGCTCGCCGGTGGGTTCGTCGAACGTGGCGACCGACTCGAGCGTGGTTACGAGCGGGACGTACTGCACCGTCGCTCGCGTTCCGTCGCTGTAAGCCAGTCCCCGGTACCAGTCGACGTCTGCCGGCGTCACCACGTCGATCGCGTTGGGCGCGGCGTCGTTCTGTGCGCCGCCGAAGGTCGTCTCGGTGGCCTCCGCTTCGGCCTGCATGACGTTCCCCGGCGCGTCCGGATCGTAGCCCAGCATCACCACCGCGACGTCCAGGTCCTCGAGGGGCGTCTCCAGCGCGGCTTTCGGCACGTCGACGAGAATCTCGGCGGCGGCCGGGTTCGCGGCGACCTCACCCTCGGCGAGTCGCGTCCCGTCGGCGGTTTCGAGTCGCGTCCCATTCTCGCCGTCGACGACGACCCGGTACTGGTGGGGGAGATCGAGAGTCGCGTTGACGCCCTCGCGCATCTCCGTCGTCCCGTCGTCGGAACCGTCGGCCAGATACAACTGGAGGTGCTGGGCGGAGAACCCGCCGTCGTACCCGTCGTAGTTCTCGAGGTCGCCGCCGACCGCCGCACGGAACTGGTAGGTATCGCCGCCGTCGTGAACCGAGAACGCCGTCAGGTCGAAGATGCCGTCGGTGAACCGGTCGTCGGTCGGGTACTGGTAGCGGCCGTTGCCGCCCTTGTCGGTTCCCGGGGTGACGGAGAGGTTCGCGATACGGTCGCCCGCGGCGAAGAACGTCGGCGTCTCGAGGATCGCGACCTGGTCGACCTCGACGGTGCGTCGTTCGTCGTCGGCCTCGCCTTCGACCTCCAGATCCGCGCCGGAGACCACGTCGATCGCGTGCACGTCCGAACGTAAATCGACGGTCGCCGCCCCCTCGGGGTCGAAGTTGACGATCACGACGACGCGGTCGGGCCCGGCGACATCCTCGAGGTGGCTAGCGTCGCGCCCGAAGACGAGCACGCGGTCGTCGGACTCGTGCCACTCGCCGACGAGGTCGGCGTCGTTTTTCAGCACGTCGAGGTCGTGGTACGCACCGATAAGGGTCCGGTAGAACTCGAGGTGGTCCTCGTCGTACGTCTCCCAGTTCACGAACGCTCGCTGGCGGCCACCGGGGCGGACGTCGGCCCCGCTGTTGACCGAGCCGTCGGCGTTGTAGCCTCGCGGGTCGTTCTCGCCCATGTGTCGGCCCTCGCCGAACCGGCTGATCTGGCGCTCCTGGCCGTAGTAGACGAACGGGACGCCGGGGAGGGTGACGCCGGCAGCCCAGCAGGCGCGCTGGAGGGCGGCCCCGCGCTCCCACTCCTCGTCGGAGACCTCGTCGTGGTTCGGGTTCGCCTGATCGACGACGGTCTGGTTGAGCAGGCGCAACTCGTCGTGGTTCTCGATCGCGTTGAGGACGAGCGAGTGGTCCGGGATGCCCTCCGCAGCTCGCGCCCTGACGTCGTCGTAGAGGTCTGTTGGCGAGGCCAACCCGCCGGCAACGTCGTGGCTCGTCGTCGTGAACCCCTCGGTGTCGAAGTGCATGTCGAACTCGTTCTCCGAGAAGGCGGGATCCTTCGGGATCGTCTCATCGAGCATGAGGAACTCGCTGTCGTTCGACCGGACGACCTCGCGGACCTCCTTCCAGAAGCTGTGGGGGACCCCCCAGGCGATGTCACAGCGGAAGCCGTCGACGCCGACCTCGCCGGACCAGAACTCGGCGACGGCGAGCATGTGCTCGCGGACCGCAACGTTGTCGTAGTTCCAGTTGGGCATGACCCGGAGCCCCCAGAAGCCGGTCGGACTGGGGGCCGGCTCCACCGTCTCGCCGTCGTGGGTGATCGGCGCCTCGAGGCGATCCCACCAGTCGAAGTGGTTCGAGTCCTCGTTCCAGGCCTCGACGGGCGGATACTCCCAGTTCGGTGTTGGCGGTTCGGTTCCCTGCTCGGCGATGGTGTCCTGGAAGTACGCGTGGCCACGCCCGGCGTGGTTGCTCACGAGGTCGAAGACGACCTTGATGCCGGCCTCGTGACAGGCGTCGACGAACGCCCCGTAGGCCTCGACGGGATCCATTCCGTCCGGGACGAGGTCCTCGGCGATCCCGAAGTAGTCGTTCGTGTCGTAGCCGTGCGGGCCGCCTCCGGGCGGTCCCTCCCGGAAGCCGGAGTCGTCGTTGTTGCCGTACAGTTTGTCGACGCTCTCGGCGGGAACGACGGGCGTCAGCCAGACCGCGTCGACGCCCAGATCGGCGAGGTAATCGACGCCGTCGATCAGGTCCTCGAACGTCGTCGCGCCTCGTTCGCCTGCCCACGAGCGCGGGAATATCTGGTACATGACGCCCTCGGCCATCCACTTGGGCGGGCGGTTGGGCAGGCTGGTCGCACCGTCGGGTCCGAGTTCGATCGTATCGAGGGTGCTCAGGCTGTCGCCGTCGGAGGCGACCGCGTGGACGCGGGCGGACTCACCCTCGAGAGCCGATTCGGGTACGCGACCGGTCAGTCCGTCGACCTGAATCGCGTCGGTGGCGAGCGCGTCCCGGTCGTCCGCGAGGAAGGCGACCTCGAGGTCGGCCCGCGTCGCCCGGCTGTTCGGCGCGAGTCGCGCGTTCGTCTCGAGGACGTACTCGCCGTCCTCGTACCATCCCTCGAGTTCGATCCGGGGCTGGCCGCCCGCACCGCCCTCGGATTCGGGGAACGCGTGGATCGTCAACTCGTGGGTGCCGTCGGGCGCCTCGAGTTCGAGGACGTAGGTGCCGGGGACGTCGGCCTCGAACTCGGCGACGTTGTCTCGGCCTTCGTCGTACCGGGGCCGGTCCGGATCGAGCGACGACTGGTAGGTCAACTCGACCTCGCTCCCCTCGGGGCGCTGGGCGACGGACCAGGTGAAGTCCTCGGCTGCGTAGCCCCCCGGATTTGGGCTGGCATTGGGAACCCGCGGGGCGAGGTTGTCTCGCCCGCCGATCATCTCGGGGCCGACGAACGCCGAGTTCCACAGTTTCTCGCCGACCTGGACGAAGCGCGGGTGGCCGGGGTGGAAGGAGTCGATGCCGCTCGCCGTCACGCCCTCCGGGGCGCTCGCCGCGACCGAACCGCTCAGTCCGGCCGTCAGTCCGTAGGCGCCGAGTCCCGCAACGCCGCCGAGGACGGTTCGTCTGTACAGCGATCTCGAGTCGTCGTCTCGTGAATTGTCGCTCATGGGTGCGATGGTGTGTCGTCGTTCCCGTGGTGGCGGCCTCGAACGTGTGGCCTGAGGGCACGGGCCGTGTCACCAGTGGGGACGACGTGTTACAACTACGGTGTAATTTTTCATCACACTTAACCGTATCTGTTGTCGTGATCGGAGTGCAGTGGATCCGACCGAGTGTTTCCACTATCGGTCGCGACGGATCGGTGCCCGCCCGTCGTCAGCAGTACCTCAGTGGTGTAGCGAACCTAGACAAGCCCCTGCTCGACGAAATATCACGGCACCCGTTGCACAGACTACGACAACCAGCGCCCCAGGTCCCGGGGTGGGTCGTTACGGAACCCGCGTACGTGTACGTGATCAGAAATACGCTCCCGAACAACGCGAGGTACTCCGAGAGCCCCCAGGAGCTGGCCAGTAGCCAGTCCGGGTACGCAATTGCTCCCCGCCTTCGGTAGATCAGAAGCAGTATCGTGATACCCGTCGAAACGAGGTGATGGACGACCAGGGGTGCCTCGACGTCACCCGAGATGGCGGCGTTCAACGCGGCCAGCACGATACCGGTCACGACCACGACGGGTACGTAGGTTGCGGCGTACAGGATGGGTTAGTTCCAGACCGACTCTGTGGTGTCCAACTCCTGGTGATTCATCGTATCGAGGGCAAATCCGGGAACGAGTATTCACGTATTCAAACTACTCCGGCCTCGAGGACTCCCGCCCCCCGCGGTCGGGCGTCAGGTTTCCGTGCTCGTCGATCTCGCCGTTGACGATGCGCGTACTCGAGATGATGTCGTCGTCCTCGGCGCGCACGTGAGGAACGACGACGAGTTCCAGCGGGTCGTGGCCGCGCTCGCGGCGCAGGTCGTTGATTTTCTTGCCACCCTCGACCGTCTCGGGCGAGACGATCAGGTAGTCGAACTGGGCCTCTGTCGCGATTCCCGTCGGCTCGGTGAGCGTCCGGACCTCGAACTCGCGGTCGTGTTCCTCGGCGAGCGTCTCGAGTTCGGCCTCGAGGTCGCGCTTTCGCTCGTCGTAGGGGCGGACGTAGCGGTCGACGTGTCGGGTCTTCGGCGCGAGTTCGTTGCTGGTCAGCCCGACGGTCACGTCCCCGAGTTCGAACGCCCGTTCGAAGAGCCGTCGATGGCCATCGTGAACGGGGTCGAAGGTCCCACCAAGCGCGACGTCCATACCCGTGGTCACTGGCGGGGCGCGTATAAAAGGGTCGAATCGTCGATTCCCGCTCGCGAGCGACATACGACGATCGTCGAACATCCGCTTCGCATCGTTTTTTGTACTGCACGTTCCTCGCCTTGGTATGGGACTGGACGAAGACTCGCTGGAGTATCACCGGAGCGAACCACCGGGCAAGATCGAAATCTCGACGACGAAACCGACGAACACCCAGCGAGACCTCTCGCTGGCGTATTCGCCGGGCGTCGCCGCGCCGTGTACGGAGATCCACGAGGACGAGACCGACGCCTACACCTACACGGCGAAGGGCAACCTCGTTGGCGTCGTTTCGAACGGCTCTGCCGTCCTCGGACTGGGCGACATCGGCGCCCAGGCCTCCAAACCCGTCATGGAGGGCAAGGGCGTGCTGTTCAAGCGCTTCGCCGACATCGACGTCTTCGACATCGAACTCGACGAGGCCGACCCCCACAAACTCGTCGAGGCGATCAAGATGATGGAGCCCACCTTCGGCGGGGTCAATCTCGAGGACATCAAAGCCCCCGAGTGTTTCACCATCGAGGAGCGACTCCGCAAGGAGATGGACGTCCCGGTCTTCCACGACGACCAGCACGGCACGGCGATCATCTCCGGCGCCGCGCTCGTCAACGCCGCCGAAATCGCCGACAAGGACCTCGAGGATCTGAAAATCGTCTTCTCGGGCGCCGGGGCGAGCGCGCTCTCGACGGCCCGGTTCTACGTCTCGCTGGGCGCGAAGCGAGAGAACATCCTGATGTGTGACTCCTCGGGAATCATCACCCAGGCGCGAGCCGACGCCGGCGACGTCAACGAGTACAAACGCGAGTTCGCCCGCGACGTCCCCGAGGGCGACCTGGCGGACGCCCTCGAGGGTGCGGACGTCTTCGTCGGTCTCTCGGTCGGCGGCATCGTCTCCCCGGAGATGGTGCAGTCGATGGGCGACAACCCGATCATCTTCGCGATGGCGAACCCGGACCCCGAAATCGGCTACCAGAAGGCCAAAGACGCCCGCGACGACGACGTCATCATGGCCACCGGCCGCTCGGACTACCCCAACCAGGTCAACAACGTCCTCGGATTCCCGTTCATCTTCCGCGGCGCCCTCGACGTTCGCGCGACCGAGATCAACGAGGCGATGAAAGTCGCGGCAGCCGAGGCGCTCGCCGACCTCGCCCGCCAAGACGTCCCCGACGCGGTCGTCAAGGCCTACGGCGACGAGGCGATCCAGTTCGGTCCCGACTACATCATCCCCAAGCCGGTCGATCCGCGGGTGCTGTTCCGCGTCGCCCCCGCGGTCGCCCAGGCGGCGATGGACTCCGGTGCAGCCAGGACCGAAATCGACGTCGAGGCCTACGAAGAGCAACTCGAGGCTCGCCTCGGCAAGTCCCGGGAGATGATGCGCGTGGTCCTCAACAAGGCCAAGAGCGACCCCAAGCGCGTCGCGCTCGCGGAGGGCGAAGACGAGAAGATGATTCGAGCGGCCTACCAACTCCAGGAGCAGGAGATCGCCAACCCGGTCCTCATCGGCGAGGAGGACACGATCGCCCGGACGGCGGCGAATCTCGGCCTCGACTTCACGCCCACTGTTGCGGACCCGACCGCGGGCGCCTACGACGAGTACGCCGAACGGCTGTTCGAGTTGCGCCAGCGCAAGGGGATCACGCGCTCGGAGGCGACCGAACTGATCCGCCGGGATACGAACTACTTCGGCAGTGTGATGGTCGAGGAGGGGGATGCTGACGCCCTGCTCACGGGACTGACCCACCACTATCCCTCGGCGCTTCGACCGCCGTTGCAGGTCATCGGCACCGCCGACGACGTCGACTACGCCGCGGGCGTCTACCTCATGACGTTCAAGAATCGGATCGTCTTCTGTGCCGACGCCACCGTGAATCAGGACCCCAACGAGGAGGTGCTGGCGGAAGTCACGAAACAGACCGCGAAACTCGCCCGCCGGTTCAACGTCGAGCCACGAGCGGCGCTGCTCTCGTACTCCAACTTCGGGAGCGTCGACAACGAAGGGACGCGAAAGCCACGTCGCGCCGCCGCGATGCTCCAGGGCGACCCCGAGGTCGACTTCCCCGTCGATGGCGAGATGCAGGCCGACACGGCCGTCGTCGAGGACATTCTGACGGGCACCTACGAGTTCTCCGACCTCGAGTCCCCGGCGAACGTGCTCGTCTTCCCGAACCTCGAGTCGGGCAACATCGGCTACAAACTCCTCCAGCGCCTCGGCGGGGCGGAGGCCATCGGGCCGATGCTCGTCGGGATGGACAAGCCGGTCCACGTGCTCCAGCGGGGCGACGAAGTCAAAGACATCGTCAATCTGGCGGGCGTGGCGGTCGTCGACGCCCAGTCGGAGTAACGGGCGTACTACTGTTCGGTGATTTCGAATGTTGACTTCTGACTCCGAATCGCCAACCGCGAGGTACGACACTCGGACGACTAGCCGCTCGAAGTCGGTGCCAGTAGGGAGTGAGAATGGCCACCTCGGGAGGGGGAGGGTGGGAGAGGTGGCCAGATTCGATCGCCAACGGGTGAATTCCAAGGTCTGTGTCCTCTCACGCTCGAGGGTTCAGACCAGGTTGAAAGTCACCGACACACACAAAGAACGTTGACCTATCATATTCAAGCAGCCGGTTAGACGGCGTCACGGCCTCGATTTCAGCGGGTAGAATCGATTATCCGAGTTCGGTTCCCGGCTCGGTAGTTCCCCGTCTTCCGACCGAGGTTAGACGTCGAGTAGTCCGTTCCTTTACGCAGTCACCCAAACACGCGACCGACGTCGAGTCTGACGTAGTGCCAGAGTGTGCCCGTCAGACCGCTCGCCGCGATTCGTCGACCCGACGTCTCGACCAGCACCCGCGGACAGTACCCCGTCGGGAACGAGCGCGCGAGCGCCCGACTGAACGCCGTATCCTCGTTGGCGACTGGCGGAAAGCCGCCGATCGCCTCGAACGCGTCGCGGTGGACGAACGTGTTGAACCCCGGCAAGACCGGCCGCTCGAGTCGCGGAAACGCGTAGTTGATCGTCGCTTCGACGCACTTCGCCCGGAGGGGACCGGTCACCCGACAGCGCGAAGATGCCGCGGCCAGCCCCTCGGCCTGGACGAATCCGAGCATCCGGGTCAGGTACGAGGCGCGAACCTCGGTGTCGGCGTCGACGAAGGCGAGCCACTCGCCCTCGGCGCAGCGCGTACCACGGTTTCTCGCCGCCGCGATTCCGTCCGCCGGGCCGGAGACGACCGTCACGTCGTACTCGCGGGCGATTTCGCGGGTGCCGTCGCTCGAGTCGCCGTCGACGACGACCACCTCGTAGTCGTAGGCGGTGTCCAGGGCTTCGATGCTCGAGAGGGCCCCTCGAATGTACTCGGCCTCGTTGCGCGCGGGGACGACGAAACTCACCAGGGGTCTGCTCGAGCGGTTGGCGCGTCTGGCGCATTGGCTGTCGGTGCGGTCGTCCGCGCCGCCGTCCCCGTCCTGGTCGCCGTCCGCCTCGTCGTCTTTGTTCACGCCGACGTCCGCTCCGGCATCCTCCTCCTGGCCGCCGCCCGTACGCGTTACGTGCCCTCGGCCGGACCCGGTGTCAGAACCCGTCGGCCGCCGCGTCGATGATCGCATCTACGACCCAGGTCTCGAGGCACGGACTTATACTGTCGGCTCTTCGTTCGACCGTCGGTTCAGGTCGTCGGTCCAGATCGACGTTCGGATCATCGGTCGAGGTCGACGTTCGGATCGAGAGACGGCGTCACGGTGTTCTTCCGTTGTAATTGGGTAGTGGTCGGGTAGTAATCGGATAGTAATCAGATAGTGTACTGATAGGTGGCGCACAATATTTGCCGCTGCCTGCTCTCGAGGGGCCCGAGACCGCTGAGCCACGGCCCTCGTGCGAAACGTTAAAACGTCAGTCTTGCGAGTTCACGGGTATGACTCGCAGATTCGACATGGATCGTCGTGCGTACCTCAAGACTGTCGGCGCCGTCGGCGCGACCGCCGGCGTCGCTGGCTGTCTCGGCGACGTTCTCGGTGGCGGCGACGATACCATCGTCCCCGGAACGGCACCCGGCTTCGCCCCGTTCGAATTCACCAACGACGACGGTGAGCTGGTCGGATTCGACATCGACCTCGCCGAGGAAACCATCGAACGGGCCGGCTACGAAGTCGGCGAGTGGACCGAAATCGAGTTCGAGTCCCTGATCCCGGAACTCACCGAGGAGAACATCGACCTCGCGGCCGCGGGAATGACGATTACCGAAGAACGCCAGGAGACCATCGCGTTCTCCGACCCCTACTACGAATCCGACCAGGCCGTCCTCGTCGCCAGTGACAGTGACCTGGACCCGGGATCGGTCGAAGACCTCGAGGGAGCCGTCGTCGGCGCCCAGACCGGCACGACCGGCGAAGGGGAAGTCGAGACGCTCGTCGAGGACGGAATCGTCGCCGAGGACGACACCCGCCAGTACCAGAACTACCCGATGGCCGTTCAGGACCTCGAGAACGGCAACGTCGACGCGATCATCATCGACATTCCCGTCGCCCAGAACTTCGAGTCCGGGCGAGACGTCGAGGTCGCGTTCGAGATCGAAACCGGCGAGGTGTTCGGCTTCGGTATGCGCCAGGACGACGATCGCATCGGCGACATCAACGACGCCCTCGCTGAGATTCGTGACGACGGCACCTACGAGGAACTCATCGAAACCTGGTTCGAGTAACGAATCATGGACGCCGCTGTCTTGCAAGCGAGCGACTGGCAGTTCGTCGCCTCGAACTGGGAGTTCTTACTGAAGGGGACGATCGTTACCATCTTGCTCACGATCGCGAGCCTCTCGCTCGGATTTCTGTCGGGATTCCCGGCGGGCGCCGTCGAAGTGTACGGTTCGGGCTGGCTCCGGGAGGCAGTGAGTACCGTCGGCGTCGTCCTCCGCGGGACGCCCATCGTCGTGTTGATCGTCCTGTTTTACTACGGGTTGCCACTTCCCCGACTCGGATCGGTTCCGGTGCTCGACGTCAGGCTCGACCGCTTTATCGCCGCAACGGTCGCGCTGGGCCTTCGAAGCGGCGCCTATCAGGCGCAGGTGTTCAGAGGGGCGATCCAGTCGATCAGTGAGGGCCAGATGGAAGCCGCGCGATCGGTCGGGATGACGAAATTGGCGGCGATTCGACACGTGATCTTCCCACAGGCGATTCGCCGCTCGATTCCCGGCTTCCAGAACGAGTTCACGATCGTCCTCAAGGACACGAGCATCGCCTTCGCCATCGGGCTGGCGGAGTTGCTCTACCAGGCAGACCAACTCTACCTCCGGCCCGGACGCGATACGGCCGTCATGGAGGTCATCATCACCATCAGCCTGATCTACTTCGTGCTGACGTTCGTGACGAACCGCTCGCTCGACCGCTTACACGACCGCTACGCAATACCCGGAGGGAACGACTGAGCTATGAGCCTGTTACGCGTCGACCACGTCGACAAATCCTACGGCGACGAGGAGGTACTGCACGACGTCAGCTTCGAGATGGAACCCCAGGACGTCGAAGTGATCGTCGGCCCCAGCGGGTCGGGCAAGTCGACCATGCTCCGATGTGTCAACCGACTCACCGAGATCGACGACGGCGCCATCTACCTCGACGACATCGAGATTCACGACATCGACGAGAACGACCTCCGGCGGCGCGTCGGCATGGTCTTCCAGGATTTCAGTCTCTTCGCCCACCGGACGGCGCGAGGCAACATCACCCTCGGGCTCGAGCAGGTCCTCGGGCTCTCGAGCGAGGAAGCCGACGCCAGAGCCATGGACTACCTCGAGCGCGTCGGTCTCGAGCCCCAGGCCGACTCCTACCCTGCCGAGCTTTCGGGCGGCCAGCAACAGCGCGTCGGCATCGCTCGCGCGCTCGCGATGGACCCCGAACTCATCCTCTTCGACGAACCGACCAGCGCGCTCGACCCCGAACTCATCGGCGAGGTGCTCGCGGTCATGAAAGACCTCGCCGACGAAGGGATGACCATGCTCTGTGTCACCCACGAGATGGGGTTCGCCCGCTCGGCCGCCACGACGCTGACGTTCCTGGACGAGGGACGGATCGTCGAGCGCGGCCCGCCCGAGGCGCTGTTTGACGACCCGGAACACGACCGCACCGCCGCCTTCCTCGGCGACCTCACCGTCCACCAATGAGCACGTTCGAGGAGGCGCGTGGCTCGGCTGTCGACACCCTCCCTGGCCGGCGACGACTCGTCGTCGGCGCCGTCGGGATCGTCTTCTGGACGTGGTTGCTCGCTCGCTGGGCCTACCACAACGCGTGGCTCGACAGCCTGTTCACTGCCGTCGGGTTCCCGGACCTGATCCGCTCGGAGCTGGGAGTCAGCCAGCGCGAGCCCTGGCTCCCCCTCGAGCCGTTCGAATCGTTCGACCTCGTGAGCCTGGCGATCGAGTCGGCGCCGTCGCTGGCGGCGGGTGCGTTCATCACCGTCTACCTGACGGTCCTCTCGATGCTCTTCGGGCTGGTGATCGCCGTCCCTCTCGCCGTCGCGCGAACGTACGGCGGCCCGGTCCTCAGCCGGGTCTCGCTGGCTTACACCGAACTCATCCGTGGGACGCCCCTGCTCGCCCAGCTCTTCTTCCTCTACTTTGGGTTGCCGCTGGCGAGCGCATTCGACTCGATCGGCTTCGTCGGCCAGAGTGGGATTCCACGGGGCGCCATCTTCGTCGCCATCGTCGGATTCACGATCAACTCCTCGGCCTACCAGGCCGAGTACATCCGGGCGGCCCTGCAGTCGGTCGACCCCGGACAGCTCACGGCGGCCAGAGCCGTCGGCCTCTCCAGGACGCAGGGCATCCGCCACGTCGTCCTCCCGCAGGGGCTCCGGTTCGCGATTCCTGGCTGGACCAACGAGTTCATCTACCTCATCAAGTACTCCTCGCTGGCGGCGTTCATCACCGTCCCCGAACTGTTCCGACGAGGCCGGAACATCGGCTCCGATACCTTCGAGTTTACCAACATCTACATCATCGTCGCGCTCTTCTACCTCGCGCTGGTGCTCACGACCTCACTCGCGATGGCCCGCCTCGAGCGGACGGTTGCGATTCCGGGACTGGGGACGGCGTCCGAGCGGGACTAGAGCGAACGAGAACTGATTTTTGGACGGAGGGCGTAGGCTCGAGCGGCCGATGACGACGTACTCGCTCCGAACCGGACTCGGCACCCGGTGATGACGAGCCCTATGAGTGCTGAGGCCACCGATTTCCTCGAGGTATTTGGCTATGCGGGCCCAACGTGGATAGAGACGAGTCGTCCGCATCGAAGGCAGATCGACTCCCTGGAATTTCGAAAGCAGTCCGCTCCACTCCCCGTTCGGACAGTCGGTCGACTCAGAGCTTCTGGGCCTCGCGCGCCTGAGCGGACCGACGTTTGGCCTGCTCGAGGCGGCGTTCGGTTGCGCGGACCCGCGCCGGCGGGAGCGAATCGCTGGCCTCCGCCAGCCGCGTCTCGACGGTTTCCAGGCGGGTCGCCACCGCGCCGAGACTCCGGTTCGCACCGCCCCGGTCGCCCGACTCGGCGCGCGTTGCGGCTCGGCGGGCGGCCTCCACGACGGCCTCGAGCGCTTGTGAGAGTCCCTGAACCGCGTTTTCCCGGCCCTGGTCGTCGGATGCGTCCGAGTGGTCGGCCGCCACACCAACACGGGTCTCCTCGGCGAGGTCCGCGAGGTAGGTTGCAAGGGGCGTCTTTCCCGTCCGCGGCTCGTCGATGTATATTCGTTTCTCATCGCCGGGGTTGACGCGGAACGCGCCGACCTCGTCGTCGCTGTCGCGAACTTCGGTCGTGAACGCTCCGCCGCGGTGGACGTACACCGCGTCGGGGCCGGACAGCGGGGCGTCGTACAGCCGTCCGGCGAAGTCGTCTTCGACGGCGAGGGCGGTGAGGTTGCTGTCGGCATCGTCGGGATCGATCTCGAGTTTCGTGGCGTTCTCGCGGGCCACGGTGGGGATTTCGCCGTTGACGCCGGCGACCGTTGTGTCGTCGTCGGAGACTGTGATCGTTTCGCTGTGGGGAGCGACACCAGCGCCGTTTATCGTCAGGGTGTGCTCGCCCTCGGGGACGTTCTGGAGGACGGCGATTCCCTGGAACGTCGGTACCGCTTCGGGGTCGCTCTGGAGCAGTGCGAGCATCTCGATCGACGAGGATTCGGTGGTCAGCCCTTCGTCCTCTGGGGCGTCGTCGGAAGCCACCACGTTCGTGATGCCGGCGACGATCTGGTTGACTGGCGAGGGGTCGCTGATAGCGTCGTATCGATCTGAAAGCGCCTGCCGGTGTCTAATTTCGGTGATGTCGATTGCTGGGTCGTCGTACCGGGCCCCCTTCCAGGGGACGCCGGTCGTCGTGAGGTGGCCGGCCATGGCGTCCTCCGCGAACTCCGGAATGGCGAACTCGAAGCTCAGTTGCGGCCCCGTGAATTCCTCGATGTGTTCGAGTTCGGCCGTCGGAACCAGTTCGTACGCTACGTCGGGGTCTGCTCCCTCACGTCCCCGGTACTCGAAACGGTAGCCCGATTCTCGGCCCGGAAGGTCTGTCGGCGGCGACTGGAGCGTGTCGAACGAGCGGACGGTCAACCCGTCGGGAACGAGATCCGAGGCGTCGACTGACGGAAGCCGATCGTGTTCGTAGATCGGTTCGCCCTCGAGTTCGGGGACCGCGAACGGGAGCGCCAACCCCTCGTCGCGCGGGAGGCCGTAAGCCAGCGGAATTGCCGCGACGTCCTCGAGGCTCTCGACGACGCTATTGGTGATGTCGGCCACGTCGTCGTCTATGGGGAACCGCTGGAAGTGTTCGGCGTCGGCGTTGATCGAGAGGGCACTAGAGTGCGATCCGAGTTCCGAGAGGATCCGCGGCCGCTGTTCGGGGTCGGGGTCGAGGAACTCGTTGTTCGGCACCGATCGGGAGTGGGAACTCGCGACGTACAGTTGCGGTTCGTCGGTGTCGGTGTCGACGAACACCTGCAGGACCTCCCAGTCGTGCCAGTGGAAGTTCGTAGTGAACTGATCGAAGACGGAATAACACCAGAACTGCACGACCGCCAGCGGCGAATCTCCGTACTGGACGGTGTGGTAGAACACTGTTGGGTCGGGCGGTTTTCGTCCGTCACCATCGTTCCGGCGCTTCACGTACCCGTCGAAGGCGTCGAATCCATCCACGACGAATTCGCCATCCCGCTCGCTCTCGTATCGTCGGGGGTCCGTCGGGAACCACTGCTCGTGGCGGTCGAAGTACACCGTCGGTGCGAACCGTTCGGCGAGTGAGCGCGCCCGTTCGTCGCCGAGGTTGGAGGTTGCGTTATCGGCGCCCCGTTCGAGCAGCGAACAGCCCGCCAGTGACGCGACCGCCCCGCTCGCTACCGTCCCGAGTACTGTCCGTCGGTCGATCGACAGATCGGTGTCATTGCTCATTCGTCATCAACTGCAGGTCCTGGCGAGGGCAGTCCCTCCACACGTATCGTCCGGCACGGCCGTACGGTTCCACATCGTCTAGGAACCACCGTGGCGGGAGTACGGATAGGCTTTCTGGAGTTACACAGCGACGGACGTGACCTAATCTCGGATTGGTAGGACTACTGTACGAGCGGACACTACCGAACTGTAAACACAGCGGCTGTGGATAGTAGACCAGTCGTGAGTGCCGAGACTATCGAATTACTAGTCCTACTTCTCGTCCTCCCAGGAAAATCGGCGCATTCGAATTCGGGTAAGGAGGCTACGGTCGGTCGGGGAACAGTGCGAGGTGACTGATGATGAGCCGACTCTCCAGCCCGCCCGCCAACGCGCCCGAAAGTACCCCGATGGTGCTGATGAACGCACCGGTCCGGACGAGGTCAATGAAGCCCACGGTCGGTTCCTCGAGACTCGGCCAGTTGGACATCAGATTCGGCGGGAAGACGACCAGTTCGATGACGAGGATAATCGCCCACACGAGCCCGAATAAGCCGACCATCGCCAGAAGGAGAACGAAAAAGACCGTGACGTTGACCAGGGCCGTGTGCTCGGTGACGATCCGATGTCGCTTCCGCGGGAAAGAGAGGTTCTGGACGAACAGGAGGTAGAGCGTTGCCGTGAAGATACTGACGACCGCGAACAGTGCTGCCGTCACGTTGGTCATATGGAAGCCGACGTCCCAGGATTCGGCACTGAAGACGATGACGAGCGTCGGTGTCAGCGCGGCCGTCGACAGCTTCGGTAACGAGAGCGGCAACAATGGCGCCCGACTGTTACCGAGCGCCTGCAGGATTCGTCCGGGGTTTCGGACGGCACTGGCCGCGTGGAAGACGAGACGCGCTACCGGGCCGCGCGGGCGAGCCTCGGCCGCGGGGAGCTCCGCGGCGATCCGATGGAGATATCGCTTGACGTCCGCGTCGAACGGCGGCACGGCCCCTCGGTCCGGATCGAACTGGAACGGCTCCATGACGCCCCCATCGGCGTCGCGGTGACGAGCACCCAGCATGTGCCCGACGAGGTGGACCACGAGCGTCGCCGTATTCCAGCGGACGGCGTCGTCCTCGAGCGAGCGTCGAGGTTCGTTGCGGGGCGCACTGCGGAGGTTGTTCGTCGAGACCACCGCGACGCGAGAGAGCGGCGACGCCAGTCC
Source organism: Saliphagus sp. GCM10025334 (assembly GCF_042663485.1). Taxonomy (NCBI): domain Archaea; kingdom Methanobacteriati; phylum Methanobacteriota; class Halobacteria; order Halobacteriales; family Natrialbaceae; genus Saliphagus; species Saliphagus sp. GCM10025334. Next base: position 304,109 of record NZ_JBHTAF010000001.1, on the reverse strand, counting down.
GGGGACGAATCGCTCCTTGCTCGAGACGAGCGGAACGTCCGTCACGACGAGGATCAAGTCGTACGGCCCCTCGACCATCTGGTGCGTGGCACGGTCGAGGAACTCCGAGGGCCGTCGCTTGTCGTGGTCTGCGAGCGGTACCGCATCCTCGAGGTAGAACCGCCAGGTGACGTCCGTGACCGACGCGAGTTCGTCGACCGTATCTTCGGCAGCTTGCGTCGCAAACGACTGTAGCTGGCCCGGGTCGGTTCCCGGTGCGTGTGCGACCAGCACCCCTACGTCGACCTGCAGCCCGGTCGACCCCTCGCACTCGGCCGCCACTAGCGTCGGCCCGTCGCGGTCGCCCGATCGAGAACGACACATCGTCCGACGGTTCATCGTGGGGGGTCTTAACGGCTGGTGGCGACGTCCCGGTGTGAGTACCGTGGGACAGGCCGACCTAACCCTGCCAATTCGAAGCGTACTGCTAGCGCGCTACGATTTCGTTCGACTCACCCCTCTCACGGTCACACCGCCCGTTACGCTCGAGCAACCGCCTCCTCACCCCGTAACCGGTCGTCGTCGCAACGGATTCAGAATCGCTAGCGCCGAACGCATATCTATTTGCCAACTCCCTTCCATCGAGACCGGTAGAGCCGAACGGCTCAGATATCATGAACGTCAACGAATTTGTCGATGCGAACGAACCCAGGGAGGGTGGCGAGACCTTTCAACTCGAGAGCGACAAACTGCTGGACATCGACCTCGACGGGTCGGTGATTGCGAAGGCCGGCTCGATGATCGCCTACAGCGGCGAGGTCTCGTTCAAAGGAAAGTCCTCTGCCGAGGGCGGCATCAAGGGCTTCCTCAAGGAGAAAGCGACGAGCGAGGGAACCCCGGTGATGGAGGCGACCGGCACCGGCCACCTCTACCTCGCAGATCAAGAGAAGAAGATTCAGCTACTCGAACTCGAGGCTGGCGAGGAAATTTCGGTCAACGGTGACGACGTGCTCGCGTTCGAATCGAGCGTGAGCTACGAGATCCGGACCATCAAGAGCATCGCGGGCTTCTCGGCGGGCGGCCTGACGAACGTCTCGCTCGTGGGACCGGGATGCGTCGCGATCACGACCCACGGGTCGCCGCTGGTGTTGCGCCCGCCGGTCCGGACCGACCCGAGCGCGACCGTCGCCTGGAGCGGCACGACGCCCGGGAGTCACGTCGACAGGACGCTCTCGAACATGATCGGCCAGTCTTCCGACGAGACCTACCAGCTCGAGTTCACGGGATCGGAGGGGTTCGTCGTCGTGCAGCCGTACGAGGAACACGGTCCACAGCAGTAGCAGGCCGCATTCTCATCGTGGAGTGCACTGTAGAGGTGGTCGGTACGCGTTTCAGTTCACGAGACACGAGAGTTGCAATATGAACCGACGAGTCCTCCTCGCTCTTTCGGCCGCGTTCGCACTGACGCTCCCCTGGGTCGTCGTGGGCGGAGCAACGACTATCCTGCCCTGGCTGACGTCCCTGCTGGGACTCGAGTACCAGGCGCCGACCATCCTCGACACGCTTTCGACCCTCGAGACCGTGTTCGTGACCGGACTCGCCGTTCTCGGCTCGGCGTTCCTCCTCGCGTGGGCCGCCGAGACCGCCGAGAAGGACGTCCCGCAGGCGTTCGCGATCGCGGTCCTCGCCGTCCTGGCGGTGGCTCCCGAGTACGCCGTCGACGCGCTCTACGCGTGGAACGCAGGTGCATTCGCGGGAACCCCGCGGGGCGCCGAAGCCGGGAATCTCGCCGTTGCCAACATGACCGGCGCGAACCGCATCCTCATCGGCCTCGGCTGGGCCGGCGTCGCGCTCTTTACGATCTATCGAACTGGCGCGTCCGACGACCCAGCGGTGCGAAACAGACGCGGCATCCTCTCCGATTCGGTCGTTCTCGACCGCGAGATCGGCCTCGAGGTCGTTTTCCTTCTGCTGGCGACCCTGTGGGCGTTCCTCGTGCCGCTCAACGGCGGCATCGACATCCTCGACATGCTGGTCCTGGTCGGACTGTACGCCTGTTACATCGCGGTAATCATCCGCGGCGACGTCGAACCGGACATGGACCACGTCGGCGTTCCGGCGTACCTCCAGCACCTCCCGAAGCGACGCCGAATAGCCACCGTGTTTGCGCTGTTTGCGTACTCCGGGACGATGATCTTCACGGCCGTCGAACCCTTTGCTCACGGCCTCGAGTTCCTGGGCGAAGGAATCGGCATCCCCTCGTTCTTCATGATCCAGTGGATCGCCCCGCTGGCTTCGGAGGCGCCGGAGCTCATCGTCGTCGTCTACCTGGTGAACAAGGCGCGCTCGACGGCAGGGTTCAACGCGCTCATCTCCTCGAAGCTTAACCAGTGGACGCTGCTCATCGGGACGCTCGTGGTCGTCCACTCGATCGCGCTGGGGCGCTACGGCGTGCTCGCGTTCGACTTCAAGCAGGAGGCCGAAATCTGGCTCACCGCCGCCCAGTCGTTCTTCGCCGTCTCGCTGCTGGTCCGGTTCGAAATCTCCGTAACGGAGGCGCTGACGCTGCTCGTGTTGTTCCTCTCGCAGGTTCTGCTCGAGTTCATTATCATCCGAGACTTCGTGACGCTCCCCGTCTCGAGTATCGAACTTTTGCTGGCGTACTCCATCGTCTACATCGTTCTCGGGGTGACGTTGCTCGTCCAGCGTCGTCGAGAATTTTTGCTCCTCCTCCGTCGGACAGCGGGGACGATTGGCGACGCGATATCACCCGGTGACAGCCGCGGTCACGGCGCTGACGATTGATCCTGGCCCGCTCGTCGTCGACGAGCCGGAAACCGCCGCTGTGTGCTGGTTTTCAGTATTCCTCGCCTCGAGTCCCGAGTACGAGCTTTTCAACGGCCTCGGGGTGGCCTTCGATCCCAAAGAACGGTCGACATCGCGGTTCCGATCGCCCGCTACCGGTCGCGAGAATCGCGTCGTCCGGGCCCGGCCAGGAGAGCGTATCGCGGTCAGTCGGCGGCGGAGCCGACGGCGGTCGGCTGGTTCGGCGCCCCCTCGAGCAGGTGGACGTAGTCGTCAAGGTCGAGCGCGAACGTGTGCGTCTCTCGGAGGTCGATCCAGGAGTACTCAAACTCGAGGCCGACCTCCTCACCTTCGCCGGTGACGACGTGGGTGAACTCGTCGGGCGCGTCGTGGACCGTCGCGTGGAAGAAGTGTCTGACGTAGTACTTCGGTGGGGACTCGTACCGGTTCCAGACGTCGCTGGCAACGTGGCTAGTCGAGCCAACCGCACTGAGGCCGCTCTCCTCGACGATTTCTCGAAAGACGGCCGCTCGAGGTGACTCGCCGGGTTCGATCGTCCCCTTTGGGATCTGCAGTCCGTCGTGCTCGGGGCTCTCGAACGCCAGTAGCTCCGCTTCGTCTCGAGTGATGTACGCACAGGACTTGTGCACGTACGTCGGTGATCGAGTGCCCATTCTATACCACTTGATCACGGTAATACGTAAAAATGTTCCACCCAATGAGTACTAGGGTCCTTAAGGGCATCTTCCGACCAACTGGTAGGAAAGCCGAGACCGTCGTCCTCGAACGCACCTCGAGTCGTCGGTGGGTGGGATTCGATTCGCTCGGCTCGTTCGACTTACTCGACTCGCGGCGCAGTTTCGTCGGTCCGTCCCGGAAACTCGAGTTCGATCTCGAGTTCCGGGTCCCCCACCCCGTCGAAATCGACCTCCAGCTCGATCGGTTCGCCGAATGCGAAGGGCAGTTCCCACTCGTCGTCGCTGATCGTGAGTTCGTCGCCCGCCTGGAGTTGTTCGCCCAGGGAGATCAGGAAGGCGCCGACCTCGTCCGCGTCGAGGCGGTACGTCTGTTCGAACTTCCGGCCGCTTCGAATCACCGTTCGTTCGGAGTCGGTTTCGTCTGACGACATGGGGGTATCGATTCGGGTCGGATGCGGATAGAGGCGTCGCTCGAGTCAGTGTGACCGTCCAGTAGATTCATCCGGTCGCTCCGACACGAGTACGTATGGGCGTCGACCGAGCGGAACTTCGGAAGGGGCTAGCCGAGACTCGGCGGTTCCTGCTCGCCCACCACCTTCCCTCGGAACGACACCGGTGTTACTCGCCGGTCGTCTTCGGTCGCCGGGTGGACGTCTGTGCCCGGTGTCTGGGCATCTACCCGGGCATCGTCGCCAGCTTCCTCGCGTATCTGTTCGCTCCGTTGCCAGCGAACCTGACGCTTCTCGTGGCAATCTTGCCCGCACCTGCGCTCCTCGACTGGTCGGTGACGACCTTTCGAGAGACCCGCGGGACGAACGCCGTTCGAACGCTGACCGGCGCGCTGCTCGGCTTCGGCTACGGACTGGGTCTCTTGCTCCTGTTCCTCGAGTCGGTGCTGGCGGTCTTCGTCATCGGTCTCGCCTACGGGCTCCTCGCCGGCCTCTTGCTCTCGTACTCGCTTCGCCGGTCCGACTGAACAGCACCTCTTGCACCTGGTTATTTACCTCGAGCGTGAGAAGTTTCGCTGACACCTGTCCATGAAACACTGCATCAACTGCGGCGACGAAATCCAGGATCAGGCATCGGTTTGCCCGAGCTGCGGGGTCAACCAATCGATCACCCTCGAGGGAAGTCACGAGGAGCGTGGCCCGAACGAAAAGTACTGCGTCGAGTGCGGGTCGCTCATCACCAAACAGGCGGAACTGTGTCCGGAGTGTGGCGCTCGACAGCCCGTGTCGAGTGGCGGGTCGTCCAATTCGGACAAGATAGCCGCCGGCGTTCTCGCACTCTTGCTCGGCGGAATCGGCGCTCACAAGTTCTACCAGGGGAATATGAAGCTCGGCGTGCTGTACCTGTGTTTCTTCTGGACCGGGATTCCGGCAGTCCTCGGGTTAATCGAGGGGATCCTCATGTTGATCGCCGACGACGCCGAGTACGAGGAGAAGTGGGCCGACGGGAGTCTGCTGGGTCGGTAACGGGTCGGACCGCCGTTCTTCTCACGCGTTCGTCCGCGCCTCGAGACCGTCGGTAACCCCCGCCTTCGTTCATCGTCCTTGCCTACGTACTACCAGTATGCCACCCTCAGACGACGGCGGGACTGACTCTGACAATCCTCGAAACGACGGAGCGGCGATCGGAAGCGACCTCGAGCGGGACCGAACGACCATCAGTTCGGTGTTAGGGGACACCTATCGCGGAGAGGTCTCCCGGGAAACGACCTGGCGCTCGCGCCTCGATCAGACGACGACCTGGAGCGTCACCATCATGGCGGCCATCCTGACCTGGGCGTTCTCGAGCACGGACAATCCACACTACATCATTCTGATCGCGGGTCTGGTAGTCACGATGTTTCTGCTCATCGAAGCCAGACGCTACCGGGATTACGACGTGTATCGCGCTCGCGTCCGCCTCATGCAACAGAATCTGCTGGCGGCGGCGCTCGATCCCGACGCGCCCGTCGACAATCCCGAGTGGCGCGTCGAGTTGAGCGACGATTATCGACGGCCGACGATGAAAGTGTCGACCCTCGAGGCGCTCGCGAACCGACTCCGCCGAATCTACCTGGCGCTGTTCACCGTGCTGGTGCTGGCGTGGGCCTTTCGGATCACGGCGTTCGTCCAGAGCGACGCCTGGCTCGAGTCGGCGTCGATCGCCCTCGTCCCTGGCGAAGTGGTCGTCGCCGTCTCCGCCCTGTGGTACCTGGCCGCCGTCGCCATCGGCCTCTGGCCGCGCGAGCGACAGGCGAAGGGTGAGTTTCGTGAGGGCGAGCACGGCGAGTGGAAGTCCGGACGGTAGACGGGCTTCTCAGCCCCATTGCCACCGAATTCGGGCGACGGTCATTCCGCCGTCTCGACTTCTCTTCGACCCGTGACGCGGTCCGGCACGAGCCGAAAGTCGCGAAACGTCACGTCGTCGGGCGGCCGTTCGAAGACGTCGACGGCCGGAATCTGGACTGCCCACATCCCCTGGACCGCGGCCGATTCGTACGGTGCGTCCGAGATCTCCTCGAGCAACCCGGTCGCGACGACGCTGTGCCAGCCCTCGTCGGTCTCCGCGTAGACGACGAACGAGACCGGTCGGTCGAGGACCGCCGCTTTGCCGCCGCTGTGCCCTTCCGGGAACGACAGCCGGAAGTAGAAGTGACCCTCGTCCGCGTAGTAGCCGTAGGAAACCGGAATCGAGAACGGCGGTTCCTCGACAGTCGATCCGAACGAGAGAACGCCAGTCCCGCCCCGGTCGAGAAACGAATCGAGGTCCTCGCCACCGAGTTGTACCCAGCGAAGCCCTTGCCCGTACATATCGACCGGTACGACCGTCGTCCAAAAATAGGCCGTTCACGAGTGCAGAGACTGTCTCGAGAAACGGAGCATTCACCCGAGGCCGACGCTCGAGTCCTTTCCGTCGATGACGGTTTCCGTATCCTCGACACCTCGAGAACTACCTCGTCCTGTTCGATGCACTGATTCGTCCGGATCGATAAGATGTGAACGAGCCACGATGACCGAGACATCCTCGCGCGCCGGCGTCATCATCGCGGGCGGATTTTCGACTCGCTTCCAGGGCGGCGACAAGGCGGTTGCTGACCTCGACGGTACCCCCTTGATCGGCCACGTCGCCGACCGACTCGAGGGCGTGACGGACGAACTCGTCGTCAACTGCCGCGACGAGCAGGTCGACGCCCTCCAGGACGCGCTCGAGTCCGAGTCACGGATGATCCAGGTGGCCGTCGACCGGACGCCTGATCGTGGCCCCCTCGCCGGGATCGCGACGGGTCTCGAGGCCGCGAGCGCTCCTATCGCGGCTGTCGTGGCGTGTGACATGCCGTTCGTCGAACCGGCGTTGTTCGAGGCGCTGTTCGAGCGACTCGAGAGCGGTAGCACTCCTGAGTCAGACGAACGGACGGCAGCCGTCGTTCCGAAACACCCGGACGGCTGGTTCCAGACGACCCACGCGGTCTACCGGGTGGAGCCGATGGCCGACGCCTGTCGCGCGGCGCTCGAGGCCGACGAGGGCAAGATCCTGGCCGCGCTCGACAGGCTCGAGTGGACCGTCTTCGAGCCGGCCGACTGGAAGCGATACGCGACGATCGACTCGTTCGATAGCATCGACACGCGAGCGGACCTCGAGGCGGCACGGGCGCGGCTCTGACTGCAGAAATTCCGACCTCGGTCGATCAGGCCACGTGCGGCGGCACGAGCAACACGTTCCCGTTCGCGCGGGCGACGATGTCCTCGGACACGCTCCCGAGCAGGAGCCGCCGGAGGCGGCTGTGTCCGCGTGAGCCAACGAGGGTCGTCGTCGGCTCGTACTCGGCCTCAACGTCGAGGATTTCGTCAGCCGGATCTCCCTGCCTGAGTTCGATCCGGGTGTCGATTCCCCACTCCTCGAGCTGGTCGGCGAGTTCCTCGAGTCGCTGGCGGGGATCCTCGCCATCGGGTAGCCCGGGATCTTTCGGCGTTTCGACGTGAAGGAGGGTCGCTTCCTCGGTGGCGTGTCGGAGATACGAGAACGCGTCGAACGCGCGGTCGGCGTTCTCGGAGAAGTCCGTCGCGTAGAGCATTCGCTGGAACAGGTGTTTGCGGACGATTTCGGGTTCGTCGACGCCGCGCTCGATCCGGTTGACGAGCAACGGCGTCTCGCTCGTGCGTGCGAGGTTACGCGCGGTCGACCCGATCACCCGATTCTCGAGCGGGCTCTTTCCGCGGGAGCCAACGATAGTCATGCTCGCACCGATCGTCTCCGCGATGCCCCTGATTCGCCGGTGGGGTGTTCCCCGGACGACGTGACTCTCGACGTCGAAGCCGGCACCCTCGATGACGTTGCGATACCGTTCGAGCGCGCGTTCTCGCCGTCCCTCGAAGTCCATGCCGGGCATGCCCGCGTGCACGTTCGAGGGAATGACCGTCACCAGGTGAATCTCCTCGATGCCGATTCGGCCGAGGCACTCGAGGCAGGTTTCGGTCTCGATCGTCGCCTCACTGGCGGCTGAAAGGTCGGTTGCCAGGACAGCTTTCATACCGTCGCTAGGGATCCCTAGATATAATATTGTTTGGATCGTCCAATACCGGATCGAGAATGTTTCGGGCGTTGATCGCTCGATTCGGCGATTACAACCGTTCGTTCGGTACTAAACAATTTGACCAATAAAATTTGTTTACGCGCATGAATCGGCTACTCTTCGTCGTTCACGACCAATCCAGACGGCTCGAGTCCTCGACACGGTGGTGCGTCGCGATTAGCCAGCGAACGACTACAGCGAGCGCGTCGACTGGTGAGCAAAACAGGTGCATCAGACCAGACGCCCTCGGAGTGGTGACCACGCGTCCTCGTGACTGGGGGCCGAGTTGCGCGTGAGACGAGAGGGTCCGTACTCAACCGTCCCGTCGAACGCACTTGTATCCTCATAACTTAGGAGAATATCTCTGTTGGTTAGGCGTGAAATAGGCAGCAGTAATATTGTGTAGCAGCCCCAAAAGCGTTATAGGCACTACGACAGTAGAGGTATTGAGCAGAAAACCATGATCCGTACACAACTGGAACACATACAGAACGGAGGTCGAGACGAATGATCGAGCTCGCCTCACTCTCGGAACCAGTACAGGCAGGCGTCCTCGTGGGTGCCGTCCTCGTCGAGGCAATCGTCCTCTACGAGGGATACGGTTTGCTCGAGCGAGTGGCCGCACCACCCCTGATCGACGCGATCGAGAACGTCTAACATGGAGGTATTCGGCATCGCGTTCACGATGCTCGTTCTGTTCGTGAGCTTCGGCTTCATGGTTGGCGTCCTGTTCGGCTTCTTCGGGATGGCCGGGTCCTTCCTCGTGACGCCGGCGCTCCTGGTCATGGGCTACCCGGCCCGCGTCGCGGTCGGGAGCGGCATGGCGTTCGTCTTCGGGACCGCCGTCATCGCGACGATGAAACACCACGACCTCGGCCAGGTCGAGTACAAACTCGGCGGGTTGATGATCGTCGGGACGACCGCCGGCATCGAAGTCGGGCGGATCGGGGTCTTCTACCTCGAGGAACTCGGGCTCGCTAGCGGCGTCATCGGCGTCACCTACGTGGTGTTACTGGGGGCAATCGGTCTGTTCGTCACCCGAAATGCCCTCAAAAACGATGGCGAGGACAGCTCGGGCGGCCACCACGACGCCGCCAACCAGGAGATCGATCCGGACGCCATCCCGGACATCGCGAAGAAGATCCAGTCCTACCATGTCCCCCCGATGATGACAATCGCCGGCGGGATTAAGGTCTCGCTGTGGATGGTTCTCGGCGTCGCGTTCGCCACGGGGCTGTTGTCGGGCTTTCTCGGCGTCGGCGGCGGATTCATCCGCATGCCTGCCATGTTCTACCTGATCGGGGTCCCCGTTCCGGTGGCCGTCGGGACCGACCTGTTCGAGATCGTCTTCTCTGGCGGGATCGGGTCGTTCCTCTACGGCCTCGAGGGCGGCGTCGACCTCTCGATCGTCGCACCGCTGCTGGCCGGGAGCGCGCTCGGTGCCCGCATCGGCTCGGCGGCGACCAGCATCGTCGACGAGGGCGACATCAAGATCTACTTCGGGCTGATGCTCCTGGGTGGATCGGTCGCCGTCGCGTTCCGCCAGGCCGGAGATTATCTCGGGATGGAGGTTCTGAGCACGGTCAGCTTCGCGCTGATCTTGCTCTCGGCGTTCATGGTCAGCGGAGCCGTCATCTACAGCACTGTCGCCACGATGCGTCAGAACGCTCGAATTGCCCGTTCGACGGCTGATTAGTCGAGCCTCGACCCGTTCGGCGGACCCGTTTTCGAGTCGCAAGGTACTCGAGACTGTCAGTCAGTGGTCTCGAGCCCGCGGGGACGCTATATCGGATCGTCGGGGCCGTGCTCGGCGGCCATTCGGGACGCTTCGGTGGCGTAGCGTTCACGCTGGACTGGGTCATCGACCGATCCGAGATTGTCGGCGTCGACCTCGAGTGCGGCGGTCGTCTCTCGAGCGTCGGTGAAACTCGTGAGCGCCCGTTCCTTGCGGAAGTAGCGCTCACCGTCGGGCGTCGCGTAGACGAGGATGATGAGGTTCTGTTCGTCGTCGGAGTACGTTCGCTCGACCAGCCAGACCCGAACGCCTTCCTGGTCCGCTTCGGACGCCATACCGGGAGTCTAGACGAGGATTCCCAAAGCCGTTTGGCAGTCACGTGCCCCTCGAGGGGGACCGCTCTCGTGTACGCCGGTCGACGCTTGCGTGAGCATGTGTGCCGTTGAACCGGTTTGGTGTTGTTCGTTCTTGTGATGGCGCTACAACAGCTCCCGCGAGACGACGAGATGAAAGACTGCATCGACAACTGCCTCGAGGCCGCCCAGGTCTGTGAGTGGTGTGCAGACGCGTGTGCCGACCACGGCGAAGAGATGGCCGAGTGCATCCGGCTCTGTCGGGACGTCGCCGACCTGGCAACGTTGCACGCGCGATTCATGGCACGCGATTCGGATTACCACGGTGAACTCGCCTCCATCTGTGCGGACGCCTGTGAGGCCTGTGCCGAGGAGTGCGAACAGCACGACCACGACCACTGTCAGGCCTGTGCGGAGGTCCTTCCGAAGTGTGCCGAATCGTGTCGTGAAATGGCCAGCTAGAATGGCAGGACCCCCGCGATCCGAAAGGTGGCTCGGGCTGTCCGCACGGTCGAAACCGCTCGTTCAGGCCGGAGCGGTCCTCGGCGTCGGCCTGGGCGGTTTTTTCGACGGCATCGTCCTGCACCAACTCCTGCAGTGGCATCACATGCTCTCGGCCCGGACGGACACGACCGACCTCGCTACCTTGCGGCTCAACGTTCTTGCCGACGGGCTCTTTCACGTGGCGACTTACGCGTTCACGGTCGTTGGCATCGTGTTAATCGTCCGCGCGTGGCGACATCCGTACGTCCCGCCCTCGGGCCGTACGCTGCTCGGTTCGGTTCTGATGGGCTGGGGAATCTTCAACCTGGTCGAGGGACTCGTCAATCACCACCTCCTCGAGCTCCACCACGTGTGGCCTGACGGGCCAGCGAGCGTCCTGATCTTCGACGTCGCGTTCTTGCTGTCAGGCGTGCTCTTGCTCGCGCTCGGGTACAGTATCGCTCGCTCGCACTCGGATGCAGCCGGCAGTACCCGAAGTGAAGCCGCCTGATTGCGGACGTCCTGCCGTTTCGACCCCGAACAGAATTTCGGAAAGTACGCAATTGAAAATCGCTCGTGATTCGTTCTATTTCATTGAGATGCCGCCAATACCCGCTCATTTAAGGAATAAGCGTGCTACGACCCTACTCCATAACTCGGGGCCACGATTCTGTATTGTGCAATATACACAAAACCTTTAAACACTCTCGGACCATACGAAGAGGTGATGTCATCTGATGCATACAGCGGAACCGACCAGACCGCCGACGAACCAGTCTACATCCAGGGCCAGTCCCACTTCGAGGAGGTCGTGAGCGAGAACGACGTCGTTCTCGTCGACTTCTTCGCGACGTGGTGTGGTCCGTGCCAGATGCTCGAGCCGGTAATGGAGCAACTCGCCACGGAGACCGACGCCACGGTCGCGAAGGTCGACGTCGACGAGAACCAGCCCCTCGCGGGCAGCTTCGGCGTTCGCGGCGTCCCGACGATTACGGTGTTCGCCGATGGCGAGCAGGTCGAACAGCAGGTCGGTGCGTTGCCCGCCGACCGAATTCGTAGCCTGGTCGAGGGATACACGAACGAATGAGCGAGGAAACACGCGACCACGACATCGTCGTCGTCGGCTCCGGCGCCGCCGGCCTCTCCGCGGCCGTCTACGCCGCGCGGGCGGACCTCGAGCCACTCGTCCTCGAGGGCCCCGAACCCGGCGGTCAGCTGACGCTCACGACGGAGGTCGAGAACTTCCTCGGCTTCCCGGAGGGCGTCGGCGGCATGGAACTCGTCCAGCGCGGGAAGGAACAGGCCGAGCGATTCGGCGCCGAGTTCACCCGTGGCACCGTCGAGGCGGCCCGCCTCGAGGACCGGCCGTTCGAACTCGACCTCTCGAACGGCGAGACGATCCGGACGCGCGCATTGATCGTCGCCACGGGCGCGAGCGCGCGCTGGGTTGGCGCCGAGAACGAGGACGAGTTGATGGGCTACGGGCTCTCGACGTGTGCGACCTGCGACGGCGCCTTCCACCGAGGCGACGACGTGCTCGTCGTCGGAGGCGGCGACAGCGCGATGGAGGAGGCGCTCTTCCTCGCGAAGTTCGCCGAGAGCGTCACGGTCGTCCACCGGCGCGACGAACTTCGTGCCTCCGACATCATGGCCCGGCGCGCTCGCGATCACGAGAAGATCTCGTTCCGCTGGAACGCCGAACTGCTCGCGATTCACGGCGACCGGGACTCGGGCGTCACCGGCGCGACGCTCGTGAGCCACCCCGAGGGCCACCCGCTCGAGAAGATCGAGGCCGCCGAGGACGTCACCGAGGAAACCGTCGACGTCGGCGGCATATTCTACGGCGTCGGCCACGTCCCGAACACCGACTTCCTCGCGGAGACGCCCGTCTCGCTAGATGCAGCGGGCTACCTCGAGACCCACGGATCGACGACTGAGACCGACGTGCCCGGCGTCTTCGGTGCCGGCGACGTCATGGACCCGCAGTACCGTCAGGCGATCACCGCAGCCGGGACGGGGAGCATGGCCGCGCTCGACGCCGAGGCCTGGCTCGAGGAGACGGACGCCGAACAGGAGGCGGAACCGGCTCCTCTCACGATCGAGGCCAACGATTAGGGCCTTCGACGAGTAGACTCACCTACCTTCATGGACCACGAGACCCTTCGCGCGGACGTTCCGGCGCTCGAGCACGGCATCTACCTGAACACCGGCGCCGGCGGGCCCAGTCCCCGGCCCGTCGTCGAGACGATCGAGTCGTCCCTCGAGTCCCACGAGTACGAGGCGCCGACCGGCGAGGGCATGTACGCCGCGGCCGGCTCGAGCCTCGACCGGGCGAAGGCGGCGGTCGCCGACCTGATCGGCGCTCACGAGACCGAAATCGCGCTCACCCAGAGCACGACCGACGGCATCAACCGCGTCGCCGGCGCGTTCGACTGGGACGAGAGCGGCGTCGTCGTCCGCACCGACCTCGAGCATCCGGCGGGTATCCTGCCGTGGCGTCGGCTCGAGCGCACGCGCGGCACGGAGGTTCGGGTCCTCGAGACCACGGAAGGAAGACTGGACCTCGAGGCCGCGAAGGACGCACTCGAGGGAGCGACGCTGCTGGTCGTGAGTTCGATCACCTGGACCCACGGAACGCGACTGCCGGTCGAGGAACTCGTCGGGCTGGCACGCGACGCCGACGCACGGGTCCTCGTTGACGCTGTGCAGTCCCCCGGCCAGACCGCCGTCGACGTCACCGATTGGGGGGCCGATTTCGTGGTCGGCGCCGGTCACAAGTGGCTGCTCGGCCCCTTCGGCGCCGGCTTCCTCTACGTCCGCGAGGGGGCCGAACGCGAGTGCGTACCGGGTGCGATCGGCTACCGGAGCGTGACCGACGCCTCCGCGCACGACTACGAGTACGCGCCCGGCGCCGGTCGGTTCGAGGTCGGCACGACCAGCCCCGCCCTCTACGACGGCCTGACGGCGGCGATCGAATACCACCAGGAATTCGGGACGGACGGAATCGAGTCTCGTATCGCCGACCTCACCGAGTACCTCAAGGACGGCCTCCCGGAATCCGCGTTGCTCAGCCCTCGCGAGTTCGAGTCCGGGCTCGTCACGATCGACGTGCCCGATCCGGAAGCGACTGTCGACCGTTTCGCCGAGCAGGATATCGCCGTTCGATCGCTCTCGTACCCGGACGCCGTCAGGGCGTCAGTCCACGCATTCAATACGCGAGCCGACCTGGACGCGTTGCTCGAGGCGTTGAAACTATAGTTTTTGGAGTAAAGAAGACGGAGCAGAGACGATCAGGCGGTGGGGTGAGAGAGCAACAGCTCGATCCCGCTGTCGGCTTCGACCGAGATCTGGACGTCGTCGACACGGTGGCCGTACTCGCTCGTGTGCTTGCCCGAGCGGCGGATGCGAAGTTTCTCGTCGAGCATCCCCGCGTCGGTCAGCTTCTCGATTTTACGGTAGGTCGATGAGAGGGGGATATCACAGCGCTCGGAGAGTTCGGACGCGGTGAGATACGCGGCGTCCTCGTTGAGGGCCTCGAGGATGGTCCGGCAGTCGGCGTCGGTGAGCGCATCGAGAATGGTCTGGACGTCGTCGCCGGTCGTGATCGTCGTCTCGTCGCTTGGGGTGTCGTATCCGAAGGGGCTCGTCGTCGCGGTCAGTGACTGGCTCATACTTCTGTAGAGGAACCGATGGCCCTCGAGTGTACACCACCAATATCGTGGGCCATTTATATAGGGTGACGAAAACAGGGGTTTCGAGGCCTGTGAACGCATCACACGGCCTCGAGTGGCTATTGGAACGAGGTATTCTCGCACACGTATCGTCAGTCGGCGTCCGTAGAGAGTCCATCGAGAACGTCGATCAGTCGAGAAAAGAGAGAGGCGGTCGTTCAACGCGTCGACGATAGCGCTTCTTCAGGCGTCGTTTTCGGCCATCTCTTCGAAGTCCGCTCGAGAGACGGTGCTCCCACAGACCACACAGCCGTTCTCGACGAGGGCGTCCCGCATCGACGCGTTGACCGTGATGGTCTGGGCGCACTCGGGACAGACGAAGCGATAGTCCTCACTTGCACTCATTGCTACTAGGTCAGACACCCTCCAGTAATAAGTTGTCCACTCTCGTTCTGAGGTGATGAGAATACCCCGTGACGTCGAGTCTCGACGGTCGGGAACGGTGGTCGCTCTATATTCTGTTCCCGGTCTTCCTTCGGGTAGCGACGATGATGTCCGACAGATCAAGTGGACTCGAGCGACCGGCGGTGACGAGTGAGTGGAACGACGCGGGGATCGAACCGTGAGCGCTACGGACGTCTCGATGCCGAGACTGTACGTCCTCGCGTCCCTCGCGATACTCGTTCTCGCTGGGGTCGCAACGACCGTCGGACTGTTTCTCCCGGGATTCTACCGCGACGCGCCGGTCCTCCTGCCCCAACTGTACGGCCAGGATCTGCTGACCCTGGGCGTGGCGCTGCCGGTCTTCGCGGTCGCGCTGTACGCCGCCCACCGTGGGTCACTTCGGGGATACGTCGTCTGGCTCGGCGTGGACGGCTACCTGCTGTACACCTACGCGACGTACGCGTTCATGACGGCGTTCAACGAGCTGTATCTCGTGTACACGACGCTCCTCTGGCTCACGCTGGTCACCTTCGTCGGCGGGATGGCTCGACTCGACGCGACCAGCGTGAAACGGTCCGTCGAAACCCTGTCCATCCGGCCGTACGTCGCGTTCCAGGTGCTTCTGGCGGTTCTGGTCGCGTTCCTGTGGCTGGCGGAGGTGCTGCCCGCGATCGGGTCCGGGACGGCCCCCGCGAGCGTGGTCGACGCGTCGCTCCCGACGTCGGTGATCCACTCACTCGACCTGGGTATCGTCCTGCCAGCGTTCATCCTGTCGGCCCACTGGCTCCACACGCGACGGGCGTGGGGCTACGCGTTCACGGCCGTGCTCCTCGTGAAAGCCGCGACCCTCGGTCTGGCCGTGCTGACCATGGCCGCGTTCATGCTTCGCGACGGGCAGGTCGTTCCGATGCCCGTCCTCGCCGTCTTCGGGTTCCTGTCGCTCTCGAGTCTCGTCCTCCTGGGCCGATTCCTCTCTTCGATGGGAACGAACGACGAGCCGACGGCGTCGAGGACGTCGCTCGAGGCCCGAGAGTCGCCGTAGCGTAATTCGTCGTGGTCATCGCGTCGCTTCGTCAACGCCGGACCCAGGCTCTTCGAGAGCGTTCTCGATGACTTTATCCCCACCCTTGTCAGAATCCTCGCCGCACCGGCTCACCCCGGGATCGCTGGCGCGTTCATTCGAATGGGCGACGAATTGCCGTCTCTCTCATCGAACGTCACGCGTATCGCGGTGACCGTCTACCGACGTCCCGATGGGGACCGTCGGTGGAACCCTATCTTCATTAGGCCGGACTTCGAACACAACGTTAGACGATGTCGCCGGGAATTCGCGCGACGGTGAAAGTCGGGTCGCCCGAGGACTGCCCGATCGCGAGCTTTTCACAGCGGACGGGGACGACGGTCGATCGGGTGTCGACGAGTGCCGCTAGCGGGGACGGCTCGAGTGACAGTGCGGGAAGCACCACGGAGTTCCTCGCCGCCACCGACGAGGAGATCGACGACGTCTCCGGCCCGATATTCTCCTACGGGTCGACCAATCTCTATCGCCACACACACGACGACTCGAGGTGTCCCTGCGCCTGTCTCGGCTCGTTCGGCTGTCCGGTCCACCGCTACGTCGCCGAGGACGGGGACCTCACGCTGGTCTTTCACGCCGAGCACTTCGACCAACTCCAGGCGATCATGGCCGAGTTCCGCGAACGGTACCCCGAGATCGACGTGCAGCGACTCCTCCAGCCGCCGCTGCAAGGGTCGACCGAAGAGCAGGTGTTCGTCAACCGGGGAAAACTCACCGACCGCCAGCACGAGGTCTTGCAGGCCGCGTACGAGGCCGGGTACTTCGAGCGCCCGAAAGGGGCCAACGCGACCGAAATCGCCGCCGATCTCGACATCAGCCAGTCGACGTTTACCGAACACCTCGTCGCTGCCCAGCGAAAGCTCTTCGAGGACATCCTCGAGACTGACGCGTGATCTCCGGCGAGCGACAACGGAAATAGTTTAATGCCGCATAGGCTTTGACTCTGCATACGACGATGTCACTAGCCGAGGAAACCGAGATGACGGCGACGGAGATCGACGACTTCCTGAGTCGCCACGAGACCGGTGTCCTGGCGCTCGCCAGCGACAACACGCCGTACGCGATCCCGATCTCCTACGGATACGACGCCGACAGCCGATCGTTCTACATGCGACTGGTTTCGACGCCCGAGAGCGAGAAACGGGAGTTCCTCGACTCCGCTCCCGAGGTTCGTCTCGTCGTCTACGACGAACGCGACGGCGGCCGGACCTACCACAGCGCCGTCGCCGTCGGCACGCTCGAGACGATCGACCCGACCGACCTCACCGTCGAGGACGTCGAACAGTACGGGACGGCGAAGCGACCGCTGTTCGAAATCTGGGGCGAGTCGAAGGCGAATCTCGACATCCAACTCTACCGGTTCGAACCCGACCACCTGAGCGGGCGCCGAACCGAAATCGATCGCGGGGACGCGTAGCTCCTGTCGATTTTTCGGCGTCAATCCGTCGCTCGAGCGGTGGCAAGATGCGGCGACCGCGTCTAAACGCGCCAAAACGCCATCAGTGGGCGAGAAAGTGTTCGCGGGAAACCGTCGTTCCGCAGACTGGGCACCCGTACTCGGCCGTCGCGTCGCGCACGTCGCCGTCCACGGGGTCTCGCTGGCCGCAGTCCGGACAGGTGAACTCGTATGTTGTCATTGCAGTCGGTTGGGCACCTCTACCTAGACGAACACGGCGGGTCTCGATAGGGGTCTAGCCACACTATGTGGGGGGTGTTTAAACGAGACGTCGAAGCGCCCGACGAACGAGCAGCGAGACGCAGAGTCGCCACGGCAGGACGAAGACGAGTCCGAAGACGACGTTGACGATGACGAACTCGAGCGGGGCACCCCCGGGGAAGTACGCCGTCGCCCGAATCGCAGCGCCGACGATCGAGGCGCCGACCCAGCCGAGCGTGACGTACCGAAGGGTCCTGGAAGGGCTGGAAAGCGTTTCGAGCCGGAACGTCCCGACGAGCAAACTCACGAACAGCCAGCCGACCAGAAACGGCACGGCGGTTCGGAGGGTGTGGATCGGGTACGTCCACGGTTCGATCGCGTGCGAGAGCAAGCCGACGCCGAAGAAGGCGAGGATGGCGATTCCGTCGCCGATAGCGACGATGGTGGCGACGAAAGCGGTGCTCGAGTCGAGGCTGGGGAGTCCGGTGCGTGGAGTTATCGCGTTCATGGTCATGGTCGGGGACCGACGACGAGCGCTTCGGCGACGATTGCGAGCAGGACGACGCCAAGGTAGGCGTTCGAGGCGTGGAACGTCCGAAGCGTCGCGCGGTCGGTTCGGCGGCGACACTGCACGACCGCCGCGACGAGAAATATTCCACCCGCGGTGATCGTCGAGAGGGTGAAGAGCCAGCCGAGCGGGGTCACGAGGCCGAGCACGGTCGTCATCACCAGCGTTCCGCCGAGGGTCAGGAGGATACGGCGACGGGCGGCCGAGATGCCCGAAACGACCGGAAACATCGGATAGCCGGCCTGCGCGTAGTCGTCGCGGTAGACGATCGCGAGGTTGTAGAAGTGCGCTGGCGTCCAGACGACGACGATTAGCGCGAGGACGATTGCCGGCAACCCGATCGAACTCGTGACGGCGGCCCAGCCGATGAGGGCCGGAAGCGCGCCCGACCCGCCGCCGATCGCGATGTTCCAGGTCGTATTCGGTTTGAGGACGACGGTGTAGAGCACGCTGTAGTAGACAATAGCCGCCAGCGTCAGCGCCGCGACGAGACGACTGACCAGCGTTACGAGCACGACCATCGAAAGGACGGCCAGCGCGAACGCAAAGAGGGTCGCACGAGCGGCTGACACCTGGTCTGTCGCCACGGGCCGGTCCGCCGTTCGCGACATCTGCTGATCGCGGTCGCGCTCGTAGGCGTGGTTGAACGCCCCGCTCGCTCCCGTCGCCAGTACCCCGCCGGCGAGCGTCGCCACGACGGTCACGCCGTCGGGCCACTGACCGGTCGTCGTCGCGAGCGCCATCCCCGCGAGCGCGAGCAGACACAGCAGCCACATCAACCGCGGTTTCGTCAACTCGAGGTACGATCGTCCCATCGAACGGAGTCGAGCGCGTGTCGACCGTTCCGCGTCGCCTCGAGTCGAATTCGACGCCGGTTCGCTTGCGGATGTAGACGATGGCTCGCTTGCGGCTACGGACGGCGGTTCACCTGTGATTGTGGACGACAGCTCGCCCGCGGATGCGGAGGGCTCGCTTCCGGTCGTGGACGACGGGGCCGGCTCGCCGACAGCAGGTGTCGTCCGTTCGGTGGATGACTCGCCCTCGAGCGTCCAGCCGAGGGCGGCGAGCAGCGCGGTGAAGAGCACGGCAGCGATCGCGAGGTGGGCTCGTCCCGCGACGGGCTCCCCGGTAACGACGACGAGTCCACCGACGCCGACCTGGATCACGAAGAGGACCACGCCGCCGCTGATGGCGATACGCGTTCGTCGACTCGCCTCCGCCTTCCAGGCACCGAGCGTCGTCAGGACGAGTAACAGGCCGACGACCCCGGCGAGCAGTCGATGGCCGAGAACGGCGATCAGCGTCGGGTCGGTCAGTGAGGCGATTCCGTCGGTACAGAGCGGCCACGTCCCGCAGGCGCTCCCGGCGTCGGTCGTCGCGAGCGCCGCTCCCGTCGCGAGCAGCGCGTAGGTTGCGAGCGTCGTCGTCGCGAGGAGGAGGACGAATCGGCGTGTCGTGAACAGGGTCGTCATGAGTGGGTAGAGCGTGTTCGAACGGGCGGTATCCGCTATCCGTTCCCGTTCACACGAAAGCGTTCAAAATGGTCGTACCCGACAATTCCCCCGAACATGTTTCGACCGACTCGAGCGGCGAGAGGTCTCGAGGGTAAGAGAGGAGGGAGGAGGTGGCGGGTAGCAGTTCTGACGTTCCTTACCGTCAGATCCGACGGTCGTCGATTCCGTCGCCAGTTATCAGAACGGTCAGGGATCCATCCCTCGAGCCTGAATCCGCACCTGGTTACATCCGACAGGACGGTACGTTCGGCGAGTGACAGTTCATCGACCGTCGCAAGTCGTGGACGAGAAGCGGGTCGAATCGTAGAGGAGAGAAAACGTGGAAAAGAAAAGCGAGCTCCGCACACGGCGAGCCTACGGTTCTGGATTGTAGATGTCGGGTTCCGGTTCGCCCTCGACTTCGATGACGCCCAGCATCCCCCGCCGGGCTGCTCGAGTGAGCGCGTGGTCGACGATCTTGATCGGTCCGGGAACCGGGGTCTCCATCTCGCCGGCCGCGACAGATCCGGGGACGACCGGCGCGGTTTCGATGAACCGGCCCGGCTCGGAGACCAAGTCGCCTTCGCGGTAGTACTCGTCGAAGACGTTCCCGATGGGGTGGAGGGCACTCGTCAGGTTCGGCCCTCCGTTGGCGAAGAAGACGCGAATCCGTTCGCCCTTCTGGACGGTCACGGGGCCGTAGCCGTTCCCGGTGAACGCGTAGGCCTCGCCGTTGAGGGTGACGTAGGTCGGATCCTCGGCTTTCATCTTGTCGAAGCTGAACGCGTGGTGGCCCTCTTCGCCGGGCGCGCCCTTCGTGTACAGCTCGTTCTGGCCGAAGTACAGTTCGCGGTCGACCTCCGGGAGGCCGTCCTCGGGCTCGACGAGAATCGCGCCGTACATCCCAGCGCTGATGTGGTGGTCCATGTTCGGGACCGCACAGTGGTAGACGTGTACGCCGGGGTACATCGCTTTGAACTCGATCTCCGCGCTCTCGCCCGGATTGATCGTCGTGTCCTCGGCGCCCCCACCGGGGCCGTAGACCGCGTGCAGGTCGATGTTGTGGGGCATCGAGTTCTCCTCGCCGTTCGTGAGCGTGAGGTGGATCGTGTCGCCCCGGCGCACGCGAATCATCGGTCCCGGGATCTGGTCGTCGAACGTCATGTAGTCGAAGGTGACGCCCGGTTCGATCTCCGCGGTGACCTCCGTCGTCGTCATCGAAATTTCGTGGTGACGTGGCTCGGTCCAGTCGACCGGCGCTGGAATGTCTGTCGGATCGGCTGCGACGCGGTCGACGTCTACTGGCTTCGCACTCGAGAGCGACTCTTCGACGTCGCCCGCTGGTTCTTCGCCGTTGCCATTTCCGTTGCCGTTTCCGTTCCCCTCGTCAGCGTTCCCGACACAGCCAGCGACCGCTACTGCACCAGCCACACCGAGCCCCTGTAAGAACCGTCGTCGTTTCGAATTCAGTTGGGTCATTGTCCTCACCTGGGAGTATGCCTTGACGTATGTTCAAGTATGAATACGATTCCCGAACAATGGAAATACACACGGAGGTGTTCGGACATGAGTTTAAATATTTAAAAGACCCCCCATTATGAGGGTATCAACTTCAAGCAGTTCGCCCAGACGGGGGTTCGAACCCGGTGAAAACGGAGACGACACCCGAGTTTCCGGTCATGCTCGCCAGATAACGGTCACGACTTCGGCGTCCATCTCGAGCGTCTCGTACACGTAGCCTCGATCCTCGAGTTTCGGATACAGAAACTGCGGGGCGCGGTCGTTTCGCTGGATCAGCACCGTCTCCTCGGGGAGTTCCGCCAGCTGCTCGAGCGTGTTCGCGAGCGGGGCCGGCGGCCCCAGCGATCGAACGTCAAGCACGGTTCGCGGTCGGTCCTCGGGTGCTGCCGTTCGTTCGACGACGGATTCGTGGCCCTGGTCGTGAGTAGACATACGACTACAAATGGGCTCGAGGGCTCTCTACTTGTTCGCGAATGCGTTCGGGTGACGAGCGAGGCTGATGATCGAGGATGACAACTCAGGGTGACAACTGAGCGCGACAGACGAAAACGTTCGCGCGAAGACGCGAACGGTGGAGATGAACGAGAGTAAGGGTACCAGTATCAGTTTTGAACGGTGCGTTACTCGGCTCGTTTGGGGAACTCCGCGACGAATTTCCCCGCCTCAGCCTGCTCGACGGCGTATCCGTCGACGTCGAACTCGTCGACTTCCGCCTGGAACTCGTAGAACAGCGGCTTCGGTTCGTGATCGTTGATGATCGTCAGCGTTTCGCCTGCCTCGAGTTCGTCGAAGGCGTCGTGAATCGTCGGGTGGCGGTCGACCGGCGGGATCGATCTGACGTCGAGTGTCGTCATGCAGTCGTCGGTAGTGGTTCTACCGGTATCGGCGTTCCTCCGAATACGTTCGGGCCGGTTCCAGGCGAACCGTCGACTCGCCCTCTGAATCGCGTGCTCACGTGCGTACCAAAAATACATGTTATCCAAAACCCGTCGTATCCACAAGCTGGTACCCGTCCCGTCAAACATTCCGAGCATACCTGGACGACCGTCCAGGTGCCGTCCAGACGGTCGACGTGCCGGATACGTGAGAATACGTACACTTTTGTGAATTCGAACGGTACCGATACTCGATGTATCCGACCGATGCCGGCACGCACGGATTCCTCTCGATCCAGATCGCGGTGCTCCTCCACGTCGGACTCGCCCTCGGGGGGACGGTCCTGCTGTGGTGGCTCGGTCTGCCAGCACGGTTGGCTGTCCCCGCCTTCGTCGTCGCTGTCTTCCTTCTGCTGGTCCCCTTCTGGCCGGTCTATGCCGACTTCCATCCGACGTCCGGAGAACGCTAGCGCCGCTGCTCGCCGCTCTCGAGCGAAATCCTGCCGCGATTCCGTTTCGAGATGATAAATCCCACGGTCGTTCCCGACCGATCATATTCTGGGGTACTCATTAGGGGGAACGCACCCGAACGTGTTCGTATGGCTCACGCGACGCTCACCGTCACGCTCCCGAAGAAGGTGTGGGTACAGGAGGTCTCGAGCGCCCACCCGGAGGCGACGTTCTACGTCGACGCCGCGGTTCCAGGCGCCGAATCGGGGTTCGCCCTGGTTCGAATCACCGGCCCCGACGTCCCGTCCGTTCTCGAGGACATGGAGGATCATCCGCAGCTAACCGAAATCTCGTTGATCCAGTGGAGCGAGAACGAGGCGACGGTCCACTTCGAGACCACGGCCCCGTTGTTGCTCTTCTCCTCCCGCGACTCCGGCATGCCAATCGAGCTCCCGGTCGAGATTCGACAGGGGAAAGCGACTCTCGAGGTGGCCGGCTCTCGAGACCGGCTCTCCCAGCTGGCCGATCAGTTCTCCCGGTTCGGCCTCGAATACCGTATCGACAGCGTCCATGAACGACTCCACGACACGCAGTTGCTGTCTGAGCGCCAGCACGAACTCGTCGTCGCTGCCGTCGAACATGGGTACTACGATACCCCGCGACGGTGTTCGCTGACCGACCTCGCCGGTCGTCTCGACATCGCGAAGTCGACCTGCAGCGAGACGCTCCACCGGGCCGAAGAGGCGATCATCAAGCAGTTCGTCGACAATCTGGTCGACGTGGAGCAACGGCCTCCGCTCGAGGAGGAGCTGGTGTCCTGAGCGACCATTCGGGCGCATTTCTCTCGTTCTATACCAAACAGTACGTTTGTCCGAACATCATCGGGCGTGTTCCCGTGGTCTGGAAATCACCAATGAGACCCTATGCCCGTACTCCATACTGCCGCCCAGAGGTATTATGACTGTACACGATGGACGGAAACGGCAATTTCTACAGGCCGTCGGGGGAGCGCTCGTCTTCGGCGGACTCGCCGGGTGTCTCGAGGACGAGGAAGCTAGCAGCGGGAACGGAAATGGAAACGGCGGAAACGGCAACGGGAACGGGAACGGCGGCGTCGAGTACGACTTCGACGGCTACCTCGACGACGCCAACAACTACGACGGCGTCGAGGATTACACCGGGGAATCCGAGGTCACCGTCGACGTCGGCGCTGGCTCGGATGGCTTCGCGTACGGGCCCGCGGCCATCGTCGTCGACTCGGGAACGACCGTCGTCTGGGAGTGGACCGGCAAGGGTGGCAGCCACGACGTCATCGCCGAGGACGGGAGCTTCGAGAGCGAGATGCTGAGCGACGAGGGGGACACCTTCGAACACACCTTCGAGGCGACGGGCACTTTCACCTACCACTGCTCGCCCCACGTCAGCATGGGCATGAAAGGCGCCGTCGTCGTCGAATAGCTCTAGCCATGATCGCACTATTCACGACGCGAACGCCGAGGTGGACTCGCGCATGAGCGCTGACGAAGCCGAAACCGGAGGCGCCGACGCTACGGAGACGCTCGAGGCACTCCACACCGACGAGTGGGAGGCGGAGATGCGCGAACTACTCGAGGACGGCGAGCACGACGCCGATCTCGGACTGGCGATGGCCAAAGACGCCCAGCGCCTCGTTGCGGGCGAGCTGACCGAAGCCGAGTTCGCCGCGCGCTACCACGACGCGGTCGTCGAGGAGTTCGACGTGGACGAAACCGAACTGCCCGAGGAGCTGGCGGGGGTCGAAGACGTGAACGACGAGCGTTCGCTGGCCGACAGACTGGCCGCCTTCGAGGAGGACGGCGAGATGGACCGCCGCGAAGTGATGAAGAAAATGGGAGCCGCGGGACTCTTCCTCGGACTCGGTACCTGGGCCACGGTGGACAGCGCCGAGGGCGCCGACCCGGCCGCGGCCGCCGGCGAAGGCGAAGATGAGGGCAAGCAGTACGGGATGGTCATCGACCTCGAGAAGTGCGACGGCTGTCTCTCCTGCGTGGTCGCCTGTAGCCAGGAGAACAACACCTCGATGGGAGCCAACTGGATGTACGTCTTCACCTACGAAGAACCCGACCAGAACGGGCACAACTTCCTCGTGCGGACGTGCCAGCACTGCTCGGACGCCCCCTGCCAGAAGGTCTGTCCGACGACCGCGAGACACAAGCGGACCGAGGACGGCCTCGTGCTCACCGACTACGACGTCTGCATCGGCTGCCGGTACTGTCAGGTGGCCTGCCCCTACGGCGTGAACTACTTCCAGTGGGGTGAACCCGATACGCCGCAGTCGGAACTCGATCCGGACCACGTCTACGACGGGCGCGACCGCCGGGTCGACAGCCGGCCCCCGAAGGGCGTCATGGGTAAGTGTACGATGTGTCCCTCCCGCCAGGACGGCAAGCGCGGCGAGGACAAGATCGGCACGACCGCCTGCGAGGACGCCTGCGCGATGGACGCCATTCACTTCGGGGACATGAACGACGAGGACAGCGACCCCAACCGCTACCTCGAGCAAGTCCGCGAGTCGAACCCAAACGACCGCGAGACCTTCCCCAACCGGACCGAGAACAAGGTCTCGACGTTCCGACTGCTCGAGGAACTCGGCACCGACCCGAACGTCGTCTTCGTCGGGAACGAACCGGGCCCCGATGCGAAACAGGTCGAGGGGCCCGTGGCCTACGAGGACGTCGGGCAACTCGACCGCCGGAAGGAAGTCCTTGACGACGGTACGTTTGCCGGAGGTGTCTCGCCGTGAGCACCCAACGTCCGAGCGATGCGGACATCGTTCGGCCGATGCAGCGCACCTCGAAGGGATACTACGGCCTGCTCGCGGTCGTCTCCCTGGGAATCCTCGCGTTCCTGATCGGCTGGGGACTCCAGCTTCGGGACGGCCTCATCGTCACCAACCTCGGGGACTGGGGCTCGAGCGGCGGCGTCACCTGGGGGCTGTACATCGGCGCGTTCATCTGGTGGGTCGGGATCGCCCACGGCGGGATTATCCTGTCGGCGGCGGTTCGCCTGCTCGGGATGGACCGGTACAAGCCGGTCGCTCGACTCGCGGAGTTGCTGACGATCGCCGGGCTGACGGCGGCCGGGTTGTACATCATCATCCACGTCGGCCGGCCGGACCGGATCGTCACGAGCATCCTGCTCAACTACCACGAGACGATTCACACGTCGCCGCTGGTCTGGGACGTGACCGTCATCACGCTCTACTTCGTGATGACTGCGACCTACCTCGCGCTGACGATACGGTACGACATTACGCGGCTTCGCGACGACCTCCCGGATCGACTCGAGCCGCTGTACCGGGCGTTGACGATCGGGTACACAGAGGCGGAAGACGAGGTCGTCGAACGGATGGTCTGGTGGCTCGCGCTGGGGATCATCATCCTCGCGCCGCTGTTGCTCCACGGGGGAGTGATCCCGTGGCTGTTCGCCCTGCTGTCGTCGATGCCGGGCTGGTCGGGCGCGATTCAGGGCCCCCAGTTCCTGACCATCGCGCTGACCTCGGCCATCAGCGGCGTCCTGATCGCCTCCTACGCGTTCCGACGGGCCTACGACTGGGACCACATCATCACCGACGACGTGTTCCGCGGGCTCTTGTTGTGGCTCGGCTTCTTCAGTCTGCTGTTCCTCTGGCTCCAGCTCCAGCAGGTCATCAACGGCGTCTTCGCGCCGCCCGTCGACGTCGACTACGCGATGCACGCCAAACTCGCTCAGCCGCTGTACTGGGTATCGATGAGCTTGGTCGCCGGGACGATGGCGTACGTATTCGCACAGACGCTCCGCCCGTCGCTGTTCAGCCTCGAGCGCAGCATCGCCGCGGCGGTCGCGGTGCTCTGTGCGACGCTGGTCGAGAAGATCCTCTTCGTCGTCGAGGGGCTCATGCACCCCACCTTCAGCCTCTATCGCGGCGTCCCGGGGACGTACGTCCCGAGTCTCGTCGAACTGTCCTCGCTGGTCGGAACCATCGCCATCGTCACCATGTTCTTCATGGTCGTCGCGAAGGTCATCCCGGTCGTCGAACTCCACGCGATCGAGGAACTCCGGGGTCACGACGACGAGGCCGAATCGGTTCCGACGGCTGACTCCCCAATGGAGGTGAACGCGTGATGGAGTTCGGCCCCGGCACGTGGCTCATCTTCGGGATCATCCTGGTCCCGGTCTACGTCGTCCTCTTGGCGTGGTACCTCGGCGAGCCTCGCGACAGAAAGACGGCGACCCTCGGGGTGGTCTACCTCGTAGGACTGACAACGCTCCTGTGGACCGCGATGTTCATCAAGACGGTGATTCTCGACGTGATCTTCTTCTAGGCACGTTTCACCGCCGCCCTTCGACCCGCGTATCGAGCGACGAACGACACCGACTACCGATTCAATCCAAACCAAACCTATGACCGTATCCACATCCGACCTCCGAACCCAACTCGCAACTGTACAGGACCCCGAACTCGAGGACGACATCGTCTCGCTCGGCCTCGTCAACGACGTCTCGATCGAGGACAACACCGCCCGGATTTCGCTGGCGTTCAACGCGCCCTACGCCCCCGCCGAGATGACGATGGGGAACCGAATCCGCGAAGTCGTCGCCGACCTCGACGCGGACCTCGAGGCCGACGTTCGAGCCCACGTGGGCGAGGGCCACGGCTTCGACGAGGAGATCCTCCCCCGGGTGAAGAACGTGATCGCCGTCTCGAGCGGCAAGGGTGGGGTCGGCAAGACGACCGTCGCTGCGAACCTCGCGGCCGGTCTCGAGAAACTGGGCGCACGGGTCGGTATCCTCGACTCGGACATCCACGGCCCGAACGTCCCGCGCATCCTGCCGATCGAGGGCGAACCCGGAATTACGCCCGACGGGGAACTCGTCCCGCCCCGGTCGGACGGCGTCCGCGTCATCAGCATGGGCTTTCTCACGGAGAACGCGGACGACCCGGCGATTCTCCGGGGACCGATGGTCAACAACATCATGACGCAGTTCCTTCAGGAGGTCGAGTGGGGCGTCCTCGATTATCTCATCGTCGACCTACCGCCGGGAACCGGCGACGCGACGCTCAACCTCCTCCAGCTCATGCCCGTCGCGGGGGCCGTCATCGTCACGACGCCCCAGCAGATGGCCGTTGACGACACCCGGAAGGGGCTGCGCATGTTCCAGGAACACGACGCGCCGATCCTGGGAATCGTCGAGAACATGTCGACCTTCCGGTGTCCGAACTGCGACGACCAGCACGACCTCTTCGGCCGCGACGGTGGCGATGACATCAGCGCCGAATACGACGTCCCGCTGCTCGCGAAACTCCCTCTCGACCCCGAATTCGGCGCCGAGGAACGCGACGTCCCGCCGGTCAAGGACGACTCGAGCCCCGTCCAGGGGGCCCTCGAGGATCTCGTCGAAACCGTCGTCGACCGCATCGGAGAGGTGAACCGGGGTCGAGTCGCTGACGCAACGTCGAACGAGACCGAAGAGCCCGTTCCGTCCGCTGCCGGTCAGTAGACGTTCGATTTCCCGTCTCCAGTTTCCCATCGATTGCTCGAGTACTGCCGCCGTTTCTACTCTAAGTATACTTTTTATAGCAATGGGTCTACTCGGTGCTCGGATCCACCACGCCTCGACACCGAGCGCCGGCCCCAGCACACCGATGGCGAATGCGTCGATCGGGATCAGGTATCGCCAGATTGCCGAGTCGGTCGCGAACGAGATCATCGAAGAGCGCGTTACTGTGACGATCATCGAGGGGAAACTCGCCCTCGCCCCGTGGCAGTCGGGTCGATTCGTCGACTATGACGGCCCCAGGGGCGGCGGCTACTGGTGACGGCACTCTCGGTGTGATCGTGAGCGCACGCGTCGAACGGCGAAGAGTGTCCGCTGCCGAACGGCGAACGTCAACCGCTCCCGATCGAAGCGGTAAACGGTAGTCGCTTCCGATCGGACCGGGCGCTCTCCGCTGCGACGGGTGGGTGTTTTATTCCGCTGGCGGTGGTTCAGGTACTCGACTCGAGCGCTCGGCTTTCACAAGTCGGGTCCCTACCGACTCGAGGCCGCGACCGTCGTCCTACAGGAGATGACGACGCCGGTCCGGGAAGCCGCTCGAGAACGCGAACGTGAGCCGGGACAGAACGGAGATGAATATGACACGACGCACGATTACGACCGCACTCGTCGCGATCCTCGCAGGGTGTTTCGGCGAGTTCGGCGGGTCTGGCGGTCCCGGCGGCGGTAACGAAGACGACGACAATCCCGCGCTCGCGGAGGCGGCCCAGCAGGGTGACCTCCGACTCACCAGCCCCGCCTTCGACGACGGCGAGCGGATTCCCGACGAGTACGGGCGCGGCGAACGGGACGTCAATCCGCCGCTCGAGCTATCGAAAGTGCCGGACGAAGCTGACTCGCTCGCCCTGATAGTCGACGATCCGGACGCCGTCGAACCGGCCGGGCGAATCTGGGTCCACTGGCTGGTGTGGAACGTGCCGCCAGAGACGACCACGATTCCGGAGGAATGGGATGCCGCTGGTGCCGTCGAGGGGGAGAACGACTTCGGCGGCGTCGGCTACGGCGGCCCATCGCCCCCGGACGCCGAGCACACCTATCGATTCAAAGCGTACGCCCTCGACGCGGTGTTCGACCTCGAGACGGGCGCCTCGGCCGAGGAACTCGGCAGAGAAATGGACGGGCACGTGATCGCACAGACGCAGTTGACCGGGACGTATCCGCCGTAGGTCGACTGGGCGGATTCGGACGGGATTCGCCGTCCGTCGTCGAGGTGTTCGAGGCGGTTATTGTCCCTGTCCCTGTCACTCGGCATCGTCGCCGTCGTTCGTGGGCTGTGGCCCGCCGCCGATCTGAGCCTCCTCGGCCTCGCCCCAGCCGCCATCGACGACCTCGAAGAGCTTCCGCCAGTTCTCGTCGTCTTCGCTCTCGGGCAGCTGGTCGCGGAGTTGCTGGAAATCAGAAGCAGGAACCTGCGTCCGAACGAAGTCGACGATGACTCGAGCGTGGTAGGCTGCTTCCGGCGGGTCGGCGCGCTCGATGTCACTCACCCGCGAGACGAACTCCCTCCAGTCGAATCGCTGGCCGTGCTCGTGGACGGCGCCGGTCATGTACCACTGGATCTTCATCGGGAGCGAGGCGGCGAGGTCCTCGGCCGCCCCTTCGGGTATGCGCTGTCCTAAAGTCATGAGCGTCGCCCGGATCGCGCGGACGGTCTCGCCGGTGCCGGGAGCTCGAGGCGGTTCTGGACCTCGCCGGTGAACTCGTCGAAATTCATGGCAGTGAACGGACGACGATCAGCGTGATAAACACGTAGTGGGCACCCCTTCCGGTCCGCTGTCCTCCACTGTCTTCCGCTGTCCTCCACCGTCCAACCGATCTCGAGGGGAAACCGCTACTCCTGGATCCCGTACCGAAGCTCGACGAGTCCGCTCTCGAGCGACGTCGTCTCTTCTAGTTTCAGCCGATTTCTCGGTCCGTCCGTCCCGAACAGGCGAATCCCGCCGCCGAGCAGGATGGGAGCGATGGTCAACTGGAGTTGGTCCACCTGCCTCGCCTCGAGAAACGCCCGGGCGACCTGAGCGCCACCCACGAGCCAGATACTGGCGTACTGATCCCGGACTCGGAGAGCGAGATCCGCAACCGGTTCGTCGACGAACTCGACGGTTTCGGCGGTGTCCACGACCGGTTCGGTATCGTCGTGAGTTAACACGTATGTCGGCCGATCCTCGTATGGCCACGCGCCGAAGGACCGCACCTGTTCGTACGTATTCGCGCCCATCACGAGGGCGTCGATATCTGCGAAGAACGCGTCGTATCCGCTTTCGCCTTCGCCTTCGCTTTCGCTTTTGCCGTCACTCTCCTTCGTCGATTCAAACTCCTCGAGCCACTCGACGCCACCGTCTTCGGCGGCGATGAATCCGTCGACGCTGGTTGCGAGGGAGAGGATGATCGTCCCGGTGGTCACGCTGCTCGTACGACTCCAGGGACGATCGTTCTTGCCCTCGAAGGGTGCGCCCCGTCGATAACGACGGGCGCTAATTGCTAGTCGCTAATCGACTCGAGGCGCCAGCACCAGCAACGCCACACTATCCTCGATGGCCTCCGGGGAGACGTACTGGTCGCCGTCGAAGCGGACGATATCGTCGGCCTCGAGTTCGTGTTCGTCCTCGCCGAGCGTGACGTTCAGGCGTCCCTCGAGCACGTAGAAGACGATCTGTCGGTCGGGGTGCTGGTGAGGGGCGATGGAATCGCCAGCGGAGAGCGTGAGCCTGATCGTCTGTGGTTCGCCCTCGAAGACGCGGGCGTGGGGCGCGCCCTCGAGGTCCTCGAGAACGGCGCGCTCGGTGGGTGCGGCGGAATCGGCGGTCGGTTGTGACATATAGTGGTACGCACGCATCCCGGAGCCTTGGGGATTCGCCCGAACCGATTCGGTTTCCGGGCCTCGAGTGGTGCGGTCGTATCCGGACCTCGAGCGACGCGCTCACGTCCAAATCTCAAGTGACGATCGCTCTCAAACGCCCCTGATCAGGTTGGTTACGCCGACCGTTTCCGCAATCACCCAGCCGACGAACACCAGATAGCTCACGAGCAGCAGGTACGCTTCCCGGGTGGTCAACGAGAGGTCGGTTCGCATGACCGCAAAGAGGACCACCGTGGCGAGGGTGAGCACGCCGAACATCGGGATGGCGACTGCGAAGTCTACCGCGACCGTCCCGACGATCAACACGCCGATGGGAATCGCCACGAGCAGGTCGAACGTGTTCGAACCGAGGACGTTGCCGAGACTCGTCTCCTCGTTGCCGCCTCGAGCGGACCGGATGCTCACCAGCATGTCAGGCAGGCTCGTCGCGCCCGCGATGATCGTGACGCCGGCGAGGAACTCCGGGATGCCGAACGTCGCGCCCAACGATTCGACGCTACCCACCAGCTGGTGGACCGCCACGAGGATCAGGAGCAATCCGCCGGCGAGTTTCGCCCACTCTCGAGCGAGGTCGATCGACGGCTTCGCCTCCGTAGCCTCGTAATCGCTGACGTCCTGCCACTGGATGAAGAGGTACAGGCCGTACAGTCCGATCGGGAGCATCGCCAGCGGCCGGGTGATTTCGCCGCCGAGTCCCGAGCCGTTGGAGACGGGGTTGTAGATGACCGCCAGCGCGAACGTGATGATCAACCCCGAGACGGCGATCATGTAGAACTGGGCTTCCTTGTAGACGATGGCCCGGTTCGTCTCCATGGTTCCGTCCGAAAAGATGCCGGCGAGCGCAGGGATCACCAGGATGTTGAAGATCGCGGAGCCGACGACTGCCCCGACACCCATGTCGAATGTCCCGGCCAACGCCGTGAACACGACGCTCGCCAGTTCGGGAAAACTCGAGCCGACGGCGACCACGATCGACCCCTGGACGACGGCCGGGAGTTCGTAGTACGCCGAGAGTCGATCGGCTGACCCCTCGAGCCAGCCGCTCCCGATCCAGATCACGCCCGTGGCCACGAGGACGACGATGACGTCGACCAGCGACCCGCCCGCGAGGACTCCTGGGAAGACCATTGCCGGACGTGTTGGGACGGAAGGGTATAAATCGGTCCGAAATGTCGACGTGTTCGACGCGCTCGTCGCCATCGACGCGAATATGTCCGGGACTACCCATAGGGTTCCGGAGTACCTTCCATTCGGTATGCGCGGCTTTCGATCCCCGTTCGGTGCGGAGGACCTCTTCGACGACTACGACGAGTACGTTCCGGAGAACCTTCCGAAGCCTGGACCGTTCCTCGAGGAATCCGACCTCTTGACCGGCGACGACCACCTGGCATTCCATCGACTCACGCGCGACTGTTTCGAGGAGCGAAAAGTCTACGACATGACCTTCAACTACAACCTCGCCCGGCTCAACCTCGACACCCGCCACCCGGGCGCCGGCTACCGGTACGCCCGGGACCGAGCCGACCCCGCGGTTCTCCGTGCGGAGTTCACCCCGACGACGCCGTTTTGCCCGCAGACGCACACCCTCACGATCGGCTCGTTCCGGGCCTGGAACGGGCTCTCAGAGCGCCACGAGTACGACCTCGTCTCGGTGCGCGCGGCGCCGATGCACCACCAGAGCGAGGCGATCAACGCCCAACTCGAGGAGGTCGAGGCCGCCTTCCTCGAAACGGGCGCGGTCGATCACGAGCCGAGCGGCGACATCGGGTCTAATCCGATGGAGCGCTCGATGGGTGCGACGGGTCCGAGCCGGGGCAGTTCGGATGCGCCGTTCTGACGTTCTGAGCGTCGCGTTTCTGGGTTGTGGCTTCTCGTTTCTCAGGAAGGACGCTCTCGTCGCTCATCGCTCGCCGCCTCGCCGCCAAAGCATCCACCAGCGAACGCCGACCGGAATATGTTCGGAACTATCTCGAGGTAGCTCGAGCCCCTCTCACTGAATATGAGCGCGATTCCGGGATCGATCGACGCGGATCGAGGTCCGCCGATGACGATCCCTCTTCGACACTTCCTGGTCGGGACCGGGCTGTTGCTCACCGGGGCCCTCGCGGGGGCCGTCCAATCGTTCGACGGAACCCTCGTCCCCGGGAACCTCGGGTTGGCGCACGTGCACCTCCTCCTGGTGGGCTGGGTCGCCGTGACGATCATGGGCGCGATGACGCAGTTCGTCCCGGTCTGGTCAGGCGTCGCCATCCACTCGAGGCGGCTGGCAAACGCGCAGCTGTGGCTGGTCGTCGCCGGCCTCCTCGCGTTCGCCGCCGCGCTTCTGCTGGGCGCGTACCGCTGGCTCCCGCTCGGCGGGGTCGTGATGCTCGCGGGGTTCTGGACGTTCGTCTACAACGTCGGGCGGACGCTTCGCTCGGCTCGGCCGTGGGACGTCACCGAGCGTCACTTCGCCATCGCACTGGGCTTTTTCGTCCTGCTGACGGGTCTGGGCGTGGTTCTCGCGGCCGGCCTGACGCGGCCATTTCTCGCGGGGACGCCCGTGAGCCACGGATCGGTCCGGATGAGCCACGCGACTCTCGCCCTCTACGGGGCCGTCCTCACGACTGTCTACGGAGCGCTCTACCAGCTCGCCACGATGTTCACCCAGTCGAGTCTCCACGGGATCGACCTCCCGCTCCGTCGACTCGAGTCGGTCGGCCATCCCGTGGGTGTCCTCGCGCTGGCTGGGGGACGGCTCTTCGACGTCGCGCCACTTGCCCGCGTGGGTGCGGTCCTCGTCGTCGCCAGCGCCCTCGGAATGAGCGTGATCCTGGCCCGTCGACTCCTCGAGGCGCAGGTGCCCTGGACGCCGATGCTCAGTCGGTACGCCGTCCTCGCCGTGGCGGTGGGGGGTTGGGCGGTCTGGACCGGCCCAGCCTGGTTTCGCGACCCCCTCGACCCGGCCACGCTCTTCGGCGCCCCCGGCGCCTTCTCGCTGTTGATCCACGGCGTCATCGGCTTCGTCGTCCTCGGGACGCTCTACCACGTGGTTCCGTTCATCGTCTGGGTCCACCGCTACAGCGATCGACTCGGTCTCGAACCGGTGCCCATGATCGACGACCTCTACGACGACCGGGTGGCACGGGTCGACTTCGTCTGTTTCGTCCTCGGGGTGGGGTTGCTGGTCGTCAGCGACGCGTTCGAACTCTCGGGAGCCCTGGGAACGGTCTCGACCATCGGCGGGATCTCGGTCACGATCGGCGCCGCGCTCTTCCTGCTCAACGTGGTCCTGATCCTCAGACGTCACAGTCCCCACTCGGTGCCGGGCCTGCTGCTCGGCCGATTCTCGAGCGAGGGGCCAGGAAGCGAGCCGTCGCCCTCCCAGCCTCAGTCCCAGCCTGAGCACCAGTCTGGCGTCGACTCGCCTCCCAGGTGACCGAAGACAGAAATACGAAATACGAACGTATTCGGACGAGGAATTTCCCGGCTAGACGCGCGAGTAGTGGTCGATGGACACCACACCAGGCTCGAGCGGTGAACGATCGAGGGTACCGATGGGCGACTCGAGGCGCGAGTCCCCAGATCCGGACTCGACGGACGTGCTCACGACCACCTCCGGCTGGTACCTCCTCGGTGGCTACTGGCTCTCAGGTCGCGGAACCCGTCGCGTGCGGGTCGGCGAACTGGCCGAACGGCTGTCGGTCGCGCCGGCCAGCGTCACCGAGATGGTCGACGTACTCGCCGGTGCCTCGCTCCTCGAGACGGAACCCTACGCCGGGTTCGAACTGACCGACCGCGGATCGGCACTCGCGGAGACGCTGGCGTGGCGTCAGTGCGTCGTCGCCATCTTCTTCGACCGCACGCTCTCGTACGCCATCGACGACGAGACTGCCTACCGCATCGGGTACGAACTCCCGGGGCAAGGGCTCGTCCGTCTCGAGCGGCGTATCGACCGCCCCCGCGAACGAACGTGCCGTCGTCTCGCTGACGACGGGACGTGCCTCGTCGGAACGTTCGGATAGCGCGCTGGACGTTCGCGAATCGCACCCCGCCAGTTCTCCGTCGAATACTGCAAGGAGCAATCGTCGAGGGCGGAACTCGAGTCGTTCTCGAGGCCCCTTCCCGAAACCGATTCGCCGTAGAAACGGGCGGGGGTGGGGCCTTTTATCGTATCGTCCCATGAGTACCACTATGCCAGGTGGTCTGGACCCGACTGAGGAATACGATGGTTCCATCAGAGTTCGATTATTGGACGATACTGACGGAATTGAAGAGGTTCGGTGTGCGTCCTATTATGACGCGATAGCGGTGGTGAAGGAAAATCAACACGACGTCGCCGCAGCGAAAATCATCGACCGCGACGACGAGGTCGTGTTCACCTCCGTCGATACACGTATCGAAGACTGGGCGGCCGAGTGGGAGCACGCGAAACGGAGCCTCTCCGTCACCGTCGAAGCGTACGATTGCCCCTACGAGAATATCGCTTGCTTCGCTGACGATCTCTGTGTCCAGTGTAAGATGGACAAGGTGCAAAACGAGTACTGACACGACCTGCTGCCAAGACCACTCTCTCAAACGAGGTACAGTAAAACTCGTTGGTCTATAGAAATCCGCCGGCCTATACGACCCCATCGGCGCTACGGACGACGAACACAGGAATCGGGGACTTGTCGACGACCCGTTCGGAGACGCTCCCCATCGTAATCCGTTTCTCTCGAGGACTCTTCCCGTGAGTGCCGATGACGATCAGATCGGCGTCGTGAGTCTCGGCGTATTCGAGGATCGTTTTGGCTGGTGTGCCGCGCTCGACCGCCTCGACCCCCTCGAGTCCGGCGTCCGTCGCCCGCTCGGTGACGTCGGCGACGGCTGCTTCACTCTCGCGTTCGAGTTGTGCCTTGATTTCCTCGCGCGTCTCGCCCGTTGCTGCCTGGACGATCCGCGTGTCGATGACCGACAGCGCGTGGACTCTCGCATCGTTGTCGGCGGCGATCGGAAGGGCGTGCTCGAGCGTCTGATCGATAGTGGCGCTCCCGTCTGTCGGAATGAGGATCTCGTCGTACATTGTCGGTCTCTGTATCGATTGACACGCCCTGCAGTGAAAAAGACACGTTCCACCACTCGCTCGAGCGTGAGGGGCGTTTCGGTCACTGCAAACGTACCCACCTCGTTTGGTGGGTATCGGTCTCTAGAATCCGTCTTCGAACACAAACGTTCCATCTCGCTGTATTCGTTCACCATCGATTTCGATAACCGAGTCCTCACTCATGTCGACGATCATGTCCATGTGGATGGCCGAATCGTTGCCCGTACGGTCCGGGCCAACGCTTTCCTCGATGGCGCGACCCAGTGCCAGGTGAACGGTATTTCCCATCTTCTCGTCGAAGAGTATGTTGTGAGTGAACTGATCGATATCGCGGTTCATACCGATGCCGAGTTCGCCGAGTCGCCGAGCGCCGTCGTCGGTCTCTAGAACGGCCTCCAACAGGTCCTGATTCTTCCCCGCACTGTAGTCCACTACCTCGCCTTTCGAAAAGACGAGCTGAACGCCCGTGACTTCGCGTCCGTAGGCCATCAGCGGTTTGTCGAACAACACCTCGCCCTCGACCGAGTCTGGGTTCGGCGCCGTGAAGACTTCACCGCCAGGGAGGTTCTTCTCACCGAAGTCGTTTATCGGTACCATACCGTCGATCGACATGGTGATGTCCGTCGTGTCACCAGAGCGAATTCGTACCTCGCGTCCCTCCTCGAGCAACGCGATCAGATTCTCCTGGAACTCGCGTTGATCTTCCCAGTCCTTGTTGACGGCATCGTACACGAAATCAGCGTACGCTGCCGTACTCATCTCGGCGTCCTGTGCGTTCCCTGGTGCAGGGTACTGGGTAGCAACCCACCGTTTGTCCGCCATTTCTTCCTGGAACGGCTTCATCAACGCTGAATAGGCGGTGGTCTTCTCCGGAGGGACGTCGCTGGTTTCGTTGGTGTTCGACGACGCACGGATAGCGATCGAGGCGTCGACGTTTTCGGCGAGGGCCATGTACGCGGCTGGCGGCCCGTCGTAGTCGTCGGGATCCATCGCCCGCATAAATGCACGCTGGGCTCGGCTACTCGGCCCGATGTAAATCGGTCGAGCACCGCGATCTCCGAGGAGTTCGTTCAGCGCGACAGCCAGATCTTCGGCTTCAGATGGGGCCGTAATCAGCACCTCGTCTCCTGGCATCACAGCGATAGAGTGGTCGACGATGATACGCGCGTGTTCCACGACTCGTGGGTCCATGTCCGTCTGGTAACTAGGCAAGCGTCATCTTGATCGTTCCCAGAAGCGCACTTCTGTAAGATGGCTGTAAGAAGTGGGCGATACCGGACTACACCTCTCCTGTCGCTTCTGGTCTCTAGTCGCTGCTCCTGATGGCCACGTCCGTGATCGTGACGTCGTGGTCGACCGTGGCGACGAGTTCCATCTCGTCTAGCGTAACGGACACACGGACGCTCGACGGATCGTCGTTTATCATCTCGATCGCCATGTCGTCGTCCTCGTCGTAGTACCGCCAGGAGGGATCGTGCAGCACGTTAACGCCGTGTTGTTCGAAAAATGAGATGGTGACCGGGTGGTACAGTACCGGGAGTGCAGGTGAAGCCCGTAATTCATCGTCGCAACGTTCGCACTCGAATACTGCTCTAACGGGTCTCGAATTGGCCGACGAAGCCCGCTCGAGGGCCGCATCGACTCGGCCACCGCAGTTCTCACAGAAGCCCTGAAGGAATTTCATCACCGTCGCCCGCATCCAGCGGTCGAAGGCAAACGGGAGTTCCTGACGGGCGAATTGGCCGAGCGTGCCAGGTGGAAACGAGAATTCATTGCGCCACGCTTCGCACTCTCGACAGTAGAGTAGCGCCGTCTCGTTACCGTACTCTGCGATGAGGCCGGAGTGACTACACATCGGACACGGTCCGTCGAACTCGAACGGGGGAATCGATGCGTTTGCCGTGTACGACCCCGAGAGGATAGCACCGTATACCTGTTCACCGGCGAACGAGAGTCGGTAGCCGTCTTCGTCCTGGGTCACGAAGTGGCCGACGAGTTTTTGAAGGTGATAGTTGAACTTCCCCGAGTCCCGTTCGCTCACAGCTGTCCGGAGGTCCAAAAACGATAGCGGCTCTCCGTTCTTCCCAAGAACCTGAACGATCTCTACGCGGAGGTCGTTCGAGAGCAGTCCGAACACCTCCTCTGGCGGCCGGTGTTCGACCGAAACTGCTTCGTCGTCGCTCATGGAGGGTCTATGGCGAGATGGTGAGAAAGCTATTCCGCCAGCCGGCCAGGTGATCTCTGTCCGAGATTCGGTCTTTTCGTACGATAGCACTCGATAACTGGACCGGATCTATGCCGCGGTCTCGACGCTACTATCTACTAGTCGGAAGTTACCACAGACGGGTAGACCGAACTCGAGTATCCCGGCGTGTTCCGTCGTTGCCGGCCAGCTCTCCACTACATCTTCAAATTCGTCTTCCCTCGAGATCAATCGATCACCAACGATGGTTCCCGCTAATTCTTCGGTGACGTTCTCGAGGGTGGCCTGGTGTCCTCGTCGACGAAGGCAAAATCCTTTTTCTCGCTCAGCGGTCTTTACGGCTAGTAGCGGAATCGAGTAGGGTCTGAGAGATCGGACTTCGGCTAGGGTTATTTTGCCGTGTACGCACGAGTAGATTCACGCCGTCACGAGAGCATTGCTCTCGTGTGGGTCAGCAGAACGAGTTGTGTGGTGAGGCCGACGAAGCCGTCTCGAGCCGGTATTGATACTATTCTGCCAATATCTCCAGAATAAGGTATTGATATAATTACACAAGATTAATGAGGTCGAACCGGTTTCCTCGCGTCGTGGACTTTGATGATGCGACAGCGACCCAGAACGGAGTTCCTGAGTCGATCGATTGTGCAATACGTTCCTTCTGAAGCCGTATTCTTGGTTGTCGGCTACGGCACTCTCCCTGCTCTCATTAGAGCAGAGTTGAGCGGTCAACTCGGTCCGTCGACTACGCTCTACACGAAACTTACGTCGTCGAGTTTCGCGTTGTGTACTTTCCCAGTAAGTTGAGAGGATGTCGAGAGCGTATCTGGATTTATAGTGGGGGTATTATACACTACTAATGAACGAATCCATCAAACAAAACTCGAAACTGACAAATTTTAGCGAGAGCTCCCGACCGTGACGCAGATACTTACACGCTCGTGACTGTGATTCGCGGTTCGGTCGCTCGTCGCTCACCGAGAACCAGGAGCGAGGATGACTCGACCGAGTTCGTAACGGCCGTGGCTTTCCCGTCCAAAACGGCCACTCGATATCAATTATCGACTAGACGCAATGAGATCGCTAACAGCCCATTTCGTGAGACGAAGCAGGACCGAATCAGCCGAACGCGAAATCGAGAAATCCGTGGACCGATTCGGCGGCCAGTGCCGGTTCGCGATCGGGATACGTCATCCGCACGAGTTCTCGCTCGCGAGAGAGGCCGAACGTCTCGAGGGAGGTCGTGGTTGGACCCCGTTCCGGTGAATCGACGATCACCGTCTCGCCAGCGAGGTCGGCCGAAACGGCCCGGAGTAGGTGATCGACCACGGATGGCTCGGTCGCCACGAACGGTCCGATCTGCCAGTGTGTTCTTCCCGGTCGAACGATTGCGTAGCCCTCGACCCCGGACGACGTTCCCGAGTAGAACCCGCGAACCTCGGGCTCGGCGAACAGTTCCTCGAGTAGCGTGCTCCGGTCGACACCGACGTGACGGCGATCGAACTCGAGGACGGCGTCGGCGTCTGGAGGGGTGAGGCGTTCGATGGTCTCCCTTCCGTACACCGGTTCCTGGTCGTTCGCTACGTCTTCGGGCCGGGAAAGGGTCCCCTGCCAGCGGAACACGGGCTCGACGCGCTCGAACCCGTAGTTTCGGTAGATCGGTTCTCCGAGGTGTGTCGCGTCGAGGCCGACGAGATCGCCCCCGTTCTCGCGTGCGTACTCGAGTCCGTGTTCGAAGATTCGACTGCCGAACCCCTGGCCCCTGTGGGCTTCGTCGACGAGCACCATCCCGATCCAGCTGACGTCTGCTCCGTCGCCGTCAGCACCGTACGTAATCACGGTAGTCGTCGCGACGAGTTCGCCGTCGACGGTGCCGGCGAAACAGCCCGCTGGACAGCAGGTGAGCAGCCGCTCCCAGTCGGCGGGTAGCTGGTTCCAGCCGACCTGCGTCGAGAGGGCCAGCGCGTCGTCGAGGTCGTCGGCCGTGAGTGGTCGTATCTCGAGCATTCGATGGGAATGGATGTTCCAGAGCGAACATAGCTCTGGCGGTCGGCGGAGAGTTTGTGCTCTGCCAGGGTGGGGAGACAGTGCTCTTGTGGCCGGAGTGGGATGCTATGCCGCACGATTCCACGCTCTCGATAGTAATATCCAGACGATAATGGGTACGCTCCTGTCGCGTCCGACCGTCTCCCGAACGACGTTTCGTCTGTTTCGACCTGGTACGGCCCCGTTTCGACGGATCAGCACGGGACCCCGTCCGAGACGTACGGAGGCCGTTTCGAGTGGCCCTGATGCCGGCGTGTTCCTTCGCCGACGGCGTTCACGGAGACGGAAACGCGTTCACAGCGAGGTAATGTTGATCTCGATGATGTTGACTGCCCGCCGAATCATCTCCGGTATTTCCGTTTCGAGGCGTTCCTCGTCCATCCGGCGCACCGGACCGATGATGCTGATCGCACCGTAGATCGTCCCGTCCTGGTCGCGGATCGGCGCGCCGACGCCGACGAGCCCCTGGATCGTCTCGCCGTGGTTGTACGCGATTCCACTTTCACGAATCGTCTCGAGTTCCGTGCGTAACGCCTCCTCGTCGGTGATCGTGTTCGGGGTGAAGGCGTCGAACTCCATGTCCTGGATGAGCCGGTCGCGCTCGTTCGCTGGCATGAACGCGAGCATCGCCTTCCCGACAGCGGTGTGGTAGAGGGCGTTTCGATACCCGACGTAGATCTCGGTCTGGACGGCATTTGCGCCCTTGGCCGTGTACAGACAGATTCCTTCGCCGTCTTCTTCGACGGTGAATAACGCCATCTCTCCGGACTCTTCGGCGAGTGTGTCGACCTCCGTCGTCGCGATGTCGTAGATGTCGATGCGGTTCTTCGCGTAGTGGGCGAGGTCGATGAACCGCAATCCCAGTTTGTACTCGCCGCTCTCGTTGACGACGTACCCACTTTCTTCGAGGGTCGCCAGGTGGCAGTGGGCAGTCCCCTTCGAGACGCCGATCTCCCTGGCGACCTCCGTGACGCGAGCCCCACCGGTGTCCCGGAGCATATCCACGATTTCGAGGGAACGCTGGACCGCCTGAACCGGATTCTTTGCTTCGGCCATACCTGGCTAATGGGCGTATGTGGAAGATAAATGTTTGGCTGTGTTAAACATACTCGGACGACATCTACCGGAGAGCAACTGCTGTCAGTATGCATTCCCTGAACCCGATGCTACTTAATGACATGGGGCGACCACCGATCCATTTGAAGTCCGTACCGGGCTTGGATCGAAGAGACGTCTTTCGACGTTCCAAACGAGAATACCGGGTAGAACATTCGCTCGAATAGACACTACCAGGTCGTTGCCCGCCAATTTGGTCGCAGAACGCCCGCGATCACTACCGGGGGCTATCGTAGCCGCGCGGGAGCCGTTTGACGACCCAGAATCGTGCAACGAACGCCAGACGAGTACAATCTGGCGCCCAGTGACGTGACTGACGCCACCATCCCTCTCGAGATGGATGGCGTTTCGGCGTACGACGGACTGTCCGCGACCGGCTCGCGGAGGTAGAGATGATCGCAAGTTCGCCCTCTTCTCGATCGAAGAGGAGACGGAGTGGGTAGGATCGGCTACTGGCCGGTCAGATTCCCAGTCACGAACTTGTCTTCGTCACTCGCGCTCCCGTGGAACGACACGTCGCCACAGACGTTGTTCTGGATCCACAGACCCTCGATCTCCGTCTCCAGTTCGTCTGCAAAGTCGATGTCTGTGTCGGCACCGCCGACGGTGTTACAGGCCGTCACCCACAGGTTGGAGACGGTGCCGTCGGCACCGTGGTGGCCGATGGGAGGCGCGTCTGCCTTCGCGTCGACGTCGACGACGCGGACGTCGGAGACGTCGCCGCTCGTGGCGACGGACCGGCCGCTCCCGTGCAGCGTACCGGTCACCGATACGTTCCGTGAGTGTTCGATCGTCACGTCGCTGGCGGCAGTGTCGTTGTCCAGGACGTTCACCTCGAGGGTCACGTTCTCGGCGTCTCCGACGTAGACCACGTCGTCCGTGAAACTCCCCGAAATGTCCCCGGAAACGGAGACGTTCTCCGCTCCGGCGAGGTTGAGGGCAACGTCGTCGTTCCCGCCGCGACCGACGATGGAGACGGATTCGAACCTCGAGTTTCGAAGATTGCCGTTTACTACGTTCGCGCCAGTGCCCGCGAACGTCTCGAGTTCGCATCCCTCGAGCGTGAGGTTCGATGCCTGGCCGTAGGGGGTATTGACGGCGGCGGGGCGACCGACGACGGTCGTTCCGAACGCCTTCACGTGACTCTGGTTGGGCGACAGCGAGAGTCCGTATCCGGCGTGGTACTTGTCGTGGAGTATCTCCTCGGCGCCTTCGATCCGGCCGCCGTAGACCTCGTAGGCGCCGTAGACCTGCTGCGTGGCGTTCGAGTGAAAGCAGATGCCGTGGAGGTACGCGTTCCTGATCCGCGGGTCGAAGATTCTGACCACGTTCGACCCGGCGTTGATGTCGATCCCGCGCCGGCAGGTGTCGATCGACGGGCGCACGACCGTCGGGTCCGTACTGCCGCGAAATTGGAAGGGTTCCCAGTGAGAGGACGCTCGACCCTCGGGGAGGACCGGGTTCGTCGCCTCGCAGTCGACCATCACCGTTCGGAGCGAGTGGATGTCGACGAACGGGAACCCGACGTAGTTCTCGGCAGTGCAGTTGATGAACTTGCAGTCGCGTGCGTAGGCGCACATCAGGAAGCCCTCGGTCTCGTCCTCGCCGTCGCCATCGGTCAGGTGCATGTCGACGAACCGGCCGCCGACGACCGAGTCCAGCAGGAACACGCCGGCGTTACCAGCGTCGTGATCGTAGTTCAGGCCGCGGTCGAGATAAAGCGTCGAACCGTCGATTTCGCGGATGACGGCCCTCGTTGGGCAGGTGCCACGCCCGGCGGTGCCGCCCCAGGAAAGCGTCGGCGAGTTATTGTACTTCGACTCCGAGATCGTGACGTCGTCGCCGACGCTGAACGGCGAGACGTCCTCGACCTCGATCCGCTGATCGCCTTCGCTGACGTCAGTCGCATTGACCGTATCGCCGCCGAAGTCGCTGACGGCAGTCCAGTTACCGAACGAGATGAAGTGCGCGTACGCCCCGTACCCGACGCCGGTGACCCGCAGTTTCGATCCCGTGCCGAGAACCGTCACGTAATCCTCGAAGATCTCGTGTTCGCCGTCGAACCAGTACTCCCCGTCGGTCATCACCAGGGTGTCGCCGTCGCTCAGATCGTCGATCGCCGCATCGAGTGCGTCGTCCGACGGTTCCTCACCCGTAGGATCTGCACCGTAGTCGTCGATGTCGATCACGTCGACCAGTGTACTCGGCGGTTCCGGAACGTCGGCGTTCAACACCCCCTCGTCGACGCTGAGGTTCTGCCCGGCAAAATCCGAAATTCGTTCCGCCGTCGCCGCCATCTCGAGTCCACCCAGAGCGAGCAAATCGTGGCCGTCGGCGTGTACGTCGCCCTCCCATCGGGTCCACGGCTGTCGGCTTCGCTCCTGAGCACCGACCTGGCCACTTACCAACCCGAGGCCGGCTACCCCCAGTGCGCTCATCGCTGCTCGTCGGCTCAATGTACTACCGACCGTACCGTCACGGTCAGATACGTCTGTCTCTCCCCGCTCGCTAGCATCAGTCATGATAGCCAATGACAACCACTGCATTGTAGTAATTAAATTTAACTTAGATTGACTGACAACGGTTTCTGAACGTTCGATTCAATCCATGCTCAGGAAAACGGTCGTATGTCGATGGAAGGCGTCAAAATCGTCTTTCGTGGCTCCTACGACAGCCGTGTAACCTCGATGACTCAGTTGCATGCAGGTCGTCTCGACCGAACGTTCCGGACTGCACGCCTCGGTTCTCGAGCATACCGCCGACTGTCTCGCCGCCCCCAATCACGCATACTTATGTCTCTCCTGGCACTGCTCCTGGTATGGAAATCGAAGTCCTCCGTGCCGACCAGTACGTGCGCAACAACGACACCCGAATGCCGTTTCACTTCGGCAACGTCGTCGCGACAGAGGGCGCTCACCACTTCCTCGACCTCGAGATTGCCGTCGACGGCGAGCGGGCGACGGGCGTCTCGATGGTCGGAATCGCCCCGATGTGGTTTCTCAAGGACCCCGACCTCTCGCTGGTCGAACAGAACGAACGTCTGCTCGAGGTGTTCACCGCTGCCTGCGACCACGTCCAGGATCTCGAGGCCGCACCGACCGTCTTCGACCTCTGGCACGACCTCTACGAGCACCAGCGTCAGTGGGCCGCCGACACCGAGCACCCGCCGCTGCTCTGGGGTTACGGCGTGAGCATGGTCGAACAGGCACTCATCGACGCGTTCTGTCGCCATCAGGACATCACCTTCGCGGACGGAATCCGCAACGGCGCCTTCGGGGTCGACCCGGGGCGAATCTACCCCGAACTCGAGGGCGAATCGCTCACGGCGTACTTGCCCGAGAAGCCGACTCGAGAAGCGGCCGTTCGACACACCGTCGGACTGGCGGATCCGCTCCGACGGGACGAAATCGACACAACGAACAGGCTCGAGGATGGACTCCCACAGGCGCTCGAGGAGTACGTCGAGCGCGACGGAATCACCCACTTCAAGATCAAACTCTCGGCG
Organism: Saliphagus sp. GCM10025334; assembly: GCF_042663485.1. Lineage (NCBI taxonomy): Archaea > Methanobacteriati > Methanobacteriota > Halobacteria > Halobacteriales > Natrialbaceae > Saliphagus > Saliphagus sp. GCM10025334. The sequence goes on along the minus strand of NZ_JBHTAF010000001.1, from coordinate 259,372 downwards.
GACGAAGCGCGCGACGCAGACCGACTCGCCCAAATCGGTGCGGTTCTCGAGGAGGGGGCACACAACACGTATCTCTGCACGCTCGACGCGAACGAGCAGTACGAGAGCGTCCGCGTCTTCAAAGAGCAATGGGAGCGCCACGCCGACGATCCGGCCCTCGCTGCCGTCGTCGATCACGTAGCCTACGTCGAACAGCCGCTCCCTCGCGAGCAGGCACTTACCGACGAGACACGCGAAGTCCTCTCAGGGTGGAGTGACAGCCCGCCGATCATCATCGACGAGTCCGACGACCGGTTGGACAGTGCCGGTCGCGCCCTCGAGTGTGGCTACGCCGGGACGAGCCACAAAAACTGCAAGGGCGTCTTCAAGGGCGTCGTCAACGCCTGTCTCATCGAGAAACGCCGCCGAGAGACGGATGGCGACTACGTCATGAGCGGGGAGGACCTCACCACGATCGGTCCGGTCGAGTTGCTCCACGACCTGGCGGTGATGGGGACGCTCGGACTGGATCACATCGAACGCAACGGCCACCACTACTATCGCGGCCTGAGCTTCCTCCCCGAGGACCTCCAGGAGACGCTCCTCGAGGCCCACGGCGACCTCTACGAGCGTCACGAGGATGGATTCGCCGCGCTCGACGTCGCGGACGGTCACATGCAGTTCGGAAGCGTAATCGACGCGCCGTTCGGCCGGCGTTTCGAACTCGATCCATCGCGGTTCACGCCGCTCGAGGCGTGGGAAATCGAGTCGATGTACGAGTAGGTGCGGGCTCTCGAGGCGGATCGAACTGGGAATCGAACATCGCCGCGGCCACGAGAAGGAATCCCCTCCCTGTCGGCGGCCCCTCTCAGAATTCGCCGTCTCGGACGTGAAACTTCGTGGGTTTGCCGAGGGTAGGACCGTCCTGTTCGACCCACGAGGCGACGAGTTCGACGACGTCGTCGATCGCCATTCTCGGTTCTTCGAATAGCTCGTGACTCCGACTCGCGTCGTTGAGTAACGCCGTCTCCTTCTCCTCGCCTTCGAACGTCACGTCGCAGCCGAACTCGTCGGCGAACTGTTCGGCGAGGTCGCGCACCGAGAGGACGTTCGGCCCGGTGACGTTCAGGATCTCCGCGGGGGAATCGGCCAGCTCCAGGGAGCGGAAACACGCCGAGTTGGCGTCGCCCTGCCAGATGACGTTCACGTGGCCCATCTCGAGCGGAACCGGGTCTTCCGCATAGACTCGCTTCGCGAGGTCGAGCAAGACGCCGTAGCGGAGTTCGACGGCGTAATTGAGCCGGAGCAGACACGTGGGCGTCCCGTTCTCCTTCGAGAAGTGCTGGAAGACGCGTTCGCGCCCCAGACACGACTGGGCGTACTCGCCCACCGGCCCCGTCTCGTCCGTCTCTACGGATCCACCGGAGTCGACTGGCACTGGCGGGTAGACGTTGCCAGTCGAGAGCGCGGTGATCCGCGAGTCCTCGAATCGGCTCGCGACGCGTCCTGGAAGGTAGGCGTTGATCGCCCAGGTTTTGGGCTCCTGGCCGGTCGTGCCGAACTTCATGCCGACCAGGTAGATGACGTTCTCGCAGTCCGGAAGCGACTCGAGCGCGCCCTCCTCGAGGAGGTCTGCCCGGATCGTTTCAGCACCCCACGACTGGATTTTCTCCTCGAGGGAGCGGTCGGAGTACCGCGAGACGGCGTATACGGTCGTGTCGGCGTTTGCTTCCTCGTTCGCACGCAGGATCCGCCTGATGAGCGTCGGCCCCATCTTCCCGCCCGCACCGAGAACCATGACGTCGCCCTCGAGTTGTCGGGCGAATTCGACGTCCTCGGGGTAGGGCTCGGAGAGGAGGTCATCTAGCTGTGCTTCGGTCGAGACTGCAGCGGGGCGTGTATTTCCTTCGCTCATAGCTGGGTATCGCAGGTTACCTTCGAATGGAAACGGCAATTCGATATAAAGGTACCGACGGCCTATCTGATCGGTGTGCGGCGGCGAATTCGATCGGGCCCGCCGCCAATCAGTCGTCGGCCTGGGAAACCGTTTCCAGCAGCTCTTCGTAGTTCTCCGCGACCTTGCGGTAGGCGTCCGCGTGTTGCTCTATTACCGCCGGTCGGTTCTGTTTGAACCACGGCACGGCGAAACAGCGCTCCTGAATTCCCTCGGCGACGGGGAGGTCGCCTTCTTCTTCGCGGACGTCGCGGTGGGCGTGTGCGAGGCGAGTCGGTTTCCCGTGTCCGTAGACGTCGGCCTCGTTGAGGAGGGGATGCGTGTGAAGCGCGAAGTTACACCCACCGCGGCAAACGGATCCCTCGGCCGCGACCGCGTCGGCGAAGTCGGTGACCGGCAACCCGCCCAGTTCCTCGGGGTCGTACAGTCCCTTCGGTGCGTACCAACCGCCGGCGTTACTCCCCTCGTCGTCGGGTCGGTGGGCGCGGATGCCTGGGACGTCCTCCAGCAAGTCCCAGAAGTAGTTCATCGCGTCCTGAATATCCGCCATGCGTTCGTCGTAGTGTTTCAGCTGGACGCGTCCGACGGCGGCGCTGATCTGATGCATGCGGTGTTTGTGACCACCGAACGGAAGGCCGGAGAATCGAACCAGGTCCTCTCGCTCGAGGGTTTCAGAGTGTCGCGAGTAGTGGCTGAACGCGACCGCCCGTTCGTAGATTTCTCGTTCATCGGTGACGAGCATTCCGGCCTCGCCCACGGCGAAGGACTTCCGACTCATCAGCGACATGGCGCCGACGTCGCCGATACTCCCCAATCTGCGGCCCCTGTACTCTCCGCCGTGGGCGTGAGAGACGTCCTCGATGACCGCGACATCGTGTTCGCGGGCGATCTCCATGATCGGATCCATGTCGGCTGGATGCCCGTAGTTGTGGACCACGATGATGGCTTTCGTGTGCTCGCTGATGCGCTCTTCGACGCTTTCGGGGTCGATACACAGGGTGTCGGGCTCGATATCCGCGAACACTGGTGTCGCGCCCAGCGCCATACACGGCAATATGGCCGCCCAGTAGGTGACGCTGGGGCCGATGACTTCGTCGCCGACGCCGACACCGACGCCGTACATCGCCCCCAGGAGCGACGCCGTCCCGGAACTGTAGCCGAGGCCGTACTCCTGTCCCTGCCAGTCCGCGAACTCCGCTTCGAACTGTTTCGTGATCCCGGTACCGGACATCGCTCCTCGGCGGAGGACGTCGAGGGCAGCCGCTTCGTCTTCGTCCGTGATGATCGGCCACGAGAATACGTCGTCGTCATCGACGGTGACCGCTTCGGGGCCGCCGTTTATCGCGAGGGCCCGACTCATCGGTCTGCCGTCCTCCGCTCGGTTGGGTACGTCATGTGGGTACACGTGACTAGTGATTTTGATCACAATATAGATGACGGTCGCTGCACTCTACACCAGCGGCCGCATTTCAGGCTGCTAGCGGCCACGCTTTTTGTCCCAACGAACGTCACCACTCGAGCGGCAATTTTGTGAGCCAGAGTCGAATTCCGGTTCGGACGGGCTTCGAGCGAACGGACGGCTCTCAGTTACCAGTGTCTCTCAGTTACCGGCGTTTTCGATATCGACCCACTCGCCCGTCTCCGCGGACTCGTAGGCGGCGTCGAGAACGCGGAGGACGACCATCGCGTCCTCGAGCGTGACCGGCGGGGCGCGCTCCCCGTCGCAGGCTGCGAAGAATTCCTCGACGAAGTCCTTGCCCCACGACCCGCCGTAGCCCGGCGCCGGGTCGTACTCGTGGGTAATTGTCCGGTGAGGCGTGCTGGCCCACTCGCCGCTCACGTCGTCGAGTTCGAGCGTCGTCTCCTCGTCGAACCCGAACTTCCGACCCATCGGGTCCCAGCTGCTCCGACCGTGAGTCCCGTAGAGGTCGATCTTCGTGTCGTAGAGGTCCTCGCCGAGGTAGTAGCCACAGTGAAGCGTCCCGAGCACGCCGTCGGCCGTCTCGAGTTGCAACGTCGCCGCGTCCTCGACATCGACCGCCGCGGTTCCGTCGACCATGCACGCGTTGACGCGGGCGATCGGCTCCTCCAGGAGCAAGGTGAGTAACTGAAGCCAGTGGATGCCGAGCCACTGGAGGATGCCGCCGCGACTGGCGTCCTCGTCGAAGATGAAGTGGTCGGTGTCCCGGAACGACAGCTGCGAGGCGACGTATCGAACGTCGAACGCTCGCATGTCGCCGAAGAATCCCTCGTCGACGAGGGCCACGAGTTCGGTCGTGATCGGGTGTGATTGCCAGGGATAGGAGACACAGACGGTCTCGTCGGCTGCTTCGACGCGGGAGAGGAGCGGCTCGAGTTCGTCGGCGGTTCGGGCGGCCGGCTTTTCCGTGAAGACGTCGACGCCCGCGTCGAGAGCCTGTTCGACCGCTCCGGGGGTGTCCCTATTCGGGAGCGTCAGGAAGACCGCGTCCGGCGATTCCGAACTCAGTAGCTGCTCGAGGTCGTCGTACACGGGGACGTCGTCGAGGGGGGCGACGGTGGACGCGTCGAAGTCCGGATCTGGTTCACAGGCGCACGTAACGCTCGCGGGAAGCGTCTCGAGCGTCTCGAGGTACGGTTCCGCGTGATGGTGGTCGAGACCGACGTAGCCGATCGTTCGATCGGTCACTGGCGTCCCTCCGGTACGGCCGGGTTCTCGGGCGTCTCGAGCGTCCCGAACGTCACCGTCCTCGAGACGAGCGCAGAGGGCGCTGTGACTGGATCAGCCTGCTCGTCACGGTCCGTACCATCGAAGCCGTGTTCGGGCGCGCAGTATTCGTTCAGGATGACGTCGAACGTCACGGCGAATCTGCTCCTGATTGAGATTGACGACTGGGCTGCATTGTTCTCCGCCTTCCGCTATGAACCTCAGTATAATGTAATTTGTGGGTGCGTACATTCCACATCGACATCGGCATTGACTGAAGGGGTAGTCGGACATCGTCGCTGGCTCCCGTCTCGATTCGACGATGTAACGGCGCGGTAGCTGATAGGTTACCTCTAGAGCCGACGACACGATAACCGGCGTATTCCTATGGAGGTGACAACACCAGGCGTATCTCCTGTCGAGCCCGCGACCTCAACGGAGACTCGCCAGTTTCTCCCCGAGGACGCTACGTGCCGAACTGAGCTCGCCGCCGACGAGGAGCACCTGATAGCCGCGGTCGACCGCCGCTTGCGCGGACGAGACCGTCGTCGCGACCCCGCCGACCGGCATCCCCGCGTCTGTCGCAGTCTCGACCACGTAATCGATCCGCTCGTCGAGCTCCGACGGCGGATCGAGCCACGATCCGCCGAGGGAGACCGAGAGGTCCGCGGGACCGACGAAGACGAAGTCGAGTTCCGGAACGGCGAGGATCGACTCGAGGTTCTCGATCGCCGTCTCGTTTTCGATCATTACGCCGATGGCCACCGAGTCGTCCTCGAGTTCGACCTGGTTCGGCGCGGAGTTCCCCCAGGTGCTGTTTCGACTGTTGCCGACGCCGCGGTCGCCGACGCCACCGTCGTACCGATACCGGGTCGCCTCGACTGCTGTCCGTACCGCTTCCGCGGTCTCGACGCGCGGGATCAGGATCGACCTGACGCCGGCGTCGAGGACCTTCCGGATCAACGGCGGCTCGCCGGTCGGCAGTCTGACGAGCAGTTCGATCCCCGCGAGCTCAGCCGCACGGGTGAGGTTCTCGAGAACGGTGCTATCGTACGGGCTCGGACCCGCGTGCTCGAAGTCGAGCCACACGAAGTCGAGGCCGACGTCGCCGTAGACTTCGACGACCGACGGCGAGAACGTCGCAGTTTCCGCGCCGAGAACGACGCCCCCTGATTCGATTTCCTGGCGTATGCTGTTCGTATGATCCATCCACCCGTTACGAGACGAACCACCGTAGTAAGTGTTTCTTCGGCCGTCGCCGCCCCCGACGAACGCAAGCGCTTATCGTACCGGGATTCGTGGCTCGAGGTATCGATGACAGCTGATCTCTGTAGTCGTTCGGCGACCGACCTAGCGGATTCAATTCGACGAGGCGACCTGTCGCCAATCGACGTCGTCGAGGCCCACCTCGAGCGAATCGACGAGCGAAACGATACGATCAACGCGTTCCTCACCGTCTGTGACGACCGTGCCCGGGAGCAGGCGCGAGCCGCCCAGCGATCGATCGACGATGGAGATCCGCTCGGTCCGCTCCACGGGGTTCCGGTCGCGATCAAGGACCTCTACGACGTCGCCGGCGTTCGGACGACGTACGGGTCGCGCGTGTTCGAAGACAACGTTCCGAGCGAAGATTCGATCGTCGCCGAACGGTTGCAGGCTGCCGGTGCGATCGTAATCGGCAAGACCAACACGCCGGAATTCGGGCGCAGCGGAACGACGGACAACCGGCTTCGCGGTCCGACGCCCACGCCGTTCGACCTCGATCGAACCGCCGGCGGCTCCTCGGGCGGGAGTGCCGCGGCGGTCGCCGACGGACTGGTTCCGCTGGCCCACGGAACCGACGCGGGCGGTTCGGTTCGCATTCCAGCCTCGTTCTGTGGCGTCTTCGGGATGAAACCGTCCTACGGCCGCGTTCCGATCGCGAGTCGACCGGACGCGTTCTCCCATCACTCGCCCACGTGTTGTGCCGGACCGATCACTCGGACCGCCGAGGACGCTGCGCTGATGCTGTCCGTGCTGGCCGGGCCGCATCCGCGGGATCCGTTCAGCCTCCCCGATGACGGGACGGCGTACGTCGACGCGGTAACCGACCCGGTGACTGAGGCGATCGGCGACCTCCGGATCGGGTACAGTCCCGACCTCGGCGTCTTTCCGGTCGCGAACGAGGTGCGCGCCGCCGTCGACGACGCCGTCGACGCGCTCGAAGCGGCCACCGACGCCATGATCGAACGGGTCGACGTCGATTACGGGCGCTCCCACGAGGAGATTCTGGAGACGATGTACACCGGGTGGTCGGCTGTTGGCCACGCCCTGCACAATATCCACGTAAAGCGCGAACACGGAATCGATCTCTACGAGGACCATCGAGACGAACTGTCCCAGTACAGTATCGACACGATCGAACGCGGACGGGAGTATCCGGCGATCGACTACAAACTCGTCGACGTTGCCCGGACGAACGTCCTCGATGGGCTCCAGGACGTCTTTGCGGAGTACGACCTGTTGCTCTCGCCGACGGTCGGCGTCCCGGCCTTCGACAAGACGACCGACGGCCCCAGCTCGATCGACGGCGAACCGATCCCCTCGGGCGGGTGGCACCTGACGCTGCCCTACAACTTCACCGGTCACCCCGCGGCGTCGGTTCCGGCCGGCCTCACCGACGGGGGGCTCCCGGTCGGCCTCCAGATTGCAGGCCGACGCTTCGGCGACGATACCGTCCTCGCGGCGGGTGCCGCGTTCGAACGGATCGACGATCGACGGGTACGGGTTCCATTGCCAACGATTTGATCGGGCACGGTAGTTGATGGGGCGTGAGTCACCATCGAGTGCGAGAGTATGGACGCGACCGTCGGACGGAAACTGAGACGAAGCGAACCTGCGCGCCGCGACCAATCGTCCCCCGTTCCAGTACCTTTATCGCTCTCTCGAGCCTCGACTGAGGCGATGCGAAAGACGAGGTTCATCGACGCTGCCGGACGAGTCGCGACCGGCAACTGGACCGAGGAGGGGATCGAAACTGCGACCCGGAGCTACGACCCCACCGAGGTCGAAATACTCCCGCCGACGGAACCGACGAAGGTGATCGGTGTCGGGCCGAACTACGAATCGAACGTCCTCGAGAAGGACGAATAACCGCCCAGGACGCCGGGAGACCTGCTGTTGTTCGTCAAACCGCCGAACACGCTAGTCGGTCACGGTGGCGTCTCGACGTTCGACGGCGAGGGAGAGTACTGTTTCGAACTGGAACTTGGGGTTGTCATCAGCGAGCAGTGTCGAAACGTCTCTCGCGACGAGGCGATGAACGTCGTCGCCGGCTTCACGTGTCTCAACGAGATTACGGACCTCTCGCCGCCGGAAAGCCGCTACGATCCGGCGAACCTCGTTCGCGCGAAGGCAATCGACGACGCCACACCGATCGGTCCCGTTCTCGCGAAGCCGGAGGACGTGCCGGACGATGCAACCATGGAACTGCGTGTCGATGGTGAGGTGAAACAACGGACGAACCGATCGAACTGCGTGTTCTCGGAGGCGGCAGTGATCGAGGAGATTACGTCGTATCTCACGCTCGAACCAGGCGACGTAATCGCGACGGGGAGCGCCACCGGTGTCGCACCACTTTCCGACGGCGACCGTGTCGAGATCGAAATCGAGGGGATCGGGACGCTTGAACACGCGGTTCGAATCGATCGCGGGTGACTCGAAGCGCAGCAGTCGAGTCACGTTTCGAATTACAAAACGTGTTTCTTGGTACCGTGGCCCTCGGCGTTGCTCGAGGATCCGGTAATTGACCGTCTACACGCGTATTCGGCCGAATTGGGCGTTTGAAAACACCAAACCCCCTGTGACTTGTTGGCGTGGTACGTCCGCGTTCTACAGTGGGGCAATCGGCCCCTGCCACCATTATGTTACAGACATAGGTATGTAATTCCAGAGGAGGGGTCTCGAGTGGTCTGTCTTCACTCAGACGTGGCGATAGACTCGCAGTCTGCGACAATGAGCGGTTCACGTAGGTAGACGACACGCCCTCGAACCGATGGCCACACTCGTTTCGAATAGCAAAACAATTCCGGCTGTCCTGCCCAGTGAGCATCGATCGGTCGCAACAGTTATGCCCGAATCCGGAGAGGAACGGGGTATGAGTCTCACCCGAGAGGAACTTCGTGGTGGATTCCGTGGCCTCGGCCTCGAGGCCGGCGACAGCGTGATCGTTCACAGTTCCCTGAGCAGTCTGGGCTGGGTCGACGGTGGCGCACGAACGGTCGTCGACGCACTCTGTGATACCGTAGGCGACGGGACCGTGCTGATGCCGACGTTCACCAGGTACGATCGGGCGTACGATCCGGAGACGTCCCTCTCGACCGTCGGAGCGATCACCGAGGCGTGCAGGAATCGACCGGAAGCGGTCCGGAGCGCGCATCCGACGAAGTCCGTCGCCGCAATCGGGCCGGACGCCGAGTCGGCGGTCGCCGACCACGAACTCCGAAATTCGATCGGCCCTGGCAGTCCGATCCACCGGCTAATCGATGATAGAGACGGACAGATACTCCTCCTCGGCGTCGACCACACGACGAACTCGGCGCTCCACGTTGCCGAGCGACTGGCCAACCTGCCCTACCGCGACCAGCTCGCCGAGACGACGATACGAGGGGAGGACGGATCGGCCGAAACCGTCGAGGTGAACCAGGTACATTGCTCCCGCGGATTCGACGTCGTCGGGAGTATCGCGACTCGCCTCGGCCTCGAGCGGGAGGGACGCGTGGGCGACGCAACCGCGCGCCTCGTCGACGGGCCGAGGCTCCTCTCGCTGGTGGTAGAGGTACTCGAGGAGCAGCCAGGGCTCCTCCTCTGTGACGTTCCCGACTGTGAACGGTGTGCGTACGCGCGCCGCCGCATCGCTGACTGGCAGTGACTGGGACGTCACCAGTCCACCCTGGAAGCTGGGGTCACGTTCGCCGGATAGCTGTGTGAACACACACCAAGGTTCTGTTTTGTCATTCGAAACGCCGTTCACGAGGGCGCCGTCGCAGGTTCGGGTTTTCGACCGTCGACCGCCTCGAGCGAAGACGAGGCGTAGACCACAGTTCCGCGTACCTCTTTCGACAGTCTCGAAACGGGTTGGCTGCCGAGTTCGATCGATCCAGTGTCTCGCTCCCCGGTTCGCCCCTGCTTCGACTCGTCCCACGAAACGCTTATTAGTGCTCTGGCGTGTCAGTGCTCAGTATGAGAGTTTGTATCGCGGGGGCGGGATTCATGGCTCGAACCCACGCAGCGGAGTACTTCCATATGGACGTCGAGGTCGTCGGCGTCGCCTCGCCGAGCGGGCCTGACGAGTTCGTCGCGGAGTTCGGCTTCGAGGCCGAGACCTACGCCGACGTCGCGACGATGCTCGAGGAGACGAACCCAGATTACGTCGACATCTGTACCCCGACACACACCCACCTGGAACTGGTTCGGACGGCCGCCGCCGCCGGCGTCGACGTCTTCCTCGAGAAACCGATCGCCAGCACGCTCTCGGAGGCACACGAGATCGACGAGATCGTCGCCGACGCCGAGTTGACGTTCATGGTCGGCCACGTCGCCCGCTTCTTCCCGAACTACCGAAACGCTCGCGACCTCGAGATCGGAAACGAGGGCGTCGCTCGCGCTCGGCGACTCTCGCCGTTCCCGGACTGGGGCTCTGATAACTGGTTCGCCGACCGCGAGAAGAGCGGCGGCATCTTCGTCGACCTGGCGATCCACGACCTCGACTACCTCCGGTGGTGCTGGGGCGACGTCGAGCGGGTGTTCGCCCGCCGCCACTGCGACGACGAATCCGAACACGGTTTCGTCACCCTTCGCTTCGAGAGCGGCGCGGTCGGCTACGTCGAGTCCTCGTGGGCACAACCCGACTCGCGGCCGTTTACCGTCGAACTCGAATTCGCCGGCGACGACGGCCTGGTCGAGTTCTCGAGCGCCGAGGAGTCGGCCTACGCCGAGTGGACCGACGGCGATGCGACCGTCGAGAGTCCGCTCGCGAGGAACGGCTATCGTCGGGAACTCGAGCACTTCGTCTCCTGTCTCGACGACGGTTCGGAACCCGAGGTCGGCGCTTCGGAGGGGATCGAAGCGCTTCGCCTCGCACTCGCCGCTGAGCGCTCGGCCGACCGCGGTGTCCCCGTCGCGCCCGAGGAGGTGGCGAAATGAGCGACCCCATCGCGATGGGAATCCTGTCGACCGCCCACGTCCACACGGACGCCTACGCCAGTGAACTCGCCGACCGCGAGAACGTCGACTTCGTCGGCGTCACGGACAGGGATTCAGACCGCGGCCAGGAGACGGCCGAACGCCACGGCACCGAGTACGTCGCCGAGGCCGACGCACTCCTCGAGCGAATCGACGCCGCGGTGATCTGTGCGCCAAACGCCGACCACCGCGAGTGGTTCGAACGGGCGGCCGCCGCCGGCGTCCACGTCCTCTGTGAGAAGCCGCTCGCGCCGACCCTCGACGACGCACGGGCGATCGTCGACGTCTGGCAAGAGTCGGGAATCCGCGCCGGTATCACCATGCCGCTTCGGTTTTGCGGCCCGGCCCAGCGGGCGAAAGAGACCCTCGACGCTGGCGATGTCGGCGATCTCCTCGCCATCTCCGGAACGAACCGCGGGCAGATGCCCGGGGGCTGGTTCGTCGATCCCGAGGCCGCTGGCGGCGGTGCCGTGATGGACCACTCGGTTCACATCGTCGACCTCGTCTATCACCTCACGGGCCAGGCGGTCGCGGAGGTGTACGCCGAGGTCGACACGCGATTTCACGACATCCCGGTCGACGACGTTAACGTCCTCTCGATGGAACTGGCGGACGGAACGCCGTTTTTCCTCGACGGGTCGTGGAGCAAGCCGGACGCCTGGCACACGTGGGGCGACGCGACCCTCGAATTGACCGGCACCGACGCCACGGTCGGCATCGACTACACGGATCAGTCGCTCGTCCACACCGTCGAGTCCGGTTCGAACGCGGGCGTTCACACGGCGTTCTACGGCACGAACGCGAACGCGGGCCTCATCGATGACTTCGTGAGCAGTGTTCGGGCAGATCGAGAGCCGGAGATCACCCCGGACGACGGCCTGCTGGCTGTCGCCGTCGTCGAAGCGGCTTACGAGTCAGCCGAGACGGGCGAGCCGGTCGAGGTCGCGTTCGACTGACCCACGAATCCGTCGGGATCCAGGCGATCCCCGATCTCGTGCCGGTGATTCTGCCTCTCCCTGGTCACGCGCTCGGCGGACCGTTCCACTCCTCCCCGTTATCTCGAGGTGCGTAGTCTAGTACCTCGCGGGCGTGGTCGATGTCGAACCAGCGCCGATCGTTGTCGCTGACGCCGTAGAAGACGTCGAATTCGACGCCGTCGTCCTGGAGCATTCGATCGATCATGTGCCCACAGTCCCGGCGGGAGAACCACGTCGCTTTGAGGCGGGCGACCTGTCGATCGTACGCCTCGCTGTCGCGTTCCCAGCGCCCGTCGTCGACGCCACGCTCCGCGGCGGCGTAGGGGTGGTCCTCCCCAGCCGGCCTGACGCTGGCTATTCGGAGCGCGTAGCACTGCTTCGGGTACGCTTTCGTCTCGACGAAAAAACGCGCGTCGTGCTCGCCGAAGAGCTTCGAAACGCCGTAAGTCGAGTCCGGGCGAACGGGAGACCGGTGATCGACGGTCAGGTCGAATTCGGGTTCGTAGAGGTCTGGCGAGAACTCCCGCTCGTACAGTCCGACGACGTGGTTCGTCGAGCCGAAAATCACCGATTCGACTTCGGCCTCTGCCGCCGCCCGGAGGACGTTTCTCGTCCCGCGGACGTTGACTCGGAGGATGTCCTCCCAGGACTCGTCGACGAATCCCGGTGCGTAGACGGCCATGTGGACGACGGCGTCGATGCCCTCGAAGGCGGGCCGAATCTGCTCGTAGTCGGCGACGTCCGCGACGACGGTCTCCCGATTCGGATGCGACTCGATGTCGAGTTCCGTGAACGAGTACTCGTCGCGACCGCCGAGCGCCTCGACGATCGCGGTTCCGACAATTCCGTTCGCCCCGGTGATCAGCACGTCCATGTACGCCAATGTACGAGCGTCGATATAACGGTGAGGCTTCGGACTCGCGTTCCCCGTTCTGGTTCACCGCTCCTCGATCGAGCACTCACAGAAAATCGCCATCCGGGTGTTTTCCAAACGATACTCGAGTCACCGCACGTTCGAAGCTGAAGCGTCCGCGGACGGTTCGATCACTCGGTGAGACGCACTGCCCGACCGCTCTCGCTCGACCGATAGATAGCGTCGATCACGCGCTGGACGACGAGCGCTTCCTCGACCGTCTCTGCAGGCGGCTCGCGGGTGCCGGCGACGGCCTCGAGGAACGCCCGATCCTCCGCGAGGTGCATGTCGTTGGCCTCGACGGAGAGGGTATCGACGTCGGCGTCGGCGTCGGCGTCTGCGCTCACGAACGCGAGGTCGGACTCGCTCACCTCGAATGACGCGCCTCCTTCGCTCCCTCGCACGACACACGACCGCGAGGGGACGGCCGTGCCGTGCCAGGCCGTCTCGACGGAGATCGTCTGCCCGTCGGCGCATCGGAGCAACGCGGTCGCGGAGTCGTCGACCTCGTATTCGCCGAACTCAGAGCGCGCCGTGCCGCTCACTTCGACCACGGTCGGGTAGTCGAGCAGGTGCAGGGCGAGGTCGATAATGTGAACGCCCAGGTCCATCAGCACGCCGCCGCCGGCCAGTCCCTCGTCGGTGAACCAGCCCCGACCACCGCCGGGAACGCCGCCCCGCCGGAGGTAATCGACGCTCACGTGCGAGAGCGAGCCGAACGATCCCTCGTCTCGGAGTTCTATCGCTCGCTCCGTGAGGCTCGAGAACCGCATCGTGAACCCGACCGTACAGAACCCGTCGGCCGCTCTGGCGGCCGCTGCGATCCGTTCGGCGCTCTCGACGGAGTGTGCCAGAGGCTTCTCGAGGAGGACGTCAACGCCCGCCTCGAGGGCATCGACGGCGATTTCCTCGTGGATGCGGTTAGGAACGCCGACGATCACCGCGTCGACGCCGGACTCGAGCAGTTCGTGGTGATCGCGGTAGGCCGGGGCGTCGAATTCGTCCTCGAACGACGCTCGCGCGCCCTCGTCCAGGTCGGCGCCGACGAGTTCGGCGCCGAGGTCGTCGATTCGCGTCGCGTGAATTCGTCCGATGGTTCCTAGTCCGACGATGCCGATGCGGACTGGAATGTCTTCAGTCATCGCCGAATCCATCACGCGGCCGGTATAAAAATGTGCCCGCTCGGTCCGCGTCAGTTTCGGTACTCGACCGCCACCGGCTCGCCGCGCTCGTCTGACTCGTAGGCTGCGAGCACGACGGCGGTTTCGCGAAGTCCGTCCTCGGCGGTGACCAGGGGCGGGCGGTCGTTCTCCACCGCGTCGACGAAGTCCTGAAGCAACCCGTCGTCCGGGATCGAACCCCAGTAGACGCCGTCGATGCCTTCGCCCTCGCGGGTGCGCTTGAGCGTCTGGTCGAAGATGTCGATCGAGAGTTCGCCGTCGGTACCGATCAGGTTCAGCGTCGCGTCGCCCCAGTAGTCCCAGTCGTCGGGCCGGTCCCAGGATCCGTCGAGGGTGAAGATGCTCCCGTCCGAGAGCGCCATCGAGAGCACGTTGACGTCCTCGACTTCGACGCCGTCGTGCATCGTCGAAAACTCTGCATTGACCTCGACGACCTCCTCGCCAGTGATCCAGCGCACGAGGTCGACGATGTGGACGGTGTGGTCCATCGCCGCGCCGCCGCCAGCGTGTTCGGGACTGGCCGACCACCCCGTCAGGTGGCGGTCGCGCAGCCACGCCCGATTCGTGCCGACCGCGACCCGGAGGTCACCGATTTCGCCTGCCTCGTAGGCTTCCTTCGCCCGCTTCGCGGGAACGCTGAACGGCAACGGCATACAGACGCCCAACTGGACCCCCGCTTCCTCGCAGGCGTCTACGACCGCGCGCGCGTCTTCAAGGCTCGTCGCGAGCGGCTTCTCACAGAGGACGTGGACACCGGCGGCGGCCGCCCGTTCGACCCACTGGCGCCGTGTCACGTTCGTCGAGCAGACGATGACCGCTTCCACCGACGAGAGCAACGCCGCAGGCTCGAGGAACTCGACGTCGAATCGATCCGCCGCCTCGCGACCGCGTTCGACGTCGTCGTCGGTCACCCCGACGAACTCGACGTCCGCCCGGGCGTTCAGTCGAGACCCGAATCCGTTCGTGTGGACGTGGGCGGTCGACAGGATACCCATACGGAGCGTCATGCCGTCACCTCGTCGGGTGCGACGCGCCGTCCAGTGTTCGCGGACTCGATCGCCGCGAGCGCGATCCGGAGCGCTTCCAGCCCGTCGCGGCCCGTGATTGGCGGCTCCGAATCCGAGCGCACACAGTCGACGAACGCCTCCAGTTCGAGCCGATAGGGATCCTTCTCGAGCGGTTCGTCGATGGGATCCCGCTGGGGTTCACCGGCGTCGGTCGTGCTGTAGACGTCGATCGGCGACACTTCCTCGCTGTCGTACTCGAGCAGGCCCTCGTCGCCGGAGAGCTCGAATCGGGTGACGAACGGGAGGTCGGGCCGATTGGGCCAGCGTGCGTCGACGTGGCCGACTGCGCCGCTTTCGAAGCGGAGCGTGGCGAGTGCGTACTCGTGGTCGTCCCACTGCTTGCGTCGAGCGAAGACGCGTTCGACCGGGCCGAGCGTCCACCGGAGGAAGTCGAAGTCGTGGATCGCCAGATCCAGGAGTACCCCGCCGCTTTTCTCGTCGTCCACGAACCAGGCATTCTTCTCCGCGAACGGCGACTGGCGGAACAGACGGGCGTTTCCGGGAGTGCCGATGTCGCCTTCCTGGATCCGCTCTCGAGCTTTCGCGTACTCGGGGAAGAACCGGAGCGTGTGGCCCGGCATGAACGTCACGTCCGCCTCTGCGGCCGCGTCTACCATCGCCGTCGCGTCGACCATCGTTCGCTCGATGGGCTTCTCACAGAGGACGTCCAGGCCGCGGTCGACCGCGGGGACGACCAGTTCCCGGTGGGTGTGCGTCGGCGTGCAGACGTCGACTGCGTCGAGGGATTCCGCGTCGTACATCTCGACGGCGTCGTCGTAGGGCGTCGCACCGTCGGTGTACTCAGCGACGAACTCGTTCGGGCCGCTCGGCGACGCGACGGCCACGACGTCGACTCCATCCAGCTCGGCGTACCGCAGCGCATGGACGGTCGCCATGAAGCCGCGGCCCAGAATTCCGATCCGTACCATCACTCGAGGCGTACAGGGAGGGGCACGATAAGTATTGTGTCAATCGCTGACGCGGGCCGCGGTCTCGCACCGTCGGCTCTGTGTCCGCCTCTGTACATCGATTCGAGGCGAGAACGCTCGAATCGATCGGAACTCGAGTGCGTTCACAGTGCGCAACGCATCCGATCGTTTCTAATTAGCCTATTTATTTCTTTTTCTATAAGAAACACCCGCCGGAGGAAATTCAGTTATAACCCTCATAGGTGTTGGCAACAGTGCGAATGGCTACCAATAGACAAGATAGCGACTCGTCGGAGTCGATCGACCCGACAGGCGAAACGGCGGATCGAGTACCAGCGGGGGAGCGAGACGACGGAACAGTCACTCGACGGGCGGCGATGGCGCTGGCGGGCGTCACCGGTGCGGGTCTGCTAGGCGGCGCTGTCGGGCAGGTCGGTGCTACCAACAACCCGCGACCTCGTCGATGGGAACAGGACGTCGATGCACAGGGACACACTCTGAGCGACCTCGGCGCCCTCGAGATGGCCGGGTCCGAACCCATCACCGACTTCGCAGGCGAGAACCTCTCCATCGAGAGCGGCGTGTTGCGGGCGACGAGCGACAGGGATCTGATCAACAACGTCCGTTACGTCGACGTCGCGGAGGGGGCCACTGCGGTCCAGGAGGCTGTCGACGCGGCCGACGCCGAGGGCCACAACAAGGTCGTCGTCTACGGTGACGAGGGCGAGTGGAATCGAACGGTCTACCTCCCCAGCGAGTTCACCCTCGAGATCCTCGACGGCGTCACCATCACGTCCACGATGGACGAAAGCGACACGGAGGTGTTCCACGGGGGTGCGGCACTCATCACGAACGACGACCACGAGAACGGAAACCACGACATCACGGTTCGCGGCGGTCACATCGACTTCGACGGCGTCGATAGTTCCCAGGACGGCATCCGCTGGGGTCCGGTCTGGCTCCACACCGTCGACAACGCGCTGTTCGACTCGATCACCGTGGAGAACGTCGACTGGCGCTACGGCATCGTCTTCACCGACTGTACGCGCTCGAAGATCGTCGATTGCCTCGCTCGAAACACCGGTTACGACGGCATCACCCTCCGGGGCACCTGCGAGCACGTCGACGTCGTCCGCTGTTCGACGTACGACAACGTGAACGGGCCGGGCATCCAGGCGGCCCCGAGCATCGGCGAGGGTGGAACCGGCGGTCACCACCTCACCTTCACCGACTGTCGAATGGACGAACACCTGGCGATCCACGGCGTGCGCGGGGGCATCACGGACGTCGCCATACAGGGCTGTTCGGTCCGTCGAATCGGTATCATCCAGGAGGTCGACGGGTTCCGAATCTCCGACTGTGACGTCGACACGATCGCGTTCTCGGCGTTCACCGGGGAGATCCGAAACGGCCGCGTCGACTCCTGTACGATGGCGCCCCGATACGCCGACCACGACGCCCAGATTCCGGCGGCGGTCGTCCTCTGGACGTGGGCGAACGATCTCATCGAAAACGTTAGTTTCAGCAACTGTACCGCGCGAGACCTCGACAAATTCGTCGAGTGCCGGATTCTCGACGAGACGTCCGTCGTCCGCCACATCGACTTCAGCAACTGCGCGTTCGACGTGGGAGACGGCGACGAACCGAGGGCGTTCATCGAACACACTCGCGACGACGACTGGGTGGTCGACTCCGTGGGTGAACTCTCGAACGTCCGTATCCACGACTGTAAGATCTGGAACACGGACTCGATCATCCAGGGAGAGGTCGACGGCGTTCGGATACGGCTGACGGAGTTCCACGGCGTGGACGAGGACGCCCTCGACGATGGTGATCTCACGAACCTTGAAACACACCAGAACGACTGGTGGTGACGAGCGAGTCCGGCGAGAACGCGGTCGTACCGTGACTGCTCGAGGAGTCGGCCTTTGGGACGTTCGATAATCGAGCTCGGTTGGATCGGCGAGGACCAGTCCGTTCCACTCGACGTCCCTGCCGTTCCGCACTGCCCGTTACCGCTCGTCCGGCGGCCCGACGCGTCGAGCGAGCGCCGTCGCCGTCGAGAGCACGCGATCCTCGACGCTGTGGTCGAACTTCGCGGGCAGTTCCGTCAGGTGAACGAACCGGTCAGCCTCGTAGCCGCCGGCGAAGAGGTCGTCGACCGTCGGAATGTACGTCATGTAGTTGTTCGAGTACCCGGCAACCCACAGCGGGCCGGGTAGCCGCTCTTTGAGCTTCAGCGAGTACCCGACCAGCACCTCGCCCGTCAGCGCCACCATCGTGAGGTCGCCGCCGAACCCGATGGCCTGGATCGGGTAGGGATGGGTGCGGGACAACTCCCCGTGCTCGTCGAGTTCCGCGAGGAGGTGCTCGGCGTGGCGGCGCTCGTAGCGCTCCTCGGACTCGAGCTGTGCCTCCAGTTCTTCCCTGGACGGCGGGTCTTCGAACTCGAGGTCGACCTCCTCTTTCACACACCGGAGCGGTCCGTGAACCTCCCGGCGCTTCGCGACGAGCGCGCTGCGGACGGCCGTCGCGAGGGACTTGCCGTAGTGTTTCGTCAACTCGAGGTCGCGCTGGGGGTAGGCCTTCTGGTCGCCGCCACATCCCTGGACGAAGACGGCGGTCGCGTCGGGGTACTCCTCCTCGAGGTGTTCCATGGCGTAGCCGGCCCAGTCGCCGGCCCACTCCCGGATGAACAGGCTCGTCGGATGGCATGCGTAGCCGAAGAGGATCCCCCGGAGCGTCTCGTCGTCTGGCGACTCGATCGCCAGCACCGGCACGTCGTGGTCGACCGGCCCGTCCGGATACGGCTGGAAGCCGATCCCTTGCTCGAGTGGAATGCGTCGGTTCATCGCGATGCCACAGCGGGCGTGACTGTACGTGACTGAGGCGGGGGAGAGGTTCGTGAGTGCTTCGCCGACGAGGTCGATTAGCGTCTCCTCCAGGTACGCGGCGTAGGCTCGCGCTTGCGCACGCTCTTCGTCGTTCAGCGAGAAGACCTCGGTCTTGCGCTCCCGGTAGACCGGGCCGCAGTGCGTGTGCGAAGCGTTCAACAGGAGGTTCGATGCCGGGAGGTCGTACTGGTCTTCACAGGCGTCAGTGACCGTCGCGTGCAGGGGCCGCGAGATTGCCAGGATCTCGACCCCGACAGCGACGAAGCGCGTCCCGTTCTCGTCCTCGAGGGCGATCGCCTTCGCGTGGAGGTCTTGGAGCGTTCCCTCGGAGGGCTCCTCGCGGGCACCGAAACCGGCCATCCGCATCGACTCCTCGGGTGTGATAACCTCGCTCGCGGTTCCTGCACGCCACTCGTGATCGCTGTCCATCGTGTTCATGGCACTACTCTGATCGACCGGGGGCAAAAACGGTCCGGTTGCGGTGGGTGTCGCCACGCGACGACGCGGATCGAAAAAGGAGGCTCGCCTTCGAGAGTGGTGGCGACCGTGTTGTCCGTCGCTCGAGGTCCGTCGTGATCGTAATTTCCGCTTCGTCGAACCCCTACGCTTCCACCGTCGCGTACCAGTCCATCCAGGGCCGGTGGCGTTCGAACGCCGCGCTCGCAGTGAGCACGGTTTCGTCGCCGAAACGCGGGCCGACGAGTTGCATCCCGACCGGGAGCCCGTCCACTCGTCCCGCCGGAATCGACGCGGCGGGGTGACCGGTCATGTTGAACGGCCACGTCAACAGCCAGTCCGCCCGCGAATTGACGGGTTCGCCGTCAACGCGAACGTCGTCGAGCGAATCGTTTCGGATCGGTGGAACCCCCAACGTCGGGGTCACGAGAAGGTCGTATCCCTCGTCTTCGAAGACGGTCTGCACCCCGTCGAACATCGCCGTCCGGACCTGGTTCATCCGACCGATATCGACGGGGGAGAACTGCCGACCCGCCCGAATCCGGTCGCGGAACTCCTCGGGAACGTCGTCGGCGTGCTCGCCGAGGAAGTCGATGCCGCTACGGTCCTCGACGGAGTCGGCGATCTTCGCGGTGAACGCCTGCATCAGTCCGAAGCGGGTCCGGTCTCGGAGCGTCTCGAGGGAGTGGCCCATGTCGACGTCGACCTGGTCGACGGTCGCGCCCCCTCGCTCGAACGCGGAGAGTGCGTCTTCGATACTGGCCCGAACCGACTGCGAGACGGGGAAGACCCCGAGGTCGGGGCTGTAGGCGATCGACCACTCGTCGATCGGTCGGTCGAGAGCAGCGACGTAGTCGGCGTCGTCAGCGGGCAAGGCGAACGGATCCTGGGCGTTCGGTCCCGCCGTGACCTCGAGGGCGATCGCTGCGTCCTTGACCGATCGTGTCAGAAAGCCCTTGCAGATGAACGGCGAGTGATACTGGAACGCGTTCGGGCGCGCGGATTCCGGGATCCGCCCGAAGGACGGTTTCAGCCCGTAGACGCCACACCACGCCGCCGGAATTCGAACGGATCCCGCCGCGTCGCCGCCCTGGGCGAACGCGGTTTGGCCGTCGGCGACCGCCGCGGCGCTCCCGCCCGAGGAGCCACCGGCGTTACGATCGAGGTCGAACGGGGTCGCGGTCGGTCCGACGAGTAGATTGTCGGTGAGTGGTTTGTGGCCGAACTCGGGCGTGTTGGTCTTGCCGATAACGATCGCCCCGGCATCCTCGAGTCGCCGAACGAAATCGGCGGTGTGGGTCGCGACGTTGTCGGCGAAGGCTCGACAGCCGAACGTGTGTCGGATCCCCTTGCGAAAGCCCGTGAGGTCTTTGAGTGCGACGGGTACCCCGTGGAGCGGGCCGACCGACTCGCCGTCCTCCAGCGCTCGTTCCGCCGCTCGTGCCTGCTCGCGGGCGTGCTCCGCCGCGACGGTGATGAAGGCGTTGACGTCGTCGTTGCGCTCGTCGATTCGCTTGAGGTGAGCGTCGACGGTCGCCGTTGGACTGACGGTTCCGTTGCGGATGCGTTCCGCGAGTTTCCACGCGGGATCGAAGCGACGATCGCTGGCCATAGTCCGGTGAAGAAGGTCTCGGAGGGGGCAAAAGCGTGTTGGTGGCGTTGACCTCGAGGAGGTCACTGGCTGTGGGTCCTCGACAGCCGAGTTTCACTCCTCAGGTCATCGCTCCTCGGGCCTACGGAAGGTCCTCGGCGACCCAGTCGAAGACCGCCTCTCGACGGGCCCGTGGCGGCGGATCGCTGTGGCCGGCCGCGCGGAGCCGGGCCTCGTGATAATCGAAGCTGTTGATGTCGTAGGGCGTACGTAGCTCGAGTGCGTCGGCGGCCCCGTACAGGTCGTACACGGCTCGCGCTTCCTCCACGCACTGGACGACGTCCTCTTGAGGGTGATCCCAGTCGAGTTCCGGTGCCCACACCAGCAGTGGTCGAGGAGCGACGAGACCCAGGACCTCGTGAAAGTCAAACGGCATTCGTTCGGGTTCGTCTCGGAACAGCCCGAGTCGCGGGTGGTGGCCGTGGATGTGGGAGTGGCGACCGATCACCGCGTTGGCCCGCTCTTTCTCCGGGTCGCTCAGGCGGAACGGGGAGAATCCGCAGACCGAGGCGACGCCTCGAATCCGTTCGTCGAGAGCGGCCGTGTACAACCCGGCGGTCGCACCGAGCGAGTAGCCGACGAGGTAGATCCGATCCGAGTCGATCGAGTCGTGCTGGATCAATCGGTCGACGACGACCTGCGTATCCGCCACCATCTTTCCCATCGTCGACCAATTCGGGTATCGATCGTAGAAGTCCTGGCCGTCGATCGTTCGCGTCCCAAATCCGATCTGATCGAACGAGGCGAACGCGAAGCCGCGGTCGGTCGCGAACTCGAGTGGTTCTCGGAACCCTCCGCCCGTCCCGTACCCGCCACCGTAGGAGTAGGGGTGGAGCCAGACGATCGCGGGCAGTTCCTCCCCGGCAGTCGTGGCGTCTCCCGTCTCACTCGCGCCGTCATCTTCTTCCGCCTGACTCCGCGGATAGAAGAGGTCGCTCTGGACGTGCGGACCGTCGACGTCGGATGGTGACTGTTCCACTTTGCCGATGGTGTCCGTCTCGTCGGGTCGACCGACGACCGCTCCGTCTGCGGACGTCCGGTCGCCGAAACTCCACCTGATCGTCTCGCGAAGGGCAGGCTTCTTCGCCTCCCAGTCCGCCGTCGTCGTTATCGTCGTTCCGTTCTCGTCGACGAGCAAATCGTCGATACCCCTCTCGGGGAACGCTTCGAGATCGATTTCCGCGGCGGACGTCTTCGACCACTCGTCGAACGAGAACTCGTGATTGAACCGCGATGGATTCACGTACTCGTCGACGGTGTAGCCGTCTTCCTCTCGACCGAACGCGTAGTCGAAGAAGTCGACGATCGCTTCGACGTCGTCGAGTGGCATTTCGTGACCGGTCTGGCGGTAGTGGACCGCGAGCGCGTCTTCGGCGTCGTAGAGTTCGTAGACGGGGAGTGCGGATTTGTACACCCGTTCTATGGCCCACGCGTTGGAGTTGAGGTCCTTCATCGAGACGTCGATCATACACGCTCGCGGGGCGACCATCGACACGAGCGAGTTCGCGTCGACTGGGAGACGATTTTCTCGCCCGACGAAGAATCGCCAGCGCGGATGGAACCAGCTTCGTCGGACGCGGGCGTGGTAGCCCATGTGCCCCGAAAAGAAGTTATCTCGATCGAACCGGGCTGGCAGGGCGCCGCCAGTTCCGGAACCGGCGGGCGCGACCGCGCTGATCCGGTCGTCGAACGCGGCCGTGATGAGCGCCTGTTTTCCGTTTCGAGAGAAGCCCGTGAGCCCGATTCGATCGTCGTCGACCTCCTCGAGCGTGAGGAGATAATCGACGACTCGCTGGGCTCCCCACGCCCGACGCGCTAGGATCTGAAAGTCGTGGTCTGGATAGTGCTCCCCGTAATCACCAGTGTCGTCCCTCGCGTCGGCGCCGGCGTAGACGACGCCGATGTAGCCGCGTTCGAGCGCACGGTATGCCCACTCGCGGTGGTTCCACTGCGTCATGAACACCGGGAACGGCCCCTCCCTCTCCTCCGGTATCATGACCTGAACGGTCATCGTCGCCTCGTAGTCGGGACCGAACTCGAGACGGACGCCCCGCTGGGTCGCGGTCCCGTCGGCCACGGTCAGCGTGCGAAGCTCGGTCACCTGCAGGTCGTCCGGGACAGGAGGCATACTCCCGTACAACCAGTGTTGGATCGCGTCGCCGATGCGCTCGCGCTGGCGTTCCCAGCCGTCGATGGTGTCGATCCGGTCAGCGTCTCCGCCTTCACCCCGACGAAGCGGGTCGGGAAGACCAGCCGTCGCGGGAAGCCGTTCGAAGTCCGGCGGCAGTTCCCCGGTATCGTCGAGCCACGCCCGCCAGTTAGGGTGTTCCCTCGAGAGTCGTGGATCGGAGATGGGATCGTCGTCGGCGTCGAGGTGAAGGAGCGGAATCAGCTTCTCCAGGTATTCTCGACGGCGTTTCCGCCCGCCCTCGCTCTCAGCTTCTCCGTACCAGTCGGCAGTCGTTTCGTCGGGGTCGCCGGTCGGCCCGTCCCGTTGGGACTCGAGTGCGAGTTTCGTCGCCCCGAGTCCGAGTACCCCGGCCGCGGCACCGACCACGAACCCTCGACGTCCAATAGGCCACCGTGAGCCATTTTTCTCCGCTCGTTGCTCGTCGTGCTGTTCGCTATCCATACTCACGTTGCTCGTCCGGCACGAGTTATAGTCTTCGCCAATTCGTCTTCGGAGCGTCCCGTCGTTGTCGGATAGCAGTTCCCTCGAGACCTGATGCTGCCGTTCCGACCTCTATTCTCGAGTCCGACCGATTGAGTGGTCTGTATCGTTCGGCTTTTTCAACCCTTTAATCGAGGAGTGTTGGTCTCGAGCGAACGCAGTTGTACGTCGAGGCCGGATCAACTCGAGTCGAGCGTATCCATCGTCGACCGCAAACAGCGTGTTGAACCAGGATGCCTCTCTGACCGCACCTGTTCGCCATCCCGCGTTCTTCTGTGATCGGGCCTTGGCCGATCAGCATTCGGCTATACTAGTCGTCTAGATTCGCCGCGCCTGGCGATTAGAACGTGTAAAAGATAGTTCCATCACTATCGAGATAAGTAAAGAGAAACGGCCAGTAAATTCTAGAACTCGAAAAATTTCCGTGGAGATACGCTTACTCCGCGGGGAAAGATTTATCGCGTCTGGGGAGAGTGTGGTTCCTATGCCAGATGGTGACAAACCTACAATGGGCAAGCGTAGCAGCAGGAATCTGACCAGTCGGCGGTACGTCCTCGCCCTGACGGCGGGTGCGACGGCCGGTCTCGCCGGTTGTACGAGCGGAAACGGTGGAAATGGTGGCAATGGAGGCAACGGCGGCAACGGCGGCAACGGAGGTAACGGAGGAAATGGGGGCAACGGTGAGAACCGGACGCTGACCCGAATTGCCGGTAGTACGCTTCCCGACGAGTACAACTTCAACCCTCTCGGTGAACAGTTCCCCTCCCGACTGGTCGATTTCACCAATGACCGGCAAACGATCGTCTACAACAACGGGAACGTCGAGACGCCCGCACTCGAGTCCTGGAACTGGGACCTCGATAGTCTGGTACTGACGAAGACGCTTCGCGACGACCTCGTCTTCTGGAACGGCGACCAGTACACTGCAGAGGACCTGTACACCTGGGAAGAAGTGAACAGGCTGATGTCACCCGACGGAAGCCAGTACGAGAACATCGAACTGGTCGACGACCTGACGATCGAGTACACCTACAAGGAGCCCAAGAATCCCGCGCTCATCGAGACGACCGACCTGGGTGGCGTGAGCGGTAACCTTGACTCCCTCAATGCGGAGACGTGGCAACCCCACCTCGAGGCGCTGCAGGACGCGTCCACGGACGAGGAACGAGATGCGGCCGCAACCGAGGTTCTCGAAAAGAAAATCGACATCGACCAGTACATGAACGAGGGGCTCGGCACGGGGTCGTTCGAACTCGTCGACTGGTCCACACAGGGCGTCACGCTCGAACCTGTCGACCACCACCGATGGTCCGAAGACGTCCAGATCGAGCGGTACGAGGAACTCGTCGCCGAGGGTGCCGCCCAGGACGAGATGATATCGAACGAGCAGGTGGACTTCGCTTCCGTCGCGATGGAACAGAAGTACCGGGAGGTACTCCCCGACCACTATCAGGACCTCGCGAAGTACGCCTCGAAGTTCATGTACTCGATGACGATCAACTGGAACCACACCGAGGCACTCCAGGACCGTGCCGTTCGTCGCGCGATGACGGCGGTCATCAACACGCAGGACGTCGTCACGAACTTCGAGACCGGGCTCCCGATCGACGTCCACACGGGAATCGAACAGGAGTGGAACAATACGTATCTCGAAGACGACCTGGACAATTTCATCGACTACGCACCCCAGGATTCCGACCACGAACTCGCAGACCAGTTCCTCGAGGCCGGTGGCTACTCGCGCGAAGACGGGACGGTTTACAATCCGGACGGCGAAGAACTCGACCCGATCCTGATGCCCATCGGGACGGATTACTTCTTCAACGTCCCAGGACAGACCGTCCACGCCCAGCTCGAGGAGTACGGCTTCCCCGTCGTGTTCGAGGGCCAGGAGCAGAACCAGGTGACCGAGCGGTTCAACGAAACCATGGACTGGGGGCTCACGCCGTACAGCCACTACGCAGCGGACTACCAGCACCCGGTCGGGTTCTTCCGGTACAATCACTCGTTCGGGCTTCGCCTCGTGTCGCAGATCGCAACCGGTGGAACCAGCGCTGCGAACGATACGATCCAGCAGTGGCTCGACGACGGCCGCACGCACTCGCCGTACAACGGGAAACCGCTTGTCTGGGAGATCCCAACCGAGATCGGTCAACTCGACCTCTCCGGCGACACCGAGGAGATCAATCTGGTCGAAACAGTCAACGAGATCATGGTTACGGACGACGTCGAGTGGACCAACGAACAGATCAAAAAGCTGTGCTGGATGTGGAACTTCCACATGCCGGAAATCGACCTGCTCTACCGTGAGTCCGGTCGCTGGGCCAACACGCGTGACTTCGACTGGTCGGTCGACGAGAAGTGGCGTCTCGAGACCAACAACGCGCTGTACCCCCTCATCAAGAACGGCACCGTCGGGTACCCATAACGACCCGTACAGCTGTTCGGTGAGCGGAACGAGCACCGTCATCTTTCATTCTTTCCCTTTCTCCCTCTTCTCTCACAGCTTCTGTCCCACGAGAAGCTATACGTCGACAAACAGGTTCCTAAAAGCTTATGTGAGAAAACCCCCCTCCCTTTGGGTATGGAACGGCTGATGATCGAGTTCTCGGTACGTGGCGAATCGACCGTCACTGTAACGTCGACTGCTCCCGTACAGGTGACTCTCTGTGACCGTCCGTGACGGAGTGACGACCTCGCCAAACTCCTGGGGGAGGGAGACGCTGATCGAAGTCCGCAACGCGTCCGTTACGTTCGACATGGAGCGAGGGACGTCGAAAGTGATGGACGACGTGACGATGGATATCCACCGGAACGAAATCCTGGGAATTGTGGGCGAGAGTGGTAGCGGCAAATCCATGTTCGCGTCGGCGCTCCTGGATGCAGTCGTCACCCCGGGTCGGTTGACCGGCGAGGTAATCTACCACCCTCCAGACGGCGATCCGTTCGACGTCCGTGATCTCGACGAAGAGGAACTCCGAAAGTTCCGGTGGGAGGAGGTCTCGATGGTGTTTCAGGGGGCAATGGACTCGTTCAACCCGACGATGTCGATCGGCGGCCACTTCAAGGAGACACTTCGGGCCCACAACCGCGACGTCGAGGAGGGAATGGCCTACGGCCGGGAGCTGCTCGCGGACCTGTATCTCGATCCCGATCGCGTTCTCGACTCGTACCCCCACGAACTCAGCGGCGGTATGCAACAGCGGGCATTAATCGCGCTCAGTCTGTTGCTCGAGCCGAGCGTCCTCGTGATGGACGAACCGACTGCGGCACTCGACTTACTCATGCAGCGTTCGATCACGAACCTGCTGGCGAAAATCCACGACGAGTACGAGATCACGATGATCTTCATCACGCACGATTTGCCGCTCGTGGCGGATCTGGCCGATCGCCTCGCCGTGATGTACGCGTTCCAGTTCGTGGAAGTAGGTCCGTGTTACGACATCCTGAAAGACGCCGCCCATCCCTACACTCGAGCACTGTTGAAGGCCGTTCCGAATCTGTCGTCAGCCCTGGAAGATATGCAGCCGATCGAGGGTGACAGTCCCGACCCGGTCAACGTGCCGAAGGGGTGTTCCTACCACATTCGCTGTCCGCTCGCAGACGAGCAGTGTGTGGCGGTCGATCCGGAACTCGAACCGGTGAGCGGCGACCACGAGGTCGCCTGTCACCACTGGGAGAACGCTCGAGAGCAGATCACCTATACACTGAGCGACCAGGAGCAGGAGGTGACGTTCGATGAGCCGTAGTTCCGAACCGGTCGTCACGCTGGACGACGTCGGTGTCGAGTTCTCGAGTACGTCGCTGATGCAGACCCTTCGACGGAAGGAGGCGGAGGTCGTCAGGGCGGTCGATGGGGTTTCCCTCGACATCCACGAGAACGAGGTGATCGTTCTCGTCGGCGAGAGCGGGTGCGGAAAGACCACGCTGGGGAAGACGGCCGTCGGCCTGCAGCGACCCTCTGACGGTTCGGTACGGTACCGCGGACAGGACATCTGGGACGCCAAGGACGGAAGTGGTGACGTAGACATCCCGTTCGCGGACATCCGTCGGTCGCTCCAGATCATCCATCAGGATCCGGGGAGTTCACTGAACCCCAACCGAACCATCCTCAGCAGTCTGTCGGTGCCGCTGAAGAAGTGGTATCCAAACTTGAGCGTCGACGATCGAGAGGAGCGGATCTACAAACTGCTCGATTACGTCGGGATGAAACCGGCGTCGTCGTACGCGTCGCGGTATCCACACCAGCTAAGCGGTGGTGAACAACAACGGGTTGCCCTGGGCCGTGCACTCCTGATGAACCCGGACGTAATTCTGGCCGACGAGGCCGTCAGTGCCCTCGACGTCTCGTTGCGGATAGAGATGATGGACCTCATGCACGACCTGCAACGAGAGGTCAACACGTCCTACCTCTTCATTTCCCACGACCTCGCAAACGCGTACTACTTCGCGGAGAAGGTCGGCGGCCGTATCGGGATTATGTACCTCGGAAACCTGGTCGAGATCGGTGACGCCGAGGAGATCATCCGGAATCCGAAACACCCCTACACGAAGATTCTTCGGTGGGCGACGCCGGTCATGGATCCGGACGCGGCGAAAGAAGGGGCGAAGGAACTTCCGATGCGAAAAATCGACATCCCGGACCCGAAGCACCCGCCGAGCGGGTGCCGGTTCCACACCCGGTGTCCGAAGGCTCGAGAGGTGTGTACGACCAAGGTTCCACAGTTGACGCCAGCCGACGAAAGCGGCCGTTCGGACGTCGCGTGCTTCCGGTCTGAGCGGGACCACGAGTACTGGAACAGCGAACCGCTTCCGGAGTGAATCGCGACGACGAACTGGCCGTAGACGCCCATTGCTCGCTCTCGTCTTCTTCGATGGGGTAACTGACAATACTCGATTCCGGAAACAGTCGACGAGAAGGGGACTCGTACGCTCCCGAGCGTCGACTGATGAGTGAAAACAGGTGGACGCCATCGGTGTTACCTCTCAGTTCAGGTTTGGAATAGCACTGAGGGCGTTCAGAGCGTACAGCGAAGAATCGAATCGGACCCGAGGTATTGGTTCAGTTCATCGATCGACGCTCGACGGTGCACTAGTAGTCGCGTCTCGTACAGATGACGATCGCGATTGACATGACGACAGTGAGGACAGCGAGCGTTGCGAGGTTCAGGACGACGATGACGTACGTCGCGCTGGCTGGTTCGACGACGGTGAGCGAAACCAGCGAGAATGCGATCAGGACCAGGGCCAGTGAGACGCCGAAGATCAGGTAGAGTTTGTACGTACAGACTTGCTTGCCCAGTTCCGCGGTGAACGATCGCCCCATTACGTAGAGTGTCACCGTCGATTCCCATATAACTGTTCGGGTGTCGGTGAAGTCAATGTGGTTGAAAGCAATATCCCCCGTCGAGGGCGTCTCCTTGGCATGATAACACCTGACGCAAAGTTTAATATCGACTAGCGAAATGAGCCAGTATGAACTACTATGCCAGGAGAGTAGGGCAAGCAATTATTACGTTATTCTCCGTCATAACGATAACCTTTGTTCTCTATCGTCTTATGCCGGGCGGGCCAATCGAGGTTATGCGAGACGAAATGATACAGACCTCCCTTCAACAGGGACAGGACGTGAACATCGAACAGATCAACCGGATGATCGAATTGCGAACGAACATCGACCCGGAGCAGCCGATTCTCGAAGCCTACGCCGAGTACATGGTCAATATCGTCGTCTACCAGGATTTCGGCGAATCCCTCTGGCGTGGCGAGCCAGTTTTCGATATTCTCTTCCGAGCGATGCCGTGGTCGATATTCGTGAGTATCTACGGGCTCTTGATCGGATTTAGCGCGAACATCGTCCTGGGTGCGCTCATGGCCTACAAGGAGGGGTCCCGGTTTGACAACGTCGCGTCGATCGGTGCGACGTTCCTCAACTCGGTTCCGTACTACGTTGGGGCGATCCTGATGCTCTCGTTTCTCGGCTTCAAGTTCGGCTGGTTCCCGACCAGAGGTCGATACGATCCCTCCACGACGGAGGGGTTCAACATCCCCTTCATGCTGAGCGTGTTGCATCACTCTGCACTCCCCATCGCCTCGAGTATCATCGTCGGATTCGGCGGGTCAGCACTGGCAATGCGGGGGAACTGTATCCGCGTCATGGGGGAGAACTACCTCCGAGTAGCCCGGCTCCGTGGCCTGAGTGACAATCGAATCGCGATCCGCTACGTCGGCAGAAATGCAATACTCCCCCTGTACACGAGTTTCATGATAGGCATCGCAGCGATCTTCAGCAGTTCGATCATCATGGAACAGATCTATACGTATCCCGGAATCGGATGGTACACCTACGAAGCGCTCTCTCAGCGGGATTATCCGCTCTTGATGGGGCTGCTCATATTCTTCTCGACGATCACCATCACCGGAATCATGATTGCCGACCTGACGTACGGGCTGATCGATCCACGGGCCGGAACGAACGACAAAGAGTCATACTGAGCTGATTTCAAGATGGAACACAACGAACGGACGGCTGACGACGGGGCGAACGAAGCGAGGACTGACGGCGGGTCGACGCCGGACTTCCTGACGAACATGTCCCAGTCGTCGACGTCGACGATGTCGAAACGCGAACGTTACTCACGGACGATCGATCGCTACTTCCTGACCCAGGCCCGAATCGCCTGGACCGACTGGCGAACCCGGTTTGGAATCGTCGTGCTGGGACTGTTCATCTTCACTGGAACGGTAGGCGTTCACCTCGTCCCAGAGCCGTCGATCAACGAGGCGGAGACGTACATGACCTGGTTCCAGTCGGCGGAATACCCCCTCGGCACCGACAATATGGGTCGGCCGATCCACAAACAGCTCGTCCACGCTACGCCTGCTGTGCTCAAAATGGGGCTCGCAGGGGCGATTTTCGCCGCAGGCGTCGCGGTCGTCGTCGGGACGGTCGCGGGATACAAAGGTGGACTCACCGATTACGTCCTGATGCTCATCTCCGACATCCTCATGGTCATCCCCGGGCTTCCGCTAGTCGTCGTTCTGGCGGCCATCTACCAGCCGCGGGATCCATTCGCCGTCGGCGTGATCCTCGCGATCGACAGTTGGCCCGGACTAGCGCGGACGATTCGGTCGCAGGTTCTGACGCTTCGTGAGGCGTCGTACGTCGAAGCCGTCCGTTCGATGGGCGTCTCTACGCGCTCGATCCTCCGAAACGACATTATCCCACAGCTCATGCCGTACGTACTGATCAACTCCGCACAGGCCGCTCGAGGCGTGATCTTCGCATCCGTCGCGCTGTACTTCCTCGGATTCCTCCCTTACTCGGAGACGAACTGGGGGACGATGATGAACGACGCGTACGCGACCGGAGGCGCCCTCTCGAATCCCGACCGGGCCGCACATTGGTTGTACCCGCCGATGGCCGCGCTTATCCTGCTCTCGTTCGCACTGGTATTGCTTTCGCAGGGACTCGACAAGGTGTTCAATCCCCGACTCAGGGCTCGCCACTCCAAAACAGTCGACGATAGCGAAGACGTCACGAATCGAAACTGATCGATCGTATCCTCTTCTCTTCGTTTTCGTTACCATTTTCGTTACCATTTTCGTTACCATTTTCAGGTCCCAACCCTGGTAACCGATTCAAAGACGAGTCTTCTGATTCGGTCTCCTGAATGCCCTCGAGCACACCCTGGGGAGGTGAAAGTTTATGCAGTTGTCGTCCGAAGGTCGGAGTAACGCACAATGTCCACGAAAGTGTCCGAAGACTCACAGGGCGTGTCGTCCCGGATCGACCAGTCGGTCAAATCGTTGCTCGAGCAACCACTGGCACTGAGTCTGCTGTTTGGCTTCGGTTTGCTCCTGATCGGAGCGGTTCGAGGGGACGGTGTCGTCGCGGGAATGCTCGGTATCTACGGCGCGACGGTCATTCTCGTTTCGGTGGGTATCTACGTGATTTTGGCCGTGTTACGTCGCGGCCAGTGAGCCGCGAACAGCCGTCCCAGCTGTCCAGATTTCGAGATTCATCCGTTCAGACGTCGCGTTCAATCACACCGGCCGTCGAGCAGTCACCGAGCGTATCGTAGAGGGAAGACAGCGTGAGTACTGCAGTCGTTGTACGCCCGCACACTCGATGGTAGCTCCGCAACGTAATCGATCACGCTCGAGTGCAGCCGGAAGAACGCGTCGAAATCACGTTCCGGCGACCGTCAGTTGGTATCTCGGTTTCCGTGCCTCTGTTGGGGTCTCCACGCTGTTCCAGACGTCCCGAGTTCCTCCGTGAAAACGAACTTTCCGTAGACGTTGTTGGACGCGGTGATCGAGGTATACTGGTCGGTCCACTGGCGGATCGCCCCGCCACCGTCACCAGTCCCTTCGTCCGCACTGAACGGTGGGGCGCGGTCGGTGAAGAACCAGTTGTTCCGGATCGTGGCTCGCTCTCGCGGTACGCCACGGATAACGATCGCCGGTTGTGGCGCGCCGGAGACGGCGGCCTTCTCCGACAGAACGACGTTGTTCTCGATGTCCATACGCACGCCCGCCTGTGGTTCGTCCATGTCGTCGACCTCGCCTCCGTGGGCGTCAATTGGTGCCAGCCGTGTCCGAGGGCCAAAGAGGTTGTTCCGGATCGTGTAGTTCATCGGCACGTCACCGCCCACGCCGGCGATGGAACGGCGGTTGTTGTCGAGATAATTGTACTCGATAAGCGGATCGCCGCCGTAGACGTTGATTCCGTACCCGAGTGCCGGCGATGGATTGTCGGCGAACTCGTTGTGGTGGATGTAGACCCCTTTACACTCGTACGCACCCCACATTCCAACCCGGATGCCGGCGTACGTGAACCCGGAGAACTGGCAGTTGTCCACCTCGACGTCGTCAGTGTCGTCGATCAGAAGTCCGTAGGTGATTCCGACGTCGTAGATACTGTCGATCCCTTTGTCCTCGTAGTCCCAGTACTCGTGTTCGGGCCCGGACAGTCGAAGCCCGGTGAGTCGAACGTCGTCACCGCCCGTACTGATGAACGCGTTGAACCCGTTCTCGTCCTGGGAGAGGAGTGCCCCGTCCGATCCGTCTCGTCCACGGTCGGACGCGAGTGTCACGCCGGCGGCGAGCGTGATGGAGACGCCGGTCATATCGATCTCGGCGTCTCCCTCGACCCAGATGATCTCGCCGGCAGTCGCATCCCCGGCCGCCGTCTCGAGTCCGTCCGCATCGGAAACGACGTACGTGGCCAGTTCTCGAGTGACCGCACCGCCGTGGGGATACTGCTCAGCACCGTCGAACTCGTCGGGGTCGTACGCCTCACCGCCGCCGAGTTCCGGATTGAACGGGCGACGGACGGTTTCGTCGTCGAGTGCGAGGATCTCGTCGGCCGAGAGGCGAACGAGATCGCCTGCTGTTCGAATCCGATTGGACGAGTCGGATGGGGTCTGGCTACTGGTGGTGAACGAGTCCGCATCGCCGGTTGTCGAACCGGCCAACAGGACGCCGCTTGCGATACCAATGGACGAAAGATACGATCGTCTGTTCATGAGGGTGCCTCACATGATAGTGTGTTGCAATGCCATATAACATTCACGTAAAACCTATGTTCATTGCAAGTTGAAATTATGGGTGATTGTCTTTCCGTGATGATACGCTGTACGCCTCGAAGTCTATCGAATCGAAAACGGCGAGCGCCCGGTTGCTATTCCGACCCGGCTTCGTGGGGGTGGTCGGAGGGGTGGTTTCACCGAACCAGATTGCCTAGTTCGTGTGGGTACTTCGAATGACGACGATGTCAACTATCGTTTGGGATCGGGAAACGAACACTGAAACTGGCATCTTCGACGAATGTGCGCCTGTTCAGAACCGTTTGCTCGACCACGGAGGCCAATGCTGAATATATTTGTTTTGAATAATCAAACATATGGGCGATGGTGTTCTAATTCGATTCTTTTTTATTTAATCATCAGTTTACCAACTACATCCCTTTTCCTTCGTGTGACATACATAGTGTTGTAAGGCCTAAAATGGATCCAACTGGCCAGTTCCGTGGATCGACCGCTCGTCCGCCAGCGAGACGGTCGATCGTCAGCTATCGCTGTATCAGTTCGATCTCAGCCGTACGTTTGCCCTATCCAAACGAATCGTCGTACGCGAGGGTTCCTGTGCACTGTCTCAATCCCTGGTCGAGGCTCTCTCGGTGGAACGATCGGTTTCGGTGACGATGAGTAATCGTTCCGTGGTGATCGCCAGCAGTACGGCCGGTGTATCGAACGAGGCGATCAGACGAGCATCGAACGTCATTGCACACTCGGTCGCGGCTGTACGGCTGGAACCAGCCATTCCAGTCGTCTGGCTGACCGATGGGTAACTCGTTTCGACGACTACCGTACGACACTCCTCCTGGGTTCGATTGCTGTCCTCTGCCCGACTCGAGCCACCAGGGAGCCGCCCGGCCCTCGTCAGAGGTGCCCACACCCGCTTGTGGATCGTTTCCGAACCATTCTCGCTCTTGAGGACACGACGTCACAGCCAACCCCAACACGACCGTCGGCTCCATCGCTCGCCGTTTATTCACTCGAAACGATGCGAATCCATTTCTGTCGGGTGCCGTCCCGGATAGCCACCACCGAAATCGTGTTGTACTCGTGGTGAGTACGTGCCACCGTGACCTCAGCTATCGAGGGGCCGCGGCTCATTCGGCCGGGCGAGTTTCGAGAGGCGATGGCGCTCACGGAGCGATGTTTCGGCTTCGAACGCGGTGGTCTCGAACGACGGATGCCCCACTGCTTCGATCAAACGCGGCCGAACCGGCACGCAGTCGTCACCTTCGACGGCGACGTCGTGAGCCACGTGGCCTGTGTTCCGGCAGAACTTCGTGCGGGGGCAGCGACCGTCGAGTGCCACGGTATCGCCGGCGTCGCGACGGACCCAGACCACCGCGGTAACGGGTACATGACGCAGCTCCTCGAGTTCTGGCTCGATCGACTCGAATTACAGGACGTTCCCCTCGCGGAACTCGAGGGCGACCGACTCGGCTACGGACGGTTCGGCTGGGAGAACGCCGGCCGTGAGGAACGATACCGAATCACGCGCCGATCGTTCACAACTGACCCCGCCGGTTCCGCCGACGTCCGTCAGTATCGAAGCCGGACGGATCTCGAACTGATCAGGGAAATCCACGACCGCGAACGGTACCGAATTACCCGCACCGACCGGCGGTACGAGCGATTGCTCGCGCAGCGCGACCTCGAGACACTCGTCTTCGACGGGGACCGTCCAGCGTACCTCGCTTACCGGGGGACTGACCCCGCGTCCGTCCTCGAATTCGGCGGCTCGCGTGAGGGCGTCACGACACTGTTCGGATCCGTCCTCGAAACGGCGGCCGAACTGGAGGTGTTCACCCATCCCCACCACCCGTTCGTCCCGTCGTTCTGTGACCTGGCAATCGACTGGGAGACGCGCCCGCATCGAAAACTGAATATACTCGACCTGCCCGCGACGCTCGAGGCGTACGAACCGCTGCTCGCGGAGCGATGGGCGACCGTCGACGACGACTTCGGGTGTCCATCCGGGGCGGTGACGCTAGCCGTCGAGGGACTCGAGACGACAGACGCCGTGACGGTCGCCTACGACGCGACCGGCGTTCACGTCGAGCAAACGAGGCGAGAACCGGACGTCGTCCTGGACCGACGGGCGATGACCCGCCTCCTGTTTGGCTCGCCCGACGCGTGCTGGCCGATCAGGCGCTCGCGGCCGTTTCTGCGAGCAGTCCTCCCTCTGGAGTACTACTTCTGGCAGACCGAGACGATCTGAGTGGTCGGCGAGCACTCGAGTCACCGGGTCATCGAGCGGCCTTCGCCGTGATTGTCGAGCCGCCTACGCTACGATAAAAACCCCTCACGCACTCGAGTTCGATCTCGATAACCGATTCAAAACGCCACACGTCGAACGAAAAACCCACACGCCGATCCGTCGATGGGCCTGCTCGCTCCGCTCAGGATCGAGGTGTCTCACCGACGATGGCCGGTTCGCCCGACTCGGCGGCGTCGATGACGGTCCAGTTGAGTGACAGCGTCCGAACAGCGTCCGCGTAATCTGAACGGACGTGTGCGGGGTCGTTTCGATCGACGGCCTCGAGGAAGTTGGTCACCTCCTGTCCGTATCGATCGGTCGGGAGTTCGAAGTGGACCGACTCCTCGCCGACCGTACCGGTGATCTCCTGTGTCGTGTAATCCAGGTGTAAATGGACATCCTCGCCGACGATATTCAACTCGGCCGTCCACTCCGGCGACGTCACTGCCGAGGAGACGGTGCTGATGACGCCGTTCTCGTGTTCCAGTGTCGCCGTCGTCGCGTCCGGGTAGTCGATCTCCGGGGTTCCGATCCGATCCGTACTCGCAGCCGTCACGCGCTCGATGTCGCCGCCGAGATACCGAACCAGGTCGTAGATGTGAGTCGTCCGGGTGACGATTTCGCCACCAGAGAGTTCGAGTTCGTTCCCCCACGGACTCGCGAGCAGGCTGCTCCAGTAGCGGCCGGTGAGCATCGAAATCTCCCGGCCTTCAAGCAACTCGAGTGCCTTCTCCGTGATCTCGTCGTACCTGAAGACGTAGCCGGTCCCGGTAACGATCCCGGAGTCCTCGATCGCCGCCTGCGTCTCTCGGCCCTGCTCGGGTTTCAGGGCGACCGGCTTCTCGACGAAAACGGCGATTCCGTGTTCGGCGGCGAGGGTCACCTGGTCGTCGTACGCAAACGGGGGGATCGCGATGAACACCGCGTCGAGGGACTCCTCCTCGTAGAGGGTTTCGTGCTCGGTGTACACCGACGCATTGCGAGGGTCCGCGGCTTCTCGTGCGGCGTCCTCGTCGATGTCACAGATTGCCGTGATGCTCGCGTCACTAGTGGCGTCGACTTTCTCCATCAGCGTGGCGGCCATCTTGCCAGCTCCAATGAATCCTACGTCCATACGTCGTACACCGAGGTAATCCTCTTGTAGGCTTCGATATCAGTACCCACAGTGACAGGATTCGGCGCGCCAGGACCGTGAGTCCGACGTTCGAATTGGGCAAGAGCGACAGTTCTCGAGGTGGCCGCCGCAACGTTCTCGAGGTGGGCCTCGAAGTGGCTACTCCGCGAGCGCCCGCAACTCAGCCGTCGAGAGTGGTCGATTGTAGAGTCGGACGTCCGTCGCGGTTCCGTCGTAGCCACGACCGAAGAGGTACTCCCCCTTCAATAGCGTCCAGCTGGCCCAGTCGGTCTCGAACTCGAGTGGTCCGTCGAAGCGGTTTTCGTCGATCACCTCGCCATCGACGGCGAGTTCGAGGCGGCCTCGCCCGTCCCAGACGCCCGCTACGTGATGGGACTCGTTCGCCGCTACGTCCGCCCACGCGACCGTACGCTCCTCGTCCGAGCCGTGCAACGAGAACTCGACCCCCGATTCTTCCGTGAGGCCGATTCCGAGCGTGACCGCACCGCCGAAATTCGCGAGTACTTGCGGCCTCATTACGTCTCGCGGTTCGATGCGCGCAGCGACAGAGATTCCGCCGGCGAACGTGGCGGCGTCGTAGCGGTCGAACCCGAGGTCGACGCCGTGTGACCCGTCGCCCTCGAGTTTCGAGCCGGCGAGCTGGTCGGCGGGCAGCCCGCGGAGGACGGTCTGTACCGTGTCCATGTGCTTGTACGAGCCCGTCGTCCAGAGGACTGGTACGTCCTTGCCAGCGTTTCGCGGGACGACTGGTCTGATGGCGCAGCCGACCGGCCGTTTCGTCACCGTCATCTCCGCCCACGTCTCGCCGCCGGTCGCGGTCTCGAACCGCCGTAGTTCGGACCGTTCACCTCGAGAGACGCAGCCGTACACGACGCTCGGGTCGTCGCGGTCGATCGAGAGTCCGCCGGAGTAGTGCAACTCGATCGGTCGTCTGGCGACGTAGCGGCCCGCATCCGCGAGGTGGTAATCGCACCACTGGTCGCCGTTCCACCGCGCGTACCGGTACTCGTGGGCGAGCGTCGACGGAAACGTCGCGTACGCAACGACCGGGTTACCGTCGTCGTCGACCGCACTGTCCCAGACCCAGGCATAGTGGTTCCCCGTTTCGCTGGAGTCGTAGACGACCTCGAGGTCCGATTTCGTCATCGGCAGGTCGTCGGGGCCAGCGATGAGCGACCCGTCAGCGGCGTGGAAGTGACCGTTGCGAAACTGGGCGTACATGACGTTCCACTTGGGGGCATCGCCACCGCGCTCGGCGTCGGTGAAGAAGAAGTGAATCGCGTCGTCTCCGCGAGCGGGAACGAAGTACATCGAGTAGTGGCCCTCCGGGGGGACAGCGATTCGCGTCTGGTCGCTCCAGGTTAGCCCGTCGTCTTCGGAAACTCGGTAGTAGAGGTTGCCGTCGCCCATGTAGCCGTACTTGTCGTTCGTCGCGTCGCGCGTGTATGTTCGATCCCGGTAAAACAGGTACAGCGTCTCCGGATCGTCGGGCGACCGGACCGGGTTCGGGTACGTGACGCTCTCCTGTTCGATCCGGCGGGTCGGACCGAACGCCGACACGCTCTCGGAATCACAGGAGACGGTGTAGTGCAACGCGTCGCCGTTGTGGCCCGCCCAAAACAGCAGAATCCGCCCGTCGTTGCGGAGGAGTAGCGACGGGTTCGTGTGGTCGTCGTCGGAGAACGATTCGTCGACGACGGTCGTCGAAAACGACCACGTCTCGTGGTCGTAGGCCGCGGCGACGATATCCCGTCCGGTCGGGCCGCCGAGGTAGCAGACGTACGTTCGCTCCCGGTCGCGGACGTGCCTGACCGCTCTGGGGTTCGTAAACCAGATCCAGCGCGCGTCGACCCCGTAGTTACCGTGGTTGCCCTCAAGCGAGCGGTCTCGAACGATACCGTCGGGCGATCGTTCGCCCGACCAGTGTCCGAGGAGCCCGCGCGAAAGCGAGATCTCGTCTCTCATTTCCCTTCTATGGTACTCACTCACGCAATGTGGTTTATACGTTTCCCCGTACTCGAGAACGCGCTTCGTACGCAAGAGAGGGGGGACCGGAAATATAATGGTCCAACACCCGAATGATACCGACAGCGATCATGGATTACGACCCACTGCGGGAGAACCTTCGGTCAGTCGCCTTCACGATACCGACACCGTTCAGCGAGGATGGTGAGGACGTCCTCGAGACACGGATCGCCGAGAACGTACGAACGCTGTACGACGAGGGCGCTCGGGTCTTCATCCCCTGCGGGAACACGGGCGAGTACTACTCGCTGTCACAGGCCGAACGAATCGACGTCGTCAGTGCGACGGTCGACGCGCTGCCCGACGACGCCACGGTCGTCGGCGGGGCCGGCGGCAGCACGAAGAATGCGACCGAACTCCTCGAGAACTACGCCGAGGCGGGTGCCGACGCTGCGATGATCATGTATCCGCGTCACACCTACGTTCATCGAGAAGGACTGATCGAGTACTATCGCACCCTCGCGGACGCGACCGATCTCGGACTCGTCGTCTACAAGCGCGGTTCGCTGCTCGACGAACCGGTGCTCGAGGAACTCTCGACCATCGAGAACGTCGTCGCCGTCAAGTACGCCGTCAACGACGTCAAGGAATTCTCCCGATTAGTCGAGTCTGTCTCGGGTGATGTAGAGTGGCTCAACGGCGTCGCCGAGCGCTACGCGCTCGCCTACGCGATCGAGGGTGCGACCGGCTTCACGACGGGCATCGGCAACTTCATCCCGCGACCCGTCCTCGAGCTGTCGGACGCACTCGCTGCCCGCGACTGGGCGCGTGCGAAGGAGATCCGTGACGCCCTGCGCTCCTACGAGGACTTGCGCGAGGAGGATGGCGGCGGCCCCGCATTCGGATCCGCGAAAAACGTTCCCGTCGTCAAGTACGGCACGGATTTGCAGGGAATGCACGGTGGCACCATCCGCGAACCGCTCGTGGAACTCTCGGCCGAGGACCGTAACCGCGTCGAGTCGTTCCTCGAGGATCTCGAGCGCAACGGACTCCTGGCCTGAACGAACGCAGGTGTGAGAGATCGAACACCGCTGCCGCGAGAGCGTCGAATCCGTCCCTAACGATACGTATTACTGTCCTCGGCTCGAGTCCCAGATATGACCGCCGAGTCGCTGCTGTTAGACGGTGGGACCGTCCACACCCTCGACGACGATCGGACGACGTCGAACGCCATCAGGTTTCGAAACGGCCGGGTCGACGCCCTCGGAGCCAAGGCTCGAGACGTTTCGGGTTCGGACGCGGACACCGTCGACCTCGACGGGTGTGTCGTACTCCCCGGATTCAACGACGCACACACCCACATTCCGTCGGTCGGAATGACGTTACACGAGACGGACCTCGGAGCGGTCGAACGTCGGTCGGACGCGCTCGACCGCCTGGCGGAAAACGCGACGAGCACCGACCCCGACGACTGGGTACTCGGCTTCGGGTACGACGAGAGTACCTGGCCTGTCGGCGACCGCGAG
Source organism: Saliphagus sp. GCM10025334 (assembly GCF_042663485.1). Taxonomy (NCBI): domain Archaea; kingdom Methanobacteriati; phylum Methanobacteriota; class Halobacteria; order Halobacteriales; family Natrialbaceae; genus Saliphagus; species Saliphagus sp. GCM10025334. Next base: position 219,328 of record NZ_JBHTAF010000001.1, on the reverse strand, counting down.
TACCTCACTCGATCAGAGCTCGATGCCGTCAGCGACGACCATCCAATCGCTGCTCAACGAGTCGACGGCCATACGATTTCGCTCAACACGGCGGGGCTGGAACGCGTCGACTTCGACGGCGTCGAGGGCGACCTTCGACGAGACGCCGACGGCGAACTGACCGGCGTCGTCGTCGAGGACGCAGTGATTCGGGTTCAGGAGTCGACGTACCCGGACCGCGAGAAGGCACGAACGATCCTCGACCTCGGCGTTCGACGGGCAAACGAACTCGGTCTGACGTCGATCCAGGACATGGTCGGGATGACGACGCCACCCGGTGCGGGCGATTCGATTCACGCCGCCTTCCACGACGCGTGGCGCGAGAACGACCTCCCGATCCGCCTGGGGTACTACGTTCACGTCGACCACGTCGACGAACTTTCGACGCTGGAACTCGCCAGCGGCTTTGGTGACGACCGACTTCGGATACTCGGTCTGAAGGTGTTCGCGGACGGGTCAATCGGTTCTCGAACGGCGAAACTGACGGGCGAGTTCGCCGACGACCCCGGCACCGACGGTCAGTTCGTGATCGACCCGGACCACCTCGAATCGGCCTTCGCAACCGCCGCTCGAGCCAACCAACAAATCGCGACCCACGCAATCGGCGACGAAGCGATCGACGTCGTCCTCGACGCCTACGAGGCGGTTCTCGCCGACTACGACGTCTCAGACCCACGATTACGGATCGAACACGTCGAACTCGCGACCGACGAACAGATCGAGCGGATGGCCGACCTTGACGTCGTCGCGAGTATGCAACCGAATTTCCTGCAGTGGTCCGCATCGGGCGGACTCTACGAGGCGCGCCTCGGCGAACGCTGGTTGCGCGAGAACAATCGCTTCCGGTCGATCCAGGATGCTGGCGTCTCGCTCGCGTTCGGCAGCGACAAGATGCCGTTCGGGCCGCTGTACGGCATTCACTGCGCGGTGAACGCACCCCACCAAGCCCAGCGACTCTCCGTCGACGACGCGATTCGTGCGTACACCCGCGGTGGAGCCTACGCCGAGTTCGAGGAAGACCGGAAGGGAACGCTCGAGCCAGGGATGCTTGCCGACGCGGTGATCCTCGACCGAGATCCGTACGAATACCCCCGAGATATCGCTGATATCGACGTCCTGGCGACGATCGTTGGTGGGGAATTCGTCTACAGAGCCGACGTACCGGACCGCCTCACACGGTCGAATGTGTAACGACACGATAGAGGATTGGATTTCCCAATGTGGCCCTGTCGCCGAATCGCCACCCACTCTCCTGGATCGTACCGATGGCCCGTTGATCGTGGCCGTTACACTCGAGGCGATTCACGTTATGCTCGGCATCGGTAACGACTTACCGTCATTACGAACAGTAACTTGTATTGAGGTATCCGCCTTCATTGGCCACGGATGAACAGGCAGACGAGCGGACGCGAATGACTTGAATGATTCATGAATCACTACGGCTCGCAATCATCCAACGGTGTGGGCTTTGGGATTAGCCAACGACGGCCTGAGTTCCATATAGCGATATAGGATTTACTCGGCCCAGACCAGTCATTCCTGTAAACGAAAGATATTGTTTCGATAGGGTGCTTCGACGAGCTCCTCCCAGTTGTGCGTGTACCTGTCCATCACGTCACCAACGTCGCCTCTAACGTACTTGACGACGTACGCATCTCCCAGACGGTTGCGCATTTCCGTCGTGAAGAAGTGACGGAAATAGTGTGGCGTGACGTTCTCTTCCGGCCCGGCACCTTCAGCGTACCATCCCCACCCTTCGGCTACCGAGCGGACGTGAGCTCGCACGGCGTCACTCGTCAACCGTTCGCCGTAATCCCTCGAGAGGCTCACGAACAGCGGGTCGGCGTCCGAGATCGGGTCGGGCCGGACGGCCAGCCACCGCACGAGTGCGTCCCGCAACTCTTCGTCGATCGGGATTCGGGTGTCTCGGTGGCGTTTGTTCCCGTCGACGCGCTTCTCGTCGTTCACGACGCTTCCAACGCCGATGGTGCTGCTCACGAATAGCGTATCTGGGTGATCGCGGATCGCCGCTCGCACCGGCGTCGAACGATGTTCTCGAATGGCGGCGTGGTCTAGGTGGACGTCACGCAGGTCGAGGTTGCACGCTTCGCCGGCCCGCATTCCAGTCTTCACCAGCAACGTCACGAGTGCCCGTCTGAGCGGGTGTTTAATACCGTCGACGAACTCGCTCATCTGTTCGACGGTTACGTGGCGGCGCGTCGGCGAGGAGTCGCCTTTCTCGCTCATCTCTTCCATGACGACCACCATTGGGTTGGCGTCGAACGTGCCGACCTGGGCCATGTAGCCGTAGAATCGGTTGAGGTGGACAGCCTTCGTCCGGATCGAACCGGGTGCGTAGCCGTCGTCGCGCAATCCCTGGATCCATCGCAAGCAGTCGAGGCGGTCAGCGTTGTCGAGCGTTTCTTGCCCAAGGTGGTCGTCGAACTGCCGGAGCGTCGTCTCGTAGTCGTTGACCGTCGTTTCCGACCGCCCGTACAGCTCCATCTCCTCGATGAACGTCGCGATCGGGTCCGTCGTAGCGTCGGTCGATGTTCGCGTGAGGTCTCTTCCTGCCATTTCGGTCACCGGCTAAGAACGAACCCGCCATCCTGGACGGAGTAATCGATGTCACCGGCGTCGTTCAGTCGCTCGAGTGCGGCCGTCGTGGATTGCTCGACCTCGTCGGTCACCCCATCGACGATTTCGTCGGTGGGGAGAGAACCAGTCTGTCTGAGGTGGGTGAGGATACGCTGTTCGATCAGATCGTCTAGAGTGGTGTCTTCGTCCCCTGTACCCTGGGGGTCGAGGCCGAAATCCCGCCGTCCAGCGTTGATCATCGCGCGAATGAACGCCGCTCGAGAGCCGAACCCCATCCGTTCGGCCTCTTCGTCGTAGATCTCGAGTTGGTACTCGGGGACGTCGACATTGAGGGATCGCTTGTCCTGCATCGTCTCACCGATCAGGACTCGTGACAATCACTTAATAGTGGTGGTTAAGGACGGCTTATGCGCCTAATCCGTCCAGAAACCTCCAATTTACCGGCAATGTGCGTGCTTTTTGGATCCTATTGAGCGGCTTAGTGGAGTAAGATGGTTTCTCTGTGGATGAGTTTGAGTCGCTTTGACGCCCCGTCCAGTTCAGAAGGTAGTGTTCAGTATCCAAAATCCATCACGGTTATCGCTGATTTGTCGAGGAACGATTTCGCGTTGTTCTACCAACTATTGATCTATCGAGTGCACAGAAGAGGATCAGACGGCGTGCGATGGTACGCACACATTCTTTCACGTACCTTTCACCCCTACAACGGCGTGCAAGGTCCAGAATTGGCATCCAGCACGATACCACTCCAGAGCAGTGCTATCGACCAACGGCTTGCATCGAATCTGGTGTCGAAGGAGGCCTCTCGGCCGAAGACTCCGGAAACACTGAGAAAACTGTTAACGCGGTTCACGGCGTAACATACACTTGCGTTAGATATCGGCCATCGAGGAGCGCGAGGATCCGAGTCGAGCGTACGGACGTGCGAGGGAGACTATGGCATCAGCATCGACAACCAGGGCAAACAAAGAGATCGTTCGTCGATTCGCGAACGAGTTCGTCAACGAGAGCAACTACGACACAGCCAGGGAGTTTCTGGACGCGGATATCGTCGATTCCACTCCGCTGGGCGAAACAACGGGCCGAGAGGCTGTCGTGGAAACCACGAAGGAACTACGGACGGCGTTTCCCGACTTCGTCGTCATTCCGGAAGAGACCGTCGCGGAAAAAGACACGGTCGTCGTCCGGATGACACAGCGCGGAACACACGAGGGAGTGTTCATGGGACACGAACCGACCGGGAACGTGTTCGAGATCGAGGCTATGGCGTTTCTGCGGCTCGAGGACGGCAAGATAGCGGAGCGTCGAGTCAGGCCCGACGTACTCGGGATGCTCCGGCAGTTGGGGGTTACGACACTGCAAACCGCATAACCTGGACCAATATGGCGCCCAACGCTTTTTATTCACTTACTGGTAGAGCCGTGTTCAGGCCAGGTATACAGCAATATCTGATCGATCCGCCGGGTCTCTTCATACCTCGAAGTCACACGAAATTGCGTTCAGCCCGGTACACAATTTTTCTCGACTATATTCTGTTCAGCTGGTTAGCAGATCGCCGTGACTGGCGACCAGTGGTTCTCAACACCACGCCAACACCCAACAATCACGAACATTAATTTTTAATTCCTGTATTATATTTACGAATGCATAAATACCTCTGGCCCGTAACAGGTGTATGAACTCGGCCAAATTCAACGAGCCGCTCGATCAGTCCGAGCCTCCGGTATATCTACCTGGAACACCGACTGTCTCCTTCATAGAGTACGTCGAGTTGTTCATCAGAACACTGCGTCGGTGATTCGGTAGCATCGAACTGTAGGAAGCACACTCTTTCCTCCTAGCCGTCATTAGGGGCCCACGTGAACGAGGTGTTCTTCTTTCTGGACGCAAGTGTGGGCCCCTTACGGTCGTTGCTGACCGACCCAGGCAGTCGAATCTGGAGTTGCTCTGTACTGAATCCGCGCCCATCTCTGCCACACGACATACATCGTCGATTAGCTGCTCCCAGGTGAACGTCACTTGATCGAGAGCCCGTCTGCTGAAGTCTGATTTGAATACTGTAAGAACGACTACCGAAGCCGACGAATTCCACGACCGGTAACGCTCCCGACCTGAAGAAATGGTCGAGTCCGTTCCGTCCGTGTGTACCCATTGTCGAGACCCCTTCGTACTCGTCGATGGCTCGGAGAATCTCTCTATGCGAATTCCCAATCCGCGGTGTTTTTTGACGTCAATCCCAGTTACGTTTCTCGCTCGCCCGTTCTATCAATGCTCGTTCGGCCTTGCAATCGGCTTCCTCGACGACTACGTTGTAGCCGGTAGCGACGAACCGTTCGTTGACGACAGCAGCGCATGAATAGTCGAACCGAACTGATTCACCACTGACTGGCTTGCTTCAATCACTTCGTCTGCGTTATCGCTTTAATCCGTCGGGGCTAGAACAGTTGACTACACGAGAGAGTACGCTCGTCCCGAATCATCGAGTAACCACGGATGCTCGCTGAAATCAGTCATAAACCACTGAACGCTATATCAATACGATCGATGATTGCGAGAGTAGGTCGGTGCAATCGACCCGCAAGTCGGCTCAGCGATGGATGCACATTTGATATATGATATCTTAGCAATCAAACGGTTCCACGTCTCTACTCCGGTTTACCGAACGTGTAGAGGAACATAGGCGTCTGTCCATCGGCACGCGGGGACAGAAACGACGTCACGCGGTCGTCGTAGAACGTGAGCCCGGTTCCGCCGAGATCGCGGTGTGCGTAGGTCGCCAGATAGCAACGACCGGCGGTCACCGCCGCCTCGAGCTGCGCCAGTCGGTACCCCCGGTTCCCGAGTCGATCGACGACCGCCTCGAGGTCCGTCAGGAAGTACACGCAGGCCGCGGCTTCCCCGCCGAGGCGCTGATCGAGCGCGAGGTGGGCTGCCTCCTCGCGACACTCGCCATCGATCAGGCGCTCGAGTTCGCCCGCCTCGGGGTGGTAGTGGTATGCGCCGGACGGAACGTCGGCGACGCCGTTGACGAGTACGTACGCGTCGACGAACTGGAGCGGCGAGGCGTCGGATTCACGACCGTCGAGCGGAACGCCTCGTGTGGCACGATCGAGCACCGTCGAAAATTTCCGAAAGCTCACCAGTTCGCGCTCGTAGGCGCGGCAGGAGCCCCGGCGACGGATCGTCGCGTGTAGCGGTCGCTTCGACTCCGTCTTGTAATCGACCGGGTCGAGTTCGATCCGGTCTCCATCACCGCCCTCTCGTCGTCCGACCGATTGCGCTCGTGCAGAAGAGCGCCACTCGCGGACGGCGTCTCCGCTTTCGAGCGTACTTGCTCGCCAGGCTTCGTGGATGAGCGGGAACGCCTTCTCCTCGGTCGACAGCGCTGTGGTCGCCGGATCGATTGATTCGACGGTCGGTGCGTCGGGCGCACGATTTCCGGCGCCGACGGGGACGAGTTCGAGCGGCGCTTCCCGCCGGGGGTCGACACCCAGCAGTTCGACGATGGGCTCGTCGGCGAACCCGAGGACGGCCTCGGCGGGTAGGGAAAGCGAATCCGCGGTCGCCAGCAGGTTTGCGAGTACCGTTCCCGAATCCCAGAACGCGTGACGGTACGTCCGATCGCGGTACTTCCAGGCGTTTCGCCACCAGGTTGACGTCGCGACGAACGTGACCGGTGCAGTCGCGACACCGTCGTGATCGCTGGCGACCGCGAGCACGCCCCGGTAGTCCCCCTCGCGAAGCACGTCGAGCGACAGCGACCGGGGCTCGACGTGGTAGACGCCGGCTTCCAGATCCGCGAGGTCGCCACAGACCGCATACAGGTCGACGTGATACAGCGCCCCGGTGCAGGCCGCGGCACGAAAGAGTAGCTCGCGGCCCTGGCGGGTGAGCTGCTTCGTGATTCCGGTCGAGAAGTACGACAGCGCCGTGAGCGCGTCCAGGTCGACGGCTCGCTCGGGCGAGAAATCGGCGTGGGTGGGCGTGATCGCCGACAGTGCAGGAATGCCGGTCACGCGAACGCGCTCCGATAGCGCTCGTCGCGGGAGATCCTCGTAGCGCTTGAAGGAGCGGGGCTTGTTATCGAAATCGAGCCGGTGGCCGCTCTCACGGACGCTCTTCGGGGAGTGTTTGGTGCGCTCGTGATACTCGAGGGCGCTGACCATACTGGTAGCCTCTACGGCAGCCCCAATCAATCCGGGGTGTGGTTTACCCGATATTCCTCACTCGTATTCGAACACGCGAGCCATCCCCCGCTCGAGGTGGTAGACGTTGTGACAGTGGAACAGCCAGTGGCCCGGATTGGTTGCGCGGAAGTCGAACGTCACCTGATCGCCGTGAGGCGCGACGAGGACAGTGTCCTTGACCGCGTCGCCGACCTGGAAGAAGTGACCGTGGAGGTGCATCGGATGGATCGCTGGACTGCGGTTCACCATCCGGACGCGGACGTGATCGCCCTCACTTATCTCGAGCGGGTCGGCGTCCGGGTACACCTCCCCGTCGATAGTCCACGCGTCGGCGTCGGCACCACCCATCATCCCGCCCGACAGCATGAGGTCGAACGTCCGATCCGGTTCCCCGTCGAGATCCAGCGGCTCGAGCGCCTCGAGGTCGCCGTACTCGAGTTCCCGGCCGTCGAACTGCGGTCGGTCGACAGAGCCGTCGTCGGTATTCTCGTATCGCAGTCTCGCTTCCGCGGGATCTTCGGTGCCGACGACGTGTTCCGCGACGATGGCCCACTCACCTGGGGAGTCAGCTTCGAGGATTGCGTCGTATCGCTCGCCCATGCTCACGACGAACGAGTTCGCGTCGACGAGTTCGACCGGTCGCCCGTCGGCGTGCGTGACGGTCAGCGAGTGTCCGCCGACGCCGACGCGATAGGTCGTGGCGCTGCTCGGATTGATGAAACGCAGACGAACGCGCTCGCCCTCTTCGACGTCGAACACCGGTGGATTCGACGGGAGGCGACCGTTAACGAGCAGCCTCTCGTACGGCGGTCGTTGACTCATCATCTGACTGTCGGGGCCCATACCGTCGCCAGGGCCCATTCCATCGCCCGGGCCGCGACCGTCGTCAGGCCCGTCGCCGCCTCTGGGACCCATGCCGCCTGGGCCCATGCCGTCGTTCGGATCTCGTCCATCGCCCTGCCCGTCGCCACCGCCAGGGCCCATCGCGTCACCGCCTCCCGGCGGGGCTTCGATAGAGTCCAACGCAGGTTCCTCCGTGAAGTAACCGTCGAGTTGCAGTGTGTACTCGCGGTCGTACTCGACGTGCGGTGGTTCCTCCTCGACGATCAGGAGTCCGTAGAGCCCCCTATCGAGTTGCAATCCGACGTGGCTGTGGTAGACGTACGTCCCCGCCGGCGTCGCTTCGAACTCGTACTCGAACGTCCCATCGGACGGAACGGGTTCCTGCGTGACGTCGCGGACGCCGTCCATCGGATTTGGCACGGGAACACCGTGCCAGTGAATTGTCGTCTCCGCGGGCAACTGATTCTCGAGCGAGACACGAAGCGTCTCCCCCTCACTGATTCGGAGCTCGGGGCCAGGGATCTGCTCGTTGTACACCCACGTCTCGAGGCTCTCGTCCGATCCGACGTCGACCGCCTCGCTCGAGGCGACTATCGTTTCCTCCAGCGTGCCCTCACCATCTTCCTGTGCGGACCGCCCGAGTGCAGCCGATCCGATTTCGCTTGCGACTCCCGCGATTCCGAACAGAGTTGCGCCGCCCATGCGCAATGTTTGTCGTCGCGGGATGATTCGATCGATGGTGTTCATCAGGGAACGGCCCACGACTACCGGGAAAAATGAGGGGCATGCAGTGCGCGTGAAACACTCGGAGTTCCGAGGCGTGCTGATGAGACGCGCTGAATCCAGGGCAGGAATATGGCACAACTCGAAGAACATCTACGGAGGTTGCTGATCAATTACTACAGAGCATACAGTTATTGCCCAGTTCCATCTTGCTGTATTCTCGATTTTAGATACTATACGAGTTATCGACAGTTCTAGTGCTAAATGGGCACGATCAACCCTTCACGACTGGGCTCACAAAGCCAGTCTACACCCCGAAACTGAATGGAGTCCGGTTCACGTCGCGCTCGAGGTGCCGGTGATCCAAATCAACGGCCAGCAGTTATGGTTGTACGCTGGCCCTGGATCTAGAGACAACAAATTCCTGCATGTACGGCCGTTTAAGACGGCTACAACGACATTGGCGCGGCGGTGTCTAAAGGAGCAATGTCTGAATGCGACATCTCCAACGCCGAGTTTCACGTCAGCCACGCCCAGCATCTAGCTGTCGCATTGCAACGATCAAGGCTCCAATTTCAAAACATTCGACATGGGAATCGAAACGCTGTAGAACAAGTATTTCAATGCGTATAAACTCAAAATTCCTTGTTTAGTGACAATTTTAACCATCTCTATCCAGCGACCCCTGAAACGTGGTTGTAAGCCTTCGCATTTAGTGGGACTCGCGAAACTATACACGACGACGCAGTTACACCGCCGAACTGGGGGCCGCCCGGAGGCCTCTATTGCTGGCTGGCCTGCTACTACCTCCCATCACTTGCCTGAAGGCGTGTACAGAGGCTTTCGCAAGAGCAAGACAGAGACGTCCGTCTGACGTGATCGGACGCGTCGCCACCAAAGAGAATTGATCAATAACGTCCAACAATACTGGACGCCGAATGCTGGCCTTTACAGTGTTACGTTTGTAATCACGTGGGTCGGGGTTTGGTAGTGTCTGGACTGGAGTTCGACCGCGTTTACGGCGTTCTGGAGGCCGACCAACGACTCGATTTCAATGCGTTTGGCACCGAAGTGGTGATTTGGGCTGGCGATTGCTATTGCGAGGTTCTCCGAGTCATGATCGTTACCGGTGATTGGGACGATGACGGACTCGATCCCGCTAACTCGCCCTTCGTCTTCCATTCCATATCTCTGTACACGGGTTTTGGCAGTCCCCTCGAGGAATTCGTCGATATCCGTAATTGTGTCCTCGTGGTCGCTGGCATTCCGTACCGATGGACGACGTTCCGAATCTCGTCTTCCATCCGTTGCGCCAGAAGTACCTTCCTCGTGGCGGTCAGTGCATTCTAGTGAGCCCGCCGGTCGGGGCGTTGTCCGGAACGACTCCGATAGACTCGGGCCGGTAAACGAGTACTCGCATCCGTCTTCCTCGTGTCTGATGGTCTCAACTTCCATCATCCTCTGAGAGAGGATACCGACTTCCCATCACGTTGGTGAGTCACTATTTCAGTCGTGCTGAACTACTTCGCCGACCTGGAGTAACCGCAAACTCTGTCGGTACTGACCCTTTTCATCGATCACGTCTTCGGGAACCTCAAGCGTCTCGAGGGAGCGGTGCTCTTCGGGGCATCGAGGTGGGTCGCCAATTCGAAGACGCCAGTCCGTTCGAGTTCCCTGGCTGGTTCAATAATGTTGAACACATGGCTTTCTATACTGACCGTTTGCTCCGTCCGCGACCGCCCTATTTCTGCTCATCGGGAAAGTTTTATATGACAGTTGTTGGTGTCCTGCTCTTGTTGGCATATTTTTCGTCCAATAGTGTTGGATGATGAGGCTCCTGACGGCAACCTGGAACCGACTCGACCGAAAGGACGTCGAGACGCCTTCGTGAACCAATGTGCAACTACGCCATTGTCGGCAATTCGGCTCTGATTTGCGATCTCGCCATTTGTACCCACACTCACTGACCGATGCGTTCGCACAGAGTACGATGCTGCTGATCTGAGCTCACTTCTTGATGGCTAACGCGGCTAGTCTAGGGTACATTGGCTGATTGACTGGGTTTCCAGTCCGTCAGCCGACGCAGGTCAGGTCGACTGACCGGAACGACACCCGCCCTATTTTCGCACGCTTTCGTACCTCAACGCCACCGAAATTCGCTTCGACGACAGAACTCACCTGACAGGATAGCGTGGCACTGCAAAAACTGATATACTCGAACGTTTTTCGGCACAGTGCTCGCCGATTTCTGCGTGCCGGTCGACTCAGTCGTCTCGGACGAACGTGACCGGACAGGGCGACTCGAGCAGTACGGACTGTGCGACGCTGCCGAAGATCACCTTGTCGGTGGGCGATCGACGTCGTCCGCTGACGACGAGTCGGTCCACCTCGAGTTCGTCCGCGAGTGCGACGAGTCCGTCGCCTGGTTCACCTACCGCACCGCAAACCTCGTAGTCGACGCCAGCGTCATCTATCCTGTCGACGACTGCCTGCACTGTCTCCTGTTTGGCGACGACCTCGTCAACCGCGTACTCCTCTAGTGGAAACTCCTCGAGCAGGTCGTCGTACTCATCGTCTGAGAGCACGTACGGTGCTGAGGAACCGGCTATCGGTGTGGTGCTCGTTGCGAAGATTTCGTCGTCCTCGGGAAAGACGTGAGCGATGATGACTGTCGCATCGAGTGGCTTCGCAACGTCGAGGACGACGCCGGTCAGTCGTTCGAGACGGGGGTCGTCCTCGTCGTTGACGGCTAACAGAACTGTCTTGATCGCCATAGGAAACCAAACTCTGTCCGGAAGCAAAAGGGTGTACGTATCCGCAAAGGATACCGGAGTCACCCGAGCGCTACGTTCTCGATATGCGTCGCCGATACTCGCAAGGATTCGGAGGTCGACAACCTGGGGTGTCCGATATTCATCGGCACCGTTGGAGGGAGTGCATCTGGGTCACATCTCCATTCGATATCGGTCGCTCAGCACACGTTCTCCTGCCTGATCCCGATGAACGGGTATGCGAACGTAATCGATCCCGACGATCACTTCATCAAAACATTTGTAACGGTAGCAGTGGAATCCACCTTGGATGCCAACAGTCTACGAGAACTACGTGGATGGTGAGTGGACCGCCTCCGAATCTGGTGAGACATTCGACGTCCTGAACCCGGCAGATCCGTCGTCGACCACCGGCCGATTCCAGGCCTCGACGACCGGTGACATCGAAGCCGCGATTGACGCGGCAGTCGACGCCCAGGAAACGTGGGCCGATATGCCCGGACCGGAACGGGGTGACGTTCTCAAGCGTACCGGTGAACTGCTCGAGGCGCGCAAGCAGTCGGCAACCGAGGCGCTCGTGCGCGAAGAAGGAAAGACGCGCTCCGAGGCCGCCGGGGAAGTCCAGCGTGCGATCGACATCTTCGCCTACTTCGCCCAGAAATCCCTCGATCTCGGCGGGATCAGCAAGTCGGCGAGCGGGCGGAACAAAGAGCTGTTCACCAGGCGTGAACCGCTCGGAACCGTCGGCCTGATCACGCCCTGGAACTACCCGGTAGCGATTCCTGCGTGGAAGCTCGCTCCAGCGCTGGCTGCGGGAAACACGGTCGTCATCAAGCCGGCGTCCGGCGCCCCAGGGATGACGCAGATCCTCTTCGAGTGTCTCGACGAGGCGCGGATACCGGATGGGGTTGCCAACATGGTAACCGGATCGGGTAGCGACGTCGGGACGCCACTCGCCGAGCACGACGATATTGACGGCGTGTCCTTCACTGGCAGCACGGCTGTCGGAACGAACGTCGCCGAGACCGCCGCAAAGGGTCTCAAACGCGTCCAGTGTGAGATGGGGGGCAAGAATCCGACCGTCGTGATGCCGAGCGCCGACGTCGACGAGGCCGTGGAGATTCTCGGTGTCGGGGCGTTCGGGACGACAGGCCAGTCGTGTACGGCGGCGTCCCGGGCGATCGTTCACGAGGAGATCTACGACGAATTCGTCGACGCGATGGTCGAGTACGCAAACGACGTCGAGATCGGACCAGGGCTCGACGATCCGGATATGGGACCGCACGTCTCGAAAAGCGAACTCGAGAGCACCCTCGAGTACGTCGAACTCGGCCAGGATGAGGGAGCGACGCTCGAAACGGGGGGAGTGCGCCCCTCCGGTGCGGAGTACGGCGACGGGTACTACGTCGAGCCGGCGGTGTTCTCGGAGGTCGACAACGAAATGCGAATCGCCCAGGAGGAGATTTTTGGGCCAGTCCTCTCGGTCATCGAGGCGAGTGACTTCGAGGAGGCGCTGTGGCTGGCGAACGACGTGGACTACGGACTTGCGGCGAGTATCGTTACGCAGGACCTCACCGAGGCCGACGAGTTTGTCGACCGAATCGAGGCCGGCGTTGCGAAGGTCAACGAGAAGACGACCGGACTGGAGCTGCACGTCCCCTTCGGCGGGTACAAGAACTCGTCGACGAACACGTATCGAGAACAGGGCGACGCCGGGCTCGACTTCTTCACGTCGACAAAGACGGTGTACCGGAACTACTGACTGCGTCGTCGCCTCCCTTCGTACGCGGTGGCAGGCGATCCGCTGTAGTGTCGCCCTTTTGGCTGACATCCGATCCCGACGCGAGCGGCAGTCGTGACCGCCGACGATGGGTTTATTGCTCATGGCCGTAATGTGGGAATTGATGTCATCGCCAGCAGCGCAGGTCAAACAGCAATTGCGAGGTGTTGCTGTCGGACTGCTCACACCTTTTGACGAGGAATTAGAAATCGAACACTGGAAGATCGAGGAAAATGCACAGTCGCTCTACGATGCGGGGATGCGCACCTTTCTGGCAGCCGCGAACATCAGTGAGTATCACTCCCTGTCACAGGAAGAGCGCGTCGAGAGCGTCGAGACTGTCGTCGAAACGCTTCCATCGGACGCGTGCGTCCTCGCCGGCGTCGGCGGGAGCACGTCCGACGCTCTGGACCTGATCGAAGCGTACGACCGAGTCGGCGCCGAGGCGATGATGATCATGCCGCCGGACCACACCTACCTCCACGAACGGGGGCTACTGGAGTATTACCGAAAGCTAGCGGCGGGGACCGATGTCCCGCTCGTTCCATACGTACGCGGGTTCGATCCGTCAGTAGCGTTCCTCGCCGACCTCTCCCGGGTAGATGGCGTCGCTGGGATCAAGTACGCCCTGAAGGACTCGGTGAAACTCGGAGAAGCGATCCGAGCCGGCGACGATGACGTCGTCTGGGTCAACGGGCTCGCGGAACCGTACGCGATAGCCTACTGGGCGGAAGGCGTCGAAGGATTTACGGCGGGCGTCAGCAACTTTCGCCCCGAGGTTGGTCAGGAACTATTTCGGGCGCTATCCGAGCAGAACTGGGAACGCGCCCGCGCGCTACGCGACCTCTGTCTCCCGTATCAGCGTTTCAGAGACGAAACAGGACGGAACAACTCGCTCGCAGGAGCGCTCAGCGTCCCAGCCGTCAAGAAGGGTCTCGAGCTTGCCGGACTCCACGGCGGCGCCGTGAGAGAGCCGATATGTTCGCTTTCGTCGGACGAAGCCGCCCGGGCCGAACGGATCTACAACAAACTGGACGACGACATCGACCGGGTCATCGGATAATGGGCGGTGATGTGATCGCCTATCGATCCAGAAACTCGAGTAATTGGTGCAGCAAAGCCGTCGAACGATTCCAAAATACCTGAGCGAGAAACAGAGACAATCGAAATCATGCAACAAGAACGACCAGACACGAAGTTAGACGAACTACCACTCCGAACCGGCCTCCGGACTCGGACCCTGTCAGACGATCGACTCGCGTTCTGTCGGCAGATCGGTGTCCAGGATATTTTCCTCGATCATCGGTCCCCACGCGGCGACGTGTTCGAAGACGAGGGAAGCCAGGACGACGAGACGATCACGATCGACGACGGGACTGTTCCAACTGTGTCGGATCTGGTCCAGGCACGTCGGCGTGCAGAAGACGCCGGCCTCCGACTGATGGGGATTCAGTCGCTGAGCTACAACGTCTACGGGAAGATCATGCTCGACAAGGAGGGCAAAGAGAGCCAGCTCGAGACGGTCAAACAGCTGATCCGGAACCTCGGCCGAGCGGACATCCCGATCCTTGGTTACCAGTGGAACCCTCGCGGCGTCGTCCCGATGCGAACGTCCCAGACCGTGCGGCTGCGCGGCGGGGCGCGAGGGCGCGAGTTCGATATCGACGACCTCGACGCGCCGTACGAACCCGTCGACGAAGTAGAGCGGGAGTACACAGAGGACGAACTGTGGGCCAACTACGAGCAGTTCCTCGAGGAGGTGCTTCCCGTGGCTGAGGAGGCTGGCGTACGGCTGGCACTCCACCCGGCGGATCCGCCGACGGTAGAGCAACTCGGCGGGATCCCTCGCCTCTTCCGTAACTTCGAGGCGTTCCAGCGAGCGATGGAGATCGTCCCGAGCGACAACCACGGACTCAAACTTTGTCTGGGCTGCTTCTCGGAAATGCCGGACGTCGACATCGAGGAGGTAATCGGACACTTCGGCGAGAACGACGACATCGTGTTCGTTCACTTCCGGGACGTCGTGGGAACCTGGCCGCGGTTCACCGAGACGTTCCTGGACGACGAGCGGAGCAACTTCGATCCGGGCGTGGCGATCGAACGACTCCGCGAGGTCGGATTCGACGGCGTCATGGTCCCGGACCACGTTCCCGACGTCATCGGAGACACGGAGTGGGGCCATCGGTCGCGTGCCCACGCGGTCGCCTATCTGAACGGGATCCTGTCGTGTTCGGATAACAGGGGGCGGTGAGTCATCACTCCACAAGTCCATTTCCGTCGTATCCAACCCGAATTCGTATGAACGTCCTCGTGACCGGGTCCTACGGCAGATGTGGGACCGCAATCATCGACCACCTCGAAGGGGAGCCGAGATACGAGTTCACCTACCTGAATCGGTCCGACCGTCCGTCCGGTCATCGTTACGGTCGCTTCGACACGTACGTCGCCGACGTCTCTGAGTACGAGGCGATCCGGCCAGCGTTCGACGACCAGGACGCCGTCGTGCATCTCGCGGCGTACCCCTACACGGACGGTGAGTGGCAGGACGTCCTCGAACCGAACATCGTCGGAATGAACAACGCGCTCGAAGCCGCACGCACCGCGGAGGTAGACACGTTCGTGTTCGCGTCGACGAACCACGTGATGGGGATGTATGAGGAAGAGCACGCGCCGGACCTGTACGCCCCCGACTACGACCTGTGTCTCGAACCGACCGATCCGGCTCGACCAGACTCGTACTACGGGGCAACGAAGCTGTTCGGGGAAGCTCTTGGCCGATACTATGTGGAACGATACGAGTATCCTCGACACTTCTACGCCCTGCGGATCTGTTCGGTTCTCCCCCGCGGGTTCGACCATCCATACGGTCCAGCGGAGCGTCGCGCCGCAAACGGGACGATGGATCGTGATAGCGACGCTTACGAGCGATCGGTCGCACGAACGAAAGCGACGTGGCACTCCCGTCGTGATTTCGCTCAGCTAGTCGAGTGCTGCCTCGTCGATGAAGACGTGACGTTCGACATCTTCAACGGCGTCAGTGACAACGACCGTCGCTGGTTCTCCATCCAGAACGCGCGGGAACGCCTCGGGTACGAACCGCTCGACAACGGCGAGACGTGGGACGGACCGCCGTCCGAACCTGACGAGCGGACATGAGACAGCCGAGAGCTATCCACATAGACAGTAGACCTTCAGAGCAAATTCGACCATGATACGCGAGAATTACATAGCCGCCGTTGGAACGTACAGCGCAGCGACCGACGAGAGCGTACACACCGTAGCGGTCGATCCCGACACGGGATCGATGACGCGACTCGACGCGGCGGTGGCTGGTCCCGACCCGACGTTCGTGGCATTTCACCCTTCGGGAGCGTACCTCTACGCCGCCGTTCGGGAAGAGGAGGAAGGAGCCGTCCAATCATACGAGGTCGATCGCGACACCGGCGAACTGACCGAGCGAGATAGTGCCTCGAGCGGGGCAACGGGACCCTGTTACTGTTCCGTCGACGAGACAGGTCAGTTCCTGTTGGTCGCCCATTACACCGGCGGAGCGATATCGATGCTCCCCCTCGATCTCGACGGCAGGATCGGGTCGCCCTGCGAGGTGATCGAACATCGTGGCTCGAGTATCGACCCGGACCGCCAGACGGCACCCCATCCCCACTCGATCACGCTCGGTCCCGAGAATCGATTCGCGTACGTTCCTGATCTCGGCACCGATCAGGTTCACATCTACGCGGTAGATCGCGACGGGGCCTCGCTCTCTCGTGCCGGTGTCGTCGACTGTTCCCCCGGCTCTGGACCGCGGCATCTCTCGTTCTCCGCGGACGGCGAGCAGGTGTATCTGATCAACGAACTCGACTCGACCGTGACCGTCCTGGATCGGCAATCGGACGGACTGTTGACCGACTGCTCGACCGTTTCGACCGTACCGTCGGATGTCGACGAGGACAACAAGACGGCCGAAATCGCCACCCACCCGTCGGGAGACTACGTGTACGGTTCGAATCGTGGCCTGGATACGATCGTCACGTTCACCGTTGACGAGACGACGATCACCAGACTAGATCAAACGCCGACCGGTGGCGAGTGGCCCCGTCACTTTGCAATCGCCCCGAATGGGGAGTTTCTGTTCGTAGAAAACCGACACACGAACGAAATCGTTGCGTTCGATGTCGATACGACGACTGGAAGCCTCTCTCCGATAGACGAATCCCTGTCAATTCAGGAACCGGTATGTATGCAGTGGATGCCGGATCGCTGAAACCGCTTCGCGGCATCTTCCGCATCGAACGTGTGGCCCTTGCCCGCGACCTCATCGTGGAGTGCTATATCGAAACTGACTCACTAGACCGTGAGAAGGCGGTACTGTTCTGCGAATGAGGTCGGGGACTCGAGGCCGACCAGTACGTCGTCCTCAGTGCGAACCGAGTCCGTTTACTGGACGTGTTCGGACTGGTAGAAGTCCCTGAGGACGTGGAACGCCTGCTTCTTTCGACCGTGCTGGTCGACGACGCCTTTCCGATTGTACCCGCGCTGGAACTCGTTCTGTCGCAACGGTGCCCTGAAATCGAACAGAATCCACGGTGACATACCGACGATCTGCTCGTTGTCCTTGACCGCATCCGTCTGTCCGCGATAGATCGCCGCCTGGAATTCCTCCGTCCACCGTTCGTCCTCGTCGCCGTGGTGGCCCCACTTCGCGCCGCCGCCGGTCTCCGAGATGACGACCGGAGTGCCGTCTGGCTCCTCCTGAAACTGCTCCATGGTTTCGGCATCGCCGTAGTACCAGCCGTGGTACTCGTTGATACCGATCACGTCGAGGTGTTCCTTCAACGGGTCCCGGATAACGAGGCCGTCGTCTGTTTCGTCGACGAAACAGGCGGCGGTGACGAGTCGCGTGTCGTCGAGTTCGCGGACGTACTCGACCATCTCGGGCAGGACCTCGTTTCTGGTGTCGTTGGTGTGGTCGGTCTCGTTCGCGATCGACCACAGCGCGACGGACGCCCGATTCCAGTCGCGCTGGATCAGTTCCCGAAGTTGCTGCCGGTAGAGTTCCTGCACCTCCTCGTCGCCAAAGTTGATGTCCCAGTAGGCGGGGACCTCCTCCCAGAGCAGTATGCCCTCCTCGTCTGCCTTCCGGGCCATCTCCTCGGTGTGGGGGTAATGAGCGAGTCGCGCGTAGTTGCACCCCAGTTCCGCCATCCACTGGAACCGGGTTTCGACGTCTTCGATGTCGAGCGCGCGCCCCTTCCCGGCAACCTCCTCGTGGAGTGCGATGCCGCGGAGCCAGATCGGGTCGCCGTTCACCAGGACGTCGCCCTCGCTCACGCGAATGTCGCGAAGTCCCACGGTATCCTCGACGATGTCGTCTCCGGCCTCGAGCCGAATCGCGTACAGTTGCGGATCCGATGGACTCCACAGACTTACTTCGTCTTCCTCGAGGGTGAGTTCCACGGCGTATTCACCGTCCTCGTCCGGCGTCAGTTCGACGGTGTGGTCCAGTTCCGGGAACGTCGCGGAGACCGACGTATCGGCGTCGGTGTTCGCGATCCACGCTGTGAGTCCGACGGTAACGCCTTCGTCGGAGCGCGTCGTCTCGACTTTGAAGTTTCGAACGAACGTCTCCGGGACGGAGAGCAGTTCCACCGAACGGTTGATACCGCCGAAGTTGAACCAGTCCGTAGAGGCGTTCGGTATCCCGTCGTCGTAGCGCTTGGTGTCCGCCTGGACGACGAGCGTGTTTTCACCATCCACCAGCTGATCAGTCACGTCGAAACTGAAGGGCGTGAAACCACCCTCGTGGGAGCCGAGCAGTTCGCCGTTGAGCCACACCTTGGCCTTGTAGTTGACGGCGCCGAACCGGAGAAACGTCCGATCCTCGGCCGCCTGGACGTCCCAGTCGAAGTGTTTCGCGAACCACACCCAGCCCTCGTAGTGACGAAACTCCGGAATCTCCTCGCCCCAACTCGAGGGGATCTCGACCGACCGACCGTCGTAGACGTTGAAATCGCACGGGTCGTTCTCGACTGACGCCTCCGGTTCGTAGATAGGTTTCGGGGCGAATCCGCCAGGAACCCCGTCGTCGTCGTCGATCATGTCCTCGAAGTACCCCTCCATCATCTCGTACTGGTCGGGAATCGTTTCCCAGGTACCGTCGAGTGCCTGCGACTCTCTGGGATAGGCTAACAGGTGCATCACCCAATTATTCTCGGAGCCATTGTAAGTAGATTACGGTGGCGTCAGGTGATCGCCGGTGACATCAGGGACTCCTGGGGAACGAAACGCAGCGGTCCCCGTGGCTTGAGGGACGAACGATAGCTTTCGGTCTCAATAGTCGTCCGGTTCGAAGCGAGAGACTGACGGGCGATCGGAACATCCGCTCGAGTGCGATTCGAACCTGGGTCTATCGTGCCGTCACTTCAACCGGGTCCTCGATGCCGTGGACGATAGCGTTACCCGTTCCCGAATCGAACAGGTGGATCTTCTCCCTGTCGAGGACGACCTCGATCGACTGTCCCGCCTCGAGATCCAGGTCGGGATCGGCCGTCATCAGGAGCTGATCCGTCTGCCCCGGTGACCCGTCGTCTAAATCGGCCTCGAGCGTCGTCTCCGCATCGTCCGAGCGGAGGTAGACCACGAGTTCGTTGCCCATGGGCTGAACGACGTCGACCTGGAGTTCGAACGGACGGGACGGGATGGCGAGAGAATTGTCGGCAGCCAGGTGGACGTCCTCGGGACGAACGCCGAGAGTCACGTCCGAACGGCCCTCGAGGTCCACCGTCGAGAGGTCCACGCGCATGTCGAGTTCGGAGCCGACGAACGTCGACCCCTCCATTTCGCCCGTCAGGAACCGCATACTGGGGGAGCCGATGAATCCGGCGACGAACAGGTTGGCGGGATAGTCGTAACACTCGAGGGGCGGCGCGAACTGCTGGAGCTGTCCGTCGTTGATGATCGCGACGCGATCGGACATCGTCATCGCCTCGGCCTGGTCGTGGGTGACGTAGACGGTCGTCACGTCGAGTTCCTGCTGGAGGCGCTGGAGCTCGGTCCGCATGTGGACTCTGAGTTTGGCGTCGAGATTCGCCAGCGGCTCGTCCATCAGGAAGACTTCGGGATCCATGACGATCGCCCGTCCGATGGCGACGCGCTGTTGCTGGCCGCCCGAGAGTTCGTCGGGCATCCGGTCGAGCATACCGTTGATCTGGAGGATGTCGGCCGCTTCTTTCACCCGCTGGTCGATCTCCTCGGAATCGTAATTCTTCAGCCGAAGCCCGAAGCTCACGTTCTCGCGGACGGTCATGTGCGGGAACAGCGCGATGTTCTGGAAGACCATCGCGATGTCCCGGTCCTTCGGCGGTTCGTTCGTCACGTCCCTGCCGGCGATTTGAATCGCTCCGTCGGACGGCTTCGTCAACCCGGCGATGGTCTCGAGCGTCGTCGACTTTCCACAGCCCGAGGGGCCGATGAGGGAGACGAACTCCCCCTCCTGAATGTCCAAATTTACGTCGTCGACCGCGACGACGTCGCTGTACCGCTTCGTCACGTCGTGTAGTTTGAGGTGGGTCATGTGTGGGTAGCGTCGTGTCTAGTGTGTATAGTCAGCCTTTCAGCGAACCCGAAGAGAGTCCGCTGACGATTCGGTTCTGTGCAACGAGGACGAGGATCGCGACGGGTAACACGCCGACGAGGCTCGCCGCAGCCATCAGGTCGTACCGGATGGCGACCTCTGCCTGGTAGTTCGTAAGTCCCCAGACGATAGGTGACCAGTCCGCCGCGGAGCCGTTGGTCATCAACTGGGAAAAGAAGAACTCGTTGTACGCGGTGATGAACGTGAGCACGCCGGCGGTCACGAGTCCTGGTGCAGATAGCGGTGCGATGACTCGATAGAGCGCCCCAATACGAGTCGAGCCGGTGACTCGAGCGGCGTCCTCGAGACCGTCGGGAATCTGGCTGTAGAACGTCGTCAACAGAAGAATGGCGAACGGAAGTGCCAGCGCCGTCAGGGGGAGGCCGACGGCCGCCGGCGTGTTGAACAGGTCGGGGCTACTGACGCCGAAGGCGGACACGTTCCCCGTGAGTAGGCGGAACAGGCCGACGATAAACGTCGCGCCCGGGAAGTAGGAGACGGCGATCAGGAGGAGGAACAGCGGTTTCTTCCCCCGGAACTCCATTCGTCCGAACGCGTAGCCGGCGAAGCTGGCGAACACGAGCACGAAGGCCGTGACGCCGATAGCGATCACGAGGCTGTTGAAAATGAACCGGTGAAACGGAAGCACCTGGAACATCTCGACGAACGAACTCGGGTCGAACCCCGCCGGGAGGAGGCCGGCCTGGGTCGTCCGTCCCTGCGGGGTGAGGGCGATGACGACCAGGTAGTAGAACGGAAACAGCGCGATGAACAGCAAGAGCGCCGTCGTGACGTAGAATAACCCTCGATACACCGTCTCGGAACTGGTAATCGCTCGCTTGACCCAGCGTTCAGTCACCGATCGACTTTCGCTAGCGGAGTCGATTGCCATCTCAGATACCCCCCATCTTCGAGTTGTTGAACTTGATCAGGTAAATCATCGAGACGAGGCCGATCAGGATCGCCGTGATGAACGCCAGCGCGGAGGCGGTCCCGTAGAGGCTCCCGTTGAACGTGCCGACGACGGCGCACGTGATCGACGGCATCGTACTACAGTTCGAAATCGCGTCGATCTGGCCGTAGACGCGCATCGACCCGATCGACGTCAACAACATCGCGACTAGCAGGACGGGCATCACCTGGGGCAGCGTGATGAAACGGAACTGCTCCCATCTCGAGGCGCCGGCGACCTTTCCGACGTCGTAGAGTCGCTGGTCGATACTCTGCAGCCCGGAGAGGACGATTAGCGCGACGAATGCCGACCGCTTCCAGACGGCCGCGAGCGTGACGACGCCGAGGGTCGGCCCGCTGCTGTTGAGTGGTCGCGTTCCGATGAGTCCCAGGTCGTTGAGCACCTGGGTCCCCAGTCCGGCCTGAGGGATAAACAGCAGGTAGAAGATCATGCCCTGGATAACGATCGGGACGGCCCAGGGAATCAACACCGCGGTTCGGACGAGCGAGCGTCCGCGAAACGCCTGATTCAGGACTAATGCCTGGACGAAGCCCAATACGGTGATGAGCACGACGCTGACAACCGTGTAAATGAGCGTCGTCGGGATAATGCTCTGAAACGGATTGCTCGGGTCGAAGAACGGACGGATGAGGAGTGCGTCCCGATTTCCGGTGATCAGGTCGACGTAGTTCGTCAGGCCGACGAACTCGCCCCGAAATTGGCTAAAGCTATCGGCGAAGAACGACGTCTGAAACGTGTACAGTACCGGCCACAACGCGACGAGCGCGAATATCGCGATCACCGGCCCCAGAACCAGATACGCGAAACCCGCCTCCGAGAGGTTCTCGATCCAGTCGTTGAGTCGCGAACCCGATCGTCGGACGCTGTTCGGCGTTGCGGCTTTGAGGGCGGAGAGGCCGATCGGATTACTGGGCATTGTCCTCCTCAATTTGTTGTAACTGATCCTTGAGGTCCGCCATCCCTTGTTCGGGTGACTTGTCCTGGGAGACCACGTTGTGCACTTCCTGGGCGACGATGTCCGACTGCTGGAAGTAAATCGGCGTCACCGGACGAGGAACCGCGTGGTCGGCGGCGACCGACATCGCGTCCATGTACGGCCCGTACGTTTCGTGTCCCATGACTTCCTCTGAATCCTGAAGCGATTCCTTCGGCGGCGGATTTCCGCCGACGTTGAACCACTCGAGATGGAACTCGTCGGTCATGGCCGCACGAATGACCTCGAGTGCGGCGTCGGTCTTGTTCGAGTTCGGGTTGACCGAGAGGTTGTAGCCGGCGAGTGGCGACATCGGGCCGCCGATCCCGTCGTACTCGGTCTCGGACTGCTCTACGCCGTAGGGGTACGGCATCAATCCCAGTTTCTCGTTGACGGCCTCGCCGAAGTAGTCGTCGGTCGCGCCGAGCGTCACGAATCCGACCTGCCCCTCGGTGTACGCGAAGGCGTTTCCGTTGAGGAACGACTCCATGTCGGAGGTGTATCGCCAGCCCAGCGCTTCGGTCGGGGTGATCTCCCCGGCGAACTCCTCGTCCAAGGAGTGTTCGTCGTCGTGGCCGTGGAAGAACGTTCGTAGCATCCGAAGGGCGTTCAGTACCGGTTCCTCGTCGACGGTGATCGGTCGGTCGCCGATCGGGCCGAACAGGTTGTCTCGACCTCCGAAGTACGCCCCGCCCCACTGGGACATCATGGCGTTGAACGTACAGCAGGTGATCGTCTGGGAGAGTTCGAACGGCATCGTGAGTCCGTAATCCAGATCCTGTTGCTCCTGAACGTCGGCGATGATCTCCGAGACCTCCTGCCACGACCGCGGTTCGCTCCCCCAGTTCTCGGCGTCGGGATCGTATCCGGCCTGTTCGGCCAGATCTCGTCGGTAGAGCAATCCACGAACGTCGAACATGAACGGGACTCCGTAGAGGTTTCCTTCCTGCCCCCGACTGGAGTCGAGGCTCGCGTCGTTGAACTCCGACTCGAGCGTGTCGATTTCGCTGTCGTCTAGGTGCTCGTTGAGGTTGAGGAGCTGACCGCGTCGGATGAACGGAATGGACCAGCCGACGTCCATCGTCAACACGTCCGGACTCCCGCGACCGGCGTTGAGCCACTGCCGATACTGGTCTTCCAGCTGGCCGGGCGTCGCCGTATCGATCTCGATAGAGATGTCTTCGGAGAGCCCCCCAGCCCTAAGTGCAGGCTCAAATCCGTCGATCTGGTCCTCGGTCATCTGCGAAAGGAGTGTCATTTCGATCGTTCGGTCGCCGGATCCCTCCCCGGACGAACTACCGCCCAGGCAGCCGGCGATCGAAGCGCCGATTCCGGTCGTACCCGCTGCTCGAATAAACTGACGTCTATTTACGCCGCTACGGTCTGCCATGGTACACTCACTCTTTCACGAACTACTATATTAATAGTTGTTGGTTGCCGCCAATTTGGTTACACCGGCGGCTCCAGAAGCCGGGTCGTTCTCGAGAGTTGTATCGATCTCTTGCAGTCGAAGAGAATTTATACGTGGTGATGGCTACTATTGATTGACATGGTAGAGTTAGCTCTCGTGCTACCCCCCGAACCGGATCTGCGATGGGACCTCGCCAAACAGATGGGCGTGGGGAACGCAGTGATTCACCCTCTCGAGATCGGTAACGGGAAAACGACGTGGACCTACGACGAACTGCGTGGATTACGTAACTGGCTCGATAACGCCGGTCTCGAGTTTTCCGTCCTCGAGGGGAGCGTCCCCCTGACCGATCGGATCCGACTCGGACTCGACGGTCGGGACAAGGATATCGCGGAGTTCAAGCGATTTCTTCGGTACTGCGGTGATCTCGGCATTTCGACCGTCTGTTACGACTGGATGGCAGGCGTTCGCTGGGCGCGCACCGAAGCCCACGAGCCGGCCCGCGGCAACTCGCTCGTCACCGGATACGATGACGCGAAGATGCAGGGAGGTCCAACCGTCCCGGCGGCCGAAAAGAGTCGCGAGGAGGTCTTCGAGGCGCTGGCGTACTTCCTCGAGGAGGTCGTGCCGGTCGCCGCCGAGGCGGACGTCAAACTCGGATTGCATCCCGACGACCCGCCTCGTGAGAGTGTCCGTGGCGTCCCTCGAATCGCAAACAGCGTCGAAAACTACCAGCGGATCGTGGACGTCGTCGACAGCGAGTACAACGGAATCACGTTCTGTCAGGGGAACTTCGTGGCGATGGGCGCCGATATCCCCTCGACGATTCGCCGGTTCGGGGACCGGATCTCGTTCGTCCACTTTCGCGACGTCGAGGGGGATGCGGATCGCTTCGTCGAAACGTGGCACGACGACGGACCGACGGACATGCACGCGGCGATGGCGGCCTACGACGAGGCAGTCGGCGAGGACGTGGTGATGCGACCTGATCACGTTCCGACGATGGCCGGCGAAGACAATTCGAACCCTGGCTATCACACCCAGGGCCGACTCTTCGCGATCGGTTACATGCGGGGTCTACTCGACTCGCTGTAGCACTCGGTCAACGGACTACTCTTCTACGAACCGCTAGACCTGCCGGGAGTTGCCGGAGCGAAGCGTGAAAACGATCCGAAGCCTCGATTGCTCAGTCGGCCGCCTCCGCCGGAGCGGAGACGACTGAGTCCTCACTCACCCACCAGAGAGCCGTCGCACCAACCGCGGCTACCAATAGGAACCCGGCCCAGACGAAGAATGTCGTACTCCGTCCGAACTGGTCGATCAACGGGGCGGGTGCGAACGGCGAGATAGCGAACCCGAGGTACATCATCATCGTCACGCCGCTGAGGGCGCGTCCCCGATACCGTTCGTGAACGACCGCGGCGACCCAGTCGTTCGCCGTCGGGAGGATGAAACCGAGTCCGCACGCGCCGATAACGATGCCGACGAAGACGACCGGGAAGGAGTCCATTGCACTGATGATTACGTAGCCGATCGTGGCAGTCGTGAACGCGAACGCGACGATCGTGATGTGGCGACAACGCTTCTTGACCCGCCCGTACGAGGCGGCTGCAACGACACCAGCGACCATGGCGGCAGACAGCGTGACCCCAGTCATGGATCCGCTAATCCCCAGGGTGTTCTGGAGGTAGTACGGTGCCTCGATGTGGATGAGGTTGTTCGTCAGCATGGCGAACGCGACCACCAGATAGATCCCGACGAGGACGAATATCGGCGAATCACGAACGATTTTGGCGACAGCCTCGAGGCGTCCGACCTCGCTCGGACTTCTCGTTACGTCCGGTTCGGGGAGATATCGGATCACGGGCGGGATCAACAGGAGTGCGAGCGCGAAAACGAGGAAGATATACTTCCAGTTGACGTCAGCGATGAGGCCGCCGATGATGACCGCAACCGCCCCGCCACCCGCCTGTACGGCACCGTACCAACCCATCACTGACTCGCGCCGGCCGCCCGAGTAGTAGTCCGAGATGAGCGTCGGCACGGTCACCATGACTGCAGCGACGGCGATTCCGTCGAGAACCCGCGTCGCGAGGATCAGGTAGAGCGAATCGAGGAAGAAGGCGATACTCGTCCCGACCCCGTAAATCAGTATTGCCGCGATTAGGATGGGTTTTCGCCGGTGTCGATCCAGCAGATATCCAACGATTGGGGCGACGATCACGACGATCGGCGCCGACATTGTACTCACGAGCTGGGCGAGCGTTTCCGAGTTCGGCAAGTGTGCAAACGAACTCTGAATCGCCGGGATGGTGGGATTGATTAGCCCGCCAGAGAACGATGCGATCACGCCGATGAGGAGGAGTGTGACGAGCCTCGGTGGGGAAAACGACTGGGTGTCTTCTGATGGCATGAGTAGTGTTTACGTGTTACCGGCGAGGCGTCGTCGCGAACGTCTGTCGGTCGTTCGATTGGAACTCGTGAGACACGACCGGTGACTCATATTCTCGCGTACTGACATCGATGCTCATAGTCTGTCAAAGAGTCCCCCACTCTCCCATTAATACATTTTGGTTTGCTGCCAGCGTCGAATCCATCCATCGTTCGTAAAACGGGAAGTGACCTTTGTAGAGCAGTTATTGGATCGCGGTCGCCACTTGCGCTGCCTCGGCAGAAATACCGACTATCCAATATTATTGGACATAGAATGCCGGTAATTATGAGGTACCGTTAACCCGATTCGGGATGGATATGACGATATGAGCCAGGATCGAACCGACGCCGGATCGACCAACCGCATCAATGCGGTCGCAAATGCGTTCAACATCGTTAGCGCCGTTCAGGAGCGAGGCCAGTGCGGCGTCTCGGAACTCGCCGACCACCTCGACATCCCGAAGAGCACGGCACACGTCTATCTCAAAACGCTCGAGGACCTCGGATACGTGATCAACGAAGACGGTACGTATCGACTCAGTTTACGCTTTCTCGAGATCGGGGGCCGAGTGAGACACGAGAGGAAGGTATATCTCGCCGCGAGGTCGGAGGTCGACGACCTCTCTCGGACGACCGGCGAGGTCGCAACCATCGGCTACGAAGAAGACGGCATGCGTGTCCTCGTCTACCGCTCCGAGCCGCCTGAGGGCGTCTCCGATAACGCCCCAACAGGCGAGTTTACACGAATGCACTGGACCGCCGTTGGGAAGTCTCTCCTGGCACAGCTGTCGGACGACGAGGTACTGGATATCGTCGAACGGTATGGATTGCCCGCGGCAACGGACAATACCATCACGGACACGAACACTCTCCTCGAAGAAATGGAGACAATTCGCTCACAGGGATACTCGATGGAAGACGAGGAACGGGTCAACGGCGTCAGGTCCATTGCCGTTCCGATTCCAGGCGAAGATGACGAACCGGGGAACGCTGCGATTTCGATAGCGGGTCCAAAACATCGATTTAGCGACGAACGCATCGAGTCGGAACTATTGCCAGAGCTCCAGAACACGGCGAACGTCATCGAACTCCAGTACAAGCACTACTGAAACCCAGGATTACATACTTACTATTGTAACACCATGATCGGCGCGGTAGATTCGACGGTTGCTTCGCCCGTTAGTCGTCCCAGGATCGAAACGGTGGCTTCGATCCTCGTACATTCGGTCGGTGCCCGTCGCCCTTACAAGCCGAGACTAGCTCCAGTTTCCAACGATGTTGAACGTCGCTTCGGTGTAACTCCAGAACTCCCACACCCGCTGGTGGACGCCGATTACGGAAAATACATCACCATGGGTCTCGCAGTAATTCGATAGAACGATTCCAATGACCGTACCCAATCAGTTCGACATCGACGGTCGCGTGTGTGTTATTACGGGCGGGTCCGGCGTCCTCGGCTCGGAAATGGCCAGAGCGATCGGCGAAAATGGCGGAAAAGTCGTGATCCTCGCTCGCGGCGAAGAAGGATTACAAGAGACCAGCGACGAACTCGAGGCGCTGGGCATCGATCACCTCACAGTACCGGCCTCCGTCCTCGACAGGGCGGAACTGGAGGCCGCTGCGGAGACGATTCTCGACGAGTACGGCCGGATTGACGTCCTCATCAATGCGGCGGGCGGAAACAGCCCCGAAGCGACGACGGGCCCCGAGACGTCCTTCTTCGACCTTTCGAAAGAAGGTTTCGAGCACGTATTGAACGTCAATTTCGTCGGAACGGTGCTCGCATCGCAGGTGTTCGGCGAACAGATGGTCGAACAGGGCGAGGGCGTGATTCTCAACATCTCGTCGATGAACGCGTTCACGCCGCTGACCAAAATACCGGCCTATTCAGGGGCGAAAGCCGCTGTGTCGAACTTCACGGAGTGGCTAGCGGTGCACGTGGCGCACAATTACTCGCCGGACATCCGCGTCAACGCCATCGCTCCTGGATTCTTCCTCACGGAGCAGAATCGGTATCTCCTGATCGACGAAGAAACGGGAGAGTACACCGACCGCGGCCAGTCGATCATCGACCACACGCCGCAGGGTCGGTTCGGTGACCCAGAGGACCTCTCGACGACTGTGCTCTGGTTGCTCTCCCCGGGATCGGAGTTCGTCCACGGGACTGTAATCCCCGTCGACGGCGGGTTCTCGGCGTTCAGCGGCGTCTGACTCGCCCGTTCAAAACCCCCAGAGCGCGTTCGGCCGATCGTAGGCGACGTGACGAACGAGGTCGGCCGCGACGTCGATAGGGATCTGTCCTCGTTCGACCATCGATCCGACGGTGTTCGCGAGCGATCGTCGGAACATCTCGAAACGGGAACCGAACGAGAGGAGTTTTCGCGAGTCGCTGACCATCCCGCCATAGTTCGCGAGGAGGTCGACGGTGCCGACGTACTCGAGTTGCTCGCCTATTCCAAACGGGCTGTCGTTGAACCACCACGCGGCGCCGACGCTGACGGTGGGGAACGCGCGGGCGATCGTCGCGACCGTCGGGTAGTGCGTGGGGTCGACCGTGTAGAGAACGATCTCGAGGTCACCGTCGAAGCGATTGAGGAAGTACTCGAAATTCTCGACGAGTTCGACGTCCTGGGTCGAGATATCTCCGCCGGCGTCTGCACCGAGCTCGTCGTATAACGAGTCGCGATAGTCCCGAACGGGACCGATGTGGAACTGTGTGACCCACCCCGTGTCGCGGTTCAGTTCGCCGATTCGTTCGAGGATGTACGCTTTGAAATCGTCCGCTGCCTCAAGTGGGAGCGGCTCACCCGCGTACGCCCGTTGATACACGTCCGCTGCGCGCCTATCGCTGACAGGCCGGGAGACGACCTCACGCAGACCGTGGTCGCTCGCTCCACACCCGTTGACCTCAAAGTGGTCGTGGCTGACCTCGAGCGCCGCGAGGAACCCTTCGAGATTCGACGTGTCGGTGTCGGTCGCGGCGCCGAGCTCGTCGACGTACTCCCGCCAGCCCGCTTCGTCGATCTTCATCGCCGTATCGGGTCGCCACGTCGGGCGAACGGTCACGTCGTCCAGCTCGCTCTCGAGTTGCTGGTGGTACTCGAGGGAGGACGTGGGATCGTCGGTGCTGGAGACGACCTCGACGTTCATCTCCCGGAGGAGCGGCTGTTGTCGCATCTCGGGTGACTCGAGAGCGGCTTTCGTCTCCCTCCAGATGTCCTCGGCCGTCTCACCGGAGATGGGTTTCTCGATCCCGAACCGCCGTTTGAGATCCAGATGAACCCACTCGTAGGTTGGATTACCCGCGAATCGAGGGAATACTTCCGCGAGGGCCATCCACTTCTCCCGGTTCGACGCTGATCCGGTAATCTTTCGTTCCGGAACGCCTCGCTTTCGCATCAACTCCCAGACGTAGTGATCAGTTTTGCCCTCGACTTCCCAGATGTCGGTCCAACCGTCGTTTCGGGCGACCGCCTCGACGTCCAGGTGACTGTGCGGGTCGAGAATAGGGAGATCTGCAATCTCGTCGTAAAGCGTTCGCGCGGACTCCGACTCGAGGAGGTAATCCTGGTCGAGGAAGGACATACGTATCGAATGTACTGGCCCGGTATTAAATGTCCGGTCGAAGGGTAGCCAGGGGTAGATCGGCGGTGTACACTGGAGTAGTGGCTCGAGCGGATTATATCATATCTGTTATGGTAGGAAGTCTAGTTTAGCACCTCCAATCGAATATGTGTGTTTAATGGTTGGTCTGTGAATTTCGTGATTCAGTATTGGACTATCTGTTCAAGATATTCTGTGGCGCTGGTGACGACTACGGGACAATCGGCTTCGAGGATAATCGACCGGAGAGTCACTTCTGATCACTGCCTACCAGACGGGAATTGCTTGCAATCGCCGAGGACGATACCGTTGACGTCGGACCAATCAACTACGGCGCGGAGATCTCGGCAATGTCGCTGTTTTTGTCGATGGCCCGATACTAAGCGCCCCAATCCTCGAGTCGGTGCCGCGTCTCTTTCGTCGATGACTACGGATATCTGACTGCCATTCCCAATTTGAATTGTGACAGTAGATCGACTATGATTGTCAAACCTCTTCGAATGATAATTCACACGCTGAGCATTGAGGTTGGCCGCTTCCACAAATTGTGGGTGCTACGTCGGGCCAGTCTGAGAGGTTATTTGAATGTTTTCCACACTACTCTGGTGACGTCTAATTAACGAATAAATTATATATGGGTGTTGTTCGAGGGGATGGACTAGATACGTCCACACAAATGTACGAATACGATTATTTCTGACCTGCACGATACTCGCCATCAACCACCTCCCGGAACGGAGCATCGAGTTCAAATCCGCGTTGTCCGACCGGACGTTCGAGGTGTCGTGGACGACCGACTGACTGGTGACGAGTCAGTAGCGGGCTGGCCGGCTAATTCGTCTCGAGGCCGATCCAGAGGAAACTTCGGTGTGGGCGGCATTCGTTTTCGCCCTATCTCGAAACGCTCCTTGAACCGGAGAATTACCCTCGGCATACGCGAGAGCCGTCGATTCCTACGACCAATTCCTCTCTCGAGTCGCCCTAGTTTAAGTGTAATATATCCGGATCAACTGTAGATTCTTCTCTGCTCGTTCGCGTTGGTTATCGAGTCAATTTCTACGGAGTTTCCGGCGCTCGTAATACCGGTCTCTAGTCTCTCGAGGAGTGGTCTACGCCGATTGACCATCCGTTTGACCGATCGGGTGATCACTGCGGTGTGTCGTTCAGTTCGTGGTACCTCTGTGCTCCCGCCCACATCTGGCTGGTGTCACTCATCCGAGGTTGGTCGCGTCCGCCTTCTGCATATCGGCGTAGTCGACCGTCCGCGCCGTCTTCGTCTCGAGCGCTTCGCCGGTGTCGGGATCGAACAGGTACAGGTCGTCGTCGGAGAAGTCGAGTCTGACCTGATCGCCTCGCGAGAATCGGATGTGTGAGTCGATACGTGCGGTTAGCTCCACGTCGCCGACCTCGAGGTAGACGACGTTTTCGTCACCCATCGCCTCGACGACAGTGACCTCGGCGGAGAAGCCACCATTGTCGACGATCGAGAGGTCTTCCGGCCGGACGCCGACGGTCAGCCGATCGTACTCGTCGATACTCGAGGCGAGCGAATCGTTCGAAACCGTATAGGTGAACGTCCCCGGACCGTCGAACTGCACCCTCCCGTCGGCCGCTTCGACCGTCGCCGTCACGAAGTTCATGCTCGGGCTGCCCAGGAATCCTGCGACGAACTCGTTCGCCGGGTTCAGGTAGACTTCCTCCGGCGGTCCGACCTGCTGGAGTTTGCCCTCGTTCATCACTGCGACTCGGTCGCCCATCGCCATCGCCTCGGTCTGGTCGTGCGTGACGTAGACCGCCGTCACCTGGAGTTCTCGCTGGAGTCGCAGGATTTCCTTGCGCATGACGTCGCGAAGCTTCGCATCGAGGTTCGACAGCGGTTCGTCGAGCAGGAAGACGGTCGGATCGCGGACGATCGCTCGCCCGAGGGCCACGCGCTGTTGCTGGCCGCCCGAGAGCTCACCAGGTTGATCCTCGAGGAGATCCTCGATGCCGAGCATCTCGGCCGTCTCCTCGACGTGCTGTTCGATCTCTAGCTCCGAGTGGTCCGAGGACAGCCGCAGTCCGAACCCGATGTTCTTCCGGACGGTCATGTGCGGATACAGCGCGTAGTCCTGAAACACCATCGCCACGCCCCGCTCGCGCGGACGCATGTCGGTAACGTCCTCGTCGCCGAAGACGATCGATCCCGACGTAACCGACTCGAGGCCGGCGATCATTCGCAGCGTCGTCGTCTTGCCACAGCCACTGGGGCCGACGAAGACGAGGAACTCGCCGTCTCGGATCGAGATGTTCAGATCGTCGACCGCCTGGACGGCCTGTCCGTCGGGGTCGTAAATTTTGTCAACGCTCGCTAATTCGATCGACGTCATTCGCGTGTATGCTATCACTCCATCAGTATTAATGTGCCGGGTAGGGGCAACGGGTGAAGCGAGAACGGTGAGGTAGGCACGAACCGATTACATCGAGTTCGTGAACCCGCGGACGAAGTGATCCTGTAGCCACAGGAACAGGACGATCATCGGGATGATCGCGATCGTCGCCGCGGCCATGATCTGGTCGAAGTAGATCCGATGGTGACCAGTCAACCGTTCGATCGCCAGCGGAATCGTGAACAGTTCCTCGCTCTCTAAGATCACCAGCGGGTAGAGGAACATGTTCCACTGGGAGATAAAGAGAATAACCGCGAGGGCGGCTAACATCGGCTTCATCGCCGGCAGTGCGATGCGATAGAAGATCTGGAACTCCGAAGCGCCGTCGATTCGCGCAGCGTCGAGCCACGAGTCGGGGATCGAGAGCATGCTCTGGCGCATGAGGAAGATCCCGACGGGATTCGCGAGGAACGGCAGTATCAACGCGAGGTGGGTGTCGAGTAACCCAAGTTGAGCCATGAGCAGGTACATCGGAATGACCATGATCTGAACCGGCAACACGAGCGTCGCCAGGATGAAATAAAACAGCGGCTCCCGGTACGCAAACTCGTACTTCGCGAACGCGAAGCCCGCGAGCGCACACAGAAACAGCGAGATGATCGTGTAAACTGTCGCGACGAAGACGCTGTTCCAGACGCTGCGCAGGTAGGGGAACCGCGCTTCGAGAGCCTGCACGTTCTCGACGAAGTGCGTTCCCGGGAGGAGCCGCGGCGGGAGGGTGAAGAACTCCTCCTGGGGAAGCGACGCGGCGACGATCATCCAGTAGAGCGGAACGAACGTGATCGCGACGATGACGAGCAGTCCGATGTAGACGGCGAATCGGACGGGAAGCGGATCCTTCGATCGAGTTGTCGACACAGTTACTCACCTCCGATCTTCAACTGAATGTACGCCAGTATGGTGACGAATACGACGAGCGCGTAGGTAATCGCACTCGCGTACCCCAGATTGAACCGGCTGAACGCCTCCTGGTACATGTACATCACGACCGTTATCGACTGATTGGCTGGGCCACCGTCGGTAATGACCATCGGTTCCGCGAACAGCTGCAGCGAACCGATGGTCGAGAGAATAATCACGAACAACATGATCGGCCTGAGTTGGGGAAGCGTGACGAACCGAAATTTTTCCCATCGGTTCGCGCCGTCGATTTCCGCAGCCTCGTAGAGCCGTCGGTCGATCCCCTGCAGACCGGCAAAGAGGATAAGCATGTTGTAGCCCATCCATCGCCAGTCCAGCGCGACCGCCAGCGAAACTTTCGCCCAGAACCCGTCGGAGCGCCACGGAACGGTCGGCAACCCCGCAGCGCCGAGCATGTAGTTGATGAACCCGAAGTTTTCGGCGAACATCACGAGGAAGATCGCCGAGTACGCGACGTAGTTCGCGGTGACCGGCAGCGCAATCGCCGTTCGGAAGTACCCCGAGTACTGCATGAATTTCGCGTTCAGCATCAACGCAACGAGCAGCGATACCAGCACCATCAACGGCATCTGCAACAGCATGACGACGATCGTGTTCTCCACCGATTGAAGGAACAGCGCGTCGCCGAACAGCCGCTGGTAGTTGGCCAGTCCAACGAACTCGAGGTTCGACAGCCGGGGCACGCCCGTCTCGACAACGAGCAGGTCAATCTCGAGGATGTATCCCGATCCGCGCCCGTTATACCGGAAGAACGACAGGTAGAACGTGTACGCGACCGGAAACGCCATGAACAGCGCGAAGAGCACGTAAAACGGGAGGATGTACAGGTACGGAACGCCCGGAAAGCTCGGGAGCGAGTCGCGGACGCCGTTGCGCGTCGTACGAAGGCTCGTTTTTACCGACTGCACCCGCCGTTTGTCCCGTAGCGACATGTATCAGGCAATCTCCCGACCGAGGTCGTTGGCCAGCGTTTGTTCGGCGTCTTCGGCCATCGCTTCGGCCGAGTCGTAGTTGTCGACGACGTAATCCGCGAGGAAATCGCCCATCCGATCGTACACCTCGCGGTGATCTGCGGTCAGCCGCATCGTCGGGATGTCGGCGGCGACGTCGACGATCGGTTCGTACGTATCCCCGCCGAAGAACTCCTGTTCCTGTTCCCACCAGTCGTCGTCGTAGGTGGACTCGAGCGGCGGGAAGATGCCTGCTTCCTGGGCGATTGTCATCACCTGCTCTTCGTTCGTCAGCGCGAAATCGAGGAAGTCCCACGCGCGGGCGACGGTCTCCGGTTCCTTGTGGTTGGGAATGACCATGTTCGAGCCGCCGTGGTTCGTCGCACGGCCGCCGCCCTCGGTGACGGCAGGCGGGAGGTGGATTCCCCACTGCCCCTCCATGTCGGGAACCGTACCGATGAGTGCGCCGGCCATCCACGCGCCACTGGTGACCGTTGCGATCTGGTTTCCGGAGAGACCCGTAACCCACGGTTCGGTGAACTCCTCCTCGTCGATCGCCGTGTCCGTCTCGTACAGTTCCTTGATGAGTTCGGCTGCTCGGCGGGTCTCCTCGGTGTTGATCATGAGGTTTCCCTCCTCGTCGTAAACCTCGCCGCCTTGCTGGCGCAACAGCATCTCCCAGCGCCACTCGAGGACGCCACTTCCCATCCCCATCCAGGACACGTCGTCGGGCAGTTCGGCTGCGTACTCGATGACGTCGTCGTACGTCTCGATGTCCTCCGGCGAGATACCGATCTGGTCGTAGAGTTCCCGATTGTAGAATGTAACGACGGGCGCGATGTCGATCGGAACGCCGTACCGACCGTCGCCGGTGTCGTCCGAGAGCATGTTCCACGTCCAGTCGACCATGCCGTCTACGGTTTCTTCGTCGAGCTCGCCCTCGAGATCGACCAGCCCGCCCGTACCGATGAGCTGGTTCGTCCACCGACCTTCGTAGGCGCCGACGTCGGGACCGCCGTCGCCGGCCGCGACTGCCGCCTGCTGAGAATCGTGGAGTTCGCCGTAGCCGAGTTCCTCGACCTGGATGTCGACGTCGTCGCCGGTCTCTTCTACGTACTGTTCGGCGACCACCTCGAGACCGTCGGGTTGCGTCCCCAGACTCCATATCTGGAGGCTGTCGGACAGCTCCGCGTCGGTCGGAACGCCACTTGCGTCCTGTTCGCCGGGGTTGTCTCCGAGTCCGACACACCCTGCGAGCGCCGCTGCCGTCGCACTTGCTCCCATGACACCCACGAGTTCGCGCCGTGAGATGCTGGAGTCACCTCTGCGTGACATACACTACCCTGCTCATAGTCTGTCGTAATAAATGTTACTACTATGATGACGGGAAGGGTGGTAACGCTCACTCGTCACCTCGTCCGTTCGCCCTACTCACGACGGCCTCGGCACGAGGACTGCTGCTAAATCGAATTCTGGAACGGCTGCAGTAGTGCTTCATACGCCTGCGCACCCTCGAAGCGGGGACGACCGCAGTCTTTATTTCCTCCGTGGTTCTGCATGGCGTATGGCTCAAAAACGAGTCGATAGCTCGGGGACTAGAGTCCCCGATCCGGACGCAATTCTGGACGAACTCTCCCTGGAGGAGAAAGCCGGCCAGCTCGTCGGGACGTGGGTCGGATCGATGGGTGAGGACGTGACGATCGACGATGCCAAAACGATGATCCGAGATCACCACCTCGGTACCGTCGCAGCCTTCGGTATCGGCGTCTCGTGGTTTCACGACCCCGAACGCGTCGCCGAGGTGGCAAACGAGATGCAACGTGCCGCCGTCGAAGAGACCGACCACGGAATTCCGCTCTTCATTCCCGTCGACGCGGTCCACGGTCACGGCTACGTCGATCACGCGGCGGTCTTTCCCCACGGGCTCGGCCTGGCCGCGACCCGCCGGACACCGCTCGCACGAACCGCGGGGCGGATTACCGCGACCGAGATGCGCGCAACTGGCGCGAACGTCAACTACGCTCCGACGGGCGACGTCGCCCGGGATCCCAGGTGGGGACGAACCTTCGAGACGTTCGGAGAGAGTCCGCTGCTCTGTGGCGCGTTCGCCGCCGCAACCGTCCGCGGCCTCGAGTCAGAAGGCGACCACCGCGTAGCCGCGACGATCAAGCACTTCCCGGCGTACGGCGATCCGACCGGTGGCGAGGATACGGGCGCCGTCGAGTGCGATCCAGCGACGCTACACCGTACGTTTCTCCCGCCGTTCGAAGCCGCGATCGACGCCGGGGTCTCGCTGGTGATGCCGTGTTACAACGCCGTCAACGGTGATCCTGCCCACGGTTCTGCCCACATATTGACCGAGCTCCTGCGAGAACGCCTCGGGTTCGACGGCGCCGTCGTCTCCGACTGGGGCGGCGTCGATCACTTACACGAGGATCACCGCGTCACGCGCGACCGACGCGACTCCGCGCGGCGAGCGATTACCGCCGGCCTCGACAGCATCTCGATCGGACGTGCCGAGTACGCGGCGCACGTCCGCGACCTCGTCGAGAGCGGCGAACTCCCACAGTCCCGCCTCGACGACGCCGTTCGCCGCATTCTCCGACTCAAGGTCGACCTCGGTCTGTTCGACGACCCCTACGTCGATCCCGGGGCCGCGACGGAGACCGTCGGTGCACCCGAGCACCGCGCCGCGGCGCTCGAGGCCGCCCGTGAGTCCCAGACCCTGCTCAAAAATGACGGCGTCCTCCCGCTCGATTCCGAGCTCGACGAGGTGCTCGTCACCGGCCCGAACGCCGATTCGCTACGCAACCAGTTGGGCGGCTGGAGCGTCCAGCAGCCGGTGACCGACGCAGGGACGACCCTGCTCGAGGGCGTCGAAGCCGCGGCCGACGAACGGACGACCGTCCGGTACGAGCGCGGCGCGGGCATCGACGAGCCAGACGATGTCGACGCCGCCGTCGACGCTGCGGCTGACGCGGACGTCGCCGTCGTTGCCCTCGGAGAAAACTGGTACTACCACGAGTTCGGTCCCCAGCAGGTCGCCGGCGAAACCGGTGCGTTCCCGACCCGAACGCAACTCGAACTCCCGGACGCCCAGCACGACCTCCTCGAGCGAATCCACGGCACGGGAACGCCGACAGTGCTCGTCCTGATCACCGGCCGGCCGCTCGCGGTCGAGTGGGCGGCTGCGGAGGTTCCGGCGATTCTCATGTCCTACTACCCCGGTAGCGAAGGGGGAACGGCGATCGCGGAAACGTTGTTCGGCGAGCACAATCCGTCGGGACGACTTCCTATCTCAGTTCCGAGGTCGACGGGCCACCTCCCGTCGCATTTCGACCAGCTCGCCCATCCGACACCGATCGGCGACGACGAACATCCCGATTCGTACGACCCGCTTTTCCCGTTCGGCCACGGACTGAGCTACACCGACTTCGAGATTCGCGACCTCGAGGCGGCTGATTCGTCGATCGGTCCGGGCGAATCGGTCTCCGTCTCGGTCACCGTCGAGAACGTCGGCCATCGGGACGGTTCCCGGGCGCTCGACGTGTTCCTGCGCGACGAGGTCTCCTCCCGTGTCCGACCCGTCCGAGAACACGTCGCCTTCGAGAAGATCGACCTCGACGTCGACGAATCAGCGACCGTCGACGTGACGATTCCAAACGACGCACTCGCGGTCATCGATTCCGACGGACGGAAGACAGTCGAACCCGGAACCTTCACCCTCTTCTGTGGCGACCAGTCCACGACCGTCGACGTCGACTCAGCGTACTGATCGGCGGCGCTACGCTCCCGGCGTTTCGCCGCGATACGTTTTGAGGTGATGTGGTGACGCAGCGAACTCAGGCGGGCCTGCCGTTCGACAGTTCGATTCCTGTCACCCGTCTTTTTTGTAGTTCGGTTACTATTTTTTGGTGTCCGCTCGGGAAGGTCCCTTCTGCCGGTTATCGAGGAGAATAATCGATATTGGACATGTCTCGATTGTTAGTGGTACGTCACTGAGTGGTCGCTCTGCCCGAAATAGGAAGATTTTACCGAAACTGCCGTGGGAGATACCCTATGGATACCGACACGCTGCGACGGGCGCTCGAGGAAGGTGGGCTCACCGAGTACGAGGTCGACGCCTACCTGACACTCCTCGAGGTGGGGTCGTCGTCCGTCGTCGGCATCGCCGAGCGATCGTCCGTTCCGGCACCGCAGATCTACGAGACGATCCGCAGCCTGGAGGACCACGGCTTCGTAGAGACGATCGAGCGGGACAAGCTCCACGCTCGAGCCCGCGAACCCGTCGAGATCATCGACCAGCTTCGCGAGAAGAGCCAGATGCTGGCCGACGCCGCAGACGAGGTCGAGGATCGGTGGGAACGCCCCGACGCACAGGACTTTCGGGTGAACGTTCTCAAGCGTCGCGAGAGTCTCGTAAACAACGCTCGAGAAGCGATCGAGGACGCGACCGTGTCGGTAGAAGTGGCCGCCACGCCAGTGCAACTCGAACAGCTCCAGCCAGCATTGCGGGACGCGGACGATCGCGGCGTCAACACCTGGGTCACGCTCTGCGGGGAGGAGCCGTCGATCGACCCGCGGGACGCGGGCGTGTTGCAGGTTCGCTGGCGGGCCCTTCCTGGGCCGTTCATCGCCATCGTCGACCGACGGCGGGCGTTCTTCG
The DNA here is from genome assembly GCF_042663485.1 of Saliphagus sp. GCM10025334. NCBI lineage: Archaea > Methanobacteriati > Methanobacteriota > Halobacteria > Halobacteriales > Natrialbaceae > Saliphagus > Saliphagus sp. GCM10025334. Next base: position 180,395 of record NZ_JBHTAF010000001.1, on the reverse strand, counting down.
CGCCGGCCATCCACCACGGCGAACCCTACGGAATCGTCATCAACGATGACATCCTCACGCTGGTGCTCCACTGGTTCTACTTGACGCTCATCTGGCTGCCGAGCAACCGGCTGTACGTCGATCCGAATCGGCTCCCGACGTATGCGAGTATCGAGGGGTTCATTCTCGACGTCGCGCCGTTGTGGCACGACGGTGCGGCGATCGACGTGCGGGTGCTCGGCCAGCAGCCGGAAACCGGCGAGTACACCGAAGTCAGGGGTGAACTCTCCTCTATCACCGTCGATGGCGGAACCGTCCCGCGTCGTAATCCGACCGTCACCGAACTCTCCGGCTACGCGACGCTCGTCGTCGATTCCGGGAGCCGACAGTACACGATCGGTGGCTGGGGCGCCGTCTTCGAGGACGTCGAAGCCGAAATCATCACTGTCGAAGGGATCGCGTTTCCCGACCCATGAATTACGCGCTTATGTCTGTAATGGGTCCGATTACAACCGCTCCTCCGTAATCGAACGCGTCGACATCGCGTCCGTTCGCCCCGGTCCGTTGCCACACTCCGAGTGAAGCTGTGCCGGCGGAGACTCTTCAGAAACCATTGTATAATAAAAGTTATGTCTTTATTATCCATATGCTGATAATAAAGAATGTAATGAATTTATATCCTTAGTGACTGGCACGATCCTTAGGCGTAGTTGTATTGTGTGATATTGCCAAACTATTCTAACATCCACCGATCGCAACTCGTGAGGCTGAATAGCGGTTGACGGATTTTGAGCGTATGCAGCCTCTTTTCGAGGGATCTCGTCCGACGTAATCGAATTGAACGATTGTTCTACTCGAGAGAGAAAACAGTCAGATAGTTCCAATCAGCGACGAGAAACCGGTGGTGAGACGATTCGTTCTTCTTGATTATTTAGGTACGTCGACGGCATTGGGTCGGTAGCTCGTCGTCCCTGCCCTTCGACATCGAGAGCAACTTTTGTTCTGCTAATATTGCAATATTTACCCAATATCATCCGTATTCTACCTTGGGAGCTATTTACAATGGCGACCTGTAATGGCTTCTCTACTACAGGTCTACAGAATACTATAATTATGGTGTATGTGGTGACAAGTTTATTAATATAGCCAGACGGCCGGTCGATTACCACGGAAGTTTTCACTCACCTATTGGCGGTCCTTCCCGAAACCGGACCGCGAAACGGACCGATTCCCGACGTTATTCGCCGTCGACGGAAAGCACTATCTTGCCGGTGAGGCCGCCCTCCTCGACCATCTCGTGGGCCTTCGCCACGTCCGACAGCGGCAGGACCGAATCGATCACGGGCTCGAGACGCCCCTGTTCGACGAGCCGACGCAGTCCGTCGAGGGGGCGTCGATCGCGCTCGAGGAACAGCATCTCCACGGTCAGGTTCTTCTGGTAGGCGGTGCCCCACTCGCCTTCCGGCTCGAGGATCGTGACCAGCCGTCCGTAGGGCTTCGTGATGTCGGTACTCTCAACCAGCGTCTCGCCACCGACGGTGTCGAAAACCAGGTCGACTGGTTCGTCGAACGACGACTCGATCTCGTCGACGAACGCCTCCGACTCGTAGTCGATGGCGAGCGTCGCGCCGAGGTCTTCGGTCTGTTCGACGGTCGCGGGACTCGTCCTGGCGGCTACCCGTGCGCCGGCGGCGTCGGCAATCTGAACGGCGTGGGAACCGACGCCGCCAGCGCCGTGGATCAGCACCGTCTCGCCAGCGGTCACGTCACCACGTTCGACGATTGCCTCCCACGCGGTCCCGCCCGCGAGCGGGAGCGCCGCCGCCTCTTCGTGGGATAACGACCCGGGCTTACGGGCGACGATCGACTCGTCGGCGACGTGATATTCGGCGTAACTACCCTGTTCGCCGAAGATTTCGGGGGTGTAGAACACCTCGTCGCCCGCCTCGAAGTCGGTGACCTCGTCTCCGATCGCTTCGACCACGCCAGAGACGTCGTATCCGATTATGGTCGGCGGAGAGATCCCGGCCCACGAACCCGCCTGCCGAACTTTACAATCGACGGGATTGACCGACGAAGCGCGGACACGAACCAGGACCTCGGTCGGCCCCGGAGTTGGCTGATCGACCTCACGTCGTTCGAACACCTCGGTACCGCCGAAGTCGGTGATAACCATCGCCTCCATGCGCGGCCGTACGATCAGTGGTGCCGTATACGTTGGCCCTGCTGGAACCACTTGCTCGTCCCCCGTCTGCGGACCGAGTCAATCGTCGCAGTCCACCAGTTTGGGCTGATTGCGCTTCCAGTCTCTATTGCGTGGCCTCTCATCTCTACGTCAACTGAGCCCCACTAGACGGGCTCACCGAACGTTGCGCTTTGAGCGCGTGGGACGATTACAAGTGAGTGGGAATCGCGACGAAATTGATAATACTCGCACCACCACGACAACCTGTCGCGCTATCTACCGTGCGCGACAGTATCGATCCGATCAGTACCCACCTAGTAAACAACCTCGGGCGCGGTGGCCCGAGGCTTTTCTAATTTCCTCAGCCGTGCGCTAGCACTCCCTGTTCCGCAAGGGAACGGGATGAGGTTGGGCGGCTTACGTGCCCCGACCCGGACAGACGCACCAACCGCACCTGCGGTTGGGTTTTGTGAGTCCGGTAATTCGTACCGTTACCGTCGAATTTCGTCGTCTCGCGCCACGCGATGTTCACCGACGCATTCCGATCAGCGTGGTCTTGCACCACGTCACACTCGTCGTTCGTACAGCGGAACCGGCATCCCTGCCGATACCCACGTTCGCCACAGCACGAACACGTCTGTGAGTTGTAGTACGCGTCCACCGTATCCGTCGGAATCTCTCGCCACGTCGCCTTGTACGAGACAAATTTCTCGAACTTGTGGAACGGTAGTTTGTGCAACCGACGGTTCAAATACGTCCCGTACTGCATTTTGTCGCGGATACCGCTCATATCCTCGAACACGATAACCGGGTTCGAGAACTGTTCTGCGAACTCCACGACAGCACGGGAGAGACGATGGAGTGTCCATTCGGTGAATCGCTCTTCTTTGTCACCGAGTTTCTGATGGATACTGGTCTTGCCGTGTTCCTGACAGCGAGTGGTGATAGTGTGGTAGCGTTGACGTTCCTGCTTCACCCGTCCGTAGTCGAGGACGAGTGTGCCCTTCGTCTGCATCGTCTGGCGGTCGAGGGCGGTGAGAGCGACGTTACGCTCGTTGATGTCTACGCCAACCACAGTATCAGCGGTGTCGGATTCGGGCACGTCTAACTCGCGTTTGACCGTGACGTGTAGGTAGTACACGCCATCTCGGTACAGGAGTTCGGCCTGCCCCACATCCACCTCCTTCGACGTGATGGCCTCACGAAGTTCGTCCATCGCGCCCGGTTCACCGCGCAGATGCCCCTTCACTTTCTTGTAGGGTTTCGGGCTGATGCGAAACTGGACGCGGTTCGTGTCGTCGTCCACGGTGAGGCGGTAGCCTTCCGTGTGCGCCATGACGAGCGGGTACGCACCAGATTTGTCCGTACTCGGCGGCGTCGGCTTGCCACCATCAGGGTCATCTTGATTCTCCCACCACTCTTTGAGCGATTGATAGGAGTCCCATGTTTGGAGGGCTTTGCCGACGACCGCGCACTTGTTGTTCCGCAAGAAGTCGTCGCGGTCAACCTCTCGTTGTATTTCGGTGCGATTGTACCCTTGTTGTTTGAGGCGGATGGTTTGGTTGAATATCTCGCGTGACGCTAGGCGGGCGTCGTGAAGCCACGACCGCTCACCAGACGCCATGTGAAGGCGCGTCTGAATCGTCTTCGTGGCTTCTTCACCCATACTTTGACGGTTGTCCCGATTAGTCATAAATGTAGGGATTAGGGATGGAAGAGTACCGAAGTCATGCACATTCGGTTATTTCCTGCAAGTATCACTTCGTGTGGTGTCCGAAGTATCGCCACTCAGTTCTCGATGTAGTGGAGAGCGACGTGAGAGAGTTGTTTGGTGAGACTGCTGGCCACTTCGGGCACGAGATTCTGGCGTTGGAGATTGCAGACGACCACGTACACCTGTTCGTGCAAACTGACCCGAAGCACAGTCCGGCGGACATCGCTCGGCAATTCAAGTCGTACTCTGGCAAGCACTTGCTGGAGCGGTATCCCGAAATTCGAGAGGCGTATTTCTGGGGTGGTGGGTTCTGGAAGGTCGGGTACTACGTGGGGTCGACAGGAGCGGTATCGGAGGAAGTGGTTGAACGGTATATCGAGGAGACGGAACACGCGCCGGAGTGACGCGCTTCACCCCCGCCCACGGTGGGGTGGGGAACTCGCGCTGTTTTTCCTTTAGACCCTGACCTTGGATTGGTGACGGGTACCTTCCTCCCCGTCGCCAGTTCAGTTGCGATGTTTTAGACGGTGGTACGCTCTGGTCAGTCACATCTAAACATAGTGACGAGCCATACAGTCTCAGACGCCGGTTTGTCGTGGATGAGCCGACGGCGGCAGCCGAGCGATTCCGAAAGCTCGTCGACGACGTCGTCTGCATCAAATCGCCAACGTAGTTCAGTGCAGGTGGTCGGGTTTCTACCACAGTCGGCCAGCCTTCAGATACGGAGGGAATAACGTGGCCCAACGATGAATCGAGTTCGAGGTGGCGCGTGTCAGTTACCAGTCACCGGTCACCAGTCACCGTCACCGCCTCTCGATCCGAGCAACCCGGGCATCCCCGCTCGAGCGCTCGATGTGAACGTTGAACTGCTCGTGATCCGCCTCCGTCCGAACGATCCAGTACCCGCCCTGTTCGTACGGTTCCTCGAGCACGGTCACGTCCTCGTGACCTTCACTGGCGAGCACGTCTCGAGCGATTTCGATCGCGCGTTCGGCGGTTTCGACGCCGGCCTCCGCCGCCGTTCGCGTCACCAGCACCGACGCGTCTGCCCCACGCAGGACGCGCTCCGTAACGCTACCGATCAAGAACCGATCGAGACCGCGTCGATCGTGTGTCCCCATCGCGATCAGGTCCGCACCGTGTTCGTCGGCGTACTCGAGAATGCACTGGTGCGGTGACCCTTCCTCGATGGCCGTGACGACGTCGACGCTCTCCGGCGCCCGGCGGGCCGCTTCCTCCGTTACAGTCTCGCCCTCTTCTCTAAACGTTTCGGACAGTTCCTCCTCGGACGCTTCGAACGAGTAGTTTTGCTCCACGTCGATGACGTAGAGCACGTGAACGGTCGCATCGAAGCGCTCGGCTACCTCGTAGGCCTGTCCAACGGCACTGTTTGCGGCGTCGCTTCCATCGGTCGGCAGCAGAATCGTTTGGTACATACTCGACCGTCATCGGCCTCCCTCATTATATTCTTGGGCCGGTTTTGAACCCTAGTCGAAGTGAATTAGCGGTTTGATGATCCCGTCTTCTTCTCTCCATCAGCTGGACTGCTCGAGGTCGCCGAGGACTTTCGAGCGTCGGTGGCAACGTCGGCGCCCCTGCAGTCGTCCGTTCGCGAATTTACTCGACGAGATCGGGTTCTCGCCTCTCGTCCAGCAGCCGTCCCTCTCTGCGATTGGGAACCAACGGAGAGGGATATATTCTCAGCTGCCGTATAAGAACCATGAACAGTATCCTCAAGGTCGCTGTGAGTGTGTTCGTCGGCCTTCTCGGTCTTCTCGTGGTCGGGGTCGGCGTGAGCGAGGCCCTCGACCCCTACGTCTGGCCCTCCGTGATGCTAGGGCTCCCTGCCGGCCTCGTGTCCGGAATCGTGCTGGCCGTGCTCACGTATCAGGGCGTCACGTACCGGGAAGAAGTCGCTGACACTGGCCGAGCCACTGCACGGACGGTGGGTCGCCTCCGGCCGACGGCAGCGGGAATCGTCGGGTTCGTCGTTGGTGGTGGACTCGCGGCGGTGGTTCTCTGGACGCAGGCGGTTGGCCTCGCAACAGCGATGATATTCGGGGGTCTCCCCGTCGGAATTATTGCGGCGGTGCTAGCCGCGTTGCTCGTCTTCCGGCGTAATGGGACGAGCAGCGCATCATCCGGATCCCCTCCGGCGAAATCGCCGTAAGCCCGCTCTTCCCGGCGATGACGATTGATACGGAAAGAGTTTCGGCGGGTACCCCTAGAGCCGGCGCGAGTGGTTACTAGATGCCGTACAAGAGCTCCACTCCGATAGGTGAGGGGATCACCGCGCAGAACCCATATAGCGCCCGAGGAACTACTAGCAGCTAATGGACGATTCTGCGTCGGCACAGACCCAGCCACGAATCTATACCGCCCCACGGACGGATATCTCGCAAAATCAGGGGAAGTTCCGAATTCACTTCAACTTCCCTGGTCGCGCTGTACCGGACCACCACGACCACGGCTACGGTCCGCTCGCGACCGTCGTCGAGTCGTTCATGGACCCGGGCACGCTGATCCGGATGCACCAGCACCGCAACGAGGAGAGCATTTCCTGGGTTCCCAACGGCGTGATGCGCCACGACGACCGTCAGGGCAACGAACTCGTCACCGATCCCGACTACCTGATGGTGATGAACGCCGGCAGTGGCTTCTGGCACGCCGAGGAGACACTCGCCGACGACCCGCCGCTGCGAATGCTCCAGATCTTCGTCCGCCCGCACAGCCTCGACCTCGAGCCCGGCATCCAGCACGAGCCGATCCCCGACCCGGTCGCCGGCGAGTGGCGCCCCCTGTTCGGCCCCGAGGAGACTGACGCCCCGTTGTACGTCCGCAACGATGTCGACTTCTACGACTGCCAACTCGACGCCGGCGCAACGACCACGCTCCCATCGCGGCCGGGATGGTACACCTACCTTTATGTCTTCGACGGAGCAGTCGACGTCGGAAATGAGCCAGTGGGGTACACTGAGAGCGCACTCGTGCCCGACGACAGCGACGTAACTGTCACCGCAACCGAGGACTCCACCATCGTCGCGTTCAACATCAACCCCGACGCTCCGGTCACGCGCCAGGGCACTATCGGCCGCTGAAACTCCGGAGAACCAGCCGTCGTGAGTGTTTCTTTGCCCTCCAGAGAGGGTGAGGGCTCTATCGAGAGTTCTCAGCCCGAGGTGACTTCATGTAAGTCAACAACAAAGTGCCGACAACGTCTCAATCGACGACATTCCAGTCGATATCGCGAACACGCAATCAGGCGACGTCGATCCCACCGACGTTCCCGACAAAATCGAGTCGATCACCCGTGGGCTCGCTGGTGGTACGTCCATGGCAAAGGCGGAACGGATCCCGTCTTCCGGTGGGCCATCGAATGGGCGCGTCACCTTGCGACCGACACGCCCAGCGACGCCGAGCTGTTCGACGAGTTCCTCGAGTACCTGATTGCGGTCGGCTTCGCTGAGGAAACACACGAACTCCGCTGACCCAAATCTGCGTTCTGAATTGACGCCTTGAGAGTGACTCAATTACTCCGTCCAACGTCAAAATCGAGGATCTGACCAGGTGACTTCAAGATCAACCAGACCGGGTTGACTCATGCAGGAACAACCGTTCTAATCAGTTCAACGAGTATCTGGATGAAGACAACCGCCGGTGCGAGCGCGTTGCCCGACGGGAGCGCGAGCGACAGTGGGAGGAAGACCAGTGAGTTTCGCGTTGCGGAGGTGAACACTGGAACCGAGTTCATATGCGTTTAGGACGTAGTAGACCTGATGACAAAAATCGCGTTCGTCTGTGTCGGAAACGCTGGGCGGAGTCAGATGGCGACAGTACTTGCGGAACGCGAGCGAGACAACCGAGGGCTCGATATCGAGATTGTCACCGGCGGCGTGGATCCCGCCGACTCCGTCCACGATGACGTTATTGAAGCCCTCCAGGAGGAAGGAATCGACATCAGTGATCGCAAGCCCCGTGAGATTACCCCAACAGACATCGAAGACGCGACGCACGTCGTGACGATGGGCTGTTCGGTCGAGCAGTTCCAGCCAGACGGATGGTCGGGAGAGAGTGAAGTCTGGGACCTCGATACGTCTGATACCATAGCGCAGTTAAATGAGCTCAAACGCCGGGTTTCCCGATTCTTCGACGGTCTCAGCGAAGAAGAGCAATAGTGATTTAGCGTCGGCGGGGGCAAACTGAGTAAGTAACCATTTCTAGTTGTGAAGAGATAACTGGTCACCGAATCTCGTTACTGAATGAATTCATAAGTTCAGAGCCCACATCCCCAGATAGTGGCTCATCCGAGCGATTACGAACAGACACCCGCCATCGATTTTTCAGTCGGTGAGTTTACTGGCGCGTTAGGAGATTCGGTTACAGTCTTCCCCATCGTCGTCGCTATCGGTGCGCTGACCGACCTCTCGCTCACCCAGCTCCTTCTCGGATTCGCGGTATTCCAGGTCGTGTGGGGACTCTACTACGGGTTGCCGATGTCCGTCGAACCGATGAAGGCCCTCGCTGCGCTGGTGATCGCTGGGTCACTTACCGCAGGCGAACTCGCGGTCGCAGGCCTTTTCGCCGGAGGTATTCTTCTCGTCGTCGGATGGACCGGAACACTCGGCAGGATTACCCAGTACATCGGCCAGCCCGTGATTCGCGGCGTCCAAGTCGCGGTCGCGCTTATCCTCCTCGAGACAGGCATTCAACTCAGTCTCAACAGTGTTCCGTACGGACTCATCGCGGTTGCTACCGCCGGTATTGTCATCCTCGCTGGGCATCACCGAGCGAGCGCACTCGTTGTCCTCTGTGTCGGTGTTGGTATCACCGTTGCTCAGACAGGCCTTCCAACACCGGTATATCCGACCGTCGCAGTCGACCTTCCAGATACACAGGCACTCTCGATCGCAGCTGTAGAGGGGACGGTCGCACAGCTTGCAATGACGGTTGGGAACGCGGCCGTCGCGACCTCACTGCTCCTTTCAGATTTCTACGATGCAGATGTCTCAGCTGACGAACTCGCATCCAGTATGGGTGTCATGAACCTGATTGCGATCCCGCTCGGGGCGATGCCGATGTGCCACGGGAGCGGAGGCGTGGCCGGAAAGTATGCGTTCGGTGCACGCAACGCCGGGTCGAACCTCATTCTGGGGGTGATTTATGCGATTTCCGCCGTGATCGCTGTCGGGATCGTTGCCGCGTTCCCCCTGTCGATGCTCGGCGTGGTCCTCGCCTTGATCGCCGTTGAACTCGGACGAGCAGGACTCAAGACCGATCATCTGGCGCTTACGATTGGAATCGGACTCGTAGGGCTGGTGACCAACGTCGGAATCGCCTTTGTCCTCGGAGCACTCGGGTACCTACTCCTCCAACGACTCCAGTAGCGGCACGTCCAGCCTGCTACCGATTGCTGTTCGCTCGAACTCTCCGACGTTTTCCTGCATTTAGCCTCTTTACAACGACCACGACGACATTGACCCAACGGTTTCTGCAAGAACTTCGTGAGAAACACGACCTCGATGACGCCGTGTTTCTCGTCGTCACACCTACCATCTATAGTAGACGTTAGAAATGGTTACTCATCTTTGGAATGGAGAGTTGATCAAGAGTGGTATCGATCGCTGTTGTTTGCTCAGAAAATGAGTCAAAGAATCGGTTGCTCAGCGCTGATTGCAGCTGTCTCCAGCACTCTTCGACTGGATTGAGCTCTGGTGAATACGCTGGTAACGTGACGAAGGCGAGGGCGTCACGGACCCAGCGGCCCGTGACGGCTGGAAATACGACGCTCCATCGAGCACGACAAGCAAATCATCTTCGAATACTTTGTATACTACGAAAATGAAATGCTTTGCGTAGTCGGCGGTGACGTAGACACGTCCAGTCGTGTTGGGCAGAGACTTCGACAGCTGGCCGCGTGCCGCGTGGTTTCCGCGCGGCACGCGGTTCGACCTGGACCTTGGGTTGATCGATACAGACTACGGTAGCGTCCAGCTCCCGCCGCTTTTGTTGAGTTTGTCGTGGAACGCCGCTTGCTCGTCTTCGTCAGCTTCGGCGGCTGAACGCCGTGGTTTCTGGTAGGTCAATCCCGCTTCTTTCAGCAACCGCCGACAACTCGGGAGTGAGTATTGGACATCGTACGTCTCGTCGAGATACTGCTGGACGAGCGCCGGCGTCCACGCCGGCGCGTCGAGCCCAACTTCCGCAGGCGATTCGTGGACGGTTGTTTCGAACTGTTCTTGCTCTGTTTCTGAGAGTTTAGGTTTCCTCCCAGATCGATGAGTATCAGTCACGGCTTGCTCGAGCGACTCGTCAGTGTCGAGTCGCGTGAGCCAATTATAGATCGTTTTCCGTTCGACTCCGTACCACTCGGCAAGTTCAATCTGTGGAACGCCATTTTTGTACGCGATCGCGGCTAACAGTCGCTGAGTCGGCTTCTTTCCGTCTACGTTGTCGAGTACGTCCTGAAGATCCGCAACGGAGATCTCGTCAAGATGTTCCATTGCAAGGGCCTACAAACTCCGAGTAAAAAGTTCTAACGACTACCATAGATAGGATTTCACAGTGAGAGCGGATATATGGAAAGCTCTGAACAGTCGCATCTGGTACACTCTGTACTTATCTTATCCGGAGAACGAATCAGATCACAACCCCTACACGATATGACATGGGTTTTACACATGACATATTTTATATACATATGGAATAATCGCCGTATCATAGAGCTAAAAAGGATTGCCGACACAAAAACCTATTCGTCACACGGAATCAAGAGCTTGGGATCTATTAATCAGGACAAAATTCGCCCGCTTCATGTAGTAATTCTGGACACTCTGGCTGCTCCTTGAGCTAATTGTTCTCTTCCTTTTCCGAAGGCCTGCCTCTTGCTCACGGTATCCAGCGAGTTTCTCAGCGTAGCTGGCGACATAATGAAAGAGTCGTGTGAGTAATCGTCGAGTGTGTCAACGACGTTGTGACTGGGGCGAAACTTCAGGATGTGGTGAAAGTGGACTCGAATGAAGAAGAGTCGGGCGAGCGATGGCGGACAGCGAGGCGCTCGATCTGAACCGTTCCGTGGCAGTACCTAACGTCGATCCGCCACCAATCCTGGCGGGTGCTTTGTATTATACGCCATCAAAGGACCTCCCGAGAGAGGTGAGCACTTCGGCGCCGTTTTCGGTGATGGCGACATCGTCTTCGATGCGAATACCCCCGACGCCTTGGCGGTAGATGCCGGGTTCAATGGTGATGACGTTGCCGGCCTCGAGGACGGTGTCGTTGCCACGTTCAAGGACCGGCGCCTCGTGGGAGTCCAGGCCGATACCGTGGCCCAGTCCGTGGACGAACTCCTCTCCGTAGCCCGCCTCCTCGATAACGTCGCGGGCCACCGCGTCGAGTTCGTGAGCCGTCATGCCGGGTTTTGCAGCCTCACGTGCTTGCCTGGCCGCCCGGCGGACGACGGCGTGCATCTCCTCGAACGGGCCATCGGGGTCACCGACGGCGACCGTTCGCGTCACGTCGGTGTAGTAACCGGCGAAGACGATGCCGGTGTCGATGAGTACGACGTCGTCCTGACCGATGCGACGGTCGGTCGTCTCGGTGTAGTTGATCGCTGTCCGCGGTCCGGAGGTGACGACGCCAGAGCCGTAGGCGTCGGCGTCACTCTGGAGCGCCCGTGTCCGGAGCATGCCGTCGATGGTCTGTTCTTGCATCCCCGGCTTGACGTCTTGGAGCGTCTCGCCAAGCACCTCGTCGGTGAGCTCGCAGGCCCGCCGGAACAGCTTGAGTTCCTGCCCGTCCTTTCGGCTCCGGAGGTCGGCGACAGCCGCGCCGAGATCGGCGGTGTCGGCCAGGTCGGCGATGCTGTCTAGGAGTATATACTCCTGGAGGCGCATCGTCCGGTACTCAACGGCCAGCGGCACGTCGACCCCGTAGTCGGTGGTCACGCGCTCCACTGCGTCGATAGGGTCGTCGCCGTCCTCGCCGTAGGGATAGAACTCTGCGTCGAGAGCCGGCTCGGCCCGTTCCATCTCGAGTTCGGGGAGGACGACGGCCCCGTCCAGGTCGCGAGTAAGGACGTACAGGAACGGCGAGTCCTGGCCCCAGGCCGTCCGGTTGAAGTCGTACCCGGTGAGGTACAGCAGCGACGGGCCGGGGGTAAGCAGCGCGACATCCACGTCGCTCGGCAGGCGCTCGAAGAGACCGGCCTGTCGCGGTTCGAAGATCGTCATCTCGTGGATTCCTCCAGAGGTTCTCCCATATAGGCGCTGATCACCGCATCGTTCTCGACGACCTCCTTGGGTGTGGCGTCGGCTAGGATGCGACCCTCGTTGAGCACGACCATGCGGTCAACCAACTCCATCAGGTCGCCGAGGCTGTGCTCGATGACGACGAACGTCTTGCCCTGCTCGTTCAGGCCGGTGACGTAATCGATAATGCGCTTGCGGTTCTCGCCGCTGACGCCGGCGAAGGGCTCGTCGAGCAGGAACAAGTCCGGCTCAACCATCATGGCGCGCGCTACCGAGAGTAGTTTCCGCTGGCCGCCCGAGAGATTCCCGGCGTACGTCTCGGCCATGTGTTCGATGCTGGCTTCCTTTAATAGCCGGTCGGCCGTGGCCTCGACCTCGTCCTCGAATGCTTGGACCTCTGGCCCCTGGCGGATGGCCCGCCAGAAGTTGTCGCCGGGGTGGTCTTGAACGGCGACCTGCATGTTCTCCTTGACCGTCATCGTCGTCAACTCTCTCGTCAGCTGGAAGGTGCGCACCATGCCGTGACGGGCCCTGGTCGCCGGGGAGTCGTCGGTGACGTCCTGGCCGTCGAACCGGACCCGGCCCTCGGTGGGCTGTTGGAAGCCCGTGAGACAATCGAACATTGTGGTCTTGCCGGCGCCGTTCGGCCCGATGAGGCCCACAACCTCGCCGGACTCCACCTCTAGGTCGACACCATCAACGGCAGTGATACCGCCGAACCGCTTCGTGAGGTTTTCGGTTTCAAGCAGCGCCATCACTCGTACCTCCCGAGTCTGTCGGCGTCGCCCCAGAGTCCTTCGGGCTTGTAGCGAATGATCAGGATAAGTAGGGCACCGAGAACGATCAGTCGAAGCGACCCGAACACCGATCCGGAGACAGGCAGGTAGACATTCAACCACCGGGTGGTGAGCTGGATGCCCATGACGATCGCCAGCCCGCCGAGCACGCCGAGGTTATTGCCGGGGCCGCCGATCAGCATGCCGACCCACACGATCATCGTGACGATGATAGCCGCCGACGTGGGGTTGGCCGACCCGCCAAACAGGGTGAACATGCCGCCGGCCAACCCGGCCAGAATCGCGCCGAACGTGAACACGACGATCTTGTACCGCATCGGGTTCTTCCCGACGGATTCGACGAGTGTGTCGTCGGCGCGGATGGCCCGCATCGTTCGGCCGTACGGCGATTTTACGAGTCTGTTGGCGACGGTGTAGGCGACCAGTAGGATGGCGCCGTAGATGAGGAAGTACGCCAGGTGAGCGGTCTTCGTGGTCACCGTGGCGTCGTGGAGTATTCGCGGTGACCCGGAGATGGGGAAGCTGCTCCCGAGGTACCCCAGTGTGAGCGTGGCGGTGTGGAATATCTCCGCGGCCGCCAGCGTGACGATACCGAGGAAGTCCTCACGGAGACGGACTGTCGAAAGGCTGATGACCACGCCAATGATGCCGGCGAGGAGAATACCGCCGAGCAGCCCGATCGGCCAGGTGATGCCGTAGGAGGCGCCGCGGTATGCATTCTCGGCCGTGAGGATGGCGGTCCCGTACATCCCGAGCGCGAAGAACAGGACTGGACCGAAGTTCACGAGACCGGTGAAGCCGTACTGGAGGTTGAGCCCGAGGATGACGAGCGAGTACAGCAGGTAGAGCACGCCCACCTCGAGTACGAGGATCAGTATGCTGGGGTAACCGACGTAGGTACCGGTCGTGATCAGGACGAGCGGTACCAGGATCATCAGCGCCGCGACGCCGAATTTGGAGGCGTCCGAGGTGAACACGCCTGCGCGGTCACGTATTCCGCCGACACCGTGTCCGCCGCTCTCCTCTGCGACCCGGTCGCTCATGCTTCCACCTCTACGTTCGCGATGCCGCTTGGACGGAAGAGCAACGCGACGATCAGGACGAAGAACGCCATCGCCCGACCGAACGATCCGAGGTCACCAGGGAGGAAGGCGCTCGCAAGCGTGATGGTGAATGCGACGACGTACGCGCCGACCATCGCACCGTACGCACTCCCTGCACCGCCGAGGATGGCGGCTGCGATGACGATCAGGATTACGCTGAACCCGGTGTAGGGGTTGATGGTGCTCTGGATGCCAAGCAACAACCCGGCCAGGCCGGCGAGTCCGGACGCGATCAGCCAGACGTGTCGGCGGATGCGGAAGGGGTTGATTCCGCTGATGCTGGCGAGATTTTCGGCGTCGCTCGTCGCCCGCATCGCTAGCCCGATGTCCGTCCGGTGGAGTAGTAGGTGGACGGCCGCGAGTGTCATCACGGCCATCGCGATGACGAACAGTTGGTCGAAGTAGATGCTGCCGCCGAGTACGTCGTAGCGGCCCTGGAGGCCGCGGAAGACCCGCGTCTCGTTGCCCCAGACGATCGCGAACGTGTTCTGTAAAATGAATCCGAGACCGATTGAGGTCAGCAACAGCGGGATTGGCCCGGACTCCTGAAGCGGCGTGAAAAACACGCGAGCGAGCGCGTAGCCGAGCACGGCTGTCATCGGGATAGTGATGATCAAACTCGCGACAACACCGAGACCGGACTGGCTGAGGAAGAGCCCGATGAACGCACCCAGCGTCATGTACTCGCCGTAGGCGAAGTTGATCATGTCCGCGATCGCGTAGATGAGCGTGAACCCGATCGCGGCGATTGCGATGTACGACCCCAGTGCAAGGCCTTGAGCAAGTAGTTCGATAATGTTTACCATGAATATAGTGTAATAGAGAGGCGTCTCAACCCAGGAATTCGCTGATGCGCTCGCCGGTGATCGTCTCGACCTGTTCCCACTGGCCATCCGCGAGGTCCATGATCGCCACCGCACCGGCGACATCGCCGAAGTCGTTGAAGTCACACGTGGTGAGGCTGCCCTGGTAGTTGATTTCCTCGCCGTTCTCCAGCGCCTCCTTTCCTTCGGCGTACGTCGTCACTTCCGTCCCACCCTCACGGCCGATGGGACCGATGTTCTTGTGGACCTCCTCGGGGTCGGTCGACTCTGCGCGGATCATCGCTAGTGCGCCGACGATCATCGAGTCGTATCGACTGTAGGCGAACGGCGCCGGGTTGAAGTCGTCCCCGTGGATTTCCTGACCGAGCTCGTTGTAGTGCTCTTGTGCCGGGCCGGCTGGGGCCGACGTCCCCGACGTCACGACCGCGTCGTCTGGGACCACGTCGCCAGCCTGGTTAGCGAGTTCCTGCGTCTGAATGTCCTCTGCCAGCACGAGTGGCGTGTCCGAGAACCCGCCTTCGACCCAGGCGTTGATGGCCTGAACGGCCTGCGGGATGCCGCCGGAGAAGAACCAGCCGTCGAAGTCGTTGTTGTCGAACAGTTGACTGACCTCCTGACGGAGGTTCACGTTGTCTACGGGGTACTGGTGCCGCGTGGCCACGTTGATGCCTTCGACTACCTCCACTGCCGATTCGAGCCCGTCGGCCACGGACACGGAGTTCGGGTCTGGATTGTGCATCACCGCGATGTTCTCCATCCCGAGGTCCTTCATCCGGAGCACCCAGCCGATGGTCAGGTTGCTGTCGCTGAGCGTCGTCCGCCAGACCCAGGCACCGTCGTCAGAGGTATCGTCCGGCGTCCCCTGGTCGCCACCCTTGTCGTCTTTGAACGACGTGCTCCCGAACGTGGAAATGACTGGCGTGGTCAGCTCCTCTATGAAGTCCCAGTTGGCCTCCATACCGGTGGAGTTGATGCCCGAGATGAACGGGACCTCCATAACGCTCGACCACTGTTGCATTAGTTCTCGCTGGATCTGCGGATCGCCGCTCTCGTTGTCCTGCTGGTTGATCTTCCACTCGGCACCCATCGGGCCACCGGCCTCGTTGATCTCCTGGAGTACGATCTCGTTGGCCTGGTTGATCGGAGGCGCCAGCGTTGACCACCGACCGGTCAGGAAGTTCGTCGCGCCGACCGTGATCTCGTCAGGCCCACTCCCCCCGTCAGTGGACCCGCCATCTCCGCCGTCTTCACCGTCACCGCCGCCGTCTTCACCGCCACCGTTGCCGCTTTCTTGGCCGACCTGGCAGCCCGCCAGTGTGATCGTCCCCATTGCACCTACCGCTGTGAGAATCTCACGCCTATTGCTACGCTCTCGCATACCACCCACTCAGTCGAGAAGGGTATTAAATTTTTGGTCTAATGTGGGGGGGGGGGTAGTCGACCCCCCGTTGTCGGGCTTACTCGCACGTCCAGCCAGTTCCGGTGGCCCGCTCTTCAATGTAGTCCCAATCGTAGGAGACTCCCAGTCCAGGCCCGTCGGGGACGGGAACGGTCCCGTCGGCGTCCACGGCCTTGAGACCGTCGGCGTAGTCATCGTAGACCGGCGGCGCAGGGAGTTCGACCTCGGGGTGGACCAGCGCCATCTCGTAGAAGTTGCTGTTGCGCGTCGCCGCCATGCAGTGACGGTGGGCCGGTCCCGGCGCGTGGTACTCCACGTCGAGGCCGAAGCCCTCGGCCATTCGGGCGACCTTCATGGCGCCGGTGATGCCGGCGTCGTATTCCGGGTCGGCTCGGACGAAGTCCGTCGCTTCGCTGGCGACGAAGTCGGTGTGGATCTCCAGCCCTCTGATGTGTTCGGTCTGGAGCAGCGGCGTGTCTATCAGTTGGCGCAGTTTCCGGTGGGCGTGCTGGGAGACCCCGCCGTCGCGGAAGGGGTCCTCGTACCAGAAGAAGCCCTGCTCGTCGCAGGCCTTCCCCACTGCCAGCGCGTTGGCAAACGTCTCGAGTTCGCAGGCCGGGTCGGTCATCAGCGCCATGTCATCGCCGACGCGCTCGCCGACGGCGTTGATGGTCTCGATTTCCTTCTCGACCGAGCGGTGGGCGTCGCTGCCGCCCCAGCCGTGGATCTTGAACCCGGCGTAGCCCAGGTCGCGACACTGCGCGGCGAAGTCGGCGTAGGCCTCGGGAGAGTCCAGGCCGCCGGCGTCGTCGGCGTGGTACGTCGAGGCGTAGGCGGGAAGCCGCTCGCGGTAAGTACCCAGCAGCTCGTGAATCGGCGCGTCGTAGAGTTTGCCGGCGATGTCCCAGAGTGCGACGTCGAGCGGTCCGATGCCCATCCGGTCGTACTTCCGGAGGCCGCGTTTGATCTCGCTCCAGTGGCGCTCGCGCCGCAGGGCATCCCGGCCGACCAGGTAGTCGGCGTAGGTCTCTATCTGGGCCGGGGAGGTCGACGTCGAGAGGACGTACTCGCCGGCGATGTCCGCGTCAGTCTCGACGCGGAGCGCGAGTTTCGTACTCTCCAGGGTCGCACCCGGCTCGTAGATAAGGTTGAACCCGCTTCCGTCGGTTCCCACGTCCACGACGGGGTAACTGAATTCGATACACTCGACGCTGGTGATAGTCGGACCCATGTCTCTAACAGTCTCTTCCCACCGCTCATAAACTCATGGGACGGAGCGCGACGCCGCCGTCTCAGTGGCCGAAGTACTCGTCCTGGACGATGTCGTTGGCGAGCAAACTGGCGCTGTCGTCGCGCATCCGCACCTCGCCCTGGGCTAGCACGTAGCCCAGGTCGGAGTGTTCGAGCAGTACCTTCACGTTCTGCTCGATGACGACGAGCGTCTTGCCGTCGTCGTTGATGGCGTCGAGGCGGTCGAACACATCGGCGACGATGTCCGGCGCGAGACCTGCGCTGGGTTCGTCGAGGATGAGCAGGTCGGGGTCGGTGATGAGGCTCCGCCCGATGGCGACCATCTGGCGTTGGCCGCCGGAGAGCGAACCGGCCCGCTGGTCCAGGCGCTCCTCGAGGATGGGAAAGCGGTCGAAGACGGCCTGGAGGCGGTCTTCGGGGAGTTCGTCGAGCGTGTAGGCGCCGATCTTGAGGTTCTCGCGTACCGTCAGCGAGGGGAAGATATTCTGGCCCTGGGGGACGTAACCGATGCCCTGACGCATCACCTCGTGTGGTTTGAGGTCGGTGATGTCCTTGCCCATATAGCTGATTGACCCCCCCATCCGATCGGCCAGGCCCATAATGGCCTTGATGAGCGTACTCTTACCGGCTCCGTTGGCGCCAATGATCGCGAGAAATTCGCCGTCATTAACGACGAAGTCTACGCCATGGAGGATCTTTAGGCCGTCGTAACCGGCCTCTAGGCCCGCCGTCTCGAGGACCGTCATTGCGTCTGTCTCTGTCTGTGTGTGGGTGTTGGTTGCCATCTCTGGTGCTTGCGGAAGTTCGTACACCACATGCGTCCGCCATAGAACATAAAGCTATTGCCAGGGGCGACCGCCGCGCGCCCTGCCGGCCCGCTCGGTTCGACGGACGCGTCTCCTTGGTGCGCACGGTCCAGAGACTCAAGAGGTTCGGGCGCCAATGACTGCTATGGCAACGGACGTACCTTCATCAGCCGACGACGTCGCTACCCACGTCGTCCTCTCCTATCCCTCGTCGCTGTCCGACCACGCCAAACGTCGTATCCACCAGGACTACTACCGGCAGTACCTTCGCCGGGCCCACGACCGCGTCGCGGTCGGCAACGAGTGGGACGAGTTCACTGACATCGGCTGCTGTGGCAGCCAGGAGTCGTTCTCACTCCGGGTCGAGGCGGTCGAGGGCGGGTCGCGAGTGACGATGGACACCACGGTCGCGTACCAGAAGCGGGAGGTCGAGATGGAGGCCTGCGACGTGAACTGGGACGTCCAGTACGAGTGATCGGCCGGCTGCGGGCAGTCGTTGCAGTCGGTGGTCAGTCCGCGCGGTATTCTTCGAGTTTGTTCTCGTCAACCTGGACGCCCAGACCGGGTTCCGCCGGCGGTTCGATGACGCCGCCGTCCTGCACCGAGAGGTCTTCCTGGTTCTCGATGTAGGGGCTGGCGATGTACCGGCCGGGGTCGTCGATGTCGTCGGCGTAGACGCCGAACTCGATGAGGTCACAGGCGGCGCTGGCCGCGGCGACATGGAGGCTGGCCGAGTAGTTGACCACCGGCCCGAAGGCGTGGGGGACGAACTGCTTGCCGTAGCCCTCGACGATGGTCGCGACGCGGTGAGCTGCCGTGATGCCGCCACAGTAGTCCAGTGCAGGCTGATAGATCTCGATGGCGTTGGCTTGGAGGTGTTGTCGGACGGGGTAGTGGGTGACGTGGTTCTGGTAGCCCGAGATGGGCACCGAGACACGGTCGTTAAGCTTGCCCTGGCCCTCGAAGTCGGTGTGAGGCAGCGGCTCTTCGAACCAGTCTAGGCCGTACTCGCTGGCGACCTCGGCAACCTCTAGGGCCTGCGTGAAGTTGTAGGAGGTATTGGTGTCGACGGCCAGTGAGATGTCGTTTGGGATGTTCTTCGCTATCTTCGGAATACGCTCCTTGTCGTCGGCGACGCCGTCGCCGCCGACGATCTTCATCATCGGGAAGCCCTTGTCGGCCAGCCAGCCGGCGTCCTCAATGAGCTGGTCGGCGGACTTCTTGTGCGGGAACGTGGCGTAGGCCTCGATCTCGTTGACCTGACCGCCAAGTAGTTCGTAGACGGGTACGTCCGCGGCCTTGCCCTTGATGTCCCACAGCGCCTGGTCGAGGGCCGACAGCGCCCGGTAGGAGCCTGAGCGTTTGGTGTGGACGTACAGTTCGTGCCAGAGCCGGCTGACGTCTCGAGGGTCCTCGCCAACGAGGTGGTTACCCAGCGCCTGCATCGCCTGTGCGTTCCAGGCAGCCTTGTCGCCGGTCGGGTCGTCTAAATAGGTCTCGCCAAGGCCGACGTGGCCGGCGTCGGTGTGGACGCGAACGAGTACCGGGCGGACAGTGGCCTCGAAAGCCGCTTTGCCGCCCTGCATCGAGACGGTTCCGACTGCACTCTCGAGAGGGATGGGTTCAACTTCAGTTATCTCCATACGTATTCGCTTGCCGCGTCGGTGGTAATGAATGTTGGGGCCGCGATCCCGCACTGCTCGGCCCCGACCAGCGGGCTACTTCCCGGTAACTTTGGGGTTGACGACGCCTTCCGGAACCTCGCCGGCGAGGACGTCCCGAGCATTCTCGGCGGTCCGGCGCTGTAACTCAGCGCGGGAGTCCTCGGAGTACCATGCCACGTGGGGCGTCAGCACCACGTCCTCCCGGCCGACCAGCGGCGAGTCGGTTGGCGGTTCGTTGGTCAGCACGTCCAGACCGGCCCCGGCCAGTTCGCCCGCCTCGAGGGCGTCGGCCAGCGCGTCCTCATCGACTAGCCCGCCTCGGGCGGTGTTGACGAGGTACGCCGTCTCCCGCATCTGGGCGAAGGCGTCAGCGTCGAATAGGTGGTGAGTTTCCTCGGTCAAGGGTGCGTGAACGGAGACGGCGTCGCTGGTCTCCAGGAGCCTCTCAAATTCGAGCGGCTCGACGCCGGCCGCGCGCATCTCGTCCTCGTCGACGTAGGGGTCGAACGAGACCACCTCAAGGTCCAGGCACTGCGCACGCTCGGCAAGCTGCCGGGCGATGCCGCCGAACGAGACCAGGCCGAGGCGCTGGCTAGAGAGTCGCCGCATCGGCTTCCCCTCCGTCCAGTCCCAAGTGCCGGACTTTATCGACCGGTCGTAACCGACGACGTTGCGCTGGCAGGCCAGCAGCAGGGCCAGCGCGTGGGTCGACACCTCGTCAGTGCAGTAGGCCGGAACGCTGGCTACGAAGACACCGTGGTCGGTGGCGTCGTTGACGTTCACGTTGTCGACGCCGCGGCCGTACCGTGCGACGACGCGGACGGATGGCGCGGCCTCGAACACCGTCGCGTCGACCGGCGCGTACTGATTGAGAAGGGCGTCGGCCTCCCACTCAGCAGCCAGGTCCGCGACGTCCGCCGCCGTCTTCGCCTGCCCTTCGACGATCTCGACGTCGGTGCCCTCAAAGACCGCCCGCTCTTCGGCTAGGTCCGGGAAGTCATAGTCAGTGACGAGTATCGTCGTCATGCGATATCAAACTCGAAGCCGAGGCCACCATCGACGAGCAGTTCCCGTCCCGTCATGAACGAGGAGGCGTCCGAGGCGAGGAACAGCACGCCGTCGGAGATCTCACTGGGGTCGGCCCAGCGCTCCATGATGCCTGGGCCGCCCTCGTAGGGTTCTTTCTTCGCGGGGTCCATTCCGCGCTCCTCGACGTGGAAGTCCGTCATCACCGGCCCAGGAAGCATGGCATTGACGCGAATGTCCTGGTCACCGTGGTCGGCGGCCATCGCCCGGGTGAGCGCCACGATGGCGCCCTTGGTGGCGTCATACTGGGCCATTCCGGGACGGCCGACCTCCGCGTGGATCGAGGAGACGTTAACGATCGACCCGCCGTCTGTCTCGGCCATCAGAGGAATGAGGTGCTTGCTGCAGAAGGCGTAGCCCTTCAGGTTCACCCCGATGATGTCGTCCCAGCTCTCCTCACTGGCCTCGGTGATCGGGCCGTACTTCCGGATACCGGCGTTGTTTACCAGGATGTCCACCTGGCCATACTCCTCCGTAACGATGTCGGCCATCGCCTCAACCTCGGTCTCGTCGGAGATGTCGGCCTGGACCGCCCGGGCGGACGCTTCGTCCATCTCGTTTATCTCGTCTGCCGTCCCGTGCACGCCGTCGAGGACATCAACGGGAACCACGTCGGCCCCCTCCTCGGCGAGTCGCAGGGCGATGGACTCGCCGATGCCTCGTGCCGCACCGGTGACGACCGCGGCGCTGTCTTGCAGTCGCATACACCCCGAACAGGGACTGCCACCGATATTAAACTTTGGTCGGACGAGCGTAGCCTGGCGGCAGCTTCCACTGGCGCCCGCAGCTCCGCCTCAGAGTTCCGCCACGACCTCGATTTCGACCGCGGAGAAGATCTCCGCCTCGTACATGTACCGGGTGGGGTAGGGCTCGGAGAAGTACTCCTTGTAGATGCGCTGCATTCCCTCGAAGTCGGCGTCCATGTCGTCAAAGTAGACGCCCACCTTCACGGCGTCGTCCAGGCTGGCACCGGCCTCCTCGAGTACGGCCGCCGCATTCTCGATAGAGACGCGCATCTCCTCCTCGATACCGCCTTCGACCAGGCGGTTCTCGATGTCCTCCATCGGTGCAACGTGGGTGTCAGGGTCAAGGTTCTCCGGCGGGATGCCGACCATGCCGTGGACGTAAACCGTATCGCCCACTGTCCAGCCCTGGGAAGTGTACTCCCGGCCGCCCGAGGAGTACTGCAGAGCGTCGTGGGTACGGATCACTTCGGCCGATCCGGGTTCGCGGGCCGCCGTCGCGACGATCTCGATCCCCGTGAAGAGGCTGCTGATCTCCCAGCACCGCCGCGCGGGCCGGGGCTCGTTCAGCACGTCACAGTAGTTTTCGTTCATCTCGAAGAAGACGTCCTTGTCGTCGAGGTAGACCATCGTCTTCATCACGTCGTCGAGTGTCGGCTCGGTGTCGACAGCCCCGAGGATGTTCTTGATGTTGGTGAGCGCCCACTGCGTCTGGTCACTGATGTCGTCCTCGACGCGGTTTGAGAGGTCTGCCATCGGGACATTGCCCGTGTCGGGGTCGATCTTCTCAGGCTTGACGCCGACCATCCCCTGGACATAGACCGTGTCGTTGAGCGTGTAGCCCTGCGAAAGCGGCAGGTCGTAGTCAATTGCGTCCCGCGTCTCGATCACCTCGAAGTTCTCGCCCGGCAGGGCAGCGATGGCGACGATCTGGACCTTCACAGGGAGGTCTACCTCAGCGGCGAACCGGGCCGGGTAAGGTTCGGGGAACCGCTCGGCGTACACCTCGTTCATCGCGTCGAACTCCTCCTTGTCGTCGAGGAACACCACTGCCTTGACGACGTTGTCGATGCTCGTCCCCGCTTCCTCGAGAACAGCCTCGATGTTGTCTATTGTCCGGCTCGTCTGTGCCTTGATGTCGCCGTTGACCAGGTCGTCGACGTCGCTCGCGGCTACCGGTTCGATTGGGTCGTTGAGGTCGGCCGGGTCGAGACCGATTTGGCCTTCGACGTAGACCCTGTCTCCACGGACAATTCCCTGGGAGCTGCCACTGTAACGCGGTGCGTCGCTCGTATTGATGAGCTCCATGCGATACTGGTACAGGGTATACCAATATGTAGGTTGTGGTAGTCGCGCGACCCAGTACTGCACGGCCTGTCGCACCAGGACCCGTCAATCCCAGTCATCGTCGACCGAGGACGCGGTGGCGGTCTGTGGGGAGATCCAACGAACTCGGGAAAAATTTATTGCCCAGACGAGTATTGGACCGTGTATGTGGTACTACCGCCTTCCGGGCGCAGCCAGCGCCCGGCTCGTCGTCGATACCAGTGACGGCGTCTACGACCTGTCGACAGCACGTGACGCAATTTGCGGTTACGAGGACCTAGCCGTGGCTGCCGACATCGCCGGCGAGCCGATCGACGAACTGACGCGTCGCCTCATCGCTGACGCCGATCGACTCGTCGGAAACGAATCGCTGGCCAACCCCCTGACCCCCGTCGTTCCCGAAGAGGTGTGGGCGTGCGGTGTTACCTACGAAATAAGCGAGCAGGCCCGGGAGGCCGAGAGCGGAATGCCCGAGATATACCTCGACGTCTACGACAACGATCGCCCCGAGATATTCTTCAAGGCCACCCCTAGCCGGACAGTCGGGCCGGGCGAGGCGGTGGGAATCCGTGGTGACTCCACGTGGGACGTTCCAGAACCGGAGCTGGCACTCGTCCTGTACGACGGTGAGATAGTTGGCTACACGATTGGCAACGACATGAGCAGCCGGGACATAGAGGGCACGAACCCGCTGTACCTTCCTCAGGCGAAAGTCTACGACCGCTGTGCCGCCATCGGCCCAGCGATCGCGTCGCCGTCAGTCGTTGAGGACCCGCATGACCTTGAGATGACTCTGGAGATTCACCGCGATGGCGAGACGGTCGTCACCGACGCCACTTCCACGGCGGAGATGGCCCGGACTTGCGAGGAACTGGTCGACACCTACCGCAAGCACAACGTTGTGCCCGACTTCGCGGTGCTGATGACCGGCACCGCGCTCGTTCCGCCGGACGACTTCACGCTCGCAGATGGCGACGTCGTCAAGATAACTATCGAGGACATCGGTACGCTCGAAAACGACGTCGTCACGGTCTAAGACCGGAATGTCAGAAGTTGTCGTAGACGGTCTTCGTGATCGTGTAGAACGCTAGACCGGCCTCGCCCTGCTCGCGCCACGTTTCCGTCGAGGACTGCTTGTAGCCGCCGAAGGGGGCGTGCAGTTCCAGCCCGGTCGTCTTCTCATTGACCTTCGCGACGCCCGCCTCAACGTCGCGGACGAACCGCTCGGCCTCCGAGTGGTCCTCCGTGACAATGCTAGCGGACAGCCCGTAGTCGACGTCGTTAGCCACTTCGACGGCCTCCCTGAGGCTCTCGATCTCGATGACGCTGAGTACCGGACCGAAAATCTCTTCTTGGGCGATGCGCATGTCCGACTCGACGCCGGAGAAGACGGCGGGCGAAACGAAGTGGCCGTTCTCGAACCGGGCGCCCTCGAGTTTCTCGCCGCCGGTTTCCAGCGTGGCGCCCTCAGTCTGACCGACCTCAACGTAATCGAGTGTGCTCTCGAGTTCGCTTTCGTTGACATGCGGGCCGACATTGTAGTCTTCGAGGCCGGGGCCGACCTCGAGGTCTTCCGCGGCTGAGACAACCCGGTCGAGGAACTCGTCGTGCACGTCAGTGTGAACGATCGCTCTGGAACAGGCCGTACAGGCCTGGCCCGTGCCACCGAAGGCGCCGCCGGCCACAGCGTCGACGGCAACGTCTAGGTCCGCGGTGGGTGCTACGACGGTCGGGTTCTTTCCGCCCATCTCGCACTGGACGCGCTTCTGGCCCTCGGTGGCGTCCTGGTAGACCGCATTGCCGACGGCGGCACTGCCCGTGAACGAGACGGCGTCGACCCCGTCATTCGTGACGATCTCGTTGCCAACCTCGCTGCCCGGACCAGTGACGTAGTTCAGGACGCCGTCGGGCAGGCCCACCTCGTCAAGACACTCGACGACCTTCCGCGAGACCATCGGCGCGGGACCGGCGGGCTTGAAGACGATAGTGTTACCCGTCGCCAAGGCTGGCGCTATCTTCCAGGCCGGAATGGCGATGGGGTAGTTCCATGGTGTGATTAATCCCGCAACACCGATCGGCTCGTGAATGGTGTAGAGGTCGGCGTTTCGGCTGCTGGACTGGCGTCGCGAGCCGGTGTAATCCCGGGCCTTCTCCGCGTAGTAGTAGAAGATGTCGATGGCACGCTGGACCTCGCCGGTCGCCTCTGAGAGCGGCTTGCCCTCCTCGCGGGTGAGCGTCTCGGCCAGTTCCTCCTTGCGCTCGGCCATCCGAGTGGCTGTGCTCCGGAGGATCCGGCCGCGCTTAGGTCCTGGCAGCGCGGCCCAGTCCGCTTGGGCGTCCTGTGCTGCGTTGATCGCTCGTTGTGCGTCTTCGTAACTCGACTGCTGTATCTCGCCGACAACGTCGGTCGTGTCCGCGGGATTGACCACTGTCTGCGTCTCGCTCGTGGAAGCGTCGCTCCACGACCCAGCTACGTAGTTCTGGTACTCGGGAGGCATACGACTAGCCATGCTCTCTCGTGTCGGTAGAGTCTTTCGGCTCCGGCCATCCCCCGGACGGCGGCTAGCAGACAGCCAGTGATGTTCACTCATGCGGAAAATAATACATGTTCACTGATACTGAACAAGATTCATGGTGTACGAACCAATATTACACTCATGGCCACAGACAACCTCGTACGGTCGTCGGCACGCACGCTGCAGATACTCGAGACGCTCAAGGAGCACAACGGGCTCGGGGTCACTACGCTGGCTGACGAACTCGACCTCCCCAAGAGCACCATCCACAACCACCTCGATACGCTCAGGCAAAACGAGTACGTCGTCAAAGACGACGACGTCTATAAGGTCGGCTTGCGATTCCTGGAACTGGGGGCCCACGCGCGGAGTCGCCAGCCGCTCTACGAGAAGGGCAAGCCGGAAGTGGACAAACTGGCACAGTCAACCGGCGAACTCGCCAATCTCGCGACCGAGGAGTACGGACGAGGGGTCTACCTCTACCTTACGCAGGGGGACCAGGCCGTCAAACTGGATACCTACGCAGGCAAGCGGTTCCACCTCCACTGTACCGCCCTCGGCAAGGCCATCCTCGCACACTTACCTGAAAAACGCATCGAGGAAGTACTGGACCGGCACGGACTGCCCCGACGGACGGACACCACCATCACTGACCGCGATGAACTTCGCCAAGAACTGGCGACCGTCCGCGACCAGGGCTACGCCCAAGACATGGCCGAGCGACTCGACGGCCTCCGATGTGTCGCTGCACCCATTCAGCACCGCGACGGTGACATCCTCGGTGCCATCAGCGTCTCTGGGCCAACAAGCCGCATGAAGTCCGACCGCATCGACGACGACATCACCGAGCGCCTGCTTGACGCCGCCAACGTCATCGAACTGAACATCATGTACGCGTGAGAAAGGGTGTTCAGTGATGCCGAACGGAAATCGCCTTCGTGTCAGGCTGTTAGAACATGTCGGATGCTCACTTGTCCATTCACTCTGTTCGAGAGATGCGGTTGAAAACGGCCTCTTCGGATCCGTTGCAGGTGAACCGAACCCATTTCCTACTCGGCTGGTTAGTCTCCAGGTGGCCAATACTTGCTCCACAAGTCAGTTCAGCGACACCGAATACAGCCGCGATTCTCCTTTACAGGCATACTTTTGTAACGGACCCGCGGCCCCTCCATCTACGGCCAGCGGCTACTTCGCCGATCGCGTCGCACAGACGGGGTGCTGTCTGGTGAGATGATCGTGTTTAATTAAGGCTGAAGGATGGGGCAGGGTGATTTTCAGCTGGTTTATGGCGAAAATTGCCCGCTTCATTGGTTGTGGCGGCTGGATTGAATGAGATTTTGTGGAGCGGACGACGACGCCCGCTACGGAGTTCGCCGTCCGCCTCCACGCGACTGGGTGTCCGCTTCGAAAGACACAAGCGATTCTCTGCTTGCTCGGCGTTGAACGGTCCCACCAGGCGATCTGGCAAGAAGTGCATCGGCTAGCTGACAGCGTTCCAGACCCGTCAAGGGCGAAATCCTTGTGGACACCGTTCATAAAATCATTGTCAAGATCAGCGTCGACTTGTGTTGGACATATACTGCAATATATCTCGACTTCTGGTTGCTACTCGATGTCGCAGTCTTTGGACGGCGAGGCACCGATCTAGCCGCTGCGTTCCTTTACCGATTGACCGAGAAGCACGAGTTCTCCGACACAGAATTTCTCGTCGATGGCTATGGTTATCTGGCATCCCTATTTCGATTAAGAGTGAGCGGTCAGCTCGACTCCGTTGAGAGAAACCTCATCGAAAAGGGGTTTCATACGCTATAATTCAAGTTGACCACTTCCATAATTCGTGGGTGGAAAGTCGAGCGAAGGTCAGAGATGCACTTGATTATTTCTTACACCACTATAACATACAACGATCGTACCAGTCACTCAACGGACAGACACCGATGGAGGTGCTAAACTAGACAGTGCCAGATTGTCTGATGACTATAGATGCTACTCAATTTTCTCGAGTACTTTGTCGATCGTTTCGGCGGTATCTTTCGTGTTAAGGTGGCTGTAGGCCTCGTGAGTGGTCTCGATTGAGTTGTGCCGGAAGTGCATCCTGTGCGCGCTCGGACTCGCCTGCCGCGTACAGGTCGGCCCCAAGGCGCCGACGAGCGCCGTGTGGGGTAAGGTAGCCGTGACGGTCGTTGACTTCGATGTTCGCCTCGTCGGTCAGCTGTTTCATGATCTGCCGGGCGCGCTCTTTCGAGATCGCCGGTGGCAGAACCTCATACTCCTCGAGCAGCTGGTTGAGGAACTCGGTTTGCAGTACACCACCCCGTTCCTCGAAGCGGACCGACACTACTTTCAAGCCGATTTCGTCCTCGAGTTTCTTCCGTCGCGCCCGGTAGCTCCAGCTGGGGAATATCGGCCAGTCGTCACTCGGTGGGTTGGCCTTCCGTCGCCACCGGGACAGCGTCTCGCGGGCGGACTTGGGGAGGGGTACCTCCTGATTGTGTTTGCGTCCCTTCCCGAAGACGTACAGGACCGCGTTCTCCAGGTCGACGTCGCCCCAGGTGACGCCAGTCCGTTCCCGGTCCTTGAGGTCGTTGAAGAGTTCGGCACCTCGAGCCCCGGTTTTCGCGAGCAGAACCACCATCGTTCGATCACGGTACGCGATATCGGGGTCGACGTCGATCTTCCCGTCGAGTGCCTAGTCAAGACGCTGGGTGACGTAGTTGAGGATCTGCGTGCGTTGATCGGTCGTCCAGTACTGGGCGTTCCGATCGCCGGTGTCGTCGGGGAGGTACTCCTGGCCCCGATCCGTCTTCGCAGGATTCTGGTCGGCCATCTCGTTACGGATACAGAACTCGAGGCAACGCTCCGGAACGGATCCCTGCTGATGGCGCTCGCCGGAGTTGCGTTCATCGGATACGGGATCGTATTCCTCGTGTTGAACTTCGTGGGAAGCGGCTTCGAACTCGGAGTTAGTACGCTTGACGGAATGACGAAAGCCGGCCTGAATCCGACGCTGGCGTACTACATTAGCCATCTGCACGTCGCCACTGCCGGGTTCATCATCTCGACGGGAATCGCCGTCACCGCTCTCTCGTGGTACGGCGTGCGCCAGCGAATCCGGTGGGCAATCAAGTGGGTATGCCACCTCGCGACCGACATGCTCAGTGACGTCGACCAGTTCGACTCGTTTCTCGAATACCTCGTCACAGTTGGCTTCGCTGATAAGAAAGGCGCCTTCCGGTAGCCGCCGCCACGAGTTGTTTTTCTGCGCCCCAGAAGCGTGCGGCGCGGGCTGAATTGAAGCGGTCGCTGTAACGTGAATTCTCGACAATTATGGCTACGACCAGTGACTCGTCGGCCTCCTTCGAGGAGACCGACACACGAAAAGACGAGATGCACAGGACGATCGAACAGTGGATCGACGACCTCGTTGACGACGTTGATGCAGCGCAGGCCAGTGATGAGTTCCAGGAGTGGCTCGACGTCCAGACTCGTTTCCACGACTATTCCCATCGCAACACGCTGCTCATCAACCTCCAGTGTCCCGAGGCGACGAAGGTCGCCGCCTTCAACACCGGCGGAACGAGTTCGACCGGTACGTCCAGGAGGGTGAACAGGCGATCTGGATCTGGGCACCGATCATCACGAAACAGTGCCCGGAATGCGAGAATTCGCCCAGCTACCACGAGGACAGCGACTGTGACTACGACGAAAGGCCACCCGAGGAGTGGTCGAAAGGCCTCGTGGGATTCAATCCGACCGCTGTCTTCGACGTCTCGCAGACCGAGGGAGAACCGCTTCCCGAGCTAGAAACGGAGGCGACGGGGGACGCCGAGGTCCTCGTCCCTGTACTCACAGAGGCAGCGGATGAACTCGGCGTGTCGGTTCGCATTATCGACGCTGACGAGTGGGCCCACGGCGACGCGAAAGGCGTCTGCAAACAGCGAGATATCCATGATTTCACGCCGATCGTGGAGGCGAAAGCCCGCCCGAACCAGGCCAACCCCGCGGTCACGCTCTTTCACGAGTACGCTCACGCGCTGCTCCATTTCGACGTCGACGATGAGGACGAACGGCGGAAGCGCGAGGTCGAAGCGGAGGCCGTCGCATACATCGTTGGTCGGTTTTTCGGACTCGATACGAGCGACTCGGCGTTCTATCTTGCTGCGTGGCACGGTGACGACCCTGAGGTGATCCAGAATCGTCTTGGGCGGATTAGTTCGACCGCCCAGGAGAGTATCGGAACAGTCACGAACGGAATTGATCACGTCCCTCATCTCGTATCTATACTGAACGATCGAGCATTCAATATATGGGGTAATTCGAACCGGATGAGTCGGTGCTCAGTTAGAGCAAGCCGAGTGCCGCGACGAGATGCGTCATGGCCGCGATAATCGGGATAAGGATGATTGTCCGCATGATGAACAGCAAGACGAGGTCGCGAAACCGGATCGGAATGTCGCTGAACATGTCCATCATCATTGGCCCGACCGCCGAGAAGAAAATCAGCTGAGAGATCGAAAGCACGGCGATGAAAAAGCGGGCCATCGCATCGGCTTCGGCGACCAGCAGTGCCGGAATGAACATCTCGGTGATGCCGATGATCGTTGCTGGCGCGACGACCTCAGCGTCCGGAATGCCGAGCAGTTGGATGATCGGCACGAGCGGTTGGGCAAGGATATCGAAGGTCGGCGTCCGCTCGGCGACGATGACCGCGGCGAGGCCAATAGAGAGAATGGTGCCCAAGATGAGTACGGCGAGTTTAAGCCCGTCGACGAAGCCACGAATTGATGCGCCGACAATGGTACCTCCCTCTTCGGCCTTCTCGACCGCTTCCGACAAGCCGAATCGGACGTAATCACCCGGCGAGCCACGGAAGGGAACCTCGGGGCTCGGCTCGGCGATGTACTCGTCGGGAACGTTCGCCAGTGGCGGGAGGCGAACCAGGATGAAGGCCGTGATCGCGATACAGATCAGATATGCCACGAAGATGATTGGAAACAGCTCGAGCAGGTCGACGGTCGCGGCGACGACACCGACGAAGCCGATCGACACCGTCGCGAAACACGTACTGATGATGTAGACGTCCCGTTTCGAGTACTCGCCGCGTTCAAAGACGTTCCGCGTGACGTAGAGCCCTACACTGTAGGAGCCGACCCAGGAGGCGACGCTGTCGAGTGCCGCCCGCCCAGGGATCTGGAACAGGGGCCGCATGATCGGCCGAGCCATCGTCCCGACAAATTCGAGGCCGCCGAGTTCGACGAAGAGATTGATGAAGATAGCGCCAATTGGGATGATTACTGCGACGCTCAGAATGAGCGTTCCCCAGACGAGGCCGCCTGTGTCCGGCGCGATCAGCCACTCGGGTCCCACCTCGAGGTACAGAAACGGCGCGAGCACGGCACCGACAACCCGGAAGAACCAGAACGGCGCCGATGTCTCCCAGTAGGGCAGCGTCAGTTGCTTGGCACGACCCTCACCGATGGGCAGGACGCCACGTTTGCGAAGTTCGGCAAGCGTCGTCAACAGCCCGCCTGCAAGGATGAGCGTGAGTGCGAAAGTCCCTGCAATCATCGGGAACGACTCCGTAATCCAACTGACCACGATATCGAACGGGACTGTAATCTGACCGTCCCAGGGGACGGGAACCAGGAAGAAGACGAAGCCGACGAGAAACGCCAGTGCGAACTTCGAGACTGGACCGCGACGAATCGCCGTCAGGTCGAGTTCGTCGATCGTCTTCGGCTCCAGTTCCGTTTCGACGCGTTTCGTCTCCTGTTCCTCGCTCGTCCATGCCGTTTCATCGAACATGTGTCAGGTTGTTCAACCAAATAGTGGCTGATAGATGTTTCCATATCTCATATTATATATTAGGGGCGGATCGACGTCGCCGTCAGTAATTATCTCGAGCGGGTCGTGAGGGTGGCGCGTGAGGACGAATACCGGCACGCCAAATGGCGGATCCGAACCCCAGGGCCCTCGAACGGCTCGTCACCCCACGGATCGTCGTCGTTGCTGAACATCTGCCGTCCCATCACGACCGCACCCACGTTCTCGCTCAGCTCCGTGACGATCTTGTCGTCGTCGTTCGTCTCACCTCTCTCGAGGTCGTACTGCGCGCGCCAGCTCTCCAGTCGTAGATCCACTCGTGAAGCCCCTCACCGCTGTCTCTCGGCGCATTTTCCGGGCTGTCGTTCGGCCTGGCATCGAATCCGTCCAGCGACGTCGATATGCTCACGGTCACGGTCGTCCGGGCGTACCCTTCGACCTGATCCGGGGCTTTTTCGAACGTCAGCAGCCACGTGAGACCGCTCTCGCGCTTCGAGCGATAATCCACCAGCTGTCGCTGGTTGAGGTACTCGCGACTCGGTTCAGTAACGACGGTGATCCCGTCGAGAGCGGTCATCTGTGCCCTCCTCGCGGTCGTGGACACGCGGTTGTCAATATTGACTAGAAACTTTGTCTCGTCGAGATTGTGTTTCTCGGTGAATCGGTATAGGAGCGTCGCGACGGGTCAGTCCCGTAGCGACACTACACGTCGGTTTCGAGTAATAGCCTCGATTTTGTATTGATTGCGGCGTACAACCACTTTTTCTCGCTGTCGGTTTTGATCTGTTCTTCATCAAAATGGTATCGGGACTATTGATCAGACACGGCTAAATGCTCGCCTGCGCGGTCACTCGATCGCGTACACGTTTCCATCCCAGCTCCCGACATAGAGGGTGCGGTTCGCGACCGCTGGACTGCTGGCCACAGCACCCTTGGTCTTGAATGGGGCTTCCCAGACAGAGTTTCCCGTCGCCGCATCTAGCGCGTACACGTTCGTATCCGTACTCCCGGCGTAGACGACTTCATCGACTACCACTGGGCTTCCGGGTACCCTGTCCGCTGTCTGGAACGGGGTCTCCCAGACCGGGTCGCCGCTCGCCGCGTCCAGTGCGTAGATGTGGCTGTCGTTACTCCCGACATAAACGGTGCCATCGGCCACTGCCGGACTCCCGAGCACTGCATTTCCCGTCTCGAAGGGAATCTCCCAGACCGGGTCGCCGCTCGCGGCGTCCAGTGCGTAGACGTGGCTATCGTTACTCCCGACATAGACGATATCGTCGACGACCGCCGGGCTACTGTTCACCTCGTCTCCCGCCTCGAAGGGGTCGTCCCACACCGGTTCGCCGCTCGTTGCGTCGAGCGCATACACACGGGAATCGGTCGACGCGACGAAGAGGGTGCTATCGGCCACCGCTGGGGTACTTAGTATCGAGTCTTCCACCTGGAACGGCGTCTCCCAGATCGGGTCGCCCGTCGCCGCGTCCAGCGCGTAGACGTTGATGTCCAGGAGTTCGCTATACCCCATCGCGCAGACGTATACGGTTCCGTCGGTCACTGCCGGACTGCCGTATACGCTTCCCGCTATCTCGATGTCCCAGTTAACCGCGCCGGTGGCTGCGTCCAGCGCGTACACGTCGGCCTCACCACGAGCACCCACGTAGACCGTGCTATTAGCGAGTAACGGACTCCCGAATATCCCGCCCTCCGTTTCGAGAGGCTCCTCCCACACCGACGCTCCACTCGCGGCGTCCAGCGCGTACACGGTGCCGTCGGTTGAGCTGAAGTAGACGATGCCACCGGCCACTACCGGCCCGCCCACGTAGCCGCCGATTTCGAAACGCCAGCGCTCCTCGGCTGTGTCGGTCGGGCCGGTCGCGACCTGATTGTGGCCGGTGTTCGCGGCGTCGGCCTGAAATGCCGGCCAGTCGCCCTCGCCAGTGGCCACTGTGTCACCTGCGTCCCCGTCGATCTCAGAGTCGGAGCCTCGTCGGATGAATCGCTGACAACCCACCAGCCCGCACGCCCCTGCTCCAATCCCGGCCCGGAGAACGTGTCGGCGCGACGTCCACGGGGACTGTGACCGGTTCATGTTTCTGATTGGCTTCCGTATTCCACCTGGTTGCGTGGCTCTGGGTTCGTGCGTCTTAGCGAAGCAGGGACTCGAGAGTTCGATACCGGATGTCGGCCCAGGCGTCGCGCTCGAGACTGAATCGATCGAACAACTGGACGTTCGGTACTTCGTGACCGGGAAAGAGGTAATCGCTTCCGAAGACCAGGTTGTCGTGGTGTCGTTCGAGAAACTCCTGGGCATACGTCTCGTCGCGAATCAGTGCGTTCCAGCCGGATCGACCGGAGAGGTCCCCGTACACGTTGTCGTAGGCCGCCAGCAATTCTGGAACTCGACCGCCCGGGTCGACCGGTCGCGTCGGATAGCCGCCAAGGTCGGCGGCGGTGACGTCCGTAGAGATATGCGCCCACCA
The DNA here is from genome assembly GCF_042663485.1 of Saliphagus sp. GCM10025334. Lineage (NCBI taxonomy): Archaea > Methanobacteriati > Methanobacteriota > Halobacteria > Halobacteriales > Natrialbaceae > Saliphagus > Saliphagus sp. GCM10025334. The sequence goes on along the minus strand of NZ_JBHTAF010000001.1, from coordinate 146,453 downwards.
CCCCATCGCGTGCCCGATGAAGTCGACGTCGGGATACGACGCGAAGATTTGCTCGAGGCGTGGAAAGCCGACGTCATCCAGCATGGCCTTGTCGTCAGCGTGAAAGAGGATCGGAAGGCCGTATTCGGCACAGAACTCGTAGATCAACTCGAGGCGCGGATCGTCGACCCGCAGGCCGGGTTTCAGCTCGCCGAATCCTCGAGCCCCGTGTTCAACGCTTCGCTCGATCCGTTCCTCGAGGACGTCTTCCCCGTACACGATCGTCCGTGGGTCGACCGTACAGAACGGGATCAGTCGGTTGGGATGGGCTGCGACTTCCTCGAGCACCCACCAGCTCGGTGCGATCACGGGATACGACTCAGGGGAATCCAGCGCCAGAACGACGGCCCGATCGATGCCGTGTCGATTCATCCATGCCACCAACTGTGTTGCATCGAGAGGCTCTCGACCTAGCGTTTCAGTCGGGATAAGATGTGTGTGGGCGTCGACGAGCGGGAGACCGGCGATCGCGGTACCCGGGCCACCGTCCGCCTCAGGCGCTGTTTCTGTGTCGGTAGGGGCACCTTCCACCCCATCCATGCAGCCGACGACGCCCGCACCGCTCACGACGCCAGCGATTTGGCCGAGGACGCGCCGCCTCGTCGACTGCATCCACCCCCGAGGCCGAGTACGAGAAGTCGAGAGACGATCTGGGTGGGGTTCACGACCCTCGATAGGCCATCGTGGCGGTGCCTTCTGGTCAGTCATGAGCAAAGGGCTGGTCAGTCGTTGGCGGCGGTTACTTCGACGATGCGTCGATCCTCGTCGCCACCGCTCGCGACGTACAGGGGGAAGGTGACGGGTTGCTGGACCGGGTAGGACTCGTATCCCATCGTCAGTGTTCGGGTCTCGCTAGGGTCGAGATCCACCGATTGTGTCTCCATCAACTCTCGGTCGCCACCGACCAGGAACTGAACCTCCTCGGTGGCCTGTCGATCGCTCGTGTTGTGGACTCGGGCGGTCACTTCGAGGAACTCACCGCCGCTCACGGGGTCGTTTGCGTCGACGATTTCCACGTCGATTTGCCTGGCACCGCCCGCGAAGACCTCGACCATGCGTCCGTCTTCGTCGTCGCCAGTCACGACGTACACGGGGAACTCGACATCCTGTTGAACTGGGTAGGTGTCATAGCCTATCGTAAGCGTTCGTGTCTCTTCCGGGCCGAATTCCGTCGTCCGTGTCTCCATCACCTCGCGATCCGAGCCAACCAGTAACTGCACGTCTCGGGTGACTCGCTGACTCCCCGCGTTTATCACTTCGACGGTCAGTTCGAGGGGGTCGCCGGCCGGAAGCGGGTCGTTCGTCTCGAGAATCGAGACGTCGAGCCACCCCTCTCGGTCGCCCTCTTCGAGATACACATCCTGGACGGTCGGCTCGAAAGATAGGCTTGCTTCAACGGGAGTCCCGCCAATGCAGACCACTGCCGTGTATCCCTCGAACCACTGTTGGATCTCGTAGGTATGGCCTTGATCGGCAGAAAACACTACTGAGAGGGAACCATCGCCGGTGATCGGTTCGTCTATGTCCGTATCCGGGCGTTCGACTATCGTCTCTGTGACGAGGGTATCCGCGAACGGAAACGGTATCACTTCACCGATTAGCGCCTCGAGATAAGCGACGAGCCCGTCGTGAGCGAGGGCATTCAATTCCGGGGTGACGCGATCCACCATGACGGCTTCTTCGGTTTTGACCTCGTTGGTCGTCAAATCTCGAACAGCCAATCGTGCGTATAACTCGACTTTGTTGACTGCGTTCCGGAACTGAGTGGAATCCCGGAGTTGACGAACGTTCCCGGTGAACGTATACTCCGATGAGACGGTAACCGGCCCGGCGTGAGGAGCGGTCCACTCCGTAGCGAGTAATAACCGGCCCGCACTGGCGGATCCGCCGATCCCACGTTCCCAATATGCGCCCTCGGCAGCGGTGTGCAGATTCAGGTCGCCAGTTCGTCGGTCCGGGGTAATGATCGCATCGTCCTGTGTCGACCCGACAACCAGCCCTAACGAATCTGCGAACGTGTCTGTATCACTCAACTCTTCGGCAAATGGGAGAAGGGATTCGACCCTGGTTGTCGCCCTCGAATTGTTTATAGGCCGTCTTCGTCCCGCGAGCGATCCTCCGGTGAAAAGCAGTGCGCCATGACCGAGAAAGGATCGTCGTGACCGAATTGCATCGTCTCGATGTTCGTCCCCTTCATTGTCATTGGCTTGCTCCACATCGATCGCCTCCGGGCAGGTGTCTTTCTCGTACTTCATTGTGTGACCCACCAGTTGCCGCCTTTGAAAGGAGGAAATTCCTCCGCTCGCTCGAGTTCCTTGTGTCTGCTTGGACCTCGATATTGGTAAGATCACTTGCTGCACACTGTTCGGGGCCTGTAGTCCGTACACACCCTGTATGCTATCAGAACCATCACACGAAAAATCCGTTCTGGGCCACTAGCGCTCGAGTCGGCGTGTCGTAAGGGCTGATTTCAAAACAGTCATCAACGGAGTTCCGAGCGATGCAGTTCGAAGCTGTGCCGAGTATTTACGGCCAACCAATAGACGATGAACATACGCCACATTTGAACCTGGTGTTAAAATGGATAGTGGGAAGAGATAACCCCAGTGTATGATTGTGCCGAACTGTTTGACGTGACAAAGTTCACCAGAGGTCGATTCTCGTTGAGAAACTTAATTTGGCTCAGGGAGCGAGCTTTGGCTGGTCGTAAATATTGATGCTTGATTATTTACCGCGTCCACGGGTCTCAGTTGTCTTTGCGCTCAACGGTCGGGTTTCGTCAATCGTTGGCGGTTCATCGATTCCCGCCGCGAGCGCAAGCGACCACGATCCCGCACTATCGTCTGCCGTGGATAGTTCTATGCATGGAATGTCTACTTCTGAGAAAAGCAGGAATTCGTAGTCGCCACTTTCATAAAATCTATACCCGATTCGGTCGCCACGATAAGTGCGTTGTTCGACACTTTCGAGCTGGTCAATCGGGTCCCCGTCAATAGTTGAGATAGAGGCATCACCGTCATCGCGTAGTTGCAACTCCTCAGACATCTCAAATCGCGCTGTTACTGCGGCGAATTCGCCGTCATCCATATCTAGTTGTATGGCATCTTGACTGTCCGGCGATAGTATCCCTTGGTAATGCGAGCCATCCACCGACAAGACAGATCCCTCTTCTTCTGAAATCTCCTCACAACTGTCCGGCCAGTTCCTCATCTCACCACCTGGCCTTTCAACTTCTGCGGTTACTGTCACTGTCGTACTTACGTTCGCGTAATGTTCCCCCTCAGCGCCAACCCCTCTGACATCGATTTCGACGGTGAAGTCGTCGGCCACCTCGAAGGTAGAGCGAATCTCGATCGTCTCGTCGTAGTCCTCCGGCAGCGAAAACCCATTGGCTGGTCCGTAGGTTCCCGATAGTGACCCGTTATCCTCACGTAGTTCGATGGCAATCCACTCGTCGTCCTCGTCGGAGTACTCAAGTATCACATCACCGTCTTCGATCCCGTCCTCTCGAGTGAGCGTGAACTCGACGTGAACGGTTTCGGGTGTCTCTTCGTCCCCAATGTTCTGTAGACGGACATCGAATCCTTCTGACGCCCCGATCTCAGTTTCGTCGGGTCCATCGATACTGATCGCCACCTCGACAGGGATGATGACGACTCCACCGACGGCAGCGGCCTCATTTTCGCCTTCTGAGCCGACTTCTCGATTGTAAATGAGCACATCGAAGAAGTCAGGAAATTCCGGGAAGACGTCGTGCCAGCAGCACCATCCACTCATACCTTCTTGCGTGAGTCCGATGGCTTCACCCTCGTCCGATACCTCAATGTCCACATATCCCTCTCCGTCGGTGCCGACGACGATCTCGAACTCGCCGAGGGGGTCGACGTATCCATAGGGAGTGGTCATTCCATCCTGGGTGTTCCCTAACAGTCCCCCGCCCGAGTTGACGAACTCCGCGAGGTCCTCCCCCCGTTCGACGAGCACCTCGTTTTCTTCATCGGTGAGTCCCTCTGGTGGATCGCCCCACTCTCTGATCGGTTCGAGCTGATAATCACTGCTCGCAACGCCGACCATCGCGTACCCGTCGAAGGTCGCGTTCGCAATGTCTTCAGCGCCATTGACGAAGGTGACGTCCTCGTCTACCGCCTCGCCAACCGCGCCCCAGTACCGTTGGGCGGTGGCCTCGGACTTGGCCCCGATGACGAGGATGCCGTCGTTCTCGTTGGTGACGTCCCCGAGCAGCGCCTCGACCATGTCCGCGTGTTCCTGCGGCGTTCCGTGATCCGGACTGGCGGGAGTCAGTTCGGAATCGAGTCCGAGGAGGATGATCGGCCCACCTCTGGTCTCCTGGGCCCCGGTCGGTGAAGCGGTTATGTCAAACAGGCCCGTCGCCGCCGCTGCTGTCGCCGCGATCCCCTTCAGGTATCGTCGTCGGGTGTCACTGATTGTAATGATGAGCATCGTTGGTTGCCCCTGTCGTGGTGTAGTCGTCTCCCACGGGCCCCTCCGGTCGTCATGCGCCGTCACACCGCGTTCCTCGTCCGCCCGTACTCATGGAACTGGCGACGGAATGGCCCTGGTGTCGCCCGGTCGATACTGCCGCGACTGGTCCAGTTAATTACATTCGCTGAACGAGAGACATCCCCCGCTCATCAGACAGGGGGTGTCTCGAACGCGGTTCTCGCCCTACCGGCAATACGCACGACGATGGGGAGCCTTTAGGGGTGTGTCGGTGACGTTCGATGGAGGTCGAAACGCGATGAGCGAGGATCCACGTCCGAAGGCAGGTCATCGAGAGCGTCTCCAGATCTTCCCGGGTAGCAACGGTGGGGTGCGTCCCAGCGTGACCGGCGAGGTATCTCCAAACCAGTCTGTGCAAAACACCTGGCGGTTGCCTTCGAGCGAGCCGCTGTACGCGTCGCCAGAACACCCCTTGTCTGATGAACAAGGGGTGTTAGACGGGCACTGGATGTGACTAAGTAATCTCTCAGCACAGTTTCATCTATGCGGCGTCGCAAGTTTCTCGCCGTTGGAGGGGGATTGGCGGCAACGATCTCTGAATGGATCGGTTTTACTAAGGGCATTTTCATGCGCGGATTCAGTGCCGCCCTTGGTACAGAATTTGGTGCGCATGATATCAATATAGAGCCCCCTCGAAGAGAAGACATCACTGAAGTCGGTGCTACCGTGGTTTTTGGCGTAGAAGACCCTGAGGAAGATATCGAGTATGAGTGGACAGTAGCCCAGGGGTCGCCCAATTCGAGTGACGACCAGTTGTTACACCTCAGTCGGCCCGTTACATCGTTCCGACCTACTAATCCAGGGGATTACGAGGTGATAGTATCGGCTATCAATGGGGCAGATGTGGCAGGACGTGCATCGATTAGAATCGAAGTAAGAGAGCAAAATTCGCCGACGATCGAAATTACCAACCCCGAACAACGGCCGACGGTCGACCAGGGGGAGGAGGTGACGTTCACCGCCGACATCGAGGCCCCCGACGGAGAGCTTGACCGAGTTGACTGGTACGTCGACGGAGAATTCATCGAGAGAACCTCGGCGAGCGGTAGTTCCGACAGCGTTTCGTGGCGTCGAACGTTCGACGACCTCGGCGCATATAACATCGGCGCGGTCGTCTACGATGAATCCGGACAGAGTGCGGAGGTCGCCTGGATCGTCACCGTCGAGGAACCAGAGCCGCCCACAGTCTCCACCGGATCGGCGGAATCCGTCGATGAGAAAAGCGCGACGCTAGTCGGAGCATTGGAAGACAAAGGTAGCGACGACGGTGTGGAAGTCTGGTTCAGATACAGACCGGAAGGTGCGGACGACTGGCAGACGACCCAACGAGGCGGCGCCAGCGGGTTCGCGGATGTCTTCGATTACGACGTCGACGGGCTCGAGCCGGGGACGACGTACGAGTTTCAGGCGATCGCCGAAACGTCGGTCGGGACCGATACAGGCGAGGTCGAAACGTTCCGGACGGACGACCCCGAACCGGGGACGGTATTTGTTACCGTCTCGGACGAGGGCACGATCGAGGGCTACGAGTTCGTCGGCGAACCGATCGAAGGCGCGACGGTTCAGTTGGGCGACGAGACGGCCGAGACCGGTGAGGACGGACGGGCCAGATTCGAACTCGAGCCCGGCGAGCACGACCTCGTCATCCACGCGGATGGCTATGGAACGACCGAGTTCGAACCGATCACGGTCCAAAGCGGGAGTACGAGGGACGTCTCTGCACAGATCGTACCCGAAGACACCGGGGTTCTCGAAATCGAAGTCCTCGACGAGGCCGGCGAGACGGTACCGCTGTACGAGTATCGAGTGCTGGTCGACGGCGAAGATGTGGAGTTGAACCGGAAAGGACAGGCACTCGTCGATGCGGGCGAGCGGACTGTCGCGATCGAGCCGCGGGAGGGGTACGACGTCGAACCAGTCGAGACGGACGTGACGGTCGAAGAAAACAGGACGACCGAGGTCGAGTTCGATCCCCGCGATCCGGACGAGGTGATCGACCTCGAGTTCACGGTCGTCGACGAGGACGGAGAGCCGGTAGCCGACGCGGAGGTAATCCTGTACGAAGAAGATTGGGATGAACCAAAGGTGACGGACCAGCGGAAAGTGACGGACGAGGAGGGGGTAGTCGAGTGGGAGATGGTCCCTGCAGGCGCGTATCGCGTCGAAGCGTACGTCGGCGACGAGTTCTGGCACAGCAGCGAACAGACGGCTGCCGGAGGTGAGACACTGGTCGTGGATCTCGAGCGGAATATGCCATATGTTGAGGGCTTCGACGTCGAACACGAGCGCGATCTCCCCGTAGCGGGTGAGGAGTTGACGCTAACACCGCGGGTCGTCAACGCCGACTGGTACGACAATCAGATTGATGTTACCGTGTACGACGAAGATGATCAGGTAGTCGAAACGACCGATGGGTTGACCGTCCGCGACCCGTTCTCGTTCGTCCCCGAGGAACTCGGTGAGTACTGTATCGATTCCCAAGTCGACTCGTACATCGAAGAGGACTGGACACCCACTGCTGACCAGTCGCCGGCGGACTGCATCACCGTCTATGATGAGGATGAAGTGACGTTGGACATCGATATCGAAGTTGGTCACGAGGAGACCTATACCGGTTCCAAAGTCGCGATGCGCGTTGAGGCTCCCCAAGATGGTCTCGAGTACGAGTGGACGATCGCGAAGGGTGACGATGCTGGAGAACTCCTTCACGAGAGCGGGGAACACACGACGCTTACGGTTCGAGAAGCGGGCGAATACGTCGTCAGGGTTGAAGCAGAACAGGACAACGAATCGACGTTGATCGGAGAGACTGAGACCATCACCGCTACAAATAAAGAAATCGTCGATCTCGACGCCGACGTGATGGAATTAGCGGAGCAGTACGCGCCGATTCTTCACTTCCATTCAGACGAGGAGTTCTTCCCTACGCGATATGAAGGTTATTTAGAAAATTCTGAATTGAACGGCGTAATCTCCCCCACTGAGAACCCGTCATTACTAGATCTTGTTGACAGCGGTGGGGATATTGATCCCGGGACTTTCGATATTGAAACGCTAAAGGAGTTTCAGGACCCCGAAGTCTATCCGGAAACTGTCTACACAAGCGTACATTCCAATGTCACGTATGACGACGAAGAGTACGTCGCTATCGGCTATTGGATGGTTTACGTGCACGATCCGAAGCCCTCTGACGTCCGTGGTACTTTATCAGACAGGGTAGCAGCACACACCGGTGACCAAGAACCGGTTTTCATCTTGTTGGACGAATCGGGACCACAATATGTTGCCTCTCAGCAACATAAGGGTGGTGAAATACGACCGTGGGAGCAGGTTCCCAAAACCGGTGAGCGTATCCACATATATCCCGCTGAGGGTGCTCATTCCAACTTCTTCGAGCCGTATTCCGGGAGTTCAGATGGTGAGAAACTCACTGAACCACCCAATGAGTTCGACGCTCGACATTTGTATCAAGCACAGTACTTGTTCCCGAGTTATACCTCGACAGAAATTCACGAGAGAATATATCGGTATAGTTGGTACGCTGATCCTATCGGAAACGATGTAGTCTGGAACCCCGAAGAAGGGGATTACGAGATCATACTTCTGACGGATGCGATGGCCTGGGCAGAGTACGAGGGCAACATCTATACGTTTCGAGATACCGACCGCGCGAATCTCATCCCAGGATCGGATTATCTGTTCGGGTCAGATATACCGATGCAACAGAACCGCTGGGAGGAGCTGGACACATGGATTGACGACAACATCGCAGAAAGTCATGAACAATTTGATGGCGCGATCTACGACCCCAATAATGCGAGCCTTTCGGGTATACTCTACGATGAATACGGACCGGAGCACTTCGATCCAGACATCCACCGAACTGGTGAAGACATCCAAGCAGATCTGGGGATTTCGAACACGGGTCCACAGCCCGCCGAGTTCGTCGTCAGTGTGACGGCCGTACACGAATCCGGAACCGTGCAGACGGTGGAGCACAGTATCTTTTTCGACACAGGGAACGTTGGATTCGGTCCTGTGATCGTCCCAGAAGATTGGCACGATTCTTCGTATCACGTTCCGCTGTTTCCGCCGCCGGCTGACGACGTAGAAACCGGAAATTGGATGATAACGATTGAACTCGCGTCGTACACCGCCGACATATCCACTGACGATGATGTGCACGACGAACTTGTCTTCGAGTACGAACACGAGATAGAAGTCGACGCAACCGTCGAATTTGTCGACGTCTCCGAGGGCGAAGTGGCTTCGGGCGAGGCGGTCGAGTCGACAGCGGTAGTCAACAATACCGGAGAGCAGGAACACACCTTCTTCGTCGGTTACGGCGCTGTAGATCCCGACGGCGAAACGTATGACAACAATGGGACGACCGGCACTACGGTGACGCTTGAGCCCGGGGAGACTGCAGAGGTCGAACTGGAGTGGATTGTTGAGGAAGGAGCACCCGAGGGACTGTACGACCTCGGGAGCGCAGTCTGGCTCGAATCCGACCGGGACGAACTGCAGACGCGCCTCGACGAGGATCAGCGGAACGAAACGATTGAAGTCGTCGGGACGGACGTCGGACAGCTTCACGTTGAGTCGGAGCCCTTGAACGCGACCGTCGAGATCAACGGTGAGGTCGAAGGTCAGACGCCCCTCACAGTCAACCTCGAGGAAGGTACCTACGACCTCGTCGTCGATGCCCCAGACCACGAACCCGAGGAACTCACGGCAACCGTGACCGCCGGCGAGACGGAGAACGTCTCGGTCGAACTTGAGCCCGAACCGGTCGAGCCACCGGAAGCGGATCTCGAAGCCGAACCCGACGAGGCGGCCATCGGTGAAGAAGTACTACTCGACGCGAGCGGGACCGAGGACCCGAACGATTTGGACCTGATTTATCACTGGGACATAACCGGTGACGGCGAGATCGACATCGAGACCGTCGAGCCGACGGTCGGATGGGAGTTCGAGGAAGCCGGTGAATATATCGTCTCCGTCGAGGTCGACAACGGCGTCGAGACAGACACCGCGGAAACGACGGTGACGGTGACCGAACCAGACCGGGCGGCGGAGTTCGTGATCGAGCACGTGGAGACGAACGACCCGGTCGAAGTGGGTGACGTGCTCGAGGTAACTGCCGTCGTGACGAACGAAGGTGACGAAGACGGAATCAGAGACGTCACACTCGAAGTCGACGGGCAAGAATCGACTTCCGAGGAGGTTGAACTCGAGAGTGGCGAAGAGACGACGATCGAACTGACATACGAGACGGGTTCCGAGGATACTGGTGAGGTTGAGATCACGATAGGAACCGGCGACGACGAGGAATCGACCACCGTCGAGGTGCTCGAATCCCGTGACCTCGAGATCAGAATGGAGGATCGTACCGGCGACGGCACCGACGACGTCTGGCTGTCGAACGGACGGGTCTGGTTCCAGATGAACGACGAGGATCTTGAGTCACGAACGTTCATTTCGGCGCTCGGCCGTACCGGGTCGGATGTCCTCGCCGGCCCCTGGCAGTTCAGACCCCGGACGCCCGACGGCCACCTCCAGTTCGACTCCACCCGGGCGTTCGAGATCGTCGAGGATGGTGACGACGTGGTGGCATACAGCGTCGTTCGTGAGTATACGATCGACGACGTGCCGTTCCGCATGACCCACACGGCCGCGCTGACGGCGGAAACAGACGCCGCGATCGTCGAGACCGAGTGGACGAACCTCGGCTCGGACGCCGTCCAGTTCGACCAACCACCGGGCCACGTCCACGACGGTGCCATGCTCGTGCGAGGGGTCGATCTCGCCGGGCAGTCGGGCGAATATCGATTCCACGTCAGCGAAACCGGGACACACTCGTTCGACGGCGTTCGGAGGTGGCAGACGTTCGATATCGGCGGTGACCTGCCGTTCGTGACCGTCTTCGACGACGACCACGCGGCCACATATGCACTCCTCGAGGGCGCGACGGGACCGCGCCACGCCGTCACAAACGGCCAGCCGGCGGACAGGGTCGACCTCATGGTCCAGGAGGTCACCGTCGAGCCCGACGATACCGTGACCTACACGACGGCCATCGCCGCCCACGACGGCGGCGACTCGGCGATCCCCGAAGCAGAAGCCCTCGTCACCGACGCTGCTGCCATCGATCTCCCGGTCGAGCCACCACGGCCGGATTCGTCGACGTTCACCGTCGAGATCAGTGACACCACTGCTCCGATCGAGACGGGAGACACGCTCGACGTAACCGCCGAGATCGAAAACGCCGGGGACACGGGGGCCACCGAGGAGGTCGTCCTGGACGTGGGAGACAAGACCGGGATCGACGAAACGACGGTCGAACTCGACTCCGGAGAGACAGAGACGGTCACCTTGTCGCACGAGATCGACGAGAGTGGTGAGTTTGACGTGGTGGTCCGCGGGGCCGATGACGAGGACTCGACGCGAGTGACCGTCGACGAGGCAGCAGAGCACGGTGTCGAGTTCCACAGTTGTACAGAGGTGGAGATCACCGGAGACTTTGAAGGCGTCCACCTCGAGGCGTCCTATCTGTCCGGTGCAACAGATGCATCAAACTACCTCTACGGGAGTGATCTTCTCTCTGACGACGGTACGACGAGCATCGATGTATACGATCACCACGCGAGCGAGACGCTGTTCTATATCGATTACGTGCGACTTTCTGAAGACACTGACATAGACCCGATGTCCACGTCTGACGAAATCGATCACACCGTGGAGAATCCGATCGAGAAATCCATCGAAGGATGTATCGAACACGACACGGGAGAACGACCGGAAGCCAGCATTTCGTTCGCCGATCAAACCTCCGACGGCGAGACAGTAACCGTCGATTCTGTGTCACTCTCTCACGGAGGGTTCGTCACGGTTTATGACGGGAGCGAGGACAGCATGCTATCGCCGCCAGCAGAGGAGTGGAACCTCCAGCATGAATCGATGAGCCGAACTGTTGTCGGTGCCTCAGAGTATCTCGAACCCGGATCCCATGACAACGTTGAGATCGAACTGGACGAACTACTCGATTCGAGTCGAGATCTGGTGGCGATTCCACACCACGATTCAACCGGGACAGAGACGTACGAATTCGTCGAATCGGGTGGCCACGCAGACTGGCTGTACTACTCCAGGCCACCATACGATTACGCGTTCATTTCGCTCGAGGGCCGGGAGGCCGACTTCGAAGTCGAGTTCCCCGCCTGCACGCGTGTCGAGGTGACAGGCACGTTCGAAGACGGCGATCACTTCAATGCCAGACAAAGCGGGTACGCCCCCTCCGGTGTTGCAACCTGGCACGAATACGGGATCGCGGTTGGCGACGGGCATGGTCCCGACGCCCCGTTTACCGGCACGATCGTGCTGGAGGTGACAGGAGATCCCCCCTCCGACGAACCGATCGAGGAATCCGATGATCGGATCGTCTACGAAATTGGCCCGCGCGAGGTGTTCGGGACGATGATCACCGGGGTGTGGACCCCGTCAGGAACGGAGCCACTGTTTGAGGAAGGTCGGATCGAGAATCCCAATATCGACGAGTGTCGCGACGAGATTCGACCGGAACGACCGACACTGAGCGTCGCCGACGTCGAGACCGCAGCGGATGGGGGCGACGCTGGTAACGCGTTCGACGTTACCTTTCGCTACGAGAACCCCCACGACGTCGAGTTCGCGACCGGGGGCGAGTTCGTCGAGGGGTCGACCGCCGACGAACCCGCTGGCGCACTCGAACCGGGCACACACGAGTTCACCGTCAGGTGGACGCCCGAGACCGAGGACGAGCGCCTCGTCTGGGTGCTCGATCTCGAGGACTTCGGTCACGACGAGCCCGTACGTGTCGAAACCGAGCCGGCCGACGAGTACGATGGGGGCGACTCGGAAGCCCTCGAGGTCGAAATCACGGGAACGAACGATCCGGTTGCGGCCGGCGAGCGATTCGAACTTACCGCCGCGGTAACCAACACCGGTGACGAAGCGGTCACGCAGGACGTCCAGTTCCTCGTCGGTGACAGTCGCGAACTGTTCGACTCGGAAACGGTGACACTCGACCCCGGTTCGAGCCAAAAAATCAGCCTGGGCTACGAGACGTATCCCGTCCAGCAAGACGTCTCGTTCCCCGTGTACGTCGTCACCGACGACGACGAGGCCGCAATCACCGTCGAGGTCGTCGCGGGCGAATCCGCGGAAGAGTCACCCGGCTCCGGCCAGCTCGACGTAACGATTACCGACACTAATGCTCCCGTCGACGCCGGCGAGTACCTCGAAGTGACCGTCCAGGTCGAAAATACGGGCGACGCCGACGCCGAGCAAAGCCTCCGGCTCATCGCTGGCGACGAGCAGGTGGCTTCCCGCTCCGTGACCGTCACCTCTGGTGAGACGCAGTCGATTTCGCTGGGGTACGAGACGTACCCCGTCCAGCAAGACGTCGAGTTTGTGGTAACGGTCCAGAGTGACGACGATTCCGATAGTCGAACGGTCACTGTGTTCGGCCAGTGAGCCAGCGAAGCGTCCGGAAGCCGACGAGGAGTGATTCACCGGGCGGAACAAGGTAGCCTGGCCTGAAACTCCACTATCGAACGATTAGATTGAACTATGATGTCGGTGATATGCTGACCGGAGGGGGTCGTGACAGATGGTAACTCGTGACAGGATGGTCGAGGATATTAATTTTCTGACACAGTCGCCGGTTCGAGTACAGATTCTCGAACACTTACGCGAGGAAGGGGAACTGAGCAAACGCGAACTGACCGAGCGATTCGACGTGTCACGAGTAACGATTCAACGCAATGTAGAGGCGCTCAAGGAGCGCGACTGGATCGACAACTCGCATCCGACGTACGCGATCACGCCGCTCGGCGAACTGGTGATCGACGAGGTGGCGCCGCTCACGGACTCGATGGAGGTCGAACGGAAACTGCGCCCGTTCCTCAAATGGATCCCGCGGGATTCGTTCGACCTCGATCCCTACTTGCTAGCTACCGCGACGATCATCGAGGCCGATCCGACGAATCCGACCGACTGGGTGACCTACCACGTCGATCGACTCAAATCCTCCACGTACGCTCGTGGCGTCATTCAGATGACGGGCCTCGACGCGTGGGATGCTGCGGTTGAGGCGACCGTCCACGGGGGAGCACAGTTCGAGTTAATCGTCACTCGAGATGTTGCGGAGACGCTTCGGACGCGCCCGGAGTACGCCGAACGAGTCGAGGCCATACTGGACCACGACGCACTCGAACTGTACGAGTATGATGAGTCAGTTCCCTACTACCTGGGATTGCTCGATCAGTACGTCCAGTTCGGCGTGACGGACGATCGGGGAATGCCTCGAGCGCTGGTCGAGACCGATTCCGAAGCCGTTCACGAGTGGGCGGAAGACGAGTTCGAGGCCTATCGAGCACAGGCGGAGTCGCTCGAGTTCTGATGGAGGGTAGTTCCCCGTACACTGAATGGGGGCGTATTCTGTTCAGCAGGTGTAACTTTCTACTCCCCTATGGTACTGTGTGACACGGGGGGTGGCACAGATGAGTCAAGAGATAGACAACACCACAACCGGACTGAGTGATCGGGGTTTCATCTCCGACCAACTCGGTACCACTGTCGATTACGCCTACCGGCATTCTCGATTCTATCGTGAGTTGTTCGACGAGACAGACGTCACACCGGGCGACATCAAATCACCTGCAGACATGGCGGAACTGCCGGTTGTTGATGCGGAGGATGTCCTCGAGAACCAGCCACCGGCAACCGAAACCCACCGGTTCCGAAATCCGAATGCAACGGTCCGACGCCCGTTCCACACGTCCGGGACCACTGGTCAACCAAAGGTGATCTTCAAAAGTTTCGATGAAGTCGATCGGATCTTCGAGGACGTTCGGCGAGGGTTCGAACACTTCGGTGTCACGACGGACGACGTCGTCGCCAACTACTGTCCGTTCGTCGGACTGAATATCTCGTGTTTCGGGAGCGAAGGCGGCTTCGAACGACTCGGTTGCACGACGATCCCGATCGCGAATACGCCGTACCCACCCGATCGAGAGGCAGACTTGCTGTCCAGGTATCGGCCAACCGTCCTCCACGGACTCGCGAGTCACATCGATGCGAAGGGGAGTCGGTTGCGAGCGGAAGGATACGACCCATCCGAGTTCGGTGTCGAACTGATAACGGTAGTCGGCGATCCGGTTACCGAGTGTCGGAAACAACACCTGCGCGAGGTCTTTGACGCCCGTGTCGTCGAATATGTCGGTTGCACCGAAGCCGGCGCGTTCGCGTACGAGTGTCCGGAGAGCGGCCGGTTGCACGTTCTCCATGACTCCGTCTACGTGGAGGTCGTCGACGAGGAAGGGAATCCGGTTCCGGAGGGCGAGCGTGGGCGGTTAGCCGTCACGAACCTCCTCGAACCGGGCGACGAGTCGGCGATGCCGCTCGTTCGGTACGCGATCGGTGACGTGACGCGAGCGTACGCGGACGACGGGTCGTGCGGGTGCGACATTTCCGGCGGGGTAACGATCGATCCACCACGTCGCCGGGGCCAGGAGTTCGTCGCTGGCGCGATCAACCTGACGCCGCAGGTGTTCGAACGAGAGATCTACGCCCACTCGACGCTCCGATCGATCGTCCGGGAGTATCAGGTCCGCGTCGACTACGACGAGGAAACCGGTCAGGACGTGGTTACCCTGCTGATCAAAAGTGCAGACCGGTCCTCCGTTGGAGAAGTAGTCGACGAGGTGTCTCCCCCTTCAACCGAAGGTGCCGATCCCGAATCGATCGGTTCGGAACTCGGACGGCAGTTGCTCGAGACGAATAGCCACCTCCGTGACACAATCGAGATGGGGTCGACGCGACTCGGAATCCGTATCGTCGACGACCTCGACGTCGGCCCCGGAAAGCCGCGCCGCCTCGACGACCGCCGGGAGGGACCCTATGGGTGAGCCCGTACCGGATTCGATGCAACCGGTCACCACCTCGAGCCCCACGGCACGCGATCAGCATCGATACCTCGTGCTCGCGTCACCGCAGGAAGTCCCGGTCGATGTCGACGGCGCGTACGACAGCGTGATTTGCCTCGGTGATTTGCTTCGGTTCGCTCCGCCACCTGGGCGCGATCCGGACGGATCGGTGGTGGCCCAGTTCGCGCCGACGGTCGAGCGGGCGTACGAGACGGGCGCAACCGAACCCATCCTCGAGTCGATCCGCAGCCTCGTCGACCGACGTGACGTTCGACGAGTCGCACGGGAACGATACGACGAGTACTTCGGCACGTTCGAGACGGACGTCTACTTCCTCGCTGGAAACCAGGACATCCCGGATGCACTGGCAGCTGCCGCAGACGCACACGATCACGTCGCACATGCATCAGCGCTTCCCGAGACGTGTGCCATCGACGGAGCCGTGCCATCGTTCGCACCCTTCCCGTCGGATACGTTCCCCGGGGAGTGCCCCCGCGACGAGTTTTATCGCCGACTCGATGAGAGCGACGCGTCGGTTCTCCTCACGCACACGTTACCGGCGGAGTTCGATGCTGGCGAGTACGGCTTCAAACTCGCACTCGCCGGTCGTGATGATGGGTCCGTTTCCGACCTCAATTCGAACGCGGTAGTCGAACTGCCGCCCTATCCCGACGAGGTGCGCACGGTCCAACTAACGATGCGCGTAACCAAGGGCGGAACGCATCTCCGAGTTGAATCAGCTCCAGCCCAAGCCATCAGTGATTATGACAATACGTGACCGAACACCGCAGTCGACAGAGACAGTCGGGGGAGGAGAGCTGATTCCGGACGAGATTCGCGAGCGAATCGTCTTCCACGGCGAAACGGCTCCGTATCATCGTCGGCTCCAGCGAGATCTGGGAATCGACTATGCCGATCTACAGACGTGGGCGGATCTGCGATCGAACTTCGACTACCTGGACGACGACCTCCTTCGGTCGATTGATCCATACAAGTTAGTACCAGAAGAGTACGGGAAAGGTGACCTCGTACGAAGCCAGTCGTCAGGGACAACTGGGCGTATTAAGGAGATTTTCTGGCACGAAGACGATGTTCGGGAGAACGTCGACTACGTAGTCGCACGATTAGTGGACATCCACGTACCCGAAAATGCACACTGGGTGGCGACCGTTACACCAAATCCGGTGCTGAAGCGCATGATTCGTGGACTAGCGGCTCGATACAATGGAACAATCGAAACGATAGAAGTCGATCCGACACCGATCAAGCAGGCGTTACAAAGCGGGGATCGATCGACAATTGCGACCGCACTCAATCCGGTCGCAGACCGCATACGAGAAATTTTCGAGCGGAACGGGGTCGCCGTCTACGAAGATATCGCCCCACTGATGCAGTACGTTTCTTCGACCCTTCCTGCCGACTGTCGCGACCGAGTCGAACTCGCACTCATCGGTGGGGTGGGAACTGACGACGACACGATTGAAACCATCACTGAGAAGGGACTCCCAAACGCGACGCTCACCGGCTGGTACGGAGATTACATGAACGGGTCAAGTATGATGCGACGGCCGGAGACGCTGGAGTATCTTCCGCAGGAACCGAACGTTCGTCTCGAGTTCGCGATTCAGCCAACCTCGACACCGTCGTTCCAGTCGGTCACACTGGCGAAATCGTTACGCACGCTATTAGACGAGGCTTTTTCGTCCCGAACCGCCGCGTCGGCGACGTCGGAACCCGGATACGAGTCGATGACTGCGACGGAGTAACCGATATTGGCCGAAGTACACCCTGAATCCAATACCAATCATACAGCATCCCCACACGCAACTGTACGAGACGTATCCAGTCCAGCAGGAGTCGAGTTCCCGGTTCGCGTCGAAACCGCTGAGGACGCCGATGAACGGACCGTTACTGTCTACGGGAATCACTAACTACCGGTAAGACGACCATCAAGAATGTGACGAGAAGTGGGGCATAGATATAATCGGCAGTGTTGCTGGGACCACCGTCAGAGCTCGGCTCACGGTCAAGCAGTACCTGAGCGATAGAATGACCCGTGAAGCACATGCTGTGTTCGAGACACTCGCTGCAGCGCTCTCCCTTGAGTCGCGAATTCCACCCAAACCACCATTACGTTAATATGTTAGTGTTGCGAGCATGTGAGCCCACCATGATAGTCAATGTTGACGAGGAGTAGGGTGTGTCTTCGCACGGCAAGTGCACTGACAGTGTGGATGACGTCCGTTGTTTTCCCCGCGCCTCCTTTCTGATTCGCTTCGGTGATTCGTGAAGTGGCAGTGTCTAGTTAGGCCAGTTTGAGGAATGAGCAGGTCGTGGAGTTAGTTTGGGGTGCCATTTGAGGAGGTTCAGAACTAGACAGTGCCATTGTATTCTAATCATCATCGCTAGATATTTCCTGCTAAACGGATATTCTACCTGGTTTCTATCAATATGATCACACTCCACTCCTACCTTCTATACTAAAAACAAATGGTTAATAAATAAGGCTAAGTCCAATATCGTCTGCAGCAGCCCGTAATCGCTCAAATAACTCCCCCTCACATCGCTCTCGACTTACTCGATAAGTTGGTCCTGCCACTGCAAGTGCACCCTCAACACGATCCTGAGAAATGAGAGGAACCGCCACTGCGTTCATCTCACGGACGCCTTCACCAAGATTCAAAGCATACCCTCTCTCGCGAATGTGTTTGAGTTCCTTGTTGAGGGTTTCACGGTCAGTGATTGTCTTCTCAGTCATTTCTGGAAGACCATGACGTTCGATGATATTGTCCACTTCTTCTTCTGGAAGATGTGCAAGTATCACCTTTCCACCCGAATTGACGTGCATGTGTTCCCACGATCCTATAAGTGCGTTAATATTGATCTCTGCATTAGGGTCCCGCCCATCCAGGTACATTAACCGACCGTTCTCATGAGTCGTCAGCCAGGTTGTTTCACCTGTCTCTGCCGCTAAATCGTCAAGTACTGATAAAGCAGCCGAATATACGTCTCGCTCAGTCCGGGTGTACTGACCGTAACTAAAAAACTCCAACCCAAGGTGATACTGTCCATTCCGTTTCACGACGAATCCATGGGCTCTCATCGTCGACAGATGGTTGTGGACTGAACTCTTCGCTAAATCCATATTGTTCGCCAGCTCGGTTACTCTAATACCGTCTGCTTCCCTTATCTCTTTGATCAGAGCGAACAGAGTCTCGTCTGACTTGACTGTACGCCCTCTCGTTGAGTTGGAGCCCATACGCCCTCTAAAAGAGTGAAGAATACTAACAGTTATGGCAATTTTCGATATGGTTTTGGTCGGTGTCAGAAGATAACCAGATGGTATTTCTGTTTGCCTTTAATTTCTTAATGAGAGTACTGTCAAGTTTAATCCTTCCAGTGATATTTGTCAACCAATGGATTGTTGAACCCGTCCTAGATAATAGTAATGCGGGACACGACCAAGACATATATACCGTTTCTCCGACTACCAATCCACGAGATTCGGAGCGGTCGACTCGATTTATGGAGATGTGAACCACCGTTTCGATCAGGTTTCGGTCGACAGTGCCAATCTGTCCGCTTGTCCGTAATGAGGAATGTAGAACGGTAAATGCCTGTTTTTATCAACAAGAAACAAAGCATTAGAGATATCGTGTTTCAGGCAACTCGACACAGCAATACGACGACTGGATTGGTTCCTCACTGTTCAAAGGTTGGACATCGAAAACTAGATTTGACCCGGCAGTATTGTCCCATATATACACTCCTAACTATTTCCAACCATGACAAAAATACTATTAATATCGGCTAGGGCGGCTTCGCCGTCCTCAAAAACCCGTGAGTTCTGAGATCATACAAGAACTCTATTCTCGTGAGCGTAAGGGGACTTAGACACGGTCTCCAGCCGACGTACTCAGTGTCAAATTGCCTGGTAAGGGCGTTCGATGATGAGCAAACGATAAGTGCAGTAAGCCGCCCGCAAGAAACGGATTTAGTCGTTGCCCGCTCCGATATCCGGCGTTTGCAGCAAGTCCGCATCGGTCTCCGGACCGAGTAACTCAACACGGACGCTCGAGACTTTGTACTCCGGGATCCCTGATTGGGGGTCGAACGTCTCCTGTGTAAGTTTATTGACCGCGCCTGCCGCGAAATGCATCGGGATGAATAGCGTCCCCGCGTCGACGCGGTCAGTCACTTGTGCTTTGACCACGATCTCGCCCCGGCGGGACTCCACGCGAATGTAGTCTCCATCATCAGCACTCATCTCGGAGGCTAGCTCGGGAGAAATCTCTACAAAGCTCTCGCCGACATGGCTCATAAGCCCTTCAACGCGACGGGTGAGCTGTCCCGTATGCCAGTGGTAGAGCACTCGACCAGACGTGAGTGTAAGAGGATACTCCTCGTCAGGAATCTCACCGGGTTGACCACTATCAGCCGGGACAAAGCGAGCGAGCCCATCATCGAAGTTGAAGTTCCCATTCTCGTAATCGTATAGATATGGCGTTCCTGGATGGTCCTCAGAGAAACAAGGCCACTGAAGCCCATGCTGATCTCCTTCCTCAAGCCGATCATAGCTGATGCCGCCGTAAATCGGCGTGAGAGTGCTGATCTCGTCCATTATTTCTTCGGGATGGTCGTAGTTCCAGTCATATCCCAGTCTATTCGCCAGCTCTTGAGTGATCGCCCAATCCTGGCGTGCGTTTCCGGGAGGCTTGGCTGTAGGACGAACGCGCTGGATACGCCGTTCCGTGTTTGTAAACGTCCCGTGTTTCTCTGGCGACGTCGCTGCGGGGAGGACCACGTCGGCGTATTCTGCCGTCTCAGTCAGGAAGATATCCTGCACGACGAGGAAGTCAAGCGCTTTGAGGGCCTCCCCGGCGTGCTTGATGTCCGGTTCGGAGAGGGCGGGGTTTTCACCGACAATGTACATACCCCGCAGGTTTCCGTTGTGAGCTTCGGCCAACATTTCAGGTACCGTGAGACCTGGCTCGGCAGGTGGACGGTCTCCCCAGATGTCTGCAAATTTCTTCTGGACTTCGTCATCAGTGGGATCCTGATAGCCGGGTAGGCTCCCTGGGAGCGTCCCCATGTCGCCGCCACCGCCCTGCACGTTATTCTGGCCGCGAAATGGGGAGAGGCCGGCTCCCGGCTTCCCGACTTGCCCCAGCACGAGTGCAAGGTTCGCAAGCGCGAGGACATTCTGCGTACCGTGGCTGGACTGCGTCATTCCCATAGCCCATCCAAAGACGACGGTATCTGCTTCGGCGAGCGTCTCTGCGGCCGACCGCAGTTCGTCCGCCCGAACGCCAGCTACGTTTTCGACCTGCTTCGGCGTATACGGCTGGACCTTCTCACGAAGGTCGTCGAAGTGTCTGGTGTTGTGCTCGATGAAGGCCTTGTCGTGTAGGTCGTGTTTAATGATATATCGGATCAGCCCGTTAATCCAGGCCACGTCGTAGCCCGGCCTGGTCCGAGTGTACTGATCTGCGTGTTCAGCGATGCCGACCTTTCGCGGGTCGAATACCACCAGATCGGCCCCGTTTCGGACGTTCTGCTTAATACGCGTTGCTAGCACTGGGTGAGACTCGGTCGTGTTTGACCCGGTGATAAGGTAGGCGTCGGCTTTGCCGATGTCCTCATTGATGCGATTGGTCATCGCGCCATAGCCTACTGTCTGCTGGAGTGCAGCGACCGTCGAGGAGTGACAGAGACGGGCGCAGTTATCGATGTTCTTCGTCCCCAGGACCTGTCGGGCGAACTTCTGAACGAGGTAGGCCTCCTCGTTCGTCCCCTTTGACGACGCGAGGCACCCGACCGCGTCCACGCCGTGGTTGTCCTGAACCTCGCGGAGATTCTCGGCGACGTACTCGATCGCCTCGTCCCATGAGACGGATTCGAACTCGCCGGACGCGGTTCGGACGAGCGGTTCCGTGAGTCGTCGATCGCTGTTCGCAAATTCGTGGCCGAACTTCCCTTTCACGCATGTCGAGAAGTTGTTAGCGGGTGCAGCAGACGGCTCGCCGACCGGCTCGACGCCGATGGTGTCGCCGTCTTTCCCCAACATCTCGAACCGACAGCCGACCGCACAAAAGCCACACGTCGTCTCTTCGGAGTCGACGGTGTCGAGGCGGACGTCGCTGACCAAATCCGCGATATCGAAGAGACGCCCTTCGGACAGCGTGTTCGTCGCAATGCTCTCGGCAGTGTGTTCGCCGACGAGTATCGCCTTTCGGCCGTACTCGCTCGCCAGTTCCGTGGCACGATTCCTGGCGGTCTCCATAAAGCGAGCGACTCTCGCTGCTGTCGTGTCGCCGAGGCTGGACGTCTCGGTAGGAGCAGCGATGCTCCCGGGGTCGGGCGATCGGTTAGGTGCGGTCGTATCGTCCAGTGTCTCCGCCGTATCGGTTTCGATGACCGTTCCGATGGAATTCCGGTGCGTGAATCCGGGTAACGGAAGTGTCCCGGCGCCGCCGATCCCCTTCTCGGTGAGCGCGCCGGTCGGGCAGACCGTCGCACAGTGACCACAGGAGACACAGTCCGAGTCAATCATCGTCTCCGCATCCGACTGAAAGCCGATCCGGGTGTCCTCGCCGTGGCCCTCGATCCGGAGTACGCCCTCGACTTGCACATCGTTACAGCCCTCGACGCATCGGTTACAGAGGATGCACTTGTTGCGGTCAATCTGGATGAACGACGAGGTATCATCGATCGGTTCGTACTCGTCACGGTCCCCGAACACGCCGTAGCGTGGGTGGTTGACGTCCTCGCTGATCGCAGTGTCCTGTAGCTCACAGCGGCCGTTTCCGTTGCAGGTCGTACAACGGAGGTTGTGGTTCGAGAGAACGAGGTCGAGATTGACGCTGCGGCTCTCCTCGGCATCGGGCGTGTCGGTCCTGATCGTCAAGCCGTCCTCCGCGGGAAACGAACAAGAGGGGACGAGGCCGTGCTTTTCCGTCTCGACCATGCAGGTGCGACACTCGCTTCGCGGTCCGATCTCGTCGCTCGCATCTCCCTCCCGGTCGTAGTAACACAGTGCGGGGACATCGGTACCACTCTCGACGCCGTCGGCCCCAGGTTCGACGGCAACCGTCTCGTTGTCGACGACCTGCAACGCATCGATCACGGTCGAACCAGGCGGGACGGATACCGACGTCCCGTTGACTGTCACCGTCGTAGACTCTTCACCGGTCGTCCCGACGGGCGGATCGTTCGCGGTCCCAGTCTCGAACGTCGCTGTGGCCGGTGTCTGCTCCTGCTGGTCGTCAATGGCTGGTACTCGTGGAAGCGGTTGGTCTATGCTCATAATTTCTCGGTACACGTCCCACTTGGACAGTGGCCGTCAGCGTGTCGTCGGAACTCCGGTTCGAACTCGTCCATCGCCGTTATCACGGGACGCGGTGCGTCGGCGCCGATCCGACAGTTGCTCGAACGACGCATAACCCGACCCAGTTCCCGAATGTCGTCGCACCGGAACGACCCCCGATAGATCTCTCGAAGCAACTCCGTGAGCTGTTTCGTTCCCTCTCGTCCTGGAACGCATCGGCCACTGTTCACTTCCGAGGCGAACCGCGCCCGCTCGCCGGCGGTTGCGACCGCACAGCGGTCATCGCTCAACAGCTCGACGACGCTGTCCGTTCCGAGACTCGCGGCGGTGAGCGACTGTGCGGTAGATGAGATATCCAAATCGGTGGTGATGCCGCCGAAGACGCCGCCAACACACGCCATCTTGAACGACCCGGTTAACGAAACGGCGTCGCGGGTCTTCGCGAGTGTATCGTTTGAATCCAGTTCGATAGTCGCCGGAGCGCCGACGTCACCGGTGACGGTCACGAGTCGTGTTCCTGGCTCCGGCTCGTCCTCGTTGATGCGCTTCGGGATCCGAATCGCCTCTCGAACCTGGGCGAACGTTCGAGGTGTATGAACGACTGTCGGTCGGCCGTAGAGTCCATATATAGCCGGCGCAGGCGGCTGGATCCGTGGTTCGATTCGATCCGCGCCTTCCATCGCCTCCAGTGCAGCTGTTGGTGCGCCGGCGCGGTACTCGTTGGGACCGGCGACGATATCCGGGACGATCGCCAGACTGTCCGAAGCCGCCTTCACGGCGCGACGTACGTGTCGCTGGAGTTCTGTTTCATCCTCGTTCAGATAGAGTACCGCATCATCGGCTCCGACGTACGCTGCGACCGCCGCAACGCCGTCCAGGACCGCGATTGGGGCGGCGGCGAGAAGCGTCCGATCGGCCCGCTGTCGGGTATCGGTCTCGTTCGCGTTGACGACGACGACGGGGTCGCCGTCCGTTTCGCGGGCCTGTTCCCACGCTTCGGCGGCTGGTGCGTCCGCGACGGCATCACCCCGCCCACGGCCGAGTACCCCGATCTCAGCGACCGTGTCCGCGTCTAGCTCGGTTGAATAAAGCGGGTAATCGGTCGGTACGAGCGGATCGATCCAACCACACGGGCCGAGAACGCGCCGATGCCCGACCGACAACGGGCCGGTCTCCGGAATCGGAAGTGTTCGAACATCGGGTTCGTGGTCGACGACGGCGTCGGCGTCTACCGTTGGAAGGCCGTTTGTCTCGAGTTCGACGGTGAGTTCATGGACGGTAGATTGAGACGGCGAGAAGAAGAGGGCGGTCCGTCCGCCGTCGGTTGCCAACACTAATGGATTGAGTTCCTGAATGCCGGTCGGTCCTGTTCGGACGACCGGCAACGAATCGGCAGCGTTTCGGGCAGCGTCGCAGAGACGATCACCACGGCCTGCTGTCAGGGCTGCCGAAATACGAATAATGGGCGTTCGCCCGACGGCACCTTCTGTCATCAATACCCGTTCTTTGGACTGTGGGTATTAAAAAATTCCCGACCATCGTACTATGGGGTACTATCGAATAGACTCACATGCTATCAACTTGAACGTGGCGCGGAGTCCATCGCTTAGAGCATGGGCGCTAATGGTGAATTCAAGTTTTCGGGTCGCCATTACATGAGGAACTAATTCACGAGCACGACGATGGAGACGACGACTGGATGTGTCATCGGTTGGTTCTCGAAGTCTACGTTATACAGATTCTGACTTGATGGGCATGGGGTGAGAGGAAACTGATTCGGATACCAGGACACCGTATCGAAGCGTTGAGAACGCGCCGGTTCCTCTCCTCGAGTGATGTCAGATCCCCATTTCGAAGAACTTCGAGAGCAAACGGCTGACGCAGTTGCCAGCGACGATCTAGTATCGGTGTATTCCGGGCTCATCCATAAGGACGGGAACCACGAGTATTACTTCGGCAACGACACAGAGGACGCTGAGGAGTTGAGAGAGATGGCAGCGATCCAGCTCGGAATGCTGCTCAGAGTTCTCGCGGACCGGTCGGACAGCTCCGTCGACGAAATCACCAATCTCGCGGTCGAACGAGCCGAACAGATGCAGCTCCGGTGATTCGGTCGGTTACATGCTTCTGTGACTCGAAATCGCGACGGCTCACTCGTCGCGTTGACCCTGTCCGGAATTCGTTGCCCTCACGCCCACAGGTCGCTCATCGATCGGCGTCTCGCCGTCGACGACATTGTCGAGCTCGAGTCGCTCGAGCGTCTCGACGAGCGGCCGACCGTTCGTTCCCCAACCCCTGGCCGCGTAGTACCCTTCAAGCGCCCGCTCGAAGTCGTCCGGATCGACGTAGTCGTCTCTCTCCCGATTTGCCGAAACCGGCTCTCGAACGGAAGCCGGGAGTGTATCGTCTGTGCTGTCGAACCCCTCGCGAACGTTGAACAGTCGGACGAGCGTCCAGACCCGTTCGCCGAGTCGGTAGAGGTCGCTCGGCTCGTACTGTCGGCCGATCTCGGCTAGCCACTCGGCGCCGAGATCGTCAAACACGTCGCCGATGAAGTCGTCCGTCGGGAGACTCCAGAGTACCGAACGGGTGTTCTGTGCGGTAACGACGGTCCTGATTTGTGTCTGGAGCGTCCACTCCTCGTCGAAGACTTCCCTCTCGAACGGACGTGCGCGACGATGACATGCTCCCCGGTCACTCGTTGCGTATGCCAGCGCCATACTACCGGCCCGGCGAGGATCGTACAATGGCAGCGCCATCGATTTCACTGTTGGGATGAGTTCCTCGCCGCCGTATTTGTCCGCGGCTACGGCGACACCGTCGGCTAATGCGTTCGCAACCGGTCCCTCCCGGTCTGCGATCCGTTTGATCAGTTCTCTAGTGGCGTCGGCATCGCCGAAGCCCACCTCGAGGTCGACGTGGCCCGCCTCGGTGGCGCGAATCGCCCACGCGACGGCGTTTCCGGCGCTGATGACGTCCATTCCGAGGCGGTCACAGAGCGCGCCCAGTGCCGCGACGGCCTCGAAATCGTCGATCCCGAGTCCGGCGCCCAGTGTCATCGCCGTCCCGCCTCGCGGAACGGTGTCGCCGTCGTCAATCTGGACTCGGAAGCCGCCAGGAGTATCACTGTCGGGGTACTCCCGCTCGAGTGCGGCCTCTCTGGCGGCTTCGACGCCAATCGCGTCGCTTCCATCGAACGCCGTTTCCTGCCAACCCCGCGTCGCGAGTAGACCGGTTTCGTCAGCGAAGTCGAGACTCTCGATCGTCGCTCCTGCACGGAGCCAGCGGCCGGTGTCGTGGTCCCGGTACGTTCGGGCGTACTCTCGGCGGAGTTGCTCGAGGTCACCCTTTGGCTGAATTGGATCACCACGGACAATGATCGCCTTCAGATTCTTCGCGCCCATGACGGCACCTGCGCCGCCGCGACCGGCGTGGTGATCGCCGCCATCGGAAGCAATCGATGCGTATCGGGCCATCGATTCGCCCGCTGGGCCGATACACGCGGTCGCGGCGTCGGGAAACGTCTCCGCGACGGCTTCGGTATCCGAACCGGCGAGATTGCGGGCTGCGGCTATTTCAACACCGTCATTGTCAATCTGAATCGTGATCGGCGAGTCGGAACATCCTGTCACGAGGAGCCCGAGACAGTCTCGGAGGGTACCCGCGAGGCGAGCGGGGAATTGACCGCCGACGTACGAATCGAGGAATCCACCGGTGAGGGGGGATTTCGTAATCGCGGCGTATCGCGTTTCACCGGGAAGATATCCAGAGAGTGGCCCGAGCATGACGCCGAGTACGTTGTCAGGTCCGAGAGGATCCGTGTTTGCCTCGAGTTCCTCGTACAGGTATCTAGCCCCAAGTCCTTTCCCGCCAAGGAAATGCCGTCGCCACCGATCCGGGACGCGCTCACGATGAACCGTTCGCGCCGAAAGATCGATTTGGATGACGTGGTCGCGCGTCTGGAACACACTCTCAACTGCGAGGACTCTCGATAAACCCCTTGTGTTTCGGCGTAGTGGGTTTAGGTAGGATGACAAATGAAACCATCTGGTTTCGCTCGCTGCGACTGTCCCAAACGTGTCACTCGATGACGGTTATCTTCATGTTCATCTCGTATACTCTCGCTACCGCCTTTGTGATAGGGCTCAAATGCTGCCCAAACTGCTTGACAAGTCCGCCCTCACGGCTGACTTGGCCCGAGCCTTATTGTTATCACCGGACTCGAGCAACATTGGACGCTATGTGAATCTTAAAGAATCCAGCCAGAACACTCCACCTTATGGACGTGATTAATCCAGCGACTAATGAGCGGATAGATACGCATGAGGAGGACACCGCTGGCGACGTCGAAACCGCTATCTCGCGGGCCACGAGCGCGTTCGAAGAATGGCGGGAGACGCCGTTGCGCGAACGAGAGGAACTCCTTACCAAAGCGGGCGATGTGCTTCGGAACCGAAAGCGCGAACTGGGGGAACTGATGACTCGCGAGATGGGCAAACCGATCTCGCAGGCGACCGGAGAGATCGAGAAGTGCGCGTGGGTCTGTGACCACTACGCCGAGTTTTCGAGCGTGTACCTCGCTGAAGACAGTCACCCAAGCCCACCTGGGACGACGGTGAAGTCCCGGTACGATCCGCTCGGTCCGGTCTTGGCGGTCATGCCGTGGAACTACCCCTTCTGGCAGGTGTTCCGATTCGCTGCACCGAGCCTCACTGCCGGCAACGTGGGACTGCTCAAACATGCCTCGAATGTTCCTGGCTGCGCACTGGCGATCGAGGACGTGTTTCGCGAGGCGGGTTACCCAGCGGACGTCTTCCAGTCCCTTCTCATCTCGTCGGAACTCGTGGACGACGTACTAGAAGATAATCGCATCCGGGCTGCGACGCTCACTGGTAGCGGTCCAGCGGGCCGGGCGGTCGCATCCACCTCTGGTGAGCATCTCAAGAAAACGGTACTGGAGCTCGGCGGAAGCGACCCCTTCATCGTTCTTGACGACGCTGATCTCGATGCCGCAGCCGAAACCGGTGCTTGGGCTCGAAACATGAATGGGGGTCAGTCCTGTATCGCAGCGAAGCGATTCATTGTCCATGAGGGGGTCTACGAAGAGTACCTTGACAAGCTTATTTCTGAAGTGGAGTCACTCACTGTTGGTAACCCAATGGACGAAGACACCGACGTAGGACCACAGGCCCGCCAAGGCCTGATGGAAGAGCTCCACGAGCAGGTTGAGAAGAGTATCGACGCGGGCGCGACGCTACTCACGGGCGGCTCACCGCTGGATGGCGATGGCGCGTTCTATCCGCCGACGATCCTGTCCGACGTGCCTTCCGGGTGCCCAGCCGACAGCGAAGAGTTGTTCGGGCCCGTTGCGTCGGTGTTCAGGGTCGAAAACGAGCAGGATGCCATCAAGCAGGCCAACGAGAGTCGATTCGGTCTCGGGGCCTCAATCTGGACCGAAGACCGGGACCGCGGCGAGCAAATCGCTGCGAGCATTGACGCCGGTTGTACATATATCAACCAACTCACAAAATCTGACCCGCGCGTTCCCTTCGGCGGTGTGAAAGACTCCGGGTACGGTCGCGAACTTTCGGAGGCTGGCATCAAGGAGTTCGTCAATCGGAAAACTGTCTGGGTGGAATAAGCTCTACACACCCATCGGTGCATTAGATTTTGTCAAACGAATCGTTCACATCATACCCTATCAACCGTGATCACCTGAGCGGTTTGTTCATAGTGGTTGATAGTTAAAGGACGTTCACCAGCCAGATGCAGCAGGGTGTCTAAAGGCACCCTTCGATTGAAGATAGGACTGCTCCTTCGTCAGGACTCTGGCTCAGCAAAGGTTAGCATACGCTTAGGATTCTCGATCAGTATCTGCTCAACGTCGGCCTCCGTGATTCCAAATTCGCGACCAGGCTCATCGATCAAAAGCAACGGAATCACATCGTTGAGGATGTGGAAATACCCTCTGCCACCGTACTTGGCCAACTGAGATTTTCGGTGTCTGTCGTGAGAAAAGAGAATATTGGACGCGTATCCGTCGTTCACAAGTTCCGTGACCCACTCGACTCGGTGAAGATTTGACGGGCGTGCATAGTCCCGGTCGATCCAGTCAACGGTAAAGTGCTCCTCCATTCCCCATTCGTCGTATTCGATGAATGCACCTCGTTCGGCGAGTTCCTTTTGGTATTCTAATCCAGTCCCTTCGAAGAAAGCACGATCCATGTGATCGATCACGACGCGTTCAGCCGATAACCCTTCATCCTCGAGAATGTCCAGAATCTCTAACCCCCACCTCGACGAAGGATACGTCCCGTCACGTCGGTGGCTCTTCCCGTTCGGATGTACGGTGACCGTTGCACCCGTATCGAGTGCAGCTCTCGCGCCTGCCCGCAAGACCTTCTCCTCGTCCTCGTGGATCTCTCCTGACACGCCAAGTTCGCCGATAATCCCCGCTCTAACGTCGGATGAGCCAATCCCATTTCGAATGTCATCGACGAACTCTGACCGCACCTCATCGATGGTTTTTTCCGTCATATCCGGCGGATGGCTGGCCTCTGTGTAGTACGCAGTGCCGTGGACGATGTTCACACCGGTCTCCCGCATCACGGCCCGTACTGCATCCGGATCGCGTCCAAAGTATTTCGGCGTGACGTCGACGACGGTGTCGCCGCCCCGTCGATAATATTTCACAACTTCCTCGATGGCATCCTCCAGTGAGTCGAGGAACAATTGATCGGGAGCCATGTGGAATCCGCCGCCCTGTTGAACGAACCACCGATTCTCGAGTGAGAGCGATTCCTTCGACCGTTTTCTGTTTACGGGGGATTCAAAACTGATCTTGCTCGACGTGACCGAGAGGTCGGAGAACAGGTGCTCGTGCGTCATTGTCACGCCGAGCGCGTTAGGGTCAATTCGACCGTCTACGGTAATGATGCTACCAGCATCTGAGTCCATAACTGATCGATATTCAACGACGTATGTTAATCTACTGGTACTGGCAGTAGCGAGTGCGATGCGCGCGAAAGCTCAGTTTAGTCGAGGACGATACTTCCACCTTTGAGAACTTCCGAGCGAGGGTTGGTTCGAGGTATAGAAATGTCGAGATGGAAAAAAGATGTTCCAGGCGGTATCGATGGAAAGCTGCAGATCGTTGCGATCTGGTCGAAGTGGGTGTCCATTCGGAGAGGGCTGTCACAAGAGCGATATCCCGTCGACTGGAGATTCCCTACATTGATGGGATGTCCTCGCGCGCGAGCCACCGCTGTATCGCCATCCGCCCATTCTCTGAGACTGGTCGGTAGGGTGGCCGAGGCGGACCCAGCGGGACATCAGAGAGATTTGCAGCGGCCTTTACTGCGGGCATCAGACCAGTACTCACCTCGGCTGGTGGAAAGTCGACGAACGCACGCTGAGCCTCCAGGGCAGCCTCCCGGTCCCCGTCCTGGAACGCTTCGTAGACTCGCATCGCTGGCGTGCTAGCTGGTGCTGGAATCACCGCACCGTGACCGCCCGCCTCCAATACTGGCAGGAGAACGTCCATCGTACCGAATACCGATGCCAGACCAGCATTGTCCACGTTTTCGATGAGCCACGCAAGTTTCTTCCAGTTTCGAGATGTTTCTTTCACATAGGCTACGTTCTCGAGGCGCGCGATGCGCCGCATCGTTTCGCGTGAAAGGTCTACAGTAACTGTCGGATTATTGTAAAGAAGGACTGGAAGGTCCGTCGACTCAACGATTGCCTCGTAGTACGACACCACGGTGTCGTCGTCTGGAGCAAGCCCCCACGGAGGCATCGCGAGGATACCATTTGCATCGGCACTCTTCGCATACGTTGCGAGTTCTATCGCGACGTCCTGAGATGGATGGGAAATGCCAGCCAGGACTGGTCGGTTGGGGGCCGCTTCGATAGTTGCCGAGATTAGTTCCTTCCGTTCGTCGACTGTTAGCGATACCGTCTCCTGGACACCGGTCCCCGCGGCAATGAGCCCGTGACAACCACATGATCGCGAAAACTCGACTGAGTCAGAGACACGTTCGATCGCCACAGAACCATCTTTGATCGGTGTTAACACTGGCGAAATAATGCCGCTAAGCGTTTGGTCCATGCCAGTTTAGACTGGTGAACAGATCCACAAAATACTATCGGTTGAGTGTATGCGTTGGAACACGTGACGGTATAAACGCGATTTACTCGTGCTCGAAAGTCGGGAACTGTCGGAGATGCGTACGCAAGCAATTCATCTGCAGCCCTCTTCTCCAGCTTGCACATCCGCCTTCGGACGCTCTCAGAGCGAACGAGTTCGTCGAGGAAATTGCGTTTAAAATAGGCTCACCGGTATTATTAAAGGTATAGAGGTGAGAGTTATCCTGTATGGACGAAGCACGAGCAGTGCTGAATAGCGAAACACACTACGACGTGATGATCGATGGCGAGTACCGAGAGCCCGCTACTGATGATCGGATCGGGGTGACCTTCCCGTACACCGGCGAACAGTGGGCTACCGTTCCTCGAGCTAGAGAAGAGGACGTAGACGACGCCGTAAGGGCAGCACGTCGAGCGTACGAGAACGGATGGAAGGCCACTCTTCCAAGTAAGCGACGGGAGATCCTTTACCAGATAGCCGATGTCCTCGATGAGCACTACGAGGAGTTGGGGCAACTAGAGACGCTCCAGAACGGGAAACTCATTCGTGAGATGGAGGGGCAGATCGAGAGCCTAAGCGAGTGGTATCGGTACAACGGGAGTCTCTGCGATACGCTCGAAGGCAAAGTCATTCCGGTCGAGAACAAGGGCGGTGAGATGTTCAACTATACTCAAAAGGAGCCTTACGGTGTCGTGGGTGCGATCACGCCATGGAACTCTCCTCTATTGTTACTGACACTGAAGCTCGCGCCCGCACTTGCCGCGGGGAACACGTTCGTTCACAAACCCAGTGAGCACACACCCGTCAGTGCCCTCCGATTCGCTGAACTCATCTACGACGAGACGGACCTTCCCAAAGGCGTGTATAACGTCGTCCCGGGTGCTGCGGAGGCAGGACAGGCGTTGACCAACCACGAGGATGTAGACAAACTCTCCTTTACGGGGAGCACAGCGGTTGGTCGGCAGATCGGGAAGGCGGCCGGAGAAAACCTCATTCCTGTCTCACTCGAACTCGGAGGGAAGAGCCCGAATATCGTTTTCCCGGACGCCAATTTAGAAAACGCCGTCAATGGCGTCATTAAGGGGATTTTCGCTGCAACGGGACAAACGTGCGTCGCGGGCTCGCGTGTCCTCGTAGCCGAGGAGATTTACGACGAATTCATCGATCGCTTCGTTACCCGCGCGAATGACATCGAACTTGGCGATCCTCTCGATCGTGAAACTGAAATGGGGCCGGTTGCGTTCCCCGAACAATGGGACAAGATCAGAAAGTACATCGATATCGGAACTTCGGAGGGGGCCGAGATCGTGTTTGGAGGTGATCAACCCGACGACCTCTCTGGTGACCTTTTCATCCAGCCGACGATCCTCACAGGGGTCAATAACGAGATGCAAGTCGCCCAGGAGGAAATCTTTGGGCCCGTTGCATCCGTCATCAAGTTCTCCGATGAGGAAGAGGCTATCCAGATGGCGAACGATACCGACTATGGCCTCGCTGCCGGCGTTTGGACAGAGGATATGCGCCGTGCACACAGGTTGGGTGACGAGATCGAAGCCGGCACAGTCTGTATAAATGAATATCGCGTGATGTCGTATCGCGCTCCCCTCGGCGGGTACAAGGCCAGTGGTCTCGGGCGAGAACAGGGCAAAGAAGGTTTAGACGAATACCTCCAGACGAAGAGCGTCTGGATGGACTTGGATGGAGAGGTGTCCGACCCCTTCAACATGAACACATGAGTCGGCTAAATACCAAATCCTATCCGGCCTTCAACTGAAGAGAGCAGGCCGCTGTGCCTGTTGCGTTTCAAACCCCATCCCAGAGATTGTTCGAGGGACTAGTTTCTCGACGGTCGTTTCGTATCCAAGACTGTCTCTCAGCTCATTCTCGGCACTGATAGCGCGTGTCTGCCCTCTTTGAGATTAGGACTGGCACTCACCTGTGCGGATAGCTCTTACTTCTACAGCAGGTCGTTGAGCACTGCTATTGATTTTGCCTTCACAAGACGGACGCAGAATTATTACTTAATTCGGTGTGAGCGAACGTCACCTCAAATCGAACTTGAATTCTGGTGGTGTGCTTGTCGTTAGCACAGTCAAATGGGGTTCGGGTGATGCAGGATATAACCTTCCGAGATCGATGCCAAAAATGTTCGCTGTTATCGAATCTGGTCATGTTGGCTATTTATTCTTACATGGTAATATACTATGACGGGCTTATGGGTGTAATAGTTGGTCGATGATTGAACGTGGGTATTCGTTCTGGTCGAGATCAATGTTGACACGACCCACGAGGTGGGGGAGCCATACACAGGGATGTGGTCAGTTCTGGCAGGCAAATTTGGAGGTTTGGATCAAGAAGGGTTTCGAGTGTATCCGCTACGATCCTCCCATACTCGATAGCAATTCTTGTTCGTTATCAGCGAATAGCCTGGGCGGAGAGAAGGCTACGGGAGGTGAGTGGTTGAACGACTCCACCCTGATTGCTGAACGCACATCGCTGCGTTCGGTGCTTCGTAGGTCATAGTGTGTCGTTGACGCTAACTGATCGAGGAACCTTGAGCAAAAACTATTAGGTACTCGATAGCATAGTCGTTTTTGATGGT
Organism: Saliphagus sp. GCM10025334; assembly: GCF_042663485.1. Classification (NCBI taxonomy): domain Archaea; kingdom Methanobacteriati; phylum Methanobacteriota; class Halobacteria; order Halobacteriales; family Natrialbaceae; genus Saliphagus; species Saliphagus sp. GCM10025334. The sequence continues at coordinate 112,848 of NZ_JBHTAF010000001.1, read as the reverse complement.
TCGAGACAAACGACCGTACCAGATGGACTCGTTGCGAGATCCATCGGATCTGATGCAACCTGAACGTCTGGGCGCTCTCCAACAAACACCTCTAAGTTTTACACGCATTCTGACAAGACGGATGGTGGACGAGCAGTGGGAAATTGACCTCCGTAAGATATCTTTGGACGAGCAAGGCAATGGGAGGGCCCAATATAGCATCACAACTCCCTCTCACGAATTCTCCTTCCCTATTTTCTCCCAAAAGATAAGTGAGGAGGAAAAGACAGATCGGATCACTGCAGACACCTGGGACATGTGGGGGTTTCTTTGTGAGGGGAACCCCGATCGAGAGTTCGTTGACTGGCAGTTTGAGGAGCTGCCGAGCGTGCGGAAGGGGCGCGCTTCTCCCGAGAACGTACTGATCTGGACGCGAGGTAATCGTAGCTCTCGGTTCTTCGATCACATCATCGAGGCATTGGTGGAGGGTCGACAACCCGATATCGACTTCCTGGCGCAGGGTGGATACTTAATTCGGTCTTCCGGTTACTACGGGAACGGGCTGAACGGAACGAAGGTGTTCAAGGCCTTTGAAGAGGATCACCCGCTCAACGAACCGTATCTGGCTCAGATGTTCGCTGCCTACATGTGGCGTATTTTCGGGTATGATTTAGCGGACGCCATAGCGAAGGAACGCGCTGACGACGCAGCCACACTAGATTACAGCGTCCGAAAATATCTCGGAACAGGGAACTCGTCGGGGATGGGCGTCGCGCTCTTCGCAGTGAACCACCCGAAGTTGATTCATACGTGGCTCCGTACTAGAGAGATCGCTGTCGCGCGAGTCAAGACCGTTAAGCCAACAAGTGATGATGTTCGACGGCTGGTGAATATCATGAGTAGAGCGGAGGTGTGGTTCTCGGAGGACGAGAGCGACTCGAAGGAGTTCTTCCTCTCGAAGTCCCGAATCGCTGATGGCCTGAAACGCATTAGAAAAAGAGTAGAGCGATCAAATGAGATCGATACGTGGGAGGACATCTCCAGTTGGGCAGAAGATAACTTCGAGCCAGAGATCCAAGAAATCCTATACTCTCTCTTGATGGACACCCATCCGGACGTGTACAAGGGGCTAGAATCCGCTCTCATCACCTCACAGAAGACCGACGTCCAGCCTGAAATGACCGTTTCACGTTTGCAATCGATCATCGCTTCGGATTACCAGTGGGCGCTTAACATCACCATGTCTGAGCCAGGGGCGAATGAGAACTTTTGGTACCGGTCCGTCAAAGGTGAAGAGCCGCGGCTAGGGAAGAAAGGCAAAAGCGAGGCTGAAAAGTACGCTCTTCCCGTTGATATTGCACTCCAGGTGCAACAGCTCGAACACGAGCTTCGGTCGTTTGACGGATCGACCTCGGTTGCCGACGTATTGTTCGAACACCCAGAGTATCGGTACATCATCGAGCGAATTCAGTCAGTACACGGGCTCCCGTATGCGGAGATCCAAGGGAATCTATTGGATGCCGATTTCATCCCTCTCCACTTAGTCGCGCTGGTCAAATCGTTCTGGGGGATCCAGAAGACTCACCCGGCGAATAAGGGATGGGTGAAAGGAACCTTCTTCCAGGGTGCGCCCTTGCCCGAGGATATCCGAGACGGAGAAGGCTCATACTGGTTGTATCCGCCAAGGCCGAAACAGACGAAAAAATCGGAGTTGAAACAATGAAGCTGAGTTCCCGTGAGGTGTTCCAGATAGCGGATCGATGTCTCGCATCCGCTGGACTGTCGAAGGGGGGCTCGAAAGCGAGTGCCCAATCTATCTGGTGGACGGAGCTGTACAGAGACTGTGGTCTTACCACGCTCCACAGGATTATTGAGGAGTCTCCGACACTAGATCCGGCCAGGTTGTCTCTCGAAGATCAAACTTCGACCTTCTCGATCATTGATAGCGACGATCAGCCGTGTATCGTGTCGAGCACGGCGGCGACAGACTTCAGCTGTTCGCAAGCGAAGCAAGAAGGAATTGGGCTTACGTACTCATCCATTCCGAAGTCCGACAGGAGCATCCCGACGATCGGACACATAGTGTACAATGCAGCAAGCCGAGGGTTGGTGTCCATCGTTCTCACCGATCATCCCGACGGAACGGGAAGTTTCATCGGAGTACCCGGTCGATCACACCCACTCGTCGCGGAGGCGTTCCTGGAGGGGCCGTCGAGGAGCTATATGATGCTTCGAGACATCATCAATAGCGGCCTATATCGTCAGGAACACAGTCCGCTGGTGCAGGCTTTCTTCAACCGGGGTGAGGCCGGTGGTCGGTCCGCCACGGACGCGGCTACGCTGGAGCGAATGCTAGAAGGCGCTACGGAACGATATTCAGGAGACGTTGACAGCGACGAATTCGGATACTTCACAGTTTGCATTGATCCGAACCACCCCCGGAATTCAGCGGAGATCCAACGAATCGCAAACCAGTTCGTAGACGGGCAGGCGAATGCGCTTACAACCGTGTATCAATTATCGGAAATACACGAGAGGGGGCGAGAGTTGATCGAACAGGGTGTCGATATCGAGAAACAAGTATGGGAGGAATTGTTCGAGTTTAGCAATGGCGTCTTCGCCCCCAATTCGTTGGGGTCCAAAACGGGAGCAGGTCCCAGTCTGGAGTGATAGAATTGACGTGATTTGGATCCGAGGACCGACAAAGCTCACTTCAGTGGATGGCTGCCGCCTCGTTCAATAGCACTGGTTAGGACCGGTACCGGCAATTGAGCGCAAACTGCAGCTTGAAATCGCCGTGGTGGTCATCGTTGCGTCGTTTACTCGGTCGATAAAAGACGTGGCGAGTGAGTCTCTATAATCGTGGTAGAATCCGTTACAGAACCCGTGGACGGTTCTAGCCACCCATCTGACCGTCACGAGGTTGAAGCCGGAGCGATCGCTTGGTCCAAACGTGACTACTTACGTCGATCGATCAGCCGCTATCTCGAACTTAGCAGGGTAATTAATTCGACTCGCGCCGTCTTTCGGCGGATACTGAGATTGAGACAGAGTGGGCGGCCTGTATCGGTAGCTCGACGGATCCCTGAGTGTGGTAGTGAATGAATTCCCCCCCAAATTTGAGACTGGACCGATTCGAATTTCTATTGGTACAATCTACTTCTGCGATCATTGAGAGCCTTATTTAAACATCTCCCCTAATAGGAGGGGAATCTTTATGTATAATCATCCCACATGGATAGTCATGCGCTAGATGATCTGTAACACAGCTGATGATCCGTTTAATGCGGGGTGGCAAATCGATAAGATCAATCGTCACCTCGGACGAGCGCCACTCAAACGCATCACTACAGAAACCCAGTCTTCGCAGATCGTCACCATTGCGTTTGAGACGGCAACCTACGAGAACAAAAATGAATGAACAAACAAACTGGCCACTCAACGTAGAAAGTGGGCGAACATTGAACCGTGGAGAGGCACTGACTACCGATTACGAATGCACGGACCGCAAAATGGGGGGACATCATGACTGAAACTGGCAGCGATAAGACGGAAGAGAAACACTCAGAGACGCTCCAAGAGGAACTATTTCATCCCGACACCAAGCGCGAGGCGGGACATGCGAACCGTGAACTGCTGGGCGGGCGATTAGATGTACACCCCGTGGTGCTTCCCGTCTCGCTCTCTGTCATTGGACTGTTTATCGCAGTGACGTTGCTATTTCAGCGAATTTCTTCGCTGATAGGATGGCAGAACGACAGCGGAGAGCCAATGACAGCTGTTGAAGCGTTCGGTACGCTTCAAACCATGGGAACCGACACGTTCGACTGGCTTCTCATTCTAGCCATGAACGCGGCTATTATCGCCGTGGTCTACTTCGCACTCAGCAAATACGGCAGGATACGCCTCGGCGGCGTTAACGCCGAGAAGGAGTTCAGTGACTTCGCGTGGATAGCAATGCTCTTCAGCGCCGGCATGGGGATCGGACTCATCGTCTTCAGCGTCTCCGAGACGATGTATAATCTTCAGACCGTCCCGCCCTATTTCGCCGGTGTTGAGGCCGAAACACCAGCAGCGGGCCACGCTGCCTTAGTGCAGAGCTTCTTCCACTGGGGGCTTGCGCCCTGGGGAATTTACGCGCTTGTTGGCCTCGGTCTGGGGTTCTTCGCGTATAATCGTGGACTCCCGCTTACCTTCCGGTCGATTTTCTGGCCGGTTCTTGGGGAGCGGATATACGGTTGGCCGGGCCACGTCATCGACATCCTCGCTGTATTCGCTACACTGTTCGGTCTGGCGACGTCGCTTGGGCTTGGAGCCCAACAGGCCACCACCGGGGTCGCGTATGTTGGGAGCCAACTCTTCGGAGTCACGATTCCGGAGACGACAATGTCGCATGTAGTCCTGATCACGGTTATTACCCTCATCGCGGTGGGGTCCGTCGCCGCAGGGCTGGAAAAAGGAGTTAAACGCCTGAGCAATATCAACGCGTACTTTATGTTTCTGATGCTTGCTTTTCTGCTGATTGCAGGACCGACGCTCTACTTACTAGGGGCCTTCAGTTCGGCTCTAGGTACGTATTTCACCTCATTGATAGAGATCAGTTTCTTTACCGGCACGTTCGGTGGAGATGAAGCTACCGGATGGCTTGGCGGTTGGACGTTCTTTTATTGGGCATGGTGGATTGCCTGGTCCCCGTTCGTTGGTATGTTCATTGCACGCATCTCGAAGGGCCGGACAATCCGAGAATTCGTCGCCGGGGTACTAATAGTCCCAACGCTCTTTGGGACCTTTTGGTTTTCGACTCTCGGAGGGTCGGCGCTGTACGCCCAATTCAACGGCGGAAATCTTCTCACTGTACTCAATGAACAGGGCCAAGAAGCCGTGATGTACGCCATGCTTTCGGAGTATCCTCTCGGGCTCGTGATGTCGATCCTCGCGACGATATTAGTCATGACTATCTTCGTTACCTCCTCGGATTCGGGTTCACTCGTCATTGATCAACTCACTGCTGGCGGAAAACACGACGCTCCGAAGATCCAACGGATCCTTTGGGCACTCATCGAGGGTTCGATCGCCGCAGTGTTGTTGATTGGCGGTGGTCTAACGGCACTGCAGGCAGCATCGATTGCGACAGGAATTCCCTTCGCCTTTGTCCTCTTGTTCATGTGCTATGCTATCTATCGAGGACTCAATAATGAACACGAAATATTAGAGTCTAGTGAATACAAGAGACGGCGGAAGGAGTTGATCGAGCAAGGAGAAATCGAGGTTGATACTTCTGACGACAGCATGGATACTTCCGACGAAGATATCATCAGTGGCATCAAGAAAGACGATTCGACCGTGAGCGACGATTGACATCTCGACTAGATTAAACAATAACTGGCAGAAACCGATACACCACGACTGGTATTTTCCACTTTCGACGGCACTGTCTAGATAAGCCAGTTTGAGAGATGAGCAGCTTGTTGGTTCAGGTGTCTATGCTCAACTAAGAATTGCTCAGAGAGACGTTGGAGACAGCGAGTCTTGAGTGTTGGAGCGTGAGCAGACGGTTGCTCTCTTAAAAAGCACAAAAATTCTTCGGCTACTCGGCGTTGAACGGTCACATCAAGCATCTTTCAATAGGTGCGTCAAATCTCTGATAACGTTGCCGACCCGCCTGAGGCGCAACCGAAGCGGGTCGCCGTTGACGAAACTGATATCAAGATCAATAGTATTGGTTGTATTATGCAATAGACCTCGACACCAAGCTAATTCTTGACGCCCAGTTGTTCGGACGTCACGGAACTAATCCAGCGGGTACATTCTTGCATGGACTCCGCGAGAAACATGGTCTCATCGAGGCAGTATTTCTCGTCAATCAATTTAGATATCGGGCTGCCCTACGTCGATTCTAATTGAACGTCCGGGTGGATTATACCGGACAAATACTCATTGAAATGAGGTTTCATACCCCAAATGCGAGTCAACCGTTTCCATAACCCTTGGGTGGGCAGTCGGGCGAGCGCACGCGAGTGATTTGCTCAGATTGTACATTACTACAACTATCAGAGACCGCATCAATCGCTTGACGGACGAGCGCCAGCTGACGAGGTGCTAAACTAAACAGTGCCATTCGGGACGTGACGACAGGTGGGACACAAATTTGACCGACAACGTCGCTGGCACCATCGTCAGAGTTCGGGCCAATCGTAAGGCAGTACCTGAGCGATAGATTGACCCGCTGAAACACATGCCGAGCTCGAAACACTCGCTGCAGCGCTCTCTCTCGAGCCATAACATCCACCCACCATTACGTTGATATGTTAGTGTTGCGAGCGTGTGACTATGGAACGGGTCTGGATCACGAACGGTTCGACGAGTATCGCTCCAGTCGTCAACCCACTAACGGCCGCGTGCCACAGAGAGTACGTTGCGACCGATATCTACGTTCTCAACAATCCAGTCATCGGCGAGATCACCGACGCCGCAACGTCGCTAATGAAGACGGTCGTTACGGCACACGGTGGGGAGGAACCAGCGATTACGGTCGAGACGATCGACGACGAAACCGACTTCGATGCGATTCTCGCGTACGTTCGATCCGCAATCGAAGCCGGAACTAACGCGGGTGCCGATATCGCCGTCGACATCACACCAGGTCGCCGATTCTGGTCGATCATCAGTTTTCAAGCCGGACTCAAACACGACGTTGACCACCTCTATTATGGCCACGTCCAGACCGAGGAGTACTTCGGCGAGTGCTATCCGACAATTCCACGGACAGCGATCAACCTGATCGATTTCACAGAGGTGATCTGATGCGGGTCAGATGCGACCACTTGACGGTGTTGTTGAATCAGTTGTACGATCGCGGCGACGACGAATTCGTAATCGAACACCCATCGAACGAGGTTGGCGAACTCCTGCGTATCGAACTCGGTGACTACGACGACTGTACGATCCACTTCGTGACAGACGCAGACGAATACGAAACAGCCAGACAGGCAGTCGGCCGGCAGTACGGTGAAGACGTATTCAACGATTTGCCAACCGCAGACGAGTTCCGAAAGGCCCTGTTGGCCAGCGGCATCCTCAACCCTGCGAACCGGGACGAAATCAAGACGTTCCTCGACCGGTACGGCGACCCGGACCTGATGGCAGGCCACGCCCCCGCGTTCGCAGGCTTCGATACGAATCTCATGCCGTGGCGGATCGATCGCGTCCTCGGCTTGCACGACCCCGATATGGGACTTGGCTACGTCAACGGGTTCGTCCTCGCGACCGGCGTCCGTGACGAACTGGAGTGGGACTACAAGTGTCACGACACCGACCCCTTCGTCGACGCGTTCAGTAAACCGTATGAAGAATACTGGAATCAGCCGTTAGGATCCGCTCGACTCGGTAGATTGGGCCTGCTCACGTACCGACGAATCCGCGATATCGAGCAAGCCGTCGAAGTCCAGAGCGATCGTGGTGACGAGTATATTATCGCGGCCTACGACGAGTACGACCGCGAATACCGGAGCGACATCCTGTTGTTTAGCAACGACCGGAATTTCGTCGAACGGGCACAGGCTCACCGGTTGCTCGGACAGTGGGTCGATATCCCCGACCACTTTCCCCAGAAGGCGACGGCTAGCTGGCGTGAACTCGAGCTGCTCCTCTACATGCTGGCCATCGTCTTCGGGATAATCGAGGTGCCGAGCGTCACCGTCTACGGCGTCTGGCGCGGCAAAGACGAACTCGACTGGCAGCACGAACGCGTCAAACTCGACGCGCGCAGTCCGACACTCGAGTCGAAGCTGGCGGGTGGTCTCTCGATCGTCGAATCGTACGAAGAACTGAGTACTCGGTGAGCGTTGCGATGACCGGGTTTGTGTCTCTCGTGGTCACCGCGATTGCAAATATGGCTGGAATGACCGTTCCGAATATCATCCTCTAGAAACGAGGGATGGAATAGAATTGTTTGGCGGCACCCATCAGTGCTCTTCATCCACTTCGCTATCACTGTCACGAGTCGTGTGAAAGCGACCGGATCCAGCCCGGAATGTGGCCGAGCGAGGTCCAGGTGCCGTCCTCACGGATGATCACCCGTCCCTCAGTGGTCCCAGCGAGTACCCGATCGTCGACTGCTGTCCAGGCGTAGATGAACTCGTCTGGTGCACCGGGATACGACTTGGTCTCGAACGTGTCTCCACCGTCCGTGGATTCGAACAGGGCAGCGTTCACGTCCTGTTTCCGGTACCTGCTTCCTGCTGGCAGGGTTGGCGGGAGCGTCTGAGCAGCAGCGAACAACGTCCCCCGATGGGCAAACGCCTCCTGGAAATACGATTGGTCCAGTCCGGTATCCAGCCGCGTCCACGAGTACCCGGTATCGCGGGTTCGATAGAGGCCACCGCCACACGATACGACGTACTCCTCGCTGGAGACGACGAGCAGATGGTGGACATCGTACTGGAGATCGTCTTCTCGTACGGTTTGGAGATCGTCACGTCGTTCGGTCCACGTCTCGCCGTTATCATCGCTGACGTGGATGCCGCCGACTTCAACGCCAGCGACCACGCGATTCGGAGCGTCGGAGGAGACACTGAGGCTTCGGACGTGGGATTCCCCCCGATGACGAGGCGTGTGCCAGCGATCGCGGGAGGGAAGCGCCTGAAATACGTCTAGCTCGGTCCATGTGTCTCCCTCATCGGTTGAGACGTAGAGGTGGGCTGGATGTGTGCCCACGTACAGCCGGGTGCCGTCGGGGCTGACCGCAACGGCGTACACCTCGGGTCGTGGTACATCCAGCTGGCGCCAGGTACTCCCACTATCTGTAGAGCGGTACAGGCCAGTTTTCGATGTGGCGAACGTCCCGTGTTCGTCGAACGACTGCACGCCGAGTGTGACCCCTGAATCAAGCACCCGCTCGACGTCGTCGAGACCGCCGCGTTGTGAGCGGTAGACGCCGTCCTCTGTGGCGATAAGCAGTGTCATGATTCGGGTCCCACCTCCTGACACACAATTGTCGGGGCTCGTCCCGGTTCGATTGCGGCAAACTCGACGGCACGTGTACCAAGTGTCCGAACACGATCTCGAAGATCGTCGTCGGTGAATCCGCTCTCATCGAACGCGGAGCGTGCCCGCGGGACTGCTGCCTGATGCGGGAGCACCCAGGCGTTCAGTGACCTGCAAACGGCGCGAAGATGATCGAGCGCTGGCATGGGAAATGCCCCGCCGGAAACGACGAGCAAGCCGACGGTCGTGTCTTCGAACTCGTCGAACCTGCAGTAGTCGAGGGCGTTCTTCAACACACCCGAATACGAGCCGTGATACATAGGCGTCCCGAGGACGACTGCATCAGCCTCACGGATCGTCCGTCTCACTGTCTCGCTGTCTCCCGGTGGATCCGTGCTCGGGTCGAGCGGAGGGAGCTGTAAGTCTGCCAGGTCTAGCAACTCAGTTGTTCCGCCAGCTGCTTCACTTCCACCCAGTGCCTCCTCGAGTCCCCTCCGGGTGTAACTCCCGTCACGTCGACTGCCAGACACGGCAACGACGTGTGGCCGGGCCTTGCCTGTGGAACGGTTGGATCGACCGGTCGGCGTCATCGGGATGCGACCTCCTGGTTCGTGGTGCGGGTCAGCACGCCGATAATGGTGGCTGCGGCAGCCACGTGCATGACGACGAGCGTGGCAAACACGGTCCAGGGTGCGTCAACGAGGTCGGGTGGTGGAGACAGGTATGCGTTCACTGGGCCAGCAAACGAGAGGACGAGCACGACTACCGCGACGGTCGTGAAGGTCCGGTTCGGTCGGCTCGAAAGCCGAGTCAGAACGCCGTACACGAGGGTTGCTCCGATCGCCCCGACCGTTGAGGCGATGAGAACTGGTTCCCACCAGAGCGCGAAGACATTCGGAACGTCGAATACGGTGACCGCGAGGACGTGGATGAGTCCGTTGACGAGGCTGGTGAGGATGATCGCCAGTAGTCCGTAGACGGCGATCCGGGTCAGGCTGATCGACGGTTCGATGGCTGGGTTGTCGGTGGCTTCGATTGAGGCCATATCTGGTACTACACCAGGTGAAGTAATATACTATCAAGTTCGAAGCCATGAAGTAGCTCACTCAATACTACGTTACTTAGGGACTTCGAAGGAACAAGTTATACGGCTTCATCTGGTATAATCGTGGCATGGTCGAACCACCGCATGCTGAAGAGTTTCTCGAGACGATCCTCTCCAACGAGCAGGCGCGGCCTCCCGGGTCCGAACAGGCAGCGGTGGACAATCAGACGATGTCTGCACTCCTGAACCTGCTGGGGAAGAAACACACTATCGTAATCCTTCACCAGTTTGCAACCGGGGCGGGGCCATTGCGATTCAGTGATCTGGAGAAAGTAGTCGATATCGCGCCGAACACCCTCTCGAATCGCCTCGAGGAACTGACTGAGGTCGGGTTACTGACGCGGAAATCGTACAATGAGATCCCGCCCCGCGTCGAATACAATGCCACGGAGAAGGCGCAGGATCTCGCCCCGGTCTTCTGGTATCTCGGTGTGTGGACCGAACAGCACGAACTCGAACCAGTTTCCGCCGCTGACGAAAGTGGGTAAGAAACGCCGTGAGTTGAAACCTGTAAACTATTCGAGTGAGTCGAACATTGACCGGAGTTCGTTTTCGACCACATCTACGTCCAAAGGCGACCACGTACTGGTTTCCGCCACGCCAGCGTCCGTGAATCGCAACGACGCTCGAACCTCACGGTCGGGGTCGTGTTGCATGAGCGCGAGTGCGTACGACAGCAGTTGTGGCCGATAGTGTGTAGCCAACTCCGACGTGGAGGTGCTGGACAGATCATTTGTTTTGTAGTCAACGATGTGATAGCGATCGGGCGTGACGAGCAACCGGTCGATGTCGCCGACGATCTTGTGTTCGTCGAGCCGTGCCGTCACGGCGTACTCGTCGTAAGCAGCCTCGAGCTCGACTGCAGCCTCGAGGTCTTCGACGAACGAGATCGCGTCTGTCGCGTGCTCCAGAATCGCCTCGTGGTCGGCTTGCGTCGGTTCGTCGCCAGCTATTGCGCTGACGCGGTCAGTAAACGCTTGCCAGTCGTCTTGTGGTGGTCGCAATTCGGCGAGGCGGTGAACGACGGTCCCGAAGGTGGTCGGTTCCAGTCCAGGCGCAGACGACGATGATCGATCGTTAGAACCACTGGTCCCATGACGGTGATCGGCGACGGCCTGGACGAGCGCTGTCGCCGAAATCCGTATGGCGGGTTCAGCGTCCGGAATCGTGGCTCTCGTGATCTCAGGTACTGGATCCGTCTCGTCAGTCTCCGCTTGCCAGGACACTGGACGTGGCGGGGTGCGTACCGTATACCTCGTCTCTCCCAGCTGACCGGTAGCGGCTCCGTAATGGAAGGCATCTCTGAGAAGTCCCTCTTGCTCGAGTAACACGGGTTGTACCCAGTCACGCCACCGTTTCGCCTCGTCGAAGTCGTCGGCGTCACCGACCGTGAGCGTCTCCGCTCCCGCATCGGTAGACAGATCGTGCGTTCCACAGAGCAGGAGGTGATCGCGCGCTCTGGTACAGGCAACGTAGAGCAATCGTTTTGCTTCCGCTCGTTCCTGAGGGCGAGTTACACGAGTGGCGTACTCGTGTGCGGCCGTCTTCTCGACGGAAAAGGCATCATCGGGATCTGGGCCAGCGACGGCAGGGAGCGGCGGTCTCTCACCGGATCCATCGACGAGTTGGACGTAGCCGTAATCGTCGATACTCCGACCGAAGTTGTGCTTGGAGCCGATATCCGGGATCGCTACGATCGGGAACTCCAGCCCTTTGGCTGTGTGGATCGTCATGAGGCGCACACCGTCAGCGTCGCCGGGAATCTCGGCTTCGCCTTCGCGTGCGCTGGCCTCTGCTTGCCGGTCGATCCGATGCAGCAGCCCAGCGGCCGTATTGATTCCGTTTTCGCTCCAGGTTCGAACCTGATCACGGAATTTCTCGACGTTCACAACCGCTTGTTTGCCGCGTTCATCGGCGCTCACACTAGCCAGATAGCCGGTTTCATCGATAACGCGCGAGATTACGCGATGCCACGGGAGCACGCCATCCTCATCTGGCGTCCCACACCCGCTCAACGCACGCCATTCCCGTAACAGTTCGAACGCATCGGTGAGCTGTGGATCGTCGGTGTCTTCGAGTGCGTCCCAGACGGAATCCGCGTCAGCAACGACTGGCGCGAGCTGATCGTCCGTGAAGCCGAACAGCGGGGATCGAAGGACGCCGTACAGGGAGACGCCATCGTTCGGATCACCAAGGACACGCAAGAGATTGGTCAGTGCCTGGATCTCCGGCGTCTCGTGGAAGCCAGTCCCGCCGATAACCGTGTACGGGATGGCGCACTCGTCGAGTGCTCGCTGGTACCGATCGAGATGGGTGCGTCGACGAAGGAGAATCGCGACGTCATCTGGGTGTGCGGGACGATGCTCGCCATCTTCCTGATCCTGGACGTGTGGCGGGTCGTCAAAGAGGTGGGTCAACCGTGCAGCGAGCGCTCGCGCTTCGGCCTCGATTCGATGATCCTGGACCCCGTCAGTAACTGGATGTTCGTCTCCGAGAAGTGCCTGTGCAACTTCGGCATCGTCCGGAACAGGGAGGTATTCGACACTGCCACTGAGTCCGTCAACATCATCGATTCGGTCGCGTTCCATCGAGAGCGGCTGGGGCATTGCCTCGAAGGGTTCGTGTTCGTCACCTTCCGGGCAGAATAACTGGTCGAACAGTTCGTTACAAAACGACAGCGGCTCGTCCAGTGTACGGAAGTTTCCCGAGAGTTCGAGCGACGTCGGACTGTCTGCACCACTCTCCGACGCTGGCACGTCATCGAGTCCGAGGGCCTCGTTCACCGATTGTAGTTCGCTGCGTGCCGTTCCGAACGTCGTGACGTCTGCTCCGCGGAACCCGTAGATGCTCTGTTTTTCGTCGCCGACCAGAAAGACGTTCGTCGCACTCCCTGAATCAACGCCGGCGAGCAGTTTCACTAATCGCCACTGGTGCGGGTCGGTATCCTGGAATTCATCGACCATCACCGCGGCAAACTGATCCTGCACTCGAGCACGAACCTCGTCGTGTTCGTCCAGGAAATCGATCGTCGTTTCGATGATGTCCTGGAAATCGAGTGCGTCACGCTTGGCTTTGGCCTCGACGTAGCGTTCGTTCACCCGATCGAAGACGCGGAGTAACGCAAGCGTATAGTGGGCGCTGGCCTCCTCGAGCGTTCCAGGCGTCGTCTCAACTGCGTCTTCGTACGGTTCGACCGCATCGATCACCGTATTGAGGACCTCTTTGAGATCATCATACACGTCACTGTGGTCACCCCACTCGTCTCGACTCCCCACGATATAGCCGGAGCTACTGTACAGCCCGCCGTTTTTCTTCTCACACAGGGCATACAGATCGGCGACGGCTCGCAGATAGGGCCGAGAAGTCTCATCGTCCGTTGCAGCCGCCTCGGGTAGCTGGTCGACGATCTCGCTGATCACTTCGAGTGCATGGAGACCAGTGCTATCACTGACAGCGTGGTCCGGTGGCACTCGGCCATGGAGTTGCTCCAGTTGCGTGAGCAATCCATCATCGTAGAGCGTGGCACGAACCTCGTCGGCATCGAGTTCACACGCAACGTCCCACAGGCAGGCGACGTACGAGTCAACGTCAGCGTCCCGCCAGTACTCGAGCACCGCCCCACTTCGCGGCCGGTCATCAAGGAGTCCCGCGAGAATCGAGCGTAACTGACTCGGTCCCCACAGCTGTGCGAGAAGGACGACGTCGTCGTCCGTCTGATTCCGTTCGAGAAACTCCGTTACGACTTCGCGCTGCAGAATCGATGTGCCTTCTTCGTCGAGGACGTCGAACCCGAGCGGGACAGGCGCTTCAACGGCGTGTTCTTTGAGCAGTCGAGCACAAAACGCGTGGATCGTGTGAACGTATCCGTTCTCGAGGTCGTCGAGGACGTCACGCCACCGGTGATACGCGTCGTCGGATCCAGCGGCTGCGAGTCGGTCGTACACCTCCTCTCGCACTCGCTCGGTCAACTCAGCCGCTGCTTTTCGGGTGAACGTGATCGTCACGATGTTCTCGGGTGTCAGCGCTGGATTCGCCTCGAGTACCGTCACGTATCGCTCGGTCAATGCGGTGGTCTTCCCCGTTCCGGCGCCAGCAGTGATGGCGACGTTTCGATCCAGGACGAGGGAATCTTGCTGTTCAGGCGTCAGCTGAATCTCACCGGAGTTCTCAGTCATCGGCCATCACCTCCTCGAGGTCGCGTTCGTCCTGAACGCGTAACGGCACGTACGTCGCTTCCTCGTCACGAGCGACGTCGATAGTATCACGTTTCCGATGGTGACGAACGTCACAAACGCGACGGTACTCACAGTAGGTACAGTTGGCTTCACGATCCGAGAGCAAGGTCGTGTGGAAGCGCCCATTTGCGATCGCGTCATCGATCGTTCCGAGCCACTCGGGGACCACGTCGGTGAGGAACCGACGTAGCTCAGCCTGCGAATCGAACTTTGATTCGATGCCACGGAGAACCCGCACGTCGTTCGGAGGTCGAGCCTGATAGTACGTCGCCGAGAGCGCCGCTTCGTCGAACTCGCCGTTACCCAACACCGCATCCGCAGCTAACAGGTAAATCGGGAGCTGGAACGTCGTGCCGCCGGTCGTTGTCGTCATGTACGGCACCCTTCCGGTCTTGTAATCGTACAGCGTCAGCCGTTCTGACTCGTCAGTAGTAGCGACATCAACTCGGTCGATATAACCTCGAACAGCAATCGACGAACCATCCGGCCGTTCGACCTCGAACGGGACGGTATCCGGATCGGGTAATCCCTCGCCGAACGGTCGTTCGAACCACGTCGGCTGACTGTCACCGCTCCGGTCGAGTTCCGTATCGAGGAACGAGGCGAACAATCCATGTTCCGGCGCTTCGTGTGGTCGATGACTGACTACGTACGGATTCGTGTCCGTGTCCCCCAGACCGGCAAACAGTTCAGTTAGCCAGCGCTCGTAAAACACGCCTTCGTAGGCGAAATCCGCCTGTTCGAGCTCGTCGAAAGCGACCTCGAGCAGGTGTGTCTCGAGTTCTTCGCGGTCGTACGCCGCGAGATCGACCTCGTCGTCGGCGTCTGCATGGAGGTCGGCGTAGAACCGCTCGAATACGTCGTGGACGTAACTCCCGGTCTCGAGCGGGTCCGGCGTCACCGATACGTCATCCGGTTCCTCGAGGCCCAGTACATTTTCCGCATAGAATTTGAACCCACACTCGACGTATCGTTCGAGGCGACTCGCGCTGTAGGGCTCTCGCGCAGACGAGGGATACACCTTGCGTACGGTTTCGGCCTCGAGAATCGCGTCGTGTGGCGTGAACGTTGCCTGGCTTCGATTATCCGCACATTCGAACCCGCGAGCGAGGCGCGTCGTTTGAGCAGTCGAGAGGACATCCCGCTCGGCGAAATGGTCGATCGCCGTGTGTGGATCGTGGCAGTCTGCGATGTAGCGGTAACTATCTTCGTGCGAACTGATCCGTTCGTCGATCCCCTCCACAGGTTCGATCTCCGTGACGCGCTGGAGTTCGTCCAGCACGGGGGACCGAACGATCGCGTCGTCGCCGGCGCCCGATTTCGGTGTCGTTAGTGTGACGGCGTCGACGTTAGCGAGCAGCGTCGCAAAGAGATATCGGCCGCGAAGTTGCTCATCGCCCGTATCCAGCTCCGGATGCGCGTCAGTCATCTCCTCGAAGAACGCTGGCCGGTTCGGTATCGATGGGAACTGGCCGGCGGTCAACCCCACGACGAACACTTTCTCGAACGCTCGCATTCGCGCATCGAGCATCCCCATCACCGGTACGCTCCCACCCGCTCCGCGATGCGGGACTCGGAGTGGGATCCCATCGAACGCTCGCGTGAGCAACGCTAACGGTGATAGCTCAGTGTCGAGTGGCGACATCGTCTCAAAGGAGTCGAACACTTCCTCGATGAGCGCGTACGCCCGCTCCTCGAGTTTCCTCTCGGCGCCGGTTGCGTACTCGTCAATTGCCTCCTTAACGCCGAGTTCGTCAGTCAACAGTCGACGCAACGTCGCTACTGCAACGTCTACGTCATCCGTTCGCAGTCCCTGTAGGGTCTCGAGTAATTCGTTCATCGGACGCGAGGTGTCTTGGTCTACGGTGTGGAGGACCGACTCCAGTGAGACGGTCTCTCTGCGACGCGTCTCGGCAGTGATCGCATTCGCACGCGCTGCCGGGAGAACCGACGTCAGCGGGTTCGCCAGCAGCGACGTCAGTTCCTCCGCTCGTGGATCTGGTTCGGCGAGTGCAAGTAGGTCGTGTACGACGCTCCCTGCGAACGTACGGTTCAGTTGCGATGCGGCCGTCATCGCGTAGGGTACCTCAAACGTGTCGAACACGTCCTCGACGTATCCGGCGTACGTATCCACTCCCGGAATGACGACCGCTAGCTCGTCCGGGTCGCGGCCAGCAGCGAGTTCGCTCCGGAGTTCTCGGGCGACGAACCGGATTTCACGTTCAGGTGTCGGTAACTCCCTCCAGACCAACCAATCTCCAGCGCTAACGATGTCGGGGTTCGGCTGGTACATCTCGGCCGTAATATCGGTGAGCGTCGTCGAATCGGCAACTCCCTCAAATTCGTATCCGAGATCGGCGTACACGTCGAGTGCCTCTGTTGTCACGGCATCGACGCTCGCCGTTCCGGGCTGGTGACGTGGCAGCACTGCAATCGTATCGAACGCGTCCGTGATTCGTTCGAAGAGTGCGCGCTCGACCGGTCGGAACTCGTAGAAGCCCGAGATAATGACGACGTCGACCTCCGGTGAGAGGGCCGCCAGCGATCGTTCGGATTCGAGGACCGTCCGAACGAGTTCCCCGCGTGTGAGCGTCCAGTCGTCGACCGATTTACTTCGGAGGTCGTTGTAGTGGCGATACGCGCTTACCGTCGCTTCGGCGATGCGCTCATCCAGTAGCGATTCGTCAAACTCCGATGCGAGTTCGTCTGCCGTTGCAAGTCCAGCTTCGTCAAAGAGCGAAAACCGGCTACTGAACGCGTCAGCGAGTGCCGCAGACGCTGGTTCACCGGACAGCGCGCCTTCCCCGTCGGTCGTCGCTTCGTCGAGAGCATACTCCGCGAGGCGTCGATTCAACTGTCCTGACAGGCGGTCCACCGGGCCGGCGAGTTTCTCGTGCCACTCGAGAACAACTGCGTCGAGGGTCTCCGCTCGCAACCGCAACGGTCGGTGGTCTTTCGCCCAAGCGTCCTCCACGTCACTTCGGCGGGCGTCGTTCCGCGTCACGTAGAGGACGCTCCCGAGTCCGTCGCCGACGAGGTCATCAGCGAGGTCAAACGCTCGAGATTCCAGCGCCTGATGTCGTGGCCCAATTAGAAGCGTCGAATCCATCGAATATACAAAGACAGGACATAGCAACCACTTTAAACTATCTGGCTACGTGTTGGTCAGTGTTCACAGAATATTCGGGGCTAGCTTCGATACAAATTTTCGGCTTTGTTGGACCCCTCAAACAGTGATAGGTTTCTGAGAGCGTGCTGAATATAGGGCGCGAATGTGGCACGAAATCTGGTTCGGTTTACGAAGGTAGTGACCGGTCAGTTCAGGACGCAAATGTGGCACAGACTGAGAGCCGATTGTGAAAGGTAGCGATCGGTATGTCCAAGAACTTCACTGAGAGGTTGCCTATTTCAATCCCTGTTTTACACCGTCTATTGTTAGAGCCCTCGCTCACGTTTGCGAACCATATTCTGCTCCCACGCAAACGCGAAGTGCCCGTGGCAGAACGCCGATCTCGACCTTCTCATACTCTCTGCGTTCCCCGTCAAGACTGAACCGAACCGGCTCGTCCTCGAGGGCGACAACTTCGAGTTCGGACGCTTCGATCGTCGTAACGTGGGGTGTATCGCGACTGAAGAGCCGTCGTTCGACGGCCTCGGTAATCGCGTCCGTCGGCGGTACTCGATCGACGATCGTCACCTCGAAGTGGCCACCTTCGGCGTTCGATGGCTCGTTTTCCCCGGTGAAGTGTCGGAGAGTGCCGATCAGCAGACACAGCGCTTCTCCGTGCCACGCGTACTTCTCATCGCCGGCGACGGCACCGACCGCCACCTTCAGCCCATCGAACTCCCGAGCGGTCCGCAACCCCTCGACGATGAACGCGAGCGTGCCGATCCGCTGTTTGAGGTCTCCAGAGGCGGATGTGCTCGCTGCAGCGGGGAGGCCTGCGATGGCCGACATCACGAACGGCTCGCCGTCGGCCGTCCCCAGGTCGAGTCGCTTTGTGTTGCCCCGCTCTACGGCCGCGAATCCGTCGCGGATGTTATCGACCCCCAGCGCCGACGCGGTGATATTCGCGGTTCCTGCAGGGATGATACAAAGCGTCACGTCCTCGAGTGCGTCGGCCGCGACGAGTCCCTGAACGGCTTCGTGGACGGTTCCATCACCGCCGCAGACTGCGAGGAGGTCGACACTGTCGGCCGCGGCCTGCATCGTGAGGTCGACTGCATGGCCGGCGCGTTCTGTCTCGGCGGTCTGAAATCCGTGATCAGCGGCGAGTCGAGTGGCCTGTTCAACGTGACCACCCTCCCCGCTCGTCGGATTGAGAACGAGACGCCGCCCGTTCTCGGTCGTCTCCTCCGTCGAATCCACATCTCTATTGATCATTGTAGAATCGGATGGAGTGAGTGCCCAAGTACTCTGGGCTGGATGCGGCCGGGTTCTTGTTCCCCACGAGCAGCCACGAACCGTTTTGGGCGGCCGCCTTCGCCGCTGTATCGCGGTCGTTCGTAACGTTGAACACACGATGGTGCTCCGGCAGCTTGCTAATCGACGAGATAGCCTTGGTCTGTTCAAGATTGTGGTTGAGCCAGAAGGCATTGACCATCGGCTGAGGCTACGTGGTACGCGGAATGAGTGCCTGCATCAGCTTTTGTCTGGGCTGAAATGGTGTTGCAGCGTTTGCAGGCCGAATCACTATTTCGTCTCTCAAGGTCCATCTAGTCGACACATACGTTTCCAAGCTGCCAGCTCGCGATAACGATCTCACCACTTGAAGAAGCGACACGTATGGAAGAGTTAAACATCGCATTCGTTACGATCGGTAGCCTGGCGCTGTTGTTGAGCCTCGCCGCTGGACTGATGCGAAGTAAAGTGTATTTCATCTCCGAGCCGATAGTAGCAGTGGTCCTCGGCCTCGTGATTGGACCTTTAGGACTGGAGTTGATTCACCTTTCCAGTTGGGGCGATCCGTTCACGATCATAGAACAGTTCGCACGTCTCACGGTAGGGCTCGCCGTTATGGCCGCCGCACTCCGACTCCCGCAACGGTACATCCGGGATCACGTGCGTTCAATGGCGGCGATTCTCGTTCCGGGAATGATCGGAATGTGGGTTGTGAGCGGCGTACTGGTGTATGCATTCCTGGATGTGCCGTCTGGATCGCGTTGCTCATCGGAGCAATCGTTACGCCTACAGATCCAGTTCTCGCCGGGACAATTGTCACCGGCACTACCGCAGAGCAGTATATTCCGGAGTCGATCCGGAACCTTCTCACGGCCGAATCAGGAGCCTACGACGGTCTCGCGTATCCGCTCGTCTTCCTTCCAATTTTGGTACTCCAGCATCCGCCCCAGCGGGCGATCACGGACTGGCTAGTCTCGACGCTCCTGTGGGAAGTCGGCGTTGCTGTGCTCGTCGGCGCGGCGGTTGGCGCGGCCGCCGACTGGATTGAACGTAAATCCCACCAGCACAAGTTTCTCGAGCAGACGTCGCTGTTGAGCGTCACCATCGCGCTCACCTTTGCTGTCCTGGGCGGGGTCAAGTTGCTCGGCAGCGACGGAATTCTCGCGGCGTTCGTGGCCGGGCTCCTCTTCAACCAGTTCGCTGACGCCGCGGACGAAGCCGACGAGCAAAGGGTTCAGGAGACGGTACTTCGTCTATTCACGTTCCCGATCTTCGTGTTTTTCGGTATCGTTCTCCCAGTCGAGCAGTGGTTTTCGCTCGACTGGGCCGGCGTAGCTCTCGCGGCCGGTATCTTGCTTCTACGGCGCCTGCCGATGTTGGTGATCTTCTGGCAGGCAGTGCGGTCAATCGACAGTGGTCGCGACTCGCTATTCGCGGGCTGGTTTGGCCCGATCGGGATCGCAGCGCTGTTCTACGCGACGGTTGCTCACCGAATACTGGGTAACGCGATCATCTGGGAGGTAGCCAGTCTCGTCATCGCGAGTTCAATACTCGTTCACGGGATTACGGCTACGCCGTTCACGAAACTGTACGGTCAGGCGATTGATCGTCTCCAGCCAGAGTCGTCGAACGGAAGCGACGAATCGGCAGCGTTCTCGGAGGGGTGAACGTCCAGAGTATGGCCGTCTCGAGTAATCTGATAAACCGATACAATCCGATCGGTTGAAACCTTGAGTGACCTGGACAGGTTCGCTGCTGTAGTCGCGAGTCTCGCGATCGTCTCGATTAGGCGATGGAAAGGGACTCTTTACGATTCGATCTTTTCGACGATATCTCGTGCCTGGTCTTTGGCCTTCTCTCCCCCTACACTTTTTTGATGAGAACGGACTCTACCTTCCAGTCGTCACTATCTTCTTTTTGCCCCATTCGTACTTCACTCCCCTCAGAGACCGATTGGGCGGGTTCTTCGGCCCAATCGGGTGTCCGAATTTCGTCGAATTGATCCGGATCTCTAAACCGGACGTGAATATAGTCGTCCTCCGTTTCTACCTTGTTTACTTCAACCATGCTTTTGGCTAGCATTCAGACGATTATAAGAGAGGTGGCAGTATTAGCAAGGTGTAGAGTTCCTCGCGGTGATTTTCACGATATTGACGAACCCTCTGTTATCCATTTGACCCGAGTCACTGATTCTCGCTTGCGGTCACATCTACTTATCATCCGTCGCCCTCATCCGAAATTGATGCAATGATATTGGAGAGCCTCTGTCGACCAAATACGACCACGAGACCCGCCCCTAATAGGTCGAAGATGATGTCTCCAATCGCGTCTAACCGTCCGTAGTGGACGAGTAGTGGTTCGAACCCTCTCCGACCGGCGATTGTGTGGATGATGTACTCAAGTGCCTCCCAGAGGACTCCGAATCCGAGTGTCACCCCCGTAATTACCGCCGGTCTTGATTTCGACGGAAATTTCCTTGGGGTGTCCTCTTTGGCCTCTGCCCGAATCGCGACATCTGTGGCCCCTGCGACGACGACACCGGATAACGTATGAGCGAGGTGATCCCACCACCAAATCCGATCGTACGGCCCCAGCATCCCCAGCGTGTGGACCAACGCAGCTGCCGAGACCCACAGCCGTTGCCACGGTTGGAAACGGGTACCGTATCTGTTCTCTAGATATCTTGGCATCGCTGCAAACAGAAGCGAGACGATGCTGTTGACGATTACGCTCGGATCGCGCCGACGGACGCCTTCGACGAGCGAAGCGACGATAGCGAATTGAAGAGTGAGGTTCGCGGTCCGTTCAGTATTGTTCCCTCTCTGCGAGCGGAACCAGGCTGCGAAAGCAGTAATCATGCGGGGACCGATGTCTCCGTTTATTGCCGACTGGCTAAAGATGCTTCGCGTTTTCATTCCATTGAAACCAGGCATATGTTACGAAGAACGGTATCCAGGGTAGTGAACTAATCAGGTAGATCAGCATTCTAATTGTTTAATAGTCGTGATGACAAAACCCCAACTCTGTTGGGCTCGTCGGGTACTGTAACTGTGCCGGACACAATAGCTTACGGCATCCGGTTTCACCAAGGTCTTTTTGCACTACTAGTGGTTCATCAGGTGGGGAAATGAGAGCACAATTCAAAACATGGGTTCTCATCTCCGGTCATCGGCATCTTGTCGCCATCGGGATGCTTTTTCTCATGCTAGGGGTAGTACTCGTTCCAAACCTTACTCGATTCAGTGTTCGAAATATTACTCCACTGACGTATATGGCGAGTGCATTCGTAACGGGAAATATCACGCTCATTACTGTCGTAGTGGCAATCAACCAGGTGATTCTCTCGCAAGAACTGGAATCACCCGATTCGTTGAAAGAAGAAATCGAACGGACAGCGGAGTATCGGCAGGCAGCGCTCGACCAGCAGCCGATTCCAACCGACCCATCGAACTTTCTTCACCAACTCCTCCAACAGACCCGTCAGCACGCCCTCTCACTCGAAGCGGTCCTTCCCGGAACGCCCGACGAAGGGAGGGACGAGCTTGTAACAGATCTTCCAAAGCAGTGCGAACAGATTAGCGATCAGTTGGAACCGGCTTCTGATACCCTCTCAAACGTGATCGCTCCAATTCTCGGCGTCGACTTTGGAGACTTCATCCACCAGTGCCACCGGCTACAGGCGAGATACGGCGAAGAGAGCCGCGAACAGCTCCACACGATGCTTGACCAGGTCGCGTCGGACCTGGAGAACCTCGACGTTGCTCGTCAATACTTCACGACAATCTTTATGAAAGAAGAGCTTGCTAAACTATCGCGATCGCTCCTCTATATCGGCCTATTATCTGTCTCGGTCCCTCTCACGCTTCTCTTCCAACTTACCACCTATACAGGGTCTTCGCCCTCTATGCCGAGGGTGGTCATTCTGAGTGTCCTCACCGTCTTAATTGGACTTCTACCGCTTGCGATCTTGATAGCGTTCGTCCTTCGTATCGCAACGGTCGCTCAACAGATCGCAGCGATTACGCCGTTCACTTCTTAACAACACCCTGCTGGTCAAAGGCGGAGCCACGCTGAGGAAAATAGGAGCGTATCGATCGTCGAGAATATCGGTTATTAGGGGCGGGCGATGAGGACAGACGTATCAACCGACCGGATGACACGATCCGTCGAACTTCCCAGCAGGTGGTCTTTGATTCCAGATCGGCCACTCCCTCCCATGACGATGAGATCGATCCCATTGTCGGTACTGTACTCGGCGATCACTTCGTGAGGGACGCCTTCGCGCACGACTTGTTCGGATGTCACATCACTATTGTCAGCCTTCGTTGATGCCGTCTCGAGGATTTCGTCTGCCTCTTGTTCAAGCGTCTCTGTGAGCTCTGGTGCAATACTCCCGGAGGCGGCCATCTCCGTCCCGGCGTCTATCACGTGTAGAAAGTGGACCGTCGCTGCATGTGGTTTAGCGACACTGACACCGTGATCTTCGGCAGCAGCACTCGACTCACTCCCGTCCGTCGGAACCAGAATCGTATCGTACATTGGTTCCAATCACAGTATCTGTGGCCATAAAACTCGACCACAACAGAAGGCAATCTTCCCCCACGGCTCGCTCTCACTCGTCGGTGGCTTCGAAGTGTTCTTGATCGAGCGGATCTTCGATGTCGCCCATGATCGCCTCTAGCAGATCGGTCACGGTGACCAGCCCGACGACGTCACCGTCTTCGATCACAAGGGCGAGTTCTTGCCGTTCCGTCTGGAACTGATCGATCGCGTCGCTGACGTCCGCGTCTGGCGAGAGCGTCATCGGCGGCGCTGCTAATTCGGCGAAGTCAATGTCACCGTCGGCCACTTCCTCGCGATGTCTGAGGAGGACTGGAGTGTAGACGATGCCACGGAAATCGGTCAGGTCGTCGCCGATCAGCGGATACCGGGTTTGCGGTCGGTCTTCCATCTTCTGCAGATTCACTTCGGAATCGTCTTCGGTTGATACGGCAACGATCTCCTCGGACGGCACCATCACTTCACTGATGGATTGCTCGCCGATGTTGAACGCGTTCATCACTTCCTCGCGACGTTCGTCCGATAGATCGCCTTCTTCGAGGACTGATCCGAGTCGATTCCGGAGATCGGCGCGAGACTCGATGACTTCCTGTTCGGTTTCGCGCCACGCTCCAGTCATTTCGATGCCGAACAGTCCGAGCGTCCGCTTCGCAATCCAGTCACCGAACCAGATCGCTGGAGCAAGCACCTTGGCGAACCAGTACAGCGGCCGCGACCCGTACCGACAGACCTGCTTCGAACGTTCGACGCCGAGATACGTGGGCGTCTGTTCCCCGTGGGTGAGGTGGACGAGGTTAATTAGAAAAAATCCGAGCAACGAGCCAGCCCCGATCGAGGCGAGCGCCGTATTGTCGAACAGCGGCTCGAATAGCGCTGCCAACCCGGGTTCGGCGACGATTCCTAACGCGATGCTGGTTCCGGAAATCCAGATCTGACACGTCGTCAGGTAGAATTCGAGATCGTCGGTCATTTCCCACGCGAGTTGGAGTGACGGGGTGTCGAACTCTGCCTTGGGATACTGCCGGGCACGGGTCAGCCCGAACTCGATCGCGACGAAAAACGCGTTCAGCCCGATGAGGAGGATCCCCGCCATGATCCGTAGACTGATCTCGAATGGCTCCATCACCGGACAATAGCATGAGAAGGTACAAATTAGTGTGGAAAAACGGGTTGTTTTTGCGACAGACATTCCCTACCAGCAGAACTGGTGGCGGGGAGCCAGGTCGTAGTAGAGACCGTTTTGTGTGATGGCATAAAACGTGAACCCGGCAATTTCAGGGTATCATTACAGACGGATAGTGGGTGGATGATTCGACATTTTCTGCATGGAACAAAAGAGCCGGCGTGCTGAGTTCATGCTCTGTATCTCGCACGACGTTCCTGACTGCATTCTGATAAGACGTCAGACAATGCTGAATACACAGCGCGAATACAGCACGTAATTTAGTTCAATCTCCGAAGTGGTGAGTGCTCAGTACAGGTATTCAGTGAACGGTTGCCTATTCCAGCCCAGGTTTTACGCCGTAGAGTGCTGGTACTGTGAGTAATGGCTTTAACTCAAATCGACCACGTGAACGACCAGATGGGAGACTGCATCGACAACTGTCTCGAAGCCGCTCAAGCGTGTGAATGGTGCGCTGATGAATGTGCTGGTGAAGGCGAAGGGATGGCCAAGTGCCTTCGTCTCTGTCGGGATGTCGCCGATCTCACGACGCTACACGCACGCTTCATGGCACGGAACTCGAACTACAGCACGCAACTTGCAGAAGCCTGTGCTAGTGCATGCGAAGAGTGTGCGGACGAGTGCGAACAACACGATGAAGAACACTGTCAGGTCTGTGCTGACGTGCTTCGCGAGTGTGCCGACTCCTGCCGGGAAATGACGTCAACGTAGAACCCTCAACTAATCCTGCCCGTCCACAAACCCTTTTTTGTCACCAGCGTATTGTCGGCTTGAATAACTTTGTACGATGCTAGAAATCATACGCTATGGCTCGTGAGACTGCACCCTCCCGAGAGGAGATTGAAAGACGCATCCAACAGGTCGGAAAATACTCCCACGCGGTCCGTATAGGATTGATAATCATCCTCACTGCGTTTTTGTTAGCTGTTGGTGTCGTCCTTCCCGCAAATCTTGACAGTCCCTC
Source organism: Saliphagus sp. GCM10025334 (assembly GCF_042663485.1). Classification (NCBI taxonomy): domain Archaea; kingdom Methanobacteriati; phylum Methanobacteriota; class Halobacteria; order Halobacteriales; family Natrialbaceae; genus Saliphagus; species Saliphagus sp. GCM10025334. The sequence continues at coordinate 87,435 of NZ_JBHTAF010000001.1, read as the reverse complement.
ACAGGCAATCGAGTCGATACTTATGCCGCTTACGTTCGTCGGACTGGGGACCATTCTGTACGGAATTGGAATGCATCTTCACTTGATGCATTTGAATCTCGTCCGCCAGTTACAGCCCGAATCGACGGACGACCAACGGTCAGCTCCTGACTCAAAGGACTGATTTCAAGCGAAACGCAGTATTAAGTATGCTCAGTTCCACTTCTACTGAGCGAGCCGTTCACTGGGTTTGGCGTGAACCAAACGAAGCCGTTGTGTTGAACTCATTCTCTATATTCAGCAGACACCTTATGGCAGGATTTGAATAGAACGTTCAGTTTCTGCTGAATACAGAGCGCGTATCGGTCACAGTGAGTTGATGAACTGGCTCACTACCCGGTTGAACCGCTCGGGTTGCTCTATAGGCGGACAGTGGCCGCAGTTTTCGAAGAGTTCGAACGTGGCGTCCGGGACGAGGTTTGTGACGTGTCTCACCGCTTCGACGGTCCCCGTTCCCCGCGTTTCGTCCCCGCCGGCGCACACCAACATCGGGACATCGATCTCGGGGAGGACTGCTCGGTAATCACGTGTGAGCGCATCGAACAGGATGGCGCTTTTGATGGGGGACGGAGTCCGAGACGTCTCGTCGACCTGCAACGTTCTCATCTCCGTGGTAGGGTTTGAGAAGACTTGCTCCGTGAGGCGTTGGATGAAACTCGTCTGATCTTCCTGGACCAGTGCGAGCGTATCTTTCAGTCCCACTAAATCGGTGAGTCCATAGTCGTAATCATCCCACTGAAAACGCGATGCCTCGATATCGATATCAACCAGTCCCCGTATCCGCTCTGTGCCGAATTGATTCACGTAGTCCCACGAGACGAACGCTCCCATCGACCACCCCACCATGACAACTTCTTCGAGGTCTCGCTGTTTGAGGAACGTGTGAAGATCACGGGCGTACTGCGCGACTGTGTGTCCGAGTTCCGTCTTCTCAGATCGGCCATGCCCTCTGAAATCGACGGCGACTGTGCGGTACTCGTTCGAGAGACTGGCTAACTGCGGCTCGAAAAACCTGAGACCACACATCACGCCGTGAAGAAAAATGATCGGCTGGCCCTCGCCGTGGTCCTCGTAATAGAGGTCTGCCCCGTTACACTGGACGTACGGCATAACGATGATTGTACGCTTCACTCGATGATAAGCCTACGCCACAGGCTAATGAGAGGTGGTGAATACATCCTCTGAGTCGGTCATGTCGTTTCTGACAGTAGTTGGGTAGTTCGTTGCGTCTCTGCAAAATTCAGGGCGCAATGCAGCACGCATCACGGTCTGATTAGGGCGCCGATAGCATCGACCAGTAGCGACCCCATCGAGCGTCCTGGAGAGGACTCGTTCACAGCGAGGCGTTGACGGTCACCCTGCTACGCTATATACCACCAAATCGAACCATATCCAATGGGCTCACTTCATATCACGTTTCTAGGAACCGGTGCGCCGGTACCGACCGGCGAGCGTGTCCAGACCGGGTACTTGATCGAGTCCGATGATTCCCGCGTTCTGATCGACTGTGGAAGTGGCGTCCTCCACCGGCTCGCACAAGCGGGGGTCGAACTCGTGGATATCGCCGCCGTGGTATTCACTCACCATCACGTCGATCACGTGGCTGACCTCGTTCCATTATTGAAAGCCAGACTGTTTCTCGGCGAACCGTCGCTCACGGTGGTTGGGCCGGAAGGAACTACTGAACTCATCACAAATCTGCTCTCGGCGTATGACTATCTGCGAGACGGGCTGAACCTCGTCGTCAGAGAAGTTACACCGGGCTCGTTCTCCGTCGCGGGGTTCGACGTAGCCGCTATCGAAACGCAGCACGTGATGTACTGCCTGGCATATCGGATAACGCCCGAGGGAGACGACTCCCCGACGATTACGTTAAGCGGCGATTCTGAAGCGTCATCCGAGGTCGTCGCGTTCGCCGATGGCTCGGATCTCCTCGTCCACGATTGCGCATATCCGGATGAACTGGCCGACGCTCCGCACGCGACCCCATTGGAATTGGGGCGGGCGCTCGACGGCGCCCGGATCGGTCGAACGTACCTCACGCACCTCGCTCCCGAAACCGATGGGGTGGACGATGAGATGCTCGAATCGATCGGTGAGTACTACGATGGTGAGGTTCGGATAGCTCACGATGGCCTCGAAATCGAGGTTGGTTGATCTTCAGTCGGGTTATCCAACGGCTAGTGACGACGAGACTGATTGAATCCGGTCGGTACACGGTCGGGTGCCGCCACAGTCCCAAGCTGATACGACGAGACCGTCCGGAACGACCACGATCTCCTGCTGCATCCATGCTCTGTATTTTGCACGCTTCTTCTGACACAATTTCGAAAGTCCATCGAATCTCTGCAAGATACAAGGCGCATATCTCTCGATTATCTACGGATGCATCACACCATCGTAACCGCGACAAGGCCAATCCCGGCAACGCCAGCGAATAAACCAACCGCCTTGGCCAATCGTGGGCCCCACGACACTGTCCGTTCGAGCGACAGCACGAGCGCGATAGTCGCCATCCAGAGGATGTTCATTGAGCCTGCGATGACCATGAACGCGAACAATGCCCAACAGCATCCGACGCAGAAGAAGCTAAAGCGTAAGCCCATGCTCGCAGCCCCGCGGATCCCGGGTCGATGATAGGTCAGCAGAAACCCAAAGGGAGACCGACATTTGTCCAGGCACTGGTACTTGTACGACGACAGTTGATATCCCCCGAGCAGTAGTAACACTCCTCCAAAGAGGAGCGGTCCATGATCGCTGGCGAGCGGTGCGAGTGGAATCATAGAGTTGACTGCGAGCGGGATCAAGCCAGTGAGCGTCCAGACGAGTGTATACACCCCGAGTAACGCACTCAACCGGGCGACTTTTCCAGTTCTGGGGATCTCCCGAAGTGTTCCGTTATACAGCCGGAACAGCGGCACCGTTGAAGGATACATCATGGCGATCATCATCGCCCCCCACATGAGCAGATACAGTCCGATGCCGACGGGACCCTGTCCGATCGCCATCGCCTCGGGGATGCCCGGATCGGACATCTGCCCGTCCATTTCTCCTCCCGGCATCGGGACCCATCGCCACAGGATCGCAATCCACGCTCCGAGCGTGAATACATACATAACGATGGCGATGAACGGCAGCTGGCGAACGGTGAAAATCCGCCGTTCCGTCTCTCGTGTGGTCATACCAGGCGTGATAGTGGATGGTGAGCTCAGGCGTTCGCCATCTCGAACTCACCGAAGTATGAGTTATTGCCATCTACGTCCCACGAAAAGTCGTCGTTGAAGGCGACGCTCGCTTCGGTCGTCTTGCCGACATTTGCCTCCTCGTCTGGCTGAATGAACGGGTGCGGGTACGCCGTTCCCTGTTCGTCCCCGAAGCCGACCCTCTTCTCGGTCTTGATCGTGACGATATCGCCAGCACTGAACGAGAGGTGGCCGTTCTCTGCCGAGTAGGAAAAGGGCACCACGACGCTGTCTTCGACTGAATCGATGAGCGGTGCAGCGGCTTCGAACAGGCCGCCCGCTTGACCGGAGAAAATCGTTTCGAGCGCCTCCGCTTGCTCTTCGTCGGCAGCTTCGTCGATTACGAGAACGACGTGCCACCCACCTTCAAGGAGTATTCCCTCGTCTAAGACGAGCATTCCAGCCCCCAGCCCGTCCAATGGTACGTCTCCGTAGGTTCCTTCCTCGATATTCCAGAACCCGGCGAAGGTACACCCACCGTCATCTGCTGGTTCGTACCACAAACATTGGCACGGAACTGAACAGTTGCACGCTTCGATGAAGTTTCCTTCCAGGCTCCAGTCTTGTGTCATCAGTTTTCGCCTCCCTCACACACCACGAGACCCAGTAACATAGATTCACTCCCTGAAAGATCTACAAGCGTAGAACAAGGTATCTAATAGAATGACCCTCGATCGATTCGATCATCAATTGAATGGCTGGTTCAATGGCTTCAACGTGAAACAAACGAAACCTTCGTGCTGAACTCATCCTCTAAATCGGTCACGCCACTCCTGACAGAAGCTGAGTAGTTCGAATAACCCGTACTGAACTCAGAGCGCGAATGTCGCACTTGATGCGTTGAACATACGGGGACTGTTCAATCTCGATCAGACTGGTTCGAAAAGATATAATATCTCAACTTCAGAAATCGGTAGAGTAAACCAATTATAGTATTATGGAGTCATCAATGAGCCTTTGCGGACGACATTCCATAAACGAGGTGATAGGAGGAGTCACCCGAGCGTTGATTCCTGCTAACACCGAAAACGAGATTCAACAACGCGTTTGCGAGCAGTTCGCCGCATCTGAGCTATACGCCTTTGCATGGATTGGACGCTATAATCCAGAGGCAAAGGAGGTAATTCCGGCGGGGGCCGCCGGAATTGCAGAGAATACGCTCGATGGAATGCTCGAAATAGGGGAATCACCTCCACAGGAACTGGCAAACGAAGCAGCGCGCACACGGGAGGTCACGGTCAGACAGAACCTCGTTGACGACCCACCTTGCGAGAATTGGCGCGACCACGCCCTCAAATACGACTACCAAACGTGTGCGTTCATCCCCCTCGTTTACGAAGAGACGCTATACGGTGTCTTGCATCTGGCCACCAACCGGTCGCAAGGATTCGGGACGGCTGAACGAGAATCGCTCGCAGAGTTAGGAGTGACAATCGCATACGCCGTCGAGATCGCGGAGTCGCCCGCGAATACTGATAGCACCGAACACAAAGATTCGGAGACAGAGTTGACAAGAGTGACCGCTGAGCCTGAACAGGAGCGGCGGCTTTACGAGACCATTATCACCAGTACTCCCGACCTCGTCTACGCGTTCAACCTCGACTACCGCTTCATATTTGCCAACGAGGCACTGCTGGAAATGTGGGGTCAGACCCTCGAAGAGTCCATAGGAAAGACCCTGCTGGAAATTGGCTACGAGCCGTGGCACGCTGAGATGCACGAGCGCGAGCTCGATCAGGTCGTGGAGACGAAAGAGCCCATCCGCGGCGAGGTAGCGTTCGAACACGCCGAACTCGGCCACCGAATCTACGACTACATCTTTGCACCGGTACTCAATGATGAGGGGGACGTCGAAGCCATCGCCGGAACAACGCGTGATATCACCGGCCATAAGAAAGCCGAGGAGGCGCTTCAGAAAAGCAAGGAGCGATTCCGAGCGTTGGTCAACGCCAGCTCGGATGTCGTATATCGGATGAGTCCCGATTGGAGCGAAATGCACCATCTCGAAGGCCGGGACTTCATCGCCGATACACACGAATCGACCAGCGATTGGCTCGACAAATACATTCACTCGGACGACCTGGAGCGTGTCAAGAGGGGTATCAACGAAGCGATCCGGACCAAGAGCGCCTTCGAACTGGAACACAGGGTAGAGCAGGTCGATGGAAGCCTGGGCTGGACGTTCTCGCGTGCGGTACCGATGCTGGATGATGACGGAGATATCGTCGAATGGATCGGTATGGCGAGCGACATCACCGAGCAGAAGTATCGCGAACGAGAACTCGAACGAGCACTGGACTTGCTCGAGAAGACCGAACGCATCGCAGATGTCGGCGGCTGGGAGATCGACGTGGAGACACAGGACGTGTTCTGGACCGACCACATCTTCGAGGTTCTGGAGGTGGACGCCGACGAGGAACCGCCGCTGGAGGAAGCAATCGACATGTACCACGAGGACGACCAGCCGACCGTCCAGGAAGCCGTCGAAAACGCACTCGACTCTGGTGATTCCTTCGACGTGGAGGCACGGATCCGAACGGACAGTGACGACGTGCGCTGGCTTCGACTCCAGGGCGTACCGGAGACCGTCGACGGTGAGGTTGTTTCCTTCCGAGGGGCCGCCCAAGACGTCACCGAACGCAGACAGCGCGAGCGACGGTTAGAGGAGGTGGTCAAGAAACTCGAGGAATCCAACGAACGTCTCGAACAGTTCGCCTATGCTGCCTCCCACGACCTCCAGGAGCCACTACGGATGGTTTCAACCTACCTCCAGTTGCTCGAGCACCGCTACGCCGACAGCCTCGACGAAGACGCCCAAGAGTTCATCGCGTTCGCCGTCGACGGCGCCGACCGAATGCGAGCGATGATTGACGGTCTCCTCGAGTACTCCCGTGTCGACACTCGCGGAGACCCCCTCGAACCGGTCGACCTCGACAGCGTATTCTCGGACGTCTATCAGGATCTCCATGTGAAAATCGAGGAGCACGATGCCGAGATCACTGCCGAAGGGCTCCCTCACGTCATAGGCGACGCTGAGCAACTCCGCCAGCTCTTCCAGAATCTGCTGGACAACGCGATCGAGTATAGCGGCGACCTCCCGCCGCGAGTGCACGTCTCCGTCGAGCAGACTGACAATGGCGACGAGCGGGTGATCTCGGTCAGTGACGAGGGGATCGGCATCGACCCGGAGCAGGCCGACCGGGTGTTCGAGGTATTCGAGAGCCTTCACAGCCAGGACGAGTACGATGGAACTGGCATCGGCCTCGCACTGTGCGAGCGAATCGTCGAGCGCCACGGCGGTGACATCTGGGTCGAATCCGAACCCGGCGAGGGCGCGACCTTCTTATTTACGCTTCCAGCCGTACGCAGTCCATGAACTCGCTATCGGTATCACGCTCGCCTGTTCAAAATGATCTGCTACATACATCCTCTATATCTCGCACGCAGTTTCTGATTGAACGCTGGTAGTTCGTAGAGACGTTGCTGCATACAGAGCGCGAATGTGTCACGGCTTAAAAGCCGATTTGAAAGGGGGAGTGATTGGTGTTCGACGACGCCACTCATGGAGCCAGTGATCCGTTACTCAAGACGCCCTCCGGAGATCGTGACCCCCGAGGTGTACGCCTACGACTGGACCTCTCTGGGACACGGAATGCTGACTTCGTCGGCCTGGTCATTGAGCGATTCAAGAACTGGTTGGAGGTCGTCAAATCTGCGCCCCTTCGTTACTCTGTTCGTCTCTGGGTCCCAGTTGATGAAACCATAGTCATCCAGCAAGGGGAGGTGCTTGTGGTGCAACGCGATTTCGAAATCTCTTCGTTCCTCCCCGTCATTGAGAAGGGCCTCGGGGACCTGTACACCATCTGCTGGCTGGTCGTACAATTCGACCAGGACTCGGCGACGCGGGCCAGCGGATAATGCCGTGAATAGTCGGTCCATTGGATCTTTCTTCCGACGGTATTACAAAAAAGAAGTCGCCAAAAAATTTTGGGTAAAGCATCTTAGGACTCAAGAAAAGCGGAGGGTATAAAGTTGGCGTCAGTCCGTCGAGCTAATGAGTAGCGATTTCTCAGTAGAAGAGAAGGCGTTGCTGGAGCGAGGGGCAATCTCTTCGATCAGCTACCAAAGTGGTTGGCGAGTAGGTTTAACAAGGATGGATTCAATTATTCAGGCAACTTCGAATATACGACGGAAACCCATTGATATACGTGACTGAAAACGATTCTATTCCCCATATTCTGCTTGTAGAGGATAATCCCGGAGATGTTCGACTAACACAAGAAGCCTTCCGGGATGCTAAGTTCGACGCGAGATTGCATATCGCCGTTGATGGCATTAAGGCGCTAAATTTCTTGAGAGATGAAGAATCACCCTGTCCCGATCTTATATTATTAGATTTGAATCTTCCACGTAAAGATGGATTCGACGTGATGGAAGAGATCAGAAACGATCCAGATCTGACTCATCTTCCAATACTTGTGTTGACCAGTTCAACAGCGAAAGAGGATATTCTTTCGAGCTATGAACGGTATGCAAACGCTTACTTAACAAAGCCTGACAATCCGGGATCTTTTGTCGAATTGGTGCAGGTTGTTGAGGAGTTTTGGATCGGAAATGTTCGATTCCCATCGTGTTCTTAAGTGATCAAAGCGAGCCAGCTGATTGAATACTTATGGAAAGTTCACATCCGTATGTATCGGCTGGTTCCGCACTGAGTGAGTGAAATGAACGACTTCAGTATGCTACATCCATTCTCTATATTTTCATATCACTTCTGACAGCAACTCGGGGGTTCGCTGAGTTTCTAAGATAGAAAGCGCGAATGTGGTAGGAGTTGGTGGTCGATCAGATGGAAGGGTGATCACTCAGTGCAGAGGGATCACATATCAATGCCAATCGGCCTCAGCCTTTTCACTGCTCGGCTAATATAATTCGTAATGGCTTCAGGCAATGAGCAGGAGGAGAAGCTGGTAACCATATTATTGGTTGAACCAAATCCCGGAGACACCCGTCTCTTTACGGAATCATTCAAAGATGCGAAACTCAAGAATACTCTATATACCGTCGCTGATGCTGACGCCGCCCTTGACTTCGCCAATCAACGGGGAGAGTATGCAGATGAGCCACGTCCTGATCTCATCGTTCTTGAGCCGAAGTTACCTGGAAGAAGTGGTACGGACGTAATATCTGAACTGAAGAATGAACCATCACTATGTGATATCCCTGTTGTTGTCCTCACGAGTTCGAAGGCAGGAGAGGACATTGTCAAATCAAAGGGCCTTGATGCGGATCACTTTGTCCAAAAACCAGTTGAGCCAGAAGATTATATCGGATTCGTTCAGGAAATCGAGGGATTTTGGATGGCACTCATTCAAGAGGAACCCGCAGAGGCCTGAGCGCGTACTGGCGATTCGATAGACGAGTTCATCGAGTCCGGCCTCAAAAGCACTCTATTATTCCACAGTCAGTACGCACGTCTACTGAGCGAGTTATTTTCGGTGTGGAATAAATCATGTTGCCGTGCTGGATTCATCCTCTGAGTCCGTCACGTCGTTTCTAACAAGAGCCGGGTAGTTCATTTAGCGTCCGCTGAATTCAGAGCGCGAATGTGTCACGACTTAAAAGCCGAAGCAACACAGTCACGTCCGTTTTATTTCAACAGAATTATTGTCCGTGGTTGAATTGAGTACCAGTCCATGTCGGACCAATCGGATTCTGAAACAGGTGGTCAAGCGGAGTGGTGGAACGGGGTATACGAAAGCGAGACCGCCCCTCCCTGGGATATTGGCAAGCCACAGCCAGCTCTCGTGAACGCCGTCGGGAGTGACGGATTATCCGGCTGCGTCCTTGATGTTGGATGCGGAACTGGAATACATGCACTCTGGGTAGCAACCGAGGGACACACAGCTGTGGGCATAGATTTCTCCAGAAAGGGAATCGCGCAAGCGCGAAAGAACGCCGAAGAACGAGGTCTTAACGCAACGTTCCGAGTCGCAAATGCACTGGACTTTCCCAACGACATCGGAACGTTCGATACCGTGCTGGACAGTGGTCTGTTCCACGCGTTTGAGAGCGAAGATCGTGAGGACTACGCTTGCGAACTCGCCAGTATCGTCTCGGTGGGGGGTCGTGTATTCCTTGTCGGATTTGGTGCTGGTGCCCCGGAGGATGGGGGACCGAACCCGATCACTCCTGATGACGTATCCTCTGCCTTCACAAAAGAGTGGAACGTCCTGGAAACACGGGAAGTAGCGTTCGAAACGCGCGAAACCTCGTTCCCAGGGTTACTTGCGATTGTCGAACGAGTCTGAATGTTGATGACCGGCACGCACGCTGGTCTTGTCAGCGTTTCATTTATTCGGAGGTGAAACATACGTGACTCAATTGCTGACTATATCCTCTGTATCTTGCATGCCTCTCTTGACAACGATTCGGCAGCTCGTCCAGAGTCTGCTGGGTACACTCAAGGGGGAAAGTATGTGATTCGGTAGGCATCTGTTGCTACCCACGCATACGGCACTCGGCGATGGGTATCTACAAAATTTAATCACGCTCGTTCCAGTCGAGGCCAGGCCTACTCAGTCGCCGCCAGCGTAAATCGGAAAGTCGCCCCCTTGCCGGACTCGGAGTCGACCCAGATCTCGCCGCCGTGACGCTCGACGATTCGCTGGCACAGGGCGAGTCCGATCCCCGTCCCCGCGTGCTCGTCGTGGCTGTGAAGACGCTGGAACACCTCGAAGATACGGTCGGTCTCCTCGGAGTCGATGCCGATTCCCTCGTCGCGAACGGAGATTACCCACTCATGACCAGCCTCTTCGGCGTCGACATGGATTCGCGGGGGCTCGTCGCCGCTGTACTCGACCGCATTGCTCAGGAGGTTCTGGAAGACTTGCTGGAGCTGGCGTTCGTCACCCCGCACACGAGGGAGAGAGGCAACTGTGAGTTCGGCATTACTCTCTTCGAATTTTACGTGCAGGTTGTCGATTGCATCGTCAAGGACGTCTTCCAGTGCAACCGGCTCGAGCGGCTCATTCTGCCTGTTGATCCGTGAGTACTCGAGGAGGCCGTCGATCATCTCGCGCATCCGATCGGCCCCGTCAACAGCGAACGAGAGGAATTCTTCACCATCCTCGTCAAGTGCGTCTTCATACCGTCGCTCGAGCAACGAGAGGTAACTCGAGATCATCCGCAGGGGCTCTTTGAGGTCGTGGGAGGCGGCGTAGGCGAACTGTTCGAGACGCTCGTTCGATTCCTCGATTTGTCGACGGTATTCCGTCCGTTCGGTGATGTCCTGTATCAGCAACATCCCCGCGTAGATTTCGTCGTCGCCGTTTCGAACGGGAAGGGTGTGCGCCAGCAGGTGGCGGTCGTGGTACTCCACCTCGAACGTTCGCGAGTCGTCCTCAAACGCGGCGCGGAAGTGAGGTTTGATCTCTTCGACCAGTTCGTCGGGATAGCGCTCGTAGATCGAGGTCCCGACGACCTCGTTTGGTGGGATCTCCAGTTCGCTTAGCAGCTCGCCACCGGCGACAGTGTAGGTGAGGTCCTCGTCGTAGAGACCGACGGCTCCGTTCGGGAAGTTCTTGACGAGCGTCCTGTAGCGACGCTCGCTCTCTGCAAGGGCTCGCTCACGCTCCTTGCGGTCGGTGATATCTCGGACCACCCCGACGCGGTTCTCCTTGCCGTCGGCGGTAAACGATGCGATGGTCACTTCAACGGGGACGCGGTCGCCGTCCGCCGTCTCGACGGTCGTTTCCAACGTCGAATTAGCCGTCTCGTCGCTGGCTATCGCCGCGCGCATTTCCGTTGCCTCCTCGATGGTTGCCTCGTCGATGAGGCGAGTGGCGTGGGACCCGCGTAGCTCCTCGCGAGTGTAGCCGGTCAACGCGGCGAACGCGTCGTTGACCATCGTATACTGCAGGTTGTCATCGGCTACGTAGATGCCGTCGTTGATCGTTTCGACGATGCGTTCGTACGTGGCGAGCTCCCGGGTCCGTTCCTTTCGCCCTGTGACGTCACGGCCGATCCCGGCCAGCACCGGCGTTCCGTCGGGGGCCTCGAGTCTGGTCGCGGCGAACTCGAACGGGATCCGGTCGCCACCTTTGGTCAGGATATCTGCCTTGACTCGAGCACGACCGGTTTCGAACACCTCGGCGACCGCGGCCGCGATCGACTCGTGATCCTCGTCGCTAAAAAACTCCACAGGATGCATCGACCCGATCTCTGCGTCCGAATAGCCAGTCACTTCGGTCAGGGTTTCGTTCCAGCGCTGGAACGTGCCGGATTCGTCGATGACGTAGAACACGTCGTCGACAGCGGCGAAGATGTCGTCGGTGTACTCCTTGTATCGCTCGAGTCGCCGTTCGCGCTTGTGCAGTCGGCGTTCCGTCTCGGCGCGGTCGATCGCCGCGGCGAGGACGTTTGCGATGTTCGTGACGAAAGTAACGTCCCTGTCAGTAAACTCGCGGTGGCTTGTCGTGTGGACCCCAAAGACACCCCACGGATCGTCGACAGTCCCGATAATGACGCTGATACCGCTCACGACGTCGTGTTCGGTCAGCAGCTCAGGGCCGGAAAAGCGCTCATCCGTACGGAGGTCATCGACGATAACCGGCGCTTCGGAAAGCAGGGTATAGCCCGCCTGTGAATCCAGATTGGTGGTGGCGGTCGCTGAACCTACGAGCCCATCGCGCCAGCCGACACCCTGCCTGAGCAAGACAGTATTGTCGTCGGGGCACAGCTCGAGCACTTTCGCGTACTCGGCGTCAAGGGTCTCGGCGACGGCGACCGCGGTGTCGTGCATCAACTGGTCGAGGTCGTTTGTCCGGAGGGCCTGTTGTCCGAGTTCGGCGACGACTTCCTGTTGCCGGACCTGCGGGCCGGATTCCGTACCGGTATCGGAAGTCGAATCCATTTGGAGTGTGTTACTCAGTTGTCAGGGGTAAAGCCTTCTATATTGCTCTGCGAATTCTTCATTAAATCATTTTGATACTACATCACCTTTTTGGATAGCTTTCCGCCATTTTCGTGATGGGAGCCACCGTGTATCTCCTCGGGAAACTGTACGAGTAAGCCGGTAACTCGAGGGTTCCGGTACGTAGATCGGTGACAGAGGACGGCCACCTGGGGAGTGGCCGGGTTATGGTGGTGCGATTTCCGTCCGCTTCGATGCCTAACGGTCTGTATCCTCTGGCATGGAAAGGTATCAGACCGGGCTGACCTCCACCGATGAGTGACAAGGCTGTTGGCCCGTCGTATTCATGCTCGCGCGCTCACGATGTTACGGCCTCAATTCAGTACGGAGAAGCAGTTTTACTCACGTAGCTAACGTCCGCTGCACGTCGATCGCTCGAAAATAGAAGTGTTGTAGCCGCTACGTGCGGTTTGAATTTTCGGGAATACGTTATCGCCGACCTATGGACGCGACACTGTTTCCGGAGGTGTTCGGAGTGGTGAAACTGGGTCATCGGAACCGATCTTCACTTTTGGGCTGGGATACCGTCATCTCGAGTTTTGATCGAGGTTGAGCCCATGTATCGACCGCCGAATAAACGTCGATAGCCACAGAAGTGGACAACATGCGTCATCCGCCTTCTGCAGTTGCCAGGCCTCCCTACAGCAAGTGCCGTTAATGGGCAAGGTAATCTTGTGGCGCAAAGAACGCACGCCACGCTCAAGGTCTGGTTAATGGGTTGAAAACGGGCATCTCGTGCCATCTACCGTCCTGTTGATGGCAGTGGAACCAGGATAGCACAGACTGGTGAGTTTGGGTAGGGCGGGCCGACGCGGCCAATACGGTTACGTTCACTGAGACCAATTCTCTAACAGCGCGGGGGAGGGGGTTAGTCGTTGCCAACGTCGCCCTCATAGTCAACCAGCTACCACATCATTGTTTCCTCCGCGCTATTCCTATCCACTGGCTCTGTTGAAATCCTTGACCGATGATAGGTATCTGTGGCCGTGCTGAATACACAGCGCAAATGTGGCACAGGCTGAGAGTTGATTTACGAAGACCTGTGATCGCTCAGTACAGGAGGCACACATACCGATGTAGCTTTCATTTATTCGACTCTTGTCAGGATTACCGTGCAAGAGTTACGTCCGAAAGCGTATTCCCGAGGATCTGGTTGATCCCGCGCCGAAGGCGAGACGCAACGGCTTGGTGTGTGATGCCGAGTTCATCACCGAGTTCCTCCGTGGTCACCTCGCGGGGAGATTCGAAGTAGCCACGGTCATAGGCGAGTACCAGTGCCTCCTGCTGCGTGTCGGTGAGCGCTGCCCGGGTGCCCGTCTCGACCGGTGTGAGTGCGTACAACTCAGTCAGTGTGATCGGGATGTCTAACTCCCGACAACGAGACTGGAAGGCCGAAATGTCATATTGATCATCTCCACGGATCTCAAACGTCCACCGCAGATTCGAGCCCGTCGCCTTGATGAGCGCAATCTCAGTCTCAGTCAGTACAGTCAGCACATCGTCATAATCGAGCGACCATTCAACGCGCAGTAGAAACTCGTCCTCGACGGAATCGACGAATTGGATTTGTTTCACGCCCGGGTGGTCGGTAAATGCCCCCTCAATATCATCGACATCTGTTCCTCGGACCCAGAAGTACGGAATCACCACGTCCCGTACGGGAATGATCCGCTCGAGTCTGACTGACACATCCTGTAATTGTTCGAATATTCTTCCCAAGGGGAATTGGTCAGACGGCACCCTGAACGTCGCCTCAGTAGTCATAACCGGATTGATGCGTTCTGTACGGAGAGGACCGGTGCCAGTACACCCTCCATGGTGAGCTGTTCGAAGTACTGTCCTGCCCGACACGTGTGTCTCCTTTACCTAACATGTGTACCCGAGATCGTGTTCTCATTCCGTGGCATTGATGAACTCATCGAGCGGTTCCGTAAGTTCGTCAACCTGTTCGCCGTCCTCTTCCGTCGAGTACCGAACGATGATGACGTCCTTTTGCTCGGTGTGACGTGCTGCATCGACTTGGTGAATTCCCCGCCATATCCCGGTCACTTCGACGAGACCGAAGTCGTCATGTTCGTAGGTTTCATCCCGTTTGACTACTCGATCCGACTGGGAGCCCGGTAGGTCGTCCGAGTCACCCATACGAACCAGCCCTATCTAGAGCGTCGTCCAGGTACGTCTGATCAGTACTGGTTGAGTTCTCAACCATAGGTGATCTCCCGTTTCTCTCCATCGAATCGTACCTCGTGCTCGTCGATGATGGTACACTCATAACCATCATTCCAACTACGCGTTCTCCGTCGGTTTGGCCTCGATGACTCCCTCGCTGAATACAGTCACCTCAAAACCTTCATACGAAAATGAGAGGCAGCCATTTCTCTGCCCTCCGTTGGCTGTCGAGGAAAATAATTCATCGAGCGCATTAGTATTAATCTCGGAGTGGAGTGGTGGTAATTCGAGGGGATCTCGTTGGGCAACAGCTGCTATCGCCGCGACAATTGCTAGACTCGGCTGCTCATGGCTACTGTCGTACTTCGCTTGGTAGACACCATCATCACCGACGAATTTGATAGTTTCCATTGAAGGAACGATTTCGCCGGTGGCCACTGACTTATTGGAGAATTCCATCACCAGAATAGACGCGCTCCACTGGGATGACGCTGGATTTTGCTCCCGCAATACGTATTTAAGCAGCGTCTGTGCTGGTCACTCTTGAGGCGTTATCAACGTACTCGCCACAAGCCGTCGAATGCCACGCTGTAACCGCGATGAGACCGCCTGCCTGGTGATCTCAAGCTCCTCCGCGAGATCGTCCTGCGTCGCATCTCGTGGCGAATCGAAGTACCCGCGAGAATACGCCATCACTAATGCTGTCCGTTGTCCCTCTGTCAGATCGTACTCCCGATCGGATTTGAGTGATGAGAGTGCATGGAGCTGGGTGAGCTCAAGGGGGATATCATGTTCTCGACAGTATGTCTGGAAATCCGATATTTCTTGTTGTTCATCGGCGCGAATTTCAAATGTCCACGTTTCTGCATCTCCTATCCCGGAAAGGAGATTGACCTCCGAGTTGGTGATTGCCGTGAGAACACTTTCATGATCGAGGTTCCACTCAATCCGAACAAACATCTGCTCCTCGAGTTCATCAATTATCTTCAACGAGCTAATCCCGATATCGTCACTCAAATCGGTTGTGAGGTCACTGGTGTCCTCGGCATAAATCCAGAAGTAGGGAATTATAGCCTCGCTCGTGGGAACAATCCGATCCAGTTCGATAGTGGCATCGGCCAATTGATTGAAAACGGCACTCAGCGGGAAGTCTTCCTGGTCGATGGTGAATGAGGCTTCTATGGCCATAGACACGAATAGCGATGCGTCCCTTTGAGTTGCTCGTTGACTCTTTACCGGCCAAGTACTGCACAGGGGAAACTCTCTTCGGTCAAACGAATCTAACGGGTCTATGACGGGGCTTGAACTTGATGAGGTCGATCGCTCAATCCTTCACGAGTTCAAGAGGACGCACGCACGACTACTGCCGAAGAGATGGGCGAGGAGGCAGGTGTCTCCGCCAGCACCATACGCAACCGAATCGAGCGGTTGGAGGTTGCGGGTGTGATCGAAGGATACCACCCACACATCGATTACGAGGCGGCGAACTACCAACTCCACATCTTTGTCATTAGTCGGGTGCCGCCTGACGAGCGTGCAGAACTCGCCGAAGAAGCGTTGGAAATCGTCGGTACGGTCACTGTCCGTGAGATGTTGACTGGAGCAAACAACCTTCACATCGAGGCTATCGCTGAAGATTCCGATGCAGTAGATACCGTAACCGGGGAGATAACGGATCTTGGCCTTGAAATCGTCACTACGGAGATTGTGAAGGAAGAACACGTTCAACCGTTCAATCATTTCGGTCCGGCTCCCAGCACCGACGAAGTCGAAGAATAGTTCTCACCACCGATCTTCAATCAAATGGGATCGACTGTTCAAACCAGAGTGGTTTCCGCGATACGCTGTGGAAATCTCGGCATTTTGTGCTGAGCCACCCGTAATGCGCTTTGCCATATGACCCTTTACTGTATATGTGACTACGAATTCCCCAACTGAGCAAGGCGGCTCGGATCCCCGTTCCAACGGTCTATCGCACGATACGGTCTTTACGTTGCTTTCTCACCGCCACCGTCGTGCAGTCCTCGTTTTGCTCCTCGCCCAGGATCGGGAATTGACACTCCGGGATCTCCGCAATGAGATCGTTGAACGGGAACACGGCACCGAGATAACGGAGCTTGACAACGAGCAAGTCAAACAAACGCTGGTGTCGCTCCACCACGTCCACATTCCGAAACTGGCCGAGGCTGACATTGTCACCTACGATCGAGAACGGATGATCGTGGAACCGACGGAAAAGCTTGAGCAGATAGAGCCCTTCCTTTCGTGCGCCTCTGAAATTTGAGCTACTAATCCGACGAATTCGGCGTGAAACAAACAAGGATGTCGTGCTGAACTTATACTCTGTATCTCGCACACCGCTTCTGGCAACAACTTGGTAGTTCGTTGAATCTCTGCAAGATACACAGCGCGAATGCAGAATGTGGTGAGAGTCAATCAACGAGGAGTGGTGATTGACCAGTACAGGCGTTGTAGTGAACGAATTTGCACCCTACTATCGTCACCACACCGGAACGTCTCGCGAAAACCCCTGGACAGTCGTCTATGCGTTAGCGTGACCGCCGAGTTCCAGATACGGCGCAACTACCGTTCGCCCGACCGCTAATTCCACCTGTTCCTCGTCCGGGCTGTATCGAACGAGTCCCGCATCATGGAGGTGCGGCAGGTGACAGTGCGCCAAGTCGGTGAGAACGCGCTCGTACCGTTCGTTCGTCGGCTCGCCTTCCTGGATCGCGATGTACTCAGCTAGATCGCCGAGCGGGATGGCCGCCGGTTTTTGCACCAGATATGCCACTACGTGCTGTCGACGGTCGTGGGAAAAGGCCGTAAACAGTTGCGTCGGGGTGATATCGCGGCGCTCATCGTCGGGCTGGTTCGGGTCTCCGGTTAGTGCTGTCATGGTTATCTGCTGGTACTGTACCTACACGGCGTTCTATCCAACACATCATCGCGCGCCAACTTCAGCAGAGTACGTCTGGCACTACATGCATTAGGAACCCTCATATATCTTCTTGTTCCCACAAAGTGCTAGAAAACTAACATACTGTATATGCTGTCGATCGGCTCGGGTTATCTATTCAATTTCCTGATCACTCTTCGAGCAGTGATGGATCGTATGTCCGCTCAGCGGGCGGCACTTTTTCGATCGTGACTCGCCAATTCGGGGCATCGGAAACAGGCCCGGGAAACTCCCACGTATGTTCAACGGCGGCTCCACGGCCATACGCCGAGATGATCAGGTCCTTGAGTTCGTGTTCGAATGCGGCCGATGCGTCAGTGGAGGATGTTGAGGGGTGATTGGCTTCCATGATGGATAGAGGCGTCAGGGCGGTGATCACGCTCGGAACGCTCACAGTATTCATGCATGGGACATAGATAACGATGTCGTTCAGCGATTACGTTCACAAGACTCTGATGAACTCTTCTTTCTTAGACAGCAGCTCTAGTGAAACTATCGCCCACTACGCACCTCTATACAACAATTGAATCACAGGAATCGGGATGAAAGAAAGGGGGTTCCTTGATGAATACAGCCTCTGTATCTCGCACGACGGTCTTGACTGTATTCTGGTAAGACGTTCAGACAATGCTGAATACACAGCGCGAGTGTGGCACGAGATCTGACTCAATTTGTGATGGGGAGGATCGCTCAATACAGGTGAAGGCGTTACCGGAACAACTATCTATTCAGATAGTATCCGTCAGTACTCGCATTACATATAACTATTTTAGAGACTGAATTTTTCTTCTCTGAAATCAACAGAATCAAATATCCAGTAACTATGCAAAATTCTCCACGTTTTATGAGGAACCTTGGAATCCGTCATGAAGTGAGTTAAGTGAGGAAAGATTATATATCTGACCAATCTCTTTTTCTCCTATCGCCTGTTACCATTTTGTATGCTTATCGTGGAGTATTGGACAGATTTACCTTTATTGAAAAATGCTTTTGAACGCGCCCCAGACATGATTGTGTATCCTGAAGAAGGGTATATTGACGAG
The DNA here is from genome assembly GCF_042663485.1 of Saliphagus sp. GCM10025334. Taxonomy (NCBI): domain Archaea; kingdom Methanobacteriati; phylum Methanobacteriota; class Halobacteria; order Halobacteriales; family Natrialbaceae; genus Saliphagus; species Saliphagus sp. GCM10025334. The sequence goes on along the minus strand of NZ_JBHTAF010000001.1, from coordinate 69,009 downwards.
ACTGCTCACTACATTTTCTGGGCTGAGGGCGGTGATTTCAATGCCTTTGAAGAGGGCCTTGATACCGACCCGACGGTCACCAATCCAAAAACACTGACCGAATTGGAAACGCGTCGGCTGTACCGGGCCACATCCACTGAACAGGAAGGAGGCACAGGAACACTCCAAGTGTGGCGTGACCTTAACCTTGTTATGCTTGGAGGAGAAGGAACTCATGAAGGTTGGACGCTTCGAATGCGGTTTCCTGACCGGGAGGCGCTTACCCAATATCACAGGTTCTTCCAGGAGCAGGGGTGGCCTTTCCGCCTCCAATCGATTTATCGTGAGTCCGAAGCACAGAATGATGTTGATGCGTTGTTAACGGACAAACAGAAAGAGGCTCTTGTCGCTGCTTATGAGGCCGGACATTTCGATACTCCTCAGACTGCGTCGCAGACCGACGTTGCAGCAAAGTTAGGTGTCTCTCCTCAGGCACTATCTGAACGGCTCCAGCGAGGGATACGAACTCTCATTGAGGCGGCAGACATCGCTCCATAGAACTTAAACCCCAGAATATATCCCCACTGAAGCGATGGGACTGCGGGTGTTATTTCTCTATACTGATGGCAACTCAAACGACGACCTACGAAGCGGTTGGGGCGCCACGGTGTCGTGCAGTTTGTCAGTACTTGGCAGCTACTGAGAGCACCATGGTGACGCTTGAGGAGGTAGCGACGCACGTTGCCACGGACGAACAGACTGAAAGCGATAGCTCCGTAGCAGATAGGGGATTTTACCAGCGCATTCTTATCGAACTCCACCATCGACATCTTCCGAAACTGGCCGATGCAGCCGTACTACAGTATGATGTCGACCAAAAAACAATATATGTAGAATCGGAACTACCGGCAGCTATCGAACTCATTAAGATTATGCAGAAACCCACTGAAAATGCAACCCCGAACCCATAAACGCTCTATCTGCATACATCTTCAGTGACCGACACGCGTTTTGTATGTAGCAGAACCCTGTAGATATTAATTACACTTGATAGAACGGTCAGCGGTCACTATGCACGTGTATCGAGCGGCTAGTTCGCCAATTTCGGCGTGAAACAAACGAAGGCACTGTGCTGAACTTATGCTCTGTATTCAACACGCCACTTTTGACAGCGCTTCGGTAGTTCGATCACGATCTGCTGAATACAGGGCGCGAATGTGGCAGGGGTTGATGGCCGATCAGGTGGAAGGGGGATTGGTCAATACAGGCAAAGCAGGTAAACGGAAAAATACTCGAGTCTGCCATAGATGTCGAGAACACCATCTGATTCAAGGCTGGATTGTACACCTGTAGGTCCATCTACCAGTCAATCGGTTCCAGACTAACCATCGTTACACGGCAAACCGCTTTGAGTTACTTCAGTTGCGTATTTCTGAGAGTCTTCACGGCTCAAAAGTTTGCATCACGTTTCAGTCTCGTTGTTGTGATGAATGGTTTAAGGAACTCGTCGTGGCCAGACGCGTTTGATGGCACGAGAGACATCACGGCGGCGAGTTCTTCAGATAACCGGCGGAGCGCTTCTAATCGGATTGGGAAGTGCGTCTGCAAGTGCACAGGAGGACGATGAAGCTCTCGAGCCCGATACACAGATTGTGCTCGAAGCCCTGACCGAAGGCTGGGTCGGCGTCGAGCCGGACGAAATTGCGGACGAAGAGAATCCGACACTCACGCTACAAGAGGGTGAATCGTATGAAATCGGCTGGGAAGAAGGCGACGGCCAGCCCCACAATATCGAACTCGTTGACGAGGACGATGATGTCGTCGAAGACTATGAGACTGAAGAAGCAACCGAAGGTGGCGAGGATCAGTTCATCGAGTTCGACGCGACCGATGAAATCGTCGAGTACGTCTGCCGGGTCCATCCCGAGACGATGCGCGGTGAAATCGAAATCCAGTAAATGTTGCGCAGAACACTGAAACGACGAATCATCAGCGCGACGGTGAAGCCTTCGTAGCACTTCTGCCGACTGACCGTCGAATCCTCTTTCGCTGAAATCGCCGGTAATTAGCAGAGGTATCAACGCTACGTTCGCACGTATAGTGAGCAGGTGGTTCACCAGTTCCAGGGTGAAAGAAGCGAAATTATTGTGCTAAACTCATCCTCTCTATCCAACACGCCGATCTTGTCAGTGGTTCGGTAATTCGATCAGGTCTTGCTAAATAGAGTGCGCGTATCTACCATCGTGGTTTGGAAAGATCGACCAGCATCTCACTCCCTGGATACGCTGATATCGGTCAGCTCTCCACCACATTCCGGACACGTGCCTGGCTGGTGCTCGGCTTGTATCCGGTGACCGCAATTGCTACATTCATAGGTCTTTCTCGCAGGCTCTTCGCCTCCCGAATCGGGATCAGTGTCTCGATCCGCCATATGACGAAATACGACCCGCAGCCGATTATAGGTCACGCTGCGCTATACGAAACACTTCAACTGGGAACACAGTTGCCCGCTACGCTTTCACAGCGACAGCTCTACCCGACCAACAATCTACTTCGTAAGAGCGCAAAACAAAATCTCCATGTCCCACCTATGATTATCCACTGGGTGATTAAATCAGTCGAATGGGTTATCTCCCTCAAAGACGGCATCATCCCGGACATTCGGTGCGCCGACAGCGAAAATTTCTGATGGCTCAAGAGCGGTAATCTGTCGCCATGGGCCGGGGTCGATAACAACGAAGTCGTTCGCTTCAACCTCGAACTCGTCTCCATTAACTTCAATTCGACAACGACCTGTAACAACGAAGAACAGTTCCTCCTGTTCACGCTGGCTATGTCGTGGAACGGCCTGCCCTTCGTCGTAGTAGAAATAGTTGAAGCGCGATTCGCGCGGGCGTGGCTCATTACGAGCGCGCAGTTCATACCCGAGGGCCTTCACAACTGGAATCGAATCATGGGTTGTGTGTTCTTCAGCTTCATCTAGGCTGATCACAGAGTACATGTCTGAGGTCATTTTGAGGGGGACCTCACATTCGAGGACCACATATTAGTAGTCCGCTCTTGTGACGGAGGTTGGCGAAAGCGACAGTGACGCCTGATCCGGAAGAGTAGATACACTTGTTCAACGGTGAACGCGTCGTACTAACCTCGACCAGATCGCGGTCACTGTGGTCAAGAAACCACCAGCGGGCTCTCCCCCAACAATGTACTTCACAAGAGCGATTAACAATATACCAGATGGCTGACTTGCAATTCAAACCGACGAGATCGCTGAGGACCTCGATATTCATCGGAATTCAGCTCGGTATCTATTGAATAAACCTCAGGAGGACGGTCTCGTTCGGAAAGAGGAGATCGGCGATGCGTTCGTTTGGTGGTCGAAGTATTTTTGAGCTATAGTATTTCGATTTGGTGTTGAACAACTGGCCTTGTTGAAACCCTCTGTCAGAGATATGTTTCAGCAAGCGTGCTGAATACAAAGCGCGACTGTGGCATTGACTGAGGAGCGATCAACACGGAAGGTCAAACGCTCAGTACAGCGAATATACGTAGCAGGCTATTCAGATACTATCAAGGCGAAAAAAGGAGGGACCTGTACTAGAGTTCATCTTCCATGTCGGCCACAAGACGGACCATCGTCTCCAACTTCGGAAACCCTCGATACCGAACGGTGGAACTGCGTTCATCATGCTCGATAATTCCAGCTTCTTCCAGTTTTGGCAACGTAACATGCTGGAGGGCGATGATTGCCTGCTCTCGAGTGTCGATGGTATCGTCGTGCTCGCAACTGTACGTGATGAGGGCTTCGTACGACGCCACAGTGAGCGTTGATTCCTGAAAGTAGTAGAGGACCGAGCGACACCGCTCATCTGCAAGCCCAGAACACACCTCACCAACGGCGATATTCTCGTGTGAGCAAGTGGACTCATCGTTATTGGTAGCAGGCGGCATACGACACGTACAAGTCTTAGGCGTGAGAGTGTGTGTCTTGACCGGTCTGGTTATTTTTATACCACCTGCTCCCAGTCAGTCGGAATCGGCCACTGACGAGAGCAACACAGAGTGAAGTACCTTCTCGTTGCCCCGACGGATGCGGTCTGACAGTGCCTGCTTCGAGAGGCTCAGCTCGTCCGCCAACTCGTCGAGGGAGGTTTCACGTGGCGTGCCGAAATAGCCCCATTGGAGGGCGAGGACGAGCGCTTCGCGTTGTTTCTGCGAGAGATTTAACTGGTGGCCACTGTCGGTCGTCTCTCGTAACGTGTAGGTACGCTCAATGACGAGTGGGAGGTCGTGAGTAGTGCAGTAGTTATGAAATCGTGAGAGGGCATCGTGATTGGTAAAGCGAAGTCGAAACTCCCACGTGTCACCCCCGTGCGCTTCGAGGACGATTGCGTTCACCCGTGCAATCCCTTCCGTGAGGTCGCCCTCGCGGGGTTCGTTCCATTCGACCCGGTACAGGCCGCTGTCCCCGATTCTGTCGAGAGTGTGGAGTTCTTTGACGTAAGGACTGTCTCGTACCTTCGTTTCGAACGCGTTGAAGCCGGTTCCGGTCGCCCACAGGAACGGCATCTCCATTGACCCTGTCGGGACAATTCGCTCAAGTTCGATGTGCATCTTCGGTGGCCCCGACAGCACCCTGCCGAGTGTAAACGCCTCTGCCTCGATTGTGAACTCTACGATGACGCTCATTACCGTGACTATACACGCACTACACGCGTATGGATTCTCCTGTTTTTGTGGAGAGTTCTAATCCGGAAATGCTCGATAAGTACGTGTAGCGGGTGGTTAGTTCACCTGTTTCGGCGTGAAAGCAAATGAAGTTGTCGTGCTGCACTCATTCTCTGTATCTCGCATGCTCCTACCAACAGAAAATCGATAGCTCGATACATCTCTGCAGGATACAAAGCGCGAATGTGGCACTCGGTTCGGTTCAGTTTGCGTAGGGCGCCGATCGATCAGTCCAGGAGGTGTACTTAGCAGGCGTACCACGAATCGATTGAGTGATCTGATTGTAATGTAACTCCGATATCTTCGCCGTCACAGTCGATGTCCAAATCAGGTGCATACTCCCACGTAGCGGAGTTACCATCTTGAGTGAAAACCGTCACCGTTGACGGAGTCGTTTCGATAGCAGCAGCTGAATCAAGGTGACCGGGTTCAAGTTCGTACACCTGACTAAACAACAGCTCTCCCTCATCGTCTTCTACCCGAACACCTATCATTGTGAGTTCTTCCGTTTGATTCTCAACTATAATTTCAATTGAATCAGCTTCTCCTCTCGTGTCATTAGAGAAGACGAGTTCGCTACATCCCGAAACAGAGATTGAGGCTAATACTCCCGTCAAAGCAAGCACTTTTCGCCGAGAAACGCCTTCAGTATGAGTAGAGGGCGTTGCGGACAATCCGACCATTAATCATCTATTTATCAATACAGAGGTAAATAGTTTCACTCACTGCTTCTGCTCATGTACACAATAGGCATCTGCATGTATCGGTTGTCCGGTCAGAGTGTGTGAAATAAATGGATTCGCCGTACTGAACTCATCTTCTGTATCTCACTCGTCGTTTGTGACTCTTGATGAATAGGTCGAGAGTAATGTGCAAGATACATAGCGCGAATGTGGCAGGAGTTGGTGGCTGATCAGAGGGAGGGGGAGGGTGGGGGGGGGATCGGTCAAAATAGAGGATGTGTACAGCACGATGAGTTCGTTTCTTTCACTTACCCAGAGCAGAACCAACCGATATAGGCGGATGCGGATTCATTGCTGGGGTTCTATCGACCAGCTCTCGTATTCCCAGAGCCGTATGTGGACCTCCTACGTGTCTCTTGCAGGGTATCACTCCCGGTGTGGTTGGCTGGACAACTGGATTGAGCAGCGAATATTCGGCACGAGTTATGGATTATTTTCACCAGAAAGGACTAAGTAACGTATTGGGATAGAGAGAATGGTGCTCGGTACCAGCAGACATAGTATTGAGCACAAAGCTCCGTTCCGTCGAAGAACGGGAGGTGAGAGACTATGGCAACAAAGCAAACACAACAGGAGATTGAGGAGTATCTCGGACAGGTACCGAGTTGGATGGAGATGCTTGCAGAGTCAGCCAGTGATCACAGTTGGGGAATCTTTCGGGATCTTGGCCTCGGAGAAACTGACCTCTCCCCACGCGAGAAGGCGCTCGTCGAGGTGAGTGCAGCCGCTGCAATGAAATGCCCCTACTGCACCTACTTCCACAAGCAAGAAGCACGGCTGGCGGAGGTGACAGAGGATGAACTCGAAGAGGCGGTGAACCTAGCCGGTGTTACCAAATATTTCTCGACAGTACTCCACGGAAATGAGATCGATTATGACGACTTCGTTACCGAAACGGACGAGATTGTCGAGTACATCAAAGAACAAGAAGCAGCAGCAGACGACTAAGTCGACCGCTACGAGAGGAACGTCTCCTGTGGGAGATCGATCTGCTGCATCTATTCTCTGTCTTTAGCACGGTTTCTTGAAGGTAATCAGTGAAATTGACCCCCGCTCCGTTACTCGCTTGACCTGTATCTTGCACCCCTCTTCAGACAGCAACTCGGTGGTTGTTCGAGTCTCTGCAAGATACAGGCACGAATATGGCACGGTTCAGATGTCGATCTTCGAGAGTGATAATTTGTCAGTACAGAGGATGTGTGCAGTACGGCGAGTTCGTTTATTCCAATTGCTCAGTTCGAAACCAACCGATATATGCGGCTGCCTATTGATCGCTAAAGAATCTGCCAGTTAGCGTGGATCTTGAGAACGGGTTGTTGACTACACAGCGCGAATGTGGCACGGACTGAGAGCCAATCTGGATGGGAGTGATCGATCAGTACAGGTGAAGCACAGATCAACAGAATACGACAAGGTATATTTCCGGGCCAAAATAATCACTGACCAGACATTATTTTTAATATTACATTCTTATTTCCTAGCCTGTAATCTGTTCATCATCCCAGTCACGAGCCTCAAGATCTAGTTGGCGACGTTCCCCAGCAATTAGCTCTGCCAGATCCACAAGAATACCTAAATGAGATACGTACTCAGTAGGCGCTACCAGATCTCTCTCCTCATCAAATTCGACGAGACCAGCTTCTTTCAGTTTCGGAAGGTGCGAGTGATAGAGGGATGTTTGCATAGATTCGGGAGATAAAATATCTTCATCAGACATTTTACGGATTCTCTCTATGACGTCCTGTGTTAATTCGATAGTCGGTTTTGGCGAGTTTGAGTTCCGCAATACCTCTATGATTATCCGCCGATGGTGATGTGCCAGACAGTCGAATAACTGATCTTGTTGTGGATTGGTATCCATATTCATATAGGCCACTGACCCTTGTGGTACTGATTTTAACCCTTGTCCAAACAAGGGTCTTAGTAAGGAGGGATTGGAATTTGGCATTTCACTTCAATCCTATTCCGGTTTGAGAGGCAGGTTCAATGCACCTAATATGACTTTTTCGATGGCGCCTCTAATCCGTTGCGAAAGCGCTTGTTGAGAGATGTCAAGTTCAGTAGCGAGTTCCTCAAGAGTTACCTCACGTGGTGTGCTGAAGTATCCGTGTTGAGCGGCAAGGACAAGCGCCTCTCGTTGTTCTGGAGTAAGATTGTACTCGAAAAAGTGGCTTGACCGCTCATTCAACGAATAGACGTGTTCTAGTTCAATTCCCGTAATCTCGTTCTCCACGCAATAGTTGTAGAACTGAGTCAATTGGTCATGATCCGGGAAACGGAAATGAAAAAACCAGTTTCTGTCGGTGCTATATGCCTCCAGAACTGCGGCATCCGTGTCGATAAGGCCTGCGAAGAACTCTCCATGTTTCACGTCCCATTCGGCTTGATAGAGACGGTCGTGATTAACAGTATCAAGCAGTTTGAGTGAGAGGATACGAGGATGGTCTTCAAGGGCGTGTTCAAACTCATCCAAATTCTCACCCGACACCCAAAAGTACGGAATGAATCCATCTCGGGTCGGGATAACACGAACGAGTTCAAACACAATATCGTCGAAGTTTGATAAAATAGATCCCAACGGAAGGACTTTGACTGGAACTCGAAACTTCGTGCTGAGAGTCATTATGAGGACTGTTGATTCAACCTAGTTGTTGATGGTCGTAACTATTTCTATTGGCTGATGGCAGACTGAATTCCAACAATCCTGCACTGTGGTAGTTTATGAAAAATCTCCGATAATTTATTTATACATTCACTAACTTTGGGACCAGTGTGATCAAGAAGCACGGCAGAGTCAAACAGACAAGTTCGAGTCAGCAGTAAGTACGCATCCGTATGTGCGGGTTGGTTTCGGACTAAGCACATGGAATAAACGTAGGTGCCGTGCTGCACTCATCCTCTGTATCTTGCATGCTCTTCTTGGCAGCATTTCGATAGATCGCTCAGAGTATACTGAATAAAGAGCGCGTCTCTTGGATAGGGCAGTGGACTGATCGGAGCAGTCGAATCGGACGAGACAACGTGGCATGGTAACATCTAACATATTGGGCCGCGTAGAGGATACCAGCGTTCACTTCGGAGTCACGTGGGAGATGGGATTTGTTGAGTGAGGCGCTATGAACGGAGGAGCCAATGGCAGCAACATCCACAACAGGGGAGAACAAGCGAGTCGTTCGTCGCTTCCCAGAAGAGGTGGCGACCGGAAATATTGACGTCATCGACGAGATCTGCGCCGAGGACGTAATCGATCACAGCCCGCTCGGCGAGATCAAGGGTCGAGAAGAACTCAAGAAACAGACTGAATATCTGCTCTCGGCGTTTGGGGACTTCTCGGCGACCGTTGAGGACATTATCGCCGAAAGCGATACCGTCGCAATGCGGGTGACCCTGCGGGGGACCCACGTGGGCGAATTTATGGGAATCGAACCGACTGGCAAAGAGTTCGAAATCCAGAACATGGTGTTCACCCGCATGAAGGATGGAAAGTTGGCCGAACGGTGGATTCAACCCGACCAGTTCGGGCTCATGCAGCAACTCGGGGTCGTCGAATCGCCGGGAGAGTAACCCGGTCACAGAAATTTTTCAGCACACGCACGAGAAGAGAGAGTTCCATCCACGGTCAATTCTGATCTGCTGACTATATCCTCTATATTCAGCAGACAAATCCTATCAAATGCTATGGGTTTAAACAAGCTGAATTTCTGGATCAACCGATGCGATCGAGCGCATCCTGTCGATCCTCAACTGGTGCCTGGTCGTACTTCATCGTCGTCTCCGGGCTCTTGTGCCGTAACTGTGTCTGTGCAGCCGCCAGATCTTCTTCGCGTGTCATATACGTTCCTGTGGAGTGGCGGATGGTGTACCAACTCATCTTCCGGTTCTCGTAGTCGATATCAGCGATTTCACATAGTTGGTGGAGGATGCGACGGAGCGACGCGGACCCGTATGGGTTTCCCTCGCGCGTCAACCACAGTTCATCGCGTCCATCGTACAGGTCGTAGGTTGCTCGTTGTTCGAGCCACCGCTCGAGCATACTGACAGAGCGCTTGCTGAGGCTAACGCGCCAGTTATCTTCGTTTTTCGAGCTATCCTCGATCGGGATGCGCAAAATCCCGTTTCCGAGATCGACCCATCCGGTCACGGACCGCTCGACTTCGATCGGTCGGAGCGCAGCGTCGAGGCTGACGCTGACGAGGCTGGGGATCTTCCAGTTGTTCGCACGCTCCCAGTCGCGTTTCGTGATCTCCGCACCGGGTTTCTCGAACCGCTGGGCGAGATAGGCGTTAATCTCGCTGCGCTCTCGTGGACTGACGTTGTTGTAGGACGGGATGCTTCCGTACTCCAGCGCCGCTTCGCGGATGAGCTTTCGCTCCTGGAGCGTGAGGTAGTCGCGCGGCGTTGTCGTCCCGTCGTTCGAACTGAACGTGATCGTCGGCTCCCACTCTTTCCCACCGCGCTCGTGAGCACGCCACTTGAACAGCATCCGCACAGCCTTCTGACACAGGTCACGGTGGGTGTCGCTACACTCGGCGTAGGCCAGTTCCTGCATCCATGCATCCGCGTGCTCGTGCGTGACTGCCGTCGTGTACTGGCCCTCGCGGTCCCAGACGAACCGGCAGAACTGGTCCATCCGGTAGATCCGGTTTTTGACCGTGCTCTCTGCGTAGCCGTTCGCTTTCTCCGGTTCGATACCGAACGTGAGGAGCCACTTGACCATGCCCTCTCGTTCGGTTCGGTAATCGACCAGTTGTCGTTTACCGAGGCGGTCTTCAGTCGGGCCCGGAACGAGCGTGAAATCACTTAGATCCATCGCGTTACCTCCCGAACGAATCCTGCGAATCGGATTGCAGGGCAAATAATTGGAATCGCTATACGGCGTCGGGGTAACCCGACCATCTCAATCGCATTGCCTTCGAGTTTCATGCTTACGTGAGGTTAGCACGGGCTCGAAATCGGGAGACGGCGTCGGGAAAAGGATGCTCCGTCAGGGATTCGAACCCTGGTCATTGCCGTGAGAGGGCAATATGATTGGCCGGACTACACCAACGGAGCGGGTTTGCAATCTATGCTTGCCGAGAAGACTGTTTAAGGGTTGCGTTTCATCGGTACCGTGTCCAGCCGTCGCATGCGCAAATTACTCCTCGAACGGTGACCTGGTGGCCTCTGGTTCGAATCCCTCGAGGCTGATGATGTTCTCTCGACCGACCCGGAGTTTGCTGATGGTGCCGTCGGATTCCATCTCTGAGAGCAACATGCTCACCTTCGACTTCGACCAGCCGGTTTCGTCGACGATGTTGACCTGCTTCATTCGGCCGCCTCGCTCTCGAATGAGTGAGATGACCCGATCCTCGTCGCTGAGGAGTTCGTCGTCCGGTATCGGCTGGGCGGCCGATTGATCGGGTTCTCGAGTCGGTTCGGGGTGGACGTCCGGATCCGATTGGTCTGTCCTCGACAGGAGGCCGTACCGGGAGATACCGGCGGCGAGGAGACCGAGCAAGATCGCGCCGCCAGCGAGTGCCAGTGCGATGGTGGATATCGGGAGCGCCGACTCGTTTTCCGTGTCCTCGTCTGGTTCGACCGATCCACCCGCCGATTCGCTCTCGAAAATGACGCGTGGCTGACCGTCCAGGAATTGCTTTCGGCCGGTCCAGGTGACCGAATCGCTGGCTTCGAGGGACGATGCACTGAGCTCGCCGGCCGGTTGGACGTCGGCGAACCGCAGGTCGTCACCCGTTTCGATGACGAGTGTCTGGTCGGAGGAGATGACGAAGTTCCCTTCGAACACGTCGCCAGCGACGACTTCGCCGTCGTTTACCTGCGCGAATCCGTTCCACGTGAACGACATCTCGACGACGCCTCTCGTATTGAACCGCTGTTCGATTCTGGCCGTTCGGTTGAAGTCGGTCGCCTTCATTTCGCGGCCGGTCTCCTCTCGACCGATAGTGAGGAGGGCGTTTGCCTGGTCCTTGAAGTCCGTGTATCGTTCGGTCTCTTCGGACTCGAACTCCTCGGCGAACGTCTCGAATTCCGCCTCAGCCTCGTCGTCCTCGAGAATGCGTTCGTATCGGAACGTCCAGATGGCCGATCCGTCGTCGTTGACTGTAACGATGAACGTCGTCGTTTCGAAGCCCTGCTCCTGGAACGAGGCGGCGGTGTTCGCGAATCGATCGTCGCTAGCGCCGAACGCTGGCTGCCCGGTGTCCATACCCGGTTGCCGTTCCCGTTCGACCGCGGTGGTCGAATCGTTGGCGGCCACCAGCGTTCCGCCACCGACTGCGGCGACGAGGAGAGTGATCACGAGGATCCCTGTTCGAAGAGCCGACCCGTTCATTCGTCTCTCTTGTACGTGCTCTCAGTAAAAGACCTTGTGAATGTCGATTCCACTGCGGTACGCACACCCAACCGCCCGAAATTGCGTGTCGACACGCACAAAGTGGCCCGAGACGTACCTGCTGGCGATGATCGTAAATCTCGCCGCGGGCAAGCAGGTGTTCACGAGCAACGCGTTCCTGGTCACTGGCGATCGGACCGTCCTCGTGGATACGGGAGCGAACTTCGACGTCGTCGAGGCGATCCGCGAACACGTCGACGCGCTCGATGCCGTCGTGCTCACTCACACCCACCCCGATCACGTCGGTAATCTCGAGGCCGTTGCGACGGCCTTCGACGTCGAGGTCTGGGGGTTCGACGCGTCGGCCGATGGCGTCGACCACGAACTTGCAGACGAGGCGACGGTAGTCCTCGGCGACGGCGAGTACGTCGCGTTGCACACGCCGGGCCACAAGGACGATCACCTCTGTCTGTACGCACGCGAGACAGGCGTGCTGTTCGCTGGCGACCTCGTCTTCCAGAACGGTGCATTCGGGCGTACCGACCTCCCGGAAGGTGATCGATCGACGCTCATCGACAGCATCGATCGGCTACTCGAGCGAATCGACCCCGGACTCGAGGCGCTTCACGTCGGCCACGGGCCGAGCGTCACCGACGAGCCGTACGAACACGTCGAACTGGCGAGTCGGATGGCCAGGCAGGCCTGACAGCGCTCGCTGGCCTCACTGGTCTCACTGGTCTCCTCGACGATCAGGATTTGAGGCCGTAGTAGCCCGGTTCGTCGTCGGTTCGCGGTTCGCCCACCACCAGGTCCTCTGCGTTGGTCATGATCCACGGAATCGCCCAGTCGAGGAGGATGTCCTCCGTCTCGCGGTCGATTTCCGCGTTCGGATCCAGCCCCTGCAAGAGTCGGGCGATTTCGTAGACGCTGTACATCTGGTCGGCCTCGAGGAGTTCCTCGGGCGTGTAGAAATCACACGGTGGCAAGGTGTCGAATTCGTCCTTCGGAACGGGCATATCTCGACTAACGGGCCTCGTGGCTAAACGGTGTGGGTTTTGCCGTTCGTCGTTCGTCGTGCTCGACGTGCTCGTCGTTCGTCGTTCGCTGCTCACTGTTCACTGTTCGCCGCTTACCGCTCGACACGAGGCGAGACTCGCACCACTACTCGCTCACTGTCGTGCCAAAAAAGTGCGATAGTGTACGGAGTCGTCGCTTACTCGAAGTGGTCGAGGCACGTCTGGTACTCCTCGGCGACGGAGTCCCAGTTGACGACGTCGAAGAAGCTGTCGATGAAGCTTCCACGGTCCGGGCCGTAGTCGTAGTAGTACGAGTGTTCCCAGACGTCCAGCGCGAGGATGGGGTGAGCGCCCCAGAGCGCGTGGAGGTCGTGCCGGTCGACCTTGAGGTTGCGGAGCTGCTTCGCGACGGGGTCGTAGACCAGCAGCGCCCAGCCGCCGGCAGCGCCCGCGGCGGCCTTGAACTCGCCCTCCCAGGCCTCGTAGGAGCCGAAGTCTTCCTCGATGCGGTCGGCGAGGTCACCCTCGGGTTCGCCGCCGCCGTTCGGGGACATGTTCTCCCAGAACAGCGTGTGGAGATAGTGCCCACAGCCGTTGTGCGTGACGTTCTCCAGCGCCGCCGGGGTCGAATCGAAGTCGCCGTCCTCGCGGTTCTGCGCCAGTTCCTCCTCGGCCGAGTTCAGGCCGTTGACGTAGCCCTGATGGTGGGTGTCGTGGTGCCAGGTCACGACCTGTTCGGAGATAGATGGCTCGAGTGCGTCGTAATCGTACGGCAGCGGTGGCAGTTCGTGGTCAGTCATTGGTGAACACCGGTTGAGCAATCGACCGCTGACCTGTTAAACATTGAGGAGGGAAACGCTATCACACCCCATAATATATCGGCTTTCGTGACCGTCACCGTCTCCGACGGATCTCTGTCGAGAGCGGTACTATTTGATCGACTCCTTGTGATAGGCGTGTTCGAGCCACTCCTCCAGCGACGGCTGGGACCAGTACCTGACCGTTTGGCTCCGCGGATCGTGGTCGATCACGCCAGCATCCTCGAGTTTTGGAAGATGAACGTGTCTGAGACCCGCGGCAATCTCGGACCGTCCGTCCGCCGAACAATCGCTCCGGTCGTCATTGGTGTGTACGTAGTCGGCGATCTCGTCGACCGACGCGACGCCGTCCGATCGCTCGGACAGATAATAGAGCGCCTGGCGACGACGACGGCTCGAGAGCAGTTCAAAAACCAAGTCCAGTGAGGGCGTCGTATAACATGCTCGAGCCGTGGATCCCTTCTCCCTGTTACTCATTTACAAACCACCTACCGTAACTTAACATTCGAAACCACCACCCACTTATACTGGTGGGTACACATTAGATGTTACGTCTATCCGAATACGTACCTGTATTTCTTCATACAGTCGATCGAGATGGCAAAAATTCGCCGGTCGTCGCGCGGGTCGTTCCGTTCGACGCTGGTCTACTCTCGGGCCAGATACCGAGAGGGGCTCCGGAACCCGCTCGAGTTATTCGTAGAGCCAGGACGCGTCGTGCTGGTCGTAGTCGATCAGTTCGTCCTCGTCGAAGTGGATCGCGATTTCGCGCTCGTTCGCGCCTTCGTCCTCGTGATCTGCCGCGTGAACGACGTTCCGACCGAGGTCCAGTGCGTAGTCGCCGCGGATCGTTCCGGGGGCAGCTTCGAGCGGATCGGTCGCGCCGATCATCTGTCGGACCTGACGCGTGGCGTCCTGGCCTTCCCAGACCATCGGGACGACGGGTCCCGCGGTGATGAACTCGATCAGACCGTCGAAGAACGGCTTGTCCTCGTGCTCGGCGTAGTGCTCTCTGGCCCGCTCTTCGGGCATGTTGATCACTTTGATGCCGACGAGTTTGAGGCCGCGGTCCTCGAGTCGAGAGACGACTTCGCCCACGAGTCCGCGGGCGAAGGCGTCGGGTTTGACCATGACGAAGGTGCGTTCGTGATCGCTCACGCTTCTTCACCTGCTTCCGCATCGGCTTCAGCTTCCTCCTCGGCTTCAGCTTCCTCCTCGGCTTCCGCATCGGCTTCCGCTTCCTCCTCGGCTTCCGCATCGGCTTCCGCTTCACCTTCCTCGCCCGTTCCGGCGTCGTCCTCGGCTTCCGCCTCGCCTTCGACGGCCTCCTCCTCGGAGTCCTCTTCGTCGCCGGCGGACTCGGTGTCCTCGTCAGCTTCGCCTTCGTCTTCTCCTGCTTCGTCCTCCTGGTCGGGTTCCGTGGATTCGTCCGCCGACGTGTCGACCTGGGTTGGACCCTTGCCGCGTCGGCCTTCTTCGGTCCACTCGAGGTCGCGCGGTTCGCGGCCGAGCTTGTAGTTTTTCTCCGCCTTCGAGTCGACGAAGTGGAGCACGGTACCGTCGGTGCGAACGTACATGATGCCCGTGCCGGGCTCGATCTCTTCGCCCGTGTAGTCGCAGGTTCGCTTCTCGACCATTATTGTCCTCCGATGGAGTCGGCCTCGCGGGCGGTCTCGCGCAGCTGGAGGATGTCCCCCTCGCGGACCGGCCCGAGGCAGTTTCGGGTGATGATGCGTCCCTGGTTCTCGCCCTCCTTGATCCGACACTTGACCTGCATGGCTTCGCCGTGCATGCCGGTCTTGCCGACGATCTCGATGACCTCGGCGGGCGTTGACCCGTTTTCTGCTTCTTCAGCACTCATCTGTGATCACCTCAGTCGAGGTCCTCGACCTTTCCGGCGATGTCTTCGACGTCGCTCGACGCCTCGCCGGCGTCGACGATCGCCGCGGCCGCCGAGCCGACCTCGAGGCCGGCGGCGTGACCGACGTCGTCCTGGGTCTCGACGAAGACGACCGGGATGCCCTTCTCGTCGGCGAGTTCGGGGAGGTGCATCACGATCTCCTCTGGCGAGACGTCCTCGGCGACGTAGACGAGCTCGGCGTTGCCGCGCTCGATGGCCTTGGTCGTTTCGTTGGTTCCTTTCTTTACGCTGCCTGTGTCTCGGGCGACCTCGAGCGCCTCGAGGGCGTCGTCGGCGAGGTCGGCTGGGATGTCTGTGGTTACGTAGACTGCCATTGGTTGTTCACCTCTCCTACGCGCGGGCTCGCACTCCCCTGCCGTCCGGGGCTGGGCCCGGGCCGGGTTCGTCCGGCGAAAGTCCTGTGAGGCTAGGAGTATCATCAACCCCGCGTAGGGTGTACTTCCCAGTAACGGTGCCCCCCTTAAAAGCGTGTTCAAACGAACGGAGGCGTGGGAAACCGTTGCACGGGACGGAGGCTGGCCGACGGCTCACGGTCGCTTTTGTCGCTACCGACGACCACTCGTCAGGAGAGAGTCGTGAGCAGGTGTCAGTCGACAGTAACTCGCGGGGGAGTGCCAGCCGACAGTAACTTACGATCACCTGTCCGATGAGCCCACATGAACGTCGCCGCGCACGCTCGAGTCCTCAGGGAGGAGGCCGCCTCTGTCGACGAGCGTCGCGGTCTCGTGCTCGCGGGCGATCGCGAGCGGGGGTACGAGGTACTGGCGACCGTCCTCGAGTCCCTCGACGTCCCGATTTCGCGGACGACGCTGGTCGGCCCCGGGGATCGACTTCGCTGTGAACACCGGACCCAGTCCGAAGCCGGAGCACTCCTGGGGACGACCCGAGAGATCGTAATCCTCGACGCCCACGACACCCTCGAGCCGAACGCACTGGGGAAACTCGTGGGAACGATCGACGCCGGAGGACTCTTGATCCTGTTGACGCCGCCGCTCGAAGAGTGGCCCGACGAGCGAGGTTCGTTCGAGCGGTCGATGGCCGTTCCCCCGTTCGACCTCGCGGACGTGACCGGACGCTTTCGAGCGCGGCTCGTCGAGACGCTTCGCGCCCACCGCGGGATCGCTATCGTGAACGTCGACGACGACCACCTCGAGGACGACGGGTTGACGCACCCGGCCCCCCGGCTAGTGTACCGCGGGGACCCCATTCAG
The DNA here is from genome assembly GCF_042663485.1 of Saliphagus sp. GCM10025334. Lineage (NCBI taxonomy): Archaea > Methanobacteriati > Methanobacteriota > Halobacteria > Halobacteriales > Natrialbaceae > Saliphagus > Saliphagus sp. GCM10025334. The sequence goes on along the minus strand of NZ_JBHTAF010000001.1, from coordinate 52,262 downwards.
ACGCGAGAAGTGCCCGACGACTTCGCCCGCGAGACGGACGCTGCAGACGGCGTCAGGGAGACTCGAGCGTTCCCTCGGGACGCATACGATGCTTGTTACACCGACGACCAGCGAACGGCACTCGAGAGCCTCGAGCGCCTTCGCGCTCCCGAGAACGCGGTCGTCCTCGAGGCTGACCGCGGCCGCGGCAAGTCGAGTGCGATCGGGCTGGCAGCCGGCTGTTTCGCCGCAACGGGCGATCACGTCCTGGTTACCGCGCCCGCCTGGGCGAACGCGGCTGAAGCCTTCGCGCGGGCGAGTGAGTTGCTCGAGGGGCGCGGCGACCTCGAGGGAGACCACGGGGCGACCAGTCAGGTACTGCAGACCGTCGACGGCGGAACCATAGAGTACGCCCCACCGCTCGAGGCCGTCTCCCGCATCGAAACCGCCGACGTCGTGCTGGTCGACGAGGCCGCCGCCCTCTCGGTGACGGTACTCGAGTCGCTGCTGGCCGCCGATCGAATCGCGTTCGCGACGACGATCCACGGCTACGAGGGAGCCGGACGCGGATTCTCGGTTCGCTTTCGGGATCGGCTCGAGGCGAGCGACCACGACGTCTTCGAGTACGCCCTGCAGGAGCCGATCCGGTACGCCGCCGGAGACCCGCTCGAGGTTTGGTCGTTTCGAGCGCTGTTGCTCGACGCCAGCCCACCGGTAGCTCCACTGATCGAGGGCGCGACCCCGGAGTCGGTCGAGTATCGCCGCCTCGAGCCCGATGCCCTCCTCGAAGACGAGTCGCTCCTCCGGGAGGTCGTCGGCCTGCTCGTGCTCGCCCACTACCGAACCGAGCCGAACGACCTCGCCCGACTGCTCGACGCGCCGAACCTCGAGACGCGGGCCTTGCTCCACGACAGTCACGTCGTCAGCGTTGCCCTGCTGGCACGGGAGGGGAATCTCTCGGCAGCGGATCGAGAACGGATGTACGAGGGCGGGCGCATCCGCGGGAACATGATCCCGGACATACTGACGAGTCACGTGCGCGACGAGTCGGCAGGCGAGTACGCCGGGATTCGCGTGGTTCGGATCGCGACCCACCACGCGCGGCGCGAACGGGGGCTCGGATCACACCTCCTGGAGCGCATCCAGGAGGAGTTCGACGGGGCGGTCGACTGGCTCGGCACCGGCTTCGGTGCGACCCCCAACCTCGTCTCGTTCTGGCGGGCGAACGGCTACCGGACGGTCCACCTCTCGACGACTCGCAACGACACGAGCGGAGAGTACTCGGCAATCATGCTCGCACCGATGACCGAGGCGGGGGAGGCCCTGCTCGAGCGCCACGCGACTCGCTTCGCCAGGCGCTTGCCGAGAGTGCTCTCCGACACCCTGCACGACCTCGATCCTGACGTGGTTCGGGCAGTTACCCGATCGGTCGGGACCGAGTACACGCTCCCGCTCGAGCTATCGTCCCACGAGTGGCGGGTCGTCGCCGGCGCGGCGTACGGCCCTGGCCTCTACGACGTCGATCCCGGGCCGTTCAGGCGACTGGTAATTTCGGCGCTGATCGAGCGACCGCCGGAACTCGAGGACGCGCTCACCACGCGTCAGGAGCGGTTGCTGGTTCGGCGCGTCCTTCAGGCTCACACCTGGGACGAAGTGACGGCGGGACTCGAGTACCACTCCTCGCGCCAGTGCATGCGGGCGTTCGGATCAGCGCTCCAGCCGCTAGTCGATCACTACGGCACGGACGTTGCGCAGACAGTTCGTGACCGGTTTCTCGACGAGACACGTGAGTAACTGACGGTCCCATTAGACACTGAGAACAGGCTGCGGTCGTTTCGGTCGATTCGGGATCCTACGTTTTTCGATCGATACGGTAGCCTACGCGCCGAGGAGTTCGTCAGCGGCCACTTTCTTGGACGTTCGACTCGTTGCCAGGACGAACGTCTCCACCCACGCACTCTCACCAGGTTCGATTCGAAGCGCTGGGACCTCTCCGAACACGTCGACAAAGGCCGCTCGCGCCGCATCGGCCTCGGGAAGATAGAGGACTGTTTCCTCGAGCCGACAGTCGGAAACGTCTCCGAGGCCCACGACCCCCTCGCCGTCTGACGGGTGGGCTTCGACGCGAAACCCCCACGGTGTCATCACGAACGTTCGTCGTTCGTTTCGACGGACCGACCAACCCCGCGATTCCGCGCGGTCGAGTGCCCCCTCGAAATCGTCCACGATCAGGCCAAGGTGGTCGAAGTGCGGACGACGGCCGGGAGCGAGCGTAACGTTCGCACCCCCTCGCTGGTGGACCTGAAGTTTGAACCGAAACCCGTCGGGAGTCTCGTCGTCCGGCTCGAGGGAAACGCCCTCGCCGCAGACGCTCCCGAACCGCTGATCGAGTGGGAGACCGGCCCGCTCGAGACGAGCGGCGGCTTCGTCGACGGACGGCGTGTTGAAATGGAGGTGAAAGAGCGTCGATTGGGCCATACGCGTACCCTCGTGAGAACACAGAATAACGCTGTGGGATACGCCGAGTGGCGAATCCCGGCGCGGGCGAGGACCTGGAGACCACCGACTCGAGTTCACCGTTACCGACGGCGATCGGCGATCGATTCCTCGCTCGTCTCGGCGGCCACGAGTTCGTAGAGGATCGCCCGCCCGCCGTCGCCCTTCGGGCGCAGGATTCGACCCAGGCGCTGGGTGAACTCCCGCTCGCTTCCGCTCCCCGAGAGCACGACTGCGACCGAGGCGTCGGGCACGTCGACCCCCTCGTCCAGGACGTTCGAGGTCACGACGCGGGAGTAGGTCCCGTCGCGAAACCGCTCGAGGACCTCCCGTCGCTCGGCGGTTCCCGTCTGATGGGTGATCACCGGGATCAAAAATCGCTCGCCGACCTCGTAGGCGAGGTCGTTGTAGGCCGTGAAGACGATCGTCCGCTCGCCGCGGTGGGTCTCGAGCACCTCCGCGAGCGCCTCGATCTTCCCCTCGGCGCCGAGCATGATCTCGCGGGCGCGCTGGCGGGCCAGGAGCGCCTCTCGCGCGGCCGGGTCGCTTCCCGAGCGCTTGACGAGTTCCTGGTAGTCCGAACCCGACTGCATTCGGATGTTCGAGCGCGCGAGGTAGTCGGTGAAGGTTCCCTGGTGGCGCTCGTAGGCCTCGCGCTCGCGCTCCGAGAGCTCGATCTCCCGGCGCTTGACGTCGTAGGGCGCCAGATGTTGGCCCGCGAGGTCGTCGGGCGAGAGTCGGTGGACGACGGGACCGACGAGCTCTTCGATCACCTCGTGGGCGTCGTCGGGCCGCTCGAACGTCGCGGTGAGTCCCAGCCTGGCCGGTGCGGCCAGCAGCCGGGCGATCTGGCGGTAGCCCTCGCCGCCAAGGTGGTGGACCTCGTCGAAGACGACGAACCCGAACCGGTCGCCGACTGCGTCAGCTTTCAGGTACGCGGAGTCGTACGTCGAGACGGTCAGCGCCTCGAGTCGCTGCTCGCCGCCACCGAATCGGCCGATGGGGACGTCGAACTCCGCCTCGAGTTCCGTCGCCCATTGCTCGAGCAGGTCGATCGTCGGAACGACGACCAGCGTCGGGACCGCGAGTCGTTCGATGGCCTCGATGGCGATGACGGTCTTCCCGCTGCCAGTCGGCAACTCGAGGACGCCCGCGGGCGCCGGGTGGGACGGGCCACCGTCGGCGAACGACAGGCCCTCCCAGCGGTCCGTCTCGAGCCAGCGCTCGAGGCCCGTCCGCTGGTAGGATCGAAGTTCGTACTCGGAGGCGAGGCCCTCAGGCATACTGGTAGTCGCCGCGAGGACCGCGTCCTCGACCGACTCGCCGCGTCGGGCGAGCGCCGCCCGAAGTCGAGCGTAGTGAACGGCTTCGGTTCGCAGAGTGTCCGAACGATGGTCGAACTCGAGTTCGACCGTGGCCAGTGAGACGTCCTCGAGGAGCGCCTCGGCTCCAGCCTCGGGCGCCTCGATCCGGATCGTCCCGTCCTCGTACCGGAGACGGATCGACGACGGGGAGCCAGCAAGTGGCATCGACTACCGACAGTCGGGACGACGAGTACATAATTCCCGTGTTCGTTCACGACGGCTTCGGTGACTCGAGTCCTCGACCTCCAGTCCAGAGAGTGGAAACGAGAACGCATACCTCAACCCTTTTATTACCGCTGTGCCTTGTCTGGGACATGAGCGAAGACGAGGGCGCAACCCCCACAGCCCAGGGCGTGCCTGCGGAAGGCGACGCCGAACCGGGGACCGATACCGAAACCGATGGTGATGGTTCGGACGCCGACGCTGACAACGAGCGTCCGGAGGACCGTGACGAGAACGTCGAGGACTCGCCTGCCGGGGAGGACGAGAACGAGGGGGTGTCGGATTCGGCGCGGGATACTGGAGAACTCACAGAGGCTGCGGAACCCGCAGAATCGGCGGAGACGACTCCCGAAAACGGGGACGCAGTTCCACAGACTAGCGACGAGATCCGCGACCTGCTCGAGACGCTGCGGGGCTACGACGCCGAAATCGCCCGCGACGTCACCTCCATCGTCGAGATGGCCCGCGAGCTGAACGGGACCGTCACCGACCAGCGCGAGGAACTCGAGGACCTGAGCGAGCGCGTCGAGGCCCAGGCCGAAACCATCGGCGAACTCCAGGACCAACTCGAGGAGCGCGAGGAGGAACTCGCCGACCGCGAGGCAACGATCGAGGAGCACGAGCAACAGATTGAGGACCTCAAGGGCCACGTCAAGCGGACCCAGGCGGACTTCCAGAACTACAAGAAGCGAGCGAAGAAGCGCCAGGAACAGCTCAAAGAGCGCGCGACCGAGGACCTCGTCGGGCGGCTCGTCGGCGTCCGCGACAATCTCAAGCGAGCGCTTTCGGAGGAGAGCGGCGACGTCGAGACGCTGCGGGAGGGCGTCGAGATGACGCTTCGCGAGTTCGACCGCGTCTTGGCCGAGGAGAACGTCGAGGAGATCGATCCCGATCCAGGAACCGAAGTCGACCCCCAGCGTCACGAGGTCATGGTGCAAATCGACAGTGACCAGCCGGAGGGGACGATCGCCGAGGTGTTCACGCCTGGCTACGAGATGGGCGAGAAAGTGATCCAGAACGCCCAGGTGACGGTGAGCAACGGCGAGCTCGAGGGAGAGGACGAGGACGAGAACGCCGACGACGCGGGTGCAGAAGCGGACGACGACGGTGAACCTGACGACGAAGGCGGTGACGGCAGCGAGGCCGACGCCGACGAAGACGGCGACATCGAAGAGCCAGCACCCGACGACGAATCCGGGGAAACCGACGCATCGACGGACGAAGACGACGACGTCGAGGAGGCCGAAGACGGCGAAGTCGACGAGAGCGATACAGTCGACGAGGACGATGAAGGCGAAGCCGGCGAATCATCGGACGAGACGTCCGACGAAACCGACGACGCGATCGAACTCGGCGGCGAAGTCGCCTCCGAGGACGACCTCGAGGACGCCGAGGAATAGCCCTTCTGGTTGCTCGACCACACTGACTCGAGACCGCGATCGGCTGATAAAACATTCACTACGATCGGTGTAATAACTCCGTTCGAGCGCGGTTTCGGGTGGGGTTTCAGAAGTCTTTTGACGGGCTAGAGGCAACGTTCGCTACGACATGACCGAGGACTTGAACTGGGCTATCGGAGGCGAGGCCGGGGACGGCATCGACTCCACCGGGAAGATCTTCGCCCAGGCACTCTCCAGGGCCGGACGACACGTCTTTACGTCGAAGGATTTCGCATCGCGAATCCGGGGCGGCTACACCGCCTACAAGATACGCACCTCCACGGACCGCGTCCAGAGTGTCGTCGATCGGCTCGACATTCTCGTCGCGCTCACCCAGCGAACCATCGACGAGAACCTCGACGAACTCCACGAAGGAAGCGCCGTCATCTACGACGGCGAACGCTCCTGGGACGCCGAGATTCCGGACGAAATCACCGCCGTCGACGTACCGCTCAAATCGCTGGCCGAGGAGGCCGGCGGCGCGATCATGCTCAACGTCGTCGCCCTCGGGGCCGCCTGCGAACTCACGGGCTTCGACGTCGCTTACCTCGACGAGGCGCTCGAGAAGCGCTTCGGCGGGAAAGGGTCGAAGATCGTCGACAACAACAAAGACGCAGCCCGCAAGGGGCGAGACTACGTCCAGGAGAACTACGACCTGGACCTGGGCTACGCCCTCGAGACGACCGACGAGGATTACGTCCTGCTCAACGGGGACGAGGCCATCGGAATGGGCGCACTCGCTGCCGGGTGTCGCTTCTACGCCGGCTACCCGATCACGCCCGCGACGAACGTGATGGAGTACCTGATCGGGCGAATCGAACAGTACGGCGGCCACGTCGTCCAGGCCGAGGACGAACTCTCGGCGATCAACATGGCCCTCGGCGCGGCCCGCGGCGGCGCCCGGTCGATGACCGCGACCTCCGGCCCCGGCATCGACCTGATGGCCGAGACGTTCGGCCTCGTGGCGACCAGCGAGACGCCGCTGGTCATCGTGGACGTGATGCGCTCGGGCCCCTCGACAGGGATGCCGACCAAGCAGGAACAGGGCGACCTCAACATGACCCTCTACGGCGGCCACGGCGAGATTCCGCGCTTCGTCGTCGCGCCGACGACCATCGACGAGTGCTTCTGGAAGACCGTCGAAGCGTTCAACTACGCCGAGAAATACCAGACGCCCGTCTACGTCGTCGCCGACCTCGCGTTGGCAGTCACCGAACAGACGTTCTCCCCCGAGACGTTCGACATGGACGCCGTCGAAATCGATCGCGGAAACTTGCTCGAGGACGACCAGGTCGCCGAGTGGCTCGACGACCAGGGCCACTTCCGCGCCCACGCCGCCACCGAGGACGGTATCAGCCCGCGCGCGATTCCCGGCATGACCGACGGCGCACACATGAGCACGGGTCTCGAGCACGACGAACTCGGGCGGCGAACCGAGGACACCGAGGTCCGCGTCGAGCAGGTCGACAAGCGCAACCGCAAGGTCGAGACCGCGAAGACCGAAGAAGAGTGGGATTACCGCGAGTTCGGCGACGAAGACGCCGACGACCTCGTCGTCTCCTGGGGCTCCAACGAGGGGGCCCTTCGAGAGGCGGTCGCCCTGCTCGAGGACGACGACGTCCCGGTCCGGGTCATCTCGGTGCCGTACATCTTCCCGCGACCAGACCTCTCCGAGGAGTTCGAGGCCGCCGACGACGTCATCGTCGTCGAGTGTAACGCGACCGGCCAGTTCGCCGACGTGCTCGAGCACGACACGCTCCAGCGGGTCAAGCGGATCAACAAGTACACTGGCGTGCGGTTCAAGGCCGACGAACTCGCCGAGGAAATTACCGCGAAACTGAAAGAGGAGGTGCCAGCACAATGAGCTCTGAGGTACGATTCACCGACTTCAAATCCGACAAGCAACCGACCTGGTGTCCCGGCTGTGGCGACTTCGGGACGATGAACGGCATGATGAAGGCCCTCGCGAACACGGGCAACGATCCCGACAACACGTTCCTCGTGGCCGGCATCGGCTGTTCGGGGAAAATCGGGACCTACATGCACAGCTACGCCATCCACGGCGTCCACGGCCGGGCCCTGCCCGTCGCGACGGGCGTCAAGATGGCCCGCCCCGACATCGAGGTCATGGCCGCCGGCGGCGACGGCGACGGCTACTCGATCGGTGCCGGTCACTTCGTCCACGCCACCCGGCGTAACGTCGACATGACCTACGTCGTCATGGACAACCGCATCTACGGGCTGACGAAGGGACAGGCCTCGCCGACCTCGCGCTCGGACTTCGAGACGTCGACGACGCCCGAAGGGTCCCAGCAGCCGCCAGTCAATCCCCTCGCGCTCGCGCTCGCCTCGGGAGCGACGTTCATCGCCCAGTCCTTCGCCTCGGACGCGATTCGCCACGCCGAGATTATCGAGGAGGCCATCGAACACGACGGCTTCGGCTTCGTCAACGTGTTCAGCCCCTGCGTGACGTTCAACGACGTCGACACCTACGACTACTTCCGTGACTCGCTCGTCGACCTGAAGGAGGAGGACCACGACCGTCACGATTACGAAGCAGCGAAGGGAGTCATCCTCGACACTGACAAGGAGTACCAGGGCGTCATGTACCAGAACGAGAACTCGATCCCCTACCACGAGCGACACGGGGTCACCGAGAACATGGCCGAGATTCCCGACGGCGCGCCCGAGAACGCTACGGACCTCGTTCGCGAGTTCTACTGAGTATCGGGTACTGAGTACCCAGTACAGAGTACCGCCACGGCTCAATTTTCGTTTCGTACCGCGTTTCGGCCCGCCGTCACTACTCGAGAGTCGGTGCGGGCACGTCTCGAGACGCCGGGTGTTCGACCGACCGCATCAGATCCTCGATGTAGACGCCTTCGTCGGGCAGTTGCGTCGGGAAACCGCCGATCAGCACGATCAGATCGTCGTCGTGTGTGAACTTCGTCACCCAGAGGGTGATCTCGAGGCGTTCGTCGTCGAACTGAGCCTCGGAGGCGAACTCGTCGACGGTCCGGTTCGCGCCCAGAATACCGAGGGCAAACGATTCGCCGGTCGGTTGCGGTTCTGCCAGGCCGTCGAACTCGCCCTCGAGTTCGCCGCCGAGTTCCTCGAGCAGTTCGTCGGTATCCATGTCGGCGAGCGGGTTCATCGTCTTTCCCCCGACCGACATCTTCGGCATGGAGATGGCGGCGAAGACGGCGGCATCCCGACTCTTTCCCTGGATGGTCACCTCGTTCGTGTACGCGACCGACCAGGCCGAGGCGGCGATTTCTCGACCGGCGGCCTCCTCGGTCACGCGTTGCCAGCCCGACTGGTACTCGGCGTAGCCCGTCGACTCGAGAGTCGCCTCGGCAGGGAGCACCGGTTCGGCGGTGTACTCGAGTGGTTCATTTCCCAGCAGAAAGTCGAGACAGCCGGCGGTCGCCGCGAGCACCCCGGTACCGGCGCCAGCCAGGACCGATCTCCGGTTGATCATTACCGGTAAGAGTCACAGCGGAAGTATATGCGTTCTGGCTACCAGTCGAGCGGACGACAATTATCCGGGTCGGCTCGAGGGAGTGTCGAGCGAACGTATCAACAGTTATCGGGGTGGGCCACGCGCGTTCTGGTATGACGGCATTTTCCAGCCGAGTGGAAGCGGTGTCGATCAGTGGAATCCGCGAAGTGTTCGAGGCCGCGGGCGAGGACGCGATCAACCTCGGCATCGGACAGCCGGACTTCCCGACCCCCGAGCACGCTCGCCAGGCGGCCGTCGACGCCATCGAGGCCGGGAAGGCCGACGCCTACACCTCCAACAAGGGCACCCTCGAGTTGCGCGAGGCAATCTCCGCGAAGTACGACCGGGACTACGGGCTCGATGTCGACCCGGGCGACGCCATCGTCACCGCGGGCGGCAGCGAGGCGCTCCACCTGGCGCTCGAGGCCCACGTCGACCCCGGCCAGGAGGTCATCTTCCCGGACCCGGGTTTCGTCGCGTACGACGCCCTGACCCGACTCGCGAGCGGAACGCCGAAGCCGGTCGACCTGCGCGAGGACCTGACCCTCGACCCCGGCGACGTCGAGGACGCGATCACCGTCGACACGGCCGCCTTCGTCGTCAACAGTCCCGGCAACCCCACGGGGGCCGTCCAGAGCGAAACCGACATGCGAGAGTTCGCCCGAATTGCCGACGAACACGACGTGCTCTGCATCTCCGACGAGGTGTACGAGCATATCGTCTTCGACGGCGAGCACCGCTCGCCAATGGAGTTCGCGAGCACCGACAACGTCGTCGTCGTCAGCGCGTGCTCGAAGACCTACTCGATGACCGGCTGGCGGCTGGGCTGGGTCGTCGGTTCGAACCGCCGCATCGAGCGAATGCTCCGGGTCCACCAGTACTGCCAGGCCTGTGCCTCTGCCCCCGCCCAGTACGCCGCCGAGGCCGCCCTCACGGGTCCCCAGGATCCCGTCGACGAGATGGTCGCCGCCTTCGAAGAGCGCCGCGACGTCGTCGTCGAAGGCCTCGAGGCGGCCGGACTCGAGGTCCCGACGCCCAAGGGCGCGTTCTACGTGATGCCGAAGGTTCCCGAGGGCTGGTGCGACGAGGTACTCTCCCGCGACGTCGTCGTCGTCCCCGGCGAAGCCTTCGGGGAAAACGGTGCGGGCTACGCTCGACTCTCCTACGCGACCAGCATGGACGAACTCGAGGAGGCCCTCGAGATTATTCAGGAAGCAACTCAAGCGGTCCGGTAAGCTCGGTACGTACAGCGGAACTAGCCCGGTAGCTGGCGGGGAACAATAGGTAGAATAGCCACAATAGGTGGGGTAGGTGAAATAAGCGAAATAGATCGGGAGGGCAGGCAGATCCCTTCGGCTGATAGATGACCTGCCCAGCGTCAATGCGTAACTATAGAATCAGTAGCGAATTGATGCATTTTTTGAAGTAATTGGGCCAGTACGATTCAGTCGGTGATACTGTTCACCTTGAAGCATCACTCGAGTCACCCAGAATCGCCGTACACAGCTCACGAGCGGATTCGAGATGTATCTTCGCCCGCTCGTGTTCGGGCGAGTCCGCTTCCGCGAGCAAGTGTGCGACCTGTCGAACTCGCTTTCGAGTCGTCGCCTCGTCCAGGTCGTTCTCCGTGGCGTCGCGGGCCACAGCTTCGGCTTCGCCGAGCCAACGGTTCGTGCGGTGGTCGATCGGGAGTTCGGCCGTGGCCTCGAGGTGGTCGTGGAGGCGATGGAGGCGAGCCTCGAGGGAGTCCGGGTCAGCCATCGCTTCACGTACGAACGCCAGCAACGTGGTTGTTCTGGACCGTCGGTTCCCTGGTTGCTGGCTCGAACGCGAAGAAAAGTGATCGAGGCGGATCGGCTCTAGATGCCTAGAGACGTTCGACCGTTTTAAGCGCGTTCGTCCGACCGGCCCCGAACTCGGGGTCGCTTCGTCCGTCCGTTCCCTCGGCGCCCTGAGCGATTGCGTCCCAGACTCGCCGAGTGTTGCTGTCGGGTGTGAGTTCGCGCACGAGTCCGGCGAGGCCGGTGACCTGCGGGGCGGCCATCGAGGTGCCGGCGGCCCAGCCGTAGCCTCCGGGAACGGTCGAGTACACGAGGTTGGTGGGGTACGGCCACTCAACCTCGTCGGAGTCCTCGCTGAGGGTCTTCTCGAGAGTCTCGTACCCGCCGCCAGGCGCGCCGACGGCGATCTCGTTCGCCCCGTAGTTCGAGTAGAACGCCCGCTCGTCGTTCGGGGCAGTTGCGCTCACCGAGAGCACCCCGGAGAGGCTGTTGGGGAGCGTGAAGAGGCCGGTCTGCTGGAGGTTCGCATCGGAGTTACCCGCGGAGCCGACGAGTAAGGTTCCGGCGCTCGTGACCGACTGGGCGATCGGTTCCATGACTCGCCGATACTGGTCGGCGTTCGCCGCTGGCGGGATCGGATCCGTACCGATGCTCATGTTCGCGGCGTCGGCCCCGATTTCCGCGGCGTACTCCATGCCGGTAAGAATGTCGCCGAAGGTGGCTCCACCCTCGGCGCCGAAGACGCGAATCGAGACGATGGTCGCATCGGGCGCCGTACCGAGCATACCGACGCTGCCGTTTGCAGCCGTCGTCCCGGCCACGTGCGTGCCGTGATACCCGACGTCGCCCGTGTGGTCGCCGACCTGACCCTCGATGATCGAAATGCTTGCGTCGGTATCGACAGTGAGGTCGGGATGCGTGTCGTCGACGCCGGTGTCGATGATCGCGACGGTCCGACCCGCGCCGGTCGCGTGTTCGTGAGCTTCCCTGACCTCCTGTACCTGTTTGTCCCAGAGGAGCTGGTCGTAGACCTGATCGACCGCCGTGCTGTCCTCGGTTCCCGACATCTCCACGACGGCGGGCGTCTCAAGTTCGAACGCGAGGTCGGGCACCGCGAGCGAGACGCCGCTGACGGACTCGAGGTCGTCGGTCGCGTCTGCCGGACCGGTCACGAGGAGCACGCGGCCGTTCGCGAGCGTAGACCGAACGTCGAATCCGGCGGCCGAGACGGCATCGGCTGCGTCGCCCGTTGTTCTGGCGAGGTAGCGCGCCTGTCCGTCGCTCGCGGTCGCGAGTCCGGTAAACGTCATCGTTGCGCCCAGTGCACCCAGTCCCTGCAAGAGTGATCGTCGTGTCGTCATTGTGTGTGAATGTCCCGTGGGAGGGATAGTATAACACAGGCGACTACCAGTATATATGTTATGTGCTTGCACGTGAGATGAACGCGACCGGTAGCTATACATCGGCGTGGTCGCCGCCCCGGGTCACCTCGAGATTGATCGATCCGTTTTTCGGCGGAGAGGATGGCTACACTGGATTGCATCGACGTCGCTACGGACGCGTTCCGCGGTAGTATTCTCGCGAGTCGAAACGTCCCTCCGGTATTATGTTTCGTGCGAACGTCTGGGGAACTATGGCACTCGCCAGACGCGGGTCCGGACTCGAGGCGGCCGCTCGAGCATACTGGTCACAGGTGCATCCGGTGTTCATGCTGCCGCCACTCGCCGCGTCGCTATTCGGTGCGATTCTCGCGCGAGGGATCGACCCCGGTGTCGCGGGCGTTCACGTCCTCGCGATGTTCGCGGCGGTTTACACCGCCCACCTCAAGGACGGCTACGTCGACTTCCACGTTCGGGGCGAGGACGACGACCACCCGCTCACCGTCGCTGGCTGTCGCGTCGGTCTCCTGGCCTCGTCGAGTCTGTTCGCCGCGTGCTGTCTCTTCTTGTACCACTCCGTCGACTGGGTCGCCGTCGCGCTCACCGTTCCGACGTGGCTCGTCGCCTACCACCACGCCCCACAACTCGACACGAATCCCCTCACGGCGACGACCGGCTATCCGCTGGGAATCGCCCTGAGCGTTCTCGGTGGGTACTACACACAGGCGACAGCGATCACCCTCCTCGCGTTCGGCTTTGCGGTCGTCTTCCTCGTCTTGCTGTCGGGAATCAAGGTGATCGACGACACGCAGGACTACGACTACGACCGCTCGATCCGCAAGCGAACCGTCGCCGTCGTCGTCGGCCCGGACCGGGCCTACGCCGTCGCCTACGGACTGATGATCGCGGGCCTGTTCGTCGTCACCGGCCTGGCTATCGCTCGCGTGTTCCCTCCCTCGAGCGTGCTCGCAGTGCTCGCGTTCGGTGCAGTCGCCGTCGTCGCCCGGCGGGCGGAACCGGAACTGGCGACGATGCTCCTCATCCGGGGATCGTACGTCTTTCTCGCCGTGCTCGTCGCCGCGGCCTGGTTCGAACCGCTCGAGGCCCTCTTCTAGATGACCGACTCCTCGACAGACGGGCTGACGCTCCCCGTGTGGGCGTAGATGCCGACGACGAGGAGGAGCCCTGCGAGGAGGGCGATTCCCGCGCTGGCGGCGTACATCACCTCGAAACCGACGGTCCTCGCCAGCGGGAGGGACACCAGGGGACCGAGTCCACCACCGACGTCGCCGAGGACGTTGTTCGTTCCCATCGCTCGCCCCATACGGTCTTCAGGGGTGAGGTCCGCCAGGAGAGCCGTGAGCGGACCGCCGACGCCACCCTGGCCGGCACCGATGAGGGCACAGCCGACGACCACGGCGACGAACGAGCCTGCGAGGGTCAACACCAGGAAGCCGACCGCGTTCAACAGCAGGAAAGACACGAGCACGGGTACTCGCGCGCCGACAGTGTCGCTCGCGACGCCACCAGAGATGGTGAAGATGGCACCTATGAGCACGGTAATCGCCATGAGCATCCCCGAGGTTCCCTGCTCCCCGAAGTTGACATCGAAACCCAGGAGCGTCGTCGAAATGGTCAGCGACTCAGCGCCGAGGTAGAGCACCAGCGTCGAGAACAGGATGCCCACGTAGGCGAAGTAGAGCCCGAAGTTCACGAACCCGACCGTCAGCGCCGGCACCGTCACCTCGAGGTCGAGTGGACTCACCGACGAATCGTGTTCCTCGACGTGAGTCTCCGGAACCACGGCGTAGGCAATAATGCTCGCCAACCCGGCGAAGGCCGCCGCGAGGACGAACGCCGTCGAGTTGCCGTACACCTCGCTCGCGACCCCGCCGAGTACCAGCCCCGCCGGAAACCCGAACGTGATCCCCGCCCGGACGATGCCCATGCTCGTTCCCCGAGAATCGGCCTCGCTCACGTCCGCGGTGATGGTGTACGCCGTGGCGAACACGAGCGCGCTTCCGAGTCCCCAGAGAACCCTGGCGAGCACGAACCACGCTTCCGGACTCGAGGAGACGACGCCCACCGCGGAACCGAGGGGGGTGTCGGGCCTCGAAGCGTACATTGCGAGCACGTACCCAAAGGTGGCTACTCCCTCGATCGCCAGTCCGACGACGAACGGTGTGCGGGTGCCGATCCGGTCGATGAGCACACCCGCAGGCGCGTTCGCCACCAGTCGCGTCCAGCGGTTCGCCGAGAGAATGAGACCCACCATGACCGCCGAGATGCCGAGCACCTCGCCGAGGTTCGGCAAAATCGGGAAGACGACCCCGCCGCCGAAGCCGACGAAGAAGGTACTCGCGACGACGGCGAACACGACACGGCGGGGGCTGGGTTCGGCAGAGATCGAGTCCGGCACGGCGAGACACTCGGTGTTTCGTTTCGAGACACGGTCGACGCCCGTTTGGTTCTTGCGAAGGCGGCATTCGAGGGGCGAACGCGAGTTCGACGACGCTGATGAAAAGTAGCGCTTCCGGATGCGTTCAGGCGCTTTCAGACGCCGTCAGAACGTATCCAACTCGCCGTCGATGACGCGCTGGGTGATGTCCGTGACGTTCGCGAGGCCGTCATCCACGATAGCCTCGATTTCGGGGCGGACGGTCTCGAGGTCGACGTTGTCTTCGGTGACGACGTGAACGTCGGCGACGTGAGGTTCGTCGATCGGTCGCCCGATTTGGCTCAGGAGGCGCACCCGGAGGTCACGGATGCCGTCGACTTCGCTCACGACGTTCTCCGCGATGTCCGTCGAGAGGAGATTGTAGATCTTGCCGATGTGGTTGACCGGGTTCTTCCCGCTCGTGGCCTCCATCGACATCGACCGATTTGGGGTAATGAGGCCGTTTGCGCGATTGCCGCGGCCGACGGAGCCGTCGTCACCCTGTTCGGCGGAGGTGCCGGTGACAGTCAGGTAGATCGATCCAGCCTCGACGGCGTCGGCGGTGTTGACGTAGACCGAGACGTCGCGGTCGGTGTACTCGCTCGCGACGTCGGCGACGTACTCACGTACCGACGCCACGGCGTCGACGTAGGCGTCCATGTCGGGCACGTGCTCGTCGATCATCGCCGCGGCGACGGTCACGTCGATGCTGTCGCCCTCGCGCTTGCCCATAATCTTCACGTCCGAGCCGAGGTAGGGGTTCTCGGCGGCGAACTCGCGGTTGAGGCGCTGCTCGGCGTTGTAGACGATCTGTTCGGTCTCCGACAGCGGCGCGTGACCGACGCCGAAACTCGTGTCGTTGGCCATCGGCACCTGCACTTCGTCCTCCCCGAAGACGTCCTGCAGGTCACCGCTCCCCTCGCCCAGCTTCACGTCGACGACGACGTCCTCGCCGAAGGTGAGTTTAGGGATCTCGGCCTCGAGGTACTCGCGGGCGGCCGTCAGCGCGATGCGCTCGGTGGGGATGGTCTGTCCATCGTAGTGTTTGGTCGCGCGACCGACGATCAAAATGTAGATCGGGTCGACGACCTCGCCGCCGCCGAAGGCGGGGGCGGCTTCCCCGGCGACCAGCTGGGTCTCGTCCGTGTTGAAGTGAAGCACCTTCCCGACCCTGTCGAGGTACTCGCGGGCGAGTGCGCTGCCGACGCTCTCGGCGATTCCGTCACAGATCGAATCGGGGTGACCGATCCCCTTTCGCTCGACGATTTCGACCTCCTGGTCCTCGACTGCGCTGCGGTCGATCCGTTCGACCCTGATGTTCCGTTCGCTCATTACTCGAGGTTGCGCTGGGGTGGTTCTATAACTTGCGAAAACGTTGACGGGCAGAAATATGCGGCGGGGTTATACACCGATGGCCGGGTCTGTCCATCGTTCGACTGTCGAATACTCGAGCGCTCACGTCCCACGGTGTACTGGTGCAAGACCTGTCGACGTCGGTGCTGTCTGATCCTTTTGATGCCCAGTTCGACCGACACAGGAAGTAAAAACGGTGGTGAGCGCGACTCGTTGACCGAAACCGATTTACCAGTTAGTGTTGACGTAGTTCCATGTCCTCCATCTACAATCGGCGACGTATTCCTACCCGATACGGCATCGTCCTCGGAGCGATTGTATTGGTTAGTTTCGCCTACGCGGTGATCACTGCGAAAATCCTCCTCTGGGTATGGGGGCTCTTCGCGTTGCTCTCCCTCGGACTATCCGTGTTCGTGGTCTACCTCTTCTATCGGCTGGTGCGTGCTGTCGAACGGATCGCCTACGAACAGTGATCGAGGAGCAGTTCGCTCG
Organism: Saliphagus sp. GCM10025334; assembly: GCF_042663485.1. Lineage (NCBI taxonomy): Archaea > Methanobacteriati > Methanobacteriota > Halobacteria > Halobacteriales > Natrialbaceae > Saliphagus > Saliphagus sp. GCM10025334. The sequence continues at coordinate 35,818 of NZ_JBHTAF010000001.1, read as the reverse complement.
AGTCGCAGGTGTGCTAAAACGGAGAAATCACGATCGAAGCGACGATTCACCTGTCAGGAGCGCACTGGTGTATCCGTCGGTGTTCCGGAGTTCCTCGAGAGGAGTCGGTGGCGATGGGGGTGCCCCAAGGGACTGAACCGGTAATTCCCAGTGTCCCACATCACGCCACGTTCCGTTCTTGTATCCAACGTTGCGGTACACACCGACTTTTTCGAATCCACGCGATTCGTGAAACGCGACGCTCCGAGGGTTCGGTAGTGCGATTACAGCGTACGCATTGCGCAATCCCTGCAGGTCCAGGAGCGCGAAGAGCGATTCGTAGAGCGCGCTCGCAATTCCCTTCCGTTGCCAGGCCTCGTTCACGTACACGGAGACGTCGACTGCCCACTGGTACGCTGGGCGCTCGTTGTGCGTGCTCGCGTACGCGTAGCCCGTTATTTGGCCGTCGTACTCACACACCAGCCACGGCAATCGTTCCACAGTATTTCGGATGCGTTGAGCCATCTCTTCGACGGTCGGGGGATGAGTTTCAAACGAAATGTGCGTCTTTTCGACGATCGGGGTATAAATCGCTGTAATAGCATCTGCATCCCCCTCCGTTGCCAGCCGAATTGTCGGTTCCATTTGCGGGAATACGGAACCATGCACCAAAAGTACCGTCCGGCGAGGTGATGCATACACGAGTATCTCTTACGACCACCATCATTTCCCCACCCAGTATTTGCGTGAGTTGTACAGCAGTAATGACCGTATCCTTTCGTGGAGCACCTCTGCCAGCGAGGTTCAGTAAAACCTGGCGCCGTCGAAATCCTCAATTAGTGATAGTTTAGCGGAGCTATGCTGAATAGAGAGAATGTATGGAGCAGAGCAAGATTCGTTTTTGAGATAGCTCTAGATTGGTGCAAAAAAGTTCAACTCCTCTCATGTCCTCCTTACGAAAGCTATGGAACGATACGTCGATGGATTCGTCATCCCGATCCTGAACGAACAGCTCGATGCATACCGTGAAATGGCCAGCGAGGCCGGAAAGCTCTGGATCGAACACGGCGCTCTCGAGTATTTCGAAGGGGTCGGAGACGACATGGAGCCCGACATGGACGGCATGCCGATGGTAACCTTCCCACAACTCGCAGACACAGGGGACGACGAGACGGTCGTGTTTTCATTTATCGTCTTCGAGTCGCGGGATCACCGCGACGAAGTGAACGCGAAGGTGATGGAAGATCCTACAATGGACTCCGACAACTACGGAGAGGAGATGCCCTTCGATCCGGAGCGCATGGCGTACGGTGGTTTCCGTTCACTCGTCAGCTACGAGTAACCATCGTCGTGTATCGTGCAGTCTTGACGAACCCCGAGATAGACTGGTTGTGGGTCGTACGCGCCACTTCGGATCTGATGAATCGCCTTCGCCGTCGAATAGTGGTTCCCGTCCACGACAATCGACGCTTCATCGGGGTCGGGTTGAAAGAGTGTTAATCGTTCCTCGTGCGTCGTCGTTTCGAAGCTGTCAGCGAGCCGCTTGATATGGGCTACGTCAATATCTTCGAACGTGTCCGGTAATTCCGACTCGACGATACGCTTTGCGGCCCCTCGTATCGTGTTATCTGGCGAGAGCTTTCGCCACGAGCTGTCTGCTGGTCCGTCAATTACTTTGAGACGTAGAAATTCCGTCTTATCCAGCTCCGCTGCATACCACGTGATATGATGTTGCCAAATGAATGCGGCCTGAAACGGGCACTGACAGAGTAGTTCCCCAACGAGCTCCCACTCCGCTTCCTTCCGCTCAAAGTCAAAGTCTCGATAGAGTTTTTTATTTTCACGACGGAGCCAATTCCGGGCTACTTCAGCCAGGGGAATTCCTGTTTGTCCCATTTGGCAGAGATGGACATCGAGAGCCAAATCATTGGCGCTGAAACTTCAATTGTGTACTAAGGGCTCTATCCCCTCGTCATCCGTACTAAACCCGAACACATGTTGAACTTCATGCAAATACACGTCGTGTATTCAGCACACAGTTTCTATCAACTTCTGAGGGGTTCAACAGAGCCCAAAACCTCTAAGGAGAGTATCATTCTCGAGCAGCCGAACCCGATCACGACGAACGGGCGCTGATCGCTCGTTTCCACTGTCCAGGTATTCGGTCCCCAGAAGACCTATTGTCGAGGCATCGATCCGTCAACGTATGCCGGGTGCACGCATCACGAGCAGTGAGCGAGTCACGCTTCGCACGGTGGAACGCGAAGATGTTCCGTTTCTCCAGCGGGCGTTCGCCAACCCCGAGATCAGGTATCCGATCGGTAACCCCCTCCGGAATCAAGAGCAAGTAGAAATCTCCACCGATGACGACGACAGCGACCAGTTTCTCGTCTGCCTCGACGACGGGCGGCCGGGTCAACCCGACGAGGACGACGTGGAGCGACTCGGCGTCGTCTACGTCGGCGACGCCCACTACCGACGACCGGAACTGGGCTACTGGCTCTCGCCAGCGTACCACGGTCAGGGGTACGGCTCCGAGGCCGTCTCGCTCGTCGTCGACTACGTCTTTCGCGTCTACGATCACCCCGCCGTCGGCGCCGGCGTCTTCGACTTCAACGACGCCTCTCGAGGCCTGCTCGAGTCGCTGGGTTTCGAGGAGGAGGGGCGGATCCGTCGTGATCGGTTCATCGACGGCGCGTACCGCGATATGATTCAGTACGGCCTCCTTCGCGAGGCGTGGCGAGAGCGGTAGTCGGCGGCGTCTGTGAACATTGGCAGGAACGGTCACCCCGGTCGACACGTCGGAATCGTTTCCCCTGTGAGTTGTGAACTTATAACACTCGAGGCCGTACACGACTCCGGTGTTCCCAATGGGCAAAGACATCCTCATGATCGTCGGCGACTTCGGCGAAGACCTCGAGATAATGGTCCCGTTCCAGGCGTTGCAGATGGTCGGCCACGACGTCGACGCCGTGTGTCCGGACAAAGACGCGGGCGAGACGGTCAAGACGGCGATTCACGACTTCCGCGGCGATCAGACGTACCTCGAGGAGCGCGGTCACGACTTCGAGTTGAACGCGACGATGGACGAGATCGACCCTGCCGACTACGACGCACTCTGCGTCCCCGGCGGCCGCGCGCCGGAGTACCTCCGGACCTACGACGAGGTCATCGACGCCGTCCAGCACTTCTTCGAGGAAGACAAACCCGTGGCGACGCTCTGTCACGGCCCGCAGATTCTCGCCGCGGCGGACGTCCTCGAGGGCTACGAGATGACCTCGTACCCGGCGGTCCGCGCGGAGTGTGAGGCTGCTGGCTGTTCGTGGGTCGACGGTGTCGTCCGCGACGGCAACCTCGTCACCGGCCAGGCCTGGCCCGACCACGCCGAGTGGCTTGCGGAGTTCCTCGACCTGCTCGGAACGGACATCAGCCACGCCGAGGCCGCGACGGCCGACTGAATCGCCTGTTTCACAACTCGTCCCGCGCCAGCTGCTGAACCGCCTTTTCGCAATCCTTTCTCCGCTCTTCCACCCCGCTCATCCCTCGAGTAAGAGCTCCAGGTACGACGTTCGAAGCTGTGCCGCAGGATCGAGGTCGAGACGTTCGAGAATCGTTGCCGCTCCCTCACGAACCGCCTCGATCTCGGCTTCAGTCTCGGCGTCGGCCTCCACCTCGACGAACTCGCCGGCCCCCTCGACTGCGTCGAGCGTGACGGTGTACCCCTCGAGCGAGTAGCGCTCGCGGCGTTTCTCGACCGTCGCGACGGGCTCGAAGCCGAGCTCCGTGAGCGCGGCGTCCATCGTCTCGCCGTCGCCAACGGCCGTTTCGTGTTCGGTACGGGTCTTCGAGTCGTCTTCGAGCAGCGGCCCTTTGTAGGTCACTCGAGCCTCGTGGTCGACGTCGTGGATGGCGACGGCGGTGTCGGCATCAGCGTCGGTATCTGAGTCGTCTTCCGTCTCTCGCCGAATGCGAAGCGCCTCGTCGGACTTGGCGAACGACCGGTGAGGGGCGTCGTAGTAGGTATCCGCTTGGACGACCGTCGCCTCGTGCGTCGCACCGAGGGCCTCGAGACGCGCTCGGACCGGCTCGAGAGTCGCGGGAACCTCGACCTTGAGTTCGACTTCGTACATACGTCGCTCGAGGGCCGGGAGCCATAGGAACGTGTCGTTCCACGGTTGACTCTCGCTCTCGGTCACGAACTCGGTGTTCGAGCGGGAAGGAACTGGTAACGAGCGGAAACCGAGCGCCCGAACGAAAACGTCGGTCTTAAATGCGGACGGCTGATGGTACCACGTATGACCGAGGAAGAGGAGGCCGAGACATCGGCCGATGACGTCGAAACGGAAGCCGAAGACACCGAAGCCGAGGAGAGCGAGCCCGAGAGCGGGTTCCAGCCCGGTGACTTCGTGAAGATCGCCTACACCGCTCGCACCGTCGAGGGTGACCAGCTCGTCGACACGACCGACGCCGAGGTCGCTGAGGAGGAGGGCGTCGACGCCCAGGATCGAGAGTTCGCCCCGCGAACGATCGTCCTCGGAGAGGGCCACATCTTCGGCGCCGTCGAGGACGCCATCATCGGCAGCGAAGCCGGTGAGGAGGGCGAGGTTACCATCCCCGCCGAGGAGGCCTTCGGCGAGTACGACAACGACGCCGTCGAGACGATCAGCGCGGACAAGATCGACGAGGACGACCGCTACCCCGGCGCGCACGTCCACATCGACGGCCGTCACGGCTACATCAGTACCATCGTCGGCGGGCGCGCCCGCGTCGACTTCAATCACCCCCTCGCCGGAGAGGACGTCGAGTACGAGTACGAGGTCGTCGAGGAAGTCGACGACCGCGAGGAGCAGGCCGCTGGTCTCTTCGGGATGTACCTCGAGACGGAGCCCGACCTCTGGATCGAAACCGACGAGGTCGAAGAAGAGGTTCCCATCGAGTCCGACGACGATGACGAGGAAGACGAAGACGCCGAACCCGAGTTCGAAACCGAAGTTGTCGAGAAGAAGACCCTCTACGTCGAGTCCACGCCCCAGATGGCGATGAACCAGCAGTGGATGTTCCAGAAGCAACAGATCGCACAGGACGTCATGGACAAGGTCGGCGTCGACCGCGTCATCGTCCAGGAAGTCATCGAGGGGATGGGCGGCATGATGGGCGGTATGGGTGGCATGATGGGCGGCATGGGTGGTGCCGGCGCTGGCGACGAGGCCGACATCGAGGCCGCGCTCGAGGACGCCGACGTCGACGCCGACGAAATCGTCGAGGAACTCGAAGCCGAAGTCGAAGCCAACGACGAGTAAGCCCAGTTTTTCGATTCTTCGAACCCCAGCAGCGGTCGCTGTCCTGTGGTTCGTGACTTCTCGAGCGGACGTACTGGTCGGCCGATACTGTGATAGTCGTCCACTTTTTTGTAGACGACAATGCGGCACGTCCTCCCAGTACGTTCGGTAGCCGACGGCCAGCGCGTCGTGATGGCGCTCGGCGTCGCGTACGTCGTGTTGTCCGTCCTCCCCATCGTTTTTCCTGGGAGCGACGAGCTCCCACGGGGCGCCCTCCTGATGGTCGTCGTCCTGACGGCTATGCCAGGACTGGTTCTGCTCTACGGCGGCTATCGATTGCCACAATCGACCATTCACGCGGCGCTCTACGGCCGGATCGCCGGCTGGTGTCTCGGCGCGATCGGGGTCATGGTCACGATTATCGCCACCTCGAGTCTCGTCAGCGACCTGACGAGCGTCGTTCCGAACGTGCTGATCCTCACTGCACTGAGCGCCCTCGCCGGGTTCGGAATGGGCGTCTACGATGCACAGGCGCGAACTCGAGCACGGGAGGCCGAGCAACGGAGCCAGGAACTCGCCTACCAGAACAATCGACTGGAGAGCTTCGCGGGCATGCTCGCCCACGAACTGCGGAACCCATTGACGATCGCGAAAGGCTACCACGACCAGTCCCGTCCGCGGGACGAAGACGCCGCCAGACAGGTGGCACTCGCCCACGAGCGTATCGAGGAGATGATCGACATCCTCCTCGTTATCGTCGGTGAATCGCCCATCCACGTCGACGAGGAACGGGTCGACCTCGCGGCCGTGGCCGAGCAGGCGTGGGACGCCACCGAGGAAACGGCGACGGCCACGCTCGTCCTCGACACCGACCGATCGATCCGCGGCGACGCGGTGCACCTGCATTATCTGCTGGCGAACCTCTTCCAAAACAGCTTGGAACACGCTCACGAGGGCGTGACCGTTCGCGTCGGCGACCTCGAGGACGGCTTCTTCGTCGAGGACGACGGCCCCGGTATCCCGCCTGAGACGCACAGCCAGGTCGTCGAACCGGGATTTACGACGAGTTCACGCGGGACCGGGCTCGGCCTGACGCTCGTCACGCAGCTAGCTGCGATCTACGACTGGGAGTGGGTGCTCGCCGAGAGTGGAGATGGTGGCGCCCGGTTCGAGTTCACCGAGGTCGACCTCGGGTAGTCCGTTGCTGAGACACGGGTAGCTCGTTCTCGAGAGTTGAATCGCGCGCTGCCGAGACTCGAGTGGCCCGCTCTCGAGACCCGAACCGTCCGTAAAAGCATCCGTCGTCACGCGATGTCCCGACTCGTGTCGATCTCGACCCGTTCGGAGAGCTGGAGCTTGATGATCTCCGGGGAGGCGCCGCCACCACGGAACTTCGGGATCGCCAGGTGGTTCTCGATTTCGGTTCCGTCGAGGGAGGTTCGCAGATCGAAGACCGCGTCGGCCACGTGTTCGGTAGTCGGACGGTTGTCCGGCGGGTTGGGGCGCTTGAGACAGTGAAGGACGGCGATCGAGCCAGTCTCGAGCATGTGGGACTTGAGGTCGTTGAGAAACTCGAGGTAGGCGTCGCCGTTGGCGCGCTCGAGGACGTCCATCGTGTCGATGATGAGGTTCGCGCCGTCGGGCAGGGCGCTGATGAGGCGGGTCGCTTCCTCGAGTGGGTCGGATTCGGTGACCTGGCGAACGGTGGGACTGCCGACTCGACTCATCGAGGATTCGATGGCGTGGCGGACGGTGTCGTCGGTTCGCTCGGTCGTCAGGTACAGGGTGCCGCGAGCGGCCGTCAGTTCGTACAGGAGCAGTTCCGACTGGCTGGCGGGGCTCGCGGTGTAGGCAACGACACAACCCGGGGGCAATCCGCCGTCTAACTTCCGATCAAGCACGTCGATACCCGTTTCCAGCCGACCAACCATGCGATTGTGACCTCTTGTCGCAGCGCCCGCATAACTCTTTGGCCCGAATCGCCGTTCACTCGGGCGGTTCCGGGAAATCTCACCGTGCGGCATTGTATTATTGACCAGTCGAACTCGAATAATCGGCGGACGTACGTCAGACGGCCCAAAACGTTTATTCGGCCGCGAACTGCTTGTAAGAGACAATGGTCGAACTAGGCGACGTATTTGGGGATCTCTTTTCGGACGTCGACGCGGTCGCGCTCTTTGCGCCCAGCGGATCGTACTACGACCGCCTGGCGGCCGTCGACGACCTCGAGGTAATCGTCGTCGGGACCGAAAACACCGTCAGCGCCGAGACGTTCGTTGAGTTGCCCCTCGAGTTCCAGGACGTCTCCGAGCGGATCCGGTTCGGACTCGAAGGTGGTCTGGAACAGGGCATCATCGAGGACGGCGACGAACTGGCCTGCGCGACGAGCGTCTTCGGCGACGGCATCGACACCGTCTCGCGGGTCCGGGCGAACATCGACAACCAGTCGGGTATCTACAACCTCTTCGCGAAATCGCGGGCCGACCCCGACGTCATCAAGGCCGTCCTCGAACTGGCGGTCGAACTCGGGAAGAAGGGCCAGAAGGGCAAACCCGTCGGCGCGCTGTTCATCGTCGGCGACGCCGGAAAAGTGATGAACAAGTCCCGGCCGCTTTCGTACAACCCCTTCGAGAAGTCCCACGTCCACGTCGGCGATCCGATTGTGAACGTCATGCTCAAGGAGTTCTCCCGGCTCGACGGCGCGTTCGTCATCTCGGACTCGGGCAAACTCGTCTCGGCGTACCGCTACCTCGAGCCTTCCGCAGAGGGCGTCGACATCCCGAAGGGGCTGGGCGCCCGGCACATGGCCGGCGGGGCGATTACGCGAGATACGAACGCGATCGCGATCGTCCTCTCCGAGAGCGACGGGATGGTGCGCGCGTTCAAGGCCGGAGAGATTATTCTGGAGGTCGACCCGGAGGAGTACTGACATGGAGATACAGACGATCGTCGACGAACCCGTCGTGATAGCGCTGGCCGTACTGGTTCTCGGCCTCGTCGTCGGATACGTCGTCGGTCGACTGAACGAAGAACTCCTGCGGGCAGCCGAGGTCCCGGAGGCCGTCGAGGGAACGCCGTTCGAGCGAACCGCCCAGTCGCTCGGCACCTCGACGGTCAAGATCGTCGCCCGTCTCAGTTCCTGGTTCATTTACGGCATCGCCCTGCTAACGGCGATTCACATCGCCCAGCTCCTACCGACGGAGGCGTTCTGGCAGACCATCTGGACGTTCGTTCCGCAGGTGTTCGTCGCGGTCCTCGTCGTCCTCGTCGGGTTCGTCGTTGCCGATAAGGCCGAACTGGCTGTCAGCGAGTACCTTCGGGGGGTCAAACTCCCCGAGGTCTCGATCATCCCCAGGGTCGTCAAGTACTCCGTCCTCTTCGTCGCCTTTCTCATCGCGCTCGCCCAGATCAACGTGGCGGTCTTGCCGCTTCTGATCCTCCTGACCGTCTACACCACCGGCCTCGTCCTGATCGGCGCGTTCGCGTTCAAGGACTTCCTGGTCTCGAGTGCGGTCGGCATTTACCTGCTGCTCAACCAGCCCTACGGGATCGGCGATCGCGTCGAGATCGGCGACCACGCGGGGATCGTCCAGGAGGTGGACCTCTTCGTGACGAAGATCGAGTCGGACTCGAGGGAACACGTCATCCCGAATCGTGTAGTCTTCGAGGACGGGTTCGTCCGGATCCGAGACTGACTGTTCTTCGAGGGCGGGTTCGTGCGCTGGTGCTGGTGCTGACGCTGGCACTGGCCATCACTCGCGCCGCCAACGCGACTCGAGCACTCGATACCCGACGGTCAGATACCCGACGAGCGTCACGACGAACAGCTCGCCGGAACTCGCGATCGGAAAGATTCGCTCGACGTCCGCCGGTTCTGGGTCCGATCCGCGCGAGGGATCGAAGCCCGTCGAGTAGTGGGTATCCGCCGTCGTGCCGCGAGCTGTCGACTCCGAGACTGTGGTTCCAGATTCACTGGACTCGAGTTCGACGAACGTCTGAACGAGCCCGCGCTGGTCGGTGACCAGGAGTTTGCCCGAGAGGTCGAAGAATCGGTCGTAGACGGGCCAGAAGAGGTTGACGCCGTTGTAGAACGCATCGAGCAGGATGTGGGCGAACAGCACGGCGACGAGGGTCACCCACCCGATTCGGTAGCCGTAGGCGCCCCACCGCGAGCGGACGACTGATCGGTCACGCCTCCAGTCCCAGTACAGGACGAGTGCGGGAACCAGGACGATCCAGAGATTGTGGAAGGCAGCGCGATGGGTTCCAGGAACGACGATGCCGAGCAACGTATCGAGGTCGAGGAGGGCAGTCACGGCCATGACGAACAGGATCGCTCGCGTGTCGAAACGATCGGCGAGGAGGGCGACCCCGACCAGGCCCGCCAGCCCGACGTGTACGACGGTCGACGGCATGTCCACACCTCAGAGCCTCGGACCTTGAGTGTTCGCCTCGTCGGTCAAATGCCGGTAGCTACTTGCCGCGCCCACGAGAGCCAGGGGTATGGGCGGACGTGGACGTGGACGCGGGCCAAAGCGAGAACTGGCGGAGAAGATCGCGGGAGAGATCACGCTGAGCAACGACCCAGGCGCGACGCTTCGAAAGTGGCGAACGGACTTCGATGTCTCCCAGACCGATCTCGCGAGCGAACTCGACGTCTCCTCGTCGGTGATCTCGGACTACGAGAGCGGCCGTCGCGAGAGCCCCGGTATCGGGGTCGTCCGCCGACTCGTCGAGGGGCTCCTCGAGATCGACGAACGCCGCGGCGGCGATCGAATTCGACAGTACGGCCGCGTGCTCTCGGCGGGCTTCGACAGCGACGTCATCTACGACCTGCGCGAGTACGCGACGACGTATCCGCTCGACCACCTCTACGAGACGATCGAGGCGACCGAAATCGCCCCGGGTCACTCCGACCGGATCAGCGGTCACACGGTCATCAACAGCATCGAAGCGATCACTCGCCTCTCGAGCGAGGAGTTCTTCCGCCTCTACGGCCAGAGCACCAATCGGGCGCTGGTGTTCACCGGCGTCACGCGCGGGGAGTCGCCGCTGGTCGCCCTTCGCGTCGTCAACCCGACTCCCAACGCCGTGGTCCTCCACGGACTCGAGTCCGACGACCTCTGGGAGCACGCCGCCGATCTCGCGCGAATCGACGGTTACGCGCTGTCGACGTCGACGCTACCGCTCGAGGAATTACTGGAGCGGCTGGCTGGGCTCGAGTAAGAAAGGCTGCTATATGCTTCTGCTGAGGGTTTAACGCTGAGCGTTTCTGTTGAACGCTACTGCTGAAGGGTGAACGTCGAGCGCTCAGGCGACCTGTTCTTCGTACTCCTCGGCAGTGAGCAGGTCCTCGAGTTCGCTCTCGTCGTCGGGGTCGATCGCGAGCATCCACCCCTCGTCGAAGGGGTCCTCGTTGACGAGTTCGGGGGCGTCGAACAGGTCCTCGTTGACGGCCGTCACCGTGCCACTGATCGGCGCGTACAGATCGGAGACCGCCTTGATCGACTCGACGACGCCGAAGCTCTCTCCCGCCGTGATATCCTCGCCCTCGTCGGGCAGTTCCACGAAGACCACGTCGCCGAGTTCGTCCTGCGCGAAGTCGGTGATACCGATTCTGACGCCGTCGTCTGTCTCGAGCGCCCACTCGTGCGATTCCTGGTACCGTCGGTCGTCTGGGGTATCGAAGCTCATTATACTGTATCGACGAAGGGAGGCGTTTCAATCTTTGCCTTTTTGGGCCGGCCGCGGACATCGACGCGAATTTTCGTCCCAGCATCGGCGTACTCGACGGGCACGTAGCCCAGGCCGATGGCTGCCTCGAGTGTCGGGCTCATCGTCCCGCTCGTGACCGTCCCGATGACGTCGCCGTCGGTGGTCGTGATGTCGTAGCCGTGGCGGGCGATCCCGCGGTCGACGAGGCGGAAGCCGACGAGTTTCTCCTCGACGCCCTCCTCTTTCGCACGCTCGAGTGCGTCCCGGCCGACGAACTCGGTGTCGAGTTTGACCGTGAAACCGATGCCACACTCGTACGGTGTGCGCGGGTTCGTCTCGCGGTCGAAGTCCTGCCCGGCCAGGACGAATCCGGCCTCGAGGCGGAGGGTATCCCTCGCGCCCAGGCCACAGGGCTGACAGTCGAAGGCCGACCAGACAGATTCCGCGTCGTCCCACGGGGCGATGACCTCGAGACCGTCCTCGCCGGTGTAGCCGGTGCGGGCGACCCAGCACTTGGATTCGGACTCGGACTCCGTACCCTTAACCGTTGTGTACGTCGCCTCGAACCGACTGAGGTCGCTCACCCGGTCGGGGTCGGCGACGACGTCGAGCGCCAGTTCGCGGGCGTCCGGCCCCTGGATCGCGAACATCGCGTACTCGTGCGTCTGGTTCTCGACGGACGCCTCGAGCCCCCACTCGTCGCGGTGGGTTCGCCAGCGTTCGGTCATAGCCTCGTCGTTGCCGGCGTTCGGGATGAAGAGGAAGACGTGGTCGTCACCCTCGTCCGGGAGTCGGTAGATCACCGTGTCGTCGATGATCACGCCGTCCTCGTCGGTGATCGTCGCGTACTGGGAGTCACCGACGTCGAGGGCGGTCACGTCGTTCGACGTGAGCCGTTGCATCAACGCCCGGGCGTCCGGACCGCTGACCTCGATCTCGCCCATGTGGGAGACGTCGAACTTGCCGACGGATTCCCGGACTGCGCGGTGTTCTTCCTGGATCGAGTCGAACTCGACTGGCATCTCCCAGCCGCCGAATTCGGTGACTTTCGCTCCCCGCTCGTCGTGGACCCCACGCAACGGCGGCATCTGCAGCGACATACACGTCACGTCACCCGCGGGTAAGTAATGTTTTTACATTCAGCCGGTGCTCGAGGGACCAGTTCTTTCAAAAAAGAGGGGTGTACGGGTGGGTGCCTGCCGTGATGGCGAGGGTGATTGGCTGGCGTTACTTGCCGAGTTCTTCGACGGAGAGGGTGTAGTACCCGCTGCCGCTGTAGGAGTCGACGAGGATGCCGAGCTCTTCGTCACCGGAGAGCGAGACGGTGATCTCCTCCTCGCTGTCGTAGGTGATCGAGCGCTCGTCGTAGTCCCAGGTCGACGGCGTGCGGCCGTCGAGGGTCAGGTAGAGGTCGAAGTCGGCGTCGGACGGGCCGGAGAGCGTCACTGTCGCGCTACACGGGTTCGCCGTCTGGAGCGAGTACGAGTACGAGTGACTGTCACCACTGTAAAGGTAGTCCTCGGCCGACGCCGTCTCGACGACGTCACCGCACTCTCCGTCTCCGGGGTCGTCGGGGTCGTCCGGGTCGTCCGGATCATCGGACCCACCCTCGACCATGTTCAGGGCGTCGACGCGACCGGCACCCTGTTCGTCGGACTGGAGGCCGATGTCGACGGCCGCGTCCTTGAGGCGCTGGCGGAGTTCGCCGGGCGTATCGTTGGGGTAGGCTGCCTTCCCGAGCGCGGCGACGCCGGCCGCCGCGGGACAGGCCATCGAGGTCCCCGAGAGGGTGTCGTAGCCGCCGTAGGGTACCGTCGACAGGATATCGACGCCAGGTGCAGCGACGTCGATCTCCGGCCCCTTGTTCGAGAAACTCGCGAGATTTTCGTTCTCGTCCACGGCAGAAACCGCGACGCAGTTCTCGTAGGCGGCCGGATATGAAACCGAACTGCCGTAATCGTTCCCGGCAGCGGCGATCGGCAGCGACCCGTTGTCGACCGCGTAGTTGATCGCGTTGTTCATCGTGTCCGTGTAGCCACCACCACCGAGCGACAGGTTGATGATATCCGCGCCCTGGTCGGCCGACCACTGGATCGCGTCGGCGATGTCCGAGAGCGAACCGCCGCCATCCGCACCGAGCGCTCGCGCCGAGAGCAATCGAGAGTTAGAGATGCCGGCAATCCCGGTTCCGTTGTCGGTCGTTGCGGCCGCGATCCCACCGACGTGCGTACCGTGGTTTTCGCTCGAGTCGACTGGCGCGGGGTCGCTGTCGTTGTCGACGAAATCGTATCCTTTGTTACTTCCGAATCGGTCAGTAAGGTCGGCGTGACCGTATTCGATGCCCTGGTCCACGACTGAAACAGTCACGTCCATCGAGCCGAGGGTGGTGTCCCACGCCTGGTCGGCGCGAACCTGCTGTGGGGCGTACTGATCGCTGTAACTTGGGTCGTTCGGCTGAAGTTGCGTCTCGAACGTCGCGTTTCGCTCCGCGTACTCCACTTCCGGTCGCCGTTCGAGCTGGTCGATGATCGAGTCCATCGTTCCGACTCGATCTTCGTCGACCTCGAGCGCCATGTAGCCGAGCGTCTCGTTCTCGTGAACGACGGCGGCGTGGTCGGGTGTGTTCTCTTCGACTTTGGCTCGCGCAGTGGCCAGCCCCACTGTGTTCGATTTTCCGACGAGAATTTCGTTCTCCTTCGGGCCAGGGGTGCGTCCGGGAGTAGCGGCGGTGATCCCGCCAAGACCCATGAACGCACCGAGGGCACCGGCTGCTTTCAGTACGGAACGGCGATCGTAACCTGGACTGCCATGTTCTGGCATGGTGTGACTATGCATACCGCCATCTATAATTAAATAGTTATGAAACTCGGCGGAATTTACTGTCAGTAGGTCAATTGATTTGAGAGTTCGGGGTTGGGAAAGTAAATATTGACGCGAATATTGATCGATCCAGGTTTGAAATATACCTCGAGAGGGGAAAACAACGAAGTGTAAGTTTATTAAAATAATCGATTACCAGGATACGATAGTTGGCTGGACACGCCAATTTCCGACTGACGAGATGGCGGTGACGCTATTACTGTAACGAGGAATAGCTCCGCATCTCGAGTTTCTTCGCTACACCTATTGTACCACACTGGCTACCGTGACCGTGAGTATGTTCGAGTCCGTGCGCGAGTGGGTGTCGGCCGACCAAACGAAACAGTCGGGAGTCGGCCTCTTCGTCGACGGACCGAACGTCTTTCGCGAGGAGTTCGACGTCGACCTCGACGACCTCCGAACCGCCGTCTCCGACCAGGGGCGAACCGCGATTCGTCGGCTCTACCTCGACGAACACGCCACGCCAGGGCTGATCCAGGCGGCCGAAGCTCGGGGCTTCGAGGTGGTCATCACCAGCGGCGACGTAGACGTCAAACTCGCCGTCGACGCCACGGCCAGCGTCGTCGAGGACCGAATCGACGTCCTCGCCATCGCCTCGCGTGACACGGACTTCAAACCCGTTCTCGAGTACGCCGGTGCGAGAGGCGTGGAGACGGTCGCCATCGCGCCCGGTTCGTACGGACGGTCGGACGCCCTCCAGAACGCCGCCGACACGGCGTTGACGCTCGAGGACTGACTCGAGGCGACAGACCACCGGTTAGAGCGGCGAGACGTTCACGAGCCATTGTTTCGAGCGTCGAGGGGATTGGCGCGAAGCCGATGCCTTTTCCGCCACCGCTCACCCAAGGTCGATTCATGAACGATCACGAGACGCCGATCCTCGACGATCACCTCCACCTCGACCCGGATCACGGCCGGGGTCTCGAGGCAGTCGACGACTTCGCACGCATGGGCGGGACACACCTTTTAGTCGTCAACAAACCTTCCTGGCACCTCGACGTCGAAGCCGACGCGGGCGAGGACTTCCGACCGGTCTTCGAGCGAACCCTCGAGATCGTTTCCGAAGCGAGCGAGCGACTCGAAGGCCGCGCCTGGCCCATCCTGGGCGTCCACCCCGGACTGATCTCGCGGCTGGTCGACGAACGCGGAAAGACACCCGACGAAGCCGAATCCATCATGCGGGCCGGCCTCGAGGTCGCCGCCGAGTACGTCGACGCGGGCGACGCGCTGGGGCTGAAATCGGGACGCCCACACTACGACGTGGACGACGAGGTCTGGGCTGCGTCGAACAACGTCATGCGCCACGCGTTCGAACTCGGCGCCGACCTCGAGTGTGCCGTCCAGCTCCACACCGAGGCCACCGAGGACCTGACGACGGTCGCCGAGTGGGCCGAAGACGCCGGCTTGCCGGCACATCGGGTCGTCAAACACTACGCCGGTGGCCGCCTCGCGGGCGTCACGCCCAGCGTGATGAGCGAGAAGGATCGCCTCGAGACCGCTGCGGAGGCTGGCGATCCGTTCCTCATGGAGACCGACTTCGTCGACGACCCCGACCGGCCAGGAGCCGTCCTCGGCCCGAAGACGGTCCCGCGGCGGGTTCGCTGGCTCCTCGAGGAGGGGCACGACGAGGCGATCAGGAACGCCCACGTCGAGACACCGCAACTGGTGTACGGAATCGACACCGAGGCGACACTCGAGGAGTCCGAAGCGACGCTCGAGGATTGATCGCCGACGGATTTCACCGCCGGTCGAGAAAGCGAAGAGTAGAGAAAGGCATTTCAAGCGGCCGGTGTAGGTGAGAGTATGAGCAATTCCCCGACCGAGTTCTATTCGGCCGAACGCTGGCAGAACTGGATCGACCGCATCGACGACGAAGAGATCGATCCGGAGGACGAGTCCTCTGCCCGCCTCCTCCTGAACCTCCAGGACGACACCGCCATCGCCATTGCCAAAATCGTCGCGGCGTACGACGACGACGAACTCGACCAGGAGCAGGCCCTCGAGGAGATCGCCGACGTCCGCGAGATCGTCCTCTCGGAGGTCGACATCGACGACGAGGAGACCCGGATGCTGGTCGACGGCGTCCAGACGAGTCTGGTCTGTGTCTTCATCGCCGCCGAGGAGTACGTCGCCAGCGGACCGGCCGAGGAGGCGAGCGTCAACGACTACATCGGCGCGGCCGCGGACGCCGAAGCCGAGGAGGACCTGGACGCCGCGCTCGGGTACGCGGCCCAGGCAGGGACGCTCATCATCGACGGCGAGGAACTCGACATGACGATCGCGGAGCAACTCGAGTACGGCCTCGTGACGGAGTGGGTCAACGGGCTGGACAGCCTCCAGAGTGCGATGAGCGATCCAGAAGTTGTCGAGGAAGACGAGTAACGGAGGAGACGAGCGGCGAATAGACTGCTTTTCGGGGCTCGCGCTGCGGTTTGGTGGGAGCCAATAAGCGTATACGTCATCGGGACTATCACTGCGTATGATAGGCCGAGGTGAGGAGCGTGGCGTGTCCACGGTGGTCGGAGCGGTCCTCATGCTCGGGATTCTGGTATCGGCGCTCGCGCTGTACCAGGTGAACGTGGTTCCCGACGAGAATCAGGCGGTAGAGCACGAGCACCACCAGACCGTGCAGGGCCAGCTCCTGGACGTCCGAAACGGTCTCGTGAACGCACCCGATCGCCGCGTCGGTTCGTACTCGGTTTCGCTCGGAACGACGTATCCGCCGCGGAGTTTCACGGTGAATCCGCCGCCTTCATCGGGGTCGCTGGAACTCGTGGAGGCGAACGAGTCGATACGGCTCGAGAACGTGACGGTCACGGACGAGGACGCAGCGGACTACTGGGACGGCCGGGATCTTTCCTTCGAAACGGGCGGTCTGGTCTACCAATCCCGATACAGCGAGTATCGCAACGCACCCACCGTAATCTACGAGAATTCGGTCCTCTATAACGCTCAGGATGGGAACCAGGCTACGCTGACGGGTCAGCGACTCATCGACGGCAATACGATTCAACTCGTGTCGCTCGATGGGGAATACTCCTCGAGTCGATCCGGAACGGTCGCGGTCGACTTCGAAACAGTGAGCGCCTCCGAGAACGCGATCTCGCTCGAGTCTCAGGGGAACGTGACGCTGGCAATTCCGACCACGTTAAGCGTCGAGAAGTGGGAACGATTGCTCGAGGACGAACCTCGAGTCGTCTCCGTCGACGGCGGCAGTGGGATCGTACAGATTACACTCGAGGACGGCGACTACCAGTTACAGGTTGCGAAAGTTGGTCTCGGGAACAACGCTGAATCAGCGGACGACGGCTCTGCCTATCTCACCGTCGTCGACGAACCTCGAGACGTTCGCGTCGGCGAAACGACCCGAATGACCGTCGAAGTTCGAGATCAGTACAACAACCCGGTCTCGAGCGTCTTGGTGAACGCTAGCACCGACGGTGCCGGAAGTATCTCCCCGGAGAACCGCTCGACTGGACCAAACGGTCGAGTGACCTTTTCGTACGAGGCAGTCCAGGACGACGGAGGGAAGACGGTAACGCTCGGAACCAGCTTTACTGTCGATCATGCGCCGCCAGAACTCGACGGCGACCGCCCGGAAAACGTGACCAGGGAGGTGTTCGTCTCCGATTCCTCGAACGCTGGAGGGGCAAGTGGCGCCGTCGACATTCACGACGAAATTCGGGAGAACGACGGCGAGTTCGAGGTTAGTACCTCTGACTTCGACAATCTCGATTCCACGACGGGCGGCTACCTCGTCGTCGAGAACGAATCGCACGAGGTTACCTTCGACACGGTTGGCGAGGATACCGTCACGGTCACCGGTCTCGAGTTTGCTCGGGGTGACTTACTGACGGCGACGCTCTACGAAATCGATTCCAGAGCGAGCGAACTCGATACTGACGCGACCGAGGTGATCGGGGCTAATGCGCCGTTCTTCGCGGTCGAGATCACGGATACGAACGACCCAATCTCCGAGGGTGATACCCTGATCCTCGACGCGACCGTTGAAAACACGGGCGAGAATGCGGATACGCAGGACGTTACGCTGGACATCGGTGATGGAACGTACACGGAGACGATCTCCGTCGAGAACCTTGAGGACGGAGGCTTTCGGTCGATCTCCTTCGAATGGGTCACCCAAACTGGTGATGCGGGCGAATATACGGCGACGGTTTCGAGCGCCGACAACTCGCATTCGAAAACAGTGACCGTCGAAGAATCCGGGCAGTCTCCGGTCGTCGATTCACTCAACGTAACTTCGAATAACGGAAACTCATATAATGTAAATTGGAAAGTCAGCGATCCAGATGGCGACTTGGCGCAGGTCACCGTTGAACTGTACAAAGGAAACGGGGATATCGGCGACTCTACGACAATCAATGTGGCTGGAGCAACCGCGAGCAGGACGACCTCGCTATCGAGCGGTAATGCCGCTCGGGTCCAACTGACAGTAACCGATGAAAAAGGCGATCAAACGATAGAAAGCGAACCAATTAACTAACCTATTCTCGTCGCTTCGAGGCAGAGATGCCCAATCGGAGGAACTCGACATTCGTCGAAACCACGAACGACAATATCATGTATCCGCACCGGTAGCATTACGGTATGACATCCGTCGGTATCGACGCCGTCGAAATCTGGACGGGCAACCTCAAACTCGACTTGCCCGGCACCTTCGCTCCACAGAAGGGCGAAGACCCCGAAAAGTACACCAAAGGGCTGGGACTCAACGCCTCCTCGTTCCCCGACAGCTACGAGGACATCGTCACCATGGGCGCCAACGCCGCCTACCGCCTCATGGACCGCAAGGGCCTCGAGCCCGACGACATCGGCCGGATCGACGTCGCAACCGAAAGCGCCTTCGACAACTCGAAGCCGGTTTCGACGTACGTCGCAGGCTGCCTCGAGCAGGTGTTCGAGGGTGACTTCCACCACGCGAACAAGGGCGAGCGGAAGTTCGCCTGCATCGCCGGCACCCAGAGCCTCGACGACGCGTACAACTGGATCCGCGCGGATCGACATCGCGGCCGCTCGGCCATCGTCATCGCCACCGACACCGCCCTGTACGCCCGCGGCGACGCCGGCGAGGCGACCCAGGGCGCGGGCGCGGTCGCCATGCTCATCAGCGAGGACCCCAACCTGGTCGAACTCTCGGCCGAACAGGGCTTCGGCTCGGCCGACGAGACCGACTTCCTCAAGCCCAACCAGCAGTTCCCGAGCGTCGACGGCAAGCGCTCGGTCCAGGTCTACCTCGCCCGCATGCGCGAGGCGTTGATCGACTACCAGCGCGAGGCCGGCGAGATCACGGTCGACGACTTCCAGTACGCGCCGTTCCACACGCCGTTCCCGGGCATGGTCCGGAAGGCCGCCCTGCTGGCGTATCGCCACATCACCCGCGACACGGAGATCGAAGAGGAACTGGCCGAGGAGATCGGTCGCCAGCCCCGCGAGGAAGCATTCGAGGACGAGGAGGCGTACACCGACGCGATCCGGGAGTACATGGACGGACTGAAGCGCACCGAGCGCTACCAGGCGTGGTACGCCGAAACCATCGACCCGACGCTGACGATCGCTCGAGACGTCGGCAACTGGTACACCGGCTCGGTCCACGTCGCCCGCGCGAGCGCGTTAAAACACGCCGCGGAGAACGACCGCGACATGGTCGGCGAGCAACTCCTGGTCGGCTCCTACGGGAGCGGCGCCCAGGCCGAAATTCACACCGAAACCGTCCAGGAAAACTGGCTCGAGGAGATCGAGGCGCTGAACGTCGACGAGCAACTCGAATCGCGCTACGACATCGACTGGGACGACTACGAGGAGATCCACGACGCGCACAACCACGAGATGGACGTCGACATCGAGCCGCTGACGACCCCGGAAGGCGAGTTCGCCTTCGACGGCTGGGGCCGGATGGGCGAGCGGAAGTATCGGTACGTCGAGTGACTCGGCGCGAAACCCGAGCGGACGGCGGGAAAGAGATGCGTTGATAACCCCGTGCTCCGAACCCGCACGTAACGTGTCTGGGACCGAACCCTGCGGCCGGCAAGCAGTGGGGGCGACCGACTTTTCAATCAGCGAAGGCACACCTGCGCTACCATGAACGGAACACGCACCACGGGGAGTCCGTACGCTCCTCACACGGACGACGACACGGCGGCGATGCTCGAGGCGGTAGGCGCCGACTCCGTCGACGACCTGTTCGACATTCCGTCGGCGGTATGGTTCGACGACGAGTTCGGAATCGACGCGCGAAGCGAACGCGAGACGCGCCAGCTGGTCCGCCAGACGCTCGAGCGAAACGACGACCTGGTCGAGTTACTGGGTCGGGGCCACTACGGCTACTACGTACCGTCGCTGGTCGATCACCTCGCGGATCGATCGGAGTTTCTGACCTCCTACACCCAGTATCAGCCCGAGGTCTCCCAGGGCTTCCTGCAGGCGCTGTTCGAGTACCAGTCGTTGCTGGTCGAACTCACCGGACTCGAGATTGCGAACTGTTCGATGTACGACGCAGCGACGGCTCTCGGGGAGGCGGCGACGCTCGCCGACCGCGTTCGAGACACCTCGGGCCACCGCGTGCTCGTTCCGGACCTCCTGCTCGAGGGACGCCGGAGCACCCTCGAGAACTACGTCGCCGGCACGGACCTGGAGGTCGAGACGTACCCGACCGACGACAGCACCGTGGACGTCGAGGCCCTCACGGATACCATCGACGAGGAGGTCGTCCTGTGCTACGTCGAGAACCCCACCGTTCGCGGCACGATCGAGGAACGCCTCACAGAGATCGGCGACCTCGCCCACGAGCACGACGCGCTGTACGTGCTTGGATCGGATCCCGTCGCACTCTCGCTGCTCCAGCGGCCGGCCGACGTGGGCGTTGACGTCGTCGTTGGCGACGCGAGCGTCCTCGGACTGCCGACGAGTTACGGCATGGGGCTGGGACTGTTCGCGACCCGGGAGAGCTACCTCCGGCAGGTTCCCGGTCGCCTGGTCGGCGTGAGCGAGGACGCAACCGATCGCCGGGCGTTCACGCTCACCCTCCAGACCCGCGAGCAGCACATCCGTCGTGAGCGGGCGACGAGCAACATCTGTACGAACCAGGCCTGGGTCGCCCTGCGGACCGCGATGCACGCCGCCTCGCTCGGCCCCTCGGGACTGGTCGACCTCGCGAAACGGGACGTGACTCGAGCCGAGGACCTCGCCGCACGCATCGACGACCTCGTCGGCGCGACCGCGCCTGTCCACGACCGCCACCACATTCGCGAGTTCGTCGCACACGTCGATCAGCCCGCCCAGGTGATCGCGGACGACCTCGAGGAGCGGGGCTTCGCGGTGCACGTCGTCGGCGAACACGAACTGCAGGTCTGTGTCGCGGGCGTCTCGGACGAAGAGATCGACGCGTTCGTCGACACGTTCGAGGAGGTGCTTCGATGAGCGATCAGGGACGGAAACGAGAGCTCGAACAGGGAGAGAGACAGGGCCGACGGTACGATCAGGCAAGATACGTCAGCAACGGTCACTACGAACCGCTTCTGTCGGAGAAAGACAGCACTCGCGTCGACGTCGGTAGTGACTCGCCGCTCCCGAACGACCTGACGCGCGATTCCCTCGAGCTCCCGGAACTCTCCGAACCGGAACTCGCCCGTCACTACACACGCCTCTCCCAGATGATCTACGGGATCGACAGCGGGCCGTACCCGCTGGGGTCGTGTACGATGAAGTACAACCCGAAGTTCACCGAGGACGTCGCCGCCCTCGACACTGCAGCGGTCCACCCCGACCGCTCTGCAGGGTCGATCCAGGGGACCCTCGAGTTGCTCTACCGGCTACAAGATTACCTCGCGCGAATCGGCGGGATGGACGCCGTGACGCTCCAACCGCCGGCCGGCGCCGCGGGCGAGTTCGTCGGCATTCGGGTCGCCAGCGCCTATCACGAGCACAACGGGGACGACCAGCGAGACGAGGTGATCGTTCCCGAGAGCGCCCACGGAACGAACTTCGCGACCGCGGCCCTGGGCGGGTACGACGTCGTCACGCTCCCGAGCGACGACGGCGGTCGCGTCGACCTGGAGGCCCTTGAGGCGGCCCTCTCCGAGCGAACGGCGGCGCTCATGCTGACGAACCCGAATACCCTCGGGTTGTTCGAACGTGACATCACCGAAATCGCCGAGATGGTTCACGACGTGGGCGGTCTCCTGTACTACGACGGCGCGAACCTCAACGCGCTCCTCGGGCGGGCGCGCCCGGGGGACATGGGCTTCGACGTGATGCACTACAACGTCCACAAGACGTTCGCGACGCCCCACGGCGGCGGCGGTCCGGGGGCCGGGCCGGTCGGCGTCGTCGACGAGTTAGCGCCGTTCCTGCCCGAACCTCGCGTTCGCGTTCGTGAGTGTGGGGGCGATGGCGCAGAGGAGGACGGAAGCGAGTTCGAACTGTTCACCCCGGAACACTCGATCGGCCACGTCCACGGCTTCCAGGGCAACTGGCTCGTCCTGGTCAAGGCGTTCGCCTACATCGCCCGACTCGGAGACGAGGGACTGCTCGACGCGAGCGCGAAGGCCGTCCTCAACGCGAATTACCTCGCCAGTCAGATCGACTACGAGGTTCCCTACGGTCCCTTCCACCACGAGTTCGTCGCCAGCGCGGGCGACCAGGACGCGGCCGACGTCGCCAGACGGATGCTCGACTTCGGCGTCCACCCGCCGACGACGAAGTGGCCCGAGATCGTCCCGCAGGCGCTGATGACCGAACCGACCGAGGTCGAGAGCAAGGAAACGCTCGACACCCTCGCGAAGGCCTTCCAGCAGGCGGCGGCCTCGAGCGACGACGAACTCGAGTCCGCGCCCAACCGAACCGCCGTGGGCCGGATCGATCAGACGAGCGCGGCGCGAAACCCGCGGCTCTCCTGGCAGGCGCTTCAGGATACCAACTCGGGCGAGGACTCAGCCTAACGTCTGCAGAACTTTTCGCTGGGCCGCCGCGAGGTGTTCGCCGAACGTCGAGCGCGTGATCCCGAGTGCGTCGGCGACGTCCCCGGCGTTCGACTCGCGGGGATACTCGAAGTACCCCATCTCGTGGGCCGTCTCGAGCACTTCCCGTTGTCGGGCGGTCAGGGAATCGACCTCGAGGACCAGTGGTCCGTTACCGTCGCCGTCGCCCCCAGAGCGAAGCAGTCGCCGTACGCGGACGTCTCCGAACCGGTCCTGGAGGTCCGACATGAGTTCCGAAAACCCAGTCTGATCGTCGACGTAGCAGGTGACTAGCAGCGATCCGTTCTCCGCGCTGATGTCCGAGACTGGCCAGCCGAGTTCCTCGATGCGATCACAGACGCACGGGGACGTCGCCGAGCGAGTGAATCGATAGACCGCGTGCGAGTCGAGGTCGAAGATTCGGTCGGCGTCCTCGACCGCGTCGTACGTCTCGAGGTCGACGGCAGCGTCGCTCGCGATGGTAAATTCCTCGTCGACGTGCGGCCCCATGTTTCGCCCGGATGCCCGCGTCACGGTCTCGACGGGGGTGCCGGTCGTTTCGGAGGCTGCAGCGACCGGACAGGTCGACGGTGTCCGTACGTCGATCTCGACGCGAATCGTCTCGTTCAAAGCGTTCATAGGTACCCGTCGTACTGCGGGTCGAAGGACTTCAGTACGAACACGTTCGGTGGTTACTGTTCATCGAATCCCTCTACCTCCCCGTCTCTCGGACCCTCCTCTTTTCTCCCTCACCGTTCGACCGCCGGACCCGCTCAATCGACGTCGGCCGGCCTCGAGGGTGGCGAGGGAGCACTCGTCGGATCGTCCCACGGCAGCGGGCCGTCGTACTCCGCTGGAACGTACGGACACAGCGGGTCGCTCTCGAGGGGATCGTCGGTGTAGGCGTAGGCTCGAGAGCGACTCCCTCCACAGACCGTTCGGAACTCACAGGCCCCGCATTTGCCACGAAGTTGACCTCGATCACGGAGGGATCGAAACAGCGCCGAGTCGCGATAGATGTCCGAAATCGGCTCCTCGCGGACGTTGCCCGCAGAGGCCGGGAGGAAGCCGGACGGGTAGACCTCGCCGACGTGGCTGACGAACGCGAAGCCGTCGCCGGCGACGATTCCGCTTCGACGTCGGAGGCCCGATGCGTCCACGGCCCCGTCGTCCGATTCCCGTCGCTCTTGCAGACGCACGCGTCGGTACTGTGGCGCCTCGGTGGTCTTGACCCCGAACGGTTCACTGTCACTGACCTCGGCCAGCCACGACATGACCGCGTCGGCTTCCTCGGGGGAAATCGGCTCGAGGATTCGCCCGCGTCCGACGGGGACGAGGAAGAAGACGCTCCACATGACGACGCCGAGGTCGGCGATCAGGGACCTGATCGCCGGAAGTTCGTCGACGGTCTGCCGGCAGACGGTCGTGTTGATCTGGGCGGGAACGCCGGCCGCACGGGCGTCCTTCATCGCCCGAATCGTCTCCCCGAAGCTTCCTGCCTCGCCACGGAAGGCGTCGTGGCTCTCGGGGGTCGCGCCGTCGAGGCTGAGCGCCATCCGTCGGAGCCCCGCGTCGGAGAGCGCCTCGATGCGGTCTCTCGTGACCGATCGGGTCCCGCTCGGTGTAATCGTCATCCGTAGACCGAGGTCGGTTCCGTACTCGACCAGCTCCGGGACATCGTCACGGACCAGCGGGTCGCCGCCCGAGAGCACCACGAGCTGGCCCTCTCCGAAGTCGCTCGCGTCCTCGAGCAGTCGCTTCCCGTCGGCGGTCGTCAACTCGTCGGGGTGGCGTTCCGGTTGGGCGTCGGCCCGACAGTGCGTGCACGCGAGCGCACAGGCCTGGGTCACCTCCCAGATCAGCACGAACGGGCGTTTCGACGTGTCGATCGACCGGCGACCGGGTGGCGCTGGCATAGATACTCACCCGCCGTTGGAGACGCCGCCTACAAAGGGTCGGTTCTCGTTCTCGGGACCTGAGAACGCCGCCCGAAGACGTTCGCAACGAGCGATATACCCCCGAAAACCCAACGGCAAACGAATACGATGGTCGAACCTGCACGTCGCGAGCGAGTGGCGGGGAATCGCCGCGGAACGCCCCTTCCCCAGTGGGAGGTCTTCCTTCGGGAGAATCGAGACGAACGGCTGCACCACGTCGGTAGCGTTTCGGCGACGAGCGCCGAAGAGGCCGTCGAATACGCCTCGCGGCTCTTCGGCCGGTACGCCGCAGACCTCTGGGTGTGCCCGGCCGAGGCGGTCGGGCGGTACTCGACGCGCCCGCTGTCCACCGCAGCCGACTCGCCGGACGAGGCGGTGGATCGCGAGGTTTCTCTCGAACCTCGCGCTTCCGAAGAAGGCGGCGGAGTCCCGCAGGTGAACGACTCGTGATCTCGATCAGCAAGCTCCTCTGTGACCTCGACGCCGAGGGGGACGGGATGCGCTACGACGCCGCCGATGGCTCGAGCAAGCCCCAGATCACGACCGGAAAGCAGCGGCGTCCGGTCGTCGTCTGGAACGCGACTCGCCGCTGCAATCTCCACTGCGCACACTGTTACGCGGCGGCCGAAACCGAGCCCGCGGCGGGCGAGTTTTCGACGACTGAAGCCCGACGGTTCCTCGAGCAGCTGGCCGACTACGGCGTCCCCGTCGTGCTCTTTTCCGGCGGGGAACCACTCGTCAGGCCGGACCTTCCCGAACTCGTTTCGTACGCTGCGGACCTCGGCCTCCGGCCCGTTCTCTCGACTAACGGGACGCTCATCACGCCGGAGAAAGCGGCTCGACTCGAGGCAGCCGGGCTACAGTACGCCGGCATCTCCGTCGACGGACTCCCGGAGCGCAACGACGCATTCCGTGGGAAGGAGGGTGCCTTCAATGCCGCCGTCCGGGGGATCGAGGCCTGTCAGTCCGCCGGCCTCAAGACCGGACTGCGATACACGATTACCGAGGCGAACGCCGCCGACCTCGAGGGCGTCGTCGACCTGCTGACCGACGTGGGGGTAGACCGCTTTTGCTTCTATCACCTCGATTACGGCGGCCGCGCCGCCGACATCACCGACATCGACCTCAGCCTCGAGGCGACCCGCGACGCGGTCAGGCGACTCTGTGACCTGACGCTCGAGTACCACGACCGCGGCGAGGAGATCGAGACTCTGCTAGTCGGCAACTACGTCGACGCGCCCTTCCTCGTCGAGTACGCCGCCGACCGCTTTGGCCCCGAAAAAGCCGAGTCGGTCTACCGCCATCTCGTACGAAACGGGGGCGACCCGACGGGCGAGCGCATCGCGGACGTCGACTACGAGGGCAACGTCCACCTGACCCAGTTCTGGCAGGCTTACAGTCTGGGTAACGTTCGCGACCGACCGTTCGGCAACATCTGGGACGACGAGACGAATCCGTTGCTCGACGATCTTCGAGCGCGCGAGGACCACCTCACCGGGCGGTGTTCGACGTGCCAGTATCGGTCGATCTGTCGCGGTGGATCTCGATTACGGGCGCTCTCGAGTGATTCCCTCTTCGGACCCGACCCCCAGTGTTATCTCACAGAAACTGAGCGTCACGGCGAGTTGCCGATCGCTCGTTGATAGCCATATTAGATGCTCGCCAGGGGCATGTGGGGCCCTCGAGGCGGGCCTCGGGCACAGACCGGTCGCGTTACTCGTAGGGGGTGAACGACCCGTTGATGTCCCACTCGTGAATACAGTGGGGGTGACCGCGCTCAACGTCGGGTGCGTGTTGCCAGGCGGACTGGGTGTCGTCCCAGCGTTCCGTCCGGCCACAGCGTTCGCATACCCGCGTCGTTGGTTTCTGCATCTGGACGCTCATTGCCCACGATGAGAACGCTGTGCATATAACAGTAGCTGTGACCGGCAAGTGCTGCCCACCTCCACCTCCTTCGCTCGAGTTCCGTCCTCACATCAGGCAGTCGAGGTCAGTCCTCCTCGCTCGAGACCACTTTGGGAAGGCGCTGAGCGGTCAGTACACCGCGTCGACGATCTCCGGGTCGAGTCGTTCGAACGACTCGAGGTACTCGCGTCGCTCCTCGCGCAGGGTCTCGAGTTCGCCGTCGTAATCGTCGACGTAGTCTGCGACGCGGAACGCCTCGACGTCCATCCCGGGCACGTTCGCAGGGACGTCGAGGCCGAGTTGCTCGTCCCGGGTCCACTCGACGGTCCCTCGTGCGAGTTCGGTCAGGATCGTCACGGACTCGGTTACACCGACGTCTCTCGAGTTCGCGTCGGGGTAGCCGACCGTGCCCGTGTTCACGACGTAGCACTCGAGGTCGAGCGAGGCGACCAGCTCTCGCAGCCGGTTCCCCTCCTCGCCTTCCGGACCGATGATGAACGGATTCGTCCCCACGACCCGGATGCGTTCGCCGGCGCGGTCGGGGTCGCCGGCGCTCGTTTCGATCGATTCGCCCAGCATGAACGCGACCGCCGCCTGTTCGTCGTCGAGTCTGGCAACCGGCGGCATCAGCGGGTTCCGGGTGATGAAAAAGAGCTGATCGACGTCCTCGAGGTCGATGTCCTCGCTCGCGCTGGGCAGTTTCGAGCGCCGGATGACGGCGCGACCGTTCTTCGTGTATCGGTCGTCGTCGAAGTCGACCGTCCCGTCTTCGTCGACGACGACGTTCTCGAACGCAGCCGATTCGTCGGTGACTGCGGCGTGTATTCCCGGTTGCTCGTCGGCGTCCAGGCCGTGCGTCTTCACGTAGAGGCCGCCGCCCTCGCTGCCGGCGACCGATCCATCGGGGAGGAGTGCACAGACGTCGTCCTGAACCATGACCGCCTCCTCGGGGGCCTCGAGCCAGCAGCCGTGGGCTGTGAGCGTCGATTTTCCGGTCGCTGAGAGCCCCATGAAGAGTTGGCCGACGGTCTCGAGGTCGGGGTCGGCGTCGGTTCCGTCCTCGCGTTCGAGGTGGTTCTCGGGTTCGACACTGTCGTCGTCGGCCGCTCGAGCCACGCGAACGCGCTTGCTGCCGGCGTGCAGGCCGAGGCCCCCGAGTCGTTTCGCCCGGTGCATGAACAGCCGGAGGAACGATTTCTTCGCTTCGCCGGTGTAGTCGCTGCCGACGACGGCGGTAAACCCGTCGTCCGGGAGGACTCGGATCGCCGTCTCCGACGCGTCCGGAACCTGTACCGTGACGAAATCCGGGTCGCGTCCGTCGGTCGGGTCGAACAGCATCGCCCACCCGTGAGCGATTCGCGCGTACTCGACCGGGACGTACAGTCGACAGCAAAACGTCGCCTCCGGGTGCGTGCCGACGAGCCGGTCGACACAGAGCATCGCGCGGTTCTCGACGGCCTCGGTCGCCCGGTCGATGACGGCGTAATCCGTCTCACCGAAGTCGTCATCGACGGCGTTTTTCGTCCTATCGGCGCTTCTGGACCGGAACTCGCTCACGTACGACGCGGAGCCGAACTCGGTCGTCGTCTCGTCGACGGCGGCGAGTTCACGGAGCCCGGAGATCAGGTCGTCGTCGGTGCGATGGGTGGGCGGTTCCTCGACAGTCGTCGAGCCCACCGGGCCGTAGTACTGGACGTTCGGGGCGCGCTTCGGATCGGCCAGGGACTCACGGACGTGACGCGGCTGCGTCCCGGTTTCGGACATACTAGGAAAAACCACCACTCTGATACATAAATCCGAAGGATTTGCCAGTCGGTATGCCTCCATTTCTACGACCCGGTTCAGTAACTCGATTTTGCGCTCTCTGGTCGCGATTATCTGGAGAGTAATCTCCCGAAATCCAATGTTCGAAATGAGATAGGTAGTCCAAATTTACTCGATGGCGAAACAATGTATCTTGCTCGAGTGAGAGGACCGGACCGACAGAGCAAAGGTCGAACCCGAAGACGCCACGCACGGAACATGATCACGTTCGTCAACTTGCTGGTACGCGACGACGACCTCAGTCACGAGGAGTTCTGTGAGCGCTGGCTGGGCGACCACACCGACCTCGCGTCTGATCTTCCCGGCCTCGAGCGGTACGTCACGTCGACGCCGATCGATCCCTCGAAGTCGGCGTACGACGGCATCGTCCGGCTGACGTTCGCGGACGGCGCGGCGATGGCCGCCGCGTTCGAGTCCGATGTGGGCCAGGAGGTGCAGGCCGACGCGGCGACGTTCGCCGACATGGAGGCGAGCGAGACGATGGTCGTCGAGGAGACCGCCCACGTCACCGAGACGCCGCTCCCGTCGGAGGACGACTGAGCCGACTACCATGGACGACACGCACTCCACGCAGACGACCGCCGACCGCGTCGTCGACACGCTCGAGGCGCTCGACGTCGAGTACGTCTTCGGCTATCCTGGGGGGCGCCTCATCGAGGTGTTCGAGACGATCGGCCACCGGGACACCGAGGTGACGGTCGTCCGCCCGCGCGACGAGCGCGAGGCGAGCGTCATGGCCGAAGCCTACGGCCGGATGACCGGCTCCCCTGCTGTACTCGCCGGACAGGGGCCCTGGATCGGCAGTCTCGGCGCCATCGGCCAGATGGAGGCCCGTCTCGGCTCCTCGCCGATGGTCGTGCTCACCGAGGCTTCCGAGCGCGGCGACTACTCCACGCTCGCGCCCTATCAGCAGTCCAGGGGCGACTACGGCGGCCTCTCGCTGCCGAAGATTCTCGACGGCGTGACCAAGGAGTGGTGGTTCCCGCGCACGCCGCCGGAAACCGTCCGCACGGTTCAGCTCGCGTTCAAGCACGCGACCGCCGGTCGGAACGGCCCATGCGCCGTCATCTTCGACGGCTCGGCGATTACGGACGACCTACCCGAAGACGTCACGCCCGGTCTCTGGGACGATGAGACGCAGGTCAGAAACTGGGATTCCCGACCGACGGACCGCGACGTCGAAGCCGCCGCGGACGCGCTCGAGAACGCCGACCGCCCCGTTATCCTGGCCGGTAACGGCGTTCACGCGAGCGCTGGCGGCAATGAAACCGGCGAGCCCGACGCCTACGACCGACTCGAGGCTGTGGCCGACGCCTACGATGCCGTCGTCGCCACCTCCTATTTGGGCAAGTCGACGATTCCCGAGACCCACGAGCGCGCAGCAGGCGTCATCGGCTCGTTCGGCCACGAGGGGGCGAACCGCGTCGTCAGCGAGGCGGACGTCCTGGTCGTCGTCGGCTGTCGGATGAACCCGATGGACACGAACTGGCAGGCCGAGTCGTTCATCCGCCCCGACGAACAGACGATCATCCACGCGGACGTCGACTCGCGAAACGCCGGCTGGGTCTATCCGGCCGACGTCGGCCTGATCGGCGATGCCGGCGAAACGCTCGCTGCGCTGCTCGAGGCGAGCGATGGCCGCGGCGCCGAAAACGACTGGGCGCTCGAGCGAGCGGCCGAAGCGCGTGACGACTTCCACGTGCCCGCGTGCGAGGCCGAGAGCACACCCATCAAACCCCAGCGGGTGTGCAAGGCGATCGAGGCGGTCGTCGACGAGGACACGGTCGTCACTGCGGACTCCGGAAACAACCGCTTCTGGCTCCTGAACTACCTCCAGACCGAGACGGCGGGAAGCTACTACGGGAGTGGCGGCGTCGGCGCGATGGGGTGGGCGGCGCCAGCCGCCGTCACGGGTGCCCTCCTCGGGAAGGACGCCATCTGCGTCGCCGGGGACGGCGGCTTCGCCATGACGATGACGGCCCTCGAGACTGCCGTGGACTGCGACGTCGCGCCGACGTTCGTCGTCCTCAACGACACCTCGCTGGGCATGGTTCGCCAGATGGACGACGCCATCCCCGGCGCGCACTTCCACGACACGGACTTCGTCGGTGTGGCGGAGGCGCTCGGCGGAGAGGGCGTCCAGGTCACCGACCCCGCGAACCTCGAGGATGCCATCGCGGACACGAAGGCTGCATCGGTGCCGACGGTCGTCGACGTCCGGATCGACCCCGACGAGGAGATGGCCGACCAGCTCTCGTCGTCGTTCTACGACGAGGTCGGCGGTCTCCACGAATAAGTCGCCGCATCGATAGCTTCGCGAATTTATTTATCCGCTGATCGCTACTCCTCGTTGATGGCACACCTCGAGCGGCTCTCCGTCTACCCGATCAAGTCACTCGATCCCGTTTCCGTGGATGCGGCCCAGATTGGTGCAAACGGAGCGCTCGAGTGGGACCGACGGTACGCGATCGTCGACGAGTCCGACGCGTACGTCAACGGAAAGCGCGAGCGGGCAGTCCACCGGTTGCACACGGAGTACGACCTCGAGCGGAAGACGGTCGCGATCGGCGAACGAGGCGGAAAGACGCGAACCTACCACCTCGACGTCGACCGGGATTCACTCGAGTCGTGGCTCACGGACTTCTTCGGCTACCCCGTCCAGGTCGTCTGTGACGACGAAGGCGGGTTCCCGGACGACACCGACGCCTCCGGGCCGACGGTCATCAGCATGGAGACGCTCGAGGCCGTCGCCGACTGGTACGAGGGCATCGACGTCGACGAGATACGCCGGCGTCTGCGGGCGAACCTCGAGGTCAACGCCGACGAGGCGTTCTGGGAGGATCGCCTGTACGACCGGCCGGGCCGGGCGGTCGCGTTCGAACTCGGCGACGTGACGCTTCTGGGAATCAACCCCTGCCAGCGCTGCGTCGTACCGACGCGTGATCCGGACACGGGTGAGGACACCCCTGGTTTTCGCGGGACGTTCGTCGAACGCCGGGAAGCGACGCTCCCGTCGTGGGCCGGGTCGGACTGGTTCGACCACTACTTCCGACTTATGGTCAACACGAGGGTCCCCAACGACCAGTGGGAAACCACCCTCTCGGTCGGCGACGACGTGCGCCTCGGCGAGTCGACTCGAGTCGCCAGTTCGTAACCGTCCCCCAGATCTCGAGGTTCTTTCGTCCAATCCAGGTCAGTACGTCGACTCTCGGGTGTTCGCAACACGGCCTCGAGCCACGGCGCCATGTCAGAACGCTTTTGCCGTCTACGATGGAGATTCGTGATAATGTCTGCGGACACAGTACTCGTCACGGGTGGCACGGGATTCATCGGTTCGTACGTCGTCGAGGACCTGGTCGAAGCGGGTCACGACGTCGTCGCGTTCGACCTCTCGACCGATCCGCGGATCCTCGAGAAACTCGGCGTCGCCGACGACGTCGACATCCGCCGCGGGGACGTCTCCGAGGTGACCGACGTCATCGGCGCCGTTCGCGAGACCGGCGCGACGCACATCGTCCACCTCGCAGCGCTGCTGACGACTACCGCGCGCGAGAACCCCCGCGCGGCGATGACCGTCAACATCGAGGGGACGAACAACGTCTTCGAAGCCGCTCGAATCCTCGACGACCAGGTCGAGCGCGTCGCCTGGGCGTCCTCGGCCGCGGTGTTCGCGCCGCCGACGAACTACACGGAAAACGACGGCTGGGTCACCGAGGACGACCTCGTCTACCCCGACACGCTCTACGGGGCGACCAAGGAGTACAACGAACACCAGGCGCGAGTGTACTACGAGGACCACGGCGTCTCCCACGTCGCGCTCCGCCCGACCGTCGCGTACGGCCCCTACCGCGAGACCGGGGGCTCCGCGTTCCTGGCGAACATCATCGAGAAGCCCGCCCTCGGCGAGCCGTTCAGCGTGGAGTATGGCGACCAGGTAATCGACTGGCAGTACGTCCGCGACATCGCCCAGGCGTTCCGCAAGGCGACGTTCGCCCCCGACGAGCGCCTCTCTCGTCGCGTCTACAACGTTCGCGGGACCGTGGCGACCATCCGCGAGGCCGCCGAGACGGTCGAATCCATCGTCCCCGACGCCGACCTCGAGGTGTCCGACGAGGGCGAGCTCCCGTGGACGCAGAAACTCGACATGACTGCCGCGAAGGACGACCTGGGGTACGACCCCGAGTACGACCTCGAGACCGGGTTCCGGGAGTACATCGACGTCTTGCGGGCCGAAAACGGTCTCGAGCCCCTCTGATCGGACGACAGCGAGCGACGGCCGATCCGCGTTTCGCGACGCGCTGATTTTCAATTCTGGTATTTTGAGCCAAAAGGCAAAGAGGCCACCCCGTCATCCGGTCGCATGGCTATCGGTCTCGATATCGGAACGGGGGCCCTCCGGTCGGCGAGAGACGACGGCTCGGAGACGGTCGTCACGAGTCAACCGGCTGCGGTGTTCCCGCTCGAAGACGGCGTGGACGGCGCAGACGTACCGGAGGAAGAACAATCGAAACTGTCGTTCGAACACGACGGAACGACGTACCTCGTCGGGAGGGCGGCCCGTTCAGCCGCCCGAGCGAACGGCGACGAAACGGTCCCGTTGTTCACGAACGGAACGCTCGAGCACGAGTGGTGCGGCCGCGCTCTCGAGACGCTCGTGGCCGCCGTCTTGGATGGATCGGACGCGACGGAGTGCTGGTACACAACGCCGGGAACGCTCGTCGAGACCGACGGAACCGCGGCCGAGGTGCGAGAGACGGTCGCGGCCGCCGTCGCCGAGTGCGTCGACGAGGCGACGCCGATCGGCAAGGGCTTCGCCGTCGTCTACGATCAACTCGGCGAGGACAACTACACGGGGCTGGGTGTCTGCATCGAGTCTCAGACGACGAGCGTCGGCCTGTCGTACTACGGCGTCCCGGTGCTCACCTGCTCGCTCGCACGGGGGAGCGACTGGCTCGTCGAGCGCGCCGCCGCCCAGACCGATCACGCTCCCGACCAGATAGCGGCGATCCTCGAGGGCTTCACGCTCGATCCGAGTGCGGCGACCGGCGACGTCGAGAGCGCCCTCGCACGGGCTCACGACGAACTTGTGGCCGACCTGATCGCCCTGATACGCGCTCGTGCGGGCGACGCCGACTTCCAGCGAGGACTCAGCGTTCCCGTCGCGGTCGCCGGGGACGAGGCGGTCGTTGGAATCGAGTTCCTCCTCGGCGGCCGGTTCGACGCCGCGTCGCTCCCGTTCTCGATTCGCGGCGTTCGCCTCGCCGAGAACCCTGCCGAGAGCCCGGTCCGAGGTGCACTCGAGGCCGCCAGAGACGGCGTCGTCGCGTACGAGGGGGTCCTCTGGGGTCACGGCCACCACTCCG
This sequence comes from Saliphagus sp. GCM10025334, assembly GCF_042663485.1. Classification (NCBI taxonomy): domain Archaea; kingdom Methanobacteriati; phylum Methanobacteriota; class Halobacteria; order Halobacteriales; family Natrialbaceae; genus Saliphagus; species Saliphagus sp. GCM10025334. Next base: position 1,961 of record NZ_JBHTAF010000001.1, on the reverse strand, counting down.
GCCAGTCGAACGCGGCAGTCGACGCCTCGTCGCCCTTGCCTGATGCGGAGGCGGGAGGAGGTGCGAGCGCGTCGTCCGGTGCTGATACCGATACCGATACCACGCTCTCGTTCGACGACGCGGCCAGCCAGACCGAGCGCGCTCGAAGTGACGACGCCATCACGCAACTGTTCGAGCGCCTGGGCTCGAGAAACGACGAGATCGATACAGTGATCGGCGACCTCGAGGCCCTCGAGTCGACGGTTTCGGCGATGGACTCGTCGATCTCGGGGATCGATGAGACTGTCGAGGCGATCACGACCGACGTCGAGTCGCTCGCCGACGACCTCGAGGACGTCTCCGACGCCAGTGCGACGACCGAGGACGTTGATACGCTCGAGACCCGCCTCGAGGACGTTACAGGTGACCTCGAGTCGACGACCGAAGCGGTGGAGTCGACCAGTTCGGCGGTCCAGGCGCTCGCCGACGACCTCGAATCCGTCGAATCAGCGCTTGACGCTCGCGCGACGCAGACGTCGCTGACGGCCGTCGAGGACGACGTGGAATCGACGCTGGAAGCGGTTCGTCGACTCGAGCAAACCGTCGAATCGATCACCGAGACCGCGGACGAACTCGAGGCGGACCTCTCGGTGCTCAAGTCCGACACCGACGAGCGGTTCTCGGACGCGGCCCAGGTCCGCGACGAACTCGCCGACAGCGTATCGTCCCTCGAGGATGACCTCTCAGCGCTCGAAGAGACGGTCCCCTCGGACGACGCGATCGAGGCCGTCCGATCGGACCTCGACGAGGCGGTCCGGGACGTCGACACCGCCACCGCGGCAGTTGAGTCGGTCTCGTTGGACATCGAGCACGTCACCCAGAGGGTCGACGCTGTCGAGACCACACTGGAGGACCACGGGACGGCGATTCACGACGTCGAGGCGGAAGTCGACGAACAGGTGGTCACCGTTCGCGAGATGGAAGTCGTTCTCGAGGATCAGGCGGCAGCACTCGAGTCTCAATCCGACGACCTCGAGACGACCCGAAACGCTGTTACCGCCCTCGAGAACGACGTATCGAGTCTCGACGACGCAGTCTCCGCGCTCGAGGCGGACGCGTCCGAGCGCGACGATCGGATCGAGTCAACCGACGAACGCGCGGTGGCGGCACTCGAGCGCGTCGAATCGATCGAGTCGTCGCTCGAGGAAGGAACGTCCGCACTCGCAGACCGCCTCGCGGACGTCGAATCCTCGGTCGATTCGGGAGCCACGGTGACCGAACAGATCGACGCACTGGCCGACGAACGAGAGGGCCAGTTGGACCGATTCGAGGCCATCGAAAACCAGCAGTCGGTCCAGGCCGACCGCCTCGAGACACTCGCGTTGGCGGTCGACGACCTCGATGTGCAGTCCGAGGAATCGAAACCGACCGAGAACGCCGACCTCGTTCGGATCGTAGCCGTCGGTGGCGGCAGCGCCGGCGTCGTCGCCGGTGGAACGGTGGCGATGTCGGGTGCGACCCCAGTGGGCCTAGCGGCCGTCGTCCTCGGACTCGCTGCGCTCGCGTTCGCGTTTGTGGCGGGCGAGCGGATCTGAATTCCTTTCATCGGTCGCTTTCCACGGACCTGACTCCACGTACTGATCGCCGACGCACTTCTTTTGCTGCGCCGGACTCCGCCGCCGGAATCGGAGACATACGCTTGCTCGAGAACTGCCGCGCCGAGCGGGGAATCGCTCTCGTCGCGCCGACGACCCAAAATCGCCACGAGAAACGGCGACGAGGATAACGTTTATCCCGCTCATGCCCGATGTTTGCACTAGTCATGGCCGAGGAACCAGATACTGAGGAGGGAACCGAACTCGAGGCACGGTTAGCCGAGGGGGAGACGTACGAGCCGCCGTCGTCGTTCGTCGAGCAAGCGAACGTGAGTGATCCGGGGATTTACGAGGAGTTCGAGGAGAACTGGCCGGAGTGCTGGGAGC